>NZ_VNIK02000001.1 GCF_007785775.2 Flagellimonas hadalis
GGTCATCGGCTATTTTGTAGAGTTCTTCCATAGTGCAAAAAACGGGCATTGTATACCACCTTCGCTGGAAAAGAGTGAGCACAGCAAAACAACTAATAAAGTATTGACGTACAACCTGCTATAACAAAATGTTGGGTGGTTCATATTTGCCGTTTTTAGTGGTTCCCATAATCCGTCCCTTCCAATACCCCATGGATACCTGCGATTCCTTTGATATTAACCTTTAGTTAATCCACACTTGCCTTTTTGATGACATACTGATCTAGGGGTAATTCTACCTTTTCACCCTCCTATAGGTAAAAGACAAAGTATGGACATATCCAAGGAGGATATCAAGTGCGCTCGAAAGCTTTCGGGGGAATTGGGTACGGACCAAGAGCAATCCATGTTTGAGGTGAACCTACTGCTGGACGATAGTTTGCGCGAACGGTTTCAAGACTACAAACTGGTATGGGACTGTTACCCAAAACCTTCCCTTCCGCTGCGAAAAGAGCACTTTGCAAAACGGGTACGGGAAGAAATTTCACAAGAACCAAACTCCAAACGCATTTTCCCCAATTCCAAAATGAAAACACTGGTTGCGGTCGCAGCTGCCATTTTGGTCGGGTTTGTTGTGCATTGGTCCATTCAGGATAACGAACCGAAGTACACCAACCATATTATTGCCCTAAAAGGTGAAAGGAAACAAGTCACTCTTCCGGATGGCTCACAAATCACGGTGAACGCGAATTCCGAACTCAAGTATCCAGAAGTTTTTACCGAGGCCAAACGCGATGTTTGGATGCAGGGTGAAGTCTATTTCGATATCATGAAGGATGCCGGGCGACCATTTACGGTAAAAGCAAATGGATTCGAAGTACAGGTGTTGGGGACCAAGTTCAATGTGAACACGAAGGGAAAGGCAAAAACCGTCTCCCTGGAAAGTGGCAAGGTGCAAGTAAGCTTGGAAGATTCCGGTGATAAGATCCAATTAAGGCCAAAGGAGGAACTTTCATGGAATGCAGAGACCGGTGAAGTCGTAAAGCGCAATTTTGATGTTTCCAAAACCACAGCATGGAAAGACAATATCCTTTTGTTGCATGACCTCACCCTGGAAGAGGCATTACTTGCCATCAATGAGTTTTATGGTGCCGAGTTTATGGTTTCCGACAGTGTGGTCGCCAACAAAAGAGTCAGTGCCGCATTCGAGGATCAAGACTTGGATCAGTTCATCCAAACATTGGAATTTATAGCTGATGTGAAGATTATAAAAATAGGACCAAAAAAATTTTCCATAGCCCCAAGTGATGAAAAGTAAGTCTTACGCATTCAAGGATTTAAATCAAAAAACGGATTTGGAACTGTTCCAGCTGATCAAAGAAAGGAACAAAGGGGCACTGGATATCATTTTCAGCCGGTATTATGAAATTCTATGCCGGTTCGGTCTCGCTTATGAAAGCGATATAAATGTGGTTGAGGAAAAAGTGTCCGATGTATTTATCCAACTCTGGAATTCCCATGAACGCCTCCAAGAAATCAAAAAACCCAAACCCTATCTCTATGTGGTTGTGAAAAACAAACTCATGGAACCAGTATTGTACCAAAAGATGAAACAATCGTTGGATCAGGGGTTGGAGGACGAGCATGCCACCAGTCCATGCATTGAACAAGAAATTATTGATCAAGAGCAAAGGGAACTATATGTCAGGAAGATTGAAGGAATCTTAGACCATATTCCAAAAAAGTCCCGCCAGATCTTCGAGATGAGCCGTTTGGATGAACTCAAGTACAAGGAAATCTCAGAGATCCTAGGGGTTTCCGTAAAAACTGTAGAAAGCCATATGGCCATAGCCCTCAAAACCATTAGAAACATGGTTGTCAAGAACAAACAATATTAACCCCCACCTCACAAAATCATTATATGACAAAAACGAGACTGCAACCCTGAATTAAAAACTAAAAAATTATTGAGAACCAATATTTAAACTACTCTTTTTAAAATGAAAAAATCAAACCTCTTAGTACTGCTGTTGTGCCTGCCATTGTTGGGGAGGGCGACTGTTGTTCCGAAATCGGTGAACATAGCGGTAAACACCCAAAATTTTGAGACCATCAATCTTAACCTAAAAAGTGTTGCTCTGGAAAAGGTATTCGACCTTATCGAAAAGCAAACGGGCAAAAAATTTATTTATGCCGCAGATGCCCAATACCTGCAACAACGTATCAGTATCGATGCCAACAAAGTGAATTTGGAAGCTGTATTGGAAGACCTTAAAAATAAGGCCAATGTGGATTTTAAAGTGACCGAACAGGGGATCCTGGTAAAATTTGTCCAAGAACAACGTACCATTTCCGGAAAAGTCATCGATGAGTCCGGCGCCCCGATTCCCGGTGCAAACGTTTTTGTTGATGGGACCGATTACGGTACCGTATCCGATTTTGATGGAAACTTTAGTTTGGACATCCCTTCGAACTTTAAGTTGTTGTCCGTTACGTATATCGGTTATCAAAGACAAAATGTCAATATTGATGAATTGAGCCAAGTTACGGTCACTTTGCTTGAAAGTGCGTCCCAACTGGACGAGATTGTGGTAGTGGGATACGGTACCGAGGCCAGAAGGAACATTACCGGTGCCATTGCATCGGTTTCCCCGGAAGAGATCGTAACCCAGCCAAAGGCCAACGTAGTGGAAATGTTGGATGGACGCCTGCCCGGCGTGCAAATTATGAGTGATAACTCTCCTGGAGGTGGGACCTCGATCAGGGTCAGGGGCTTTAGTACCATCAACAGTAACGATCCATTGGTAATTGTAGATGGTATCCCGGCTTCCAATGGGCTCAATGGTATCAACCCTTCGGATATCGAGACCATCCAAGTACTGAAAGACGCGGCCTCTGCTTCCATTTATGGGTCCAGGGCGGCCAATGGTGTGGTGATCATCACCACAAAAAAAGGGTCCGATACCCGTGGGGAATATGTGGTCTCCTTTGACGGCTATGCGGGTCTTCAATCCTCCTACAACTTGCCAAGAATGCTCAATGCACAACAATATGGAGATTTGTTGTGGGAAGCTACCATCAATGATGGAGGAACACCTTCGCATGATATTTATGGGAATGACCCCAACCAAGCGGTGGTCCCACAATGGTTGGACGCTGATCAGACCATCCCAAGTGATGATGTGGATTGGGTAAAGGAAATCATGCAGACCGCCATGATCCAATCCTACAACGTATCCTTGGCCAAAGGCGATGCAAAGAGCCAGAGCATATTCTCGTTAGGGTATTTCAATCAAGAAGGCTTGATCAAATACACGGGTTTTGAACGATATTCGGCAAGATTCAACTCCTCTTACAATATTGGTGATTTCCTTACCATTGGAGAAAATTTCACGGCCAATTACAAAGAGCAAGTGTCCGTTGGGACCAATGCCGCTTTGGGAAGTGTTATTCTAACGGCCATGCAGTTTCCTTCCATCGTTCCGGTAAAGGACATCAATGGGGCATATGCGGGCAACCCCATCAATGATAGCAACAACCCCATGGGGCAGTTGTACAGGAACAAGGACAACAAACAAAAAAGGGTCCAGGCCTTGGGGAATGTCTATGCCAACCTATATGTAAATGATTTTACGTTTAAAACTTCTTTTGGTCTGGATTACCAAAACTATAGCATTCGAAGTTTTTCGCCCACCTATGATGAAATATTGTCCACCAACAATACCAATTCATTGTCCACCTCCAATAGCTTTAATTATCAGTTCTCCTTCACCAATACCCTGAACTATAAAAAGCAATTTGGAAAACATCATGTGGATGCCTTGATCGGTCAGGAAGCCATTGAGTACAATTACGAAGGTTTTAGCGCATCCGTGAGTGAATTCTTATATGAGGATCTAAACTTTAGATACTTGAGCTTTGGTACGGAAAATATGTTGAACTCGGGTAGCGCCAATGGTTGGTCCTTGAATTCCTATTTTGGAAGGGTCAACTACAACTTTGATGAAAAATACCTGTTCACCGCAACGGTGAGACGCGACGGTAGTTCCAGGTTCAGTGAGGACAATCGATGGGGGACCTTCCCAGCCTTCTCTGTGGGTTGGAGGTTGGATCGTGAAGATTTCTTCAACCCCAATGGTATTGTCTCTTCCCTGATGCTTCGAGGAAGCTGGGGACAGACCGGAAACCAGGAGATTTCCAACTATGCCACAGTGGATAGTTATCGTAACAACAATGCCAACTCCAACTATGCTATCGACGGAGCACAGGAATCAGTTTATATTGGACTTACCCAATCCCGTATCCCCAATCCCGATCTGAAATGGGAAACAACCACCCAAACTTCTGTGGGTCTCGATCTGGGGCTTTTGGAAGACCGTTTGAACATTACAGCTGATTACTATGTGAAAAACACGGACGATATCTTGGTGTACAATACCGTACCATTGACCTATGGAGGTACCAATGACGGGCAGTGGGTAAATGATGGGAAAATGAAGAACAGTGGTTTTGAACTGGACATCAACTATAATGGGACGGTCGGTGATTTGGGCTATAGTATCGGATTGAACTTGACCGGTGCCAAGAATGAACTTACGGAGTTGACCACCTCTGATTATTTGGGTATCCCAAGTTCTTCCTTGCACAGTGTCAACTTTGATCAAGAAATCTCCAGAAGTGCGGTCGGTGAGCCCATAGCCTCATTCTATGGTTATGTTGCGGAAGGATTGTTCCAAAGCCAAGCAGAGGTTGACAGCTATGGTCTCCAGCCCAATGCACAACCAGGGGACATTAGGTTCAAAGATGTGGACGGAGATGGCGATGTGGATGCGGATGACAGAACCTTTATCGGTTCGCCCCATCCCGATGTCATGTTGGGGCTGAACCTTCAGTTCAACTACAAGGATTTTGACCTTGGGATTTTGTTCAACGGAAGTTTTGGAAATGATACCTACAACTTTACCAAGTACAAGAACCATTTCTTTAACCAGGCAGCATACAACAAGGAAAATGTGTTGTTGAACGCTTGGTCGGAATCCAATATGGATAGCAGTATTCCAAGGTTGTCATTGGACGATCCCAATAACAATATCCGTCCCTCGACTTATTATGTGGAGAATGGATCTTATGTCCGATTGACCAATCTTCAGATGGGATATACCATCGATCCGGAGCTTTTGGGGGGAATGAGCCTGAGGATCTATGCCCAAGCGAGCAACTTGTTCACCATTACCGATTATAGTGGAATGAACCCACAAGTCGGACTTCAGAACTATGGGGGGAGCAACCGTAACCTGGATATCGGGATTGACAGGGGATTGTACCCTCCGAGCAGGACTTTTGTAATCGGATGTAACTTAAAACTTTAAAAAAAGCCATGAAAACTATATTGAAATTCAAATCAAAATATATAATGGTAGGTGCTATATTGGCACTGACCGTATTGGGTTCTTGTTCCAAGGACTTTCTTGAGGAAGTCACTTATGGAGAGGTTTCCCCGTCAGAAATGACCAAAGCGGAAAATGTGGAAAAAGCCATTATCTCCGCCTATAGTGTATTGAACGGCCAGATAGATGGGGCCAGCAATGCCTACAATTCCCCAGCCTCCAACTGGAGCTTCGGGGACGTTGTTTCCGATGATTGCTACAAAGGGGGCGGTGGAACAGGTGACCAGAACCAGATCCATCAAATGGAATTGTATAACACTACACCTGCCACCTACGATGTGGAACGCAAATGGATGGCGTTGTATGAAGGTGTAAAAAGAACCAATGAGGCCATGAAACTGCTGAACGCATCAGAGGATTTCGATGCAAATTTAAAAACGCAGAGAACGGCCGAACTACGATTTTTAAGGGGCCACTATTATTTTGAGCTTAAAAAGATCTATGGTCAAATTCCCTATGTTGATGAAACTGCAGAAACGGTGGACGACTATGCACGCTCCAACACGGAATTTACCTCCTCGGAAATTTGGGCCAAAATAGAGGCAGATTTCCAAGCCGCTTACGATGCCTTGCCAAGCACCCAAGAGGAAGTGGGCAGACCTACAAACCTAGCCGCTATGGCCTACTTGGCGAAAACCTACCTGTTCCAAGAAAAATGGCAGGCCGCTTTTGATGCGACCACGATTGTCATGGGCGGAAACTATGGATTGATGGATGATTTTCAATCGGTTTTCCTACCAGAAAACGATAACGGGACCGAGGTGATCTTTGCAGTGCAATATTCTGTGAACGATGGCCAAAGTAGTAATTACAACGGCAGTATTGGTGACCGTTTGACAGCTCCGGGAGGTCCTTTTTATTCCCAATATGGGTTTCACCGCCCGACCCAAAACTTGGTAAATGCCTTTAAAACAGACGCATCTGGGTTGCCGGTCAATGACAATGTTGACGTATCCGAGACCGATTTTGTAGATCCCCGTTTGGACATTACCATCGGTCGACCCGGTATCCCCTACAAAGACCTGGATATTTTGTACGATGCCAGTTGGGCCAGGGATTTGGCGACTTATGGGCCCTATGGTCCCAAAAAAAGGATCCTTTCGGCAAATTCACCGTACCATACCATTATTTGGCCCTATGTGGATGCCTTGAACTATTACATCATCCGTTATGCCGAAGTATTGTTGTGGAGGGCAGAGGCCGCTGTGGAACTGGGCAATTTGGAAGAAGCGAGAAGTCTGGTGAACCAAATCCGCGAGCGTGCCGCCAATACCCAATACGTCCAAACCTTGGATGGTTCCGGGGATGCCGCCAACTACAATATCGGAACCTATGATACCGTTTGGACCGACCCCGCCGATGCCATGGACAAGGTCCGTATGGAGTCCCGTTTGGAACTTGCCATGGAAGGGCACCGTTTCTTCAACTTGGTTCGCTGGGGCATCGCCAAAGAAGTGATCGATGATTATTTGGAGGTGGAAAGGACCAGAAGGTCCCACTTGACCAATGCCGTATTTACCGAAGGCAAAAATGAGTACTGGCCAATTCCACAAGAATATATTGACAGTGTTGACGAGGGTCTGGTCACACAGAACAACGGATACTAAATAAATTCAATCAAAGGGGTGGCCTCACTAAAAAGAAGCCACCCTTTTTAAATCGAAAATGCATGAAAAAATTACTCCTTTTTTCATTGGTGATGGCTTGCGCCTTAAATTCATGGGGCCAAACCAAAGATCAAGATCATCCCAATATGACCAAAGTAAGATTGCAGGAGAAAAATTTCTATCTGTTTTCAGTAGTGGAAAACGATACGGAAGTCAAGAGGCTCCTAATGGCGGATGAACTATTGAAAACATACTGGGATAAAATCACAACGCCATCGGAATCCATCCCAAAAAATGGACAAGAGACCATAGCACCCTTTTTATGGTCGGAAAATGATATCCAAACGGTTGGAAAACGGTTGGTGGAATTGTCCAAGGGCAATGCCAAATTCAAAGAACTTCTAAACAAACTAAGAGCTTCAAGGCAGTATGCCAATTTTGAAAAGGCCCCAGATGATGAATACCTCTACAAAATATGGGAACAGTGCGCCAAAGGCTTGGATACCGTTTTGGAAGTGTACGGAGCCGGTAAAATGCCATTTTATAAAAACATAGATTCGGTATCCTTTGATGTGAAATCAAAAAGATACCTATACGCCATTTCCATGCTAAGGGCCGAGGCCATTGAAGATGCCCAAGAAACGCAGCTGTTCTTTCAACCTAGTCTGAACTTTGCCTTAAACCTATTGTACGCAAACCATAAGGTTGAAGCCGTTCGCTATGACCCATTGGACCAAAAGGAGAATGCCAAAGCCATTCAGACCATTAAAAACACTGATTTTAAGGCCTATCCCTATGCCTCGATTGTCGTGTTGGGGGGAGGTCCTGAAAATTATCGCGACAGGCTTTCCATTGCCGGGAAGATCAACCTACAGTTGGCAATGAAGGAATACCGAAGCAAAAAAGCCCCTTTTATCATTGTCTCCGGAGGTCATGTCCACCCGTATATGACTCCTTATTGTGAGGCCGTGGAAATGAAACGGGAGCTTATTGAAGAATATGGCGCTCCCGAAGAAAGCATCATTATTGAGCCCTATGCGAGGCACACTACGACCAATATGCGCAATGCCACCCGATTGATGGTGGAATATGGGATTCCCTTGGATCAAAAAAGCTTGGTGGTGACCAACCCTTCGCACAGTGCGTATACAGGTGGTGAAACTTTTAAAAAGCGTTGTCAGGACGAACTGGGCTATCAACCCGTGGATTTCCATGCCAGGTTATCCCCAACCACCCTTGAATTTACAGGAAATAGGGTTTCATTCCATCAAAACCCAAACCAACCACTAGATCCTTAAGGACATGAGAAAACATGCTGCTCTTATCCCGTTGATGTTCCTGCTGTTCGGATGTAATCAAAAGGAAACCGAAAATGACGCAGGGATGATGAAATCCCCAAGTGAACAAGTGAATGTGTTTTTGGGCACCTCCGGAGACCATGGACAGATGTCCCCATCGGCAGCTACTCCCTTTAACCAGATTTCCATTGGACCGGTGACCCACCCTGGAACGCATACGGGATATGATCACTATGCAAAGGAATTTTTAGGGTTTGTGCATACCCATATTGAAGGCGTTGGATGCCGAGGTGGTGGAGGTAACATTCTGGTGACACCTTCTGGAAAAAAAGGAGTGGATGAAAAATTGTTGAAGAAACAGGAATCTGCCAAGCCAGGCTATTACAAAGTTGCCTTTGAAAATGGAATCATGGCAGAAATGGCGACAGACCAAAACTACGGTGTGCATCGATACCATTTTCCAGTATCGGAAAAAATGTTGAAAGTCGACTTGGCCCATGCCTTTTTGAATCGGTTCGTAGAAGCAGAACATACCCTGTTGGCCAATACCATCAAAGGCTGGGTGGATACCAAGACCGTTTGTGATAACGGCAAGTACCGACTCTATTTTTATATGGAGTTCGACCATGTTGCTTCCATTTCCAAATCCGGAAAGGACAATTATCTAATATATGGAACGGACGAGCCGACCATGGGATTGCGAATTGGCTTTTCTTCCGTGAATGTAGCGTTTGCGAAGGCAAGGGTCCTAAATGGTGGTAGCTTGTCCGAAACCATTGAAAAAAATACATCGACATGGAACTCCCATTTGGGACATGTAATGGTAAAAGGAGAAGTAGATAGGGTTGCACTTTTTTATTCTTTGTTGTACCGTGCTCTTCAAGCTCCCTATTTGGTCTCAGAACCTGATGGCAGTTACAAAGCGATTGATGGAACCATTCAAAAATCCAACGATTCCATCTACCATGGTTGGGCCATTTGGGACAATTACAGGGAACAAATGCCTTTGTTGTCGTTGCTGTTCCCACAAAAATACGGTGACATTGCCCGATCCATAGCCAACCTGTACCCTTATGGTAAAAACGATTGGTCCACACAACATGAACCTTCCAATTCAGTTCGGACCGAACATGCCCAAGTCGTGCTTTTGGATGCGCTGGAGAAAGGGCACAGCCTACCTCTTGAAAAAATAAAGGACTCCTTGATCAGTGAAATTGGGCGATTGGATTTTGGTTCGCCGGACAAAGCTTTGGAATCTTCCTACGATCTATGGGCCTCTTCAAGGCTGATGCTGGAATTGGGGGATACCCTTTTGGCCGATAGCTATTTGGACAAAGCAATGGACTATCAAACCTACTGGCAAAAGGACTTTGCCGATATGGGATGGCCCGATGTGGACCGTATGGGGGCCAGAGGATTGTACCAAGGAACCCTCTGGCAGTATCGGTGGTTTGTTCCTTTTGATATTGAAGGGCTGCAGCAATTAGCAGGTGGGGAGCCTACTTTCAGGGAACAATTGGACCGGTTTTTTGAAGAAAACAATTACAATCATGCCAACCAGCCCGACCTTCAAGTGCCTGGGCTGTATAATACCACCAAAGAGCCTTGGAAATCGCAAAAACTGTATCGCAATATTATGCTGGACACGGTGGCCCAGATGTACTTCAATAATAACAGCAAAGGAGTGGACCCCTATATAGGTCGAATTTATAACAATAGACCAAGAGCGTATTTAAAAACCATGGATGATGATATGGGTACCCTATCGTCTTGGTTTGTACTTCGGGCCATGGGATTATCCGCCGTGAATGTTGGTGAGCCCGTATATTATTTGACGGCACCCATTTTTGAGAAAGTGGAATTGCACGGGTCCGCTGATAAGTCGCTTAAAATCCAAGTATCCAATTACCATAAAGATCATTTTTACATCAAATCCGTTCATTTGAACGGGAAGCCATTGCATAGAAATTGGTTGACCCATCAAGAGATCATGGATGGTGGGGACCTGATCATGGAAACCGATAGCGTTCCCAATCGAAAGTGGGGTGCGGGGACCCCGTATCGAACCAAAATCGATCGGGCAAAAGATTGACCAATATTTAACCTTAAGAAAATGGTCAGTTCAATTGAGTTTGTTTATTTGTTTAGTTAGCAGAGGTGCAGCCGTTTGTATGGCTGCACCTTGTTTAAGCAGTTGCCCATTACCATAAAAAATGTAAATACTCCAGATGAAAATGAAATTTAAAATACCTGTCTTGTTCTTTGGTTCCATGGCAATCAATATTGCCCTTGGACAACAATTGCCCCGTACCTATAAAGCGCCAGAATTTGATCTGGAATGGCGAAAACCAACAGACCATCCCGATAGGATCGTCCTTTCCTATGGAGAGGATCCAGCCACATCTGCCAGTGTCACTTGGAGGACAACTTCCGAAATTGATACGGCCTATGCTGAGATTGCCATTGCCACCGCAGCTCCTAAATTTTGGCGCAACGCAAAAACCATAAAGGCAATAACGACAAGGTTCGATGCCTTGGGGATTGATGGGGCGGAAGTGCTGTCAAACCATCATTCGGTGTGGTTTACGGATTTAAAGAGTGATACTACGTATGCCTATCGAGTAGGGGATGGCAAACGATGGAGCGAATGGATCCAATTCAAGACCGCACCAAAGGAAAGCAAGGATAAATTTTCGTTTTTATATGTAGGTGATACGCAAAATTTCATATTGGAACTTTGGTCCCGACTGATCAGGGAAAGTTATAAAAAGGCCCCGGATGCTAAATTTATTGTGCATGCAGGGGATTTGGTGAACAACGCCCACAATGAACAACAATGGCAGGAATGGTTTGATGCCGGAGGGTGGATCCATGCTTCCATTGGGGCATTTCCGATCCCCGGCAACCATGAGTATCAAAATTTGGGTCCTGAAGCATCGGAAAGAAGCCTGTCCGTACAGTGGAAACATCAATTTACATTACCCGAAAATGGTCCGGAAGGTTTGGAGGAAACGGCCTATTACATGGATTATCAAAATATGCGGATCATTGGATTGAACAGCAACGTTGATCATGGGAAACAAGCCAAGTGGGTAGAAAAATTACTTTCGGAAACAGATAAGGACTGGATAATTGTTACTTTCCATCATCCTTTATTTTCGGCTTCCGACGGGCGGGACAATAAAGAGTGGAGAGAAGTGATGAAACCCATTTTTGATACATATGGGGTAGATCTCGTATTACAGGGCCATGACCATAGTTATGCCCGTGGAAGGGTCTCTCCCGATGAAAATGTGTTGGACGGCGTTAATCTGCGAGACAAAACTGGGACCGTCTATGTGGTTTCCGTCAGTGGCGGAAAAATGTACGGCTTGCGAAAGAATGCATGGGAAGGGTATGATGCAGAAAGGGATAGGGCAGCTGAGAACACCCAGTTATTCCAAGTAATTTCTATTGAGGACAATAGGTTGTCCTTTGAATCTTACACGGCTGTCGGGGAACTATACGACGCTTTTGAACTGATTAAAAGAACAGGTTTGCCCAATGAATTTATTGATAGAAGTGATAAAGCCATTGCAGAGCGAAGATTTTATAATACCATTCCCTACGAGGACCCATTACCCGAAGGAGTGGAACAGTCACTATTGTCGAAATACCCAGGCTTCGAGTTAAAAGGGGTAAGGTTCGTCAACGATAAAGAATTTACCGGATATAAGGTCCGATTGGATAAAGGGGAGGAAAGGAAGGAACTCTCTTTGGACGTGAATGGAAAAATTTTGGATTAATCCAATTTTTTGATCCCAATCAAAGGGACCGAAATAAGATTTAAATTTTTGGAAAGTAAAGTGAACAAAGGCTCAGGTGTTTTTTCATCCACCTGGACCTTTCCTGTTTTTAAGTTGACTATCAGTACAACGGAATCCAAATCATCAATCAAATTCTCATGCTCCCGAATGATGAAGAGTCTCGTTTGCAATTGGAGTGAATATTCCAAATTTACACGGGACAATTCCCTTTGTGAACTGTAATTTTAATTTGGCAACCAAATAATCCTCACATGCTGCTTTTGGGCTAAAATAGTTTAAAATGCACTTAAATTTACATTTTGGAATCACTGATTTAAAACATCCCTAAAAATAGAAATGGTTTATTTAGGATTGATATAGATGTAGGGTTGATTTCCCAAAACCTTTAAATCCGGCAAAAATATGCATCGTCACCCAATGATTTGGTCCCCGGGACTATTTTGTGCGGAATCAAAGTATTGACAGGTAGCTACTTCCAATTCCACTTGTGTACATCGATATCCAAGAATTGTGCCTCTTCGAATGGATTTGGACTTTCACCTGCTAAGATTTGGTCTGCAAATAACGATGGTGGTATACCACTTGAAACTGAAAAGGGCGCATGGTAAAATCACTAATACGTAACTGATAAATATTTAATTACGGTTAAAATCAAGGCGGTTCAATTTATCCGTTTTTATAGTGGGTTCCATTATCCGTCCCATCCAATTGAACCCAAAAAGCAAATCTGAAAAATTAAATATCCAGCCATGTTTTAATAACACTGAAAATCCGATATAGAGGTGGGAATAGTACTAGATTAGGTGGGCTAAACGGTCTTTTTGTGAAACTAATGAACTACCTACTTCTGTGGCTGCTGATACTTGGATTTTCCTGTAACAATGATGACGACACACTTGGGAATCCAATGGATGCCCTGCCTCCAGCCACCCAAACAGGCGAACAGACTTTTGGCTGTCTTATCGATGGCAGACCGTTCTTCCCTGATAAATTTGGTGGTGGGCGACCCACGGCATTTTATCAGATCTCGGAAGGGGGTATACATCTGTTATCAGGGCATCGCGCAGAAATGATGAGCCTTCAAAATCCATCTCAATAGGAGCCTTGGATATCGAGGGCTTTTCAGAAACCACTTATCAGTTGAAATCGGAGGTTTCCGGGAATCTTTATGGGTTGTATCTATTGGACGGCGGTATAGTCTTGGATTCGCAAACCACCGATCTTTCTCCAGGTAGGCTAACTATTACCCGATTTGATGACCAGGAACATATCATCTCAGGCACTTTTGAATTTACTGTCCAGGGAAACAATGGGGAACTGATCAAAATCACCGATGGACGTTTTGACCTTAATTATTCCAATTGAGGAAATTCCTCAAACAGACCAATGGAGTGGGAATCACTTTTTTGAACAGTCTGGGTCATAGATACTATCAAGGAATTTCAATTTACCAATACGGAAGTCGTCCAAACGGATTTTTGGTGCGTCCTTCCTTTGCAAACCCTTCTTAGGGTTTTGCCGTGCAAGGCTGCAAATCCGTCCGTCCGCCCATCAAATTTTAAGGGGTCCATAATAAAAGAAGCTCTGGTTGTTTTTCGGGTCGTCGAAAAACAGGGCAGGACCCAAGGACTTCCCATCAGGACACCATCGCCTACAGTCGCTTAACTTCCCGTACGCTCCCTGGTCAATGGGTCGGATGGAATTCCTAAGGCCCTCATTGAACCTGTCAAGGCCAAGACAGGTTTTGTCCATAAATAGGGTTTCCACTTCCTTGAAAACCTTGCCTGCCGAGGGCATGGCTTAAGGTTTTGCTACGTCACGGAGCCTCCCGATTTCTGCCCAAAAGCCTTGACAGAACCCCCTTCTTTTATGGTGCTACGCACGTAAGAAGCAAACAAACGCCCCTTAAAATTTGGGAAACAATGACCAAAAAAATAGAGGGGAAATTTTTAACCCTGTTTGCTGATTTATCCATACTGGAAGATAGCAGGCCTTTAAAACTTTTTATCATGAGTACATTGAGAAACAAAGTGCAACTTATCGGAAACGTGGGGCAAGACCCCACCATTACAGACCTTGACAAAGGGAAGCGTGTGGCACGGTTCACCATGGCCACCAATGAACATTACAAGAACTCCGAAGGGGAACGCATCACCAACACCGAATGGCATACGGTCATCGGTTGGGGAAAACTCGCCGACATCACCGAAGGCTTCGTGACCAAGGGAAAGGAAGTTGCCATCGAAGGGAAATTGACCTCCTGTTCCTATGAGGACAAAGAGGGCAACAAACGGTATGTGACCGAAGTGGTGGCCAGTGAGATCCTGCTTTTGGGTGGTGGTGAGAACAATACCACCGAGTAAAATGGATAGGGATGCCCAAAATTGCTTGGGGCATCCTTTTCTTTTTCATCCTTAAAACAAATGAAATGGAACACCGTGTCAACGAAATACAAATCAGTTATAGGGAAAAACTCAGTACCCTGAAATCGCTCTCCCTTACCGATTCCAAGAAAGTGGCCGAGCTGCTCTTCAATAATTGGGATGCCCACACCATTGGGGCACAGGAGTCCTTTAAGATCATCCTGCTCAACCGATCCAACAAGGTCAAGGGCATCTATCCGCTCTCCGTTGGGGGCATATGCACCACCTTGGTGGATATGCGACTGCTCTTTGCCGTGGTCGTGAAGACCCTTTCGGTAGGGATCATCCTCGCCCATAACCATCCCTCGGGACAACTCAAGGCCAGTTATCAGGACAAACAATTGACGCAAAAGATCAAAGAGGCCGCACAGCTTTTTGATGTCAAGGTCTTGGACCATATCATCCTCGCTCCTGATGGACGGTACTACAGTTTTGCGGACAATGGGATCTTATAACACTCCTATTTGAAGGGTGATTATATAATTGAAATCAAATGAAAACAGAAAAAAAACAAAAACCATGGAAACACGTATCAGAAAATCATTGGAAATTCCGGCACGAAAACATCAGGGAATCCAAAGGGATGACCACATCTCTGCGGAGAAATCCTTTTATCTGGTGATCAACCTTTGGGTGTTCCGTTTTGAATATACCAAGGAACACTCGAAATCCTAAGGTGTTTGGGATCCGAACAGAATGACCCTCAATTGAGGGTCTTTTTTTTGGTCATTTTCCAAGCATTCGACGTTTTGATTTTACCGATATGGGCAATTCTTAAAATACGGGCCCAATTGGTCCCAATCGGTACGGTTCTGCGTTTTCCAATGCCGTTGGTAGTAGTTATATTTAAGGAAGGGCACGGCCCTTGGTACGGCAACCCTATGATCTGACTTTCCCAAACCGTACCTATACAAAGATTTTTTCACGACGCGGCAACCGGTCCTTGGACCGGATTGTGCGATACGATTTTGTCCCTGCGGGACAAATCGATTTCCATGATAAGACCAAGTAAAAAATGAAAAAGTTTAAAAAAGAAAAAACAGGACCATTAAGCAACTCTTTTTTGATAAGGTTTTTGCCTTTTGACCACGGCACAGACCCTCAAAACAAGTTTGTTCCTAACGTTGTTGAGAATGAGCATCTTGTTTTTTCCTTCATCGGCCTTTCGTTCATAATAGATTTTGAGTTCCGGATCATGCCGGATTGCGGAGAGAGCACACATATGCAGATGTTTTTTCATGGTCTTGTTGGCCATATGGTGAACCCTGGACCTCTTCTGCACGGAAGAACCAGAAGTATGCTCGAAGGGAACCACACCACAATAACAAGCCAGTTGTTTGGGGTTTTGGTACCGTGTAAAGAAATTGGTGAAAATAATAAAATATAGAGCTGTCATGATCCCAATTCCAGTAACGGAGGTTACCAGTCCCACAGTAGTGTTGAGCTTTTCGTCAGAAAGGATAAGTGCCTGTAGTTCCCCTTCGATACGTTTAATCTCATCATCGAAACACTTGTTTGATTTTCTAACTTGCCTTTGGGCAAGTTTAGCCATTTCAGGAGCGAATAGTTTTGCTTCATTGGGGTATTTGTTCAAATCCGCCTTAAAGTGGACCAATTGCTCCCTTGCCTTGATGAGGATCTTCATTCTTTCAAGGATTTGGGGAACGGGTCTGTACAGTTCAAT
Organism: Flagellimonas hadalis; assembly: GCF_007785775.2. Taxonomy (GTDB): domain Bacteria; phylum Bacteroidota; class Bacteroidia; order Flavobacteriales; family Flavobacteriaceae; genus Flagellimonas; species Flagellimonas hadalis. The sequence goes on from NZ_VNIK02000001.1 coordinate 16,245, forward strand.
TTCATTACAGTTCTTTACCGCATATTGTGCTATACGGATGGCATCAATTTTATCGTTCTTTCCACGTTGGATTCCTAGACTACGGTTGATCCTCAAGGACATTTCAACGCATAGATTGGCTTCTGCTTCGAGCAATTTTGTGATGAGCAACCTCCCATATATCCCAGTATGTTCCATACAGATCAGAGTGTCATTTAAATCCATACGCTGGTTTTTTAGCAACCTTAAAAAAGCTTTGACACCTTTATTGGTATTGTCAAACACGAATGATTTGGTGGTGGAACCATTTACGATGGCAACATCAAAGGTCTGTTTGGATACATCGATACCGATAAAATACAGAAAGTCTAATTTTTTCATAATGAACAGTTTAAATGATGAGACAAAAGATCAAGCACAACCAAGTTATCTGAGGTATCATCTAATCCCTGATAATAGGTCCATAAACCTGAATTTCCATTTGATGCCAATTCAGAAACAACCGATAAAGGATTTAATCCAACCTTATAAGTCCGAAACTTTGAGAAGCAATTAATTCACCTTTATCGGTTTGGTTGCCACTGATAATCATTGAAGGAATAATATAGGGGTTATAATGCCCCACCTTCTATAAGAGCAGCAAAAAAGACCTTTAGGATTAAAGGTTAGATTTTATAAAATATGAACGTAAATACAATCTATGATCTGAACTGCCATCGAAACCCGGTAATAGGCCTAAAAGCCTGTATTTCCATTTGACACGGTTCAGAGATGACCGGTAAAGGATTTTAAAAGCTTAAGTCCTGGACTTTCTTAGCGTCTAATTCCCCTCTACCGGTCGGTTGCCATTTACAATTACGGAGGCTTTTCCCGAAAGAAAGACAATAGCTCATTTAACGGGCAATTATCTACAGGAAAACTCTATGTAAATGACTATTGCGAATCTAAGGGAGAAGCAAGAGGGTAGCACGCTGGCGCGTCCTACGGATCATCAGTGCTCCGCAAGGTCCCTGTTTATGGGGTGTTTGGGAAAATTGATAATTGGGGTCCCGGTGGTTTTTAATGGAAAATGCGCTGGGCCCAGTAAAACCAAGGAATTTTTAATGGAAAAATGGATATAGGTTACGAAAAAGAGCAGTTTACCTGCCTAAGTATTAAGATTTCGATTGCCAAGAAGTATCGAAAGTTTTGCAGGAGACAGGGACATTCCCAATCCTTGACCCTACTGGCCATGGTGGAGTTTTTTGAACACAACGGGATCTCACCGAACGAACGGATGCACGAGACCATCGCCAGCCTCAAATACCTGATCAAACACCGTTTCAATGCCATGGTCGCCATCATGCGCAGCATCGAAAAGGAACAGACCCTGCCCACGGTCAGTATGATCCAGGCACTCTTTGAACAGGAACTGGCATCCAATGGGGAGGAATGGGACAATGATTTCGATTTTATCGAACAGCAGTTGACCGAGACCAAAAAGCCGACGGACATGGAACCCTATGATGCCGAGCTCACCGTTCCCAAGATCCGTTATGACCGCTTGGAGGAACAGTTCGAAGAGCTCAAGGCGGATTTTGCCTATGTCCTGGACCATGTGAGCGTGTTCCATAACCGGTTTGGAAAGGACCATTTAAAGTTGGACCTCAATCCAGGGGCCATCGAGAAATACCGCACAAAACTTAAAAAACCATAAACATGTACATCGCCATTACAAGACAGCAATTGGGGGATAACTTTCGGGGGAGTGCCCGGGACTTTGTCCGATACCTCGGGAAGGAGAACAAAGGAAAGGAACCGGAGCAACAAGAAGGGTATTTTAACCAGGAAGAAAACCACATTGATGCGGAGCGGGTCATTGCCGAGATCGATGCCAATACCGCCAAGCTCAAGCAACGGGAACCCAAGTTCTATTCCCTAGTGGTCAGTCCCTCCCAACGAGAACTCAAACATATCGGAAATGACCCCGAGAAACTACGACAGTATACCCGGGAGGTCATGAAGGACTATGCGGCCTCCTTTTACCGGGACCAAGAAGTCACCGTCAAGGACATCCTGTATTTTGCGAAGCTGGAGCGGGAACGCACCTATTCCGAAAAGGACCGTGAGGTCAAGGAAAACCAAGCTTTTGCCAGTAAGATCCTGGAACTGCAGCACCAGGCCAGGGCCATCAAGGAGGGCAGGGAACACGGGGACCTCGCCAAGGTTCAGGAAAAGATCCAGGCTTTGGAGGCGGAGGCACCCCATAAACAGCAAGGAAAGCGGATCGTTCCGGGCATGGCCAAGGAAGGACACCAGAGCCATATCCATATCATCGTGAGCCGGATGGACGTGACCAATTCCCATAGCCTTTCCCCAGGGTCCAAGTTCCGCACCTCAGAGACCACCCTCCATGGCCAGACCGTAAAGCAGGGCTTTGACCGGGACCTATTCTATCGGGCGGCGGAGAAGACCTTTGATGCCCAATTCGGGTACCGACGGAACTATGTCGAGACCTATCATGCCCGAAACCTGCTCGACAAGGATCCCAAACGCTTCTTTTCGGCCCTGTTGGGATTGCCCACCAATGAACAGCAGGCGGCCAGACAGCTCTTGTTCAAGGCAGGAGTAAAAGTGCCCGTCATTCCGGTCAACAAGGCCCAATTGGCCTATAAGGCCATGATGCAGCTCAAGAAAGGTATTGGACAGGCCTTGGAATCTGGATCGATCGGAATTTAAACCAAACGGAAATGGAAGCTTTTGGATGGATTGAAGGGATAGTTTATTTGGTGATCGGGGGCGGAATCTCATTTGTGGCCAATCGGTATCTCAAGTATGGGTTTTTCTATGTTGTTATGGGTCTTGTTGTACTCCTTTTATCCATGGGTTGGGTAGGGGGATGGGATGTACTTTTGGAGCAATCCCTGAACTTATGGCTTCCCTTGTTTTTGGTACATGCCGTTCTCTATGGTTTGGTGGATTACCATAAGGATTCCACAAAGCCATCCAAGGTTTTTGAGGTAAGGTTGAAGATAAAGGGAAAGAACCTAGTCCTGGGGAACATCCGAAGAGGGGTGTCCGTGATGGCCTCCGCCGGGAGCGGGAAGACCGAAAGTGTCATCTATGGGTTTTTGGGGCACTTTAAGAAGGAGGGCTTCTCAGGGGTCATCCATGATTACAAGGATTTTGAGATCACCGAAATGGCCTTTCCGTTATGGAAGGACCAAAAGCTGCCCTTCCGGATTGTGTCCTTTGGGCCCATCTACCATCGGGTCAATCCCATTGCACCCCGATACTTGCCCGACGAGGAAAGTGTCCATGAGGTGTCAAGGGTCTTGTTGGAAAATCTGATGGAACATAAGGATTCCGATGAGAACAGTACATCCCGGTTCTTTAAGGACGCGGCAGAGGGCTTGATCAGTGGGCTGATATGGCGGTTGAAAACGGATTACCCCGACTTTTGTACCCTGCCCCATTTGATGGCGCTCTACCAACAGCTGGGAATCAAGAGCCTGATCAAGTTCCTGCGGGGAAACCTTACCTCAAGGGCCATGGCGGATGCCTTTATCAGTGGGGTGGGGTCGGAACGTCAGACGGCCGGGGTCATGAGCACACTGGCCAATGCCATCAAAAAGATCAGCACCCGGAAGATCTTTATGGTCTTGTCCGCGGATGAGATCCCGTTGGACATCAACAATGCTGAGAATCCCTCGGTCATTGCCCTGGTCAACAATCCCCAAAAGGATGCTTCCCTCTCCCCGGTGATCGCCACGATCATCCATACCATTTCTAAGCAGATGGCAGTCCGGCAACGGATGCCCTCATTTATGCTCTTGGAAGAGGCCTCGACCCTTCGTTTGTTGAACATGCACCGCATTCCGGCCACGTTGCGCAGCTATGATATAGTGAGCGTTTATGTGCTACAGGACAAGGTGCAAAACGATATGATGTACGGGGAGAAGGCCAGTAAGGCAATACTTTCCAACCTGTCCTACCAGTTCTTTGGGAAAGTCAATGATCCAGATACGGCCCGGTATTACGAGCGGTTCTTTGAACTGGTGAAGATGCCGACACGGAGTGTGAGCAAGAGTTCTGGGCTTAGCTTGGAACGACGTATCACGGAAGGGGAGCGGGAGGTGTCCAAACGCAGGGCGGAGGTGTTCTTTCGGTTGAAGCAGGGGGAGTTTGTGGTGTTTGCCGATGGAAAGGACCGGAAAGTGCAGTTTCCAAGGCCAGAGATACCAAAGGGACTACCGGAGCCATTGGTGGTTTCGGAACGGGATTTGGAAAAACACTACCTAAAGGTCCACCAAGAGGTGAGGTCGATTTTTAATCAAAAAGGGGATGCCAGTCTCGGTAGTTAATTGTTCTTGATAAAATCAAGGACAAAATCCGCTCTTTCCGGTACCGAAGTCTTGGGAACTTCCACGAGGTTATAATCGTAGCCTCTATAGGTTTGGATCATTTTGTTGTAGGTGAACACGGCTTCGTTCCAATCCTGTTTGCGTTGTGCATCAGTCTGGTAGATATCCTTCCATGGGGGTAGAATGAACACGTTGGTGTTGTACCTAAGGGTTTCAGCCAGTGTTTTCATTTCCAGTTCTATTGGTATCCCTTCAAGGGATGCGTAACAGAGGGCATCCAAAAATCCCCGATCGAAGAATACGGGGGAACGTTCATCTAGGCTTATCTTCGTTTTTTCAAAGCTTTCAACGGAACGTTGGAACATCATCTCCATGTACATTCTTTTGTTCCTCCATGGCAAAGCTTCGCCATCGACTTCCTGTTGTTCCTTGATCAATTCACGGGCGACTTCAGGAACGGTAATCATGCCCCTATTTCGAAGTTCGTCCAATAGGGTGGTCTTCCCCACTCCTGGGCCACCTGTGATGGCATAGAAGGGATAATGGTCTCTGCTGCGCTTTAAGGTCAAAATAAATGTTTTGGTCAAGTCGTACTCTTTGTTGGGCAACAATATTACGAACTTCTATGGAACTGGTAAGGGTTTCAATTAGAGTGTGAAGTTCTGGAGGTTTTTGGCCCGTCCCTTTCAATACAGGGATTTCAATTAAAATCCCTGACGCTACACATAATTTCCAAAAAGGTCAAAATGTTTTGATGACATTTTAAAAAGTGTTCGATATAGAGGTGAAACAATACACCTTAAACCAAACATCTATGAGAACACATATGCAAAAAGGGAGCACCTATTTATTGGCCCTATTTCTTTTCCTATCGGTAATGGCCTGCAGTTCAAGCGACACAGAAAACCCAATAGATCCAGACCCTATCCAGAATCCCGACCCCGATCCAAACCCAAACCCGAACCCTTCCACAACACAAGAAGACATCCCGCATGTCGATGATGCCGTGACCGAATTTATGGAGCTTTATCAAATCCCTGGAGCTGCCCTGGCTGTTAGTGTGGACGAGAAAATGGTCTACTCCAAGGGATATGGTCTGGCCAATGTGGAGAATTCCGTAGCGGTCGAAGCAGAGGATCAATTCAGGATAGCCAGTATTTCAAAAGTGTTTACGGCAACTGCCATTTTGAGATTGGTCGATGACGGGTTATTGTCCTTGGATGAGCCGGTTTTTGGCCCCGAAGGGGTATTGGGGGACGATTTTGGGACTGCTGTGCTTACCGAGGACGAACTCAATATTACCGTAGATCATCTTTTGGTCCACGAATTGGGCGGGTGGGGTGCATCCAGCGGAGGGGATCCCATTGACTATCAACCCAATCTGGGTACTTTCGATTTTATCGAATATGTACTGAACAATTGGACGCTCAACAATGCCCCGGGGGAAGCGTTTAGCTATAGCAATACAGGATATTGGCTTCTTGCACGGATCGTTGAGGAAAGGTCGGGAGAAACCTTTGAGGCCTACTTGGATGGGTTGCTTTCGCCTCTTGGCATAACCACCTTTAAAATGACCACCTTCAGGGAAGATGACCTTGGGGAAAATGAAGTGTACTATTACGGTACCGCTAATGATACCCCCTATATTTTTACCATAGCCTCAAGAAGGGACGGGGATGCAGGTGTCGTTATCAGCGCCCCAGATCTATTACGATTCCTTTGCGCCATCGACGGCGCTTCGGCAAGGCCGGATGTTTTGGCCGCGAATTCCATACAATTGTTGTCAGAGACCTCCCAATTGTCCAATCTGGGTAGGGGACTTGCCGTTTGGGCGGAACAAGGGGTCAGATATTTTACTGGGAGCTTACCCGGTAACCGATCATGGATGATGATTTCAGACAATGGACGCACGGCAACCATTCTGTTGAATCTGAGAAGAACGGATACCGCCCAATTTGATAGTGATTTTCAGTCCCTGCTCTTGAACATTGTGAATGATGGAACCATTACATGGCAAACAGATCTGGACCAATTCTGATCCTTTGTGGACTTCAATGTATGTAAGGCCATATTTCAATAAAAACCATAACCCATCAAAAACAAAACAATGAAAACCTCGACCCTAATTTTTATACCCTGTCTTTTTTTTATTTCCTGTTTGGGTGGACCTGCTTCAGACAATAGTGAACCATCCATTAAAGAGTACGGCCAGCAATCAGTGGCCTATGAAGATTTGGAGGATAGGAACGAATTGGAAATGGAAATTTCCATTTCCGGACGGACCCAAATCACTTCAAAAAAAGTACACCATTTGCGTGATGCCCGCACAGGTTTGGTCGTTAATAGCGCGGAATATCCTTCAGACTGGAAAGTGATTTCCAAACCAATCTATACCATAGACCAAAAACTGCCCACATTTTTGATACAGATCACAGGCCCTGATCATTTAAAAAGTTTCAATACCCCTATTACGTACCATGTGGATTACCAAGACCCACAAATGGCAGAAGCCATGTACAACACCCCATACGAAAAGTTGGTTAGGCCCTTGGTCACTCCCCAACAGATTTTCAATGAGGAAGTAAAGGCCCGAATGTCCAACAGCGGGTTTCAATATGTGGGGGAAAGGGAACGGCCCGAAGTGACCCAGTACCTGTGGAACAAACTTGCTTCCAAATCCAAAATGAACAGCTCCCTGTCGATGTATAACACAGAGTGGAAGAATCCATCTGGACAGAAAGCGTTGGCAAGTGTGTCCATCATAAGCATGCAACAGCCAACAATATCTGGGAACATGATGGTTTGGTTCTATACGGTGAACTACACGTTTGTGGATGAAACGGCCTATGAAATGACGCTTGAACGGATGAAAGAGGCCACCTTCAGCTATGCCGAAAACCCACAATGGGAACACTATGTGGCCCAACTCGCACAACAACGGGCACAGGAGAACCAAAGAAGGATGGAAATGGCCTCGGCCCAACATCAAAATAGGATGCAGGCCCGATGGTCCGCTTTCAATGCCCATCAAGAGAAAATGAAAGGCATCTGGGCCGCACAGGATGCCAACCATGCCTCTTTCATGAACCGAAACTTTGGAGCGGGAAGTGATACGGGCCAACGGCAGTTCATCAATATGATCAATGAAGAGGAAACCGTCCATAACCCGATCACAGGGAACAATTATCAGGTAAATGCAGGTTCCACCGAGTATTGGATGGACAGCGAAGGCAATTACATCCAAAACGATGACCTTTTTTATACGCCCAACGGAGATATCAACCTCAATAACCGCGAATGGGTCAAGGTGAAGAAGGCCTACTGATGACATTTTTTTCCCATTTCGATAACCTTAAAAGAAAGACCAATTAAAAATCAGAAACCAAATGAAAACCTCAGTAAAAATTGTTGTATTGCTCATTTTTGCCTTTGTATTGGCAATGAGCTGTAACTCGGACGACAATACCCTCAAAATGGACGACGACGACGTGTCGCAGACCGATGATGATCCCACCCCGGGCGATGGAGATGGCGACGGCCCCACAGGTTCCATTGAACTTGAACAAATTGAGATCCAGATTGATCTGCCGACCGACTCGGGTATCGACCTTTCCAAGACCAAGGTCCAATCCTTTCTCGAAACCTTCGAAGTTGGGGACGATGGGAGTTCAAAGGCCTACATCGCCTATGGAGGTCCCTCTTTTGTATATGTGACCAATGAACAGGACAAGGTGGTGCTGATGGGCTATGTGAGCAAGGAACATCCAGAGCTCAACGTAAGATCCATGTTGGAAGGGGCCCTTTTCTATGGACTCGGCACGGTGGTACAGCCAGTGGAGGCCCGAGTGAAATTTCTGGGCGAATTCCAGGACCTGCCCGAGATAGGGCCCTATGTACAGGAACTGGAAGCCATGTATGTGGCAGATCCGACACTGCTCCATTCCGACAGCTTCTACAGTTGGCTGAACGAAACGGCCACTGCACTTTTGCCTGAAAAGAAAGTCATTGACCTTGAAAAGGTCTTGATCGATGACACCAACATGAAAAGTGGGGTCACTGTCCAGCAAAGCGACAGTGATGTTTTCTCAGTGGATGTGCTGAATTTCTGGAGACGGAGGGCGCATGCCTTTTTGTACAAGACCGAAGTAAAGAAGGAAGGCAATACGGAGTTCGAGGAAATCTTGGATGCCCGATTTATCGGTTCCAACAATCCAACGGCCGATTTTGAGCAATCCATTGCCCCTGTGACCGGTCTTACTTCGATTCAAGGGAATACGATGGACATAGCCATTGGCAATGGTTCAAATTTGGGGTTCACTACAAATGGACCAAAATCACTACCCTTACTGAATGATGAAGTGGCCGCCAAATATGTAGTGCGCATTATCGGTCCGGGATCCGGTCCGGGCAATCATGTGCTGAGTTCCGATGAGCAATTCGAACTCAATAAATTAAGGATCGAGGCCCTGGTCCTGGATGCTGTCATTCCCATCATTTGCAATACGATCGGGATCACGGATATTTTCAAGGATTCAAGCAACAAATTCGATATCGGCCCCTACACAGAGGCCATCAATGTAGTGTTGGCCTCTTCCCCTGGCGTATTGGACGCATTGGATGAGGGCGACCTGAAAACGGCCTCCATAGAATTCATCAAGGGAGTGGTTGCCAACGGGTCGGGTACCGAGTCGTTCTTCAAAGTATTGCTCGGCCAATTATCCAAAATGGGTGTATCAAGTGCCACGGATCTCCTTACGGATGAGGCCGCCCTTGGAAGGGCACTTGCCCCGTTGACCATTGCCAACGCCATTATGACAGCAACGGATATAGGTCGGGTTTTCATTGCCTATCAATATGCCGAACGTATCGAAACGTTCAATGTGACCATATCCCAAAGCAAAGTGCGCATAGACCCTGCCCATACCGGTATCGTAAAGGGAGAGGATGTGGACCTTACGGCGAAGATATTGGATGATGCGGACGTACAGCCCGGGGAATATTCATACCATTGGCGTACAACAGGCCTTTATGGTTCTTTGAAAGAAGATCCGGGCACTGAAACCAACGTTTATGAGAGCGATCCCAATGCGGCACTTCCGCCCAATGCCAAGGATTCCATTTTTGTGGAGATACGCAAGGACGGCAACCTTGTAGGAAAGGATTCCACGACCATCAATATCAGCCCGACAAAATATCGCATCAGACCCGATGGGCTTACCATAAAAGGTGGAAATAATGTCAAGCTTTCCATTGTGGATGAACAGGCCAAGCGTCTTGTGAACGATGAAACCATCAAATATAAAGTGGTGTGGAGCACCAATGGACAATATGGAAAATTGAATAGCAGAAACATACAAGTGACCACGGAAGAAGACCATTCGGTCAACTACGAATGTTTTGACAAGGAAACCGAAAATGGGGTTGAAGGAATCTCCGCCAAGATCTATTATGCAATATATGATGGGCCTAACCAAGAACTTTCAGAATATGAACTATACGATGAAATACAAGGTGAGGTGAACATCAAAAATGACGATGATACCCTAATTTTCTACGTACCCGTATCCGTTAGATCAAAACCCCCAACATTGGATGGCAATTTCTGGCATTGGTCCACAGCAACGGTTTGGGCCTTTGAGCCTTTGACGGAGGGAATTCCTGAAGGTAAGGAAATTGATCGTTATTATATGGATATCATAGAGCGCGTACCTTCATTGATACCCGACTGTGCCAACAATTCACAGACCTGGTACCCCGGAAATGAGGAAAATGATCTCGATGCGGAAGGAATGTATTCCATCACTTGTGGGGTCGGTGCCGGTTCTGGGCATGTTGATACTTGGGGCCGGCCTGAAATCCAACAGTATTATAGTGAATCCCTGGCGCGGCAGAATGCTGTAACAGGCTATGCCCAAGTAACGGTGTATTTAAAACCAAAAAGTTAGGAACATAACGATAAAATCATAAGTGAACCTTTAATTTTCTTTAAATTCCCCATGCTTTCCAAAAAGTATGGGGAATACACAAAGAAAAGATATCGACACGATCCTAGAAGGTTTTAGAAAGAATGATGAAACCATTCTGGAAGAAGTTTACCAAAGTGTTTTCCCTCAGGTCAGGGTCCACATCTTCAAGAACAGTGGGGACGAGGCCCAGGCAAAGGATATATATCAGGAGGCGTTCATTGCTTGTTGGCAAAATGTAAAGGACCACAAGTTTGACGGGACAGGAAGCTTGGAAGCGTACCTCTTCACCATCGCCAAGAACAAATGGACAGACCATCTGAGATCCGCCCGGTTCAAGAAAACGGTCCATCAAGATGTAATATCATTGATTGGTCAGGAAGAGGACAAAGACGAAGACCAAGACAATGAGGTGCAAAATGAACAGGAGGCCATGAAACGAGCCCTCCATCAATTGGGAAATGGATGCAAAAACCTATTGACCCTCTTCTATTTTGAACGTAAGAACATGGAAGAGATAGCCGAAAAAATCGGTATTGGAGCGGCATCCGCCCGAAACAAAAAATACCGGTGCATGGAACAATTGCGTGCATTGGCCCAACACATCAAGAACAATGGATAAGGAACCTACATACTGGACCCTTGAAGAGCAGGACCTTTTTGAAAGGTACCTTCTTGATGGGATGGATGCCCAAGAGAGGACAGATTTTGAGTCCCAATTGCAATCCGATTCCAACTTGAATACCAAGTTTTTGGAATTCAAGGGACTGTTCCGAACCATTGAGGAAGAAGGTCTGCGTTCCAAGTTGAATCATTTTCACAAGCAACTGGAAGACGATGCCCAAGTCAGATCCCTTCATACGATGTCCTACCGATTCTTTTTCCGGATTGCGGCCGCCATTGCACTTTTGATCGCTCTTGGAGGTATTTGGTATTTCTATATTCCCAATGCCAATGAAAGGCTGTTCAATACCTATTTCACCCCAGACCCTGGTTTGCCTACGGTAATGGGCAATAGTGATAATTATGATTTTTATGAGGCCATGGTCGACTATAAACAGGGAAACTATAAAACTGCGTTACAAAAGTGGGAAAATCTGTTGCCGCAAAAAAGCGACAACGATACCATCAACTATTTTTTGGGCGCGGCCTATTTGGCCAATGATGAACCCAGCAAGGCAATTCCCTATTTTGATTGTGTGCTCGGTAGTGCCCAGCCTTCATTCCAAAGTGAAGCTGCATATTACAAAGGCTTGGCACATTTGAAGAACAATGAGGTGGAGGAAGCCCTCAAAAGTTTGGAGCAAACTTCGGATGAAAAGGGCCGGGAATTGGCCAAAAAACTCAAGGATTGATCGGATATGGACAAGGGTTTTGCATATTTCCTTCTGGGACTTGCCTTTTTGTTGCAGACAGCCATGCATTCCCAACAAAAACATCCCATACTAAAAACGCTGGATAGTCTTATCGCTGCGGATGCCTTTGGGCATGCTCAAGAAATCATTCAAGCTGAAGTAAGCGGGAAAACAAAATATTCTTCCCTGAACTTGGGCCGATTGGTCTATCCCCTTGCAAAATCAGAATTTTTACAGGACAATGGTACCCATTTTCCAATGGCACAAGAGCTGCTGAAGGATGTTCAGTCCAAAAACCAAGCAGATTCCGTTCAATATGAGGCGCTGTTGGGCCTGGGGCTTGCCCATGTGGACCAAGGCAGTGTTCTTCAGGCCAATGTGTATATGGCTCGTGCCAATACTTTGGCGAACACCTTGCAGGATGTCCAGCGTAAGGTGGCCTCGGAGTTTTATTTGGGGGAAATAGGGCTCAAACTGGGGGATATCGACCAATTGATGGCCCGCACGGATAAAGCACTTCGCTTGATGGAGGCCCATCCAAAAACAAGGTTTCCCTTGGCACCACGGATACTGAATTACAAGGCTTCACTGATGCACTTTATATCCAAGCCGGACAGTGCCGACTATTATTTTGACAAAGCCATCCGGTCAATTGATACCATGGACAAGGATGCCGAGCAGTTGTACTATCTTCCCGGTACCATTTATGGTAACTGGACGATGGTGAAACAGAGCGCTGGGGACTATGGCACGGCCATGGAACTTACTTCAAAGAGTATTTCAAGTTTCAACACCTTTTTGCAACATACGCACAACCATCCTTTGACGGAAAAGGTTCATGGCAATCTGTCCATCGCCTACAGAAACCTGGGCAGCCTCTACAATGATTTTGGCGACAAGGACAAGGCTGTACAGGTGGCCTCCTTGGGATATAAACATGCCAAAAGATATTTTCTTCCCAACACGGTGCAATATTTCAGTGCCGTACTGATGATGGCCGAGGCCCATCTTTATGCAGAGAACCAACAAAAGGCCAGAACCTACCTAAAAGAAGCCGAGGCATCCCTGATCTCAATCCCCGGAACCAATTGGTCCTATGCTGCCAATTTATATTTTGCTTGGGCAGACCTTGAAAAAAAAGAGGAAAACTTTTCGAAAGCCATCACCAATTATCAAAAAACCCTTGAAGCCTACACCAATAGCAGTGCCGATGAATTCAGCCAAAACATCATTTTTGCAAGGTCCAATTTGGCCCAGGTCTACGCAGAGAACCAACAGTTTAAAGAGGCTTTGGACCTTATCGACAACACCTACTCCAAAGTGGCTGAAGCCTACGGTGCACATAGCTACTTGGCCAAAATGATGCAGCTCAGCAAAATCAAGATCTACTTTCTAAAAAGTGATTTTGAAAGTGCCATCCAACTGTGCCGGCAACTATTGGAGGGATATGGTGGCACCGCCGATGTGGAAAACCGACCTTATCTCTGGAGCGAACAGGCTGAAATACTCATGTATCTGGCCAAATCCAAATTGAGGTCTTTGCCCCATTCCCCAAAAAATCTTATTGAAATTGCGCAGATCATCGATAAGGCCACGGCACTGGTTGAAAAGCGAAAATCGCTGGTCACCTCCCAAGAAGGGGTAAGCAACCTTATTGCCAACAATAGGGAAGTCTTCAATGTGGCCAAAAAGGTGTATGTGGAACTTTACCGACAAACCAATGATGAAGCCTATCTTGAAAAGGTCATGGCCTTACATGAATCCTCCATTTACAACCGTATTCGGGCTCGTTTGAACCTAACCGCCGATGCTTTGGCACCCATCGACATTAGGGAGCAGGAAAACTCGCTGCGCAATCAAATAAATGGTTTTTTTGATCTTGAAGGCAACGAAACACAGTTCAATGTAGCGGAATGGGATTCGCTCAATAGGTCATGGCAGGACCATTTGGGGTTCCTTCAAAAAGAGCACCCCCATTATTACAAGATGAGATACGCCTCCATTGTGGAACCGCTTAAAAACCTGGAACAACATATTCCGACCAATACCACCTTGGTCCGATATTTTTCCGATGGTGACAACAACTACGTCTATGTTTACCAAAACGGCAGGACCAACTTGATAAAGTTGGACCCCATAAAGGATCTCTGCATATCATCCATATCAGATTACAGCGTTCCAGAGGATGAACTTTTTGATTGCCTGCACCAACTCTACCAAATCGTTTGGGAGCCGATTGAAGGTCTCGTAAAAACAGAAAATGTCATCATTTTTCCGGATGGGGAGCTGTTTAACCTGAGCTTTGAATTGCTCACCCCAAAAAGGATAGGGTCTTATGGGGAATTGGCCACACAAAGCCTACTGGCCAAATACAATATATCCTATAACTACAGCCTGTTCATGCTTGGCAAGAAACAAGGTATTGTGGGGTTTAAAAAGGATTTTATTGCCTTTGCCCCCGAGTTTGATCAAGAAATGAAGACCAATTACCAAATGGCGATCTCCGATTCGTTGTTTTTGGACAAGGCCTATCTGACCCTATTGCCGCAACCGTTCAGTACAGAGCTGGTAAAGAAATTCAGTCGAAAATTCGATGGCCGTTCATTTCTGAACGAAAAGGCCTCCAAACCCTTGTTTACCCAAAATGCCAAGGAACATAAGATCATACATATTGGTACCCATGCCGAATCCAACAATGTAAGCCCCGAACTTTCGCGATTGGTGTTTGCCAAGAATGTTGCGGATTCTTTGGATATCAATGATAATTCCCTGTACACCTATGAGATCTATAACCAAAACCTCAGTTCACACTTGGCCATACTGACGGCCTGTGAAACGGGAAAACCGACCTATCAACCGGGGGAGGGGATGATCTCATTGGCACATGCCTTTAATTATGCGGGCAGTGAAAGTGTTTTGACCAGTCTTTGGCAGATCGATGAAAAATCCAGCAACAAAATATTGGAGCGTTTTTATGGTCACCTTTCTGAAGGAAAACCAAAACATGTGGCCCTTCGCTTGGCCAAATTGGATTACTTGGCCCATGGGGAAGGACGTATCCTACATCCACAATACTGGGCCGGATTGGTATTGATGGGCGATACCTCCCCGGTAGAATTCTCCCGACCCGGTTTTTGGTCTCTATGGGTCGTGGCTGCCTTAATCGTGCTGATTGTGGTCATGGTCTTCTTAAAAAAGAAAAGCTCCCATAAAGGGAGCTGATCCAAAACCCAACTAACTACTGAACATCAGTTTCTTCCTTTATCCTTGATTGTTGGGAACATTGGGATTGTTGTCATCTGGGTCCTCGTTGGCAGGAACCCCATCGTTGTCATTGTCCACAAAAGTGCCATCCCTTCCCACAAACAACTGGAAATTTATGGGTAGAAAAGTATCCATTTCCTGGGTATGATATTCGTTGCTCGGAGCGGAGGTGACCGATATGGCAGAGAACGTGCCCCCAGCAAGATAGGTGGACCTTACCCACACTTGGGCGGCCGCAGTAGGTGCGCCTCAAACTGTGAAGGGATGCCCTCAAATGAATTGTTTGCTGAGATCCTGCACAGCACATCAGGGGAACCATTAAAACCATAATGCGCAAATACGGCATTGATCTCATTGGCGATAATGGCTGTTGCCGAAACCTGTCCATTCAATTGTGTGTTGGGAATCCATCGGAAAACCA
This sequence comes from Flagellimonas hadalis, assembly GCF_007785775.2. Classification (GTDB taxonomy): domain Bacteria; phylum Bacteroidota; class Bacteroidia; order Flavobacteriales; family Flavobacteriaceae; genus Flagellimonas; species Flagellimonas hadalis. The sequence continues at coordinate 31,570 of NZ_VNIK02000001.1, forward strand.
CTGCGTCATCATTTCGGACCAAGCAATATCGTATGTGGTCGGTCGGCGGTATTCCTTCTTGAGCGTGTCCCTCTGGGCAACGGGCTTTCCGTTGCAAGGCCTACCTGGGGGAGGGCTTTTCACTGCAATCCCTCACGCGGGGGGAGTATTATGAAAGCCGACTCAGTATATGGAAGTGGTAATCCATCGCTATCGGCTATGCATCCCTCAGGGTTTGGGCAGGGTTCACCAGTAGGGCACGTACAGATTGCAAGCTTATGGACAATAATGCGACGGCCAAAACAAGCACGAATGGAATGAAGAACATCCATACCGTTATGTACAATATTGGTAGGTCTCAAGCCAATATTGGGCGGCGAAATAAACCATGGGAATCGCTATGATACCTGCGATCCCGACCAAGGAGAGCAGGTTTTTTGGGATAAGCAAAAGTGTTTGCAGATCGCTCGCTCCCAATACCTTTCTGATCCCGATCTCCTTTAATTTTTGCAATGCCATTTGCGAACCCATCCCGAACAAATCGATGGCGGCAATGAAGTTGGCTAGGATTGAGAACAGCATGCAGATAGTCCCAATTTTAATATCCGCCTGATACTGTTTGTTGAAATACTAATCGAGGAAAAAATAATTGAAGGGATCTTTTGGGAAAAAACGTTGGAACTTTGACTCTATAGTTGCCAATGTGCCCTTGACATCCCTTGTCCCGACATTTATCGTAATGTAATTGGCCAAGTATCGATCCTCGTACAATAGCATCATATTGGCAATGCCAGATCGAAGGGATTGTTGGTGATGATCCTTGATCACGCCAATTACTTCGACTGTTTGTTCTACAGGGCCATATTTGAACGAGCCTGATGGTTGAGACCACTAAAAACGGAAATTTGAGCCAACCAATATCTGGTTCTAGTGGTTTATAAGTCAGTTTATTGTGTTAGTTTCGAGGCTGCTCAAATTTATCCGGTGAAGTGATATACTATGTCGGGCGTTTCCATGCTTGGTACTAAAATTTAGGTTTTTGACAAACTATAGCTGAATGAGGAAAGGGACAGTTCAGCTTAATGTAAGAATTGCCGATTGGGTTTTGTTTTCACTTCCTGATGGCCTATGGATTTTCTCTTATGTTGGCTTGATACTCCCTATAAGGAAGAATTCAATTTTAAGAAACAACATAATTTGACTTGTAGTGATTCCAATTCTGGTTGTGTGTCCGGAAATTGGTCAGTGCTTCTATAGATACCCCAACATCCAACTATATTTATTTAATATTGGAATCTTTGTTCAGGCCTTAATATGTGTACGAGCACATTTTTTGTGGTTTTGCTTTTATCTTGGATAAAAAATATGTAAGTTCGTTGAAGTTGAAGCAAAAATCAGCATAAAAGATTCAATAAAAATCAGATTGTCAATAGTATAGAACGTAGATGCAAAAAACAGCAAAACCTACACTAGTGGTGTTGGCCGCAGGCATGGGAAGTCGTTATGGGGGTCTTAAACAAATAGATTCTTTTAGCCCTCAAGGCGACACCTTGATCGACTTTTCAATTTATGATGCATTGCAGGCCGGTTTCGGAAAATTCGTGTTCATTATCAGAAAAAGTTTTGAGCGTGAGTTCAAGGAGATTTTCGACCGAAAATTGGAAGGAAGGGCCGAGGTGGTTTATGTATATCAGGAAATTGAAAATGTGCCGGAAAAGTATTTCAATTTGGAAAGGGTAAAACCCTGGGGGACCGGCCATGCCCTTTTGATGGCCAAAGATGTGATTGATGGGAATTTTGCCATTATCAATGCGGATGATTTCTATGGCAAAGAGGCCTTCCATGTGATGGCCGAGGCCTTAAGGGGAACGGATAGGGAATCCTATAACTTTTATACGATGTCCTATCTCTTGAAAAATACCATATCCGACCATGGCTTTGTTTCCAGGGGCGAATGCCAAGTGGATGAAAACGGATATTTGACCGATATTGTGGAAAGGACCCACATTGAAAAAAGAAACGGTGAACTGATGCGGAAGGATGATGACGGAAACTTTCTTCCCATTGATGAAAACACGGTGGTCTCCATGAATTTTTTTGGATTTACCCCCAAATGTTTTGGATATGGGGAAGCCTTGTTCCTCAAATTCCTGGAGGAGAACCATGAAAATTTGAAGGCTGAATTCTACATCCCTTTGATCGTAAACGAGATGTTGAAAGAGAATATGGCCATCGTTAAGGTTCTACAATCCGATGCCAAGTGGTTTGGTGTGACCTATAGAGAGGACAAAGAAATAGTGCAAAAGGCCATCGATGCCTTAAAGAAAAAAAACAGGTATCCAACGGACCTGTGGCAAATACCAAAAAATCAATTGAACAACGAATGAAATCGACCGCAATTACCTTTGGACTGCTTATATGGAGTACGGTTGGCTTATTTTCCCAGAATGCCGACACGCTTGACATAGACATCGCCAAAGGGGAATATTGGTGGGGAGGTCTGAGCACTGAAGGCCACAACACACCTTATGATAGCCATTCAAAAGTGACCCATGATCTGTGGGCCAACAACGAAGGCAACCAGGCCCAGCCCCTTTTGCTCTCGAATAAGGGCAGATATGTTTGGAGCGAGGGTCCTATCCAATATGCCTTCGATAATGGCCACTTGCAGGTGACTTCCAAAAGTGATAAGATCATCTTTGGCGAAGCCGGTAAAAATTTACGTGATGCCTACCAATATGCGGTAAAACATTTCTTTCCGCCCAATGGTGAAATTCCGGAGGAAAAACTGTTTACCCATCCCCAATACAATACATGGATAGAATTGATTTACAACCAAAATGAGGAGGATATTCTCAAATATGCACAAGGCATCATAGACAATGGTTACCCTCCAGGGGTTTTGATGATCGATGATAACTGGCAGGAAAATTATGGGGTTTGGGAATTTTCCCCCCGAAGGTTCAAAGACCCCAAGGCCATGATCAAAAAACTCCACGATATGGGGTTCCAGGTCATGCTTTGGGTCTGTCCATTCATCAGTCCGGATTCGGAGGTTTTCCGGTATTTGGCCAAGGAGGGCATGTTATTGCTCGATCCCCAAAAAACGCAGGACGTGCTTTGGGCAAACACCCAGGAGAAAGCGGCCATTGTGCGCTGGTGGAACGGGGCCAGTGCCTGTTTGGACCTGAGCAATCCGAAAGCGAAGAAATGGTTCAAGGAACAACTGGACCATTTGGTGGACGAGTATGGTGTTGACGGGTTCAAATTTGATGCCGGCGATGCCCATTTTTATGATAATGGGGTCATATCCTATGAAGAAGTCCTGCCAAACGAGCATACTGCGCTGTTTGCCGAGATCGGTCTGGACTATCCCCTCAATGAATATCGCGCCTCTTGGAAAATGGCAGGGTTGCCCTTGGCCCAACGCTTGCGGGACAAAGGGCACAATTGGACGGACTTGCAAAAGCTGATACCAGATCAGATGGGCCAAAGTTTGATGGGATATGCCTATACCTGCCCGGATATGATCGGTGGGGGCGAGTACGGCACGTTTATCAACCTTACGTCCATTGATGAGGAATTGGTCGTGCGATCCGCCCAGGTCCATGCCTTGATGCCCATGATGCAATTTTCGGTAGCTCCTTGGCGCGTGCTCTCCAAGGAAAATGCAACATACTGCTTGGAGGCGGCAAAATTGCACGCTGAAATGGGACCTTATTTTCTTGAATTGGCCAAACAGGCCTCAAAAACCGGGGAACCCATTGTAAAGCCCATGGCCTTGGCCTACCCAGACCATGGATATGAAATGATAAAGGACCAATTTGTCCTTGGCGATGACATCATCGTTGCGCCTGTAGTGACAAAAGGTGCTTACAAACGAAAAGTAGTCTTGCCGAAAGGAAAGTGGAAAGACGATACCGGTAAAATTGTCAGTGGGAACAAAACCATAGAAGTTGATGCTCCGTTGGGTAGACTTCCATTTTACACCAAAGTGGATTGAATAAGGTGGAGTCCAGATGAAACTCAAAAAGGGTTTCTGTCATATGGAAAATAACAGTGCCATGCCATCACATTGACTGTAATCATCGAAGGCAACGGCACAATGCGAATATGCAAAGCAGGTTTTGAGTTGTTTAGTTGTTAGTGCAAAAAGGGCCATTGTGATAAAACTTCATCATGATGGCCCTTCTTCATTTAGGGATGGATTTTAAAATGACCTTTTGAAATCTATGGTTTGCCCCTCCAACAATCGGTCGCAGATGATCACCAAATCCTCATTGCCATCATAATCTATGGTGAATTCCTTTTCTTCATTTGGCAATATGGTTCTAAGGGATGTGGTGGATTTGTTTCCGTTGATGGAAAGATAGGCATCGTAATAAATGGGCGCCGTTCCAACATTTCTTATGGTTATTTTCGAGTTACCGTTGGTTTTCACAAAATCGGTGACCTCAAATTTGTACCCCGTATTGATGCTGGCCTCTTTTATGCGATCCGCGGACTGGTATTTGTATTGGTCATTTCCGATCATATAGGTGGTATGGAACCGTTTTATGAACGATTCGTACGATTCTCCATGTGGACCATTGGGGGATAGGACATTTTGCTGGTCATGATCCGTATAATAATTGAATTCACCCCCGATGGGATTATTGACATAACGGGTATCCAGTCCCAAGAATTTAAAACGCTGTTCATTGACAGAACCGTGTTCCTCGGCCATAAAGGAGTCATCGAACAAACCAAATGATAGATCCAATAGGGAAGGATCGTCGCGGAATGGAGTGACATTGCCATCTTCAACATCAATGGAAATAGACCAATGCAAATCGGTGAACATAGTGTCCATACGATTTAAAAACAGGGTTTGGTACGCTTTTGAAGGAAAGGTTTTCCCCAGCTCAAATGGACCATCATAAATGTGGTATTCCCCCCACAGTCCAAAACCGACCTGCAAAAAGGCCAAACGGTTATCGTGATCATAGCGTTCGGCGAATTTTTCATAGAATTCCAAGGTGAAGTCCTGCAATTCTGGATGCGACCAATCCGGAAACCAGGTTTCCCTGCCTTCACTGACCCCCTGCGTTTCTTTATAATCCGGTAGATCCTTGATGTATTTTGGCACGGATGTTTGTTGCCCAACATAGGCATATCTGAACCGAAGGATGGCTTGGTGGTTCCGTGAGGCGATATCGTTGAGTTTGTTTTCAACTACCGTCCAGTCATAGACCCCTTTTTCAGAAACCACATCCTCAAAGAGCATATAGGAATATTCAAGGCTATGTGCCCCTGAGCCGGCATTCGGATTTCCATCCCAGACCACGATCCCGGTCATGGGCTGCACCTTGGTGAAACTGCTGACACCCCCGCCATTCAATACAGGTTCTTGACTTTCCGGTTTTCCCTCGGTAGGATCATTGTTTCCCCCGCCGCAGGCGATCAGGAGACAGTTTAGGCCAAAGAGATATAAAAGATTTTTCATGATGATGGATTTTTTTGACTTGATCATATTCTGATGAATAGTTTCTTTTTATACATCCAAAAGCAAATGAACCATAGAAAAAAGAGCACTACAAAGCTCAACAGTATATCGGCGCCCAGTGCTCCGGTCCACCCAAAGAGGGCATTTGAAAACGGCAAGAATATCTTTCGGATCAATGCAGCCCCGCCAACGTGTGCGAACAGATAGATGAATAATGGGTTCATTCCCACAACGGCAAAGAACAACACTCCCTTTTGGTATTTTTTGATATCTATCACCCAATAGCAGAGTGCAAGGGCCAATATGGACCATCCGCCACCCACAAGAACAAAAGTGCTTGTGGAAATTCGTTTTATGATCGGTGTTACATAACTGAAGCCATAACCAATGATCAAGGCCGCGACCCCCCCGATTACCAGAAGCCGGATTTTTTCCTGGGTTGTTTTGTTGCCGATCAACAGTTGGCCTGCCACTACGCCCCAAATGGTATGGGCAGCGGTGGGAATGGCATTGAACATGGCCCAATGCCCGCCATCTTCTTCTCCTGAAATCAAAATATTGAACCATGCGCCAAAGTTTTCCCCGGGAACAAAGGCATGGTCAAAGCCTTCAATCGGGAAAAATCTATAAATGGCCTCGCTGATTAAAATGAGCAATACAGAAAACCCGATTTGGATCAACGGTTTTTTACGGATGACCAAAAATGCAAGCAGGTATGTGACCGATAGTTGTGCCAGCACGTTTTGGAACCTGAAGACAATTTCCCCTGGATCGATACAGTACAGGGCCCATCCCAATACGAGCATCAAAAAGGCTCTTTTGAAAGCATGCTTCCGCAATTCTTTATAGGTATCCCCTTTTGCCATTCTCTTTGAAAAGGAAAGGGGCATGGCCACACCCACAATGAACATGAAAAAGGGTTGTATCAAATCCCAAAAGTGCAATCCTTCCCATTCCACATGATGGAACTGTTCCCCAATGGTGTGGATAAGGGTGCCGTGAAGTTCTGGGGACACCAGGAACTCAAAAAGGCTTGAAAATTCCGCAATGAGCAAAAACATGGTCAGGCCTCTATAAAAATCCAAAGACAGTAATCGGTTGGTATTGGTTTCCATATGCTGATGGGTATTGATGATTGAAAAAGAAAACCCCAACAAATCTTCTTGGTTGATTTATCAGGGTTTCCGTTTATTGCAATTGGTTTAGAAGGTTATTTTCGAAGATCGATAGATCTCATCTCATTGATCGAGTATTGAAACTGCTCAAATTGAGTCGTACGGGTTCATTACCTTTGGATCTCAATATTGATGGGTGGGCCAGCGGTATCACTTGGGTAGTACTCAGCACCCCAATCCAGCCACATGCCAAAGTCTATGCTATCCCCAACCGTTCCAAAAAAGCTTTTGGGAAACCTCAGTTCTATCGCATTGGTCTCGCCATCTACGGCAATTGTTCCGGATGATTGGAAACCGTGTCCATCCAGCCCTATCCAATCCCATGCCCAGGCATTGCCGCCGGCATGTGAATAAAAACTCCCCCAGGAACCTAAAATTGGAGGGCCTTCAAATAAATATTCCGCGCCAATGTTCCAAGCTTCGTTATATCCAGTGGTATTGTCCTCATCCACATTGAAAACCATATCCACAATTTCCATTGTCATATCGGGACCTCCTTCAAAATAGATGTCTATGTTGGGTCCCTTGGTGTAATACTTCATTTTCTTGACCGATCCTGTAAATTCATAATAGACGGGCACTTCTTCCCAATCCTCAAATTCCCCATCTATGTCAATATTGGCAACAATGATGACCGGGGCACTGATCTGTTTTGACACATTTGCCTCTTCACCGGCTTCATTCATTGCAGTCAACGTAACGGTAAGTTCCCCACCTTTGATGGCATAGGTGTACACAGGATTTTCTTCATAGGAATAAAAATAAAGGTCGCCAAAATCCCATCGGTAGGAAGTGGCCCCTTCGGACAGGTTTGTAAAAGTGAATGTGCTGCCATCACTTGTAAATGAAAAGTCGGCCGTAATGCTGCTCTCCGAACTGGAAGAGTCATCCGAATCACAACCGGCAAGGAGTGAAACGGCCAAAAGACAATATAAAAGCTTGAATTTTTTCATGACTTATGTATTTAGCGGTTATAGTTTTTTAATTGATCGTCAGTGTATGCAATAATTCGTTCATGCCGGTGCTGGCCTCCCAGGTGCCGGAGTTTGCCAATTGGATGGCATATTCGGGCCTATCTTTCAATGAGGTGGAAGCATCCTCTATTTTTATATAGAGCTTGTAGTCACCCGAAGGGATGTCGGCAAGGCCGATGCTTTCCTTCAAGTCGTAATCCGAATCCGGCACCACCTTTCTCACATCAAGGCCCAACGCCTTTTTGTACACCGTTCCATCGCCAACGGATTTAAATATCAAAAAGGCATTCTTCTTGTTGTAAACAGGGGCAAAGCCTGCATTTTCCAGAACCAGGTCCAGTTCAAAATTGCCATTGGCGGTCGCTTCCTTTTTTAGACGGCCTGTTTTCAATAAAAGGCGATATCCCAATTCTTTTTGAAAATCCTCAAAGCAATCATTGTTTCTCCATTCCTGAAGGACAGGTCCATAGTAATCCAGGTTCAGGTAGGTCCATTTCAGCAAGGCCATTTCGGTATCGGCCGTATTGCAACTGGCAATCGGAACATTGGTAGGAGGGCAGGTCTCACCCCCGGTGGGCACAAAAAGTGCTTCATTGCTGATGTATTGTTTTTCAACAGCAACATTTTGATAGGTCCCATAGTCATCTGAACTGGCCAAAAAGCAGTCGTTATGGAAACCTACACGGGCAACATCGCTGTCCCCATAGCCCACTGATGCATCCATGGCCGTGGAGTACTCGAATATTTCTTGCTTGTACAAAGGGGTCCTGACCTGGACCTTGATTTCTTTGGGCAAGACCTCCAATAATTTATTGAGGATCGCTCTTTTGTTTTCAACAGTGGTCAAATTATTGGTGGTGTAGTACCATTCTCCCCAAGATCCTATGAACCCCGCTTGGACAAATGCAATTACATCTGCATTTTCGGTCAGTACAGGTTGCAATTGATCCAAGTGCGCAAGGACCCTGCTCAATGGGGCATCGGTCTCATTTTGGTCGCTGTTATAGGCAAAGCGGAGAATACATTTGACGCCGGTTGTTCTCAATCGTTCAAAATCGGTGGTGATCAAGTCCAGTTCTGCTGCACTGAGGTCAGCGTCTTTGAACGCATCCAAATAATAGATCCGATTGATGATGGTGACCTTTTCGTTCTTAAGGGCATTGAGCATTGCCAGACTGAGCGGTGCCCCTTCGGATTCCACGGCCCAGTGGTGCATGAACCCTCTTTCCGGATTTGATATGACATCATTTGATGCAGTATAGGTTATAGCGTTTATGGTGTCATCTACCGGTTCTGGGTCGATGGGCGTTTCGCCGGTACCAGTACCATCGCTGCCACAACTGATTATGCACAAAATGAATAGGGTTATAAATTTATATTTCATCTGTTCATTTTTATTTGTTTTTTAAAGGTCACATGCAATGCCCTAAGAACATATCGGTTGGTTTGATGATCCGTTAATGGGCATTTCATTGTGTGTCGTTGTTAAAAGTCGATTAATATTCTTCTTTGATCCAGTCATAGGGTTTTCTGTTGATCCAACCCCCTCTGGTAAAATCAGGAAAATCCTGGGGTTCCCCGTTGTTTTCAATGGAAACCTCGGATAATGGCGTGATAGCACTCCAAGCCGCTGCATCATACGCATCCAACGGTGGGGCCACACCCAGTTTGGCGGACTCGACAAAAGCATGGATCACAAAGAAATCCATTCCTCCATGTCCGGCACCTGTGGCATGTTCCCCATATTTTTTCCATAAGGGATGGTCATATTTTTCCAGCCATTTGTCTGCATCGTCCCATTGGTGGGCTTCGGTGATCCCTGCAATGTGGATCCTGTTCCCATCCACTTCCCACAAACCGTTTGCTCCTTGAACCCTAAAACCTAGGGAATAGGGTCTTGGCAAATTGGTGTCGTGGGTGACGATGATGGTTTCCCCGTTTGCTGTTTCTATGGTGGAGGTCACAATATCCCCCAATTTGAACTTCACCTTGGCATTGGGATGGTTTTCCCCGCCATGCTGGACAATGTAGTTGTGCAGGCCGACACTTTTCGTGGCATGCGATGTCAAGGACAGAAACCTGTTTCCCCGATTGATGTCGCACATGACAGCTATGGGTCCCACGCCATGGGTAGGGTATAGGTCCGCATTTCTCAGGACCGAGTGCTGTGTTCTCCATTTGGCCTCGGAGATTGCTTTTTCACCAAATTCCACGCCTCCTCCATACGGTTGTTTTCCATTGTTGAACTTGACTTCACGCAGATCGTGTTGGTAGCCACACCTGAAATGGACCAATTCACCGAATACGTTCTGCCTCACCATGTTCAAAACCGCCATGATATCCCTTCGGTAGTTTACATTTTCCAAGATCATGAGGTGGGTGCCGGTTTCTTCGTGAACATTCACCAAGTCCCAACATTCTTCAAGGGTATTGGCCGCGGACACTTCCAGCCCGGTATATTTTCCCGCCCGCATGGCATCTTTTGCCATACGCGTGTGCCATAACCATGGAGTGGAGATCACAACGGCATCGACATTGTCCAGGGCCAAAAGGTTTCTGTAGTCATGACTGTCCTTGCCGAAGACCAAAGGTTTTTTGCCACCTTTGCCCGTTATCTTTTCCGTGGCAAGTTTTGTTCTGCCCGGGTCAATGTCACAAATAGCGGTAATATTTACGTCGTCCCTCAACAAGAGATTCTCCAAGTGATTGGTTCCCCTGAGGCCAACGCCGATCATGCCAATATTCAGTTTGTTCAGATGACCATGGGCTGCAAAACCAAAGCTTGGCATCAATGATATTCCCGCACCTACTATTGCGGATTTTTTTATGAAATCCCTTCTCGTGTCCATTGCCATTGCCTAATTTTTTTATTTAGGATTTGTAAAAAGGGCTGACTTAACATTGATTGTTCCAAGGCGGAAACTTTCTAAATCAACCCTTTTTTCAACTAACTCAAATTAATTATATCCAGGGTTTTGTATAAACGCACCTTTGCCTTCGCTTATCCTTGCCAATGAAAATGGGTAAAGTTCCTTATATGGGGCTGCTTGGCTGGCACTTCCGTTTAGCTCTATCGAATGTTCCACAAATTTGCCATGTCGTATCAAATCCGATCTGTATTGCCCATTTTCACACCAATATTCATGAGATCTTTCCACAAGGATCATTTCGTTGAAGGAATCGATATCGGCATAGTCCGCCAATGCTATATCATCCAATCCCGCCCTGTTTCTAATTTCATTGACCAAGTCTATGGCTTCCTGGTTGGGGGCACCATTTTTATTGGCGATGGCTTCGGCCTTTGATAAAATAACATCAGCATATCTGTAGAGTATGATATCGATAGTGGTAAGTGTGGTTCTGTTGGGGTCGTTTTCTATTTTTAACGGGATAGGCCCCATTTGCATCACATTACCAGGGTTGTTCCGATTGTAGGTGACCCCATCAGTTCCTGTATACTCAGCGATCAAATACGTTTTTCTGACATCATTCGGCTCGAACGAATCGTAAAACATCCAAGAGCTTTGTATGGTGGCCCATCCGCTTATGTCTGGGTAGTTGGAAGGCAAAGCCATCTGTTGCCATTGGTTTTCACTGGTTGCGGCATAATCAGCGGGAACGGCAAAGATTATTTCTTTATTATCAACTTGAGATTCTGTGCTGAACATATCCACATAGTCATCAACCAATTGATAATGGTTCATTGCCATGATGGCATTTGCTTGTGTTTCCACATCTGCCCACCTTTTCTCGTGTAGGTACAACCTGATCAAGAGCATTCTCGCAAAACCCTTACTAAATCTTCCATAGGCAGCATCTTCGGGGGAAGGCAAATCTTCGACGGCATCCAAGAGGTCTTGCTCAATAAAGCTTACCATTTCACTGTGGCTTAGTCTTGCCAACGGTGTCTCGATCAATGGGTTTTGCAAGACCTCCAATGGCGCCACGACAATGGGGCCGTACATATCGAAAAGCTCGTAGCTTAAAAATGCCCTGGCACACTTCAGTTCGGCAATCCCCCTTTTTTTGATATTCTCGTTGACGGTGGAATTTTCCAATCGGTCTATGCTCAATGTGTTGGAACTGATCCTATTGTAGAAATCATCATAGAACCTGGTAACGCCTTCACTTGTGGGTACATAGCTGTGCAATGTCGCCAATTGCTGTACGCCAAAATTTCCTTGGAGTATTTCGGTGGAGGCATCGTTGACAAACATGATCCCACGTTCTGAGGTGGTATGTATGCCATTCCACCAAGAACCTCTCAGGGGATAATAGGCCGCTACGACCAGGGCTTCCACGTCTGCTTCCGAAGCCGGGAAAATGGCCGGGTTGATCTCATCATAATTGATTGATTCAAGTTCTGGGTCACACCCAAATGTAAAGGCTACCAGAAGCCCCAACAGTATTAGTTTAAACTTTTTCATGATCATTTTTTAAAATTTTAAATCCAATCCTAGTGTATAGGTCTTCACATTTGGGTAGGCAGCCACCAGGTTTGTGGGATCCTGATCGGAACCTGACAATCGACTGTCATACCCATTGGTTTCAGGGTCAACACCATCAAAAGGTGTAATTAGGAATAAATTTTGGGCATCAAACCTGATGGACGCACTGTTGAATAGTTTACCGGTCCATTTGGTCGGTAACGTATAGGACAGCGACAAGTTCTGCAATCGTATAAACCATGCGTCTTGCAGGAAGAAATCCCCGGCACTGTACTGTGTATAGCCGTAGTGTGATGCGGGCCTGTCATTGGTTGGATTGTCCGGGGTCCATCTGTTGTAGATGTTTCGTAATGCATTACGCCCGTTTTGCCAGACACCATCGGCGGAAACACCCAGTGCAAGATCGGTGGCATCAACTATCTGCCTTCCAAACATTCCGTTGAAATGGAAGTTGAGCGCAAAGTTTTTGTACTGTATGCTATTACTGAAACCTGCTATAAAGTCTGGATCGGTAGAGCCCGTCATTACAATGTCCGCTTCGTCTATGATACCGTCTGGAGCTCCAGTTGGCACAAATCGTCCGTTTTCATCAACTATGGGGTTGCCTGCACCGTCTCGGGAAAAACCGTTTAGATCTTTGATCTTTATTTGTCCTGGGAACAGTTCGGGTTGTGCAGGGACTTCATCCCCAATTTGCATGACACCATCGGACAAGTACGTGTAACGGGCACGGATGGGATCATCAACGCTTTGGTAGATACTTGGTTTCCAATCTTCCGCTCTTTCCTTCCACTTATCCTTGAATTTTGAGAAGACCACTGTGCTCCTCCATTTGAAATCCTTGGCATCGACATTTACGGTGTTCAGGGTTACTTCGATTCCCCTGCTTTGTGTTGATCCCACGTTTGCCCAAACCTGATTTATTTCATTATAGGAATTGATGGGTTTTATTTGCAATAGATCTGAAATCTCTTTGTCATACACCTCCACAGATCCGGATATCCTTCCCTTCAATACTTCAAAGTCAAGCCCAAGGTTTATTTCCTTTGTGGTCTCCCATTTCAAATCAGGATTTTCCAACCTTGAGGGGAACACCCCAATTAGAATGGATTCGTCCGGGTTGAGGTAAGCGGGTTGTGCGTAATATGCCGCAAAAGCATTGGAGCCTATATCCGCATTTCCTGTTTCTCCATAACCTATTCTCAATTTTAATTGTGAAATGGCATCATTTAGGTTTTCCATGAAGGGTTCGCCGGCAATATCCCAGCCAAGTGCAATGGATGGAAAAAGAGCGAACCTATTGTTTTTGGAAAAAACACTGGAACCATCCCTACGTATGGTGGATGATAGGATATACCGATCTTTATAGGTATAATTTACCCTACCAAAATAGGACACCAAGTTGTTTTCATACTTAGTTGAGGACAATACTCTGGGCCCGGCCCCAGCATTGATATTATTCCATAGGAAAGAATCTGTTATAAAGTCCTCATTGCCCGACGAAGCACTTTCTGACCGATATTTTTGCCTTGAATAGCCTACCAAGAAATTAAAGTTATGCTCATCGTTAATGAGTGTGGTATAGTTCAACGTGAAATCGAAAAGCGCATCGTTCTTTTTCTCATTGGCAGTGGTTGCTTTACCGCTTACCAGTTCCCCATACAAGGTTGTTCTTGGCAAATAGGTATTTCTACTGGTATGGCCTTGGTCAAAACCGGCTTGGAACCTTGCTACCATTCCTTTTATTGGTTTTATTTCAGCGAAAAAGTTGGTAAGGGTCCTGTCTATCACCCCTTGATCGGTAATGGTAAGGAGTGAATAGGGGTTAGGTTCTTGGGAATTGTCCGGGTTTATGGGGTAATAGCCATTTTCATCAATGGGCTGTATGTGTGGACCATACTGTAATGCCGATCTCAAAAGACCGGAATTTTCATAACGGTCACCTCCCAATTGACTGTTGTCATTGTTGATCCTACTCATGGTAAGGTTCATCCCGACCGATATGTAGTCATTCAATTTTTGATCGAGGTTGAACCTGAGCGCAGCTCTTTCAAATGCAGAGTTCTTCAGTATTCCTTTTTGGTCATATAGGTTTCCTGATAGATAGTACCTTGTGCTCTCGGTCCCACCTCTTATCGAAAGGTTGTGTTGTTGTGTGCTGCCATCCCTCGTTACCAGACCCAACCAATCTGTGCTTTGCCCTGCATTGTTGATCTGGTCGTCCGAATAAAATCGGGTGAAGGCGACACCATTGACGGGGTTCGCGATGGCTTCCTCCAATGTTCTGCTACTGGTGTTCCCACTGCTGTATGGCTCCACTCTATTCTGGAACAGCCAGTTTTCATAAGCGGCATCATTTCTGAGCTTCATCCATTCCTGCAGGCTCAACACGTCAAAATCATCATTATAGGCTTGGTAAGAAAAGGACGAAGAGTAGCTCACCTCAACTTTTCCGGAAACCCCTTTTTTTGTTGTGATCAAAATGACCCCGTTTGCCGCCCTTGCCCCATAAATTGATGTGGCGCTCGCATCTTTTAGCACGGAGATGGACTCAATGTCATTGGGGTTGAACGAGTTCAGGATACTTTGTGTTCCTCCGCTGTACCTATTTCCGGTCCCTGGTTGTTGAAAATCGGTTATGGGAAAACCATCTACAACGATGAGAGGTTGGTTGCTTGCATTGATAGATCCCGCACCCCTGATCTGAAAATCCAGACCACCCCCTGGTTGGGCACTGTTCTGTGTAATTTGAAGACCGGAAACTTTTCCCCTGAGCACATCGCCTATGGAGGGAGATGAAGACAATACCAATTCTTCCGTCTCCACCGTGGAGATGGCCCCTGCTATGTCTTTTTTCCGTTGTGTACCGTATCCTACCACAACAACCTCATCCAAAATGGTGTTATCGGGTGCCAAGGAAATGTTGACCTGTGACTGTTGGTTGATCCGCACTTCTTGGGTTAGGTAACCCACATAGGAAAAAACGATAGTGGAGCTTCCACTTGGTATGGTTATGCTGTAATTTCCATCAAAATCCGTTGTGGTTCCTGTGGATGTCCCTTTTACAAATACTGTTGCGCCGGGGAGCGGTACCCCTGATTCATCTGTTACGGTACCTGTAATTACCCTGTCCTGAAGCATGTGCGCCTCAATATCCGGGTTCATTTTTGGTGAATGGGTTCCTGCATTCGTTTTGAATAAAAAGACTAACACTATCAATACGGTCAGTTTCAGTTTCAAATCGAAATAAAACCCAACACTCTTCCCACCGAGTAGTTTCATATTTTTTTTCATTTTTTTCGTTGGTGATTTATTAATGTTTAGAGATTGAATTGGGTCACGTATTTCGACCAGAAAGTGCTGGAACATTTTCCGGTTTTTTTACTGGGTTCGTCAAAGCTTGTTCATTCATAATACATAGTTTAGTTTGTAGTTATTTGTTATTGGTTTTCAAGTACAATCCCCTTTTAACTTCAGCGACGTTAAAATTTAAGCTCCCTATAGTGAATCACCTGAATTGGTCCATGTGTTGACTTTTCATGTTGACTCAAGTATCCTTGCCCCGGTGTCCACACTGACCTCGTAGGCGTTTATTCCTCCTGCCTCTTTGATGCCCTCGACCACTTGGAGTTCCTTTCCTTTGGGAGCCAGGGCCACAATACTGCCGCCTCCCCCCGAACCAACGATCTTGGCCCCATAGGCCCCGGCATTTAAGGCACCCTCGATCATATCATCGATCCTTGGGACGGTGATCTTCAGTATGTTTTTTAGGATGTCATGATGTTCGTTCATCAACCTTCCGATCCGTTGAAAATCCGGTTCGGTTTTTTTGAATTCGCTCAAGGCCCTTTGGGTAATGTCATGGTTGACCACCGCGGCGTACAAATAGCCCTTTAGGTGATCGGGCACATGGCCCAGGTATTCCTCAAGGTTTTTCCGCTTGGCGGTTTTGATGTCGAAATCCTCGATCTTGCTTTTCACGGCATGGATCGCCAACTTCGCTTTTTCCCTCAATTCACCCAAGAGCCCCACGGTTTCCTTTGGAATGCCGGACTCTCCGATTATGATTCCTTGCAGGGGCTGATTTATGACTTCAAATGAAAAGTCGTCCCCCGTTTCGATGAATACGATGTTGCCCAATCCTATACTGTATTGGTCCATCTTCCCCCCTGGGGCCTTTTGTTCCAATACCTCGGATTCGTATGAAAGCTGTGAGATCAGTTCTGGGGTGACCTCGGTATCTATCCCAAAGGCCTCGATCAAAAAGTTGACCCAGGAAACAACAACAGCGGAGGAACTGGATGTTCCCGCATTGATGGGCAGGTCACCTTTTATCTCAATGTCATAGCCCTTGTTGGGCACACAGTTGTACCGTTTCAATACTTTAAGGGCATGCATTAGATGGTCTCCCTGTTCGATATGCCCAAAGTCCTCATGAATGGATATGGTCCTTTTTTGGTTGATGTCAGGCTTATCAATATTGAACACCTGCAATCCATTTTCCACGGCCGTAAGCTGTATTTTTCTGTTTATGGCACAAGCAATGACAGGGAGGCCCAAATAGTCTTGGTGGTCGCCGAATAGACATGTTCTTCCAGGGGCCAATGATATTATTTTTTTCATATTGATTGTTAAACCGGTGCGTGTTTTGGACCAAAAACCCTTTAATTTTTTATTAAAAAATCATCAACATTTGATGACGCTTTCGAACGAATGTATTTGTTTTTTTCTTAAAAAAAAAGGAAATGGCCAAAAAATGTGCTCGAACACACAAAAAAAGTGTTTTCGAGCACATTTTTTATGGGCAAACTTTAGTTTTTATATATTTGCTTAATTATGAAGAAGTACACCATAAAGGATATTGCTGAACTGGCAGGAGTATCAAAAGGAACTGTGGACAGGGTGATCCACAAAAGGGGAAAGGTTTCCCAAAAGGCCCTGGACAAAGTCACAAAAATACTTGGTGAGATAGACTACCAACCCAACCCCATAGCAAGAAATTTAAAGAACAATAAGGTTTACCAAATTTTTGTTGTTTTGCCCGACCCAAAAGAGGACAACTTTTGGGCACCCTGTGTCGAGGGGGTTAATCAGGCTGTGGAGGAATTCAGGTCCTTCTTGGTGGACATCAGACTGTTTTTTTACAAACCGACCAGCACTGCTTCTTTCAAGGAGGTCAATAAGAAGGTCTTGGAATTGGAACCTGATGCAGTACTTCTTTCGCCTCTATTCCACAAAGAAAGTATAAGTGCCGTGAACAATTACAGATCGGCAGGCATTGTGGTAAGTACGTTCAATAGCCAAATAGTTTTGGAGGAAGCCATAAACTATGTGGGCCTAGATCTCTACCAAAGTGGGAGAGTGGCGGCCAAATTAATGCACACAATCGTTCCCGACACCCACGATATTGTCATCTGCCATTTTGATGAAACCCTGAACAATGCGATTCACATGCAGCAAAAGGAAAAAGGGTTCAGGGATTATTTCAGTGAATTGGACGGTGCGGATTACACCATATTGACCTTGAGTGTGGACCAAACAAACCCAGATCTATCCCTGGTCAATTTTTTGAAGTCCCAGGACAAGGCCTTTGGTTTTTTTGTGACCACTTCCAAATCCTATAATCTGGTGGAGATGCTTCAAGGGCAGCGCCAAAAGAACATCAAGGTCATCGGTTATGACCTATTGGATGAGAACATCGATCTGTTGAAAAAGGACATGATCTCGTTTTTGATACACCAAAGTCCAAGGACCCAAACCTATCTTGGATTGACCTATCTGATTGAACATTTTCTCTTCAACAAGGAAATGCCCAATAAAAAACTGTTGCCCATAGGTATCGTGAATTCCGAAAACTTGATCACGTATCTGTAAAATTGGATTTCGTTTGCGCAAGTGCCAATATACCAAATGAGGAGGCTATGTGAAAATTGGGTGTTTCCGTTTCTGGGTCTGCCCAAGTATGTAAATTTCGAGATGGTAAAATGCCCGAACCAATGGCCTTTGCGAACAGCAGATAAAAACCCAATGGGAACATGACCATAAGCAAGGACAATGCCCCGTTCCATACATGGGGGGACAACTGTGGAGCCTGGACCTTGGTGCAATCCGAAAGCACCCTTGTCAAAGAGGAAAGGATGCCGCCAGCTACCTCGGAACGACTGCACTACCATGTCAAAACCGAACAATTCTTCTATATTCTGGAAGGCCGTGCCTCCTTTTTTTTGGAGGATAGGGAAATCCTTCTTTTACAAGGTGATGGTATCAAGGTGCCTCTTGGACAGCCCCATAAGATTGTCAACCGATCATTGGAGGAGCTGAGGTTCTTGGTGGTGTCATTCCATTGGGAGGAGGGCGATAGGGTGGATATGTAAGGTGGTCGAAGGGTCAATCCCTATGGTGCCTTGGAACAGGGGCGCCCGGTTTTTGTGCTTCCAAGGCAAAGCTTCGCCACCTTTTTTCCTGTTGTTCTTTGCCGACCTTTGGTGGGTTTTTGTATGGGCGTGTCCCAAAGGACCGGGCTTTCCGTTGTAAGGCCTTTCCATGGAATAGGGCTTTTCACTGCACTCCCTCACGCGGGTTCTGGTATTCCCCAACGAATTCTTATTCTTGGTTTCTTGGTAAAAAGGAGTCTGTGTTATTGATATGTAATGGCACGTAAGTCTCAATGATATAGGGTGTGATTTTGCGCAATGTTTCGCCTGTAATAGGGTGCAAACCAGGAGCCGTGAAAAATTCCATTTCCCCACCCTTGGTTTTGAAATACCATATCAGGGGCTTTTCATCTTCTGAAAAGAAGTCAGTAGCCATGGTAACTTCCACTTTTTTAAAACTGTTCAGTTTTACCCTGTCCATGGGTTCTACTTTGGTTCCGAAATCTGAGTAGGGATGGGAAGCGCAGGATACTTCAACATATAAAGAGTCGGCCCAGGCCATACACTTGTCCGTGTCTGATGGATTTGGTAGTCCGTTATTATCGGATGGCCAGAAGATTAATACTAGAAAAGGCAGAAGTATACAGACATTTGTAATACTATAAGTATCCGTCTTTTTTTTAGCTTCCTGCAATTGGGACATTGAGAAACTTCCCGGTAATATCGTATGATTTATCGCCTTCGGCCACCTTGGCCGAAAATTCACCTGAGACTGTACCACTTGACTCATTGTAGTCTGTAATTTTTAAGACGGCATTGTCATCGGAATAGGCCAAAATCCCATCATTGTCATCAAACAAGGAGTAGGATTCATACTCCACTTCCAAATCATCGCCCGGCGAAATAAACGTTAAACCATCGGACAACTCTATTGGGGCATTCTTGGAAACACTTACAGAAATACTCGTATTGTTTCCAGTACCGCTTATACCGATTGAAACCCCTACGATTGAAAATAGGGAATATCCTGAGCCCGATACATGGACTACACGAGTTGTGCTGGCATCAAAAGAATGGGATTTTCCATTGATGGTTATCGCCATTGTTCCATCTTCCAACGAGTTTAGTGCATCGTTTTCATCTTTTGAACACGAGAAGATAATAGCGTTGAGAAGTACTAGGATAAGGAAGGTTTTCTTGATAGGGTGTTTCATCGTTCTTTATATTTTAATCAATGATTACAGTTTAGATTATATTTTTCCACTGTTATTTGCGGCCAATTGGGCAAAGATTTGGATCATCTGTCTGGCTTCTTCAATTCCTGTGGATTCTATGGAGATATTGTGTTGATAGGGTTTGATATCGCCGTCAACATAGGTTTTTATTATTTTTTCCAAATGTTTGGTGTTCAACACAACCTGTACATGTTTGCCCTTTACCTCAATGGAACAATTTTTTGGGTTGATGTCATTGAGACTGAATTCCTGGATGGTCCCAACGCTTTTCTTGTGGTTTGAAAATATGGAGGTTACTTTGACCGTATTGCCATTTACATCAATCAATTCAATGAAGAGATCAAAACTGTCATCGTCTACCCTTACTTGTTGCATCAATTTTTTAAGATCAGCGATGGCATTTGGAACGGAAGAATAAACATAGGAATCGGATTCCATTTTGGTTTCATGGTGAGTGATTAAGGATTTTAGGGCTTTTGTCCCTACAATGGCATCTTCTATAGTGCTGAAATGGATTTGTAATTCTTTTGTATAGTTCTGTAGTTCTCCATTTTCAGTTTTTCGAATAAAATTGACCGCTTTCTTTGTTGGAAGTGTAACAAAAAGACGATTTTTTTGGCCATCATAATCAATGTTGTTGGCATTGATGTCGCCAAAATTGAACCGATAGACAGATGTTGTACTCTTATTGGGCTCTGCTTCGGTCAATTCCAGTTGTGCCACATTATCTTCATTGCTGAGGCTTTGGGTCAGAGATACTTCACCAGTGGTCACCTCTGCGATGGCACCATTTAAAAAATCAAGGGCCTTTTCATTGCTGGAGACATCCACTTGGTTTTTTTCAAAGGTTTCTTCGGCAAGCGGAATAAGTGCCTTCAGGACAGTATAAATGTCCTTTCCGTTTATGATGGAATTTGCATAAAAGGCTACCTCATTGGTATAGTTCTTCTGTATGCCATCTTCCACATAACGTATGCCCTTTAAGCCTCTTCTAGTCTCAGCGGTCACAATGAACTCATCGCCCGAAATTCTATAGCCTACCGAGTTTGGGTTTAAGGTGGCGAGATTCAACTCCCGGAGTTCGTTATTGGATTTATTTTTGGAGTTGAAGGTTTGATCCAAAACTAATTGTCCAACTACTGCACCAATGTTGGTTTTCTGAATGATTTGCTTATTGGGAAATTGCACATCACTGATATTTTCCGATAGCCACTTCATATGGTCACTGTATCCGGTGAGGGCCAATCTTTTTTTATCTTGGGCAATGGCGGAAGGAATCCATCCTTTGATCAAGTTTTCCAGTTGTCGACCATTTTCGGAGTCAGTGGCCAAAAATTGAAGTTCATTGACATAGGAAATTTTGTCACCGCCATCAGTCAAGACCTGAATCAATTTTTGTTTGCTATTTGATAAAAGTTGTATAACGATAGCATCGTTTTTGGTCAATGCACGAACTGTGTTTTCATCTATATCCGCAAAGCTGAAATTATAGACCGTCTCATTTTCCTTGCCTTTTGAATCTATTTGCACTTCGGTATATCGTACTAAGTTGTCATCCACCTCTTTCAGTTCCTGTCTGAAGGTTATTCTGCCCGTTTCCACGGTTAATAGGTTATCTTGTATACGCTGTATTTCTTGGGCTTTTGAAAAAGCAATGACCAAGAAAAGGCAAGAAAATAATGAAAGCTTTTTGATGGGATACATGGACAAAGGATGGGTTAAAAAGGCCGATACGTGAAAGAAGCCATATCGGCCCAACTGCTTAAACAAACTTAACTCAACACCAATTTTATTGTGTCAATTCTTGATCTTACAGGTTGAAATAATAATGGACTCCTCCACCAAAAAAGACACCTGAATAGCTTAGACCATCGCCAAAGGACCCTCCACCGTAGCCAGCTTCAATATTAAAGCCCAACTGTTCCAGCCCATCAAAGGCATATTCGATTCCGGCGCCTATCCCATATGCAATGGAAGAGTCGCTTTCATTGGCATAGGTACCCCAGAAGTTATCCTTGTATTTTACGGTCCAGATGCCAAGCTGTCCTAAAGCATAGGGTCTTAAATTGCTGCTACCGACGTCTGTAAAACTGTATAGGTACCTTCCGGTAAAGCTAAAGGCACTGACGCTACCCCCAAACCCGTAGTTGACACTTCCAATTACAGCTTGCAATCCATGGACTTCGGTCAAATTGTATCGGGCACTTATTCCATAGTTAAGGCTAGTGGCTTGTATGCCAGCTCCCAAAACCCCTGGGGCACTGATTTCTTGGGCATTTGTACTCATTGTGAAGAGTATGACCGTACAAATTGTGATAACTGATTTTCTCATGATTTAAATGGTTTTAAACGTTTTTTGGTTTGCCCAAACCTACATACGATATACCTCTAATGCATACGGTTTTCCTCATTTCCCTTTTAAATAAAAATGTTTTTTCGAGGTTTTGGATTAATAGGGTAGGGCAAGAATTAGGAATTGGTATTATTGAATGATCAGAGTTCTGGTTGACACATCGGTGAACTCCCCGTTCCCAGCAGTGTAATGGGTTGTTATCTGTAAGGTGAGCTCAGTGCCTGTTGGATAATCGATATCCCATTCCAGGATATATAATTTCCGGAGCTGTCCGCCGATTACTTGATATAGGTCCGCGATATCTGCTCCTGAGGGCGCATAGTAGAAACGGCCTCCGGTTTCAGTGGCCAAAGTTTCCAAACTAAACTGTTGGGCACTTCCAAATCCAACCGTATAGACTGGTATGCCCAAGTTTTTTGATTTACTGATCAATCCATTCAAGGAAATGGAAGAATTGTTATCGGCACCGTCGGTGAAACCGATGACCAATGGTAGCACATTGTCCAATTGGGACACTTGGTCCAGACCGAGTTCACAAGCACTGTAAAATGCTGTGGACGAACCTATTGATGGGTCAATGTCGATGGCCTCATTCAATAAGGTTGGGTCGGTTGTAAAACGTTGTACCTCCTCGACAAATGAGGCAAATTTTATGATGGAAAGTAAATCGGATGAGTTTTTAACTCCAATGAAACTCCGCAATGCCTCTTCCATGTCCAAAATATCCTGATTGGACATGCTACCCGAATAATCCAATGTAGTGGCAGCAGCTAAGGGATCATTGTTTGTTTGGTCAAAAACGGAAAGTGCAATCCTGTTCTTGTTCACCAATTCGACATTGGCATTGGCCATCATTTCAATTTCATAATTTCCCAAGGTGAATTCTTCCAAGGGTTTGCCATTTTGATCGGTAACAGACAACAGGATTGTCAACGATTTTCCTGTTTGGGAGATTTCCAATCGGGGAATGGAAGTTTCAACATCGGTAGTGGTGAAATCACTTAGGTTTTCAAAAGCTTCATCGATTCTGGGTGTGTCGTCATCCTTGGCACAACCAAGTGGGATGGCCACATACAATAGAAGTATGGCCATTTTTAGGGTGTTTTTTTTCATTTTCTTTCGGTTTGATATTATCAGTTCAAACCTAATCTTGAATGGAATGGTTTCCTTACGGAAATCCCTACTTGGCGAATCCAGGCCACTGGTTTTTGGATAAAATGCAGATAAAAACGATTAATGGTGTTTCGTTGGAATGCTCCAACAATCATGGATGGTATCGGTTCCCCCAAAAGGAACGAAGTGCCTTAATTTGAAAGTGTGACACATTCCAATTTGGCCTCGGGATTTTTGAATTTTTCAAGCAATAGGTCAAACTTTTTGCCTTTTATCCGGCCAACGGAAAAATCCCCTTCGACCCGATCAATATCAAACTCCAAGATTTCGGCCTTTCTAGTGCGATTTCCACTTTCAATGATTTCATAAACCTTGAACTTGTCCTTTTCGTTAACGCCCTCTTTTTCCCCTGCAATGATAATTATCTCTCCGCCTCCTTTAGACTCGTACACATCTTCTATATCCACAGTGAAGGGGAATGTTTCAATAATGAAGGAGCGAATCTTTTTTTGCAATACTTTTAGGACCAATGACAGCGTTTCTGTCTTCGTCCCTCCAGCACATACCAAACAAAAAGAGGGTGTGTTGAAGGTTCTTGAAGCAATTACATTGCCATTCTCAACATCATTGATCGTAATGCTGAAAGTCATGGAACATTCATATAGGTTGGATGACTTCCCATAGGTCAGGGATGTGAGGTTGCCGCCCACTATGGCTTGTGCCCCGTTCTGTTTCCCTTGTTCAATTACAAAACCTTCAATAAATTCGATGTTCTTTTGAACTTCTATTTCCTTATAGATAGCCGTTTGTGAATATTTGGACCTATCCAAAACTGTAAACCTTTCCCGTTCCGTAAATAATTCTTTTACCTTTTCTGTAATGGCCTCTGCTTCTGCATAATTTTTTATATCGGTTGTTTTAAAGGGAGCTAATCCAATATATTTGAGTTGACTGAAAGCGGATAAGGGGCCGATAAGGAGAACAAGGAATAGGTAAAATCTGTTTTTTCCGATCATATCTTTGATAATTGGTTTTGATTAAAAGCGAATGGTCCGAGGCAATAAATGATCAACCTTCCTGCATTGCCCGATCCATTTCACCTTGGTGTCTGGTTCGTTTAAACTCCGATTGGGCGATTGCTCCCATTTTTTCCCTTCTTTTGACACGGGAGATATTTTTGGTTTCAGTAGGGGTCGTTTCTGTATCACCTGGGTTTCTATTTTTAACTATGGTCTCCGTAGAATCTGAATTTACATCGTCGGTTGTTTCAGAACCAGTGCCCGGCTTTTCTTCATCATTTGAGGTTTCTTTGTTCTTTTTTCCCCTTGACTTGATACTTGCCGTTAGTTTTAGGGCCGATGTATGGCAGTTGGATTCAGCTTCTATAGATCCCAGTATTTCAAGCGCAGCATCATCGTTGTCTTTTGAAATTTCTGTCTTGGCACTGGCCAGTTTCTTTTCACACGTTTTGTTCAAGTATCCATCATAGGCCTGGTCCAGTTTTCTCTGGATTTTCGCATAGCATTCCCCGCCGACTTCCTTAGGTACGGGATACAAAAGGGCTATGGCCTCACTATATCGTTTTTGGTCGATCATAGTGGAGGCTTCGTTATAAAGCCTGTCGCAGTTGGAACGGTAGTATTCCAAGATTTTGGTTTTCGCATCCTGTAAAAAATCTTTGATGTCGTCCCCCTTTGTTTTTATTTGCGAGATACTTTGGTCTATGGCTTCTTTCATGGAATAGCCATCACCTTTGATTTCCTGGCTGAAGACACTATAGACCTTTCCGGTCTTTACCTCTTTTACAATAAGGTTGAGTTCCACCTCGATTACATGTACATTTTGTAGACCCTCCACCACTTTATGATCATATATTTCAAATTTTGGATATAGAATGAACTTGTTGGTGTAACCTTCCCCAGCGATACCATAATTACTCACCATTCTAAGTAATTTGGACTCCAACTTTGAAACTTGTGAGAAGGTCAATTCTTCCATTTGAAGAGGCACAACCACAGAAATGCTCAGTTCATCTTCTGATCTGTCATAGCCCATGGCCCGAGTGCAAAAAATGCCTCCTAAAAAAAGAAGAAGTGCGGATAGATATAGTTTAGTTTTCATAATAGCTGATTTATAAAATTGTGATGTAAAGGGTTCCCCGACTGTTCTCAAATTTCACGGGAAGGTCTATCTTATCAAAAAAGCGGTCCAGTTGGCGCTCAATTTTCCGCGGGGTCATATTGGTACAGTTCTTTGGATCACGGACGGGATATCTATAATCTGATACCATGATTTTAGTGGATGTTGTAGAAGTGACCGAATAATAGTTATGATAGGAGTTCTCTTCCAACCAATCCTCAATGACATACGTCAATTTTTGCTTTTGGGATGGGACATCGTCATCCATGGTGATTTCAGCATCTTCTGAAAGACTGAACTCCATTTTGACCGTCTTGCCCTTTTCCCGCATTTCGGCCCATTTGTCGTTCATGGTTTCCAGAAAAACGTCCAATAATGGTTTGCCGGGTTTATCATCTTCATCACGGCTCTTTTTTCGCATGGCTACCGAGATTAAAGATATTTTATCATCGAATGACTTAAGACCACTATCCATAGTTATACTGGCCATGGAATTCCCATTGTCAGTAACATTGGCTTCCAAAATAAGGGTAGCCCCGTAATCGCTTTTAGGACCGGTGACAATTTCTCTAATGATTACATCTATTTCAACCACAATATCCGAAGGAATATTTCTAAAAATCCTATTCTTGAACTCGGTCTGTGTTTCGCTGGTCACGGTTTCATCCCGTGTTACGGCCCTTAAGGTGGTCTCAAAGTCCATTGTGGTGTAACCCCTTTCATCAAAGGCTTGTTTCACCTTTGAAATGGCCACACGTACTTCGGGCTGTTCATCCATTATGGTTCGTAGATTTTCACCTTCATTGGTCCTTGGCAATACCATTATGCTCGGTTGAACGGTAAGTACGTCGCAGTCGCTTTGTGCAGTCAACTTTTGAAAGGAGCATAGGGCAAGCACTGTTATCGTGAATAGCTGTATTGTTTTCATAGTCCAAATTTTTTGATTACCTGTTTATCCTCAAGATCTTGCCTCAATGCCCTTAGATTTACGGTAAGGGTTATATTGGCTTTTCTCTGACCACCTTTTACCTTCTCAACTTTTTCCCTTGAGTTCAATATGAATGACTCCATTCGGTTTTGATAAAAATCAGATAGGTAATCTTTGTGTTTCTTATATTCTTCTTGCTCATTTATACCAATCAAGGGGTCATTAAAGGGCGAACCAGCCACGCCCCTAAAAAACAGATTTTGAAACGTTAACCTTTTTGCATTGTAGATGGCCTCTTCATTATTGCTGCCATAATCCATACTATTGACCGTAATGGTGTTTCTTGCCTCATTGCCCATGTACCTGACCCTTGCCGAAGCTACCTGTGCATTCTGGTTTGTGCTTTTGCACGATCCAGCAATTAGGGCCAAAAGAACTAATCCTACTAATTTTTTCATCTTAATCGATTTTACAGATTAGTTTTGCACCGGACTCATAAAGTTCCTTTAGCTCCTTGCCACCTTTGTCCACTTTGGCCGTAGACAACTTTTCACCTTCGACAGCTGCTACCTTAAGGTCCGCAATCCACTTTTCCCGAATGACATCCTCTCCATCTACGTTTAGCGTGGATATTTCATAAACTTTTAATTTGTCATTCTTTTTGGTATTGGTGGCGGAACCGGAATTGATGAGTACCATCGAGGCTTCATCCCCCTTTTCTTCCTCAATGGAAACAAGCTTGATGGAACCGCCACCGGATTTGTTCAAAAAGTCACTCAGCTTGTTATTGAGCGACTTGGAATTCAATGCTGCGCTAAAGGCTTCATCTTCTGTTATGCCACCAACATTGTCTGAAATTGTACCTATGGAGAATTTTTCAGAATTGACCGTCGCACCCGTTTCGGTATCCAAAATGTCCACCGAGAAACTGAATATGGCACGTTGCATGCCCTCTTTCTTTGAACTGTCGCCCAAACCAGGTATTTTGAAACCAATTGTTTTATAGGTGACATTGAATAGCTTGCTCGCTACTATAAATTCCGCTCCTTTGATCCTGCCTTGTTCAACAACCTCCGCATTAATGGAGGTGATCTGTTTTTGTACCTCTTGTTCATTGATGACATAGCCCAAGGCTTCCCGATCCAGAACCTCATAGGTCCCGGTGCTCAATATCAGTTCTTTGATCTTTTGGCAAACTTGCTCGGCCTCCACAGCTTCATCAATGCTCAATGCTTGCGTTGATTGCAGTCCAATGGTCGATTGTTGCCCATGGACCAATGAAGAAGCAAATAATAAGATGGATAAATACTTTTTCATTTTCATAATTTTCATTTTTGTGTATAGTTGTGTTAAGGTTTTAATTTTTGGCCCTTCTTAGTCGATGTCATAAAAAGCATCCACATAATCGTATTTGAACTTTATGATAATTTCTTGATCCTTGTTGATAAACCCTTGTTGGCCATCAACTTTTACCGGAGCCAAGCCGTTTAAGAATACAAATGCATCCTCATAGGTGGGGCCGATGACCTCTTCACCTTTTCTATTGATAAAACCCCATTTCCCATCAATCTTTACTGGGGCCAAATCTTCAGAAAAACCCCAGGTCTGTTCATATTTTGGTTCCACGATGACTTTTCCGTTCTTGGCGATGAACCCCCATTTCCCGTCTTTGCTCACGGGTGCCAACCCTTCGGCAAAGGGCAGGACAAAGTCGAATCTGGGCGGTACTACCATTATATTGTCCTTGTTTATAAAGCCTTCCTGCCCATTTACCCCGACTGGGGCCAATTTTTCAGAGAACAGATAGGCACTGGAATAGGTGAAGGGGATCACAACTTCTCCAGATTTGTTGATGAATCCCCATTTCCTATCTTTTTTTACAGCGGCCAAGCCTTCTGAAAATGAAGTGGCATCGTCATATTCTGCTGCTATGATCATATTGGCATTGTGGTCAATGAACCCCCATTTTCCATCCCTCTTGATGGCGGCCAAACTATCGGTAAAGGGCAGGGCATCCTCATACAAAAGGGGAATTTTTTTAAGATTCTTTTTGTCTATGAACCCCCATTTGCCATTTTTTTTCACCAAGGCCAACCCTTCGGACATTTTCCAGGCCATTTCATATGTAAATGGAATGATCTCTTTGCCCTCTTTGTTGATAAAGCCCCAATTTTTTCCTTCTCGTGCCAAGGCAAGCGCTTCGACGCGGTTGCTGATGGAGAAATACAAATAACCGCTGACAAGGAGCAGCAGTACTGCTGAGAGTATCAGAACAGGAATTTTCTTTTTTCTTTTTTTGGATTTCATTTTTACCGGTGGTGTGTTTTGTATCCGTAGGGTTGTCCATTCGCTGTCCACTTAGGTTGACCATTAAGGAAACCAGGACCAAGCTCAAGACTACCAAAAGGATAGCCGTTGATATCAAATTCTTTTGAAAAGGGGATTTGAAAACCATATTTTTCTATCCGGATCATCACATATCCCGAACCTATATATTTGTTGGTTTCATCATTGAAAAGACCACCGCTCAAATTGTGGAGCAGGTTAAGATTGTCAGTTTCTACATCCAAAGGAACTTTGACGGTCTTAAGGCTTGGTGAGTCAATGATGCTGTCCAAGACACCTTTTAGGACCACCCTGTTGGTCCGTTTGGATTTTAGTGAAAGCTGGATTTTTTCGATCTTATAATCAAAGGATTGTTTGTTTTGAATTGTCACCGTGACGCGCATGGTCGAGTTGGTGGGATTGCCCAGGGAAAATGGGTTGATACGTTCAATTTCTATTTGATCAAAGAACACATCGTTGTCCAAAAGATGCTCACCGATAAAATTCTTTATGTTGTACGGAATCTTAATCTCAAACGCCCTTTTAATCTTTTTAATGGGGTGTACAGCAAATGCTTCTCCGACAAAATAAAAATCAACGGTTTCCCCAGCTAGGATCTTCCCATGCTTTTTTTGGAGTTGGGCCAAACTAAGATTACACTGAAATGGCAATGAAGTGGTATCTTTTGGAGTCAACTGTTTTGGAACGACCAAGTTTCCGTTTCCCATCATTTCATTATCGTAGTTGATATCAAACACCAACTCTTTCAGTTGGTACTTGAAATGGGTTGGGTTGTACACCCTTGCATCGACTGAAAACAGAAAAGTGGAGTCGCTTACGCCTTTGAATTGTAGGTTATCATTGGAAACGAACACGGGTTCGGCCATACTGCAGGCACCAAGCATGAGGGTAATGATCAATATAGCAAGCATACACTTCTTCATATACTGTCTTTTTTGTTCAGTGAAATAAAGATCAACAGATACATGATCAGGCTCAGTATCACTACTGCAATGGCATTGGCCGTAAAGTTGTTGAAAGCATTGCCGATCAGTACACCTTTGTCAATCAGGTTTTCGTCGTAGAGCCCCAATTGGTCCAATGCACTTGCGGCTTCACATTTGCAATCGTTTTTATGGTAACCATCCGGATTGAATTCGGGAATCAAGACGCTTTCTGTCGCGATGTCCATATTTTTAAAATAATCATCCTGTAACCGGGCAAATCCTTCGGTGCCCCATCTTCCTAGTGTAAAAAAGCTCAAAATTTCGATAAGGCGGGTGTCCAGTTTTGTCATTACCCCCGCCAGCATGATCTGCGGCATAAGGGTTATGGGCACAACGGTCATTACCTTTTCGGTGGTACTGAAATATGATGATAGGAAGAGTCCTATTAAAGTGGCAGAACATGAGACCATAAAAAGGAACCCAATACTTTCCCAAAAAGGCCTTAAATAGGTTTCAGGAAATTCTGGAATGGCATTGAGTTTAAAATTTATATGGATGATGGCTACAAAGACCACAACTTGGACCAATGCTATCAAGGAAAGGACCAACAGTTTCGAAATGATGTAGGTGTTGATATTCAGGTTGAACATACGCTCCCGCTTGTATATGGCCATTTCACCCACAATCTCCTTTGCAGAATTGCTCACGCCAAACCAAATAGCCGAAATGGCGGTCAGAAAAATGACCCCTATCCTGAACTCCGTAAAAACAAGACTGACCAGCCCTCCTATGATAATTGGCTGTAAAAGCAATAACAAAAGGTTGTTGAAATCGTTGAGTTTTATGTTTAGGTACCGGTTCGCCAGCCAATACAGTTGGCGAATACTGGAGTCTGGTTTGGTTTTTTTCAGTTTTGGATTTACCCTTGCAGAAACGGAACCATCTTTTGGTGCGGTGTAATAGTTTTTCACTTCATCCAGGTGACTCATCTTGCTATACACCTCAATGATGGTATCCACCCTAAAATGCTCCGTTATTTTTTGGGGTGCCCCTTTGTATACCAAATGCCCCTTCACCCCCAGAAACACAATCTCATCAACATAATTGAGGTCTTCTGGTTTGTGGGTTACCATGACAATGGAAGTGCCTCCTTCGGCCAATTCCCTTAGGCTTTTTAAAAAACTGTCAATGGTCTCGGGATCCAATGGTGAGGTGGGTTCGTCCAAAAACAAGATGGACGGTTCGGTCAACAATTCAACGGCAATTGAAATTCTTTTGCGCTGCCCTCCCGACAATTCCTTTACTTTTTTGTCCTTTATATCCTTTTGTCCTTTTGGGTTGCCCTGGTCGTGCTGGTCCAGCTTAAGGCTCTTCAAGACCTTGTTGATACGCTGGTCAATTTCCTTCTTTGTGGTATCATCCGGTAATCTCAGCTTTGCGGCATAATAGAGCGTTTTATAAACGCTCAGTTCCCTATGGATGATATCGTCTTGGGGCACATAACCAATATCCTTTTTGACCAGATCATAGTTCTCGATCAACGAAAGCCCATTGATAAAGACTTCACCTGAAGTTGCAGGATTGTCCCCGTTCAAGCATTTGAGCAAGGTGGATTTTCCACAACCTGATGGCCCCATTAAAGCGACGAAGCTCTTGGGTTTTATTTCCAAGGACATGGGCTGTAGCCCAATTTTGTTCTTCGGGTATTTTTTGGTGATCCCAATAGCCTGTATGGATAGCTCTTTTTCTTTCATGGGGTCTTAATTGGCTATGTAATTTTCCAAACACCTTATTCGGTCACTGGAAAAGGGATGGGTAGAGTTCAACTTTGTCAGGATGGATTTGTTTTCGCTTTTTTCAAGTTTTTTGAAAAAATCAGCAAACCGGTTGACATCATATCCGGCATTCTTTGCAATTTCAAAGCCATATTCATCGGATTCATACTCATTTATTTGATCGAAGGGAGCGGAAAACTTGTTGTTCAAATCCACGGCAATCTTTGTAAAATCCTCCACGCCTGTTTTCCCAAAAAATGAAGAGGTAGCCATGATTTTTTTGATCTTTCGCTCTAAATGGAGTTTTTCATGGTGACCAATTTCATGTCCAAGGATAAAAGCCAGTTCGTCCATGGAATCTATGTAGTCCAATAGACCCGATGTAAGGTAAATATGCCCTCCGATCATCGTAAAGGCATTAATGTCGGTTGAGGCTATGACATGCAATTTGAACTTTGTGGGGCTATGGGCCGTATTTTTGATGTTGGCAAAGGTTTGAAGCACACTTTCCTTATGCCGGAAGTCGTCCATTAGTTTATATTTTTTCAGAACCTGTTCATAATTGGCCTTGCCGATTTCCCGTTTTTGTTCTTTGGTCAGGGAGAACATATTGTCCAGCGATTTGTTCTCCAACTGTTTGATGTAATAGGAAGGTCCATCAAAAAGATGTCCGCAGTTCACAATATGCCCACTCGGGTTGAATTGGTCAGCATTGGTTGGATATGGGGCTGTTTGACCATGTATTGCACCTATGTAAAACACAAGGCATAGGGGAGCCCATAAATGGATTTCCTGAATTTTCATTGGTGTTGTCGTTGGTGTTGTCAATGCAAGGGCGTGCGGCTACATAGTTTCGTGTCATACGACTTTCAATAGACCAAATGCCTTGTTGAACAAACCTAGCACCCATTACCAAGTTACCCTTACGGGAAACCGTAATCAGAAGCGGATAAAATCTAAATTCGCCTAAATGTCAAAAAGATCGTTTAATGGAATTTCGTATTGTCAGATTAATCCTAAATCTTTGGCATTTGCCACAAGTTGAATGGTATTTTTGGCCTTTAGTTCATCCTTTAATCTGTTGATTCTTTTTTCGATGGAACTTAGGCTGCAGGGGGATATGTCGCTTTGGTTAAAGATGCGGGCTATTTCTTCTTGGGTGAGCCCATTGGATAAATGTGACAGGAGCATTACATCGTAATCCTCAATCTCAAACAACTCTTTTTTTGTGTTTATATTGGACACTTGTGGGGAAAGGTATTTATCCCCTTCATAAATGGATTCAACAGCTTCCCTTAGGTATCTCAGCCCATTTCTACTTTTGACGACGTAACCTGAAATATCATGGGTCTGTACCATTTTTTTTACGGCAGTAGGCTTTTCCTCTACCGAAAAGACAATGATGGGTGTCCGGTACCCCAAACCCCTGATTTTATTGATGAACTGTTTTCCATTGGCAATTTTTTCAATGCGATGGTCCTCATTGAAGGATAGGTCTGTAATGAGCAGGTCATAGGGAGTCTGGTCATGTACGGACTTGATGTACTTCAAATAGGCATCCCCACAATATTGGGAAAGTACAACTTCCTGCACACCAAGTTCTTGTTTTAGCATTATCGATATGCCATATCCAATACTGTCCAGATCCTCAACGACCAAAACTTTTTTAAACATATTCTTTGCTTAGATGGGAACTGTAATTTCTATGGCAGCCCCGATTCTTCTATTCGGAATAAATTTAATCGTGCCGCCACAACCGTGGATACGGGAAACCGTATTTTGCAATCCGACCCCATATTTTATATCCAGGGGAAAACCGATTCCATTGTCATTGTAATTGATTCGAATCACATTTTTTCCGTACGAAAATCTCAGCCCAAGCAATGTTGCCTTACTGTGCTTTTTTAAATTGACCAACAATTCATTGAGGGACCTGTGGAGTGCCACACATTTTTCTTCACTCAAGACCTCCCAATCGATATCATCGAGGCCTTTGGTCACAATGGTCACCCCACTCCCTTGAAATGTCCGTATCAAGTTTTTCAATTCCTCCAAAAATTCCGTTCCAATGCGAATGGGGCTGTTCTCATGGGAAATTTCCCTTGTCCGGGAATAGATGTTTTCAAGACCATCCAAAAGTTCATTTTTATGGAAATCCCCCTTGTTTTCGATTCCTGTCATAAGACTAAAGATGTCATTCGCCAAACCATCGTGCAAACGCTGACTGATTCGTTTTTCTGTATTGTAAACTTCCCGTAACTTTTCCCTTTTATGCCTTTGACGCATTAAAAAGTAAAGGGAGGTGCCAGCGATCAGAAGGATGGAACTTAATGATAGCAATAAAACACTCTGGGTCTTCTCCTGCGCCAATTGTACCTCTTTTTGGGCCGTTTCAGCTTCCAATCGCAATACGTTCGCCTTTTCCTGTTCATCGTCGTATTTCATTTTGGCGAACTGTGTCTTTACCTTTAGTTCCTGTTGGGATAGGCTGTCCTTTAGAAAGATATAGCGGTCCCGTATCATTGCATTATCGGGTTCAAGTCTATGTAGCGTCTTTAGCGCATCGATTTCACCCCCGGGCATTTTTATCTTTTTAGAAATCCATATGGACGAATCCAAGTATTTTTTGGCCATGGTGGGTTTGGTACGGGAATAGAATTCCCCCATGGAAGAATAACTGGATACCAATCCTCTTTGGTCCTGATTCTTTTTTCGAAGCCTGATGGCATACAATAGCATGGGCTCAACGTTCTCATCCCCATTTTTCCATTTGACATAGGCCAAATTGTGCATGATTCTGGCGTAGCGATTGGAGTTGCGGCCTAAAATGGAGTCCTGCAATACTGCTTCCAGAATTTCTATTGCTTTGGGAAAATCGGCTATGTCCCGGTAAGCAAGGGCAAGATTGTTCTTGTAACCTGTTATGGCCACGTCATCCTTGGATATCCCAATCGCTGTCCTATGGTAATCGATCGCATCCTCAAAATTCAATAATAGCCGGTTCAAGGTTCCTAAAATATCATTGGCACGTGATATTTGTGACGTATTATTTGAATTTTCAAGGTATTCCAATGCTTCTACAACAGTTTCCTTTGCACCAAAATGGTCATTGAAATCACTTTGTATGTGTGCCATGCTCAGTAACCTTCTAGCAGCCCTTAGGCTGTCCCCCGACTCAAGGGCGTACTTTTTTGATAGGTTGAAATAATGAAAAGCGCTGTCGTATTGCTGTTTGCCATCCAAGTCAAGACCAATGTTGTTACTGGAAGTTGACATATAAAGCGCATTATTGGATTTGGTGGCCATACGCAAAAGCAGTCTATCGTAGTATGCAGCACTGTCTTTTTCACCCAAATTGTACAGTAAGTTGCTTTTTTTTAAGATTAGCTTTAATAGGAAGGTGTCAACTGATTTCCCAGTTCGACTTTGTAGTGCACTATCCAACAAATCCAATTTCACTTCGGACGCAATTTGCGCTGATTGTAGTTTTTCAAAGAAAATGAGCTCGTTTTGGGAAAGAGCATTGCCAGCCTGTTTTTTTCTGGAACAACACAGGAGGATGATACAGACTGAAACTAATGGAATTAACTTTTTCAAGGGTTGATTGGTTTGGTAGGAAATATAAACAATCCACCTGGAAAACAGGTGGATTGTCCATCCAAATTCAGGTGTTATTCTCCTTCATCCCTCTTATCGGGATCTTTTTCATCATCCCCTGTATTTGCAAGTTGGATGCTAAGTTCCGTATCGTCATCAACGGAATCCCGTGTACAGGAGAAAATTGAGAGTGAAGTCAATAACAGCATCAAATAAATCATTTTTGTTCTCATAATATCTGGTGTTTTTAAGATTATGAATCAAAAGTGATTGATGTTCAATGACTTATATTGACATGTCCAGACATGTCCGGACACAAAACGGAAAGCATATGTGAAATGGCCGTGTCATTTTTATACTTTTACAGTATGGGCTTTACAAAACTTACTGAAGATTACCTGCCGGGCTTTATATATGTAGTGGACCGTATTATAGAGGAGGAGTATGATTTGGACTACAAGGAGATTGCTGATAAGGAAACCAAAAATGGGGAGATTGTGGTCCCCCGCTCCATAGACAGGGCATTTGAACTCCGCCGAAAATTGGTCGATGGTTGGGAGGGAATTGAACAAAGACCGGGACGCCCTCAAAAGAAAACCTTGGATGTGCTTGTTGCTTTTTTGGAAAATAGCCCGAAACTATCTTTTTTGGAGTATTGTATTGAATATAAAGACAATATTGAGGCCCATTTTGTCTTGAACAGACCAGATAAAAATTGGGTAGACGCACTCTTTGGTAAAAGCAGGGGAAGGGTAAGGGAGAAAATCGCTGCTATGGAGGACAAAAGGGAAGAACTTATGGATGTTCTGGACAACTATACGCTTGAGGAGCTTAAGCAAGTTTTGGGTCCAAGGGCAAAAGAGCAGCTTGCATTGCTTTTGGAAGAATGGAAAAGCGATGAATTGGCGCCTTTTTTTGAAAATATATTGGAACAACGAATCAAGAAATTGGAAAACAAGATATCGGCTTCCAAGAGATTGCAAAGACGGTTGGGCATCCTGTCCTTGTTGTTTTTGCCTCAGGATGATGAATTGAACTTTGAAGATGACTTCTTTACGGCTATTGAGGAATATCAGTTAGATGTCTCCAATGGGACAGGGATGGAAGAGCCCCTTATGGATATCATTTCCAAATTCAGCGGTCAATAGATCCATTTATTGCTCAAGCAATGTTTTGAGCATTTTTGGATCATCGGTAATGATACCGTCGATATTTTTTGCGGTAAGCCGTTGCATCGAGCTTCGTACATTGACGTTCCATGTATAAACGATGCCAAACTTTCTTTTCAACCTTTCATAATAGGATTCCAAAAATAATATGCTGTGGTATTCCACTCCTACGGCATCTACTTTTGGGAGGTTGTTCACAGCGGGGAAACCATAAATGAAGACACCAACGGTAAGTTCGGGAAACCTGACCTTTAGTTCGTCGCAAAAGGACTTGTTGAAGGAAAAGACCATTACCTGCTCTTCCATATTCCGTTTCTTAATACTCTCGGTCAAACTTTTAAGAAGGCGGTCATAGTTTTTATCGGTTTTTACTTCAATGAGCAATTTGGTCTCGTGAGGCGATATCAGTTCCAAAACCTCGTCAAGGGTGGGAACGGTTTCGATTTTGGTACAATTCTTTAAGCGCAATTTTTTTATTTCATCCAAATCAAGATTGCCCACCTTGCCTTTTCCATCTGTGGTTCTATCAACACGCCTATCATGCATGACCACTAGATGACCATCTCTCGACATTTGTATGTCTATCTCCACCATGTCCACCCCCAATTGTAGCGCATTTTTGATGGCCTCCATTGAATTCTCAGCGGAGAGGACCGCCCCACCCCGATGTGCCACAATCTTTGGTGTTTTCATTGCGTTGTCCATATCTTCAAAAGTAATATTAAATCGTCCTGAATTGTTTTCCCACTCGATATCGTTGACGGCGGTTTCCAGGACATCCCCATTTTTTACAATAAAGTTCAAATAATACGCATTGTTACCCAAATGGATAAGGTCATTTTCTGGAAAACTGATCCAAGCTCCATCGTTCTTTCTAAAGGCAAGACTACCGTGGTTTAGATTTTCCATGCCCGGAATGTTCCAGGTGTCGCCCAGACTCATGCCCAAGAAGCCGGAATTTGTGCCACTGGGAGGAACGAAACCAATGAAGGAGCCTAATTTTACTTTTCCATTTGCATTGATCCTTATTGTCTGTGTGGAATCTTTGGCTATACCTCGTATCACAAACTTGTTCTTTGATCCCTTTTCATGTCTTACGTACTCACTTTGAATGTCCACGTTGAACCCTTTTTCATTTTGCCAATGGGATTGGTTCTGGAATCTGTTGGTCAATTTAAGTAAAATCGGGACAGCGAGTAACAGTACCAATGCTGTGGGGAGCAGGACCAGCATAGGGTGTTTTGTTGTTTTTTGTAGAGGCGTCCCTTTATAATAATCACGCAAGGAAGGGTGGATGAATTCAAAACCCGAACCAACGGGTCTTACAAAACCTACTTCGGAGAGCTGAAGCATAAAAGAACTTATTCGAAGGGGGAAACCTTGTTCAATGGCCATGACCATGCGGAGCAGCCAATGACATATGGCATCCAGCCCACCAAACCAAGCAAAGGCCAGAACCCCGAAACCCAATGCGGTCTTAAGTGCCTTGAAGACAGCATTCGCCTCCATTTCGGTCAGACCTATATAGCTGCCCAGAACAGCGCCGATGACCAAACAGGAAACTAGGGCGGATTTCAACCCATTCACAAAAGATTTTGTGATGGGGCTTCTTTTGGAGAACGCCAGTTTTTCCCGTTGTTCCAGAATGACCTTGTTGCCGTGCAGAAAACCAAAGAGCCCAAAAAAAAGATAGCCCAAAAAGAAACTGGCAAATCCCGCGAACAAGTATTTGTTTTCCACATAAAGATTTTGGTTCAGCCAGGCATTGATGGTTGAGGCGTCCTTTGTGAAGATATTAAAAAGGTAAAAAATCGGAACCACGATGATGGCCAATAAGAGCCCTCCCATAAAACCTGAAATAAAATAGTTCTTTAGGCTTCCTTTAATGCGTTCCACTGGTTTAATGTCAAAATTGTTTTTTTGCCAATTGCTGCGAATGCCAAAAAATATGGAGAGCAGAAGGCCTACAATGATGCCCACCAGTGCTTCGGATGTGGAAAAAAGCCCGTAGATCAACATTTCCCCACCATATTTTGGAGATCTTGGCGTGGTAAACCCGTAGTAGATTCCCAATATGACTATTAATGGAATGGTTCGATTGATGATCTTTGAAATTGGAGGAAGCTGTCTATGCCCCGTGGCTCTAAATAACCATTTCCTGGTGACGGGTACGGAAGTTAAGTAATGCTTGAGAAGATCGATCGTAGCTATGGCCAACCCGCCTATGATGGCAGCGTCCCAAAAATTGAAAGGCCCTGCGAGAAACAAACCTGCTGCCATGGAAACCAACAGGGAGGCGGATAACCTGGATCCGAGGTAATAGAGTGCAATCGACCATTTGGTATCCAAATAGGAGGGTTGGAGTTCTTCAGGGAAGAACAACCCGGAATTTAGGGCCATTTTTCGCAACCAGATTTTTAGATTTTCCTTTTTCTTGCTAATTGGGAAGTTTGGGGAACCAAACATTTTTAATTCGTACCATTTCCATATTTGATTGAAAAACTGTTCGTGGGAGACTTTATGCGTTCCTAAGTTCTCTTTAATGAATTTTGAATCCATCCCTGCAAGAAGGTTCAAGAAAATAGGGTATCTGCACAGAAATTTAAACTTGGGGTTGGAACGGAAAATCTCGAGTTTTTGATGATCGCCATTTTCCGTAAGTATGGATTCGACCAATTTGGGTTTCAAGGTCTTCAGTTCGATAAGATGAAAGGGAAGTTTCCAAAATGCATCCACATCCGTGTATTCCCTATGTAGCTTCTGGTAGGTTTCGGTCTTCATAACGATGGCCATGGGTGTTCTTGAGGCCATTTTCATCAAACTTTCAAATAACGGTAAGATGTGCTCATCCTTGACGCGGTCCAACCCATCGAATATGGGGAAGAAAATTCCTTTGTCCAGTCCGGTCCCCAGGTGGTCCTTGTCCAAATGGTAAATTTTGGAAGCTTTGTTCACGGTCCAATTGGTCAGTGATTTCTGCGGGATCCAATCCGATAGGGCAATGAATATGGGTGTGAAATCGGCATCGGCTTCGATTCGTTTATGGATGTAATCGAACACGGCGAATGTTTTCCCAACCCCGGATTCGCCAAAAATGATGAAATTGTTCTTTTGTTTGGGCTTTACTGCCGATAGAAGATCAAAGAGCGTTCCCTGGTGTCTCTCCAATTGGCCGTGGTCGTTATGCAATTGCCAATTGAGACGTTCTATATAATCCAGATTGTTGTTCCCCGAAACCCTGAGCATGTTTTTGCTTTGGGCCATGGCTTGGCTTCGAATGGTATCCTTTATGAAATTCTTTTTTGTGGGAGTAAAAATGTGATCATCCAGACTGGTTTTCTTTTTTAGGGAAAAGAATTTTTTTTTCAGAAAGCTTGCCAAAAGGAAACTCACGATCCATAGAAGAATCGATAGAAATTCTTCGTTCAAGAGATAATATTTAACAAAAAACAATGTCAGTACCGCAATGGCAACAACCCATGTGTTTTTAATTTTCATTCCAATGTTCCCGGTTTATTCTTATGCTATGGTATCGGTTGCCTAAGTCAAAAACAAGGTCAGTAGGGAAGATTGTGGAAAAGTGTTTCCGATCGTACTCAATTCAATCAGAGGTTTTTCCTGTTGGGGAATTGCCAATTTCCATCAATTTGTAAAGATATGCAAGTAATTACGGAAAGCCGTAAAGACTTTCTGGTCGATCAGGCTAGGTTTGTTGACAAACGATACCGATATGATGAAATATAAAACGACCCTTTACACTATTCTTGCCGTAATGCTTGTGTCGTGCTCTTCCATGGAAAGCGACGCGGAAAGAATGGCAGAACTACAATGTGAATCAATGCGAATAACCATGGATAACACCTTGGGAGCCATTGAGAATGGAAATATTGATACCAAATCCATTGAGGAACACGGGGAAAAGGTCCAGAAATTTGCTGAAAAGATGATGGAAAAATACCAAAGTTCCGAAGAGATGCAGAAGTTTCAAGCATTGGTCGTGAAAAAATCAATGGAAATTTGTAGGGAATGATGGAGGCAATACAAAAAGATTTCAAAAAAATAGACTGGGGAAAGGCATTATTGCGTGTTTTGGAATTGTTGATCATTAAACCGTTTACATTACCCCTCAAAATCTATATGAATTCATTGAAAAATCTATCAAACGCCAAACTTGAAAATGGTGAAGTGACTCAATTGTCAGATGACTTTCCATTATATGTGTGGCTGATCAGCATTTTTGATGCTTTGATTTTTTTGATTTATCCAATCGGGGTTATTGTTGCCATAAAAAGTGCCAATAGCTATTTTGGTGGTTTTGGTGTTTTCATGGGGGTGTTGTCGATCACCTATTTTTGTCCCTTGTATCTAAGTTTGATCCGCGAGTTTGCCCAAATTTCACTTAAGGTTCTGTTGTTTTTGAAAATTATGGCTTCAAAAAAGTGAATCAAATCAAGATTATAATGGATGATTGAATGATTGTCGAAATATCATATTTCGGAGAAACAACATTTGATGGCAGGGCCTTGAAGATATACTTCTTACGAACATGTAACGTAAAAGGCAATTTCCTATCGTAAAATGTACACCTTGAACGGGCGGTAACTAGAACAATGGTTATAATATCTTTTTCCTAATACCAAAGGTTTAAATTTTAGTTTCTAAACCATACGCTAATTGCAGGAATCCAGTAATTTGATGTTCGTTTGAAATTGGATTTGTTTATCCTCACTCTATTTGATAGGCAACATCCAGGTTTATTCTTTGGGACATCTGCTTAGATAGTTAGAACTGATACGTTAGTTGAAAAGCGGTTATGCGTGTAAATGACATGAACAATCTTAAAGGGCTACTGATCGGATTATTTCTGTTGGGATTGATTTTATATATCATTTCAGGAAAGATGAAGTATAGGGCGAGCAAATACGAATTTGAAAACAGGACCGGTGGAGGGGTCGTTGAATTCGATAGTTTTGAAAGTGCCAACAAACATCAAAACAAAGGGTGTTTTGCACAGTTGTTGGGCGTATTGGGAATGTTGCTCATGGGTGGAAGCGGTGTTCTTTTGGCCCTGATCTTTGCAATGGAGGGTAATTGAGCACAGCACAGAGTATGGAAATCGTTACGAAGTGCTTGGTCATGGTAAGATACTTTTTTTATCGGGTTCCGATCATCAGAGGGAAGATGGGTGTATCCGAAGAGGCAACAATTTATAGAAGGACATTCAGCTGTAATTTCAAACGCATATGATGCAATATCTTTTTTTTACATTTTTCGTGCTCCTACCGCTAATGTCTTGCAGTTCGGATGGCTACAAGGAAGAATTCATCGGAACATGGAAAAAGGAAAATTCATCCAATAAACTTCACTTTTCCAAAGCCGACAATGATCAATTGAGATTGGAATATGAAAAGTTCAGTGGGAACAGCGGGCATATGATGATGGAATTTGAAGATGGAACTACGGTCAAAAGTACCATGGGGGAAGCCCATGCATCGTATTATACTTACAAGCTTATAAAGGAAGTTGGCATTACCGATATTGTTCACTATACCACCAACGACAAATAGTTTAAAATCAATTGAGCATGGAATTTTTTACAATCATCATCATTGTAGTGCTGGGAATCATTGGCTATCTATTTTTGAAGGGCTTTTTAAATACAAGATATACAGTGAACGAGAGCGAATTCAAACAAGGCGGGGTCACGGTCAATTTCAAAGATCGGACAATCAATATCAATGGCCACTCCTTTGGTGTCGACCAAGTTACCGGGATGAGGTACAGGTCCTTTAGCTCTAACAGTAAGGCAAAAAATGTCATTATAGAAATCGATGATTTTAAAAGACCAAGACATAAGATTGTATTTCTTACCAGTGGCCAATCTGAAAAATTCATGCAGCGCTTATCCACAGCATTGCGAAAAGCCGGGGGACCGAGTTTTAAATAAAATACGGATAACCGTTATGTGGGTCAAAAACCGGCTTAGGCTACTTGTAAAATCCCTATCGCATTTCAACCGGCCCGTATTACCAATATTAGTAACCGATTGCAGCTCACTTGATGTCAGTGCTGCTATACTTTTAGTCAAACCATGAAAATTACAAAGTGCCTGATCAAAGCT
Source organism: Flagellimonas hadalis (assembly GCF_007785775.2). Lineage (GTDB taxonomy): Bacteria > Bacteroidota > Bacteroidia > Flavobacteriales > Flavobacteriaceae > Flagellimonas > Flagellimonas hadalis. Next base: position 73,707 of record NZ_VNIK02000001.1, read on the forward strand.
TTCCTAGTGTCCATTTTGTTCACAACGTCCTGTGAACCGACCGATTCCAATGAAGATGTTGGGCCTCCCCAATCGTCGCAATGTTCCTTTATCAATAGGCTCGATAATGCTCAATTCCCAAAAATCCATGACCATACCACAACTTTTTTTAAAGGAAAGATATGGTTGATCGGTGGACGAACGTTCACCCAAGGTGCGGATATGGTCTATAACGATGTTTGGAGTTCGGATAATGGTATTGATTGGAGTTTGGTAAACGATGATCCAGGTTTTGATGAAAGGTTTGGGCATTCGACCATTGTATTCAATGATAAATTATGGGTGATCGGAGGATTGCCGGGTGACATTTGGAGCTCATCCAACGGCGAGGATTGGATTCAGGAGACGGATAATTCCAACACTCCTCCCATATTCAATTTTACCGCGGTTTCATTTAACGGTAAAATTTGGTTGTTCGATGTTGGACAAAGCAACATACCAAATATTACTCGGACATGGAGCTCCCCAGATGGTCAAACTTGGACCAAAGAGGGGGATATTGCAAATCACCCGCAAAGATTTGGTGGTTCAACCACAATATTCAACAATAAAATATGGATAATTGGAGGTTCGGGACCGCTTTCCAGTAAGAGTCTGAATGATGTTTGGTCAAGTGAGGATGGTTTGAACTGGACAATGGAATTAGCGAGTGCCCCTTTCTTGCCAAGACGGGACCATTCATCGGTTGTATATGAAAATACGTTATGGTTGATTGCCGGGTCAGGTGATTCCAGTGATTTAACCGATGTTTGGAGCAGCGAGGATGGGATTGATTGGCAATTGTACTGTGAAGATGGAATGCCCAAACGCTCTGACCATACGAGCATTTCATTCAATGGGAACCTATGGAACATTGGAGGTTCTGAAGTCTTGGAACCTTTCAATGATATCTGGACAATTAAATAATACGGCAAATACCATGTGTAAATGATTGTCATGTACCTGGCTACTTGGGAAACTGAAGGATTTTCATTTGTTTCATGCCGTGTATTGTGGGATAGTTTCAATACATATGCCATCTTGTTTGTAAAGGATGGCCATAGTGCCATGTTCTGATATAAGTTTCCTGGTCTGGAGTTCAGTGCAGGAGGTGGATGGCTGATCTGGGTTGGAGGGTTGTCTTTGGGGCGTGTCCCAAAGGTCCGGGCTTTCCGTTGCAAGGCCTGCCCAAGGGAGGGCTTTTCACTGCAATCCCTCACGCGGGGGAGTGTACTTATAAAGGTCTGAGCATATAGAAGTGATATTCCATAGCAAAGGGGGAATCGATTTCTATTTTCGGAAAGACAGTGAGTTCGGTATTTTCAAACGTATCAAAGCATTTTCTGATATTGGTCTTCCAAGCATCCGATTTGGAAACAAACCTTGATAGATTGGAATCTATTCCCCAGTGTTTGTCAAATTCAATTTTCTTTTGGATGTCCCAATGGGCTATAATTAAAATGAACAGGTCGCTTTTTCGTTCCTCAAGGGCCCTCTACCCTTACCGTGCCCCTTTTTCCATGATCGATCCAATGGCCTTTTCCAAAAGGGCATTGAACCGTTTGCTGTTTTCGATCATGGGATAATGGCCGGTAGTGCCCATGTTCAACAGGTGATAGTCGATATGGTTTTGCTTAAAGGCCAGGGTGTCCGTGGGCTGGTAATCACTGTTGATCAGGTAAAGGGGCTGTTCCAGGGACTGTAACTTTTGTGCAAAGGGATATTTGTCCAGGTTTTTGAGACTGGCCACGGCAATGGCGGGATCGGCGCTGGAAATGTCCCTGAGGACCCTTTTTTGTACCGCAGGGTCCGTGGTGGGGGAGAACAGGAACTTGCCCTCCTCGGCCACACTCCGTTCAAAGTGCTTTTCCATGGTGGCATAATGGGTATCCCATTCCCTTTCCATTTCAGGGGTCATGGCAAAGCCGATGGCCTTCATGTTATCGACCCCGACGAGACCGATGATGCCCGAGGGATGGGCCCTTGCCGCTTCAACGACTATCGAACCGCTCATGGAGTGCCCTATGAGGATGACCTTTTTGAGTTCCAGTGCTTCCATGACCGCTTTGATATCCCGGGCATACGCCTCCACGGTCCAGGAGGTCCTGTTCCTCCCGGAGGTGCCAAAACCGGGCAGGTCGATGGTGACCACGCGGTAGGCCTTGGAAAAATAACTGGTTTGGCTGTCCCAATAGGTGTGGTCGATGCCCCATCCATGGACGAAAAAAAGGACGGTTTCACCTGCCTTGCTGTCCGTATAGTGGATGTCGACCCCGTTGTTGTCCACGGTTCCCTTTGTCATTTGCGAAATGGTCGTTGGGTTTGTTCCACGGTCCCTGCAAGCTGCAAATTGTAGCAACAGCAGGAACAGTAGGATAGGTTTTGAGGGTCTTTGCATGGACATGGTTCAGGAGGGTATACAGCTTGTCCATCCGTTGGACGCTGTTCAGCATAGGCCGGTGTCAAACCGTATTTTTGCTTCTCCTTTTATTTCATATCAAATGTAACGCATAATCCCCTTGTTTTCTAGGTAGGAGTTACCTCTTTTGACTCAAGATTTAGGGGTAATCAAGGGTACATATTTTGCTCTATGTTCAACGATCACCCATAGGTTGATCAGAAAAAGTGTCGCTGCAAGGGGAAGACCTGATGGTACATGTACAATACTTGTGAGCAGAATGCCCACCATTATGGGAAGGATGACGATGGCACCCAATGCCCTGGTTTTGGGGATTATGAAAAGTATACCACCGATCACTTCGAACAGACCTACCAAGGGCATCAACCAACCAATGGTGGTAAAGGCTTCGGTCACCTTGAGCATACTTTCGGGGAGGTCATCCGGTAGGGGCAGATACTGGAAGAATTTGTTCAAACCGGCATTGACGAACATTAAGCCAAAAAGTAGGCTTAGGACAAACATTATTTTAGTTTTCATTGGTTTCTGTTTTGAAAGTTAATCATCCAGTTGATACCATATTTGTCCGTAAAACTTCCGTAATACGCACCCCAAAACATATCTTGAATTGGCATTTCTATTTTGCCATCAATTGAAAGTTCATCAAACAGCCGTTGTGCTTCTTCTTTTGAATCGGGTTCGAGTTGGATGTGCATCGTATTGCCTTGTGTCAGAGTGAACCCCATTTCTTTAGGTGCGTCAGTCCCCATTAAAATGTGTCCGCCCAATAATGGTAGTTCAATATGTAAGACCATTTTTTTTACGGGTTCTGCAATGGGTGGGTGGCTGGGGTCGGCAGGAAGGTCCCCAAAACGTTTGATACCATTGCCAAAATCATTGGTGCTGTGCTGCTGATTGCACCGGTGAAGGACCGGATCAAGGATTGGGCATATGCCGGGTTTGCCTTTACGTTTGTGTCTGCTGCCTTGGCGCACATCTCGGTCGGAGACCCGATTGCTCTTTGGCTTGCCCCATTGGTGTTCTTGGTCCTACTTACCATCTCCTATGCCCTTTTTGTTAAAGGGGTACACCGCATCAAGAAATCGAACAATCAATAAATCCAAATATGAAAAGAGTATTGCATATCAAATCAAGCATTAATGGCAATCAATCCTATAGCTCAAGATTGGGTTGTGGACTGGTGCATAGACTTAGGGACCTTTATACGGATATGTATGTGGTGACAAAGGATTTGTCCGAAGAGGATTTTCCGCATTTGGGAGGGGATACCTTTGCCGCTTTTTTTGTGCCCAAGGAAGAATTGTCCCCGGAACAGGAAATCCTACTGATGGCATCCGACAAGGCCATAAAGGAAGTAATGGAAGCGGATATCCTGATCATAGATGCCCCTATGTATAATTTCGGGATTCCATCCCAGCTCAAGGCATGGTTAGATCATATCAGCCGTGCGGGCATAACCTTCGAATATGGGAAGGATGGACCTAAAGGGTTGATAAAGAATACTAAAGCCTATATTTCCATGGCCTCGGGAGGGATTTATTCCAAGGGTCTGGCCAAACAAATGGATTTTGTGTCCCCATATCTAAAGACCATTTTTGGCTTTTTGGGAATTACCGATATCGAAATTGTAAGGGCCGAGGGTACCGCCATGGTCGAAACCAAAGAAGCATCCATTGAAATGGCCCTTGGGCAACTCCAATTGATGGATTAGCAAAAATACTGTGCCAACCTTGGAGGACAGTGGAGATTTAAAGCCTTAGGTCAGAGGATAAGTTCTTTCTTGACATTGGTTTCCCCATTTTCCCCAAAAATTGAAATTGTCCATCAAGGTTGTTTTTCCATTACCCTTGAATAATCTATTGTTTGATTTTCTTTGAGAAATACGGGGAATCGTCCCATCTCACCTTTTTATATGTCGTATTCCCTTTAAAACTATCCGGTAGACTGGTCCATATCGCTTGGCTCATTTTTTCCACCAATAGTTTTTTTGAAAACGTATCCGAAGTCACCAGACTGATCTCACGTGCGGGTTGTGGTGCACTAAATGGGATGCTTCGAGCCTTTGTTTCTCCGTTTTGCCCAATGGTGGACAATAGGGGGACAATGGCAAATCCAAAACCTTGCCTGACCATGTTCTTGAGTGTTTCAATGGAGTTGATCTCATAGGAGAAATTGTGGAAGGAATTGGAAGTGTCCAAGCTACAGATATCCAACAATTGGGAGTTGTAACAGAATTCCCCCTCCAAGATGAGCAGATTAGCCCTGTCTTGATCATCCAGTTCATAGGAGTCCTGCTCGGAACTTTTATGTCCCAAGGGCAAATAGGCCATAAAGGGCTCATCAAAAATGGGAAATTCCCTTAAGCTGGGATTGCCCGTGGGCGTGGCCATCAAAGCGACATCCAGTTCCCCAGTCTCCAGGGTTTTCATCAGCCCAACCGTGGAGTCCTCGGAAATGATGAATTCCACTTCGGGCAAGGTTTTTTGAAACTCCCTCAAACAGAGGGGAATCAAGTAAGGGGACAAGGTGGAAACCACGCCCAGATGTACCTTTCCTGATAGAATGTTCTTTTGTTCGATTACAAAGTCGCGAACCGTGTCCACTTCACGTAATATCCTTTTGGCCTTTTCAATGATTTCAAGCCCTAATAGGGTTGGTTCTAACGGAACTTTGGATCGATCAAAGATCTTGATGCCGATTTCCTCTTCCAGTTTTTTCAACTGAATGGTCAGACCAGGCTGCGTGACCAAACATTTTTCGGCAGCCCGAGCAAAATGTCGTTCTTTTTCAAGGGTCACAATGTACCGGAGCTGTTGTATAGTCATACTTATAAATAAAAGTAATTAATACATAAAATTATTAATTTGATTTATATATACCAAATGATAAATCTTTGTGCCATCAAAATGAAATAACCTTTAAAAAGTATCACAATGAAAACAATTTTTAAAACTTTAATTCTAACAGTTATGAGTACAACAGTTAATGCACAGGTACAAGATTATGCCACCGATGCACATCTTGATCAAGGCGTAAAGGATTTTTTAACCGTATTGAACACATCCGGTGGACCAGGTCTTGAAACCCTTTCCAAAGAAGATGCCCGCCAAGTATTGGTAGGAGCCCAACAGGCTTTTGAAGTAGACCTTAGCGGTATCGATGAATCCGAAAAGACCATCCATGCCGATGGGTATGAGGTAAAATTGAATATTGTACGGCCAAGTGGTGTGAAAGGGGAACTTCCTGTATTCGTGTTCATCCATGGTGGTGGATGGATCTTGGGAGATTACCCAACCCACAAAAGATTGGTCAGGGATCTAGTGGTCCGCTCTGGATATGTTGGGGTCTTTGTAAACTATACCCCTTCACCAGAAGCACAATTCCCAGTGGCCATCAACGAGATCTATGCCGCAACCAAGTGGGTAGCCGAGCATGGTAAAGAAATCAATGTGGACGGAAAACGTTTGGCGGTGGTAGGTAACAGTGTTGGTGGAAACATGACCGCTGTGACAGCCCTGAGGGCCAAAGCAGAGAACGGACCTGAGATCAAGGCACAGATTCTTTTGTGGCCTGTGACCGATGCTACTTTTAGTCAGGAGTCCTACCAAAAGTTTGCTTCTGATAGGTTCTTGACCGTACCCATCATGAAATGGATGTGGGATCAATACACCACCGACCCCAAAGAAAGGAAATCTATTTATGCTTCACCATTGCAAGCCAGTATCGATGAATTGAAAGGGTTGCCCCCTGCAGTGATCATGGTCGCTGAGAACGATATCCTTAGGGATGAGGGTGAGGCCTATGGTCGTAAATTGGACCAGGCTGGTGTCGAAGTGACCACGGTTCGCTACAATGGGACCATCCATGACTTTGGATTGTTGAACGCCTTGGCCAATCAACCCTCTACAAAAGCCATGTTGGACCACGCCGCTGCCGAATTGAAAAAATATTTGAAATAACAATTTATAATTGATGTTGGTTGTGATTTTGATTGATGGGGCCGGAGTCTTGATTCCGGCCCTTTTCCATTTATATGCGACAGTACCGCTCAAAAGCTGAAATGGGTCAACACGGAATAAATTAAATTTTACAGGGCCCAAAAAGGATAAATCAAGTCAGAGCGCCGAAAAGCTCAAGATACTTTTTATGACCCCCACGTTTTCAATTTGAAGGCAAGAGCGTTCCAGTGAAACATCAAAAGGGATATATTTTTTGAACCGCATTTGAAATTCTGGGAGTTGTACACCAATTGCCCGGACAAGATCGGTGAAATGGCCGAAAGAGTGTTTACCATGGGCAGCGACCATGCCACTGTTTTACCAATCTATTCCGACCATGCCCAAAATATGCCTATGTACAAGTACCTCGATATGGAATATCGGGCCAATAAGAGAACCGACCTGGGCGAAAATGCTCATGGATTTACCCTTAAGCCCCAGGGATCGATGATTGGTGCGGACAAATAGATATGGAAGCATGAAATTACGATTGATTGGAAGATGGATATAAATGTATGCCGTTCATTGCTCTTTATTTATCTGTTATCCTTACTTCCCTAATTTTTGGGGTACATTTATGCCGAGGTTTCTGTTGACCTTTCAATCGGCATCTTTTTTTTGTTTGTAGGAGTGGGATATATGCCCACTCTATAGGCTTGTCCCTTGTCTGCTAATTCAAATGCTTTGTCCAACTCCTCCAAAGGGTACTCAACGCTAACCAAACTTTCAAAAGGATATTTGTGTTTAGTTGCCAGCATAAACCTGATGGCAATATAGAGGTCTTCAGGGACATAGTTATGTAGCCCTCTAATGGTAAGAATTCTCCGAACAATGGTCTCTGCATCTATGGATAGGTTTCGTTGAGAATAAACAGCACCAACAATGATACAGGAACCCCCGATGTTCAGTAACGAGATTCCGTTTTCAATTACCGTTGGATTACCACTGGTGTCCAAAATTACATCCAGACCTCCAAGTCCTTTAACCGTCAATGCCCATTCTTTTATATCTTTTTGTGAATCGATGGTGGTATTGGCTCCAAATTGAAGGGATTTGGCCAGCCGCTCCGTATTCAAGTCTATGGCCACCACATTTGCGGCACCGTTTTCACGTGCCATGGCGCAAGCGGATAGCCCCAACATTCCGACCCCGATAACCGCGATGTTTTTTCCTTTTACATCACCTGCCATTCGCAACGCACCTACCATTGTGGCATGGGAACAGTTCAATGGAGCCGCTTCCTTGTCACTTATTTTGTCTGGAAGGGAATAGATGCAGGTTCCTTTCTCTAACAAACAGTGGGAAGCGAAACCACCATTGAGATTGTTGTTGGCGCTAAATTTTTCATGTCCGTATTTGTAAAGGTTTTGGGACTTTTGAGGGTACCCTTTTAAAGCTGTTGGGTCATTGTGGTCATATGCATATACCGACCATGTGATCCTATCACCTCTCTTGATTTTTTTTCCCGAAAAATCACTGGCGCCTCCAAGTCCTACCGCAATTACCCTGCCCATGATTTCATGTCCCAAAATACAGGGGCAAGGTGATTCTCTCCTCCCAAAAAAGCTATGAAGATCACTGGTGCAGATAGTGGAAAAGCTGATTTCTACCAATACTTCACCTTCGAGAGGTTTGGGCAATTCTACATGATATGGGGCAAAGGGTATTTCTACGCCTTCAAACACCATGGCCTTGGCGGTATGTTTCATGGTTTAATTGACAGTTAAAAAGTACATCAACAATAAAAAGGCCTCCTCGGCGGTTTTGTTTTCGGGCACATGCTCAATTCCGCCGTCAAAGAAAAGGGAATCTCCTTCCTCAAGTGTCAAGGTTTCCTTGCCTATGTGGTAGACCACCGAACCTTTCACCACAAATAAGAACTGAAAACCATCAGTAGAGACCTTTTCACGGCTTGCTCCGGGACGTAATGTCAATACTGAAATTTCAAGGGCCGACTTTTCAATACTCCTGGTAAGGACAAGTCTATAATCAAAACCTTTGGCCTCTTCCTCTTTTTCAATGGATCGATATTCATTTGATCTGAACAAAAGGTAACCAGAGAATTCATTTTCCTTGGGCAAATCATTGAAAAAGGTGTTCAGGTTAAGGTCCAATGCAGTAAAAATCTGGAGTAAGGAATGCCAAGTGGGAAACACCCTGCCATTTTCAATTTTGGACAGCATGGCAATGCTGATCCCTGTTTGCTGCGAAAGGTCGTTCAATTTTAGGTCCTTGTTCCTTCGGATTTCCTTGATTTTTGAACCTACCCACATCACAATATATTCAGTTTGTCCCATTTGATTCTGGTTTATTGGCTAAACTATAATTTTCTTTATAAGAAACAAATAGTGAATGCTATTGTTTTCATTTTAGTAAAACTTATTTAACCTAATGAAAATTTCTTTATTTGATAACTTTAAATATAGGTGAAAGGCGAAGTACTGTGATATGTTTGTTTTGAAAAGAGGTAATATTAAATTTTCTTTAAATGAAAAAAATAGCAAGGGGGAGAATCTGTGTTTCACGAAACGATATTTATCTCATGATCGCTGCATTTATCTGTTATACCGGAATGTATGCTGTGCGCAAATCATTTCTTGCGGCCCAGTTCAATGAGCAGTTGTTGTTCGGTTTTGATTACAAGACCGTTTTGGTTTTGAGTCAGGTCTTTGGCTATATGCTCTCGAAATTCATTGGGATACGGTTGGTGTCTGAAAGTAAAGGAAGAAAAAGTGAAAGGATGCTGTTGGGCCTGGTTTCTGCTGGCTTGCTTTTTTTGTTACTAATGGTTTATTTGCCCATAGCACTTCGTCCTGTTGCTATGTTTTTCAACGGACTTACCTTAGGGATGATTTTTGGGCTTGTGCTCTCTTTTTTGGAAGGAAGACGAAATACTGAGCTTCTGGTGGCCGCTTTGAGCGCTACTTTCATTTTCTCCACGGGATTTATAAAAACTACCGGGGTTTGGTTGATGCAAGACCTTGGTGTGAGTGAAATTTGGATGCCATTTGTTACAGGTCTTCTGTTTTTTCCGTTGTTCATAGGTTCGGTCTTCTTGTTGGGCGGCACAAAGGCGCCTGATGAGATGGATATCCAATTGAGAACAGAAAGATTGCCTATGGATAAATTGCAGCGAAAAGGCTTTATTAAAAAGCATGGATTACTGTTTTATGGTTTAGTGCTTGTCTATGTTTTTCTTACCGCTTCCCGCGATTTTAGGGATAATTTTACTGTGGAATTTTGGTCAGAGTTGGGCTATGCGGACAAACCTAAACTAATTACATTGACGGAGATTCCCATTGCAATAGTGGTATTGATAATCGCTGCTTTGGCCGTACTGGTCTTCAACAATAAAAAAGCTTTTGTTTGGAGCATGGTGGCCGTATTGGTCGGGGCTTTGCTTTTGTGGGGATCATCAATCTTGCTGGAAAAGGGATCACTTTCCCCTATTTTTTGGATGATTGTCTCCGGCTTTGGCATCTATTTGCCGTATATACTATTTCACTGTGTAGTTTTTGAACGACTGTTGGCCCTACTTCGATATAAGGGTACCATAGGATTTTTGTTTTATGTGGCAGATGCCTTGGGGTACTTGGTAAGTGTTGCGATTCTTTTGGGAAAGGAGCTCTTCGATTATAATGGCAGTTGGTTGGGATTCTTTCTGCAATTGAACACCTATGTTGGGGCTGGAATGGTAATTTTGACAGGATTTGTTATTTGGAAGGTCTACACTATTAAGGATGAAAGTGCTACTGTCGATGCTTTGCCGGCCAAGTGAAAAATTCCCTAATTACAAAAAAGGAATAGCAAAATAGGGAGAAAGCTATTATTAAAATGTATCCTGAACAGACTTAGCGCATTGCTTATATGTGTTTCCACGGTACGAATGGAAATGTTCATTTCTTGGGCAATCTCTCTATTATTGTAACCTTGTACACGACTTAGATAGAATACTCTTCTACATCGATTGGGGAGTTTTTCCATGGTTTTTTGAAAGAGTTCACTGGATTCAAGATAGTCCATATGTTCTTCTGTGCCTTCCTTTATGGGGCGAAGCTTGAGCTCTTCTTCTGCAGATACTTTTCGTTGTTCCAACTTTAAATGGTTAATGGCCCTATATTTTACTCCTCTGAAAAGGTAGGCCTCAATTTGTTCAATGGAAGTGGTCGCAGACTTTTCCCAAAGGCTAATGAAGATTTCCTGAACCAGATCTTCAGCGATTTGATGGTCTCCCGTAAGACTGTGTGCGTAAATGTAGAGACGTTTCCAGTAGCGATCAAAAATAGTTTCGAGTGCTTTTTCCTGTCGGTTTTTCAGCGCTTCCAGCAACAACTTTTCGTTCTCTGCCATTGAGTCCTTCTTGGGGGTTAAAAAAGTCCTTTCCTACAAAACTATTGGGTGAAAGTCAACTGATCGCTTGTAGAATATTATGCTTTTGTTACTAAAAAGTATCCCCGGAAACACCTTGTCTTCCGGGGATACAAAATGGTTTTATTCTTACCAATTGGGGTTTTGCACTAGGTTGGTGTTCAACTGCAATTCTTGGGTTGGAATGGGGAGCAAGTAATCCCTGTCCTCATTAAAAGTTCTGTCGTTGAAACCGGGAAGTGGGTCTATTAGATTATCTGGACTTAAATTAATATCGGTGCCTAGCTGAAAGTATTTGGCCCCTTCAATTTGACCAGATGGAAGCTCACCTTCAAAAACAACCAAATCAATGGCCCCGTTATCGTCCAAATCGTATTCACCGGCACCGGGCAAATAGATTCCACGCAACGGCAACGTGATGGATTGTCCGGCTTTCCAACGTCTAACATCGTTCCAACGATGTCCTTCCATATACATTTCGATCCTTCGCTCTCTTCTGATTTCCAAAATAAGACCTTTGTTGGCCCCACTTACATTAGGATAGAAGGTTTCTTGATAAACATCTGGATTGGCATTTGCCTCAGCAAGGGAAAGCCCAGGCATTCCGACCCTGTTCCTGAGCAATCCTATGGAGTTGTCCATGTCAGTTTGGGTAGCTGTTCCCAGTTCCGCTTTCGCCTCGGCATAGTTCAACAACACCTCTGCAAAACGGAATACGGGCAAATCATTGGTGTTTTGGTTGATACCGTCTGAATTGGCACCTGTGACAAACTTGGTCAAATGGTATCCAGTAATGCTAAAAGAAAGGTCTGGAGCCAACTCCACACTTTGTCCCACCCTTGTGTAGCCAGATGTGCGAATGGTCTGTGACAATCTTGGATCACGATTGGCAGTTTCCATGGCAAAGGGAATGATGTTGTAATCCGGTTGGTCCGTAAAACGGCTGCCATCAGCGTTTAGGTACGAGTTTACCACAGATTTTGGCATACCCGGTGTTCCTTGGGAACCGGTCAAGGTGTAATAATTTGCCCGGTGTCCGTTGGTCAAGGGTTCTGTGTATTCCCTAGCTAGAATGATCTCTGTGGTCTCTGCCGTTTCTGCCCTGAACAAATTGGCATAATCGGCCTCAATATTTCCGGTGTTGTACAATCCGTAAGGACTATTGTCCATCAACTCTTGTGAAGCATCTATGGCGGCTTCCAAGTATTTTTCGTATCCTGGGATACCGTGGTATTTCCCAAAAGTGCCTTCAAAAAGCCCCACTCTGGATTTTAATGCCAAAGCGGTATACTTGCTCACTTCATAGGCATATTGTTGGTCACCCATGTTGGCAATGGCCCAATCGAGGTCTTCCATGATCATGTCCACTACAAACTGTCTGTCGTCACGAGCTTTATACAGATCTTGATCATCGGCCTCCATAGTTTTGTCGTACCATGGTACATCACCAAAATTCATTACCATATTAAAATAGAAATAAGCCCTAAAAAAACGAGCTACCCCACCGTAACGGTTTTTTGCGGTTTCATCACTGCACTTCTCGTAGTTTTCCAAGAAGTAGTTGATGTTACGCAGATTGGTCCAGCTCCACCCACCACCAGTAGTGGGGACAATGCGGGAGCTGTTCATAAGATCACTTACGGTATTAAGGACAATCTCTCCGCACTGACTATCCGTGGTGAAAATCTCATTTCTATTGGAGCTGTTTGGTAGCAATAGGTAGAAACCGTTGGTGTACAGTTCCAGATCTGAAGCAGTTAGAAAAAAACTTTCCTCACTGACATCGGATATGGGATTTTTGTCCAAATAGTCATCACTACAATTCACCAAAAGCAAACTGCTCAAACTTATCAATGCAATATATATTCGTTTCATCATCATAATTGGTTTAAAATTGAACTGAAATACCCAAAGAGTAAGTTTTGGACATTGGGGCTTCCTGTCCTCTGGAGTCGTAGATGTAAGATCCAGAGGGGGAGTTAAGATTTACCTGGTTGCTGGCAATCTCAGGATCAATGTAATCGGTCAGTTTGGTGAAGGTTAGAATGTTCTCCCCACTGAGGTATAGTCTAATCTTATCAAAAGGTGTTCTATCCAATACCGATTTTGGCAGGTTGTACCCAAATGTGAGGTTTTTTAATCGCAGGTAAGAGATATCCTGGAGGTAACGGTCGTTGGTATTGTACAGGGAATTTCTCCCACTTAGGGCGATATATCCAAATCCTCTGGGGTAATAGGCACCTGTATTGTCCGGGGTCCAAATGTTGTTGGCCAAGTCTTTTCGGACAAATGAAGCATACGGACGGCTGTATGGCCCCCAGAACAACTGGGAATTGTAACCGGGATACCAATCTTGCTTGCCCACACCTTGAAAAAAGGCGGATAGGTCAAATCCCTTCCAACTGGTGGACAACCTAAAATTGTATAGGTATTTTGGCGCTACGTTGCCCACGATTTTTTGATCCCCTGGATTATCCAGCGTATTGGTGCCTGCATCCACTACACCGTCCCCATTAATATCGACATATTTTACATCTCCAGGTTGAAGGCCGCCCCGCCCTGAAATTCGTGCACTTACATAGGATTGGTCCACATGGGCGGCGATTTCTTCTTCGGATTGAAAAAGCCCTTCAATTTCATAACCCCATAGGTCGCCAATGACCATACCTTCGTAGAAGGAGTTCAAAAGTTTCTCTGGATTGTCAAATCGGGTAATTACGGTTTCTGAGTTGGAAAGTCCAGCGCTCAAACTAAATTGGAAAGGGGAGCCGCCAAGGGTAAAGTTATCACTGTATCCCAAGGAAAGTTCAAAACCTTTTGTCTCTAAGTCTGCTGCATTTTGCTGTGGTGCAGCTGCTCCTAGGGTTGCAGGAAGTACTTGTCCGGCCGTAAGCATTCCCAATGTCTCTCTTTTGAACCAATCAAAATTGGCGGTCAATTTGTTCCTGAAAAACCCAAGGTCTGCACCAAAATCAAGGGTCCTGACCTCTTCCCAGGTAATATCAACCGGGTTCAAGGCAGGGGAGGAAATATATTCCAATGGACTGCCATTCAATGAAAATGCTTGGTTGACCGACCTTGATAAAACAGGCTGATAGGCATAGGGCGAGATTTGTTGATTCCCTAATGAGCCATATGATGCCCTTAGTTTCAGTTGGCTAAGGGTTGGGTTTAGGCTTTCCATAAACCCTTCATTATGAATGGCCCATGCTGCAGATACTGAAGGAAAGAAACCCCATCTGAAATCTGAAGGAAATCTGGAGGTTCCGTCATATCTACCGTTCAATTCCAAAAAGTACTTGTTGTCAAAATCATAAGAAACCCTTGAAAAAACACCTTGCAGTGCCCATTCGTATGCGCTTCCATTGGCATCGTCAGCAGTTGTGCCCAATCCTAAGGAGTTCAGGTCATCAGAAATCAATCCCTGGGTACTGGCCTGGATGGTCTTGCTATACATGGATTCTTGACCAAAACCAACCATGGCATCAAAATGATGTTTCCCAAAACGTCTGTTGTAATCCGCATAAATGTTGAAGGCATCGTATTCCGCAGCGGTGTTGAATTCCGTCAATCTATCAATTCCCGAGGTCTGGATTTCCCCAACATAAATGCTATAGGGATTTAAGGTAGACCTTTGGTAGATGTTCTGGTTCATTTTCCTAAAAGCGTAGCTTGCCTTTACAGTAAGGCCATCAGTAGGGGTAAGTGTAGCGGTGATGATGTTCGAAAATTCGGAATCCTCTGTTTCTTGTTTGGATTTACCATTTAAAAGGGAAGCATACAGCCCATCACCGGCATCATAGTTGTTCAATTCACTTCTAATAAAAAAAGTGCCGTCGGGGTTGATGGGCGAATACCAGGGCATGGCATGGTTATAAACCAAATAGTTCCAATAGTTTCCGTGCCATCCACCTCTATAACCTCCATATTGAAGGTCGTTATATTTATTGAACTGCATGTTGTCGGTAATAGTGATCCAATCGTTCAACTTGAACTCCAGCTTGGCCCGGTAGTTCTCCTTTTTGAAAAGATCTTCTTGAACCTTAAGGATGCCGATTTCACGATAGTTTCTGTACGAAAAGTAGCCTTTTAATTTTTTGCTGCCACCACTAATCGATGCATTATAGATTTGAGATGGTCTGCTTTTCCTGAAAAAGGTGTCCCACCAATCGGTCTTGGCGTAATGCACATACTGCTCCCGGCCGTTTCTGGTATCTGTGATCACACGAGCCAAAGATGGGTTGGCAGATACTTCTTGCAAGGCAGCAAGATCACTTTCGGTATACCCAGAATAGGAAGCCCCACTACTGGCCTGAAAAAAGCTATCGGCAATTTGTATGGCCTCATAGGGGTCGGTAACAAAATCTGTATTGGTGGTAACCTGATTGATGGCAGTTGTGGCCTCAAAACTTACCTTAAGATCTCCTTCCCTGGCTTGTTTGGTGGTGATCAAAACAACACCAAAGGAAGCGCGGGCACCATAAATGGCTGCGGCACCCGCATCCTTCAAAACACTGATATTCTCTATGTCATTTGGGTTAATGTCGTTGATGTCGCCTTCCACACCATCAATGATAATAAGGGGATCACCACCGTTGATAGAGGTAAATCCACGGATGTTGATGTTTGGGGTATTGGTAGGTCTACCGTTGGATCGTGTAATGGTGAGCCCTGGGGTCAATCCTTGAAGTGCAACCGCGGCATTGCTCACAGGACGTTCTGCCAAGGCACTCACATCTACTTTACTTACTGCGGCACTTAGTGATTCAATGGATTTTTCACCATATCCGATGAGAACAACTTCTTCCAACTGTTCACTATTTACATTTAGTTGAATGTCAATTGTTGTTGTATTTGGAGCAATGGTAAAAGTTTGGGTTTCCATCCCTATGTATGAAAACTCAAGAACTTCCCCGGTATTTGCCTGGATTTGAAAAATTCCATCAAAATCGGTAACAACACCCCGGTCCGTGCCCAACACCATTACGTTGGCGCCTATCAGTGGTTCCCCGTCTACATCTTTTACGGATCCCCTGATAGTTTGCTGAACAGATTGTACGTTCACTTGATTGAGGTAAACTGTAATGTTGTTTTTTTGAATTTTATATCCCAATCCGTATATCTGGGCCAAATGGGCCATAACGGTGTTTAGTGACTCATTGGTGTAATTGACGTCCACTTTACGTTTGAGCTGCTTTACCTCATTGTTGTAAATGAAGCTCACAGCCGCTTGTTCTTCAATCTTATGGAATAGGGTTACTAGATTGATTTGGGTTTGGTGAAGGCTGATATTTGGGGAATTCTCCGTTTCAGCCTGTGCCGGCAAAGCAAAAAACTGCACTGCCCATAACATCATGATGGTTTTCATAACGTTTCCGTTGAAAAAAAATAGTAATTTTGGTTTCATTATTTCATACTATGTATTTGGTGAATATGTAGTTATACCAGCCTTTTCTGTTGGCGCAGAAGAGGCTTTTTTTGTTTGTCTCGTTTTTTATATCATATCTAGAAGTTTTAAGGTTCTACTTGGGTTTCGTAAATGATTTTGGAACCGGTCAACAGTTCCAAACTTTGTATGGTCTCTTCCAGCGTAGGGTCAATGAATCTACCGGTAATGGTTGGAGCATCGGATTTTTTATCGACCACATGGAGTTTCACATTGAACCATCTTTCCACGATTCTAACGGTCTCCTCCAGCGAATGATCATTGAGTTTAATGATATTGTCCAGCCATGAAATATCATTGTTGGTGCTATGGGTCTCAATTACACAGTCTGATGTGGTCTTATTGTAGCGTAATTGCTCATCTGGTTTTAGGGTGGCCATAATCCTATCAGCTTTACTGATTTGTATGGAACCTGTGGCCAGACTAATCTTTATTTCAGGACCATCATCGTAAGCTTTTATGTTGAATGATGTACCCAGCACGCGTGTACTGAGTTTTGATGCTGTGACCAAAAATGGCTTTTGGGGGTCATGGGTTACCTTAAAAAATGCTTCACCGTTCAATTGTACCTCCCGGGTATTCCCATTGAAAGATTCTGGGTAGGTAAAGCTGCTTCCTGCATTCAGGGTGACCAATGAACTGTCTGGTAAAGTAACTTCCTTTTTTTCACCTAAATTGGAAACTACGGTTATAAGCTCAACCTGTTTTTGAGGTAACAACAGTAAGGATGTAATACCAAGAGCAATCAGAATGGAAATGGAAGCTGCAATGCGGAGCATGGTCCTTCGCTTTCGTTTCTGAGCCAAGAGCATGTTTGATTTTTTTATTTGGGCCGAGACGCCTGAATACAACTGCTGTTTGGTTTTTTGTTCCGATGTTTCAACAAACAATAGTTGTCCATACGTTTGGTAATACTCTTCCAATTCAGCCTCTTCTGCTTCAGAGCAGTTATGGTCCAAGTGTTTTTCCACTAGTTCCAGAAATCGTTCCCGATCAATCATAATTTTTATTTTCGGTCCTTGCTGTTAAGTCAATAAAAAAGGCCTTGCCACGTAGTGTGGAAGGCCTGTTCTGGATATTGTTAACGTTTTCTTTATAAGGCTTAAATTGACTTAACGATCAGCTAACAATGTTGGGAGACTATTTGCTCTTTATTTTAATTTGGCGATACGGTCTCAACAAATGTGTTGCCAAAATTATCGGAAACCTCAATGGTGATGTTGTTAATGTCGCTGGGCTCAAAGAAAAACATGTGGTCTGTGATCGCAGGCTCTGCCCAAGGTCTTCGTTCTGGTAATTTATTGCCCAAATGAAGTTCATTGCTCAAGGGATCGGTTGTGTTTACTTTTCTGATATGGGATTTTCGCTCCCCGTTTTCGTACCAACAAACGCTCCAGTTGGGGTCCCAGTTCCAGATATTCAATACACAGGAATTTGGAAATTCTTCATGGGCTCCTCTTTCGTAGAATCTAAATTGATGCGATTTGTCTTTCCCTACAGATTTATAATACCAAGAAAGTTCACTGCCATTGACTTGGTAGACCCCATATCCATTCGGCGTGCCATCAACACAGATGGGGCCGCTCCACCATGCTCCACAAACAGCGCCATGAACGTGTTCATAGCAGTTTTCTTCAACATAATTGTTGGATCTGTGGGTGTGCCCCGAGAGAATATGGGTCTTGTATGGCGACAACAATTCATATAAATGTGCTTTGTTCTTCACATGGAATATTGGAATGTGAACACAAAGCACCACAGTACGACCTGCTTCAATGTATTTTAAATCCTCCTCGAGCCATGCCAATTGGTTTTCGGTGATGTAACCAATATATTCCCTTTCTACTCCAGTAAAAAAAACATCGTCCAATACAACATAATGAATCTCTCCTCGGTTGAAAGAGTAATATGAAGGTCCAAAGAGACGGTTAAAGGTCCTTGTGGTGGCCTCATCGGTACGAGAGTCCAAGTCCATATCATGGTTTCCAATGACTTGGAAGAATGGAATTTCCGTGGCTTTGATGGATTTGTTGTACTCTTCAAAAAGATGGAGTCGATCATAGACTAAATCCCCACATCCTACCCCAAAAGTGTTTGGGTCGTTCAAGTCCTTAATGGTTTGAATAAAATCAGGAGTGGAGGTGCTCAACAATTGCTCTACTTCATATTCATTTTGAATTTGAGGGTCGGCCAACACCAAAAGGCTGTGCTTGTCGTCATTTTGTTGTACTGGTTTCAATTGGAACAAGATTTCATTGCTTGAACTGTTCAAATCCAAAGGCTTAAAGAAAGATGCTGATCCATTGGCGAGTTGATCTATTTGAAACCCGGATGGTATGCTCACAAAAACAAACGGTTGTTTGCTCGTGCTCCAAAAGTCAAAATTTCCGTGCTGGTCAGTCAAAATGACGGTTTCCCCATCTGAAATGGCAACTTTGGTCAATCCCTTTCTTCCGTTGGCCACTTTTCCTTTGACCCTTGTGGGTTTGCGCCATAATAGGGGATTTTGCAATCCCAATACATCGGTTGTGGCCAAAAGCGATAGCGAGCCTGTGGCCAATCCCATTTTCTTTATAAATGCTCTTCGGTTTTCCATGATACGGTTTTTTATGGTTCTTTATACTGAGTCAAAAAAAAGAAGGGTTACACGTAGTACAATTCTCAATTTATTTAAAAATCTCGGAACGTGGACCAAATAAATTTTATAATGATGATACTTGTCGTTTGCAGACCGGATGTATATCAAGGGATACCGGGCATGCTGATCGCGAGTTTGCCATTTTGGCTTTTATTGAGCGAGTATGACCTGATCATTGAGCATAGGGTACAATCTTTACGTTAGTTTATTAAGCACTTTCTTGTTGATGTGGTATAAAGGGAATATCAAACAACAGATTTTTAGACTTTTTGTCTAAGATTGGATGAGCCGGATGGTTGAGCCCACCAAAACCGGAAAATTTGAGCCATTCAATATTGGGTGTTAGTGACTTGAAATTCAGATTTTTGTGTCGTGTTGGAAGGTGCTCAATTTTCTCCGACGAGAATGGTATACGATGTCCAGCGTTTCCACTTCTGAATTGTACAAATGCCCTTATGGACTTTATTGGATTTTTGAAGGGATTCCGCGGAAATGCAATGACTTGATCGACATTCTCATAATTTTGATACAGTTGGGAAGCATAAGATTGGTTCACCAGCAGATCGATCTCGCTGTTCGGGAATGTGGATTCCAACTCTTGGACCAAAGGGGAAAGCAACAGTAAATTTCCCAATCGATGGTTCGGTCTACAAATGAGGATACTTTTTATTTCATCATTATTACCGACCGTTTCACCTATCTTGTTTGTAAAACAACCTGAAAGAAGCCCAAATGCCTTCCTCTTTATGGTGATGATGATTTTTTTCGGATCCATTTCTAAAATTTATGTGTTGAGCTTCCTGCGAGTCCATGGGATTCCCTCGTATTCTTCAAACAAATCTGTCTGCGGAAAGCGGCTGGAAAATAAAGGTGGTTCAGGATGCGTGTACAAATCATCAAAAGTTCCGAATACGCAATTTTGTTCCTTAGAACCACCTTATATCCTATTGCTGTTCAATTGTATATGATGTAGTGTCAAATTGACCCAACCTAAAAAATCCCAATACCTCTTCGTTGGGATCGTTGACATTGGTACAGTTTCCTTTTAGCTGCACCGGGGTAGTTGGAAAAGGCCCGTTTTCATCGCTTCCCGATTGTTGGATAAAAATGCTCAAATAGTCATAATAGCGTTGGGAGACACCGTACAAATTGATAGCTACAGTGGCTCCGGCAACATAGTTTTCATTATCGTTCTCAATGAAATTTTCGTTGCCATCCGTAAACTCATCGCTGATGACCGCAAGGGACGGTATGGGTAGATTGGATGGAATAAATTCGCCCAAATAATAATTTTCAACAGCTCCGAGGTCGTCAAAAAATACTTGAAGCTGAATTTCCTTGTCATCATCGGAACCTTCAACGGTTTGCACAATTCGATTGATATCTGGTGCCGCAATCAAGGTTTCGGTTGCTGTGTAGGAATTGCCGTTGTACAGGATTTCCAAAGTGTACGACGCATTCAATTCCGGAACAAAGTCGGTTGCCGTGTAACTGCCATTGTTCTGGTCGGCAAACACAACTATCGACCCGTCGTTTTGTTTGGTCACCGTTACTTCTGCACCCGTGACAGGGACATCTGGATTCTTATCAAAATAAGCAGTTGATTCCCTGAGATGAATGGTCTGTGTTTCTCCCGAGGTACCTTTTTGCCACTTGATGGACGCATCGACCACCAATCGTGCGCCGGCATTGGGGACATTGACATCTATGACATCGGTACACGAGTTCAAGAATCCCAGTAGTATGAGCAGGGCACCTAATTTGTTGTATATGGTTATAGTTCTATTTTTCATTGTTTTAAAATTTAAAGTTGTAGGTTACTGATGGGACAATGCCGAATATGGCAGTACGTGTGGCTTCATTTACGCCGGTTTCTTGATTTTGGCCAAAGGAAATAGAGGCTGCGTTCATTCTGTTATAGGCATTGTAAATGCCAAATACCCATTCGCCTTGCCATTTCCTATCTTTATTTTTTCGAGGTGTCAGGGTTGCGGAAAGGTCCAATCTGTGGTACGCCGGCAATCGGTCTGCGTTCCTTTCGGAATACGTCGCTACGGATAGTCCATTGAATACAAACTGCCCGTTGGGATAGGTGACAGGTCGCCCGGTCTGGAATACCATATTGGCCCCAAATCGCCATTTTTCGTTGAGTTTGTAACTTCCGGTAAATGAAAAGTCATGGGTTCTGTCCCAGTTGGAGTTATACCATTTCCCGTTGTTGATGCCCAATCCGCCTGCTGCTCCGCCTGGAGTGCGCTGTTGCGATTTTGACAATGTGTACGCCACCCAACCTGTAAAATCGCCTTTGTTCTTTCGCACCAAGAACTCCAGTCCATAGGCACGGGCCTCACCAGATAAAATTTCGGTTTCAATGGTGTTTTGTGCTATGAGTTCAGCGCCATTGATATAATCCACCCGATTGTCTACCGTCTTGTAATAGGCTTCGGCTTCAATGGAAAACATATTTTCCCTGAAATTTCTGAAGTAACCTACAGCATATTGGTCTGCAATCTGTGGTTCAATAAACTTTCCGCTGGGTGCCCAGACATCCAATGGTGTAGCTGATGTGGTGTTGGAAATCAAATGCAGGTATTGGGCCATCCGGTTATAACTTGCTTTCAAGGAAGACTTCTCGTTAAGTTGATAGGAAAGGGCAAACCGAGGTTCCAGATTATTGAAGGTAGCTATGCTTTTTCCCTTGCCGTAATCGGTACTGGAAATTGGGTCGGCACGCTCATAAATACCCAATTCTTCGTTGAAGACCACGGGTAAATTATTGGCGTAATTGTTTAAGGTTTGTTCACCCAATCGATTGAAATAACTGAAACGTAGGCCATATTGGGCGGTGAGCTTATCCGAAATTTTATGTTCCAAACCTGCATACACTCCGGCTTCCAAGGCAAATTTGTCGTCCAATTTCTCTGGGTTGACGCCCGAATCTTCATCCAAAGGGTTGAGCTTGCCCGGATTAAAGTTGTAATAGATACCATTTACCCCAAAATCAAACTTTAATTTTTCGCTGGCATAATATCCTAGGTCATAGCGCACATTATAATTGCTGATATCAGAGGTCCAATCAATTCCCTCAATGGGGATTTCCAGGTTGTAATTATAGCGGCTGTATATTAGGGATACATTGGAAAACAACTTGTTGTTGAAAATATGGTTCCATCGCAAGTTTCCTGAAAGGTTCCCGTAGGAATTCGTGAAAATTCCTGACAAGTTAAAGTTGTCATTACCAAAATAACCGGATAGGTACAGTCGGTTCTTTTCATCAATTTCATAATTTGTTTTCAGGTTCAAATCGTAAAATCCGGCCCTGCTATCTTCGCCGCCCAAGGCCAAGAATATATTGGCATAGGCAGCCCTACCGGCCATTAGGAACGAACCTTTGTTCTTGAACATGGGCCCTTCCGCCGCCAAACGGCTGGAAATGGCACCAATACCGCCAGTGAGTTCAAACTCCTTACTATTTCCGTCTTTTTGACGTATATCCAGAACCGAAGAAGCTCGCCCTCCAAAACGTGCGGGAATGCCCCCTTTATAAAGTTTAACATCCTTAATGGCATCAGCATTGAATACCGAAAAGAAACCAAACAAATGGGAAGCGTTGTAAATAATTGCTTCATCCAAAAGAATTAGGTTTTGGTCTTCCGCACCACCGCGTACGTTGAAGCCCGATGCACCCTCGCCGGCGTTGGCAACACCAGGCAATAGTTGTATGGACTTTATCAAATCCACCTCACCCAAAACAACGGGTATCTGTTTGATCTCGTTGGTCGAGAGCTTTGCCACACTCATCTGTGGTGTCTGAAGGTCTACTTTCTTTGATTCTTCAGCGGTGATGACCACTTCATCCAATTGGGCGGCATCCTCTTTGAGTTCAATGTCGAGATTTTGGTCAGCACTAAGCTGTACACCCTGTTCAAAAGTTGTAAAACCTAAATAGGAAATGGTCAAGGTATAAGTACCTTCAGGCGCCGTGATGGAATAAAAACCATATTCGTTGGTCGTGCTTCCAATGGAAGTGCCTTTTAAAAGGACAGTCGCTCCCAAGAGTGTTTCACCGTTGGCCACATCCTTGACCACACCACTGATGGTATATTTGGTCTGTGCAAAAAAGAATACGGGACACAACAGTATCACCACCAAAAAGGCCTGCCTTTTTTTGGACCTTAAGGGTTTTAATCGCTTTGTTTTTGTCATAATTGTTAGATGTTTTTTGATTAAGGTTTTCGTTCAACCGGGGTAAAATTAGACCTGCATCCAAAGCGTTAAAAGTTAAGTAGGTCTTGAATCCGCCTTCAGTACCTGTTTATGGTGATTATGAATTTAAATAACTGATTTTTAGGTTATTAAAATCAATGTGCAGTGTGGTTTCAAAAGGTTCTAAATGCGTTTTTCGTACTTGGAAAGATGCCAACAGTACCATTTGGGGCTGTTTTTTGTTTTTGGCGAAGTGAAAATTGATAGGTTCAGGTTTTGGCTTAATAACCTTAGGAATGCAAAAAAACCGTTGCAGATTGGACAGTACCATTTGAAGCTATCGATTCCAAATAGCCTTCCTAAACTCTGCTGTACCAATTGTAGGTAAGGGAATAATCCAATTTCTGGAAAAGGAAACTTCTTTAACTTCTTAGAGGCTTTTGAAATCGGATTTGCAATGGCATTCTTCCGAAAAGAATTAGAGGGAGGTTGAATCTAAATTGCCGAAGCCAATGTCTTTTTAAACTCACTGGGTGTAACCCCGTAAATTCTTTTAAAGGTAGTGTTGAAAGAGGACTTGGATTTGAAACCTACTTCGTTGGCAATACCCATGATGGAGTAATTCTTGAACTTTTCATCCTTGAGACATTCTACAAATTCTTCGGCCCTGTACTTGTTCATGTAGTCCTGAAAATTGGATTTTAAGTACACGTTCAAGACTTCGGATAGGTACTGTCTTGGAATACCCATCCGTTGCGCCACTTGGTTGACCGTTAGGTTACTATTGATATAAAGCTTCTCTTTATCCATAAGCTTCAGAAACTCCCCTTTATATGCCTCTGCCTTGGATTTAGTGAGACTTGAAGTTTTATAGGCCTTGATATCGGCCTTTGGAAGTACGGATGTTGGGGAGACGACCAGCTTAAATAGTATCATGTAGAGCAATACCGCAGATATTCCAATAATGCCATAACTTTCCAAGAAGGAAAAATTATCATGGCTGCTTGTTACAATAAATGAAACTTCGTCTATTAAGTTCAGAAAAGCATAGGGCACTATAAAAAACAGCATCCATCTTTCCGTTTTGTTTTTGACGATAGTATAGATGGTATCCCCTAAATAGACCAATAGCGTTACACCTGCCAGAATTTCGCCTATCATTAACCATATGTTCTTACCTAAGCCATTAACGTCATCTATGATTTGAAGCGTGATAAAAAACACATACGGAATAAAATAGAGAAAATCCCTGTTTTGGAACTTATCTTGTTTGGAATGGTGATACTTTATCAGTAAAAAGAACAGTGTAATGATCAATGGGGACTGGAAAAAATACCAGTTCGCGTTGGAAAAAAACAGGTTGAAATCATCATCTCCGACAATGTTCAAAAGCATTGCAATAATGGATCCAAGGAGCAGTATGAAATTTACCCGTTTGTAGCTCTCTTGTTTGACGAGCAGAATACTTAAAAGGAACAAGCCCTGGATAAGGGCGATTATTTGGATTATTTCCAACATAAATAATGGAGCACTTTCTTCGGATAGGCTAAAATAATTCAATAAAAAACGAAAATAGATTGAAAATTTATTAAAAAATACTAAAATTTAACATTCTCCCATTAACCTGATTTCTAATCAATTTTCTTGAACTATTGTACAGATTTTAAAATTCGTACCTATGTTAGGTAACGGAAATTTTGAAGAACAAGTATGATTAGGTATAAATGTTTTTTCGATTTGAACTTAAGGTTTTAATCTGTTTCAGATGGCTGAGTGTCGGTTCCGCTTTTCAGTGTAGATAATCAATGCTTTGAAATAAAGATTGATTTGAGTATTAATAATAAAGCAAATTAAATTGGAAACCAATAACTAGAATATTATCACTATTTTTATTGATAGTTGAGCACAAGAAAATTGTGCCCAAAAGTTGTTTTTTGCTATCCGTGTTCTTAGCGGGAATGCCCTTAAGGTTTAAGCGTTAAAGTATTGATAATTAGATATATATAATCGGATGTGGTTTCTGCCACTCCTAACGAAGACAATCCATTGGATGTATATGCCAAAAATTCTGTGGTAACCTTAGATATTTGTGATGAACAAGGTATCAGAGACAACTACAAAAAGAAGTTTATCATATTAGGCTAATTGATAATTTGAAAAGTTTTAATGATTGCTTAAACGTAGCTGGTTCAATAAGTAATTTAAGTGTTTCTGGAGCAGAAATAATAAGAGAATGGAACGAAACGGGATTACTGAATTTTGAAATTCAATATCCAAAAGTTTTAAACAAGAGGGATTAAACTAAAATTATTGTAACAGCAAATTTTATAGATAGTTTTATTTTAGATAATGAATACTGGGAGACGAAATCTAACAATCATTCAGGTGATAATTTTAAGGTAATTGTGAGATTTCCTAAAAATAGACCACCGAGAAATTGGTATCGTCAAGATAAAATCGGATCAAAATATTTTGACAAAAACAAAGAAGGAATAGAAACATATGTGGAAACTGGTAGACAAATTATCCTTTTTCAATTGGACAACCCCGTTCATCATATGAATTACATACTAAAATGGAATTGGTGAACTAATGCCCATAAAAGGTGTATAATTCGCAATAAACATAAAATCATTGTGAAATTTAAGCTGTCAAATTGTCCTTGCAAACTCCAATAGGGCGGGGTCATTCTTCAATTTTTCCATATCTTCCGAAATTTTACTATCCAATACCTTGGCATAGATTTGGGTCGTCTTCAAAGAGGTATGACCAAGCATTTTGCTCACAGACTCGATTGGTACTCCATTTGAAAATGTCACGGTCGTTGCAAACGTATGTCTGGCCAAATGGGTGGTCAGTGTCTTTTTGATCTTGCATGCCGCGGCAATTTCCTTCAAATAAGAATTGGTACGCTGATTCGTATAAACCGGCAGCAATATCTTTTTTTCGATTACCCTGGGATGTTCTTCGTACTTTCGATAATGACTTCTGATATGGGCAGGTTTTCAAAATTAACTAAATGGGCCGTTATTACGGTACCTATATATTTCCAATTATAAAGCGGTTGAGGAAACCAAATTTTGTATTTTTGGTAACCTGATTGAATGGGAACTTTTAGAGGACCTATTATTCATAAATTAATAGAAAGTAGGATAAGATTTTAGACTTCATTGTTCAATAAGGAAATTAGATTTTTGATTGTAGATGACCATTTTGTGGTCAGGCATGGGACTAGTTTAATCCTGAATCAAGCTTATAAAAAGGCAGCGATAGATCAAGTGGACAACATTTGTGATGCTATTTCCAAAATAAAGGAAACGTCCTATGATATTTTTCTTCTTGATATTGCCTTCCCCAAAGGAACTGTCCAACAGTTGTTGGATCAGATAAAGGTTTTTCAGCCTAGGGCCAAAACACTTATGTTCTCAGGGCTGGACGAAGAAATATATGCCTTACCTTACTTAGATTCCGGAGTGGATGGTTACCTACATAAATTGAGTTCCGAGGAAGAAATCATCCATGCCGTTAATTCAATTCTGAAAGGGAATAAATATCTCAGCGAATCGGTAAAGGGAAAAATAATCAACAGGGCGTTGGGCCAAGAGGTCCACAATCCTTTGAGTCAATTGTCAGGCAGGGAACTGGAAGTTGCAAGATATTTGGCCCAAGGAATGGGGAACCAGGAAATTTGTAATAATCTTAATCTCCAAAAATCAACGGTCAGTACCTACAAGAATAGGATTTTTGAGAAATTGAAAGTCAAAAATGTTGTTGAGTTGATAGCGGTCTTAAATGCAAGTTCTGGGACGCATGGATTTAATGGTTGATGTTGAACGAGATACTTACCAAGGTCCCTTTTCCTACCTCGCTCTTAAGGGTTATGTCTCCTTCAAGTAACATTAGTAACTCCATAACTATGGATAGACCAAACCCTTTTTGTTTAAATTGTTGTTTGTAGGAACCGTTTGCAATGGACATTTTTTTGGCATATAGATATGCTTTGGTTTCTGCTGTCATCCCTGACCCCGTATCTTCAATGTTTAGAGTTAGCCTATCCTCCTCTTTCTGGTGCCAAAAAACGATTTTGCCATCGTAAGTATGTTTGATCGAATTATCAAGTAGATTGTGGATTATTATGGAAAACAGTTGTTGGTTGTATGATAAGGAGAGAGAGCTGGGAACTTGGTTGTCAACCTTTAATTTCCTCGATGCAGATATGTTTTCAAAAAATTTGATTTTTTCTTCGATCAAATCAAATAAAGAGAAAGTGTCCTTGTTCAATTTTTCGCTATCCAAGGAGATAAAGCTGTAGTCAAGAACGTTTTCTATAAAATGGGATAACTGATAGGAGGAAGTATACATTGCCTTTACGGATTCATGGAACTCACCATTGCTCAGTCTTTTAAAATTGTCAAATGAATACTTACTGGTGAGTGTCAGGAACCTTAAGGGCGTTTTTATGTCATGGGTTATTGCGGTAACGAGTTTTCTTTGTTTTGAAACTTGATTCTTCAAATCTTCCTTTGCTTCCCGCAACATATGAACAGTGTGCTGGAGTTGCAACGTGTGTTCATTTATCTTCTTTTTTAAATGGACATTTTTTTTGATGACATAGCGGGTTCTTAATACAATGGTCAAATAGGTGATGGAGCACAATAGTAAAATTAATAGGGCCTTAAAGAAGGTGGATTGCCAAAATGTTGGAGCCACATAGATGCTAATGCCGGTATAGCGATAGCCGGCGTTGAACCCCGCTAATCTTCTGGCGCGAATAAAATGTTGGCCGGGATCTAGGTTTGTATAGGATAAGGTTTGTGAGGTGCCTGTAGGTTCCCAGGCCCCATCATCCATTTGAACCTCGATTTGACTGTTGTACGGGTTGCCGAAAAAAGGACTTGTAACTTTAAAAATGATACGATCCTTTTTTTTCAAAGTAATTGTATCTCCCACAAATTTGTGTTTGCCATCAACAATTATCTCATCGATGTAAAGGTCGTTATCAGGGACTTTCGGGTTTACGCTTGAGGGATTGAAAAAAACCAAACCATCAAGTGAGGGAAAGACAATATCCTGGTTGGGTAATTGAACCCCACAGGGACAGCCGCCCCCGTTGAATTCATTATTGGAGAAACCGGAGATCTTGTCATAGTAATGATAATAGATGGGTTTAGCATTGTTTTCCAAATAAGCAATCAGATCATTTTTATGCACTTGAAAAAGCCCCTTATTGGTGGTGATCCATAAATACCCCTTAATATCTTCGATGATACAATGCGCTGTGGCCAAATATCGATTTTTGTCCAAAGGGAAGGACCATATTTGGGAGTCCCTGTAAAGAAAAAAACCGTCTTCATAAGTGGATATCCAAAGTTCATTTTCTGATGGGTACATACTTCGGATATAAGCTTTCTCCAAACCCTTGACAAGAGACGTCCGATGGTCTTTTTGATTGAACCGATATAGACCTTGGTGGGTTCCCACAAACATGATGGAATCGCTTTCTTTTGCAAGAGAGGTTATCATTTGTGGGGTTCGAAGAATTGGTGTAGGGGCAATTTTTGGGTTATCAAGGTCTTGTACAAACAGTATTCCTTGACCATTTTTGTTTTTTTCCGGCCCGGTGCCTATCCATAAGTTATTCCCTTGGATGAGAGCCGATCTGATTTTTTCGCTTAGTTGAATAGATTCATAGTTGGTATAAGAGCTATTTGCATAAAATTTGCTCAGTGTTTCCCCCTTGGAAATCCATAGGTTTTTTGAGGAATCCAATTGTGCAATATATCGTAGGGAATTTTCGGTTATCATTTCATATTGCACCACCAGCTTACGGTTTAGAATTTCAACCCCAGTGGCAGTCACAAGTGTGCTGTCATTCAGCTTATTGATGCCATACTCAATAGCATCCTTTGTTTTGGTGTTTGTGGGAATGTTTTGAAAATATTGCTTTTTCGCTATGCACAAACCGCGGGTTAAGCTCCCTAGGTAGGTTATTTCATTTTTTTGGTCATAATAAACGGAATAAATCCTTGAGGTATTGAAATCAATTCCTTCGAATATAATTTTTCCTGATACCGTTTTGCCCGTGAATGTAAGATCATATAGTTTGTCATTGGAATACAAGAATACTTGATCGGCAACATTGTTTGCATAAATGAGCGCATTGGAATCGAATGGAAGATCTGCATGGATCGGGACACTCCTGTTTTCTTTGAACATGGTGAACCCGCCACTCTTGTCCAATGCGAATAGGTTATCGTCCTTCGTAAAGAATTGAATGGAATCGGAAAAGGTATTGTTGTGGGTGGATATCAAAGTACCTGACTTGCTATATTTTTTTATCGCGTTATTCCCCACTAAAAAAAAGGATTTATCACGTAGTACGTGACGCATAAAATTATTTTTAACCAATTGGATGGGTTGTGGTGGAGGGGTGTTCCAATAATTTTTGAGTTTTCGAAATAACGGTTGAAAATTGTGCGACTGGTCATTGGTTACAGTTGCCCTCCGATTGTGTATCAATATGACATTCCCTGCATTGTTAACGGAGAATAGACTGTCCGTTTCCATATTTCCTTCAAAGAATTTCATTCTATTGGAGTCCAACCCTTTGATGTTGGTGTCATTGAAGAGCTTAAAATTTTGTCCGTCATACCGGACCAGGCCATTCTCAGTTGACAACCAAATGAATTTATGCTTGTCCGGGAATATGTCTTTAACGCTATTTTGTGGAAGGCCCTCGCTATCGGAAAACCATTTGACACTATAAAAGTTTTGCCCAAGAACAAAATTGGTAAACAATAGGAACGAAAAGAGTTTGATTATTCTTGGTTGGGGCACTTTTTAAACAATCGATTATGTAAACCGCAGTCTAAAATATCACATTTTTTTCCTTTTGCCCGTAATCCCATGTAGAATTAATTCTACATGTAAAAGGAATTTTGTCTACAAAGCATGGTTGGGGAATGTGCTTTCTTCGGTTGGGCTTTTTTTAGATCGGGCCCTTATTGTCCGAATACAGGACAAGTACTAACATAGATAGGATTTTTATGATAAAAAGATTACTCGTTCCAATAGTTATTTTTCTTTTTAGCTACATGTCATACACACAGGTCGGTGTAGGGACACAATCCCCCAATGAATCTGCACAATTGGATGTTGTTGCGGGGGATAGGGGTGTTTTATTGCCTCGTGTACAGTTAACAGGACGAAACGATTTGACAACTATTTCTTCTGGAAATGTGGAGAGCTTATTGGTGTTCAATACAGCTACCACTTCGGATATGATGCCAGGATATTATTACTGGCACAATAATGCGTGGAATAGGATAAGTATTGAAGGAGAGGGAGGTTCTGGCAACATTGAAACTGGATTGGGTTTGCCCAATGATGGTATCGATGACCCAATTGCACCTACCGATGGACAAATTTATATAGATACAGGAACGGGAGATACCTATGTATATGATGAAAGCACGGATTCATGGGATATTGTTACGAGCCATGTGGTTAGTCCAAATATAGATAACCTTATAGTGGAAGACGCCAATGGCCTGGCTTATTTATCAGCTACCGTTGTAAACTCGTTGGAGACGCTGACGAGCTTGGCACAGGACGCCACGGCGGGGACGATCACCTATACGGACGAGGACGGAAATGATACGGTGCTGGCCCTGAACGCACTGGTCTCGGATGCGGAGACCCTGACGAGCTTGGCGCAGGACGCCACTGCGGGGACGATCACCTATACGGACGAGGACGGAAATGATACGGTGCTGGACCTGAACGCACTGGTCTCGGATGCGGAGACCCTGACGAGCCTAGCGCTGAACGCCGACGGTGTGAACCTTGACTATGTGGACGAGGCGGGGAACACCACACAGGTGAACCTCGGCACCCTTGTTGCCGCCCAGGAGACGCTGACCGTAATGATTGATAATGGTGATGGAACTATTAGTTATACAGATGAAGACGGGGTGGCTACCGATATTGACTTGAACACTATCGTTTCGGCTGCCGAGACTCTGACGACCTTGGTTGATAACGGTGATGGAACCATTACCTATACGGACGAGGACGGCGTTGCAACCGACATTGACTTGACAGCAGCTGTCGCGGCAGTGGAGACTTTGACCACCTTGGCCGACAACGGCGACGGCACCATCACCTACACGGACGAGGACGGTGCTGCCACTGATATCAATTTGAATACCATCGTCGCGGTAGCAGAGACTTTGACCACCTTGGCCGACAACGGCGACGGCACCATCACCTATACGGACGAGGACGGTGCTGCCACTGATATCGATTTGAATACCATCGTCGCGGTAGCAGAGACTTTGACCCCCTTGGCCGACAACGGCGACGGCACCATCACCTATACGGACGAGGACGGTGCTGCCACTGATATCGATTTGAATACCATCGTCGCGGTAGCAGAGACTTTGACCACCTTGGCCGACAACGGTGATGGCACCATTACGTATACGGACGAGGATGGAAATGATACAGTCTTGGATTTGAATTTGATGGATATCGATAATCAAGATTTGAGCTTGAGCGGGGTCAATTTGAATATCACGGATGGAACAGGGATCGACCTGACCCAAAAAATAACTCTTCCAATGCTTGCTGCCGGGACGAATCCAAATAATGGAATTTTCTGGGATGGCACACAATGGCTATATCAAAGGAGAGTGAAAACAGTGAACAATATTGTTCCAGATTCAGATGGTAATGTGGCCCTGCCAGTTGGAAATGTTTATACAGGTCCAACCACAACAACGGCTGATATTGATGTAAACGAAATAGGAGGTACACCCAATGAAGGGGATATATATATAGTGAATAGTTCTGCAGCGGATGCTACACAAGTGGGACGCACCTATATTTATGACAGCGATACTTCAAGTTGGGTGGAGATTGACCCGTTCAATGCCGCCTTATATGATCCTCGATATGTAAATATTTCGGGTGATACCATGACCGGGGACTTGGATATGGGTTCCAGTTCCATAACAAACCTTGCAGCTCCAGTTGCTGGATTGGATGCAGTAAACAAATCCTATGTGGATGGTTTCGATATCACTGATTTGATAGTCGGAAATAAAGTAGCGACTGTAACAGAAGCTGATGGAACAAGTTATGATATCAATGAAACGATTACCACGGTATCCCAGGATAATACTACAGGGGTGATCACATTCACTGATGAAGCAGGGGATTCTGATGATGTAGTCAATTCCGGGGAATTATTGAATGTGGTAAGTGAAGAACCTGTCAATGGTAATGCGGTCAAAGTGGGGGCAGATGGTGGTGCTTATATCAATCCATTGGTAAAAGAAGTATATAGTGCGGAGTATGCGGGAGCTACATTATATGCAGATGGAACGGACAATATTGGGGTCTTGACTTCAGATAATACAGGGCCTACTGGCAACTATATGAATTACTATGAATGGTCTAGTGGTGAGGCTACGGTACAGGACTATGATGTTATTTTTCGGTTCACCCTGCCCAATGACTTTACAAATTGGGGGACAATACCCATTGAAATCGATTTTCAGGCACAAGGAAGCGCAACATTCTCAGCAGCAATGTTCCTCGAAGACGGAACACCCCAAGGCTCAATCAGTCCTGCATCTTCTGCAAATTGGACAACGGCTTCGATGAGCCCTACCACCATGAGCGCTGGACAAACAGCCGTCATAGTATTAAAGATGACAAGTGCGGCCAATGACGGGGATCAAAAAGTTAGGATAGGGGACATTACCCTTAACTATCTTAAATAAAATATATCCATGATAATGTGGGATTTTAAGATGAGTATCAAGATAAAACCATTTGGCGTCTTTTTAAAAATCATTATGCTGTGGGTACCAATGGTGGTCTGTAATGCAGCAGTTTTTACAGTCACCAACACCAACGATTCAGGAGTCGGTTCTTTGAGACAAGCTATTTTGGATGCAAATTCTTCTGGAGCGGGACCGCATACCATCAATTTTGATGTGTTGCTGAATGGCCAAACAATCTTTTTGTCATCAAGTCTTCCACAAGTGACCGTTTCTGATGTTACCATAGATGGGGATATTGATGGTGATGGTACTGGTGATATTACCATTGATGCTGGATCTGGCGATAATAACAGAAATATTTTTAGGGCCAACGGAAATGGAAATAATGCTACTTTCAAAGGATTTATATTGCAGGATACGGGTTATGAACCCTTTCGTTTTGATGGTAGTCCATCGGGCATTACCATACAAGATATTGTTTCATTGCACAATGACGGAAATTATTTCAACCAAGCCATATTGTTTGCAGGGAACGCAGTTGGCCTTACTGTGTTGAACTTCACACACAATAATCCACAATCCGGTCAGCACGGTATCCAAATTACAGGGACCGCGGACAACATTTTGATAGATGGGTTCAATTACCAAAATGGATCGGGAGGCACTGCCATAGCCATACGTTTTGTTGGGGCCGCAACCAATGTTACGATTCGTAATTCCTTACTTGACCTTGATCTTTTTGGATCGAACAACGATGGTGATTACGGAATATATTTCCAAAACTCGGCGTCGGACATAACCCTGGAAAATGTAACCATCAATGAGGCCGATGTTGATGGGGTCCGGGTTTTGGATGCCGATAATTTTACCATTGACGGTAGCTCCTTTATCAATTGTTACGATGGGATTGAATTTTACAACAATTATGCCCGTACAAACAATGTAATACAGAACAGTGTTTTTGACAACAATGAGAGGGCTGGCCTAGTAATCAATGTGTCAAATGCGATTACCCAATATGACATATCCGGTAATACCTTTTCCAACCATTCCACTAATGATGGTAATGGTGTTTGGTTGTTCAGTACAGGAGGGGTGAAAGCTATCGAAATAACCACCAATACTTTTTTTAACAACAATGTTGGGATATACAATGAACAAGCCGATGACATTCTCTATTCACAAAACTCCTTTTACAATAATGGGACTGGAATTGATAATGTTGGCAACAATGGAAACAATGGTTATGAACGAGCAGATGGCGAAGTCCCTGTTTTTGTTTCATCAGAGGATGTCGGTGGAGGAAATTATGAGGTTACGTTTACCTTACCTGCGTTCTGTACGGATTGTGATGTCGAATTCTATACAAATGAGTCATCGGATATTGTAGGCAACGCACGCAACTATATTCAAACTGTCAATAGTCTTGTAAGTGGAAGCCATATGGTTACGCTAAATAGTGGAGGAAATACTACAGGTTATTGGACCGCGCTGTTGACTAACAATGACAATGGTTCCACATCAGAATTGAGCGACGCATTTGGTATTGTTCCAATCGGACCTGGAGGTGTTAACACAGGGCTTTCCGCTTGGTATGTTTCAAATTCACTGTCCACGGTTTCATTATGGAAAGACGAAAGTCTGAAGGGGATTGATGTGACTGCCACGGGAATTCCCACCCTCTTAGAATCATCCATCAATTTTAATCGAGCGTTTGATTTTCCTGGAAGCCGATCAGCGTTCTTCAGCAATTCGTCGAAATCCCCCCTCACATCCGGCTCGGACGCAACAGTGTTCTATGTAGGTTCCACACACAGAGTAAATGGAAATTACGATGTAGCGGTAGGGTTTAATGGCTCTGATGCCGAAGATCCATCCATTGGATTATTGAATAACGGTTTTTTTTATTATGACAATAATTCCAATACTTCGATTGCCAATGGCCCCACAGTAGGGGTGGATTCCCCGTACATTCAAGGCCTCTCTTGGTTAAATAATAGTAGTGGTGAATTTCTAATTAATGGGGCAACTTTTCAGCCCATAACACCCTATAATATCACTACAGCGGATGGGGGGTTTAGAATTGGCTCTGATGGGCCAAGTGGTGTCGATGAATCCTATTTCGGTTCAATAGCGGAAGTTATAGTATATAATGAAAAACTGGCTCCGGCAGATGTGCAAAAAATCGAGACTTATCTGGCGATTAAGTTTGGTATTACGCTGTCAAGCGATAATGATAATAATGGTTCATCTTTTGAAGCGTCCAACGGGGATGGGATCAACGAAGGGGACTATGTCGCGGAGGATGGTGTCACGGTAGTGTGGGATGCCAGCGCAAACCAAACCTATCATAATGATATTGCTGGGATTGGCCGGGATGATTTTCAAGCCTTGGGCCAAAAACAATCCAAATCCGTAAATGGGGATGCGATTGTGACCATTGGTTTAGGTGAAATAGCAACAAGCAATATAGCCAATCCCAACAATTTCACAACAGATAAAAGCTTTTTGTTATGGGGAAATGACGATGGCAACACGGCCCTTCAAACTACGGAAATACCGATTGGTGCTTCTGCTGTTTATCGTATGGGTAGGGAATGGAAAGTACAGGAAACGGGAGCTGTTTCCAATCTTGCCCTGACATTTGAAATCAATCCTACCGCATGGGATCCAGAGCTTTATATAGATTCCGATGGCGATGGCGATTTTACCAATGCTACTGTTGTCGGTGGTACGGTTGTCGATGGAAAAGCTGTGTTTTCCGGCGTTGATCTTAATGATGGGGATTTATTTACAATTGGATATTCTGTTGCTTCTCCCGGAGGGGTTGTCAGTAACCTAACAGCATGGTACAAGTTCAATGCCGGGGTTTCGAGTGGGGGGGAAGGAACTGCAGTATCAGCGATAGCAGATATGAGTGGGAATGGGCTTGATCTTTTCGAAAGCAGTGCAGGGTCTCAACCAACTTATGTGGAGAACAGCTTGAATTTTAATCCAGGGGGTGACTTTGACGGTGGGAATGACCGATTGAACGGACAGTATTTGAATTTTGTGGACGAAACGGACCCTGTAACATTGATTTCGGTTTCCGTGCCCACTTCATTTGGAGGTGAACGGCGTACCATTAGTATCGGTGGGGGTTATGACCGTCCAGGACTTGGTTACCAAGGCGCAGGTGGGAACATGCAAATCCGGGTAACCGATGGTAGTCCAGCAACCATTGAACATTCCGTTCCATTGACCTTGAACACACCCTATATTTTATGGAGTTCCATAACCAATGGTTCCAGTCCTGGTGAGGCATTGTTGTCCTACAATGGCATGAACAATGAGGAGTCTACCAATTTGGCAGATGGTATTTACCCACTGGCAAACGCTAGCTCTGAAGGCTATATCGCCCTAGGTAATGAACCTAATACCTATTCTGACGATCATGTGGGGCTTATCAATGAGGGCATCGTTTACAATCGTGTACTTGAACAGTATGAAAAGGAGCGTGTCTATTCCTATCTCGCCATAAAATATGGCATTACCCTGAACCAAGACTATTATGCTGGGGATTGGGACGGATCCACGGGAACCCGACTGTGGGATATGACGTTCAATGCCTTGTACAACAATGATATTGCCGGTATCGGAAGAGATGATAGTTGGGCCTTGAATCAGAAGCAGTCCCAATCAGTCAACGGGGATGCTTTGGTAACAATCGGTTTAGGGGGAATAGAAGCGGATAATGTTTCGAATAGCAATGTGTTCAATACCGAAGAGAGCTTCTTGCTTTGGGGGAATGACGATGGTACCACAACGGTTGTAAATGCCGGAATCCCGCCGGTCTTTGCTGAAAAATTAACCAGGAATTGGTTGATCGCTGAAACGGGGTCGGTCGAGGATGTAATGGTCCGCATACCAAGTACGCTGGCCAGTGGTTTTACCGATGCTTCGGACCTGGCTTTGGTGGTAGCGGATGATGCGAATTTTTCCTCCAATGTACAATCCGTTCCCATGACCTTGAATGGAAGTTATTTGGAAGTGC
This sequence comes from Flagellimonas hadalis, assembly GCF_007785775.2. Lineage (GTDB taxonomy): Bacteria > Bacteroidota > Bacteroidia > Flavobacteriales > Flavobacteriaceae > Flagellimonas > Flagellimonas hadalis. The sequence continues at coordinate 110,624 of NZ_VNIK02000001.1, forward strand.
TTTTCAATTTTGAAGGGACCAAATACTTCTCATTCGGAGTCATAAGCTCAGGGGATTTTATGCGTCATGGGAAATATTTTCAAGGTGGAGTGGAAAAACCAATGAAGTTCTAGCATCTATGTTTCCTTAACTGTTGTTTGGTTGACAATAATTTGACTGTGGTTTTACCAATGCTAGGCGAAAGAGGAGCAAGGGGGAGGGAAACTTCCTTTCCCCACCCTCTTTTAAAACATAAAAAATGAACAAAAAAAGAAATTTACTAATACTTGTTGCATTGTGTACCGGTGTTTTTATCTGGGGTCAAACTTCCAATTCAGGTGTGCTTGCCATTTTGCCGGATACGGAGCTTAGTGTTCTTGATGACCTTGAAAATACTTCTTCAGCAACGCTTTTCAATGATGGACAACTTTACCTCTTCGGAAACATTGGGAATGAAGGGGATTGGACCTATTCATATGATACGGGTACGACCCACTTTGTAGGGTTGCTTGACCAGCATGCTACAGGAGGCCAGATGTATGAATTGTATAATAACGTATTCGATATGGTCGGTGCAGCAAGGAAGATTATTGTTGATGCCACATGGAGTTTAAATGGAAATTCTGATTTTATCAATGGTGTTGTTCAGAATAGATCAGGAGGTGTGATCGTCTTTGAGAATGGTGCCACTCACAATGGGGCCAGTGATGCCAGTTTTTTGGATGGTACGGCATTAAAGGCAGGTAATGAGGCCTTTGATTTTCCTATCGGACACAATCAATATCACCGCAATGCACAGGTTTCTGCGCTGTCAAACATAACGGATTTGGTTTCCGCTACCTATTACTTGGAAAATAGCAACGAAATCCATCCACATGATTTGGCTGTTGGCATCATCGAATTTATAGATGATAAGGAGTATTGGGTCTTGGAACAGGTGGAAGGCAATGCCCCTGTTGTTTTGACCCTTGGTTGGAGCCAAGAGACTACAGCCGACGAATTGTTGGCCGATCCATCGGCCATCCATATTGTTCGTTGGGATCCCGATCAAGGTTTTTGGGTAGATGAAGGGGGTGTTGTGGATGTAAACAGTGAAACCGTTACCACAATCTCCGAGATTTCAGGGTATGGGATGTTCACATTGGCACGAATCAAGAAAGAAGAATTGTTGCCGGAAAATCTGGTGGTGTACAATTCCATTACGGCCAATCAAGATGGAACCAATGACTTTTTCTTCATTGATGGGATTTCCAAATATCCGGATAATGAATTGGTGATATTCAATCGGTGGGGAACCAAAGTGTATGAGGCCAAGGGCTACAATGAAACGCACAACGTGTTTAGAGGTTACTCACAGGCTCCTACCACTTACAAAAGCGAAGAAAAACTGCCGGCAGGGACCTATTTCTATGTATTGAGATATAATTATGGGAATGACGGAGAAATCCGAATAGCCAAAAAGGCCGGTTACTTATACATTAATGCGAATGACTAATCAATTGATAATGAAAATAAAGCGCCATACTGTTCTGGCCCTGTTTTTTTTGATGTTTTTGGGAACAGTAAAGGCTCAGCAGGATATACAGTTCACGCAATACATGTACAATACGGTCCTTGTAAACCCGGCGTATGCGGGAAGTTGGGACGATTTGAGCATAAGCGGCACATATCGTTCCCAATGGGTCGGCCTGGATGGTGCGCCAAGAACGCTCTCATTTTCAGCCCATGGTCCCGTAAGAAATCGTTTGTCTTTGGGAATTTCAGTGCTAAGGGATGAGATTGGCCCCTCTATAGAATCTTCTTATGTGATGGACATGTCCTACACCCTGTATTTGAATAAGGTGCGATTGGCGTTTGGGCTCAAGGCCGGATTGTCCAACTTGGATATCGACTTCGGCCGTTTAAATACCTATGATCCCACGGATGTGGAACTTTCCCAGAACATCAATCAAATATCTCCCCAAATAGGTGCGGGGGCCTACCTCTATTCACAGCGTTGGTATTTAGGTATTTCGTCACCAAATGTACTTGAAACGGACCACTATGATCAAGTGGCAGTTTCCACTGCCATGGAACGGTTACATTTCTACGCCATTACGGGATATGTGTTCGATCTTAATGACCATATCAAGATCAAACCTGCCGCCCTCCTGAAAATGGTTTCTGGAGCACCATTGTCCCTTGATCTTTCAACCAATGTCATGATAGAGGAAAAATTGATTCTGGGAGCATCGTATAGGTGGAACGCATCGGTCAGTGCCCTTGCCGGGTTTCAATTGACCGACGATTTGATGTTGGGCTATGCCTATGATTTTGATACGACAGAAATTTCAAGGTATAATTCAGGCTCCCATGAAATCTTTTTGCGCTTTATCGTTCGAAATAGTAAAAGTGGAAAAGTTTCACCAAGATTTTTCTAAAACCCAGTGAAGCAAATGAAAAAAATATTTCCAGTTGTCCTTATCTTGTTTTCGATGATTTCCATGGGTCAGGAACTTAAGTTGGAGCGAGCCGATGAAGACTTTGATAAGTTAAATTATATCGATGCCGAATCCATTTATCTCAAAGTGGCGAACAAAGGATTTGCCTCCGAAGAACTGTTCAAAAGACTTGGTGACATTTATTATTTCAATGGGAACTATAAAGAAGCCGAAAACTGGTACGAAAAACTCTTTGATGGATTCGAGGTTTCCGACCCGCAATATTTTCTACGGTATTCCCAAACGTTGAAATCCTGCGGGAATGATAGTCTGGCAGCGTCTACTTATGATCTTTTCTTGCAAAAAGCCGGTATACGGGCCAAAGATCTGGCATCCTCATTGGACTATGGACAAATTATAGCCAAAAATGCTGACAGGGTGGATTTGGTGCCAATTTCTTTCAATTCCGATGATATCGATTTTGGGACATTTGTCCAAGGGGATTATATCTATTTTTCATCTTCCAGAAGCAAAGGCCGCACAAGAATGATAGATACATGGAGTAGTTATCCCTTTCTGGATATCTATAAAGTGGAAATAAAGCAAGGGAATTTTGAGTTTGGAACGCCCAGGCCCATCAAAGGTGTGGTGAATGCCAAATATCATGAGTCAAGCCCGGTAATCACCAAAGATGGAAACACCATCTATTTTACAAGGACCAATAGTTCCCCAAAGATGGATAGAAAGAAGCATGAAGTTGACCATTTGAAAATTTATAGAGCAACTATGGTCAAGGGGAAATGGAAAGACGCTGAGGATCTTTCCATCAATGGGGATAATTACTCAACGGCGCATCCAATGCTCTCTCCAGATGGCAATACGCTTTATTTTGTGAGCGATATGCCCGGGGGAATAGGGGAAACAGATATTTATTCCGTAGTTATCAAGGGTGATGGGAGTTTGGGGAAGCCGGTCAATCTTGGACCTTCCATCAATACCAAGGGGAGGGAGTCCTTTCCTTTCATCACCGACGATTATGGGCTTTATTTTGCTTCTGATGGGCATTTTGGCTTGGGAGGCTATGATATTTTTTATGTGGACCTTAAGTCGGACAAAAAAGGATTGTACAATCTAGGTGAACCTACCAATGGCCCGTTTGATGACTATGGCTTTTGGATGGACGATACGACCAAAAAGGGTTATTTCAGTTCCAATAGGGAAGGGGTGGACAATATTTATGGGTTTATCGAAAAAAGACCGGTGACCAATGCTTTTGAACAAGAACTTACAGGAAGGGTTTCGGATATCAAAACAGGGGAACCCATTCAAGGGGCGACCATAACCCTATTGAGTGTAAATAGGAAAGCTTTGGGAACAGACCATACCGATGAAGCGGGAAACTACCACCTGTCAAGAAATTTGATGGAGGATTATACCATTCGAGTGGACAAGGAGGGATATGATACAACGGATAAATATGTGCCCAAAGGCACTGGGTCACCTCTAGACCTTAGTTTGACCAAGAGCGTTATAAAACCTATTGGTGGAGAGAACCAAACTGACCTTTCAGATGTACTTAACTTGAACAAGATATATTTTGATTTTGACGACTATACCTTAACATCTGAGTCTATTGTGGAATTGGAGAAAATTGTTGAGGCCCTTAAACTACATCCTCAAATAAAAATCTCGATTAGATCCCATAGTGATAGTAGGGGAGCGGCATCTTATAATTTGAAGCTGTCGCAGCGGAGGGCAAAGGCCACTTTCAACTACTTGGTGAAGCAGGGGATTTCCCCATCTAGATTGACTTACATTGGATTGGGAGAAAAGTACCTATTGAACGATTGTAACGAAAAAGCAGATTGTACGGAGGAACAACATCTTAGGAATAGGCGCACAGAATTTATTATTGGACATGGAACCAACATTGATCTTGAAAATCGAAAACTGGAAGAAGGTATGGATGGTGATGCCTACGGATGGCAACTCGAGGAAGATGTCATGAAAGGTTTCTATTTGATAGCCAATGTTTTCAAAACGGAAAAGTATTTCAAATCCTTTATGGATGAATTACAGAATAGGGGTCTGCAACCAAAGGTTATTGAAAAAGATCATCTTCTATATGTGTACTTAGGATACTTTAAAACTTTTAAAGAAGCAAAAGGGAAACTGAATCGTTTGAATAACGGAGAATACCGGGAAAAGCTTTGGATTTATGAAGTAGATTAAATTATGGGTAATAATCCGAAGGCAGGTTTGTCAGTATAGACGAGCACCATTTTTTTGGAGAGCAGAGGGATTTGGTCAATAAATCAATAGCAATGGAGCCATACATCGAAATCTCTTTTTTACAGTTTCCTGTATTGCCCTTTCTTATATTCCAAGTACTATTGGCAAGAAAGGTCAGTATATATAACTATCTTTTCGGAATAGGTTCCATTTTGATCTTAGTATGGGAGCTTTGGCAATCTCGATTATATGGGGAGGTTGGAATAAATCTCATCTTTTTGGGCGTAAACATTTACGGTTGGAGTAGTTGGCTCATAAGAAAAAGACAGCCAACATCATTAATTTTGTATTCCACCTGTTTTGAGCACAGGGCATCGAACTTGGTTGTCCTGTGTTGCCTTTTTGGTTTCTCATATCTATTGCGTCATTTTACAAACTCTGGGATGCCATATTGGTGTGCGATGATCTATTCGTTTTCCTTTACAGGAATGTGGTTGATGGCTAAAGGAAAGATAGAGAGTTGGATTTATATTACTATTGGTAACTGCATAGCAATCACGCTTTTTGTATATAGGGAGTTGTATATATGTGCGGGACAGACAATCGTATTATGTGTTATTGGAATTTTAGGGTATCTTAAATGGCAAAGAAAATCATCGATTGTAAAAGATATGGGTTTTGATGTGTAGTGGATGGGACGGATGGGCGAGACCACCAAAAATGGAAAATTTGAGCCATCCAATATTTGGTTGTAGTGTATTGAAAGTCATTTTCTTGTATTTTAAGGACGGGTGCCCAATGTTATTCGGCGAGGGTGGTATACTATGTCCGGCGTTTCCAGTCATGCACGAACCAAAAGACGGTGGCTAGCCGTTAATATCCGGTAAATTTATTTTCATCGCCTAGGCATCCCCTATACACACGCCCGTTAAAGGCAACAGGAGGCACGTTTTCGGGAACTTTACCTTGGAAAACCATCAGATTGCGGGCATTTCCCGACAATTCCCAAAAATCCCTATTTTTGGAAGGAAAGGAAAATGGAAAGGCACTGTCTATATTGCAACGAACCCATTCAGGGCCGCTCGGACAAAAAATTCTGTGACGACCAGTGCCGTAGCACCTACAATTACAACAAAAACAACGAACACTCCCAATTGGTGCGTAGGATCGTGGGTATCCTGAAAAAGAACCGACAGATCATCAAGGAGCTCAATTGGCGGAGTTCCGGAACAACCAAGGTGGGCCGGGAGGAGCTATTGATCAAAGGGTTTGACTTTTCCTACTATACGAACATCTATCGGACCCGGGCAGGGGACGAATATTACTTCTGTTTTGAGATGGGCTACCTGTTTTTGGAGGACGATAAACTATTGCTCGTGATCAAGGACAACCATCCCCTGCAGGAGAAGGAAGATTGAGCTGGCAAAGCTTGGATCTTGATCACAGGATAAAAGTGCCCATGTAAACTGATCACGGCTGTCCAATAGGATAGTCCAACGAAGTAGGTAAAATGTAAAACTGTAAAATGATAAAATCCAACGTATTTCTTGCCATGATGGCAGTGGCCTTGTTCATTTCCTGTAACACCAAGACGAAACAACCGGAACAACACGGTTTCACCATAGATGGAAAGGTACAGGGCTTTCCAAACGGCACAAAGGTCTATTTGACCAATACCACGACCGAAGCCGTTTTTGACAGCACCGAGGTACAGCAAGGTCACTTCAGGTTCGACGGGAAGCTGAGCGCCCCGCCGGAACAACTGTTTTTAAGCGCCACGGTAGAAGGAAAGCTGGTGTATGCATTTCTGTTCATGGGCAATGATTTTGTCAAGATCAGTGGAGACAGATCCGATTTCCCCTGGAGGGTGAAGGTGTCAGGTTCCAAGGTCCAAGAAGGGTTCAACGACCTTGCGGACCTTACCAAGGAATATGATGTCAAAAGGGATTCCATGACCCATGCGTTCATGGCCCTTACCCCAGAAGAGCAGGAGCAAAAAGGAGCGGAGATATGGAAGGAGATCGGAAAGATAGATAGTGTCAGTGACGGGCTAAGGATGCGCTATGTTAAAACGCACAATGATACCTACGCCAGTATCATATACCTGGGGTACCTCAAAAAAATGATGCCCAAGGATTCCGTCCGTGCCATCTATAACCGGTACACCAAGGAAATCAAAGGGAGCAAATATGCAAAGCTGGTCGAGGTCTATTTGACGGAAAACATCCTGGAAGAAGGGGACCGGTACCAGGACTTTGAAGGAATCGACCAAACGGGAAAGAACGTAAAGTTCTCCGAGGAACTGGGGGAGGAATATACCTTGCTGGACTTTACCTCGGCTTTTTGTGGTGCCTGTATCCTTGCCGCGGATGAACTGGAGGAAATCAACAAGACCTATCCGGATATATTGAAGATCGTCGAATTTTCAGGGGACCCCAACAAGGCAAATTGGCAAAAAGCCTTGGAGAGGGACCATGTGGCCTGGACAAGCATTTGGGACGGAAAGGGGAGATATGGTGAGACCTCGATCAAATATGGGGTCAACGCCTTCCCCACCTTCGTATTGATAGGCCCCGATGGTACCATCGTGGACAAATGGATCGGCTATAATAAGGGCAGCCTGAGGGGGAAACTTGGAAAACATTTGGAGCCAGGCCAGTAATGAACCGTTCCAAAGGCTTAGGAACGTACAAGGGTAAAGGATGAGCCACAGCAAATTTATGCACTAATTTTTCGGTTTGGCACAGTCTTAAATTGAATCTACGAAAAAGCCATAGATGAAGTACAAACGCTGCTATGGGCTCATATACAATGTTGGCAACATTCTTTTTATTTCTGCGATTCCAACATCTTCAATTGTTCAATTGCCTGTTCATTTTCAGGGTTTAATTCCAAACTTTTTTTATAATTTTTAATCGCTTCTTCTTTCTGTCCTGCTTGTAGTTGGAAATCAGCCAAAAAACTATAAGGGTACCATTGTGGATGAGTCGAATGGTTGAGACCACCAAAAACGGAAAATTTGAGCCATTCAATATTGGGTGTTAGTGACTTGAAATTCAGATTTTTGTGTCGTGTTGGAAGGTGCTCAATTTTCTCCGACGAGAATGGTATACGATGTCCAGCGTTTCCACACTGGGAAGGTGGATGAAGTTGGATCCCTTGGCGGAGCAGATGAGAAGGCACAGTCCGTACAATTATGCTTTTGATAATCCTAAATTCTTTATTGATCCCGATGGAATGAAACCGAGAGGTTCAAATGGTTCGGGGCCTGGCGATGATTTAATAAAGAAGGCTAAAGAAGCCTCAAATAAAATAGCTAATTCCGTTGCTAACTTTTTTTCCGTATTTACAGGAACCAAGGGTGATCTAAGTAATTTGCGAAGTCAAGGTGATAACTCATCTGTTGGTGGGGATAGTGAAAATGTAGGTTATGGAAGTGATGAGAAAAATGCGATTGCCAATTTGACAATAACAGTAAATGAAAATGCAGGTGATGTTGCTATAGGAGCGGCATATATGATAGGGGAAGAGTTGGATAAAAATGGAGGGGAGGTTGCTAAGAATGCTTCAATGGTAACCTTGGCATCAGGAGGAACAACTTCAGAGGTAACCGTTCCACTTGCCGCTGCTGGAGGAACAACATCAATGATTGGAAAAGGTATAAAGGCGACAGTTCTTTTTACAACTGGTAACAATGAGGCTGGACTAGATGAAACAACAGATTTGGCTGTTGATGCTGCTACAACGTATATAGGAGTCAAGGGAAGTGAAAAGCTTATTCCCACCAAAGCCATTACCAAAGACGATTCAAATATATTGTCTGCAGCATATAATTTAATGATGTCTATATTTACATCAGATAAAGAGGATTAAAAATGAAGGGATTATTGAGGGATTTTTTTCAGTATTGTTTTGATATTCTAAAGAATTATCCGATTCTAACAGGGATTCTTATTTTGATTGCATGTGTCTATTTGATAGGTGTTGCATTGCCAAAAGCATATGGTGGGAATAGAGAATATTTATACCCTTACCACTCAAAATTAGGATTAGGTATAGCTTTAATATTCTTTTTATTACTCATGCTATTGGTGGTTATAGGAAAAATAATTTAATATGAAAAAGTTAATCAGACTAAAAAAAGCCGCCTCTTTGGGCGGTTTTTTAATGCTTTGGTTTGAACGGGATCACTTGCCCATGAGCTTTTCAAGGTAGGCGACCTTGTCCTTCTCCGCCTGCACTAAGCGTTCGTAGAGTTCAACGACCTTGTCCAGAGGGTTGAAGTTGCAGTGGTGTGCGTTGAAGGCCCCGTTGTTGAAGCTGTTGTCGTAAAAGCTGTTGAAATAGTTGATGGCGGGGTCTCCTCGTTGAAGTTCTCGATGGCCTCCTTGGTCACTCCGAGTGCCTTGGCCACCCGTTCGAGCTTCTCCGTCTCCAACTGGGAGGACCTTACCGTGTTCTACGAATTCCCCGTCGAGATACGGAAGATCATATATACCACCAACCTTATAGAGAACCTGAACGGGAAGATCAGGAAGTACACAAAGAACAAGCTTTCCTTCCCCACCAACGATGCGGTGATGAAATCCGTATATTTGGCCACAAGGGAGGCCACAAAGAAGTGGTCCATGCCCATCAGGAACTGGGGCATCATTTTAAACCAGTTCCCAACATCTATGAAAAAAAGGGCAGACTCTAACAAAGTCAAACCCCCGTTATTTTCAACTTACACACTTATTGGGATAGTGTCAAATTAGATAGTTGTTCAATTGATCTCTCGGGTCCCCCCATGTCCACCAGCGACTACAATCATTATTTTGATGCTCAAATAGATGAACTTAAAGAACTGTATTATTGGGTTCATCATTAGAAATCGTTTGTATTTGGATATTCTTCGTGTCATAACTTTCTATTCAGGAATCAACCACCAAAAGGGTTTCATTTTTGCTTTATATATGAAGGCATGGTGCAGGGCCAACTTAAGCCAGTGACCTGCAAGACCTATGGTACCAAAAGTCTTGCCTAGTTTCCTGCCCTGGGTATCTGGATACTTATTGTAATCGGGCACAATGGGATATGTGGTGATGCTCACGCCGCTTCCCTTGGTCATACCAAAACCTGCTGAAGCGATACATGCAGCACCCATGTTGCCCATTGATCCTTTATGATGAAGTTCATTATTAGAGTGTTTGATCATCTCGATGATGTTATCTGCCACCAATTTGGCCGTAATACCCGATGGCATTCCGGTTCTTGGAGGAGCAGGTGTAATATCTGTTCCATTTTTGCTCTGCCGTGGTTTGGAAATGCCGTGAGGCGGTGCAAAGGCAATGCCTGGGGCAAAAATATTAGGATACGATGGATTTTGATAGGTTTCCGGCCAATCCTGTACACTCCATTCCTCGTAGGGTTTGGGTGTATAATCCGCATCCACGATCATGAACCCTTTAAAAAGTTTGTTCGTTATATCTTCGCCACCCTTATTGTAGGCCTTAAAACCATGACCCGAAAATGAAGGGATGAGCATGGCAAAATCATAACTTTCCGTTTTATAGTCGCCTTCCAAGGTTTCGTATTGGGCTACACCATCTTCTATTTTATTGACCCCGGCACCTAAAATCCAAGAAATTCCCCTGTCTTCAAAAATCATTTCTACCATCTCACTGGATTTCATGATATTGCTGCCATAACTCATCAACATGCCATCCATCCCAAAATCTCCCAAATGATATTCATTGGAAATCCAAGTAATCTGGGCCATATCCCTCACTTTGTGCCTTCTCAATTCTTGCTCTACATTTAAAATATATTCAAATGCCGCGCCTTGACAGGTGGCTTTTGGATGACCTGTTCCAATAAGTATTTTAGCTTTTTTCCCCTGTTTCATTTGTTGAATCAGATCATTCAATGCGTTCCAGGCCTCATCGGCATGGGTATAGGTACAGACGGAATGTGTTTTGTTCTTTCCTGGAGAAAGTCCTTCGGTGGCCTCGAAGTTTAGTTTTGGACCGGTGGCATTGATCAGATAGTCATACATCACTTTTTCCGTGGTTCCTTTATTTGCTCCTGCCACGTATTCTGCCAGCACGTAAGGTTTTACCTCCTCTGCATCTCCTTCCGGGTAAAAACTTATGGCTTTGGCCTGTTTATAATCGATATGCTTTTTTGCATACAAAGGTGCCAATGGGAACAAGATGTCCTTTGGTTTCATTCTACCGATTCCTACCCAAATATTGGATGGGATCCATTGGTAATTGCTGTTTGGTGAAACAACGACAACCTCATGCTCTTTGGGTAGTTTTCTGCGTAAGTGGGAAGCGGCTACATGCCCTGCAATACCTGCTCCTAAGATTACAATTCTAGACACTTTTATTCTATTTTTAATAAAATTAGATTAATTGTCCTACTTCTACAGTAACCTTTGTTACCCATGAACAAACTGTTCACAGGGGTTGCTTTGCGGACCAGCTATGCATAATGGAAAACAACAATGGATGTTGTTTATCTTAAGACATACGAGGTGTTGAATTTTGAGCTGTATCAATAGCTTGTATCGTCCAATTTGACCTTACCATGGAAAGTCTTATATAAAAAAAGAAAATACCCAGCCAAAAGCGGTGCTCCAATAAGGACTATGGTCAACATTATACCTAGGGACTTCTGTGAAGAGGCAGCATTGTAAATGGTAACACTATGTGCTGGGTCTATTGTGGAGGGCAGTAAAACCGGGTATAGCTGAAAAGCAACCAACATCAACAAAAAAGCCATGGTCAATGAGGAAAATACCAAGGCGGGTGCATATTTCTTTTTGGATACGAGTCTAGGTACATTGGCAACGGCCAAAAAAGCCAAGATTGGCAATATGAAAAAAACTGGGTTTGCTTTAAAATTATCGGTTACACCAGGAAGATAGATAAGGGTGTAAAATGATGTAAACGCAAAACTAAGTATAAAGAAAATCATGCCTTTTTTAAGTAGAAATGTTAATCTGGCGTGCAAATGTCCTTCGGTTTTCAACAACAAAAAAATAGCGCCTTGCGTCATGAATATTGATAGTGTTGTTAAGCCGACCATAATTGCGTAGGGGTTTAGGAAAGAGAAGAAAATACCACCTTGGTAGCTAAAATTTTCGCCGATTTCAAAACCCTGTAATATATTTCCCAGTACCACACCTAATAAAAAGGCAATGAGTATGTTGGAGGTAAAGTAAATGACATCCCAAGTTTTTCGCCACCATTTCATTTCTTCCGCACTTCGGAATTTTATGGCGGCAGAACGTAGCACCAGCAACATTAAGAAGAGCATAAAGGGAATGTACATGGCAGATAGCATAGTGGCATACATTACGGGAAATCCGGCGAACAACGCACCACCACCAATAATGAGCCATACCTGATTGGCGTCCCATAAAGGTCCAATGGCGTTAATGGCGATACGACGGCTTAAGTCTTTTTTAAAGAACAGGTGCCATGCTCCGGCACCGTAATCAAATCCCTCCAAAATGGCGTATCCGGAAAATAAAAGGCCTACAACTAAGTACCAAAGCGTTGGATAATCTATACCTAAAAAAGTTTCCATATGATTCTCTTATTAAATGATTTCTAATGCATTTTTAGCTTCATCGTAGGGCCCTTGTTTTATTTTTTTGTTCAAAGAATACATAAACAATAGAAAGAGTAAGGTATAGACCACAAGGAACAGTATCAGCGAAAATAGTATTTGATTGGAAGAGACTTCTTGGGAAAAGCCCTCGCTTGTTCTTAAATGTCCGTAGACAATCCATGGCTGTCTGCCCATCTCTGCGGCAAACCATCCCACCTGATTTGCTATTTGGGGCAAGAGCACGGAAAATGCAAAAATTCGCAGTAGCCATTTTTTATCAAATAGTGTTCCTTTCCACCAGAGATAGCTGGCATATAGGGTGAGGCCTATCAAAAACATTCCAATTGAAATCATGATGTGATAAAATTGAAAAACGGCATTCACCTGACTCGGCCTATCTTCCTCAGGGAATGCATTTAAACCCGTCACAGGCTCCTCAAAATCCTGATGCACCAAAAAAGACAGACCGCCTGGCACCTTAATACCTGTCACTTCCTGCGTTTGGTTGTCCACCCACCCAAAGAGGTATAGGTCTGCTGGAGCAGAGGGTTCGTAGTGTCCTTCCATTGCAGCCAATTTTGCTGGCTGGTTCTCTGCAACGCCATCCGCGGAACTATGGCCTGATACCAATTGTGTCAACGAGATTAAGGTTGCCACCCCCAAGGCTATTTTAAATGCCTTCTTGGAGATTTCTATATATCTGCCCTTCAAAAGGTAATACGCATGTACACTTAGGACTAAAAACGCCCCTGCCAAAAAGGCTCCTTGCCACACATGAACAATTCTATCAACACTAGAGGGATTAAAAACCATGGCCCAAAAATCGGTGACCTCTGCTCTTGCATTAAACCCCTCACCAACGATGTGATAGCCTGCTGGAGTCTGTTGCCAGCTATTGGCCACTACAATCCAAACGGCTGAGAACATAGATCCCAAAAACACCCCTATTGCCGATATAAAATGTACTTTGGGAGATACGCGATTCCAACCAAATATCAAAACCCCTAAAAATGCACTTTCCAAACCAAAGGCAAATAATCCCTCAGCAGCTAAGGCACTACCAAAAATATCGCCAACGTACCTAGAGTATACCGCCCAGTTGGTCCCAAATTCAAATTCCATGATAATTCCGGTAGCCACACCGATACCAAAGGTTATGGCAAATATTTTTAGCCAAAAGCGTGTGAGAACCTCATAATGTTTGTTTCCGGTTTTAAGGTAAAGCCCCTCCATAATCACCATAATAAGGCCAATACCAATACTAAGGGGTGGATAGATATAATGAAAAGCTACCGTGAAGGCAAATTGTATCCGAGCGAGGATTTCAGTTTCCATAGTGTTGAAAATTTGACTCAAAGGTATTTGGCATGGTGTTTATATCAAGTAACCCCAGTTACATAAAACAGGTAAAAGTGAACTTTTTAAATGAAATCCTTAACGTTTTCACTGAGGTCAAAAATGGTTGTATTCCTAAGTCCATGCTCTAGAATACTGCTTCCCGCCGCACTCCTGTAGCCACCTGCGCAATGTACCACAATGGGCTTATTTGTAGGTATTTCATTCATCGTATCCCTCAATTCGTTCAAAGGATGTGCAATTGACTGCTCAAAAAACTTTCCATCATTTAACTCACTTTGGTTTCTAATGTCAACAATAGTATAATTAGATGGGTTGTTTTGAAAATCCTCCAGATTCAAAATGGCGCTTTTTACCAAATGTTCCTTGCCCAATGTAATGATGGATTGTAATTGTGTTTCGTACCCAATCTTGGATACTCTTTCCAAGATATTGGATAAATCCTTTGGATTTCCGATAACCAAATGAAACGGCTCTTTAGGCGCTACGATTGAACCCAGCCAAGTTTCAAATTTATCATTTTCGGAAACCGCCATAATGTTGATGCTTCCCTGCAGGTGGCCTTTTTTAAATTGGCTTTCATCCCGTACATCCACTATTAAGCCATCCGTATCGGTATTTAATCGAAGGGGTATTTTGGCTAGGGAGGTTCTCAGATTTTCAGGACCTTGTCTGTTGGTGTCCACATTGAACCCAAAATAGGATGGGATAAAGGGCTGACTGTCCAAAATGGTATGTACGAATTCTTCTTTTGATTGTGGTTTAAATGCCCAGTTGCCCATTCTTTCATTGCCCAGGGTGCTGCTGTTGTCGGAGCTAAGGTTTTTTCCGCACAAGGATCCCGCGCCATGGGCAGGGAATACCAGGGCTTCATCGGGTAAGTCCTTGAATTTATTTTGGATGGTATCGTACATCATTTCGGCCAGTTCTTGACGCTTCGCGGTCATATTACCTGCTTTTTCGCGTAAATCTGGTCTTCCCACATCCCCAATAAAAAGGGTGTCACCAGTAAATAGTGCGGTTTTTCCATCTTTTTCTGCAACAATGGTAATGCTGTCAGGAGAGTGCCCTGGGGTATTCAAGGCCGAGATTTTGATATTACCTACCATAATGCTTTGGCCTTCATCAAAAGGTTCGTGTTCATAGTCGGCACCCAAATCTTTACTGTGATAAATAGGGGCTCCTGTTTCGTTGTGTATTTGTAAATGGGAACTCACAAAATCGGCATGTGGATGGGTTTCTATAACCGCGGTTATTTTGGCATCATGATCCTTCGCAAAAGCATAATACTGCATCGGATTTCTTTCAGGATCTATAACGGCCATTTCACCATTGTCCACGATGGCATAAGAATAGTGGGCCAAGGGTTTGTATTCAAACTGTTTTATTTCCATAGAATAATGTTTTAAAGGGCACCTTAAAAGCAAGATGCCCATGATGAAAGTTATTAAATTGTTTTTTTAGCCAAGTACCAATCCACTTTTTCCAAGGAATCATCTGCCAAACGCGCATTCAGTTCATCCAAGGTTTTTGGAGCGCCCACAATTACCTTGTCTCCTTTTTTCCAATCCAATGGCATAGCGACTTTATGCTCATCAGAAGTTTGAAGGGCCTCCAAAGCTCTGAGAATCTCGTCCATGTTACGTCCAACGTTCAATGGATAGTACATGACCAATCTAATCTTTTTGGATGGGTCGATAAAGAATACCGCCCTTACCGCGGCAGTTTCGCTCTCGTTGGGCTGAAGCATTCCGTATAATTTGGAAACCTTCATGTCCAAATCAGCAATAATCGGAAAATCAAAATAAACACCCGTGTTTTCCCTAACACTATGCACCCAACCCAAATGGGCGTGGATACTGTCGATGCTTAAACCAAGAAGCTCGGTGTTCAAAGCCTCGAATTCAGGTTTTCTTTGTGCAAAGCCACTCATTTCGGTAGTGCATACAGGTGTAAAATCTGCGGGGTGGGAGAACATTACGGTCCATTTATCCTTGGCAAATTCCGAGAACTTGATCTTACCTTTTGTGGTCACGGCTTCAAAATCGGGTGCAAAATCCCCAATCCGTGGCATCTGATTTACTTTTTCCTTTTCTACATAAGAGTTTTCCATAATAATATAAGTATAATTTATTGTAATTATTTTACATGATAAAATTAATCTATTGTTATGGTGGTGGCAGTAACGTATGTTACACAAACTTTTTTCTAATTGTTAATCAATCAGCAAGCAAGATGGAATAGGAACTTAAAAAAAATCACGGGGTAACAGCTCATTTGAGGAAAAGGTTGACATTGCGAAATAACGTTACTGTTTTTAAATGGCAACTTATGTATTTGAGAGTATCTTATTTATGCAATAAATCTCTTAAATCCATTTTTTTAAGAAACGCTTGATAAATATTTCTTTTAATATTTTATGATTAGATTTGTTATTTACGAAAGGAGATTGCTCATAGTGGTCTGTAATTCGGTTAGTAACAAAACATCAGCAAGGTAAAAGCCTAATAAAAATAAGGGGTAGCGAATGGAGTTCAAATCCTTCCGCGATCACTAGTAAATACAAGGCCTTGGAGAGTTTCTCTTTCTGAGGCTTATTTTTTGTGCGGAATTTGAAGGCACATCGATCAACTTTTGATCGATGTTGACACAGAAGCTACATTGATGAAAAGAAGATCTAAAGGTTTGTGACACTTGCAGGGCCCTTAACTATAGATTAGGTGTTTAATCTTGAACGAATTTAGAATCACTCAAGGTTTTCATAAATGCAATCAGATTTTCTTTTTCCGCATCAGATAAAGCAATACGGTTACCATTGCTTTTAAAAGTATCATCCAGATTTTCCGAAAATAAGACACCTTCATCAAAGTAATCCAGAACATCCTTTAAGGTGGCGAATTGTCCAAAACTTCCATAGGGAGCCGTAAATTCCACATTGCGCAAGGAGGGTACCCTAAAACTCATATAATCTTCCATATTTCCAGTGACCCTGGCTCTTCCCGCTTCATTGGAGTCTGTGTTTATGGGAAAGCCAATGTTTCTGTAACTTTGGTCCGTAAACAGTTCTGTGCTGTGGCAACTTGCGCATTTTTGCTGAAAAGTTTCGTAGCCTTGTGCTTCACTTTCGGTAAAAGAAACACCATCATTTCGTATGACCTGGTCATAAACACTGTTGGAAGAGATCAATGTGTATTCGTATTGGGCAAGGCTGGCATAAATCCGATATGGCGTTATTTCGTCGTCTCCAAATGCTTTGCTGAACATTTCCACTATTTCTGAATCCTCTTTCAGTTTGCCCATAACCTCTAAAATGGAAGAATCCATTTCTTCATGTGTAATAATGGGTACCAAAGGTTGATTCTCCAATTCCAGCTTGCTTCCATCCCAATTATAGAAACGCATAAACGCAAGGTTTTGAATGGGCGGTACATTCCGTAGACCAATCCTGCCTTCCACGCCAATGGCCTGGGGCTTGTTATCTGCAAAGGCATTGCTGGGTATATGACAACTCGCACACGAAATGGTATTGTCCGTGCTGAATCGTTTGTCAAAAAACAACTTTTTCCCGAGGGAAACACCATATTGGGTGGGTGCGTTGGCATAAAAAGCATTGTTCACCTCAGGGAAATTCTCTGGTATGGACAATATCACCTCCGGGTTTTCGAAAGGGATGGTTACCGGGTTATCTGTACTACATGAAACAAGGAGTAGGAATCCGATATACCCGATTAAGAATTTAAATGCTTTCATACATCAAACTTTGGGAATAAAGGGCTGCTTTAAGCAAGCAGCCCTCTGTACATTTTTAGTTTTCTACACTTTCAATGGAGAACATTCCCGTTGTATCGGAAGTTCCATTGCCCCCTAGGTTATCCACGAACAATACCATATTGGCAGCTGTGTGGATACTGGGTGTTGCATTGCCCTCTCCCAAAATAATGGTGTTGGTCGCACCACTCAGGAGCATATCAAAATCTGCCTTTATGGTAATAGTGGGTGCACTGCTGCCAACCGTGGCATTTGTGGGCAGGTCCAATGCAATTTCCCGATAGGCATCCACACCCTGTGTATAGGTGGATTCATCATCAATGGTGCCTTCTACGGTACTTCCTGTGTGGATTGAAAGTGTTTTGTCATCAGTGTCATAGAAACCTTCAATTTTGGTGAAACGGTATCCAGTACCCCATTCCCAATGCATTTCGGTATCGTTTTCCCCCGCCAGAGCATAAAAACTAGGGAAACTCACCTGATCTAAAGTATTGAGGTTGCTTCTAACCCCAAGCCCAAATTTGATCTGGTTGTACTCACCCGATGGAATCGTGTTCAACACATAATTCAAGGATGATGGATTTGATAGATTCACCACCGTGGCACCATTGTCCAAATCGTTGATGTTATAGGGGATTTCTGTTCCATCAACTTGGATCAAACGAATGTTGCTGATCACGTACTTCACCTCTGCAAAATGGTGCACCTGTCCTTCGGACGATGTATTTTCAGTTGCCGTTGAAGAGGTGGCATCACCCAAAACAATGGTCTCGTCCCCAAAGGTATTTAGGAATTTCAATGTCACATCGTTTGCGACGGGCGCATCATCACTATCGCTGCAGGATAGCATTGCAATTGAAAACGTGAATAGTAAAAGGATGTTCTTAAAATTTTTCATGATTTAATTAATAGTTTATTTATGGATTCTTTTTAAAAATTGATTTGTAAAGAGGTGAAAAAATTTCTCCCCATTCGTGGTATATTTCCCCAATCCGCATAGGTGCTGTAATATTGGTTCAATACATTTTCTGCTCCTACTTGAAGCACAGTTTTATATGTGTTCAGTGTAAATGAATAATCCGCTGAAAGGTTTAGGATGGTATAAGCGGGCGTTAGGTCTTCACCGTATTCCGGGCTATAGTGTTCTTGCTCAAAATCTCCGTTCAACGTGGTTTGGATCCCCAACGCCCCATTTTGGAAATGCAACGAAGTTTGATAACTTAAGGGTCTGATGAACGGTAGATTTCCCTTGTCATTGTCCATCCCACGCGCATACGCCAAGGTGCCTTTCCAATGCAGATCACTGGTGATGGCATAGGAAGAGTGCAATGAAAAGTTGAACAAGGTGGCATAGTCCAAGGAAGTGTATCCCTTAACGCCTACGGATTGGTAGTTCATGGGACTCCCCAAACTCAAAATCCGACCGATGATATAGTCCTGGATATAGAAATAATTTACGTTGGCCCCCAGACTGAATTTTTCACTTCTAAAGCCCGCGCTGGCGTTCAATTCATAGGAGACCTCATTCTTTAAATCTGGGTTTCCTATATAATCATATCGATCAAAACTATTGTAGATGTAATAGCCGTACCCTTCCGAGACCGATGGCGCCCTATGGCCATAACCAGCTCCAATGGAAAAATCAAATTGATCCAACTTATGTTTATAGCCAGCATATAAACTGGGCAACCAACGTGTTTTTTCCTGGGATGCCCCTGGATAGAAAATCCAATTGAAATCCACATACTTGGAATGGTTGTAGTTCACACCCAAAGACCCACCAAAATCCACGACGCTTTGCTCTGATACTTCCAGTGAGTTGTTCACGGAAAGTCCTGCGTATTGCGTAGTAACCCAAGGCCAGCTGTAGGCGAACATGGTGCGCTCGCTTCTGTCCTGCGGATACATTCGCATTTCGGCAATGGACAGATTATCATAAGCATTCAGCTGAACCTCCGAGCTTAACCTGTTCTTTTGCAGGTGGATTTTGGATAACAATCCGTAGGTCGTACTCCAACCGGGCATGTCCATATGCACCAAATTTTCAGGTCTGGTGGTATCGTCCATGTAATGTTCGATAGCGTTGTAGTAGACTTTGGCATCCCACACCTTTGCTATTCCGTCCTCAAAAAATTGCTTGTAAGTGGCTGAAGCTATAAGCGCACGGGAAAGCCACAGATCCATGGGCAAAGCGGGATATCCCACATCTTTGGCCACATCAAAAATGGCATCTACCCGAACCGATGATAAATCACCTGTCTTATAGGCCAACCCTACGGAAGTATTGAACTTTTGGTATTGGGAATGGTCCACAACCTCGTCATTCCCATCGGTGTAATTTTCTGCCTTGCGGTAGGAAATGCTTCCCTCGGCCACAAAATTCCGACTGGAATAGGCCATATTCCCCTGATTGTAGAACTGTTCATTGTTCAGTTCAAAACCCGTTTGATAGGTGCCCGCCCAGTTGGGTTGCATACTAAAGGGTGTACTCTTCCTTTTTAGGTCCACGCTGCCTGCAATGGTGGCCCCATTGGAACTTCCCTGCTGCCCGGATGTGATGTCCACCGCTGCAAGGTTGTTGCTTTCCACATAGGAGGTAATAGGGTCCATTTTATCGGTACAGGCGCCAAAGATGTGCATACCGTCAATGGTGATGGTAGACCGTTCCATGCCCATGTTGTTCAGCAAAGGTTCCCAAGCATAGGCACCTCTTTTGATAAAACTTATATTATCCGAGGAGGCTAAAAATTCATCGACAGAAACATTCATTTTCATGGCCGTTTCAATCTTCTTTTTTAGGGTTGCCGTAACCTGGACTTCCTTCAGTTCCTGTACACTATCCAAGGGTGTTTCTTGCTCTTGACCCATAATTTTCAGGGTCGCCAGAAGAAAAACTGCTATTGAAAATCGCATCATATTAAAATAGTATATCGATATGAAGTTCACTTTTCTCGCCTTCCACACCTGGGGTAAAATCGGTGGGAACCTCAGTACCTTTGATTACATCGCCATAGGAACTCTGCAACATAAAATTCAGGGTCCAATTGCCGGTCATCGTATAATTGACCACCCCATGGTACAACCCATCCTCACCTTGTATCAGATCTTGATTGTTTGGTGATGAATGATTGCCCATGGAAGGTTCCGGCATTCGTGGATCTAGCAACAACGTCGCATTCTGAACCTTGCTGAAGGAAAACTGCGATGGGTCAGGGAAATCCCCGGCGGCTACTTCAGGCTGATTGTACCTGAATATGCCCGCTATCAATTCATTCTCTGCCACTCCGGGACTCACTGGAGCGATCAACGCGATGTAGTATTGCCCCCCATCATTGCCAGTAAAAGCCGTCATGTTCAGGTTCATGTTGGGCTGCGGCTCCACCGTAATCTCTTGTTGAACCGAAAAGAATTCATCACCAATGGTTATGGTGAGAAAAACCTCCCATCGGGCATCGGCAGCCGTTTCATGGTCAAAAACCGCATATCCCAAATAGTGATCATTGGCAGCCTCATAGGCTAGCTCATACCTGTGCGGACATGAATAGGCCACGTCATCTGCGTCCGTCCGAACAGGCAAGAATGTTATATTGGCATTTGGGACCACCTGATCCGTTGCGGTATCTGTGATGTTGAACCGGAGTTCATTATAGCCCTTGAAAAAAGTGCCGTTCAAAGCCTCCAAGCTAATTTGATACCCATTGCCACTGAGTGATAACGCTTCTTCAAACTCATACTCATCCGTGACAACAGCGCCCAATTCCGCTTCGTAATCTGTTTTGTCAAGCGTACAGGACATCATAGCAGCAATACAAATCACCGTTATGACAAGATTGAAAATCTTCATTATTGATGTATTTAAAACTGTTGGAAATCACCATCTATGCGCTTTGCCAAACACTTTATATGGATGTGGAAAAGTGTAAGGCATAGGCAAAAAGGTGCTTTTAAGTGAATAGCAGTAGGAGCAGCACCATTCACATGATGTTTTAAACCGATCGGATGGGTGGGCGGAGTAAGTTGGCTACTCTTAAGTGATCGTAAAAAAGATCGTAATACCCAGAGATTTTGGATTTTAGGTTGAGAAAATGGTTGTCCACACCTAAGCCTTTTGTGATTTCTTGGCAAAACACAACGGAGGTCTCTATGGAAAAAGTTTTTTTGTCCTTTGTGTCTTTTTCCTTTTCGGAGGCTTTGGCCAATTGTTTGGCCAGATAGCATTTGCCATCACATTTCAATTCTATTTTATCCTTGTTGACGCAAAGTTCATTTTTGATATAATCATAAAACACAATGTATTCCACGATGGGAACCATTGGTTTGAGTAGCATGTACAATGCAAATATGATTATATAGTTTTTCATACAAGTGCGATGCCCAAAACAAAGGTTTTAGGCCATTCTTTTCTTGAACGGTTTGGGATAAATAGTCGGTTATGAAGGCCGTGTGAATTTATTTCATTACATCTAGGCCATTCATAAGTCTATATAGAGGAATCTTTAGCTATACAGTATGAGGAATGTTACATAGGCCCAGCAAAAATGCATGACCAATGGACGTCCTGTAGCTGAAAAGCACGGAGATGACCTATACCAGAGTTGTGGTAACATCTGAAATGGGTGGTTTCAGTAGGTGCTGTGAAAACGAATAGGAATACTCGTTATTTGGAATAACAAAGTTTTTTTTCTCGTGGTTCCCTTGGAAATTGGCAAATGCCACATGTAAGGCTTCCTGAAAATAAAGGGGAATGAACAAGAGATCCAATTGCGCAACAGGTATGCCTTTTTCAGGATTGTTGGTCTCACTTTCGGCAAGCATTTTGGCCAGATAACATTTGCCATCACAGTTCAGTTTCGGTTTTTCCTTGTTTACACATAGAACCGTTGAAATGTAATCGTAGTTAAACGCATATTCCACGTATGGAACAATGGGTTTAAAGGAATGGATTATAAATAATATGGCAAGTGTTGTGTGTTTCACGCCTCCTTTTAAACTATGCAAAAATAATATATAAATCAATCAAGACCTAAAAATTGATTGCGATAAAATCCATGCCCTATACTTTTTCAAAACCCAGACGAATCCATATCTTTGTCAATATATGGGGTGTCCTGTGTTTGCAGGGCTGAGATCATACCCGGAAGTCGACCACTTCGCACCTGATCCAGGTAATACTGGCGTAGGGATTTGGCATGGCCGTTTGGCAGAATTCCATTTTGGGTACCCCATGTTTTTTTGTAACCACGGATACCCAATTGAAATGGAAATCTTTTTACAATTGACTTTTTTGCAATGGCTGGGTACGGCCTTTGGTGTGGTCCAAGTACTTTTGGCCAGACAAAATAATGTCCACAATTATCTTTTTGGTATTGTCGCCATTTTGATCAGTATCTGGGTGATGTACCAATCCCGTCTCTATGCCGATATTTTGCTCAATCTATATTATTTGGTCATGAGCATCTATGGTTGGTTCTATTGGAAAATAGGCAGACAGCGAAAAGAGGCCCCTATTTCATTTGCAACAAAAAAAGAGCAGGGTATCGCATTGGGGATTGTCCTCGGATGCTTTATATTGATGGCCTACTGGCTGTCAGGGCACACGGACACCGATGTTCCTTACTGGGATGCGGTCGTCTGCGCCTTCGCTTGGGCGGGCATGTGGTTGATGGCCAAACGGAAAATAGAGAACTGGATCTACCTGAACATCAGCAATCTGATATCCATACCCCTTTTGATCTATAAGGAACTCTATATCTATGCCGGACTTACTGCATTTCTTTTCGCAGTGGCCGTTTCCGGATATATCAAATGGAAAAAAATACTGAAACGCGAAGATGAATATGCAGGGGCTTAAGGGGCTTTGTTTTGGCCAGGAGGAGTTGCCAAAGGAAGTGTTGGACTGGATTGCCCAACAAAACCTTTGGAATCTTTGGGTGCCCAGATGTTATGGTGGCCTGGAACTGTCACTGACCGAAGGGTTGGAAAAATTGAAGGAACTGGCCCGGATAGATGGAAGTCTTGGATGGACGGTGACCCTTTGCAGTGGGGCCAATTTCTTTATCGGAAATCTACAAAAGGAAGTGGCGGCCGAAATCTTCATGAACGGAAAAAAACCGATTTTTGGAGGCAGTGGGGGTGTGTTCGGTACCGCAGATCGGCAAGGCAATGGTTATGTGGTTTCAGGAAAATGGAAATACGCCACCGGTGCCCGCTACCTGACCCATTTTACGCTCAATGCCAAAATACGGGAAGAAGGCAGGGAGGTGCTTACAGATGATGGGGTCCCCTTGGTGCGTTCTTTTGTCCTTGAACGGGACGACGTTGAAATCTGCAGGGATTGGGATACAATGGGACTGAGGGCCACGACCACGGAATCTTTTACCGTGGAATCCCAATGGGTGGATGGCCGCTATACATTTTTATATGATGAACTGCATCAGCCACATCTGATTTTTAAAGTACCCTTTTCGGCATTTGCAGACCTTACCCTATGGGTAAATTATATTGGGATGGCCCAACATTTTCTGGAAGAGGCGCAAAACATAGTTGGGCCTGAGCCAACCCTGAACAAACTCCTGTCCATCACAGCGAGTGCAGCACAGTTGGCCAATGAACTTGCACAGCGTGTGGAACAACTGGTCCATTCTGGGAAACAAGTGCCAGAAGAAATGGAACTCGAAATCCATCAAGAAGCTTCTGAATCGGTGCGTTTGCTTTCTGGGGCAATGATTGGGGCTTACCCTTTGTTGGGGATTAGGGCATCCAGTATGCAAAACCCCCTGAACCAGATATTCAGGGATTATTTTACCGCTACGCAGCATCATATTTTCAGTGCTGGGGGAAAGAGAAGCTGATCTCAACTTCACCTGTGACATACAGCCAAAATCATGGGACTATCTAACGAGCTCTTGGTTTCCTAAATCTTCAATGGTTTTTGGTGAAAATTAGGGTTTGTTCAAAAAAACCAAACTTTTGTCACCCCTAACAAAGATTTTTACAACTTAAAATTGAGAACCTGATTTTTTTGGATTGGAAAACAAGTTTGAGCAACGCTATTTTCAATCATCCGGATCATGGGGACCAAAACTCAATTAACCAACCTTTAATTCTTTTTTATGAAACATTTTTTATTGACAACCTTCTTGATTGTACCCATGTTGTTGGGTGCTCAAATGATGGGAGGACCTGACCGGAAGCCCGGTGAGGGGGAAGGACCTTTTGACAGGCTCATCATACGTGGCGTAACCTTGATCGATGGGACCGGGGGGCCACCAAGAGGACCAGTGGATATTGTGGTAGAGAAAAACAAGATAGTCGATGTGGTGGGCGTAGGTGCTCCCCATGTACCTATTGATGAGTCCAAACGTCCCAAATTGGGCACGGGCAACACGAAAGAAATCGATGCTACAGGGAAATATCTAATGCCCGGCATCGTAGATCTTCATGTCCATACGGGTGGGGTGCCAAAGGCACCAGAAGCAGAGTACGTGTACAAATTGTGGTTGGCCAATGGGATCACCACCGTGAGGGGAGTCCCTTTTGGAGATTTGGAGTGGTCCCTCAAGGAACGCGAAAGGAGTGCCAAGAACGAAATCGTTGCACCACGAATGGTCTCATTCCATCGCATCGGCAATGGAAAAGAATGGCAAGGCCGCAAGATCTTGACTCCAGAAGTAGCTAGGGAATGGGTACAATATGCCAAGAAGAAAGGGGTTGACGGATTGAAATTGGGTGCACATGAGCCATCCATCATGAAGGCGGTCTTGGAAGAAGCCAATTCTTTGGGAATGGGCAGCACCGCCCACTTGGCACAGAGCGGGGTCGCACAGATGAACGCCATTGATGCTGCCCGACTTGGATTGACCAGCATGACACACTTCTACGGACTGTTCGAGTCCATGTACGAGAACCACGATGTACAACCTTTCCCCATAGATATCAACTATGGCGATGAACAGCACCGTTTTGGACAAGTGGCCCGGCAATGGAACTTGGTGAAACCGGGTGGTGAAAAGTGGAATGCCCTTTTGGACGAATTCCTGAAATTGGATTTCTACATCAACCCGACCATGACCATCTATTCCGCAGGGAGGGACGTGATGCGTGCACGCAACGCCGATTGGCACGAAAAATATACGCTGCCCTCCCAAATGGATTTCTTCGAACCAAGCCGTAAGAACCATGGTGCCTATTGGTTCGACTGGACCACCGAGGATGAGGTGGCATGGAAGAAATACTATCAGGTATGGATGCAGTTCCTGAACGAGTACAAGAACATGGGCGGAAAAGTGACCGTGGGCTCCGACTCCGGGTTTATCTACCAATTGTACGGTTTTGGGACCATTTTGGAATTGGAGATGTTGCAGGAAGCAGGTTTCCATCCCCTTGAAGTGGTCCGTGCCGCCACCATGCACGGTGCCGAGGAGGTGTTCAAGCCCCTCAACAAGCCCATCGAGTTCGGGGTAGTGCGCCCTGGTCTTTTGGCCGATATGATCCTTGTGGACGAAAACCCCCTTCAAAACTTCAAAGTGCTGTATGGCACTGGCGCCATACGTCTGAACGATGAAACCGGAAAACCTGAAAGGGTGGGAGGAATCGAATATACCATCAAGGACGGTATCATATACGACGCCAAGCAATTGCTACGTGATGTGGAAGCCATGGTGGACAAACAAAAGAAAGAAAGAGCAGGAAAATAACCGACCAAACCCTCTGAAGATCACTATTTCTAAGCAGGTGGACATCATGCAAATGATGCCACAAAACAAAACCCCCTTTGTTGGCTAAAGGGGGTTTGTTCTTTTATTTGGGTATGATGGATTCATTTATTTTCTCAATCCGGCTTGTGCCAAGGTGATCAAAAGTGCCAGTTGTATGGATTCATCACCAGGTTCATCATTAAGGAACCATTCGTGCAGTGAGTGCGCTCCGCCTCCCTTTCCGCCCCGGCCGATGCACACGGAAGGTATTCCTTTGGAAACGGGAATATTGATGTTCGTGGACCCACGTCCCAAACTTGGCGTTGCCCCAAAATATTGTGTGGCGGCCATGCTCCTTTGGATGAGGGGCAGGGAAGGGGAAAGCTCTCCAGAGGGCCTATCCCCAATCTTGATGAGTTCGTAAGTCACTTCATCCCGTACACCACTATTATTGTACTCCACAATGGCCTTTTCCACCGATTTTTTGAAAATAGTTTCAATTTCATCCAAATTTTTTGGGTCCACGGCACGCATATCCACTTCCATCCACGATTCGAAGGGAATGGAATTCACCGAGGTTCCCCCACCGATACGGCCCACATTGAAACTGGTCCTTGGAATATCTCCCGAAGTATAGTCCCATGCATCCTTGGAAAAAATAGCAATGACCTTTCCCAGGGCATGGTGCGGGTTGGCAAGCCCAAAGGCACCCCACGAATGCCCGCCAGGACCTTTTATGGTCAGTTTATATCGTTTGGAGCCCAATCCGGCATTGCTTATCCGCCCCAAACTTCCCCCGTCGATAGCTATCCACGAATCGATGTCCAGCCCAGATTCGTTAAAAATGTGCTTCATTCCCCTGAGGTCACCCAAGCCTTCTTCACCGACTGTTCCCACGATAAGAATGTCTTTTTTGGTCTTTATCTCTGCCTTGTTCATGGCCTTCAGCATGCTGATGAGCATGGCCAATCCGCGGGTATCGTCCCCAATGCCGGGAGCCTTCAAGGTGTCCCCGACCTTTTTTACGGTAACATCGGTCCCTTCGGGAAAGACCACATCCAAATGCGCATCAACGCCCACGTAGCCCGATTCGCCAGGACTTCCTTTCCGCAGACCGATCACATTGCCGACCTTGTCGGTCCAGATGCTGTCCACGCCAGCTTCCTGGAGCATTTTGGAGAAAACCTTTCCACGTTCATCCTCCATAAAGGGAGGTGCCGGTACTTCGGTGAGTGTGATCAAATCTTGAGTGGTTTCATCTTTTTGCTCTTTGATAAAATCAAAAGCGGCCTTGACCTGTTTTGTGCTGGCCAAGCGTTCCACTTCCTTGGTATATTTGGCTTCGATTTTTTCTTGGGCCATTGTCGAATATGACAATAATCCGAAGGTCATTAGCAGGCCCCATGCGATTTGTTTCATGATCGGTGTTCTTTTTAGGTTTAGTTTGATGATTGACAGTTTTAAACACAAAAGCGCAAATACATGCGCTTTTGTGACCGTAATCCCTGTGAAGGTAACGGTTTTCCCAAACTAAAACTAAACCAAGCTTTACCTTTCCATGCTTATCGCTGAACGTTTTCCAAGGTTTCCCCTTTTTCCACGATGACAAAGTCGGAACGCCTGTTCACCAAGTGTTCCTGTTCGCTGCACTTCACTCCGTTGGAACATTTGTTCTTCAAGCGATACTCGCCATAACCGTTGGCACTCACGATCCGGTCCGGTTCCACTCCTTTGGAGATCAGATACCACATGGTGGATTTTGCCCTATCGTCCGACAACCTAAAATTATATTGGTCCGATCCCCTGGAATCGGTGTGCGACTCAATCTTTATTTTGATACTGGGGAATTCCTTCATGGCAAAAAGGACTTTTTCCAGCTCGATTTCGGCCCTTGGGGTGATTTCCGATTTGTCATAATCAAAATAAATGGGATCCACCTTGATTTTTTCCACATCGCCATCCTTCACCACCAAACTCTCGAAAGGGGTGAGGTAGACCATGTTCTCTTCTGACGGACTTTGGGGGTCTTCGCCCGTGTTGATCACTATCTCTTTTTTGGTGAACCGTGGTTTGGAGAACACCAGTTTACTTTCCTTGTTGCAGGGCAATGTCACACTGAAGGCCCCATTGTCGTCCGTCTTCATGCCGGTGACAAATCCAGTGGTGGTGTCATAGAGCTCCACATTGGCCAAGGGTAGGGGTTCGTTGGTCTTTTCATTCAGCACATAGCCCGAATAGACCAAACAATTGACGGGTTTGGCTTTTTTGATGCGGTAGATGTCATCATCCCCAACACCGCCAAAACGATTGGAGGCATAGTACCCATTTCCGGTTTCACCGCGTAGGATCATGGAAAAGTCATCCATATTGCCATTGATCGGTGGGCCAATGTTCTCGGGCAACGTATAGCTGTCCTTTGATTGGATGGTGGTGGAAAAAATATCCAATCCCCCAAGACCATAATGACCATCGGATGAGAAGTAAAGGGTGTTCCCATCTACATAGGGGAACATCTCCCTACCTTTGGTATTCACATTGGGCCCCAAGTTTTTGGGAGGGGTGAGGGCATCCCCATCAACACCGAGTTCCACCATATAAAGGTCACTCTCCCCATATCCGCCCGGCATATTGGAGGTGAAATAGAGGTATTTTCCATCTGCACTCAGGGCCGGGTGTCCGCATGAGTAGTCCTTACTGTTGAAGGATAATGAGCTCACGTTCACCAATTCATTGTTGAGGATACTTCCCTTGAGGATTTGCATGTTGGACAGCCCGTCGCTATTGGCGTTCAGCTTGTCCTTTTTCAAATAGTTCCGGGTAAAATAGATGGTCTGAGTCCCGGGTACGGCGGCCACGTTGGCATCGTGGTAGGAGGATGCCAGGTTGTCCAAAAACTTTTCGGGAACAAAACGGGACACATTGGGATTGGTCACATAGAGGTCCAGATAGGGCTGGTTGTTCCATGGATACAGCTTTCCGCTGGATTTTACGGTGTCCCTGGCCGATGCAAAGACCAAAAGGTCCTCATAGAACGAAGGTGCAAAATCCGATTTTTTGCTGTTGAAGGCCAAATTCTGGACTTCAAAGCTGGGATCGTTCATTAAAAGGCTATCCAAGTATGCTTTTTGGGCCATCATCATGTCCAACTTTTTTTGGTCGGAATAAAAGTCTCGGAGCAGCTTGTCCGCCTCCTCGTTTTGCATATCGGCCTTTAGGCACTGCACCAACTTGATGATGTTGCCCTCTCCCGTGTTTTTCCCTTCGGAGGCATAGAGCTTTGCATACCATTCCTTGGCCTTTTGGTATTCGCTCATGTTGAAATAGCTGTCCGCCAATCGTTGCACCACATGTAAGGGTGGGTTTGATTTTTCCGCAGCCAGATCTTTATAGAGGACTATGGCCTTGTCAAACTTAAAGTCATTGAACAGTTCGTCCGCCCTTTCAAGCTTGTTCTGTGCCATTGTACCGATAAAGGAACAGAACGCTATAAGAAGTATCGTTTTTTTCATGGGTATTGAATTTTGTGACATTCAAAGGTTTTTCTTTAGAAAAATCTTGGGGAGAGTGCCCTTTTGTTTACATCAAAAACACTGTATTTCAAGATGATCTCATGGGAGCCATCGTTATAGTTGTCCAAGCCGGTCAAGGAATAGTCATAGGCATAGCCCACGAAGAACCTCTTGGCAAAGTGGAGCCCGGCCAGTATGCTCACGGCATCGTCATATCTATAGGCCACACCAAGGCTTACCTTTTCCTGCAAAAGGAAGTTTGCTGAAACATCCAAAGTGAGCGGCGTCCCTGCAACATGCTTGGTGAGCATGGCCGGCTTGAACTTGACACTGCTGGAAAGGTCCATAACATAGCCTGCCATAAAGTAGTATTGGCTTTTTCTGTCCGTTACCGCTCTGTCATCATCACTATAGATTTCCGAATTCAGAAAATTGTCCGTGGACAGTCCAAGGTACCAACGATCACTATAGAAATAAGCACCCACTCCGAACATGGGCCTGGTCTCATTGAGATTTTCACTGAAAACAGGGTCCAGATCGTCTGAATAGATCCCTTTTGACCAATCAATATTGAGTATGTCCAACCCGGCATTCAACCCAAGTGAGAGCTTGGTCTTTTGACCTGTTGGGAGCTCATAGGCAAAATGGCCGTTCACTTTCACATTGTTGGAGGCACCGATATTGTCGTTCACTGCGGTCAGCCCAAGCCCGATCCTTTTGCCAGTCCTGCCCTGTATGGTGAAGGACTGGGTCTCAGGTGCCCCATCCAGGCCCACCCATTGCGTACGGTAGAGGACATTGGCCTCAAAATTGGCGCTGGTCCCCGTATATCCAGAGTTTAGGACCGTTGTATTGTACATGTATTGTGTGTACTGTGGGGCTTGCTGTCCTTTGACCCCGGTCCATTGCAGCGCCAACGTGAGGCACAGTATAGCTCCTATTCTGTTTTTTATGATCTGTATCATTGCTAAATGGTATTGTTTGATTTTGAAAAGTGCTTTTATCGGGCCAGTTGTAACCAACCTACGAGGTTCCTGTTCAGTTCAGGAATATTGATGACGTAGTAATAGGTGCCGGAGGGCAGGTGCTCCCCTTTGTTGAGGATACCGTTCACGTTGGCTATCCCGTCCCAGTTGTTCTGATAGTCCATGGCCTCAAAGACCTTGTTCCCATTTCTATTGAACACTTTTATGTTATTGGCGTAGTCTTCGATGCACTCTATTTCGAAAAAGTCGTTGAAACCATCATTGTTCGGAGAGAACTCGTTGTAGACCCTCAAGCAGAATTCCTCTCCCAGAACGCACTCCACAACGGCAACATCCAATTGGAATGTTTCAACAGGGTTGCAGCTGGCCGGATCTTCATACCCCACGCTGATGGATGTGCCCTGAAGGCTATCCCAGGTAACGGTCACAAAATCGTCCGTGGCAGTTCCTCCAGCCACAATACTTCCTCCAGTAACAGTCCAAGAGTAACCCTGTTTCCCGGTCTCGGTGGTATAGGTGTATTCTTCCCCATTGCGGCAGGCCTCTTCGGTCTGACCTGTCAGTGTGATGGGTCCACCATCATCAACCACAACCGCAATCTGCAAACGGATGGAGCTTTCACATCCACTGGTTTCCCTTATGACTGCATAGTAATTGCTACCATCCACCAAAGGTAAGGAGGCATCCAGTTCCTGACCTCCGGATGGGCTGTCATAGAAAACGATGTTCGCTTCGTTCACCTGTATATCGGCAATTGTGGGATCTGCATCGGCACAGAAGGCTTGGTTGGCAGACATGGTGGTAGGGGTTTCTCCCTCCACGGCCACAGCTATCTGCAGTCTATTGGTGCTTTCACATCCATCGGAATCCCGGATGGCTCCGTAATAGTTGGTTCCGTTGGCCAAAGCTGTTGATGGTGCCAGTTCTTGGCCCCCAGTTGGACTGTCGTAAAAGATCACATTGGGTTCGCTCACTTGGAGATCTCCCACAGTGGGGTCATCACTTGCACAAAAGGTCTGTGTACTGGATGTGGTAGTAGGTGTTGGAGGATTGATGATGTTCACGGTAATGCCCACTCTGGCCAACACCGATATGGGAACACCCAAAATCCCTGCAAAATAGACCTCTCCGTCCACTAGGGGGGTGTCAAGGTCGAGCTCCACAACACTGTCAAGACTGTCGAAAAGCGAAATGTTACTGTTCACTTCCAAATCGAGTAATGTGGGATTGTCCGAGGCACAGAATATCTGGAGCAGGTCGTCCACGATCAACACAGGAATGTCTATGTCGATGTCGCCAGTCAGTGAGCAAAGCCCCCCGTTGATGAATACCTCAATGGCTGTATCGGGATCGAGTGCCAGATCCGATCCATCAACGTCAATGTCAAAATCCAAATTGGCATCCAGCACCCCATTATAGGTTTGACCATTGATGGTGAGCGTAATGGCATCTCCAACGCTTGCATCACCGGTAACACTACCTGTAACCGCATAAGTTGGTGTTCCCAAAAAGAAGTCGATCAAGTTTTCCAGTGTGATGATGGGAGTGGAAAGAATGCTCACACTGGCTCCTGAATCCACAACTTCAACATTGGCCACTTGAAGGTCACCAGGGGCATTTTCACAGCCCGCTGTGGCTTCGGTGACCCTTACATAATAAGAATATGGGCTGCCCGCTTGGTCCAATCCGTTGATGATGAGCGTTCCATCATCTGGGTCGATGTTGTATGTCACCGATCCCACTACCTGTCCATCCGTGATCTCATTGGTGGCGTTGGCGTCAAAATACCAACTATAAGTGCCATCCACATCACTGGAAGGGATCAATACCACATCATTGGAGGAACAAATGGGATTCTCATCACCAATGATGGTGATGTCGCTGGCAGTTGGAATGTCAACTACGCTCACGAGTACGGGAACTCTAGGAGACTCTTCGGGGCAACCCACTTCTACCGCTGCTACATAATATGTCGTGTTCGTGTTCAAGACAGGGGTTGTATAGGCCACACCGGAGTTTACGGTGGCCAGGAGATTTCCTCCTGTTTCAGCATCGTACCATCGCAATTGGTTGCCCACGGAAGTTGTGGCCGTCAGGTCAACCGATGAGCCATCACAAATGCTTACGTCTTGTGAGTCTGGATCCAATTCAGGCATGGCCGGAGCACGGTATATTTCAAAGAGGTTCAGATTTTGGTCCAAAGAAATGTTGAGTAGGGACGACAGACGGAGTGTGACCCTATCGGCCGGTGCGCCGGGGTCCAATGGGATGGTCACTACTTCCCCGCCTTGCAGAAGACCTAATAGATCAACATTTAAAAGACTGGATATGTTTTGTGTAAAGAAGGGAGACTGGGAACCATTTTGAACGATGGCTTCAATATTGTTCAGGACACCTGCCTGCACCAATTCAGGATCTACTCCAAATCGGATATAAAAATTTTCCCCAACTTCGGAAAGGGTGTCAAAGTAAACGGTCTGTTCAATGCTGGCGGCCACACCCAAGACACCTAGTCCCAATTGGGAAGAAGTCCCCAAGTCCCCATCTATGGCCAGATGGGGATTGGTTACCCCTGCCCCAAGATTCAATAGGTCCAAGGTAAGCCCGCTCCCATCAAATGAAGTATATGTGGGGGTTCCGCACAAAGCGGGATCGGCACCGTGGAAAGCCCCAAAAACACTCAACTCCCTGGTGTTGTTCAGGCCAATCAATGATCCTATGTTGTTGGTGAGCCTCACCCTGTTGTAGTCCGAGTTTGGAGACATGGCCAAAAAGTAATCGTTATCCACATTGGTCACGACCCTTAACATGTCTGTTGTAAAGGGATTGGCATCGCTTGAGGATTCTTCCATCACCGTTGCGGCATTGTTCTTGACAGTGACCGTGAATTCCTGGTTTCCGATAAGTACTGTGCCCAAGATGTCGGATAAAAGCCCTCCAAGATTACCTCCCAATAAAATGGGAAGCAAATCTTCTTCGGTTTCCAGTTTCACGTAGGAAGTGGTGTTCGATGTCAAAGTAGAAGGGAATTCCACTTCCAAATGACCGGTGTAGGCACCGATTCCCAATGCGATGCCGGTACTTGCCCTTACTGTTGCAGATGTGGACAGATTACCATCAATCGCGTTGGCCGAATTGTCCACTTCATCTTCACTTATAATGTTTGTTGCAAAGGATTGTCCATTAACTGAAAAAGCCGATAAAACAAATAAAATAAGGAAAAATGATTTTTTTAAATAATGTAATAATTGATCCATAACAAAAGTCATAATTTTTTATATATAACTTAATTATTTATCAATTATTTTGTTTCGTAGTCTAATTCTGAATAAAAAAGAAAGAAAATATGATTTATATCATATGTAATATCAAATTAAATTTGCATACAAATACTATTATATATAGTTAAAAATATGTATTTAAAGTAGGTATTGGATTATTAATTGGAATATCAAGGCGCAATCAATACTATTTGTAGAAAAGCTGGGTGAAGTAGAGGGTGCCCGATCCATCCGCCTGTACACTCACGGCCGTATAGAGAAAATCCCCTTCCATTACTTTTCTGTGGGTGTCACTTTTGATCCATGCCTGGACTATGGCCTTGGCAGTCGTGTAGTTCTTTCCCACATTTTCGGAAACATAGTCCGCATGGGCATCTTGGGCCAGATTGGAGGACCGTACATCAAAATTATCATGGCTTATTTTGCCTTCCGAGATCATCTCTTCCGTATGCTGGGCCGCATAGTCATAGGCGATACCATCAAACTCCAAAACATTCAATCCTTTGGACAATCGATACTCGTTCACAAGTTCAATGATTTCCAGTTCAATGTCCGTCGCCATATTTTCGGGAGAAAGTACGACCTCATCTTCCAATGACGGGGCACTGCAAGAGGCTATAAACAATACGAATGCAATGAGGGTAAAGAGGGGAAATTTCTGCTTTTTCAAAACCACTTTTTTTAAATTCGGGTGCAAAAGTATCCCGACAATTCCCCTAGTTAAAGACCACAGGGATTCTTTATGTGAAGTGGCCATTATCCTCGATGAAAGACCCGTATTTTGCCCAAATCCACTTTATGTGGGATCGATGTAAAACAGTTATCGGGAAAAGCCTTCACATCATCGTGGCCCTTTGTAAGAGAAAGATTATAGGGTGGGATTTTTTTGAATAACTCACAAGTTTTGACGTACTTCACCAAAAAACAAAAGCATGACCATTTTTGTGGATATGGACGAGGTGATTGCCGATGCATTTGGAGCACACCTTGACCTGTACAATGAGGAATTCAATGCCCAACTCAAAAGGGAGGATTGTTATGGTAGGGAAGCGTGGCAATGTGTACCCGAGGAGCACCAACAATCCATAAGGGACCATACTTGGCGGGACGGCTTTTTCAAAAACTTGCAAGTGATTCCAGATAGCCAAGAAGTTCTGTTTGAACTCAGCAAAAAGCATGACGTCTATATCGCATCTGCCGCCATGGAGTTTCCGCAGTCCCTTCGGGAAAAATCGGATTGGTTGGACGAGTTCTTTCCATTCATCCCTTGGCAATACCGAATCCTGTGCGGTAACAAGCACGTTTTGAAGGGGGATGTCCTGATCGATGACAGAAGTAAAAACCTAGGTCCGTTCGAAGGTAGGTCCATCATGTTCACCTCGCCACACAATACGAATGTCACCCTCTTTGAGCGTGCCAATACTTGGAAGGACATAGCCGACAAACTTTTGTAACTTGTAGGCCAAAACGTTTCAGATGTTATCCCGGATATTTTTTATGGCCACTCTTTTTTTGCTCCAAGCCTGTGCCGCACAATCCCAGTTGGTACAGGATGAACTGGAGACCGTGACCAGGGAGAACCTTAAATACTACCTTTATTATCCTGAAGGATATTCCCCAAATGGAGACAAAGAGTTCGGGATTCTGCTCTTTCTGCATGGTGGTGGAGAATCCGGTGGGGAATTGGGATGGGTAAAAAGAAATGGTCCGCCCAGACTTTTGGCTCAGGGCAAACAATTTCCTTTTTTGATCTTGGCCCCGCAAAATCCCCACGAAAAAAAATGGTGGAATGCCCAGGCCGTGATGCAATTGCTGGACTCTGTCGTCGATAACAGTAATGTAGATAGCAAGCGCATCTATCTGA
This sequence comes from Flagellimonas hadalis, assembly GCF_007785775.2. Lineage (GTDB taxonomy): Bacteria > Bacteroidota > Bacteroidia > Flavobacteriales > Flavobacteriaceae > Flagellimonas > Flagellimonas hadalis. The sequence continues at coordinate 146,317 of NZ_VNIK02000001.1, forward strand.
CGGGGCTCAGTAGGGGAGGAAGTGGAGCTTGGGAACTGGCCACGCAATACCCTGATAAGTTTGCGGCCATGGCCGTGGTCTGTGGCATGGCGCCTTTGCCATATGCCCATTGGATTGATAAGGAAATGCCCATATGGGTCTTCCATGGGGACAAAGATGATGTCATTGCCGTGGATGAATCGGACCAAATGGTGAATAAATTAAAGGAAATGGGATATGATGTGCGCTACACCAGATATAAAGGGGTGGGACATAATGCATGGGACAGGGCCTATACCACTGATTCCCTATATACTTGGTTTGCGAAACAAAAACGTTTAGATTGATGACGAAATATATAATGCCCTTTTTGGGTCTTGTAGCCCTTTTGGCCTGTCGTGGGAAACAGGAGGGAGAGAAAAGCATTGAAAAGGAAATTGTTGAAGTAAAAAAAGAGACCACCTTGCCGATCATGGACTCAATTCCCCAAGAACCAAAGCTGAAGACTTTTCAGGGACTGGCCGATACCACTTTTGTCCGTTTGGCCGATTTCAGTGATGATTTTGCCTACGACCTTCGCTATGCCACGGAAAACAACTTTTTAAAGGCCAAGGTCTATGACTGTGCCGAATGTTACACCCGGGTCAAAACGGCCAAGGCACTCATTGCCGCCAACAAGGATTTTTTGAAAAGAGGGGTCAAGATCAAATTCTTTGATTGTTACAGGCCCAATTCCGTGCAGTACAAGATGTGGGAAATTGTGCCCAATCCGCAATACGTGGCCAATCCGGATAAAGGGTCCATCCACAACAAGGGAGGCGCTGTGGACATCACTTTGGTGGATATGGATGGAAACGAACTGGATATGGGTACCGATTTTGACTATTTTGGCAAAAGGGCCTACCACGACAATACAGATTTGCCCAAAGAGATCTTGGAAAACAGAAAACTGTTGAAAGAAACTATGGAATCACATGGGTTTTGGTCCATCCGGACCGAGTGGTGGCACTATAATCTGTCTGCGGCTTCCAATGACAAAGTGGCCAACTTCAAATGGAAATGCAATGACTGACCCTTATTTGGATATATGAAAACAATCGGAAAAACAACTTTGATTTTTACATTGATGACGATTGCAATGTCAGCACAGGATACGATAATGCCCCTATGGCCGAAAGCAATTCCCAACCAGATAGAATCTGAGGAAAAGGAAGTTGTGGAGCATACAGATGATGGGATAACCTGGGTCACCAATGTCCAGACCCCCACATTGGAAGTCTATTTGCCTGCCCCAAAACATGCGAACGGACAGGCCGTGCTTATCTTTCCTGGAGGCGGATACCATGGACTGGCCTACGATTGGGAGGGGACGGACATTGCGAAGGCCCTCACGTTAAAAGGAGTGGCCGGTATCGTGGTAAAATACCGTTTGCCCGGGTCTAAGTCCATAACCAAAGGCAAAAATGTAGTGCCTTTGCAAGATACGCAGCGGGCCATCAGGTTGGTGAGGTCGAAGGCAGCGGAGTGGGGCATCGCACCCGGCAAGATCGGCATCATGGGGTTTTCGGCAGGAGGACATCTGGCCTCTTCATTGGGCACCCACTATAAGAATAAGGTGTATCAGTGGCAGGATGCGGCCGATGATCTCTCCGCACGACCTGATTTTATGGCATTGATCTACCCGGTCATTACGTTGGGGCATCCAAGCACCCATACAGGGTCCAGAGCTTCACTATTGGGTGGGAATCCTACGCAGGAGGAAGTGGACTACCTCTCCAATGAAAAGCATGTTGATGGCGAAACCCCTCCAACATTTCTGCTGCATGCCATGGATGACAAAGCTGTTCCTGTAGAGAACAGCACCTTGTTCTTTGCAGCACTAAGGCAGCATCAGGTACCTGCAACCATGCATGTGTATCCCTCTGGCGGACATGGTTTTTCTATGGCTTTGAACGACGAGCGATTGAAGAATTGGATGGACCTGCTATTCGATTGGCTCGCCAATTTGGATTAGTCCATGGTTTTTGTACACTGTAAAACCAAAAGCGAGTCATTGAGGTCCTTCGTGAAGAAAAGATAGGTCTCACCACCATCCTTGATATTGTGCTTTTTGCGGAGATCGGCCACGGACATCGGAAAATTGCGAGTGGTGATGTTGGCTTTGGTGACGCCTAGTGCTTTTATGGAACTTTTGGAATAGGGAAGAGCCTTTTCAATCACAAATGACCTACCCGGGAAATCCACCAGCGTGGGCGAAGTATATAAATGGGAGTGAGGGTGTAGCTTATGGAACTGGTAGGTGGCACCAATCGATTTGAATCCCCCGGATTTCATGATGGCCGCATTCGGTTCATAGAGATAGGTCGATGGTTCTCCGAATACGACAGCGTTGTTCTGTTCTTCTTCTAGCATGAATCGGAATTTGTCCTCCTTGCCGTTGATGATGTTCACCGCTTGGATGGCAACGTCGCCCACAAAATCTCTTTCAAGCACGAACAGGAGTTCTTTGACCTCATTGTTGAGGGCGACAATATGCACCTCTTTTACATAATTTAGTTCACTGATGCCTTGTTTGATGTCGAGCAGCGGAGAAGTTTTCAATAACACATGCCGGGTTCTCTGAAAAACCAGATCTAGATTTTCCGGTAGATTGGGCAAGCAATCGGCAAGTAAAAAAACCTTTCCCTTTTTGTCGTTCCGTCTTGAGGGGTCGATGTAGATCCAATCAAAATTTTGTGTGGCTGTCTTCAGAAAATCCATCCCATCCGCAGCGATGCATTGTATGTTTTCCCTGCCCAGGACTTTGAAATTATGTGCGGCAATTTCACTCAGTTCCGGATTGATTTCACAATGCACTACGGAGTCCATTTTTCGGGAAAAAAAATAGCTGTCCACACCAAACCCACCCGTAAGGTCGACAAGCGATTTTCCACTCACGATTTGGGCCTTGTACTTCGCGATAGCTTCCGAACTGGTCTGCTCTATATTGAGCTTGTTGGGATAATAGATGTTGGCTGAATGGAACCAAGTGGGCAGTTTGTCTTGGCTCTTTTTTTTTGCTTCAAGCTGGGCAACCAGTTCTTTTTGGGATACCCCTTCAAATAGGGGTTTCTGCAGTAAAACTGACATCATGTCAGTATTGAAATTTTCTGATATAAATGATTGTGGACCAGTATGTAATAGTGATTTATTCAAACCGATACTATAAGCCTTTGGTCAATTTTTTTACAAAGGTGTTTTCGGCCAAAAATTCCTTCAAGATGACCTTAATGGCGGTATATCCAGGTACTGCAACGACCATCCCGACCACCCCAAAAAGCAATCCGGCAATAATGATGATCAAGAAGATTTCCAACGGATGTGATTTCACACTGGTGGAAAAAATAAAGGGTTGGGAAAAGAAATTATCCACCAATTGGCCAATGCCCAGACCGATCAAAACGTAAAGTGTTTTGGACAATATGACAGTGCTGAAATCGGCACCCAAAAAACTGGTCATGGTGAGCGTGACCATGATGGCCCCCCCAATGAGCGGACCTATGTATGGGATAATATTGAAAAGGGCACAAAGGAACGCGATGACGATGGCATTTTCCACGCCCACGACCAAGAGTGCAACGGTATAGATCACAAAAAGGATGAAAAGTTGCAACAATATCCCAGCAAAATATCTGGAGAGCAACCCATTGATCTTATCTATAGTTTTCACCAAATTACTTTCCTTATTGTCGGGCACAAAGGTGAGCATTCCATTTTGGAACAATTTGCTGTCCTTCAAAAAGAAAAAGGAAATGAAAAGCACAGAGAACAGTCCGATGCTAAAATTGCTCAGGGTATTGACGAAGGAGTTGAGAAAATTCGGGATGAACTTCAGGTCGAGGCCCTGCAGCACGCTTTCTTCGATCTTGGAATCCGTTATCAGGTCATCGACACTCCTTGTTGAAGCCCCGAAGTAATCCAAAATTTGAAGGTATAGGGTATTGATGTCCGCTTTGAGCGAGTCAATGTCCAAGAGGGAAAGGTTTTTGCTCTGCTCTGAGATCAAAGGAATGAAAAGGGCCAAGATGCCCAGAAAAATAGAGAGCATGAAAACCATGGTGGCCACCACGGCAAGCATGTTCGGAAATCTCAGTTTCCTTCGTAAAAAAAGCACTATGGGCCGACCCAGCAATGCAATGACGGCCGCTATGGCCAAATAGGCCAATACGGACCGAATCTTATAGACGAAAATGGCCATAAGGGCCACGCCGACCATGATGGCCACTGCACGTAATATTCCGTTGGCAATTGTCTTTGAGTTCATGAAAGATCAGCTTTTAAAAGCATATTCAACTATGTTGGCACCCATTTGGAGCGCTTTCTGTCGGACTTCTTCGGGATCGTTGTGCACGGCGGGGTCTTCCCATCCATCACCAAGGTCACATTCGAAAGTATAGAGCAAAATCAATCTTCCATTGTCAAAAATACCAAACGCCTGGGGCCTTTTTCCATCATGCTCATGGATTTTGGGAAGACCATTGGGAAACTTAAATTTTTGATCAAAGATGGGATGGTCCGCTCCCAATTCCTCCAATTGCTTGTCAGGGAAAAGTTTTAGGAGCTCCCTTTTGAGGTAGGGCTCCATGCCGTAGTTGTCGTCGATGTGCAAAAAACCGCCGGAAAGGAGGTAGGTCTTCAAGTTTTGTACCTCATCATCCGAAAAAAAGACATTTCCGTGTCCCGTCATGTGCAGAAAAGGATATTTGAACAAGGTAACACTGCCGGCCTCTGCGGTCTCGGGTTGTGGATCTATCTTGGTACCAAGATTGATGTTGCAAAACTGTATCAGATTGGGAAGTGCCGTAGGGTTGGAATACCAATCACCACCACCGCCATACTTCAATACGGCAATCTGTTGGGCATTGGAAGAAGCCATGACAAAAATGAAAGCAATGGTCAGCAGGAATGTCCTTTTCATTTAAAATGTACCGATTGACTCAAAAGTAAGGCATTCAGTCCACAAATAGGGAAAAAATCCTTTTTTTGGTCAGCTGTTGATCATGGATACCGTTGAGCAGGCCACAATGGCGGCCGTTTCAGTGCGTAGGCGGTTGTTGCCAAGGGAGATGGGCACAAAGCCTTTTTCTTTGGCCAGATCTACTTCCTCTTTTGAAAAATCCCCTTCTGGCCCAATGAGGATGACGAGGCTCATATCGGCGATCACCCTTCGTTTCAGCTCCATTTTTTCGCCATTGTGGCAATGTGCGATGAACTTGAGCCCCAAAAATTCCTTTTCCATGAATTCATTGTAGGATATGGGTGGGTTGAGTTTGGGCAGAATGGTCTGGAGGGATTGTTTCATGGCGGATTGGATCACGCGTTCCATTCGCTCCGGTTTTATGGTTTTTCGCTCGGAATGTTCACAGATGATAGGGGTGATCTCGTCCACACCTATCTCTGTCGCTTTTTCCAAAAGCCACTCGTACCGATCGTTCATTTTTGTAGGGGCCACGGCCATGTGCAGACTGTACCTCTTCGGGATGGCCTTGGTGCGCGATATGATTTGGGCCACGCATTTTTTTGGGTCTGGAAGCAAAATCTCGGCCTCAAAAAGATGACCCTTGCCGTTGGTGATCTGGAGCAGGTCGCCTTCGGTTTTCCGCAACACTTTCACAATGTGCTTGCTCTCCTCGGGGGAAAAGGTGAACTGCTTAACGCTGTTGTCCAGTGAAGGGTCGTAAAAAAGTTGCATGGCTTCTGTATTTATAAGGTTGAAGGACTTAGCTCCCTATGGCATATCGGGCTTTTGCCGCAACACGCTGGTCCGTGAACTGTCCTTTTTCAAATTTAAGATAACCGACGATACCGATCATGGCGGCATTGTCCGTACAATATTCAAATTTTGGGATATAGGTTTTCCACCCCAAGGTTTCCTCTGCCTCCTTGAGCCTGGCGCGTATGCCCGAATTTGCGGCAACGCCACCTCCAATGGCCACTTCTTTGATGCCGGTCTGCTCCACGGCCATGTGCAGCTTTTCCATAAGGATTTCCAGAATGGTATGCTGTACCGAGGCACAGATATCGTTGATGTTCTCGGCAACGAAATTGGGGTTTTTTTGTGTCTCCCTTTGCAGGAAATACAAAATACTGGTCTTCAATCCGCTGAAACTGAAATTAAGACCATCCACCTTGGGTTTGGGAAAATCGAAGGCAGAAGGGTTGCCCAATCGCGCATGTTTGTCCACCAACGGTCCTCCGGGGTAGGGTAGGCCCATCAGCTTGGCACTTTTGTCAAAAGCTTCGCCTACGGCATCGTCCAAGGTCTCTCCCAACACTTCCATGGTAAAATGATCGGAAACTTTTACAATCTGGGTGTGTCCGCCACTGATGGTCATGCCCAAAAAGGGAAATATTGGTGATGCCCCATTTTCATCATCTATAAAATGCGCCAGGATATGGGCTTCCATGTGGTTCACCTCGATCAAGGGAATGTCCAGCCCCAAGGCCAATGACTTGGCGAAAGAGGTGCCCACGAGCAATGAGCCCATCAATCCCGGGCCTCGGGTAAAAGCTATGGCGGATAGCTCTTTTTTATCGATATTTGCCTTGGCCAAGGCTTGGTGTACCACGGGAACGATATTCTGTTGATGTGCCCTCGATGCCAACTCGGGGACAACACCTCCATATTGCTTGTGGATTTCTTGTGTAGCTACCACATTGCTCAGTACTTTTGCATCACAAAGTACGGCAGCGGAAGTGTCATCGCAGGATGATTCAATGGCAAGGATATATTTTTTTATGTCTGTCACAGGTTTTGGAACAAAAATTGGTCGTCAAAGGTAAAACATAAAAGCCCTATCAAAAAACTTCGCAAAATACTGTTGCGTTCCCTCTTGGCCATCCTAGTGCTATTGGTATTGGTCTCATTGGTACTGTCCATGCCCGTGGTGCAGACCAGATTGGCCAAATACGCCATGGATTCGGTAAACAAGGAGTTCGGCACGAACATGCAGATCGACAGGGTAAGCCTTTCTCTTTTCACGCTGAATGCGGGCATCAAGGGAATTTATGTGGAGGACTACAAAAAGGACACACTTTTTTACATCCATAAACTCAGCACTTCCATTCTCAACCTTAGGAACATGGCCAATGGTAAGATGGAGTTTGGCGATATCGAGGCGGATGGGTTGATCTTTAACCTAAAGACTTACGAAGGCGAAGACGATACCAATCTGGATGTTTTTGTGGCCAAATTGGATGATGGCAAGCCCAGGGACCCGGGAACACCGCCTTTTTTTATGGCCTCTGATGAAATACAGATCAATAATGGAAAGTTCAGGTTGATCGATGAAAACCTCGAATCTGAAAAAATACTGGATTTTAACGATATCAAGATCCTTGCCGAGGATTTTCAGGTTTTGGGACCAGAGGTGACCTTGGACATCTTGGGACTTACCATGGAGGCCAAGCGGGGAATCGTGTTGGAGAAGTTGGCGGCCAAGTTCAAATATACCAAAGAGGAGATGCGATTTGATTCGCTCCTGATCGATACCGAACAATCGGAGCTCAAGGGCAATTTGGTGTTCAAATATAATCGGGAGGACTTTGCCGAGTTTTTGGATAGGGTGAATGTGGAGGCGGATTTTACGGAATCCACCATTTCGCTCAACGAGGTGAATGCATTTTTCGATGAGTTCGGTCAGGATAAGGAAGTCACTTTTACAGGGAATTTCACTGGAGTGCTCAATAAACTTCAGGTAAATGACCTGTTCCTGTTTACGGACAATACGGGGATCAGGGGTGATTTCGAGTTCGATAACCTGTTCAGCGAACAGGCCCCTTTTGTATTACGGGGCGATATCGATAACCTGACCTCGAGCTATTACCAATTAAGGAGCATTCTACCCAACATACTGGGCAAGAACATCCCTGAATCGGTACAAAAATTAGGGCAGTTCACCGTTCGGGGAGATGCCGAGGTGACCGAAACCTCCTTGGATGCCAAGGTCAACCTGAACACTGCCATTGGGAGCAGCTACGTGGACCTTCAAATGACCAATATCCAGACCATAGACGATGCCTCTTATATTGGGTTCATATCGTTGATTGATTTTGATCTTGGCGCTTTCACCAATGATGACCAGTTGGGGCTCACCTCTTTGGACATGAACGTCGAGGGAAAAGGTTTTGTGGCCGAAAGCCTGAACACTGAGGTTATCGGGGAAATCTATAAGTTGGAGTACAACGGTTATGAATACAACAAGATCAAGGTGTCCGGAATTTTGAAGGAGCAGCTGTTTGACGGGACCCTTTTGTGCAACGATGATAACTTTCGGTTCGATTTTAAGGGATTGGCCGATTTCGGGGGAAGGGAGAACAAGTTCAACTTTATCGCCGCCGTGGACTATGCCGATCTGAAAAAACTCAATTTCATTGACGACAGTATCTCCATTTTCAAGGGGTACGTCAATATGGACATCGAAGGCGGGAACCTGGACGATATCGTTGGTCAGATGAATTTCACCAACACCACCTACCAGAACAAGAACGATACCTATTTCTTCGAGGACTTTACCGTGAATTCCTCTTTTGATAAAGATACGGTGCGGACAGTGGAAATCAATTCGCCCGATATCATCACCGGGTACATGCGGGGGAAATTCAAGGTCAATGAAATTGGAAAACTGGTCCAGAATTCCGTAGGGAGCATCTACACCAATTACAAACCATTTAAGATTTCCAAGGGACAGTACCTGGATTTCAATTTCAAGATCTATAACAAGATCGTGGATGTCTTTTTCCCGGATGTGGCCTTTGACCCCAACACCTTTATCAGGGGAAATATTGTGGCCGATGAAGGTGACTTCAAACTTACTTTCAAATCCCCGAGTATCGAGGCTTTTGAAAATAAGTTCGACAACATCGAACTAAAAATAGACAACAAGAACCCGCTTTTCAACACCTTTATTTCCGTGGACGACATGTCCACGGTGTATTATGACATCAAGGACTTCAGCCTGATCAACACCACGCTGAAGGACACCCTGTTCTTTAGAACGGAATTTAAAGGGGGCAGCGAATACAACGATAGCTATAACCTCAATTTCTACCATACCTTCAACGAGAACAACAAGTCTGTCATCGGCCTGAAAAAATCGGAGGTCAGCTTTAAAGGGAGCACATGGGTCCTGAACAAGGACGGGAACAGCAAGAACAAGGTCATCTTCAACAGTGCCCTGGACAGCATTCTGATCGAGGATGTGGTGATGGACAACAACAATAAGGAGCAGATTCGGTTGAGGGGAGAATTTGCGGATTCCACCTACAAAGATCTCGATCTTCAGTTCAAGATCGTCTCCCTGAACAAGATCACTCCGGCCATTGACAGTCTCAAACTCAACGGATCGGTGGACGGTTTTCTCAATATCCTTCAAAAGGACGGGAAGTACCTGCCTACGTCCAGTCTCAATATACGGGACTTTAGTGTGAACGACATCCGCTTAGGTGATTTGGAAGTGGGGATATTTGGCAACAATGACCTTACGGAATTTGGGGTGAGCACTTGGCTGAACGACAACGGGAAGGAAAAATTGAGCGTCAATGGGAAGGTGACCAACTTCAACAACAAACAGAACCTCGATCTGATGGCCAATTTGATGGATTTTGATATGGAACCCTTCAGCCCCTTGGGAGAAGGCGTGGTTTCCAACATAAGGGGCAAGGTGAGTGGGAACGTAAAGATCAGTGGCGGTGTGGAAAACCCCTCCATCAATGGAGATCTTACCCTGAATGAGGCCGGTATAGGCATTCCCTACCTCAATGTGGATTATGATTTTGCACCCTATTCACGGGTACGTCTTTTTGATCAGACTTTCTATTTTGAAAATGTAGGTCTTTCCGATGTGGACGAGGGAACAACGGCTATCTTGGACGGAACGATAAGCCATACGAATTTTGATGATTGGCACCTAGGGTTGGATGTGGATACCAGGAACAATCGGTTCCTGATCCTCAACACGGATTACAATGAGGAGTCGTTGTACTACGGAACAGGCTTCATCAACGGGACAGGGAGTATCTATGGGCCTACGGATGCCCTTACCATTTCGGTGGATGCCACTACGGCGCGGGGAACCTCGTTGAAGATACCGCTGAGCGATGTGACCAGCGTGGGCGACTATTCTTTTATCAATTTTATTGAAAAGGGCGAATCCAATTCTTTTGAGAAGGAAAGGGTGCTGGAGGATTACCAAGGCCTGGAAATGGCCTTCGACCTTGCGGTGACACCTGACGCAGAAGTGGAGATCGTGGTGGACAGGAGCTCTGGAAGCTCCCTGAAAGGAACTGGGGAAGGAATTCTGTTGATAGAGATCAATACCAATGGCAAGTTCAATATGTATGGGGAATTTGTTGCGGTGACAGGGGAGTACAACTTCAAATATGGAGGGGTCATCGATAAGAAATTCAAGGTACGTCCCGGAGGTACCATCCTTTGGGAGCGAGATCCATTGGCGGCCCAATTGAACCTTGAAGCGGTCTATTCCCTCAATGCCAATCCAGGCCCTCTTCTGGACAATGCAGGCTTTACGGGAAGGATCCCCACCGAGGTGGTCGTCCGATTGGATGGGGAACTGGAAAGCCCCAATATTAATTTTGATATTGATTTTCCCGGGACCAATTCCGTGGTACAGTCCGAACTCCAATACAGGTTGCAGGATCCCACGGTCAAGGAACGGAACGCCTTTTTCCTACTTGCCCAAGGCACCTTTGTGAACGCCCAAAGCGGGATCAACCAACAAGCGGTCACTGGGAACCTGATCCAGACGGCTTCGGGGCTGCTCAACCAGATTTTGGGCAGCAACAACGACAAGTTCAATCTGGGGGTATCCTATGAGCAGGGACTTTTGGACCCCAATGCCGATATCCGCACGGAAAACAGGATTGGGGTCACCGTATCCACGCAGATATCCGACCGTATTCTGGTGAATGGAAGGGTAGGGGTCCCAGTGGGTGGGGTGTCCGAGACCGTAGTGGCAGGTGATGTCGAGGTGCAGGTACTCTTGAACGAGGAAGGCACCCTTAGCGCCAAGATATTCAACAGGGAGAACCAAATACAGCAGTTTTTGGCCGAACGTCAAGGCTATACCCAAGGGGTCGGACTTTCCTATCAAGTGGATTTTGACAGCTTCAAGGAATTGATGCGGAAAGTATTCAAGAAGAAGGAAGATAGAGTAGGTCCGGCAACACAAAAACAGGCCTCCGAAGAGGTCATGGGCAAGGATAGTTTGATCCGCTTTTTGCCCAAGACGGTAGATTCTTCAAAATCCATGAATTAAGTTTGTTTTTTTTGACATTTTTTGATTGTTTTTTTACGAAAACGTTTGAGAAATTCCCCGAAAACAAATAAATTATCAAGGCATTCATTAATTGGATAAAGTTTCCTAGTTTTGACCTCTTAAAATTTTTAATGGCTTCAGAAATTAAGAAAATAGGGGTTTTTACCTCAGGTGGGGACTCGCCGGGAATGAATGCTGCCATTCGTTCCGTGGTCCGTACCTGTGCGTATTTGAAGATAGAGTGCGTGGGTATCTACAGAGGATACCAAGGTATGATAGAAGGGGATTTCAAGACCCTCGATGCAAGAAGTGTGAACAATATCATCAATAAGGGAGGGACCATCCTAAAGTCTGCCCGCTGTGAAGAGTTCAGGACAAAGCAAGGAAGACAAAAAGCTTACGACCAATTGATCAAGGAAGGCATCGATGCCTTTGTGGTGATCGGCGGTAATGGAAGCTTTCATGGCGCCATGTTGTTCAACCAAGAATTTGGCTTCCCAGTGATGGGAATCCCTGGCACCATTGACAATGATATTTTGGGAACATCATATACCCTGGGCTTTGACACCGCCATCAACACCGTTGTGGAGGCCGTGGACAAGATCAGGGATACGGCGAGTTCGCACAACCGTCTCTTCTTTGTGGAAGTGATGGGAAGGGACGTGGGACATATCGCCCTCAATGCAGGGGTTGGCGCAGGTGCCGAGGAAATATTGATCCCAGAGCAGAATTTGGGTCTTGAACGCCTTTTGGAATCCCTCAAACGCAGTAAGGCATCTGGAAAATCTTCCAGTATTGTCATTGTGGCCGAAGGGGACAGGACCGGCAAAAATGTGTTCGAGCTCAAGGAATATGTGGAGCAGCATTTGCCCATCTATGATGTCCGGGTATCGGTATTGGGGCACATGCAGCGTGGAGGCAACCCCACCTGCTACGATAGGGTATTGGCCAGTAGGATGGGCGTAAAGGCCGTGGAAAGCCTCTTGGAAGGCAAATCCAACTACATGGTGGGCATCAGGGATACCAAATTGGTGCTTACCCCGATTGCCGATGCCATCAAGGCACATACGGAAATTGACGAGGAACTCTTGAGGGTATCCGATATCATGACAACATAAAACGTAAACATAAATAAAGTAGAAATGTCAAATTTGAAAATAGGGATCAACGGATTCGGTAGAATTGGAAGGTTGGTATTCAGGGCAACCGTAAAAAGAGGCGATGTAGATGTTGTGGCCATCAACGACTTGTTGGATGTGGACCATCTTGCCTACTTGTTGAAGTACGATTCGGTACACGGTGTGTTTGATGGTACCGTGGAAGTAAAGGACGGCCATTTGGTCGTAAACGGAAAAACCATCAGGATCACCGCCGAGCGTGACCCGAAAAATTTGAAATGGGATGCCGTAGGTGCTGAGATCGTTGCGGAATGTACCGGTATCTTCACCACTTTGGAAACTGCGCAATACCATATTGATGGTGGTGCCAAAAAAGTGGTCATCTCCGCTCCTTCAAAAGATGCCCCCATGTTCGTTATGGGTGTGAACCACAAAGAAGTGAAGCCAACCGATACCATCATTTCCAATGCTTCCTGTACCACCAACTGTTTGGCCCCCATCGCAAAGGTGCTCAACGACGAGTTTGGCATTGCAGAGGCCTTGATGACCACGGTACACGCCACAACAGCTACCCAGTTGACAGTGGACGGACCTTCCCGAAAAGATTTCAGGGGTGGTAGAAGTGCCCTTTTGAACATTATTCCAGCCGCCACAGGTGCTGCCAAGGCAGTGACCAAAGTAATCCCATCCTTGGAAGGAAAACTTACCGGTATGGCGTTCAGGGTACCCACAGCGGACGTTTCTGTGGTGGACCTTACCGTGAAATTGGAGAAGGAAACTTCCTATGAAGGTATCAAAAAAGCGATGAAAAAAGCCGCTGATGGCGAATTGAAAGGTATCTTGGGCTACACTGACGAGTTGGTGGTTTCCCAAGATTTCGTGGGTGATGTAAGGACCTCCATTTTTGATGCCGATGCAGGTATCGAATTGAACTCCACGTTCTTCAAGGTGGTTTCTTGGTATGACAACGAAACAGGTTATTCCAACAAATTGGTTGACCTTGCCTTGCATGCGGCAAGCCTTTAATTAAGTAGCTTTTTAAACATATTTATAATCCCAAAGGAGTAAATGCTCCTTTGGGATTCCATAAAAATATCAACCTATGATCTTGATCGTGGATAGTGGCGCCACCAAGTCCGATTGGATTGCCTTGGATGAAAAGGGAGAACAATTGTTCCTTACCCAAACCTTGGGGCTTAGCCCGGAAGTATTGACCAGGGAGGTCATCGAAGACCGATTGGCCAACAACTTTGAGCTTTCCAAAAATAAAAGCGCGGTAACCCAATTATATTTCTACGGGGCAGGTTGCGGCACCGATCGGATGAAAAGGTTTTTGAAGGAGATTTTTAAGGACTTTTTTCCCAATGCCAAGGCTGAGGTTAGGGAAGATACCTATGCGGCCATATATGCCACTACGCAGATTGGACGACAAGGAATCGTTTGTATTTTGGGCACAGGTTCCAACTGCAGTTATTACGACGGCCACCAATTGATCCAAAAAGTGACTTCTTTGGGCTATATTTTGATGGACGATGGCAGTGGCAACTTTTTCGGAAGAAAACTGCTACGGGATTACTACTTCCACAAAATGCCACAAGACCTTGGGATGAAATTTGCCAAGGAGTATGACCTTGATGCGGATGTGATCAAGGAGCATTTGTACAAACAGCCCAACCCCAATACCTATTTGGCCACTTTTGCCCGTTTCATCATAGAGAACAAAGAGCATCCCTATTGCAAAGGCGTCATCGAAAAAGGGTTGCAGCAGTTTGTGAACAACTACATCATGCAGTTTGAGCTGGCCACGAAAGTACCTGTGAGCTTCGTAGGGAGCATAGCACACTTTTTACAAGATGAATTGACAGCTTGTCTGGAACGAAATGATCTGATCCTGGGGGTTATCCGCAGAAGACCCATAGAAGGTTTGGTGGAGTTCCACCGAAAGACTATTTGATCGCTATCATAGAGATTTCGACATTGACAAATCTTGGGAGATTGGCCACTTCAACCGTTTCCCTAGCAGGTGCCGTATCAGCATCAAAATAGCTGCCATATACCTCGTTTATCTGGGAAAATTGATGCATGTCCTTGATGAAGATGGATGCCTTTACCACATCCTCAAAACCCATTCCGGCCTCTTCCAGAATCGCTTTCAGGTTTTCCATGCACTGTTGGGTCTCTTTTTTGATGTCACCTTCCACTAACTTTCCTGATGTTGGGTCCATCGGAACCTGACCGGAGACATATAGGATACCGTTTACGAGTATGGCTTGGTTGTACGGGCCTATTGGGGCCGGGGCCTTGGAGGTATTGATGATTTTTTTCATGGTCTGTACTGAATTTAGGTGCTGAAAATTATACAAAAAAACTATCTGTTGTTCCTAAAAGGCTGGCTCCTGTTTTCCCATTTTAGGTCTTGGAGTATGGAGCTTTTTATACCTACAAAGAAATACCATCTTTCATACCGTCCGAAAGGGGTCCAGTCAAAACTTAGCCTAAAACTTCCCAAATCTCGCTTGAAATTGAATCGGGTGTCGGCAAACCCTTGATTTTTAAGGTCATACCCTGAATTGAAACCGACCTCCCATTTGGGGGACAATTGTATGTTCCCTGAAAACATAAGGGAGTGGTTGGTAATTTCGCCCTGTCTGTTATTGTTGTTATATGTGGCCACATAGGTAAACCGTGCATCCCAGGGTAGACTAGTGTTGTATATGGGATTCTCGACGTCACCGCCTTCGGCATCCCCCTTGTTGAAATGGGGTTCTCCTGTCCGCGCGCCATCCAGTTCAAAAGGGTTGGCCCCATAATCGGGTTCCTCTTGCTCATTGGGGTCTTTTTTCTTCCCTCCCTTTTGGAACATCTCACTGTCCAGTGAAAAACCGGTATTGAATCGGGCCGAGGTCAATCGGGCCAGGCCACCCCCATTTTTGATGTTCAGGGTGTTTATCCTCCGCCCACTATTATCAATGGCATAGGGGTCAAAGGTGGCCGCAAAGTTGATGGGGACATTTTTGATGATTTCGGTGGCACCGCTCATGTTTATGGGGCTCAGCTTGAGGGAGTCGGCCTCTAGGTTATAACTTGCGGAAAACGTGAGGTTACTCAAAATGCTAACCTTTTTGGGTTCCGTTGCGGTCGAATCCTTATCCCGGACCTTGGCCTCCAAGGAGTTCTTCAGAGAGAAGCTAAGAGAACTTCCCTTGTTCAAAGAAGGCCTCGTATAAACACTTGTCTCGAAGGGCGTATACTGGACTTCGTTACCATTTTTATCCAAATAGGTTTCATAGAATTGCTCAAAGGAAGGGGTGTAGTTATAGCTCACCGACGGACTCATAACGTGGCGAAGGGCCTGTATCTTCTTGCCCTCCCCAAAATTCCAGGTACCATACATAGTGGTACCGATACTCGCTCCAAGATTATATCTGTTGAAACGGTCAAATCCTGGGATGGTATCCGTTATCACCCGTTCCTCTTCCATATTATATTGCCTGCGGATGGTCTCCAAGGTCCAAACATCCTCATAGCTCCCGTTCAAGCTCACACTAAAATATTTGGCCACCTTGAAGTTGGTCCCGATGGGAATCCTATGCCGCGCCCCGACCCTTGCATCATCGAACATCTTGCTGGTAAAAAAGTCCTCTTCCGTAGTGGTGATGCTATTCTGGGCGTTTACATCGTATTGAAAGTTCACGTTTTGGATGACCCCCTTTTTGATGCCGTCCCGTTTGGCAAATGGAAAAATACGCTCCATGCTCGCCTGAAAAGTGGGCAGTGACATATTGATCTGTTGCGTCCTGGAGTTCTGGGTATGGCTCAGCGTCAAACTGGTGTTGACCGAAGGATAGGCAGGAAAAGTCTTGGAATAACTAATGGACGAGGCAAAGGTGTTCGTTTGTGTATTGTTTCGGTTTATCTGGTTGAGCGAGTTCGTATAAAATTGGCTACTCCCAAGATTCACAGAAGCTGAGAACCTCGAATTTGGACTTGCCTTTGGGTCTTGGGTGTGCGATATCCGGATGTTATAGTTGCTCGTTCTGCTGTAGTCGCTGAAACCAAGTTGACTCTGGATAAGGTTTTCGTAGCTCACATTGACATTGCCCCTGAACTTGTAACGTTTGGAGTAGATGGACTGTCCCCTGAACCCATAGCTTCCGTTGGTATAGAAATCTCCTGTTACAGCCAAATCCACATAATCGCTGATGGGCAGGTAGTACCCCCCGTTCTGGATAAAATATCCCCTTTGGGGATCGTTCCCGAAAGTGGGGAATATCAGACCCGGTGCACGGCCCGTGGTCAGGGGAAAATAGGCAAAGGGCAGCGCAATGGGCGTGGGTACGTCCACGATGTACATGTTGCTGTATCCGGCAATGATCTTCTTTTTGGGCACAAACTTGGCCTTCCGCACCCTGATGTAATAGTCGGGATCAACGGTATCCTTGGAGGTGGTGAGCTTTCCTTCGTATAAAAAGTACACGGAATCGTTCTCCTTTTTGGTGATTTCCGCATAGACCTTCATGGCATCACTCCCCAATTGGCCCAAGCCGGCTTGCTGTTCGGTCCTGGAGTTCCAGATGAGTGCCTTTTGGGTATCAAAGTTAAAACGGATGGAATCCGGTCTCACCTCGTTTTCCCCCTGTTTGAAATAGGGCAGTTGGGTATAATTGCCCAAGGAGTCCTTCATCCGTCCGGCATAGACCTCATTTTTTACATAATCCATCACAATGACCCCGGCTTTTAATTCGGTGTCCTGATAATAGATTTCTGCCTCATCGTAGAGGTAAATTTTGTTGTCCTTTTGGCTGAGCTTTACATAATCCTTCGCCTTGTATTTGATCTTGTCCAGCAACAAAGGCTGTTTTTTAGGGACGGTATCGGTTTCAACAGAATCGGTGGCAACCGTTTTTTTAAGGAAATCTGCGGGGATAAGGGGAGCGGTCAAGGTATCGCCCACGGCCTGGATGGGCAAAGGTACAATGGGGTTCTCCTGAGCTATTAGCGTTGCCTTGCCACATAGAAGAACAAATAGGAAAACTAAAAGATGTTTATTTGCTTGCAACGTGATAAATCCTATTTTTGTGCTAGTTTGGCCCAGTTTTTGGCCTCAAACTTACATATATTTTTTGGTCTACTTACGGCGGATTACAATATTTTTAACCTTAACGGGACACTATAATTACTCACTTCATATGAATAAAAGTCGGTCTGCATTTCTAGTTTTCATCCTTATGGTACTTCCGTTGCTCTCTTTTACCAAAAATGAAACCGAAGAGCCGCCCCAGGATGAATTTGTGGTGGTACTGGACGCTGGCCATGGCGGCCATGACCCAGGAAATATAGGCAATGGCTATCTGGAGAAGGATATTTCACTCGCCATTGTACTCAAGATTGGGGAAGAGCTCAAAAAACACCCGGGTATCAAAGTGGTGTATACTCGGAAAGATGACACTTTTATTGACCTTTTTGTCCGCGGAAAGATTGCCAATGAGGCAGGGGCCGACCTTTTTGTGTCGGTACATTGCAATGCACACAGTTCGGATGCCTATGGTGCGGAAACCTACGTATTGGGACTGCACGCCAATCGACAAAATTTTGAAGTGGCCAAAAAGGAGAACTCCGTGATCTACCTGGAGGACGACTACGAGCAGCGCTATGCGGAATATGACATCAATTCCCCGGAATCTGTAATCGGGTTGACCATTATGCAAGAGGAATTTCTGGACCAGAGCATACAGTTGGGAAAAAAACTTCAGGACAATTTCACCAAAAAACTCAGCAGAAAGGACCGGAAGGTAAAACAGGCAGGTTTTATCGTGCTGCACCAAACTTTCATGCCCAGTGTTCTGGTGGAAGCTGGGTTCTTGACCAACAAGAGCGAAGGTGGATATCTCAACTCCAAGAAGGGACAGGACGAAATGGGAACGGCCATCGCCGATGCCATATTGGCCTACAAGGCCGAAATGGGCATAGGGGGCGATGCAAGTGTCGGTACCCCGGCGATCAAAGAAGCCAAGACACCCACAACTGTTCCAGAAATTGTTGAACAGAAGGAAGAGACCGCTGCCAAGGAAGTGCAGCAAGAGAAAGAAACCACAGTGGCCACTGTTCCGGTCAAGGAGAAGGAGGGAGTGGCAATCGATTCCAAAACGGACGTCGTGTTCAAGGTACAACTTATGGCCAGCGCGAAGAACATTCCGTTGAAGGGGGAAAATTTCAATGGATTGGACCAACTGTCCAAGGAACCCTACAAGAACCTGTTCCGTTACCTGTACGGCAATGCCAGCACCTTGGAAGATGCCAAACGCTTGAAGGCCAAGGCAGATGCCAAAGGCTATACCACCTCCTATATTGTTGCTTATAAGAACGGTGACCGAGTGCCCTTGGCCCAAGTCCAGGAGTAAGAGAAAAAATATCTGTGGATACCTTGTAAAAAATATTCCTAAATTTGTTTAAATCATAAACCGAATCTTTTGAAACTATCCAGGGAAATTAAAACTGGGATTATCGTGATTGTAGGGATTGTGGCCTTTATTTTTGGGCTTAGCTATCTAAAATCCTCCCCACTTTTCGAGAATAACAAAACATTTTACGCTGTTTATGAGAACGTGGGCGGGTTGCAGGCCGGTACACAGGTTTCCATCAATGGCTATGGCGTTGGCAACGTCACCGGAATCAATTTTAAGGACAGTTCAGGTAAACTTTTGGTCACTTTTACCGTGAGCAACGAATTTGATTTTTCTGAGAATAGCGTGGCGGAACTTTTCGATACGGGTATTATCGGGGGCAAGGGCATACAGATTATCCCTGTTTTTGATCAAGCGCCCAATGCCAAGTCCGGGGATACCCTGCAATCCAAGATCAAACCGGGACTCACCGATCTGGTGCAACAAAAATTGACCCCCTTGCAGCAAAAGGTGGAAGGAGC
Organism: Flagellimonas hadalis; assembly: GCF_007785775.2. Taxonomy (GTDB): domain Bacteria; phylum Bacteroidota; class Bacteroidia; order Flavobacteriales; family Flavobacteriaceae; genus Flagellimonas; species Flagellimonas hadalis. The sequence goes on from NZ_VNIK02000001.1 coordinate 165,654, forward strand.
AGTATCGCATGCCGATTCATTGCTGATGAACGTCAACGATATATTGGACGACCCCACCAAAAGGGAGCTCAAGGAGACCATTGTATCCCTCAACCAGTTGATCGGGGCCTTCAAGGGCAGTGCGGACAAGCTGAACGTGCTTTTGGAGAACAACAAGGAACAGTTGGACAATTCATTGAAGAATGTGGACAACATCACCTCCAACTTTTCAAAACTTTCCGATTCCTTGGCCAATGTGGACCTTGCCGGCACCCTTACCAACTTCCAGACCACAGTGGACAAGCTGAACGGTATCTTGGCAAAAATTGAACAAGGGGAAGGCTCGTTGGGCAAATTGCACAAGGACGATGCACTCTACAACAATTTGGCCGCGGCATCCAGGGAACTGGACCTTTTGTTGCAGGATTTCAGGCTTAATCCCAAGCGATACGTGAACGTGTCCGTATTCGGGAAAAAGCAAAAGGAATACACACTCCCCGAGGACGACCCGGCAGAGGAAAATCAAGAAAATTAAATGGAATATCTTCCCAACATAGTGTTTGCCATAGCCCTTATTGTGGGCATTGGGTTCTTTGTGCGCAACGTGAAGAAGCTCATCAGAAACATCAAGTTGGGCAAAAAGGTCGATGTGGGGGATAACAAACCCCAACGATGGAAGAACATGGCAAAGATTGCCTTGGGGCAGACCAAAATGGTGGTGCGTCCCATTGCGGGTCTTATGCACATCATTGTCTATGTGGGCTTTATCATTATCAATATAGAAGTCCTAGAGATTATTTTGGATGGTATTTTGGGAACCCACAGGTTGTTTTCCCCAATCGGGCTATTGTATAATATTTTGATAGGCTCCTTTGAGATATTGGCCTTTCTCGTCATAGTGGCCGTGACCGTTTTTTGGGTACGAAGGAACATCATCAAGCTACAACGGTTCATCAAACCAGAGATGAAGGGCTGGCCCAAAAAGGATGGGAACATGATCCTTTACATAGAATTTGTATTGATGGTCCTTTTCCTGACCATGAACGCCGCCGATTTTCAATTGCAGCAGATGGGGGCCGATCATTATGATCAAGCCGGGGCTTTCCCCATCAGTCAATTCATAACTCCTTTGTTCGATGGGCTCTCAATATCCACTTTGACAGGAATCGAAAGGACAGCTTGGTGGTTGCACATTTTGGGCATATTGGCCTTTTTGAATTACCTGTACTATTCCAAGCACCTCCATATTCTTTTGGCCTTTCCGAACACCTATTATGGTAAACTGAAACCCCAAGGGCAGTTCAACAATCTGGAATCGGTGACCAATGAGGTGAAATTGATGATGGATCCCAATGCGGACCCCTTTGCAGCCCCGGCCAATCCTGATGCAGCTGCCCCAGAAAAGTTCGGGGCATCCGATGTGATGGACCTGAATTGGGTACAACTGCTCAATGCATATACCTGTACCGAATGTGGTCGGTGCACCTCCGAATGCCCTGCCAACCAGACTGGTAAAAAACTATCGCCCAGAAAGATCATGATGGACACCCGCGACCGTTTGGAGGAAGTTGGGAAAATCATGGATGCCAACAAGGGCGAGTTTGTATCGAATGGCAAACAATTGCTCGACGATTACATCAGCAGGGAAGAGCTTTGGGCCTGTACCACCTGCAATGCATGTGTGGAAGCCTGTCCTGTAAGCATCGACCCCTTGTCCATCATTGTGGAAATGCGAAGGTATTTGGTGATGGAGCAGTCCGCTGCACCCATGGAACTGAACAACATGATGTCCAACATCGAAAACAATGGGGCACCTTGGCCATACAACCAAATGGACCGTTTGAACTGGGTAAACGAATAAAACTGGCACTATGGACGAACAATTGAAGGTGAAGACCATGCAAGAGTTTATGGCGGAAGGCAAACAGCCCGAAATTTTGTTTTGGGTAGGTTCGGCCGGAAGTTATGACGATAGGGCAAAAAAAATATCCAGGGCATTTGTGAGGTTATTGAACAAGGCCAATGTCGATTTTGCCGTGTTGGGCCAGGAAGAAAGCTCAACGGGAGATGTGGCCAAACGGGCAGGCAATGAGTTCTTGTTCCAAATGCAGGCCATGATGAACATTCAATTGTTGAATGGCTACGAGATCAAACGCATAGTGACCTGCGATCCGCATTCCTTCAATACCCTCAAAAATGAATATCCAGGATTAGGAGGTACTTACGAGGTGGTCCATCATACCCAATACCTGAAAGAACTTTTGGATCAGGGCCGTTTGACCTTGCAAGGGGAAACCTATAAGGGAAAACGCATCACGTTTCATGACCCATGCTATCTGGGCAGGGCCAACTCCGTCTATGAGGCTCCCAGAGAGGTTCTCGCCAAGACCAATGCGGAATTGGTGGAAATGAAACGCCACAAGAAAACCGCACTGTGTTGTGGGGCAGGAGGGGCGCAAATGTTCAAGGAACCCGAAAAAGGGGATATGGACATCAATGTTTTGCGCACAAAGGATGCCTTGGAAACGAACCCAAACATTATTGCAACGGGTTGTCCTTACTGCAATACGATGATGACAGATGGTATAAAGGCACATGAAAAAGAAGACAGTGTTACAGTCTTGGACGTGGCCGAACTTTTAGCAAACTCTATTTGATATGTTGGTAGATTTTAATGAATTACCGGAACACTCAAGGATTTGGATCTATCAATCCAATCGTAGTTTCACGGATGCGGAGCAAGAGGAGATCAAGGAAGAACTGGACAGTTTCCTAAAGGAATGGACCGCTCACGGAAGTCATTTGCACGCTGGGTTTGAGATCAAATACAAACGATTTATCGTGATTGGATTGGACCAGACCAATGCCAGCGCATCAGGGTGCTCCATTGATGCATCGGTCCATTTTGTGCAGAGTTTGGAGAAAAAATATAACGTGGAGTTGTTGGACCGCATGAACGTATCCTTCAAACAAGGTGAGTTTATCGCCTACAAACCCTTGAAAGATTTCAAAAAGATGGCCAAGGACAAGTCCGTTTCCCCCAATACCATAGTGTTCAACAATTTGGTGGCCACCAAACAGGAATATCTCGAACATTGGGAGGTGCCCGCCAGCGAAAGTTGGCATTCCCGGTTTGTATAGGACAATCTTAAAGTATCTTAATTTCTGTGCATTTCTCGACCAAATGCAATATTTTTACCAGCTATAAGTTCATGTCCTAGACAAGATATTTATGCGGTCAACCCTATATTTTCCCCTTTTCATATTACTTAGTTTCCAAGTTTTTGGTCAAGAGAATCCTCTACAGACCCAAGATTCCCTTGCCCAAATGGCTTGGGTGGAAAACAGGTACAATAGCATGACCCTGAATGAACGGATCGGTCAATTGTTCATGGTGAGTGTAGCGTCCAATCAAGATAAGACCTCCACGGACAAAATCCAGAAACTTGTGGACGAAGAGGGTATTGGCGGGGTTATTTTCTTGAGCGGAACTCCTGTACGCCAGGCGAAATTGACCAATGAATACCAGTCAAAATCCAAAATTCCATTGTTGATCGGTATGGATGCGGAATGGGGTCTGGCCATGCGTCTGGATTCCACCTATGCATTCCCTTGGAACATGACCCTAGGGGCCATTCAGGATAGCACACTTGTGGAAAAAGTAGGCCATCAGATTGGCAAACATGCCAAACGTCTTGGAGTGCATATTAATTTTGCACCCGATCTGGATGTGAACAACAATCCACAGAACCCCATCATTGGCAACCGCTCCTTTGGTGAAGACCCCATCAATGTAGCGAAAAAGGGAGCGGCCTTTTTGAAGGGAATGGAGGCGGCCGGGGTGCTTTCCTGTGGCAAACATTTTCCCGGCCACGGAGACACTGCCACAGACTCGCACAAGGCACTTCCCATCATCAGTTCTTCCAGGGAAGTATTGGATTCCATCGAACTATATCCCTTCCAAAAAGTAATGGAACATGGGTTGAGTTCCGTGATGATAGCCCATTTGGATGTACCCAGTCTGGAGAGCAGGGAAGGACATCCATCATCCCTTTCCAAAGACATAGTCACTGGGTTGTTGCAAGAAGAAATGGGTTTTGAAGGCTTGATATTCACCGATGCCCTGAACATGAAGGCGGTTTCCCAATTTGCGGAAGAAGGGGAGGTGGAACTGGAGGCCTTTTTAGCAGGAAACGATATGTTGTTGATGCCCGAAAATGTGTCCAAGGCAAAGGACAGGCTCATTTTGGCCTATAATGAGGGTACCATTACCGAAGAAAGATTGGCATTGTCAGTCAAAAAAATATTGATGGCAAAATACAAGGTGGGGCTCAATAACTACCAGCCCGTGAAATTGGAAAATCTATACGATGACCTGAACACTCCAGAAAACGATGTGATCTATGAAGAGGCAATCGAGGGAGCGATGACCGTGGCCAAGAACAATTTTTCCCTGATGCCCATCAGAAAACTGGACAATAAGAAGGTAGCCTATGTCCAGTTTGGGGACGATTCTGGTTCTACCTTTTTGGAAACCATGAACAAGTACTACAAGGTTACCCAGATCAAGGCGAAAGATATTGCAGCATACAAAAATGAACTGTCCCATTACAATCTGGTCATCATCGGTCTGCACAAAAGCAATGAAAGCCCATGGAAGGGCTACAAGTTCTCCAAAAACGAACTCTTCTGGATGGAGGAAATATCCAGGTTACGCACGAGCAATACCATTTTGGCCTTGTTTGCAAAACCCTACGCACTTTTGGATGTGCTCAATTTTGATACCATGGACGGGGTGGTGGTGGCTTATCAAAACAGCAATATTGCCCAAGAGAAAGCGGCAGAGGTCATTTTTGGGGCCATAGGGGCCAATGGCAAGTTGCCCGTATCCGCACATACCGAATTTCCAGTTGGAACAGGGGTCAAGTTGGAAGCCATTCAGCGGTTGGGATATAGCATTCCTGAACGGGTGGGCATGAGTTCCGAGAAACTGGCCCAAGTGGACACCTTGGTACAACAGGGGCTTGATTCCTTGATGTTTCCTGGTGCCCAAGTGTTGGTGGCCAGAAAGGGAAAGGTCATTTATAACAAGAATTTTGGCAAGCCCACGTACAATTCAGACCAAATGATAACGGAAGAATCCGTTTATGACCTTGCATCTTTGACCAAGATCCTGTCCACGCTGCCCATCATCATGAAGATGGAGGAGGAAGGAAAAATTGCGCTCAACGATACGTTTAAAGATTTGATTCCCGGATATGCGGACACCGAGCTGAAAGACGTGACCGTTTTAAAGGCCCTGTCGCATTACGGTAGGCTTCCGGCCTGGATCGCTTTTTACATCGACACCTTGACCAAGGACAGAAAGCCTTCCCCGGAATTTTACAGCAACAATCCTTCGGAGGCTTTTCCGTACAAGGTTGCGGAGCATTTGTACCTTACTAGATCTTACAAAGACTCCATCCATAATCGGATAGGAAGACAAAGTTTAAAATCCAACCGCTATCGGTACAGTGATCTAGCCTATTATGTATTCAAGGAATATATTGAGAACACCTATCAAAGACCGATAAACGAATTGGCGGATGAGTTTTTCTACAAGCCCATGGGACTGCAACGAACCATGTTCAACCCGCTGAAAAAAATTCCAAAAGAAGAGATAGTTCCCTCCGAAGAGGACGACTATTACAGATATCAGACCGTGCAAGGCTATGTCCACGACATGGGAGCGGCCATGCAAGGCGGGGCAGGTGGCCATGCAGGACTTTTCAGTACGGCCAATGAAGTGGCGAAGATCATGCAGATGTACTTGCAGGGTGGATATTATGGAGGAGAACGCTTTTTGAACGAGCGGACCATCAAAAAATTCAACACCTGCTATTTCTGCAACAATGATGTGAGAAGGGGAGTGGGCTTTGATAAGCCCCAACTCGGAAGTAGTGGTCCCACCTGTGGTTGTGTGTCCCGAAAAAGTTTTGGACACAGTGGCTTTACGGGTACGTTCACGTGGGCAGACCCAGACGCGGAACTGGTCTATGTTTTTTTGTCGAACAGGACCTATCCATCGGCGACCAATACATTACTGATAAGCTCTGGATTGCGTACGCGTGTGCAGAAGGCTATTTATGATTCCATTATTAATTAGACAATAAATATTGCCTTAGATTTGTTTCGATAAAAAGCCCTTCCTCATGGAATGGCCTGTTCATAATGGACAATGACATGGCATAGCATTGACCATACCAAAAAATAAAAACTGACAAATGAAAATTGCGATTGTTTGTTACCCCACCTTCGGAGGTAGTGGAGTGGTTGCCACGGAATTGGGCATCGCCTTGGCACAGAGAGGGCATGAAGTACACTTTGTGACCTATAAACAACCGGTCCGTTTGGGACTTTTGGACAACAATATCCATTTTCATGAAGTGCACGTACCCGAATATCCATTGTTCCATTACCAGCCCTATGAACTCGCATTGTCCAGTAAGTTGGTGGATACCATCAAACAATATGATATAGAGTTGTTGCATGTGCATTATGCCATTCCCCATGCCTATGCAGGATATATGGCCAAAAAGATGCTACAGGAATATGGTATTTTCATTCCTATGATCACTACCCTTCACGGTACCGACATCACTTTGGTGGGGAAGCATCCATTCTACAAGCCAGCGGTAACGTTCAGCATCAATAAATCCGATGTGGTGACCTCGGTTTCCGAAGCCCTTAAAAAAAGCACCTTGGAGTTGTTTGACATTGAAAGGGAAATCGAGGTGATCCCCAATTTCATAGAAACCTCTAAGTACAGCCCGGATTATTCCGACTGCCAGCGAAGCTTGATGGCCAAGGCAAATGAACGCATCATCACCCATATCAGTAATTTTAGGAAGGTAAAGCGTATTCCCGATGTAATCAATGTATTCCACCGCATCCAAAAAGAAATTCCAGCAAAACTGATCATGGTGGGCGAGGGACCCGAAAAGGAAAAAGCAGAACAATTGTGCGATAAGCTGGGCTTGAAGGAAAAAGTATTGTTTTTGGGAAATAGTACCGAAATAGACCGTATCCTCTGTTTTTCAGACCTGTTCCTATTGCCTTCCGAGACGGAGAGCTTCGGGTTGGCCGCTTTGGAGGCCATGATCAACAAGGTGGCCGTGGTTTCCAGCAACACAGGAGGTATTCCGGAAGTGAACGTGGATGGGGTATCTGGATACCTGTCCAATGTGGGCGATGTGGAGGACATGGCGGCAAAGGCCTTGCAGATATTGAGGGACGATGCGGTCCTGGAACAATTCAAACAGAATGCCTACAATGTGGCCACTAAGTTTGACATTGTCCATATTTTGCCACTGTATGAGGAAATCTATGAAAAAGCATATAAGTCACGCTTTAAGAACACCTTTTGATCATGAAACGTTTTCTGTTCCTGACCTGCATATGTCTGCTCTCCTGTAATGCCCAGAAAAATATGGGTGAGGAGATTGAAGATTTGGTCTTGGTGGAACAGGATGGTTATTCTGGGATAGAGGTCTTTGAGGCCAAGGAAATACGGGAGACCAAATCACTCAATAGATTTTATTCCCAGATCAACAAGACCCGAAAGCCGGGACTTCCCGTGCCCATGATCGATTTTTCCCAAGAAATGCTACTCTTGATATGCTTGGGCGAACAGCAGGGAAAACCATCGGTACAGCTGTCCAAAATTAAAGAGACTGGTGCCGAAATCTTCATAGGAGTGGTATTGGAAATAAAAGAACAGGACCCATTGGCCACACAAACACCCTTTTACCTGTATAAAATGCCTCTCACCGACAAAACGATTGTTTTTCAATTGGTTGATTGATAGCATAGTAAAATCCTTTACTGCTTCTTGTCGAATAAAACCGCACTTGAAGGTACAAAATTTAGCTTTGTTGGTGCTTCACGTAGATTTGTAGTCGATAAACCTCAAATCGAGCATCATGAATATTTTTAGACCTGCCCTAGTGGCCTTGGCTTTTTGTTTTGTGCTATCAACCTCCGCACAAGAAATTGAACTTACCAAAAAGGACAGTATTGTCCAGAGTTTTTGGTTGGTATCGTTAGGAACCAATATCGTGGACGATTCCGGTGATGAATTTGGAAACCTTTTTGACCTCAAGGAGGGCTGGAACATGGTTCCCTATCCTTCAAGGATCAGTGTGGGACGCTATTTTAAAAATGGCCTTGGACTGGAGGCCATAGGAACCTACAATAAATATAAAGAAGGGAAGATTGTGGATAATGTAGAAAACCCAGAAGATGTGGACTATTTTGGTCTGGATTTTAGGGTGAGCTACGATTTGAACATGATCTTGGGAGAGACCGGTTTCTTCGATCCATACATTGGTATTGGGGCTGGCTACACCGATGCCAATAACCAAGGTAGAGGCACTTACAATGCCATTATCGGTTTCAGGACTTGGTTTTCCGATCATTGGGGATTGGATTTCAACTCTACTGGAAAGTGGGCCATGAGTACCGAGAATGCCACCAACCATATCCAACATGCACTGGGAGTTGCCTATAGGTTCGAGGTAGAAAAGGGACTTTCCAGAAAAGGGGAGGAGAAATTGGCCCTTTTGGAAGAAATGGAGAAAGAGCAGCAAAGGGTACAGGATTCCATAGCCAAGGCGGACGAAGAAGCCCGTTTATTGGCTGAACGCTTGCAAAAAGAAAAGGAGGCTGCTGAGCTTGCCGCTTCCGAAAAAGCCAAAAAAGATGCAGAAGATGCTAGGCGTGCTGCACTTCAGAACAAGATCAACAACTTGGGCAATGTCTATTTCAAGTTGAACTCTTCATATCTTACAACCAAGGATAGGGAATTGTTGGACCAACTAGTGTCCATTATGGAAAGTGAACCCAGTATTGCCATTAAAGTGACGGCACACACAGATTCACGGGGAACGAACCAATATAACCAATGGCTATCTGAGCGTAGGGCAGAACGTACGGTAGAGTATGTAGTGTCCAAAGGAATTACAGAGGACAGGATAAACCATGAAGCTTTTGGGGAGACTCAGTTGGTGAACGAGTGTACGGATGGAGTGTATTGTACTGAAGAAAAGCACGGAAAGAATAGGAGGTCGGAGTTTTTGATCACGAAATTTTAGAAGATAAAACAGCTCTATAATAAATGGGCCCGATCTATTTAGATCGGGCCCATTTATTTATAGTTGCATCGGGACAAGTTGTCCGTGAAATCAGTCTTTGTCAGCAGTTATTTTTTTGTAATCGACTTTGCCATTGCTTGTGAGGGGCATTTCATTGAGCAATTGTACTTTAACCGATGTTTGGTGGATTTTGAACTTCTCGAAAAGGGCTTTCTTGATTTCTGTATCATCCATTTGGTTTTCACAGTGCGAAACCAGTATGAACTGATCTTCAATGCCAATACAAGCTACTAGGCCTATATCCAAGGTGGTTTTTAAGAATCGCTCGATCTCGTCCAAATTAACACGATTTCCAAAAATCTTCACAAACCTTTTCAACCTACCTATGATAAAATAGAAGCCATCTTCATCCATTTTGGCCAAATCGCCGGTCCTTAATACTTCAATGTCCTCCCAATTTGAGAGGTCTTGTTTCTTTTCGCTATAGCCACCAAAAACATTGGGCCCACTATAAAGTAATTCGCCTGTTTCAGGGTCTAAGCTAAGCTTACCATTTTTAATGGGGATTCCAATGGATGTGATTTTGCTTTCCAAGGATTCCGGCGGCACATATGAAATTCTGGCGGAGGCTTCTGTTTGGCCATACATCACATAAAAGTCCATTTCGTTTTGTAGACAGTAGTGGTTGAATTTCTCCTTAACATTGTGGCTTAGATTGCCTCCTGCCTGGGAAATATATCGAAGTGAAGGATATTGCTTTTTTAAGAATCCTATTCTATTGAGCATTTCATAGATAAACGGAACCCCGGCAATGGAAGTGAATCCATGTTTGTCCATTAGATTCCAAAAATCCTTTTGCAAGATATCAGGAAGGCCACAGACCATGGTCCCACCCGAAATAGCATTGGTGTGCAGTACGGAGAGCCCATACGAATAGAATAAAGGGAGATTAAGGGGGGTTATGTCCTCTCTGGTGATCGGTAGATATGCGCAAATGGATTTGGCATTCTCCAAAAGATTGCTCTCGGATAGCTTTACAAATTTTGGTGATCCTGTTGTTCCTGATGTGGACAACAAGACTTTGCAATTTGGATGTACCCGTGTCGGGGAGTGATCACCGATAAAAAGCGTTGTCGTAGACCAGCTGTTCTTCAAAAAATTTTGTTCATATCCATGAATGGCCGGACGTGTTTGATCAAAAATAGCAGAAGGGGTGTATTCCGCTTCCAGACTTTCTTTTAGCGATATGTCAAGACCATTGCTCAGTAATACTGTTGAATGTCCAGTCCCTAAAAAGCTTAGATATATTGCTGTTGATTCAATCTTATTGTCAAGGTATAGAAACACCAAATGCTTGTCAAAGGCACCTATTTCAGGTATTGCAAAAAACATTTCCTCCAAAGAAAACGTATTGCCGGTAACAACATCCAAAAAGTTCAGATGGTCATTATCGGCCATTTGTTTTAAGAGTCCCATCTATTTATTTTATGGTCAATATCAAAGATTATATTTTGAAAGTATTTCCTTCGTTTTTTGAAAACTGTTCATTTCAAGTACATCGTCAGCATCGATTTCAATATGGAAGGTGTTCTCAATTTCACTGATCAAGATCATATGTGTAATGGAATCCCATTGTGGAATCCCTTGATATTCAAGATGGTCGTTGACCATGTTTTTTTCTATTTCCAAGGCATTTGCAAATGCATCAATGAGAAGTTCGGTATTGTTATCGTTCATGAAAGTAAATTAATTTGATGAAATCATTCGTCTTGCAGGGTTGCCAAAGTATGTGCCTGGTTCCAGTATATCTTTGATGACCACGGCCCCAACGCCAATGTGGGTATTGTCCACAACATTGAGGCGGGGGGATATGGTGGCCTTTGTGCCCATAAATATGTTGTCACCGATAATGGACCCTCCACCCACATCTACGTGCGGCATGATGGAATTGTTTTTTCCGATTGTTGAATCATGCCCGATAATGGTGTCAAGGTTGATTATGCAAAATTCCCCAATGGACACATTGGAACCGATTTTTGCGCCAGGACATATGACAGATCCTTCACCCAACTTGACATTTTTTCCGACCAATGCGGTGTCCGATACGTAAGTGAAAAAAGTTACCTTGTTTCTAAGGAGCTCCACAATCTTCATTTTTGCCTTCAGATCGGCAATGGCGATCAAGACCATATCCCCTTCTTGAAAATCGTAGGTATGCACATTTCCAAGTATTTGATAATCTGAGCCCACATTCTCCAAGGCATTGGGATTATCGTCAATATATCCCATCAATTCCCAGTCGACCTTTTCTTTGGGATGTTGGTCCAGATAGCTTTCCAATTGCCTTCCGAAACCACCTGCGCCAATGATGTAGAGCTTTTTCTTTCGTTTATGGTTTTCCATATGCTAAATTATCCTAATATAATTGTTGGTTAAGGGAAGTTGTTTAGGCAGTGCCCTGAAAGCGTTCCATGGTCACTTCCGCCGAAGCAGATATTCCTTCGGATTTGACCACTTTTAGAACCGTAAGCCACATGATTTTCAAGTCCAGTAAAAGCGAAACATGATCTACATACCATACATCCAGTTCAAATTTTTTTTCCCAAGAAATGGCATTCCTTCCATTGACTTGTGCCCAACCGGTAATTCCAGGTCTCACTTCATGGCGTCTGGACTGTTGCGTGGTATATAGCTTGAGATAGTCCACTAGGAGAGGTCGCGGGCCAATAAGGCTCATATCACCCTTGAGGACATTGAATAATTGTGGAATCTCATCAAGAGAGGATTTTCGTACAATGCCACCTATTTTTGTGATCCTGTCCTTGTTGGGGAGCAAGTTGCCTTCACTGTCAGTTCTATCGTTCATTGTCTTGAACTTTATGATCTTGAATACTTTGCCATTCTTCCCAGGTCGATTTTGGAAGAAAAATGGCTTTCCACCATTTGAAAAATAGAGAAGAATGATCAATAAGATCAATATGGGCAAGGAAATACAAATAAGTATAAAAGCTATTATGGCATCGATGAACCGTTTGAAAAAACCAGCGTACATATGTTTAGGATTGGTGTTGTATAAATGTTGACCAAAATTGGCACAAAATTATAAGACAGAAAAACAATATGGATTAAAGTCCAATAAAGGAAGTTAAGATACCATGTTCCAATCTACATGTTCCCTGTTCATAAAAAGCCCATTTGTGTCGGCAAGGGGCTATACGGTCATCATTTTTTCTTTTGATGGCCTATTTTTTTCAACAAGTAAATTTCTGGATATTTTTTGCTTTTTTGAGCTTAACGAAGGTATTTCATCAACATAGTCAACAGTAATGTGGGCATCAGTTCCAACATATGACCTGAGAATCGAGCTAAGTTCAGTTTCTCTGTGAAACTTCCCATCATTGTTCACCTTGACCGTGTACTTGGATATGTCAGTCTGGATTACTTGCAATTGTCTTACTTCGGGAAAATCCAGTACAATACTCATTATCTTAAACGGGCTGACCAATGCTCCCTTGGTGTCAAAAAGAATGTCTGACTGTCTTCCTTCGACTGTGTTCAGGACAGGAAAAGGATGTTCAGGTTTTATGGACATAGACCCTACATCCCCTGTATCGTATCTGATCATCGGGGTAGCCTCGTTGAACAGGTCCGTTATCACGATTCGACCAAGTTCTCCATTTTTCACAGGGCTATCTTCATTGAAATCCAATATCTCTACTATATAGCTTGCCCAATTTATGGTAAAATGGTCACTGCCCATAGGCTGTTGTGCCAATATCCCATTTTCGGTATTCGAGTATCTGGATACCATGGGAACTCCAAAATAATGTCCCATTTTACTTTTGACATGCCTACTCAGGTTTTCCGATATCCCGATTATTGATCCAATGTTACAGTCCAACGGTCCGGAGTTTGTTGAATCAAGATAATCGCATATTTTTTCCAATCCGGAAGGATATCCCAGCCATCCCTTTTTGGAATTATCTTTTTGAAGCCTTTTCAATAAATCTTTTATCTGCTGTTCTTCTAGATTTTCTATATCCAGTTGTACGATATTCTGAAGCGTTGCCAGAAATCTTTTTTTCTTCAATTTTTTTGACCAGAGTCTTAGATAGAGCAGTTTGTCCCCTAATACATATCCGGCCCTACCGGCAAAGTACAAGGTATCGGCAGTATTTCTACTTTTTTTCTTTTGGGTCTGATGCACCATGAAAGGAGTACCAGTGGAGCCACTGGTGAAAACGGTGTGGGACGATGTATCCATCTGTAGGTCATCAAAATTGGCCCTAATGACATTCTTGTCCACAACAGGGAAGTTATGGAGGGATTCTTGCCCCTTTAGATGTGCATAGAATTTAGTTTTTGAAGTGGCTTTTTTCAACAGTCCATGAAGATACTTGTCGTTCTTTTTCTCAAGGGCCTGAAAAGATTCCAAAGCAAAAGACTCTTCAATGTCCTGTAGGTTACTTTTGATTTCCCCACCCTTTATGGCATCTTTTGCCCAAAAAGCAAATTGCCTTATTTGGTTTGAAAGACTAGTCTTCATACTTGAGGTTAATGTTTGGGGTTTGAAAAATAGGGCTTTATTTTTTGTAAAAGTACTCAATAAGCTGGTAATTTCTTAGAAACAATTTCAATGGTAATGTCACATTTTCATCAAATTTTTGATGATAGTACATACCTGCATACATACGATCCAAATTGAACAATGGATTACAAACTCTTTTTACTTCTGATTTTTAGCCATACTTGGACAAGGGTTTCTGTCCTTTGAAAATTTCAGTAAAGGAATATTTCAACCTGGTATGATTTTCTTTTTTTGGTCTGTCACTCAAAGTGTTTTTTTGCGTTTCATCGATATTATCCATCAAAAAAACCTCTCTAGCTGTAGTGTGCTATAAATTTGTTTATGAATAGATATACAACTTGTTAAAAAATCAACCTCCCATGAGTAAAAAGCTACTTTTCTTTTACTTTTTCATATTTAGTGTCACAGGTACATTCGCTCAGAATTTGCACTCACATGCCAATGCGGCATCAATTGGCAATGAGGCCAACTCAACGACGGGATGGTCAGGTACAGGTAATATCACTTCATCGACGACCAATCCTTTTCAAGGTACCTATGCCATAAGTTTGGTAGCTACGCAGGGTAATGCTTCCTCGGGCAGGGATATGTCCTACACTTTCAATGCGGTGGTTGGTCAAGTATACAACATCAGTATTTGGGCCAGACAGGGTAACCTTGCGAATAGTCCTGCATTTGCCAATTGGACTGGTTTTGCAGGCTTTGCGACGACTACAATAAACTCCCCAACTTGGACAGAATACACCTGGTCCCTTACCGCCACTAATGCTAATCCAGTGATAAGTGTTTACTCGTCGCCTAGAAGTGGTAGTCAGGCAGGTAACCAAGTACTTATAGATGCTGTTTCGATCACAACGCCCAATTCAGATACTGAAGCACCCACTGCTGTTGTAGTTTCATCTTCCAATACGACCATGAACGGGACTCAACTTTCATGGACCGCATCTACGGATAATGTTGGGGTAGTGAACTACGAGGTCTTTCAAAATGGGAACAGTATTGCCAACACAGGAACCACTACTGGACTCAACGTGACTGGACTTTCTCCTGGAACAAGCTACAATTTTACCGTTGTTGCCCGCGATGCAGCAGGAAATTCTTCATCCTTAAGTAATGTTGAGACGATAAATACAATCGGGGATGGCCAAGCTCCCACTGCCGTTGTTGTCTCATCATCCAACACTACTTCGACCGGGACCCAGCTTTCTTGGACCGCATCGACTGATAATGTTGGAGTAGTGAACTATGAGGTTTTTCAAGATGGAAACAGTATAGCCAATACGGGTACCACCACTGGTTTTATTGTGACTGGACTAACGCCGAGTACAAGTTATAACTTTACAGTGGTCGCTGAAGATGCTGCAGGAAACCTTTCGCCCGTTAGCAATATTGAAACGATAAATACCTTGAGCCCACCCGATACACAGGCACCAACAGCTGTTGTACTTTCTTCTTCGAATACCACAACAACGAGTACGGAGCTTTCATGGACCGCATCTACCGATAATGTTGGGGTGGTGAACTATGAGGTTTTCAGAAACGGGAACAGCATTGCCAATACGGGTACAACCACAGGTTTAAGTGTGACCGGGCTTGCACCGAGTACAAGCTATAATTTTACAGTAGTGGCCGAGGATGCAGCAGGTAACCTTTCTCCATCAAGTAACATTTTGAGCGTGACCACGGATGGAGTTCCAGACAATGAGTCTCCTACAGCCGTTATTGTCTCCTCATCCAACACTACTTCGACTGGGACACAGCTCTCATGGACCGCATCGACTGATAATGTTGGAGTAGTGAACTATGAGGTCTTCCAGGACGGGAACAGCATTGCCAATACCGGTACCACCACTGGGTTCAATGTAAGTGGACTTGTACCGAGTACAAGCTATGATTTTACGGTGGTGGCCGAGGATGCAGCAGGTAATCTTTCTCCTGTAAGCAATACGGAAACCGTAGTGACTTCTGTTGGTAATGGAATTGTTGACTATACTTCCGAAAATGCCAATATTGAAACAGTGGATTGGACAGCAAGGGACTTATTCGCCGATAGGAACATTGGTATAGGAACAACCGATACTCAAGGATATAGATTGGCAGTGGCAGGGAATGTGATAGCCGAAGGTGTGAAAGTGGAATTGCAAGGGAACTGGCCCGATTTTGTCTTTGAGAACGGATTTGATTTAATGGACCTTTGGAAGGTAAGAGCTTTTATCGCAGAGCATGGACATTTACCCAATATTCCAAGTGCCGAAGAAGTCCAGAAGGAAGGTATAGATCTTGGTCAGATGAATGCCAAATTGTTGCAGAAAATAGAAGAACTCACACTGTACATTCTGTCCCAACAGAATGAAATTGAAATATTGAAAAAAGAGAATTCACAGATCAACGACATTTTGAAAAGAATCGAAGAGTTGGAAAAAGGCCAGCAAAAGAGATGATTTTTGAATCATTTTTTTTAAAGATGAGATTCCAAACCATAACAGAAAAATAAATGCCCAGTATATCTTGCTCTATGATGAAAAAATACTTTTTCTACATCAACGCCATTTGCTACTTGTTCTGTTTGCAAGTAAGTTTCGGACAAAGTATCCGAAAAAGTTTTGACGAAATGACGGACTATGAGATAACAGAATTGGTCAATGCTTTTTACGAATTGAGAAACGGACCGGATCTATTCAACGATTTGGCTCAGTTCCATGCCCAGTTTTTCAATTTTGATGAAACAGCTGATCCTACCCGATTGGATTTACACTTTAATCTTCCCGATGAATCCGAAAGGGAGATTTTCTTAGCTTGGCACAGAAGGCAAATGTTCGAAATGGAACAAGCGGTAAAAGAAATAAATCCTGAGATTAGTCTTGCTTATTGGGATTCTTCGGAGTACCAGTCACCAACAGATGCACTTTGGGATGAAGAACTTTTGGGAAGTTTCAATGTGAATTGGAATTTGAGGAGGAATTTGGCCAGTAATGGACCCTTACCAACAGCGCAAAATATCAGTACCCTCATGGCCATGGATAATTTTTATGAATTCTCCAATGAACTTGAAAGGCGTCCTGTTCACAGGGGTGCTCACGTATGGACCGGTGGTGCCATGCCCACTCCATTATCACCAAGAGACCCTGTGTTTTATTTTCACCATTCATTCGTGGATAAAATATGGAAGGATTGGGAGGACATGCATGGGACTTCATCATATGAAACAACATCCATGTTGAGATATGATGGGACTTATGTGTTTGACGGGGAAACTTTACCTTTGGTCGACCCCAATGATATTACGGATTCCAGGGTATATGGAGTGTTTTATGGGGAGGATGGACTTGCCGAATTGGACAACTATATTGTGAGCAATACGTATAACCCAGAAGAGATTTTCTATTATCAATTCAATATACAAGCAGGTAATAATTTCATTGTGCCTGCCGGTACCGTTGCCAGATTTAAATCTGTGAACGAGATCAATCTTGTTCCCGGTTTTGAAGCGTTGCCCGGATCTTCGTTTGAAGCTATTATTGATACCGAAAACGGAGGTATGATGAATAGATCTTTTTCCAAAGGAGCCATCACCCGTGCCAAGAACCCTTACCCTTATTCGGAGTTAATCAATAAGCCTATTGTCTGGGAAGAAGGAGGAGACCTGTTGGATGACAAACCTATTATCCTTACGGCAGCACCAAACCCGTTTACAGAGAAGATAACCGTAAAGTTGAACAAGCGTACGGATTGTGTGATAGAGGTGTTCAACATGATGGGTATGCTGATCAGGGAAGAGGCCTTCCAAAATACGGATACCATGGTCATCAAAAACCTTTACGGACTGTCTTCAGGATTTTATGTAATCCGGGTAACGGATGCCAATGGGGAGATATTGGTGGTAAAAAGGATAATAAAGATGTAAAAACTGAAATACCGATACAAAAAGGGGAGCAAATTTTGCTCCCCTTTTTTCTGTCTACTCATGAATATTTTATGCTCAATGCTTGCCATGATCCATATGCTGGGTCTCTGGATCACGATACTTACAGCACTCGGGCAGATTGTCGTAAACTTCTTCGGGAGCTGTATATCCATCCGAATCGTGTCCCACTTCAGCGATTCTTTGTTGAATATCGCTGATGCTACATTTCCTTTCGTCAATAACTGCGGTAAACTTTTTGGTTTCAGTGTCCCATGAAGCGAACTTGACTCCTTTCATTTTTATGGCAGCTTTTTCAATGCGGCTCTTGCACATCCCGCAATTGCCTTTTACCTCAAAGCTGACCGACTTGTTCTTTTCCTGGGCATGGCCAATTCCCATTACAACCAGAGCCAAAAGTGTAAGTAGTGTTGTTTTCATTTTATCAGAATTAAATTTTATATCTAAACCCTGCGTAGTAGGTACTCCTTAGAACGGGAGCATACAAAAGGGTACTGTCAAAATAAGTACCAAAGGGATCATTGCTCGACAAAATGGGGGAATCTTGTGTAAAGTTCCCCATGTTCTCACCTCCTACATAGCATTCAAACTTATTGGAGAACACTTTGGTGACCTGTGCGTTCATCAACATATACGAGGATGAGTGGGAGGGGAGCTGAAATTCTTCTGGATTGGCAGTTGTGTTGGGCAATCGCTGTCTGCCCAACCAGTTGGTGGTGAAATCAAAACGCCATTGGCCCCCCTCGCGTATTTTGGGCGTTTCATAGCTGAGATTGACGAAAAAACGATACGATGGTTGTAAGGGCTTGTCCAAGGTGCCACTAGTGTAATCTGTGGCCACATCAAAGAACTTGTAAGTGGATCTCAGGTGAAAATCCTGAAGTACTTCGTAGTTCAGATCTATCTGGAGGCTATTGGAATAGCTTTTTCCTTCGAGATTATAGAATGATATCTCCCTGGGGTTTTCCCAATCGACCACAATCTGGTCTTCGAATTGGGTCCTGTAAAAATCGACGGAGAAATCCAACACCCTGTTCCAAACATACAGTTTTTGGATAAAGCTGACCCCATAGTTCCATGCTTTTTCAGGATCCAGCCCATAATAGTTACCGCCCGATTCATCAATTACGATTTGTCTAGACGAGGCGAAGAGTTGTTGGTTCTCGGTAAAAATATTGGCACCCCGTTTCCCCCTGCCAAAAGAGGCCCTGAAGGTGGCCTTGTCCCAAAGGGAATACCTCAAATGAAACCTAGGGGTCAAGAAATTGCCCAAGTTGTTATGGTGGTCTGCCCGAAGGCCTGCCTCAAAGCCCAAACCCTCCAAGTTGTCAAAGGTATACTCGAAAAAGGCACCTACGGAATTGTCCGTACGGCCATAAGCTGTGGTATTTACCATTTCGCCAAAGGTGTCATGGGTATAACTAACACCTGTTTTGAACTTATGCTGGGTGCTTCCGATGATGCTGTTGAAAATAAGATTGGAATAAAAGGACTTATGGTTGATGTCGTACAGGTTAAGACCGTAATAGGAATCCTGGTCATGTGCACTGTAAGCTGTTTGGAACCCAAAACTTTGATAGGGTAGGTCTGGGAACACATAACCCAATTTGGCCGAAAGATCCAGTCGGGACGTATTGATCTCGCTCCCCCATGCATTTGTGGTGAGTTTATCAGTATCAGGGTCAAAATCCGTTTGCCCCATTTCTTTGTCATCAGCGAGGTACTGGATGTTGGCATAGGCCACCCAACCATTTTCGGGGTTTAGGTATTGCCATCGGTTCATCAAATTGACCTGGTTGGCCAATGGGGTATCCAAGAACGAATCCCCATTGTCATCGATATAGCCATTCCTCAAATTGGCATGGACATATAGGCCTACCCCTAGCTCATCCGTGATATTGTGGTTGAACCGTGAGTTGAATTCATAGCGCTCATAATTGTTGGCATACATGTTCAGGAAGAATCGCTTGTCTATGAGCGGTTTCATGAGTTCGGTATTGATATGACCGGAAATGCTCTCAAAACCGTTCAGCACACTGCCTGCACCTTTGGTGATCTGAATGCTCTCGATCCATGATCCTGGGGTGAACGACAGTCCAAAAACCTGGGAGGCTCCTCTGATGGAAGGCATATTTTCTTGGGTGAACATCAAATAAGGGCTGTTCAGTCCCAGCATCTGTATTTGTTTGGCCCCTAAAATGGCGTCGGAAACATTCACATCCACAGTAGGGTTGGTCTCAAAACTTTCGGAAAGGTTGCAGCAGGCTGCCTTGAGCATTTCCCTGCTATCCACGGCCACCACGTTCTGTACCTTGAACAATGATTTTTGGATGGGGGCCACTTCTTTTTCCACGACCACCTCGTCCAGGACCACATTGGGATAGAGTACAATGTTCCCTAAATTGGGTCGGTTGACCGGAATGGTATCCGAACGGTATCCCATGGAGCTGATGACCAATTGTCTTATGTTCGATTGGTAGGGAGTGTTGAAGTTTCCTTCAAAATCGGTAGTAGTGCCAATCGTACTGGAGAGCCAGTAAACGCTTGCATTGGCCACAGGTATGGTTTTCCCCTTCTCGCTATACTCCAAAACCCTTCCAGAGACCTGGAATTGGGAATAGCATAAGGCATTGATAAAAAGCAGGAAGGTGACCAAGGGAAATCTCATCCTCAGTGGATTATATTTGTCATAAAACTACACTTTTCGTGATTCATAAATCGATTATTTCCACTATTTTAACACTGGATCGCAGTTCATAGATTTTTTTGGCTTTTGGCAGAATTAAAAATCATGATGAGTTGTCAAACAGTAATTTTAGTATCGCATTTTATGGATGGATTATTGTGCTTGAAATGGTAAAAAATTATGCCATTACTTTTTTGGGTGTTGTTTTTTGTTTTCTTTTTGCGTGTAGCGCAATTCCCCCGAAGAATACAAAGACCCAAATTCGGGTAATAAACAACAGCAGTTTTTTCTTGAGCCATGTATCATTGTTTTCAATGACCTTTGGAGATTTAAAACCCAAGGATACATCAGGTTACAAAGAACTCAGTTATGACCCATTAAGGCACGATCCCCTTATCTATTGCATCATTGAAGAAACCAATTATGGTAGATACCTGAAAATCCCGGAGGAAAGTACGAAGTACTACACCTATGTGGTGGACAGTTTGAACAATGGTATAATATATGTCAGCTCTTATGCTGGCGACAAATAATGAACAATTTTTGACAAACTTCTGAGACTTAAAAGTTTACAGTATATGGGAATATTGCACAAACTCCGAAAAAGCGCCTTTTGGTTCGTTGACACTTTGAATGGAGGGAAAATCAGAAAACATTTTGATGAGATCAAATGGGTCTTGGAAAATCCGGAATCTGATATGAGCAAGAAAATCAAGTCACAAAACTTATACAATGTCTTGGAACACTCTGCAACCACGGTACCGTATTATTCCAATATTTCCCACGACTCGTTGAGCCTTCATGATTTTCCAATTATAGACAAGCAAACGGTGAGGGATAATTTTGAACTCTTTAGGAGTCAAACCTATACCAATGCATATGCCCATGAAGTTACTACCAGCGGATCTACCGGAAAGCCGTTCAAGATTTTGCATGACAAGAACAAAAGGAAAAGAAATACGGCCGACACCTGTTTTTTTGCCGAAAAAGCTGGATATGAGTTGGGAAGTCGGCTTTTCTATTTAAGACTGTGGGACAAACAGTACCAAAAGAAGAAGATGTTGGCCAAGATCCAGAATATTGCCGCTTACTCTGTGGATGATCTTACCGAAGAAAATTTGGCCATGATGGTGTCGGAGATGGAAAATTATGGTTCCAGTGTGAACATCATTGCTTATTCCTCTGCCCTGGACACGGTTTGTAAATATATCGAAGAACATTTGGGCAGACCCCTCAACTGTAAGGTTGATTCCATCATATCCATTGCGGAGGGACTAAGTCCGGACTTAAAGGGAAGAACGCGGAAATATTTAGGTGAAGACCCTGTTTCGAGATATTCCAATAGTGAAAATGGCATATTTGCCCAACAAAAGACCAATAGTGATACGGGAAACTTTGAGATCAATTGGGCAAGTTATCATATAGAACTTTTGGATTTTAATGAAGATAAACCGGTAAAGCTTGGAGACAAAGGACGAATAGTCATCACAGATTTTTTCAACTACAGTATGCCTTTGATCAGGTATGATACGGGCGATGTTGGTGTCATGGAAAAGGATTCTGTTACCGGAAGTTTGGTATTCACTAAAATTGAAGGTAGAAAAATGGATATGTTCACCAATACCAAGGGTGAATATGTTTCGTCCCATATCATACATCATATTCTACAATACTCCGGCATTGACCAATTTCAATTTATTGAAGACGAGAAAGGGGAGTACACCATTAAGTTGAAGGTGACACCCTCTTATGATCACAAGGATGAAAAAAATATTCTTGAACAGTACAAAGGATATTTTGGACAAAATGCAATAGTCAATGTTGAATATGTGGACAATATATCCCTATTGCCCTCTGGCAAGCGAAAATTGGTCATCAACAACTACAAGCCCAGTGAAAACAAGCTCAATGAGAAACCGAATGTGCCATCAAAATGCAGTGATGCCTTGATTTAATGGTTTTCTCCCAGAAGAGGTTCTCATTTGAGTTCTTCAGAAAGAAGTGAAATCAATTTGGCATTGATGATCTTAACATCGAATTTTTGCTCGGCCAATTCTCGGCTTTTGGAACCCTTGATCTCAATTTGCTTGGGGTTTTCCAAGAAAAACCGCATGGCTTCCACCAGTGAGTCCAAATCCTGTGGGGCAACCAATATCCCATTTTCTCCTTTCACCACAGTTTCCCTACAACCGGGAGAATCAGTGGTGATTATGGGCATTCCTACAGAAAGTGCCTCCAATATGGAACGGGGCACGCCTTCCCGATAAAATGTGGGCAATACAAAAATATCTGAGTTGAAAAGGAACTCGGCAACATTCTTTTGCCGTCCATGATATACAATGGTGCCTTGTTCATTGAGTTTGTGCAATTGTTCCAAATGAATCGCGGAAGGTGACTGATCCGGTTTTCCTATGACGTGGAATTCCGCATTTGGAAATTCCTTTTTAAGCAAACTTGCCGCCTCGATGAACAAGTGGATACCTTTTTCCCTGATCAACCTGGCCACAAGTATGAAGATTATTTTATCCGTTGTTTTATTGTTGACGCGGGTAGGGTATGAGTTAAGGTTTACTCCGGAACCACTGACAAAATCAACTTTGTTGTCTTCTTTGATAATGTTTCTTTCTAGAAAGAGTTTATGGTCATCCCTGTTTTGAAAAATGACCAGCTTGTTCTTTCTGATGGAAACTTTGTAAAGCAATTCGGTTATTTTTTGCAATGTCCTTGCTTTTTTGGATGTGCCAGTAAAAGTAAAGCCCAAACCGGTAATCAATGAAACAGCAGGTATTTTGGACATATTGGCTGCAATGGACCCATATATTACAGGTTTTATGGTGTAAGGAAAAACCAGGTCAATGTCATGGGCTTTGATTATTTTTTTCAGTTCGAGAATGGATTTAAGATCGTTGAATGGGTTCATGCCAGTCCTTTGTAATTGGTATTCCAGTGGAATGGCTCCCATTTCTGTCAATTTGCTGTGGATTTCCTGGCTCATGTCTGGTGCCGCCCCATACACCATAAAACCGTTCTTCAGTAAATCGGCAATAAAATCTCCCCTAAAATGTATCAAGGAGTTGGCATATGAGCATATGATCAGAATTTTTTTTGGCATAAACGAAAGCAGATTTAAGTTAAAAACCATCCATTTCCAAGATGCGAGCTGGAATTGGATGGTTAAAAATAAACGTTAGTAATGGACAGAATAGTGCCTTACACTAATAATAAATTTACTCTATTTGCTTATTGATTCAAAAATTCTTCGATGTTTGTGTAGCCGTCTTTATCGAAATCTCCATTGTAATCTTGTGACAAGTCTCCAAATTCACGTATTTCCCAAGCATCAGCCATGCCATCATTGTCAGTGTCATAGGAATCAGGTCTTATTATGGAAGGAATTGATGGCAATTGCCAATCATTTATGTTCCCTGTCCTTTTCATGGTGTTGCTCTTTATATCATTTATTCCATCTTCATCAAGAGGGTCCATATAATATTTAATTCTTCCTTCATCATCCATATAGTGACAAGCACCAACATTTCCTTGATTTATCAGGCTTTCAAAAGCGTCGTAAGCAGATAGGCCCGTATCTGAATTGGGAATGCCGTTATGTGGTGATGCTACCAACAAATCCCTGTCAATTGGTGTGTCATTGCCCACACCTCCTAACCTGTAGGTCCAAATGGGTGCATTACTGTCTTTGCCCACCTCGGAACCATTCAGTACAAAACCATTTTTATTTTCATAGACATTTCCTTGGGTATAAAGTCTTAGTTCTGTATATGGGGACCCTTTTGAATTGTATTTCCCATCCGACCTTTGAAATTCATTGGTTTCTGTAGTTCCTGATGGTAATCTGTAATAATTGTCACTCCAGTTAATGTATGCATTGTCTGACCATTGGATGACACCAAATTTAGTCCCAGTGGTTTGTATAACGTTATTTTTTACTTCTACATAACCTCCTGTCCCTCCTATGTTTGGAGTTCTATTTGAGCCTCTCATAAAAACATTGAGAATACATGATATGTAATCTCTTTTATTGAAATTAGCAGGGTTTTGCATTGACATCTGCATGTATGTATGGGAATTGGACACAATACTTCTTTGAACAGTATGCCCCATTTGGCTGACATCTTGATTTGTTCCTACAAGTATGGCTTTGTCGCCACCCCAAGAAGCTGTAACATGGTCTAAGATAATATTGTTACCTCCATTAACCTTGAAGCCATATGTGCTCTGGTCATCAGATATCTCGCCCGATGAATCATAGGAACCCGTAGACCCATTTCTGGAACGGATATATCTCATTATAATGTTGTTCACACCATTGAACTGAATATTATCCCCATGGATAGTGATACCACCTCTAGGTGCAGATTGGCCAAAGACTGTTATATCATCTCTTGAAATTGTTAGGTCGGAACCAGAAATGTCAATATTTCCAGATACATTGAATACTATATATCTCGGGCCAATATTTTGTGATAAGGCAGCCCTTATACCCCCACTATATGTGTTTGAAGACGAGTCATATACCAAAGGAGCTCTACTGTCCAAAGTGTTTACCATGACCAATACCCCACCACGACCGCCAGTTGCATTGGATCCACCTCCATATGCCCCAGGAAAAGCTTTTAGGGTATTGTCATCTAAATCTGGATTTGTGGTTCCAGAATCATCGTCATCTGAACCATCATTATCTGGATTATCGGTACCACCATCGATATCATCATCAGTATTGTCGGCAATGTCATCATTAATAATATCAGTAAACAAGTCATTGTCTTTGGCACAAGACGAATTGAGAATGATAAAAAGTGAGAAAAAGATTATCCGGACCAAGGGCAAAACATTTTTCATGGGGTATCTGATTTGGAAGCTAAAATTATTCAATAAATGTTTGTACTCGTTTAAAAGCAATTTTTTTTCGATGAAATGCATCAATTTAATTAGTTGAAAAGTTAAATTTTGTATCTGCGTCTAGATTTATAACGGCTAATTACGCACTTGGTCGATAAAATGGATTACTTGGACGATTTTTTTAACATAAAAGGGATGATAAATCGATGAAATACCATTTTCTTTAACATCCATACCATCCTGTCTGTCTGTCTGTTGAGAAAAAGTCGATTGTTTTTAGGCCTCCTTTTTAAAGTCGGATAAGGGGTATTGTTATTGGGCATGGCATTCAGCGTACACTTTACCTTTAGAATAAAACTTAGACCAATAAGTTTTACCGTTGTACGATTTTTTTTTGATAATGCCACTGTTATGATGTTCTTTGCACAAGTCTTTAAAAATGGTTTTATAGGGTTCAATACACCACCCATGAATAGTTTTGAAAGATTATATATTATTATAACACTCAACCATGAACTTTAAAAGATGAAGGAACATAAAATTGCCATTATAGGTCTTGGCTATGTAGGACTGCCATTAGCTCGCTTGTTTGCCACCAAGTACAGTGTGGTCGGGTTTGATATCAACCAGAGTAGGGTCATCGAGCTCAAAAAAGGTAACGACAGTACTTTGGAAGTATCTGATGAACTTTTACAGGAGGTTTTGGTGGACAAGCCTGGAAGCAAAGGTCTATTCTGTTCAGCCAATGTCAACGATATCGCAGATTGCAACTATTTTATTATAACTGTTCCTACCCCCGTGGACAATACTAAGCGTCCAGTTTTAAAACCCCTACATATGGCAAGTGAAACTGTGGGGGCGTTACTCAAAAAAGGAGATGTCGTGGTTTACGAGTCTACGGTATATCCGGGAGCTACTGAAGAAGAGTGTGTTCCAAGGCTTGAATTAAAAAGTGGTTTGATATTTAACAAGGATTTTTATGTTGGGTATTCGCCTGAACGAATCAATCCTGGAGACAAGGAGCATACCGTAGAAAAAATATTGAAGGTCACCTCCGGTTCTACTCCGGAAATAGGGAAGGAAGTTGACGAATTGTATTCGTCTGTTATTTCGGCAGGCACGTATTTGGCCCCCACGATTAAAGTAGCAGAGGCAGCAAAGGTCATTGAAAACTCCCAAAGGGATATTAATATAGCATTCGTGAACGAATTGGCTAAAATATTCAACCTCATGGGTATAGATACCAATGAGGTTTTGATGGCCGCGGGCACTAAATGGAATTTTTTACCATTCAAACCAGGGTTGGTCGGTGGGCATTGTATTGGAGTTGACCCCTATTACTTGGCCCAAAAGGCACAGGAATATGGATATCACCCTGAAATTATCCTAGCGGGAAGAAGGTTAAATGATGGAATGGGCAGTTATGTTGCTAGTGAAGTGGTAAAACTCATGATCCAGAAAGATATAAAGGTCAAAGGAGCATCTATTCTTGTTCTTGGTGTTACTTTCAAGGAAAATTGCCCAGATGTAAGAAACACAAAGGCAGTGGATGTCATAGAGGAATTGGAAAGTTATGGAGCAAATGTGACCATTTATGACCCATGGGCCGATCCAGAAGAGGTTATACATGAATATGGCCTTAAAATTGTGGATGAAGAACCTACCCAAAAGTACGATTCTGTAGTGTTGGTCGTCGCTCATAAAGAATTCCAAGATATTGACATATCCTATAAATTGAAGCCCAATGGTGTTGTATATGACGTTAAGGGAATATTGAAACATCAGGTGGACGGTAGATTATAAAGATACCATAGATGATATCATCCAAAGCAGAATATAAAGCATATTTACTGGCCGACAAGAAAGCGCTCAACATTGGTAATGGAAAGCTCATGTGGGCAAAACAGCTGATTGCTCCTGATTATATTTGGAAATTTCAGAAAGGACTCCGTAAATTGGAATATTACAAAAACTGCAGAAAGGATATACTCGGAAAGGTTTATTATGCCCTTATCAAGTTGCGACATAGAAAGTTGGCCCTTAAATTAGGATTTTCAATACCCGAGAATGTTTTTGGGCCAGGGCTATCAATAGCCCATTACGGGACTATAGTGGTTAATTCCAGGGCAAGAGTAGGCAAAAATTGTAGGATACATGTCTGCACCAATATTGGAGCGTCAGGAGGAAGCCTTGAAGCACCAATAATCGGTGATAATGTCTATATAGCACCTGGAGTGAAAATTTTTGGAAACATACAAATAGGGAACAATATTGCTATTGCCGCCAATTCGTCTGTGGGGAAAACGTTTATTGAGGAAAATATATTGATAGCAGGTTCCCCTGCAAAGAGGATAAAAGAGGTAGAGATAAAAAAATTAATCCCCCACGCTAATTAGAGCTTAATTTTTCTTTTCTCGCCCGCTCTTTTATTTCATTGGCATAGCCTATAAGGATCAAAACCATTAGATAAGGGTAATCTGCATATAGTATGAAATTGTTGTGGAAACTTGTATGAACCAAATATCCAAATAGCGACAATAAGAAGAGTATTTTATAGTCCCTAGGAAGTTTTAGCGTGCGTTTAAGAAGAAAGTATACAAAAGCCCCAAAAAGAATATATCCAAAAAAGGTGTATTGGAACCCAACATTGATCAATCCGTTATGTGAGGTCAGATGGAGAATGGATGAATCTCCTGAAACTTCGAACATGGCCTGTCTAGTCTTGTCATAGTCTGTTTTTGTTACACCAAATGGGTTTTCAACAACTGCCAGTATTCCTGTGGCCCAAAGCATAGGTCTGTTATCGGACCCTCCACCAGTTCCATCCGCACTGGTAACCCTGGAGTCTATTGAGGTTATTGAGCTTGAAACTAAAGCCAAAATCAAGATTGAAAACAGTGAGGCTACGAATAAATTGAATTTATACCGCGCATTTTTATTCTGAATGATGAGAAAATACCCTGCCGATATTATGAACAAGCCCAATATCAGTGATCGGGTTTGTGAAAGGAAGGCAGTTACGATCAATAAGCCCAATACCACCAAGTAAAATTTTTTCCTGGTTTTCATGAACAGGTATAGGTTTAAGATAAAACTACTTATTGCGAAATAAGAAAAGGTGATTGCAAATGCAAAAGGACCTGATAACCTAAACCTGTTGGCCAGCCCATGTTCGATATATGTCTCTTCGTTGCTTAAATCTGCTTCACCCATTTGTGAATCGTTAGAGGTTAGTAGGATTTCCTTGAAATCTTGGACCTGGCCGGCAATCGGAGAAAGAGGATGGTGCAGTAAGGAAAATATAAGTATGGCCAAGTGGACCCATGATATTACTCTCAAATATTTAGTGCCTTCTTTGATTATAATCACAAAAAGAAAGGAAAAAATAATGAAAGTGAACCCTTTGAAAAGATCACGGACAATATCCAGCGACTCAATCTCTCCAAGGGCCAAAAACCTTAGGTTCATCAAAAACTTAAGGATGATGAAAACCATTAGAAACTGACAGAACTTTTTAAAGAATGAATTTGTTCTTAATTCATTGAGAAAGCTTTTGAAAAAGAGAATGAATATCATTATTTCCAAAAGGCGGTCTACACTTAAGAAGCCTATCCTTTTGGAAACAAAAACATTGTCCACAGCAATAAGAAAAGCAATCAAGTAGTATATCCAAGTCTTCATTTCTTTGTACTTAATTTGCTGATAATACTTTCAATTTTTCTTTGAGCCTTGTATAGCATTTTGGCTGCTGGTTTTGGAAGATTGGAAACCACTTGATTATACAAAACTTTATTGCTCTCTGTGAGTACCATACTTTGTTTTCTGAACAAAATGAATAGAAAAATGGGCAAGAGAACCATACTGATCAGTAATAGTGTCCAAATAGGTAGATCAAAATAGTATGAAACAGCCCAACAGAACACCAATATAGGAATGTTGAATACAAGGAGGTCCTTGAAAAGAGCCAGATTTAACTTTCTGAACATTTTTAATAGCCTACTCAAATATACATATACAACCATGAAAAAGAGAATGGAAGAGGAGAGTACACCTATTGCCAGCCCTGGCAGTCCATAAAGTTTAACGCCCACAACGCTGAAAATAGCAGTACTTAGAAAAAAGATGACTTCATAGACCACACCTTTATACACAAGTCCAAGTGACTTTAAAAAGGATCGGTTTATGCGATAGCCAAATCTGAATGGAAGGCTCAAAATCAAGATTTGCAGTATAAGAATGGCGTCTTCCCATCCTGGCCCCAATACGATTTTGATTATGAGCTCAGCATTTAGTGCAATGACTACACTCATGGGCATCAAAAAAAGGAGGCAAAGTGAGATACTGAAAAAGTAAAAGTCCCTAAGCTTGGCCTCATCACTTTTTCTTTTGGCAAGAATTGGAAACATGACCGAATCATAAACACCTCCAAAAATACCCGCAGGAATGGCGTACAACTGGTAGGCCTTTGAATAAATACCCAAAGCTTGCGCCCCTATGAACTTGCTGACCACTAAATTATCTATCGTATCCGAGAAATAACCCAAGGTTGTATTGAATGTAAAACCACTGCCAAAGAAAAGAAGTTCGTTCACTTCACTTTTAACCCACTTGAAAGTGAATTTTGGAAAATGGTATATGCTGGCATAGACACATGAAACCACTAGCATGGCCAATTGGCCATACAACAGGGCCCAATATCCATAATCAAAAAAGGCAAAGATGATGGATACCAATGCATATCCGAAAACAAAAGAGCTTAATGTTATTTTCTCTGCCACATCGAATCTTAAGTCTCTGTTCAACAATGCCACGCTAACACTGTTCAAAGATTTCAAGGGAAACATAAAAGCAAAAAAATGAAGGCCATCTATAATCTCTTCCATGTTAAAGAAGATGGCCAAATAAGGAGTGACAAAATAAAACGATACAGCCAAGATTAATCCAAAAAAAAGCGACAGGTTATAACCTGTACGAATCTGTCGGTCCGATACATTGTTCATCTGTATCAATGCACCCCCTATGCCCATTTTGGAAAAAAGATCGGTAAAGCCAACCAAAATCATGATAAAGGCCACATAACCAAAGTCGACCGGCGAAATTAACCTTGCAAGAACCGCTAGCATTATAAATTGGGCGAGTATCTTCAAAAGGGAACCTGAAGTTCTCCATACTGCTCCTTTTATACCCTCTTTGGTCAGGGATTTTTTGCTCATATCGCGATGTTGAAACTATTAATACTTTTTTGGTCTTTGAGACGTTTTGGTCTATGAAAACCTTATATTTCGTGCAAGTTAATCATAGCTTTTGTTAGCTTGCTTCAAAAATAGACCAAAATGAAAAAGATTTTCCACTATCTTAAAACGACAATAAAAAAGATTAAGTATTCCGGGTCTGATTATGCAAGAAGCCTAGGGGTTGAAGTAGGCAAGGATTGTAGAGTGCTCACCACAAACTTTGGTTCTGAGCCATGGCTAATCAAAATTGGGAACAAGGTCACCATTACATCTGGAGTAAAGTTGCTCACGCATGATGGTGCTGCTTGGTTGGTAGAAGATGGTAAAGGGAGAAGGGAGCATTTTGCCAGGGTGAACATAGGCAACAATGTTTTTATTGGTATAAACTCTATTGTGATGCCAGGGGTGACCATTGAGGACAATGTGATAGTGGCTGCAGGAAGCGTAGTGACCAAATCGGTACCCAGTGGCTATATTGTAGGCGGAAACCCTGCAAAAATTATTGGAAAATTTGAAGACTACAAACAAAAAGCTTTGGATACCTTCGTGTCCCGAAATGATATGGACTTTAGTCTAGATTTTAAGGAAAGGATTAACCAAGTTATAGATCCAGAAGTCAAAAAATATCTCCAATAATTCAATCTTTTATTTTGAAAAAAATTTGTTTTGTTCTGCCTTCACTCAGGGCCGGGGGAGCTGAGAGGGTCATTAGCTTTTTGGCGTCCAATTTGGATAAGTCTGAATTTAAGGCCTCATTGATCATTATTGGAAACAAGGTCGATGCAGCATATGATATCAAAGATGTCCCTGTATTTTTTTTGAACAAAGATAGGGTCTTGAAAGGTTCATGGCCACTAATCAGAATATTGGTAAAGGCCAAACCTGACATAGTAATGTCCTCAATAGGCCATTTAAATACACTTTTGGGCTGCTTTTCGATATTCTTCCCAAAAACTAAATTTATAGGTAGGGAGGCTAGTGTTATAAGTGTCTTTAATTCTTTTTCAACAAGAAGGAATCTTTTCAGTAGGGAACCCTTGTATCGTTTTGCGTATAAACAAATGGATATGATAGTTTGCCAGTCCAGGGATATGTACGAAGATTTTAAGAGCACTTATAAGTTGTCGGACAGTCAAATGACAGTCATAGCCAATCCGGCCCCAGAGAACATGCAACTTTCCGATAGGGACATGGCTTCTTCCGAAATTAAAAAACTGATTACCATTGGTAGACTTAGCCCAGAAAAAGGCCATATGAGGTTATTGGTCAGTTTGTCAAAAGTGGATTTTCCATTTGAATATACCATTATAGGAAGTGGTGTGGAAGAAAACAAAATAAAAGACAAGGCAGAACGATTGGGACTATCACCTTACATTAAATACATTCCGTTCACCAAAATGATCAATGAGCAACTTATTGCGCATGATGTATTTCTGCAAGGTTCTTATGTTGAAGGGTTTCCAAATGCAGTGATGGAGAGTTGTGTTTCCGGTATCCCTGTTATTGCCTATAATGTGCCAGGAGGGACAAAAGAAATTTTGGAAGAGGGAATCAATGGTTACATGGTTGAAAGCGACGAGGAGTTTGTGGAAAAACTGAATACTATGGTAGGGATGGATTGGAACCCCACCATGATCAGAGAAAGTGTTTATAAAAAGTTTAGGTCTTCCATTATTATTGGAAAGTATGAGGCTATGTTCAGAAAAATGTTAACAGAATAAGATGAAGGAAATAACAATAGTACACCTGATCACAGGTTTGGGTGGAGGTGGTGCGGAACAAATGGTACTGAAGTTGGGTGTTGAAGCCAAGAAACATAATGCAAAGACCTTGGTTATTCCCATAAGTGACATCAACACCATTGAATCAAAGTTTAAGGATGCCAAACTGGAATACCACTTTTTAAGCATATCATCTTTTTCAAAAATAAGAAAAGGGCTTATAAGACTTAAGGATATTTTGAAAGAAGAGAAAAATCCGGTATTACATTGCCATATGTTCCATGCACTTGTAATCGGAATTTTGTTCAAATTGTTCTTCAGGAGCGTCCCTATTGTATTCACACTTCACAATACAAACGTCAACCATGCCTATAGGGCATATATATTGGGTGTTTCCAAAGGTTTACGTAAGGCGGATATATTGTTTTCCAAAAGTGGTACACAGTGGTTTTTAAAGAACTCAATAATTATTCCCAATGGGCTGGACATTTCAAACTTTGAAGTTGCTGCAAATGTGAGAAGTGCCGATTTGACCAACAAACCTTTTCATTTTTTGTTCTTGGGTAGCCTTACCGAGCAGAAAAATCCATTTATATTGCCAAAACTGGCTAATTTTTTAAGGTCTAAGGGGCTGGAAAACTTTAAAATAGATGTTTTAGGGGATGGTCCTATGCGAGAGCAACTTCAGGAAAAGATAAAAACGGAGGGGCAATCTGATAAAATCATTTTACATGGGTTTTCCAATAAGGTTGTTGAATATTTGAAATCTTCTCATTGTTTGATCATGCCATCCCATTGGGAAGGTATGCCTGTTGTGATATTGGAGGCCGGGGCTGCCAGACTTCCCATTGTTTGTACTCCAGTGGGTTCCATTCCTGACATCGTTTCGGAAGAGAATGGATATGTGGTCGAAATGGAACAGTTTCCTGAAGCCATGGCGAGTGTAATGGAAGATTATGTTCATGCGCTAGAGAAGAGTGATGCATTCTATGAGCATGTTGTTGGAAATTATTCCATCCAAGAAGTCTTTAATCGACATCTTGAATTGTATAGGTCAGTATCCAAATAGGAAGCGGAGACACTATTTTCTCCTTTTTACCAGAGCATCAATAACGGTTAGTTTACCGGTTTGGTTGATGGTATGTGTTGAAACCAGATCTTTTTCCCAATTTGGATAAATGGATTGCAGATTGATTTCCTGATAATCCTCCTTGGTAAGTACTTTTATCATCTGAAGCTGCATACCATGGCCATAATGCTTTGCGCAATTTTGTGACGGTCTTATCAAATGCCCGTTATATTCAAAAATCTTACCGGCAGGTCTAGAAGAACTTACATCAGAAACAATGGGGTTCTTGGGGTGGGGAGTCCAATTATTGGTCACGAGATTGTCCGCGTAAAACAAAAATAATTCATTGGAAGTGGATGAACCTTCGTTTTCTTTGATGTTG
This sequence comes from Flagellimonas hadalis, assembly GCF_007785775.2. GTDB lineage: Bacteria > Bacteroidota > Bacteroidia > Flavobacteriales > Flavobacteriaceae > Flagellimonas > Flagellimonas hadalis. The sequence goes on from NZ_VNIK02000001.1 coordinate 199,226, forward strand.
CAAAAAAGCCAGTAGGTATTTTCATGGGATATTATTGTGGTATCCACCGCTTGTACATCCTTCATTAACACCTTTTCCAAGCTCCATTTTAAAGGGAGCTGATCACATTTATACAATTCAATCTGTTTGTTCTCTGCTGTTTCAGGAATCATATAAAGGTTGCCATTGTCCTCTATTAAAAAAGGATAGGACAAATGGTAATCCTTTTCCAAAACAATTTTTGGTTCAGAATAATTGCCTTTTTCATCCAATTCCAAAACGGAAATATTGCCCAACCCATTTTTGTAGATCAATTCCTCAAAAAAAACATAATATTTTCCGTCCTTTTCAAAAATGAAGGGGTCTGCCCAGAAACGGTCCTTAGGGGGAACAATTCTTTTAAATCTGAAAAAAGATTTTGACAGTTGCTCCTTCTTTTCGAAGCTGTACATCAAGATCCATTGGTTGAAAAAGAAAATCCTTTTTACCCACCCTTTGAAAACACCGGTATAGATTTTAAGTAGCGCCTTAAGAGCTTCGCCATTTGTCGGAGCAACGAACAAACGGTTGTAATATATCTGCGGTTTGGCATTGTCCCGTAGCACTTCATCCATGAATACCGTACCACCTTTTTTGTGGAGCTCCGCCAGTTTTCTGGTAATTAATGAAGTGGCACTCCAATAATAGTTGTTTTTGTTACGGTTGATACTAACGGAGTCGGTAGAGGCTCGGGTTTTTGCCAAAGTAAGGCCACCATCAAGATCCTCTGTAAGTATTTGAAGAACAGCTCCGGTATTGTGCCATCCTTCATAAACTTCCCAAACGCCAGGAGGGCCACCTCTATTTATATCGTTATCACCATGATGGTAGGACCAAACACCGAATTTAGAGCTTTTAAGGATTTCTCCTCTCAATATCCTAAAACCGAATCGGATGAAGACATCGATATTGTGTTCACGAATTTTAGAGATGTCTTCTGCACCTATAATATCACTGAACTTGGTCTCCTTTGGGGAAACTACTATTTCTGGGCACTCAATTAATTCTTTTAGGTCTTTTGCCTGAAAGGCATTTGGACGCGGTTTAAAGAGTTTGTTTTCCAGTTTGCCGTGCAGAAAGTAAAGAAGACTGTTCCTGACCTTCCACAAGGTTTTTAGTTTACCATCTTTGTTGGTCCCGGCCATACTTTTCTTTCGAACGATAAGGGCAACTTCAGAATGATCGGATGCCAAGATGTTCTGGACCATTCTGTATTCCCAAAGTGGTATTCTGTAATCGTTTATAAGTATCCCGATCTTCAGTTTGTTTGCAGCCATCTATTTCTATGGATATAGAATTTGTTCCCTTGCAAGGATCAATATCTGGTTTTGCCTATTTGATAATATTCAAAACCCATTTCTGACAAGATTTCATCATTGTATTGGTTTCTTCCGTCAAAAATTACAGGTTCCAGCAATTGTTTTTTTATTTCGTGGAAATCTGGGGAACGGAATTCTTTCCATTCGGTAAGAAGGATCATGGCATTTGCCTCTGAAATGGCTTCGTATTTGGAGGAATAATAAGTTACATTTGGCGTGTCTTTCAAGTAAAAATGTTTGGCTTCCTCTATTGCCTTTGGGTCATACGCTTTTATGATGGCACCTCTTTTGACCAATTCGTTTATGATGTAAATGGACGGAGCTTCCCGCATGTCATCGGTTTCGGGTTTGAAGGAGAGACCCCAAACGGCAAATACTTTACCGTTCAGGTCGGCTCCATATTTGGCGATTATCTTATGGGCCACTACCAGTTTTTGTCTATCGTTCACATCTTCAACAGCTTCAATAAGTTGGGGCTGGTATCCATATTGCATGGCCGTTTTTTTCAAGGCTTTTACGTCTTTTGGAAAACAAGAGCCCCCATATCCGCTCCCGGGATAAATAAAGCTATATCCGATTCTGCTGTCGGATCCAATCCCAATTCTTACTTTGTTCACATCGGCTCCAACTAGTTCACAAATGTTGGCAACCTCGTTCATAAACGAAATCTTAGTGGCCAACATGGCATTTGCCACGTACTTTGTCATCTCGGCAGACCTGACATCCATGGTAATCAGGCGGTCCATGCTGCTCCTAAAGAATGGTGCATACAATGAGCGCATTTTTTTTGTCGCTTCCGGATTGTCCGATCCAATTACAACCCTATCGGGTTTCATGAAATCATTGATGGCATCCCCTTCTTTTAAGAACTCGGGGTTAGAAACTACGGTAAAAGGCATGGATGCGCCACGTTTCTGAAGTTCATTGGCAATGGTCTCATGGACTTTATCCGCTGTTCCCACAGGTACAGTGGATTTATCCACAACTATCAACGGGGCGGTCATGTGGGAACCTATTTGTTTGGCAACCTGAAGCACATACTGTAGATCGGCTGAACCGTCTTCCCCCATTGGGGTTCCAACTGCAATAAAGGCAATGTCACAATTGTCAAGGTGACTTTGCAAAGAAGTGCTGAAATGGAGTGTTTTTCCGGCAACATTACGTTTCACCATGGCTTCTAGACCAGGCTCATAAATTGGGATAATGCCATTTTTCAGACCATCTATTTTTTTTTGGTCAATATCTATACATGTTACGTTGTTTCCCATTTCGGCGAAGCAGGTCCCGCTAACAAGGCCCACATATCCGGTTCCGATGATAGTCAGATTCATACGTTTGATTTATTCTATTGATAGTTGTATTTATTCTTAGTTTTTTAGATTTTCCCAATACCAATCCACTGCTTTTTCCAATCCTTTGGAAATATCATATGTTGGGGCATAACCCAGTCTTTCCTTTGCTCTATGGATGGAGGCCAATGAGTGGGGGACATCTCCAAGTCTATTGGGACCATAATTTGGTTCAATTTCAGCAATTTTTGAATCATATTTTGATAGGTTCTTTTTGAGAAGCCCAATCAATTGATTAAGATCAGTTCTTTCCCCAAAGGCTACATTGTAAACTGTATTTACGGCATCTGGATTAGTGGTTGTAATTGCCCTTAAATTCATTTCAATAACATTTTCAATGTAGGTGAAGTCCCTGGAAAAGCTTCCATCACCATTGATTGTTGGTGACTCATGTTTCATCAACTGCATTACAAATTTAGGTATAACGGCCGCATAAGCACCGTTGGGATCTTGTCTTTTTCCGAATACATTAAAATACCTTAGGCCTATTGTTTCGATACCATATGTTTTTGAAAAAACATCGGCATAAAGTTCATTAACATACTTTGTTATGGCATATGGCGAGAGAGGTTTTCCTATATTTTCTTCAATCTTGGGCATCTGTTTGGAGTCACCGTATGTTGAACTGCTTGCAGCATATATAAAACGTTTTACGTTGGCATTTTTGCTGGCTACAAGCATGTTCAAAAATCCTGACACATTGACCATGTTACTGGTGATAGGGTCTTTGATGGACCTGGGAACAGAACCCAATGCTGCTTGGTGCAAAATGAAATCAACGCCATTGCAAGCGTTTTCACATGTCTCCAGATCTCTTATGTCCCCTTCTATGAGTGTAAAATTCTTATTGTCCAGAAAGGGCTTTATGTTCTCTTTTTTACCTGTGGAAAAATTGTCCAAACAGGTTACCCTATTTCCATTTGCAAGTAATGTTTCGCAGAGGTTGGAACCAATGAATCCAGCTCCACCCGTGACTAAAATATGAAGTTCCTTGTTGAGGACAATATCGTTCAGTGCCATATACGGTTATGATTTTCTAGTTTTGGTGGGCAAAATTGATAAAAACTTTCCATTGGCTCAGGAAAACTATGTTAATGACCCATAAAATCGGTTAAAAGGTATTACTGCCCAAAGATGGAGCCAATCTGATTTTTATTGTATTCGATAGTGTTTTTTGTACCAATCCACAAAGTTGGAAATGCCATTTTCGATAGATGTGTTGGGACTATATCCATAATCCCTTATCAAATCATCCACATTTGCCCATGTTTTTTCGACATCTCCAGGTTGCATTTCAAGAAACTGTTTTTCTGCAGTTGTGGAGAGTTTATTTTCCAAAGCGGTCACAAAATCTAGAAGTTTTACGGAATTATTGTTACCTATGTTATAGATGTTATAGTTGCTTCTGGGGGATTCTTGACCTATATATTTGTTTTCGATGATGCGTACAACTCCCTCAACAATATCATCTATATAGGTAAAGTCCCTTTCCATATTTCCCTTATTGAAAACTTTTATTGGCTTTCCCTCCAAAATGGCCTTTGTGAATAAAAACATTGCCATATCAGGTCTGCCCCAAGGACCATAAACTGTAAAAAAACGTAGCCCCGTTGTCTTGAACTTGAACAAATGGCTATAGGTGTGTGCCATCAGCTCGTTACTTTTTTTTGAAGCCGCGTACAGGCTTATGGGATGGTCCACATGGTCTGAGGTCTCAAAAGGGACTTTTTTATTGGACCCGTAAACACTTGAACTACTGGCATAAACCAAGTGTTTTATGTTATTGTGGCGGCAACATTCGAGGACATTCAAAAAGCCAACAATGTTACTATCTATATATGTTTCAGGATTCTCCAAACTATAGCGAACGCCCGCTTGGGCAGCCAAATTACAAACAGCATCAAATTTTTCATTGGAAAATAATTGAGGTAGATGATCTCTGTCTTCTAGGTTCATCCGAACAAAGCTGAATTTATCATGGGAGTTACTCTCAACAATTTGATTGAACTCCTTTGCAGATTCAGTCATGATTCCAAGTTGTTCTAATCTTGAAAACTTTAAGTTTACATCATAATAGTCATTTATGTTATCAAGACCAACTACTATATGTTGGTTTTCCAATAACCTTTTACAAACATGGTATCCAATAAATCCAGCGACACCTGTGACAAGAAATTTCATATTGAAGTTTTAGTGGCTACAAATATTACAAATGTTGACCATATGAAGGCCCAGACACATAAAAAAATAAGTTATGTTGTAGATTGCCCCAATACAAAAGCTTGATGAGCCTTACTTTCTTTGGCTTATCAAAACCTTTTCTTCATACTGTTTGACCAACAACATTTATTTACTTATTGGTCCATCAAATCACTTTAAGGCATTTAGAAGTATTCCTTTTGCATATTTACACTTAATCGATTTTTTTTTGCCTTGGGCGAATAGTGGGTCAAAATAACCTTTGAGGCCAATTTTACTGTTACTTTTACTTTTGAGAACTAAAAATCTCGCCTACTTATATCAACCCAAAACTAAAATGGAAACCACTGTCTTGAAAAAAATTTGGTTATCTCCGCCTCACATGGGAAACAATGAGGAAGTCTATGTGAAGGAAGCCTTCGATACCAATTGGATCGCTCCCTTGGGGCCCAACGTGCAACGATTTGAACAATCCATAGAAGAATTTGTTGGTAATGATGTCCATGCGGCATGCCTAAGCTCAGGGACAGCAGCCATACATTTGGGGCTGCAGTTGCTAGGGGTAAGTGCAGGGGATGAGGTGCTTTGCCAAAGTTTTACTTTTGCAGCATCTGCAAATCCCATTATGTACCTTGGCGCATCTCCCATTTTCATCGATAGTGAGGAAGATACGTGGAACATTTCGCCCATATTGTTGGAACAGGCAATTAAGGATGGATTGGCCAAAGGGAAGAAACCGAAAGCCATAGTGGCGGTCCACTTGTATGGAATGCCCTATAAGGTGGATGAAGTCCACGCCATAGCCCAGCAATATGATATTCCTGTCGTTGAAGATAGTGCGGAAGCCCTGGGAAGTTCTTACAAGGGTTTCAACTGTGGAAGTCTGGGTGACATTGGTATTTTGTCCTTCAACGGGAACAAGATCATTACCACTTCGGGTGGAGGAGCAATGCTGTGCAAGGATAGGGCGCTGAAGGAAAAAGCGGTCTTTTTGGCCACCCAAGCCAGGGACAATGCACCACATTATCAGCATTCGCATATAGGACACAATTACAGGATGAGCAATGTTCTGGCCGGGATCGGCAGAGGGCAGATGGAAGTGCTCCAGGACAGAGTGGATGCAAGGAGAAGCAATTTTGAATATTATATAGAACACTTATCGGGCATTCCGGGCATTACGTTTGCCATGGAACCCAAAGGTAGCTATTCGAATAGATGGCTTACCTGCATTTTGACCCCTTCTTTTGAGGATAGAGAGAGGATCCGAAAGGCTTTGGAGAACGAGAACATAGAGTCAAGGCCTCTGTGGAAACCCATGCATGCACAGCCTGTTTTTGAAGATGTCATATCTTACGTCAACGGCGTGAGTGAGGCACTTTTTGAAAAAGGCCTGTGCTTGCCTAGCGGTTCCAGTTTGATGGAAGAAGATTTGGAAAGGGTTTGCAACATCATAAAAAAAGAGCTTAGATGATCAAAGAATACTTTTTTAGAAGGGGCAGGCGTTACGCATCCAAATGGACGGTACTTTTCATAGACCTATGTATTGTTTCGGTCTCCTTTATTTTGGCTTATTTTATTAGGTTCAACCTCAGCTTTAACTTTGATGTACAGAGCCTGTGGGCCCAGCTTCCAGTGGTAGTGTTCCTGTTTTTGTTGGCTTTCCTTATTTCAGGAAGTTACAAAGGAGTGGTACGGCACACCGGAATCAAAGATGTTTATGCCATATTCAATGCGGTGTGTTTGGCGAGTATCGGGGCTATCGGAACCGTTCTGGCCAACAGATATTTGGAGGTTGTGGATGGGTTTACCATTCCACTATCCATTATTATTATCAATAGTTTGTTGACCTTCATCACTTTGGCGACATCCCGATATGTGTTCAAAATCTGTTACGAAAACTTGATGAACAACAATACAGGCCCTACAAAGAACCTTATTATTTATGGTGCCGGTGAATCGGGTATCATTACATATAATACCTTAACGAACCATTCCCAAATGGGTGTCAAGGTAATAGGTTTTGTGGACAACAACCTTCAAAAGGTCGGAAAGCAGATCAATGGGGTGAAAGTATTCGACAAGAGTATTCTCACCAGGGAATTTGTTAAGTTCCACAATATCTCCGAAGTCATATTTTCCATTCAGACCATCAGTCCCAAACAGTTGAGGACCTTGGTCAACGAGATAGTGGACCTTCCTGTGAAAGTGAAGATTGTTCCACCTGTTGAGGATTGGATCAATGGAGAACTCAAAGTCTCCCAGATCAAAAGGGTACAGATAGAAGACCTTTTGGATAGGCCTCCCATCGAAATCAAGAACAGCAAGGTCATGAAAGACTTTGATGAGAAGGTAATCATGGTGACAGGCGGTGCTGGTTCCATTGGGAGCGAACTGGTAAGGCAGATTTGCAAGTACAATTACCGATCGCTTATTGTGATCGATCAGGCCGAGTCTGCACTTTATGACCTTCAGCAGGAATTGAAACAAGCTGGTTTCTTCAATTTTTTGCCCATTGTTGGCGACATACGGGACAAGAACAAGATGCGCGTACTGTTTGAGGAACATAGACCGGATAGGATTTTCCATGCCGCTGCATACAAGCATGTGCCGCTCATGGAGCAAAACCCATACGAGGCGGTCAAGATCAATGTGGCGGGTACAAAGACCATTGTTGACCTTTCCGTGGAATACAATGTGGAGAAATTTGTCTTTGTCTCTACGGACAAAGCAGTGAACCCTACCAATATTATGGGGGCCACTAAACGAATTGCCGAAATGTACATCAGTTGCAGACAGCAAGAAGGAAAAACCAAATTTATCACCACCCGTTTTGGAAACGTATTGGGATCTAATGGGTCTGTGATACCATTATTCAGAAAACAGATCGAGAAAGGCGGACCTTTGACAGTGACCCACAAGGACATCACCCGTTATTTCATGACCATTCCCGAGGCCTCACAATTGGTACTGGAAGCAGGAGCCATGGGCAAGGGAGGGGAAATCTTCATATTCGATATGGGTGAATCCGTGAAGATCATGGATTTGGCCAAGAACATGATTCGATTATCAGGATTGCACTACCCAGATGATATCGATATCAAGGTAACAGGGCTCAGGCCAGGTGAGAAACTCTATGAAGAGTTGCTGGCCAATGGAGAAAATACTCTGCCAACATACCATGACAAGATCATGATCAGCAAGGTCAGGGAAATAGATTATTCCAAGACCAGGACCATGATCGATGAGCTTTGTATTTCAAACCTGTTCTTCAAGGACAATGTGGTGCAATTGATGAAAAGTATTGTGCCAGAATACATATCCAACAATTCCGATTTTTGTAAATTGGACAACAAAAAGGATCAAGACCTTGGTCAGAAAAAGCCATCAAAGGCTGAATATCTCAACTAAACACTAAAAATGTATACATCAATGTTTCAAAAATTAAAAGTAGCATATTATGTTGCCATAGTATGCCTAGTAGCCTCTTGCTCATCATCCCAAGGCGTTGTTTATTTTCAGGATGCAGACCAGTTTGAAACCTTGGTGGACGATAATAACTTCACGACCAAATTCAAGGTGGACGACTTGGTGAGTATCCACATTTCTACCTTGGATCCAGAGGCCAGTGCCCCGTTTAATCTTTTTAGGGGTTCTGAAGAGGGTGGGATCCGCCCTGAACAAGTTAACTACCTAGTTGATAAAAACGGAGAAATAGATTTCCCTGTCATCGGCAAAGTAAAGATAGAAGGGCTTTCTCCTAGTGAGACACGTGAACTTCTTAGAGAAAGGTTGGCAGATTATCTAAAGGACCCTATCATAAACATCAGGATAAGAAACTTTACGGTAACAGTTTTGGGCGCGGTCAATAGACCAGGAACATATCCCATTAACGGTGAGCAGATCACCATTATGGAAGCGCTCGGATATGCTGGGGATATAAATATAAAGGGTCGCCGCGATAATATCATGGTCATTAGGGATTTTGACGGGACAAAGGTGTATAACCGTATCAACCTCAATCAAAAAGAATCGTTGAAATCTCCGGTATATTATTTGACACAAAATGATGTGGTCTATGTCGAACCCAATAAATCAGGAAAAACCCAATCCAATCTAGACCAAAGGGCTTCAATCGCAGTTTCGATTGCTTCAATCATCATAACTTCTACAGTGATATTGTTAACGAGGAATTAATCAACAATAAGAATAGTTTTTAACAACCTACAATAAGTATTCCCCATATAAAATGAACAACTCAGTATCGGAATTGAAGGATATATTGAATTCTTATTTGAAGCATTGGAAATGGTTTGCGCTTAGCATTTTACTGACAGGTCTGATAGCGTTCATTTATCTTCGCTATACAGTACCAAAATATAGTGCTTCGGCTAAGGTGCAAATATTGGAGAATAAGGGTGCTTCGTCGGAATTGAGTGTTTTGCAGGACCTTGACATTTTTTCAGGTGCAAAGACTCAAATTGAAGATGAGGTTGAACTTCTTAAAGCAAGGGACAATTTCGTTCAGCTTGTAAAAAAGCTGAAATTGAATGTGCGTTATTTTGTAAAGGGGAACATTAGGGATAGTGAACTTTATGGGACCAGTTATCCCTTTAGCATCAATTTTTTATCTGCAGATTCAATTGTCAACAAATCCAAGCATCATTTCTTCATTGACCTAAATTCTGAAACTTCTTTTCAATATGGAGAAGAAGAAGAAGCTCCTTTTAAGTCTTACGATTTTGGATCAAAAATAAAAACTAAGATAGGTGATGTCATTTTGATACCTAGTACAGAAGACTTAAAAGCCTATAAAAACAAAAGGGTTAAAGTTGTTATCGATCCAATACCAGATGTAGCCTCTGGGTATAGGGATAAGATTGTGGTAAGCCCTGCAAATAAGCTTTCAAACATTATTAATATTTCCCTTACAGATCCAATACAAAAAAGAGCTATAGATATTGTCAACGAACTCATATTGGTCAATAATGCAAATGCGGTAGCAGACAAAAAAGCTATTGCAGATCGTACTTCAAAATTTATTGATGATCGAATATCTGAAATTTATACCAATCTTTCCTCTGTCGATGAGAGTGCCGAGTCTTTCAAGGAAAGTAGGGGAATTGCAGATTTGGGCTCCCAATCCAATGTTAATTTTAACCAAAGTGCTGCAAGTGAGCAACAACTGCAAAGTGTCAGTATTCAGTTAAACATAGCGAACTCGATGCAAGATTTGATCAATGATCAAGAAGGATTTGATTACATCCCCACAAACGTTGGGTTAAATGATGCTGGAATAGCAAATGCGGCGCAACGATACAATGAATTGATCGCTCAACGACAACGGTTATTGGAAAGTTCCAATGAGAAAAATCCCGTTATTGTAAAATTGGATCAACAGTTGGACGGTTTGAGGAAAGGTATGCAATCCAGTTTGAACAACGTGACCAACAACTTGGACCTGCAGGTAAACAGCCTAAGCAAGCAGTTGTCCCAAATCAATTCCCGAATATATGCAGCTCCAAGTAATGAAAGGGCTTTGAGGGACATATCAAGACAACAGCAAACTACAGAATCCCTATACTTGTATTTATTGCAAAAAAGGGAGGAATCACAGATCACATTTGCTTCAGCAGCGCCTAAATCAAAGATTGTGGACGCAGCTTATGGATCTTCCCTTCCAATATCACCCAAACCTAAAATTGTATATCTGGCAGCCATAATTTTTGGATTACTCATCCCTTTTTCCATAATTTACGCCAATGACCTTTTGGACAATAAACTGCATAACAAGCTGGAGCTGGAAAAAATTGCTGGTGATATACCCGTGATAGTTGAAATCCCCAAGCTTGGAAAGAAAGAGTCCAAACTGGTTCAGAAGGACGATCGATCGGTATTGGCGGAATCTTTGAGAATACTGAGGACCAATCTCAATTATATACAGCGGTCCAAAAAATCAGAAGGGAACAACCTCATATTTGTCACCTCGAGTGTACCTGGCGAAGGAAAGACATTGGTCTCCTCCAACTTGGCCACTATTTATGCAAATACCGGCCAAAAAGTATTGCTGATAGGAGCGGATATCAGAAATCCGAAATTATACAATTTCTTTTCTGAAGATAAAAATCAGACAGATTTAAAGCCTAAGCGCAGTACCAAGAATGGACTTACCGAATATTTGATAGACTCTAATCTCGAGGTTCGGGATATCATAGTTCCAGCACAGGTGAATGACAATCAAATAGATATCATTTTTTCTGGAAAAATACCACCAAACCCAGCCGAATTATTGATGGGGGACAGGGTAGAGGAATTGTTCTCCAAAGTTACTGGGCTATACGACTACGTGATTGTGGATACCGCTCCCTTGATGGTGGTCACCGACACCTTGTTGATCAGTGAACACGCAAGTCAAATTTTGTATGTGGTCAAAGCAGAGTTTACAGAGACTAAGGTCCTGGAATTCCCCATTAAACTCAAAAACGAAGGCAAGCTCAAGAACCTTTCCTTCGTGGTCAACGGGGTAAAACAATCCAACCTCGGGTATGGCGGAAAGTATGGCTACGGCTATGGAAAGACCATCAAAAAATGGTGGAGCTTTTCTTGATCAATAAAAAGTCTCGATCGTATTTTCGATGACGGGAAGCAAAAGGTTCAAAGTTTTGTTCTGAATCCTGATTTCCTTCAAAAGTTCCAGTTGTCGCACATTGTGCACATCTGAACCCACAAAATCCACCAAATGGTCCTGTAAAAGTTTCAGGGCCATTTTTTGTACACCGCTTCCGTAAGATTCGTGTGTAAGTGATAACAGGTTCAGTTGGAACTGGATGCCATTGGCCTTCATTTTTTCATAAGTCCCATATTTTTGGTGAAAGTACATGTACCGCTCCGGATGGGCTAGGATGGGAAAATATTTGAACTTGGCCATCTTCTCCACGGCAATGTCAAAATTGAACGAAGGCTGTAGGTACGACATTTCGACCAAAAGAAAGGAATCCTTCAATGCTATGACCTGCCCGTTTTCCAGGATCGTCTCGAAATTGTCATCGATCATGTGTTCGGCCGAATAAGCTATGGAAGTCCCGGAAAGGTTACTCTTTTCCAAGGTGGCCATCAGGGTCTTATAAGCCTCTTTGATGGTCTTCGGCGTGTTGTCATAATGGTTGTGCATGATGTGTGGCGTGCAGATAAAATGGGTCACGCCCATTTCACCGAACCCTTTGAGCAGTTCCATGGAGTCATCCACCGTTTTTGCCCCGTCATCAATGCCGGGAAGGATATGGTTGTGCATATCCACAAGACCATGTAGATAATCCACCAGATAGGTTTTCTTCTGAAAAAAACTGAACATGCCTAAAATTTGGAGTGTAAAGATAAACGATAAGAAGTTATATGAACACCCAATGTGGCCAAAGGTACAAACAAAAAACCGACCCTTTAGGGTCGGCTTGATGGATTCGCTACTTTGTATGTATTGTATCTAACTAAACTCAGGGACAAGATAGGATTCTGGGGGATAGGAATGGATTAAGGAAAAGACAAAAAGACTAATGAAAGATTAATACGCTTAACCAAGGCGTAAATAGCTGGTGTTTTTTTGTTTATTTAGCACCATGCTGACCAAGAGAAATCTGTATGTTTTTGTTTTTGCGGTGTCCGTGGTGGGCCTTTTCGTGGTTCAGTACCAATACTTGAGGGTTGGTCTGGGACTGGCCAGGGCACAGTTCTCGGAAAAGATGGATGGGGCCAGGGCAAATATCGGCAAGGAACTCTCCGAGTTCAACTCCTTGACCTACACCATTGGGAACACCATTAGAAAGGACACTTCGGAAGTGAAGATAGGCTTGGACAGCCTCCAGAAGGCATCACGGTTCTATCTCAACGATTACATTTCCTATCAGTTGGGCGTTTCCGGGATAGATGCTCCGTTCACTTATTCACTCTTTACCAGGGATTCCACGGAATATTTTGGCTCGGCCAAACAACACCTTAGAGGGGAGGACATGCTTACCTATCCCATTAAAATCGAGGGGTATCTGCCGGAACTTTTGCAGAAAGAAGTTATTTTGGAACTTGGTTTTCAGGACCTGAACAAGTATTTCTTGGGGCAATTAAAGGGACTCACCATCCCGAGCCTTATTTTTCTTGTTGCAATCATACTGGTCGTGATCTGGGTATTGAGATCCTTTTATTGGCAGAGCAGTCTGATCACCACCACTAACGATTTTATCAACAACTTGACCCATGAACTAAAGACCCCCGTGTTTTCCATAGGATTGGCCAGCAAGATTCTGGAAGAGGATGTCACGGAAGCTAAAAAGCCCGTTGTGGAGCTCATCCGAAGGGAAACAGAACGGTTGAAAGGACATATCGATAAGGTATTGGAACTGTCCAGCCTGGAATCAGGAAGAAAACTCATGCAGTTCACCGAACTTGATTTTAGGCCAGTATTGCTCAAATTATGTGAGGATTTTGCCCTGCTCGCCAAGCACGAGAATGTTGATTTTGGTTATCAACTGCAAGAAGGCCCTTTTTCCCTACGTGCCGAAAAGTTCCATTTGGAAAATGTGATCGGGAACCTATTGGAAAATGCAAAAAAATACTCCGATGACCCTGTGGTGCGATTGGAGGCCTACAAACAAAAAGGAAGGCTGCACATAAGCGTATCGGACAATGGGCAAGGCATTTCGAAGGAGGACAGGAAGAAAATATTTCAGAAATACTACCGGGTGAAAAACGGTAATGTACATAAAGTGAAGGGACATGGACTGGGCCTTTCCTATGTGCAAAAGATAGTGAGGATGCACCGTGGAAAGATCACGGTGGATAGTAAACTGGGAGAAGGCACCACATTTGTCGTTTCCTTAAAATTGACCAACAATGGATAAAAAATACAACCTGATCTTGGTAGAGGACGATGCTTCGCTGGGATATCTACTTTCAGAATATTTGGGAATGAAAGGATTTGTGGTCACCTGGGCAAAAAATGGCCAGGAAGCACTCCTGAAAACCGAGACCAACGTCTTTGACCTTGCCATTTTGGATGTGATGCTGCCGGACATGGATGGTTTTGAACTTTCCCAAAAGATAAAGGGCATCAACCCTGAACTACCTTTCATCTTCCTTACCGCCCGATCGCTCAAAATTGATGTGCTAAAGGGATTTTCGCTTGGTGCAGTGGACTATTTAAAGAAACCCATTGACGAGGAAGAGCTTGTGGTGCGTATCAATGCATTGTTGGCCCGTTTGGTGACGGAGACCGAAGAAGTCCCCCAGCTTTCCCATTATGAGATAGGGGACTATACCCTGAACACGGAGAATTTCGAACTTAGGTACAAAGGGGAGATCGTGAAGTTGACCGGCAAGGAATTTGACCTGCTTGCCCTTTTGGCGATGAATCAGAATCAACTATGCACCCACAAGGAAATCCTAACCACCATTTGGGACAAGAACGATTACTTCAACAAAAAGAGCCTCAACGTTTTCATATCCCATTTGCGGAAACATTTGGGAAGAGATCCCCGATTGAGCATTGTGAATGTCAACCGAAGGGGATTTATGCTTCGTGTGGAAGAAAAATAAACGAATGAACATGGCTTGGTTTTTGTGGCCAATTTGGGTGGCCGAACCAACCTTAGTTTTTTATAATGTTCAATTTTTTTCGAAATAGCTCCAAAAAAACCTCATTGATACAATTGGACCATCTCTATATGAATGCCATATCCAAATTGTCCGTCAATGAGAAGATCGCATACTGTCAAAGGCTGATTGAAAGTTCCGAGTACCAATTGGCACAGTCGTGCCCCAAAAAGGACGTACCCCACCTGAAGAGTCTTATTACGGCCGCAGATGAGGAAATCCATAAGCTGCGATCCCGATAGGTCCTGGCGCCACATTCCATTTAATGGATTGGAATTCGTAATTTTCCATCAAAGAGAATACCCGTGCATACCGTAGAGCAGAAATTAAAGGAACGCATCAAGGAGTTGACCTGTCTTTATGAAGTCACCTCACTGATCGTGAACAGTGATTACGAGCAGATTGAAGAAGTCCTTCGGGCCATAGCAGCATGCATGCAAAGGGCATGGCAGTTCAATGAGGAAACCTATGTGGAGCTAAAAACCCCTTTGACCACCATAAGGACTGAGAAGAAAGCAGAGGAATTCGTATTTCTCCAATCTCCCATAAAAGTGTTCAATGAAGAACGGGGATATATAAAGGTAGGATACCCATCTCCCAAATATACCCCGGACGACTTTTTGGTAGAGGAAAAACAATTGCTGGACAACATATGTCTTGAAGTAGGGAACCTGTTGGAGCGAAAGGAAATCAAAGAAAACCAAGAAGCGATCCGTAGGCAGGTTGAACAGGGCGACCGATTGCGTATTCTTGGTGAGATAACCGCTGGGATTGCCCACGAACTCAATACCCCATTGGCCAACATATTGGGCTTCACGGAATTGCTGAAAGAACGGGTGGAAGGGGATTCAAAGGCCGAAAAGGACTTGGATAAGATCATCACCAATACCATTTTTTCACGGGAAGTGGTCAAAAAGCTCATGTTCTTTGCCTGCGAAATGCCCCAGGAGCGAACCAGCCTGAACATTGTACCCGTAATCGAAGATGCCATAGACCTGTTGCGCACCACATTGCGACAGAACGATATCAACTGTAAACTCAATACCGACAAAAAGGAAATTGTCCTGAAAATGGACAAGATCCAACTCACCCAAGTATTGTTCAACCTTATCGTGAACGCTATTTATTTTTCCCCGCCGCAGAGCACTATTTTGGTCGATGTGAGGGAGAATAACGGAAATGTGGTCCTGAAAATATCCGATGAGGGCAGTGGCATACCCAAGGACAAGGCGGAGACCATTTTTGCCCCTTTCTTCACCACCAAACCCGTAGGGGAGGGGAGCGGATTGGGACTCAGTGTGGTGCACGGCATTGTGAAGAGCCATCAAGGAACAATCGGGCACGCCCCCAATAAGCCCAAAGGCACTATCTTTACCATCAAATTTCCCAAAACCGTTTGACGGCCATGCTCAAAAAGGAGAACATATTGCTGGTGGATGATGATATCCAGATCTTGGAACTCTTGCACCGACACCTAAATTCCATGCATTACCACACCTATAGCGCGGTTTCGGTAAAGGAGGCCCTCTACATCCTCAAGGACACTGAAATTGATTTGCTCATCACCGACATCAATATGCCGGAGATCAACGGGATCCAATTGATCAAATACACGGCCGAGCATTTTCCTGATATGCCCAAGTTGGTCGTCACGGGCTTTCCTTCGATCGACGATGCCATGGACGTTTTCCGATCTGGGGTAACAGAGTATCTGACCAAACCCTTCACCAAGAACGAATTGGCAGATGCAGTGAAGAAATCCTTGGAAAATAGGGCAAAGAAGGCATCTGTTAGGAAAAGTGTACCAAAAGGGAGCACTGGTTATGGGGAAATGATCGGGGCTTCCGAAGCGTTTTCGGAGATTGTTGAGATCATCGAACGGGTAAAGGACAACCACGCCACCATCTTGATCCAAGGGGAAAGTGGAACAGGTAAAGAACTCGTTGCACGATCCATTCATTATTCGGGAAGGTTTGCCCGGGCACCTTTCATCCCGGTCAATTGTGGGGCCATTCCCGAAAACCTCCTGGAAGCCGAGCTTTTTGGCTACACCAAAGGTGCTTTTACCGGGGCCAATGAGACCCGGAAAGGCTTTTTCCAAGCAGCGGACAATGGCACCATTTTTTTGGACGAGATTGGAAATGCATCCTTGGCCGTTCAAGGAAAATTGTTGCGCGTGCTCCAAGAAAAGGAAGTGACCAAAGTGGGGTCACAGAAACCCGAAAAACTCAATGTAAGGGTCATAGCGGCCACGAACAGTAATCTGGAAGAGCTTATCCAAAAAAAACTATTTCGGGAAGACCTGTACTATCGGTTGACGGTGGTCTCCATTGTGGTTCCCCCACTCAGGGAGCGGGTCACGGACATTCACTTACTGGTGGACAGGTTCCTTCAAAAATATGGCGTTGAATATAGGGACCGTTTGGTTCGAATATCACCAGAAGCACTGAAGATCTTGGAACGTTATCCCTGGCCGGGCAACATTCGGGAACTGGAGAATGTCGTACAGCGGGCCGTTATCATGTGCGACGGACAAGTAGAGGTCAAGCATTTGCCGGAACAGGTAAAGTATAAGATCGATTTTTCGGAAGAAACCTTGAGACCTTTGAAAGAGGTCGAAAAGGAACATATCACCAAAGTATTGGCCTCCACAGGAAACAATAAGACCAAGGCTGCCGAAATTCTTGGCATTGACCGCAAGACCCTTCGGGAAAAACTCAAATAATACACCGGGTAAAAACTCCCCATGCGGGTAAAAATTCCCCAGTCCATTTATCACATTTGATTTTTTAATTATTTATAATTAACTGGTTTTCAATTTATTAAAATCAGGTATTCTTTCCTTTCCTTTTTGGGCATACGGTTTGCCTATCTTTTGCCAAAAACCGACCATGAAAAGGAATGATCTGATGATGGAAAAATCGGATTATGTGGCCATAAAAAAGGTATTGAACTTTCACAAGCACTACCAGGACTATGCCCACAAAGAGACCTTGGACGCTCTGAGGGAACAACTGGAAAACACCACGGTATGTAGTGCTTCCGAGCTGCCCAAAGGCGTGGTACGGCTCAAGTCCAAAGTGACAGTGGCCTCCAAGTCGGGCTGGTGGAACACTTTCCAGGTGATGTTGCACGATGATGGAGACAACAAGGAAGGACAAATTTCAGTGAAGAGCACCTTGGGAGCCGCACTGATAGGGAGGAGCATAGGCGATGTTGTGCTGGTGGGTATGCCCAATAGCCCTCTGAGCCTCGAGATCAAGGAAGTGAAATGGGCCATAAATGAAGACGAAGAGCTGGCCATACTCAAGGAATGAACATTTAAATTCAATTATATAAACCTTAAATTCTGTTAGTTATGAAGAAATATCTTTTGTTTTTGGGATTGTTTATAGCAGCCATCAACCTTCAGGCCCAAGATGTGGCCGTGGGGGATACTTTTGAGATAGGAAGACCGGATTCACCTCAATATGCCCATCTGGAATTTCCCAGGGCCAATTTTATCATCAAAAGAGGTGGAATTGCCAACTATAAAAGTGTACAGGGGCAAAAAGTCGTTGTGACTTCCATTAAAGAGAAGAAGGACGGCACCAAGGTCATCAAGATCAAAAGGGCCGATGGAAACCGCTTTTTTGGCAGCCACTGGCAAGTAGCCGCCAATGTTGAGAAAGCTCTGGAATCCGGAGAGTTGCTCAAAGTATAGATGAATTGATGTGATTTACTGTTCCCGGCTCTCCGTTCTCTTTTTGGATTTGCTCAAAGGGGGCCGGGATATACTAACACCTGTTCGGAAAATGATGATTTAAAAAAATGTCGATTTGTTTGAACCCAAGATCATATCGGGAGGATCCAAAAAGCGCCGTTCGAAGTTCGCCATGGTGTTGGGAATCTCCTTTTTGTTGATTTTGGTCGCCAACCTGATCGATTACAAGTATCTCTCCAATGTGCGCCACAATGTAAATTCCGTATATAACGATCGGGTCGTGGCGCAGGACTACATCTATCAGCTCAACAACCTGTTCCACCAAAAGCAGTTGTCCATGGGCAAAAATGGGGGCGACCCATACCGGAACGGTCAAAATGATTCCATCGACCGATTGCTGTTCCGTTTCTCCAAGACCGAACTTACCCGAAGCGAGGCTGGCTTTTTTTTCGACCTTCAAAAGAATTACACCGAACTCACGTCCCTGGAGAAGTTGCTCTCCAATGAACCAAAAGGTCACAAACAGGCTATATGGCAGGACATCAGTCGGGAACTATATGAAATCCGAACGAATTTGGACGACCTGGAAAACGTGCAGTTCAAGGAAGGGGCACAAATGACCCAAAGTTCCAACCGTTCTCTGGGCATGAATGCCTTTTTATCCAAATTGGAGCTCGCCTTTTTGATTGTTAATGGTGTCGTGATCCTTTATATGGTCCTTTTGGGGACCAACCTGATGGGGAAGGTGAATTAAATCTACCTATTGATATCCAGTAGTTTGATCGTAATCCCGATTTGTCCCAAATGGTATAGGTCGTGGTGAACAATCCCTTCTACCAGATATTTCAGTGTGTGACTTGGTTTGTAAGTGTTGTTCTCCAAGTAGTCATCATCCTTATCCGATAGAAAAGCGATCAACTCCGCTTGGCTCTCCCGCAGATCTGTCTTTAGTTTTTTCCATCCGATTTTTTTAAGTTCCTCGTTGCTCTTCCAGTTTTCAGGACTATCCACGCTCAGGTTGGATTCCTGCCCTTGGAGCAATTTGATCCCATGCATGCGCCACACCCAAATGTGGGAAATCAATTCCGCCACACTGTGGACCCCAGGAATAGGTCTTTCAAAGGCCTGTGTTTCCGAAATGGGTTCAATTTTGTTCTCCAAGTTGTCATCGTACCAGGTCTTTCCATTTTGGATGTCCCTTAACTGAAAGATGATGTTTTCTACAATTTTTCTACTCATCTGAATACCTATGTTTATTTTTTGTCCAAAAACTTTTCAATCATGGGAACAACAAGTTGATTTTCTTTGAAATCAGGTTGGATTGTGGTGATTTCACCGATATATTCCCCATGTCCGCCCGGGATGATGGCCAGTTCCGAATGGGCGATCTGTCGGTGGAGTTCTATGGCGTGTTCAGGGGTGATGATGTCCTTGTCGCCAATAATGATCAGTGTAGGAGCTTGAATGGCTTCGATCTGCTCGTCAGGAATGTCCTTGAAATGCACCATCCGTTTGGCGTCCCTATCATGCATCAGCTGCAAGTCAGTGGTATCGGATGCCACTTCTTTGTATGCAGTTTGGAGCTGTTCGGGCATGTGTTCCAGTTTTGACTGCTGCATAAAACCCCAAAACCATTCGGGAACCCCATTGCGTTTGACAAGTGCAGAACCCAGTACCATTTTGTGGACCAATTCCGGATGGCGGATGGCGATCTGCAAAGTCGTTGTCCCACCATTGCTGAAACCGAAAAAGTCGGCTTTGTCCACTTTTAGGTTATGGAGGAGTGTTGCAACATCGTCGGCATCCTGCTCAAAGGACGAGTCCGTACCCCTGTCGTTCGTGCGCCCATGCGCCTGAAGCTCCATGGCGATCACCTGTCTGTTTTTGGCAAATAAAGGGATAACTTTCCCAAAATTGGAGGGGATAGTGGAACCACCCCCATGGATCAGGACAAGGGCTTTTGCCTGCCCACCCGCCTGACCGGCTGGCCGGTAGATCTCATAATACATTTTTAGGCCGTTCACTTCGGAATATCCGCTGGCAAAGTCCAATTCTTTTGTTGCTTTGGGTTCCATTTCTTTGGGTTCTGTTTTGGTGTGGTTACATGTGGTCAAAATGAAAAGCAGGGAACCGAGAAGTTGGAAAGGTTGTTTCATTTTTATCGATGGGTTATTATGCTGTTGGTTGTACTGACCGTTCATAGACCGTTCGAAATTGAAAAAGGGTGAATGAATCTTGGCTCTCTACGTATAAATTATAAAACCCATTCACACCCACCAATTTACCATAAAATCAATAAAAAACACTAAGTTTAAAAAGGGAAAGCCACACACGCTTCCCGTTCCATAAAACCATCATCAACCCATGAAAAAATCCATTCTCCTGATCCTATTATTAGCCTTGAGTTTCACCGTTTCCGCCACCGAGACCAAACTGATGGTCAGGGCCAAGGCCAAGGACGCCAAGTTTATCGGAAGCTCCATTGGTGGGGCCTACGTCATTGTTAGAAACACTGTGAACAACCAAATACTGGCCGAAGGAATTACCACAGGCAGTACCGGGAACACCGACCTCATCATGAAGACCCCCATTGACCGTAACACCCAACTCACAGACGATAAGACGGCGGGCTTTTTGGCGGTAGTTGACATAGACGAACCCACCTTTGTGCGTGTGGAGGTCATTTCACCCTACAACAAGAAAAATGCGCAGGTACGTGCCAGTACCGAACTGTGGCTCATCCCTGGTAAGGACATTTTGGGGGATGGCGTTGTGGTGGAAATCCCAGGTTTTGTCATCGATATCCTTACGCCCAACACCCATCAATACATTTCGAAACAATCCATTGGGGAGGGGTTGGACATTCGTGCCAATATGGTGATGATGTGTGGTTGTCCCATCGAAAAAGGGGGCATTTGGGACTCAACGCCCATGGAAGTGGTGGCCATCCTGAAAAAGGACGGGACCACTGTGGCAACAATACCCATGGACAACCCCTCGCGAAATATTTTTGAGGGTAGGATGCAGGTCACGGAGAACGGGTATTATGAAGTGACGGTGTATGCTTATGATTCCAAAACGGGCAACACGGGGGTGGACAAGGTCAATTATGTGGTAACCGATTGATTGCATATTGCACCAAACCTTTATAAAACAATTGAACCAACAAATGAAGAAGACCATTTTACCGTTCCTCGGAGTTTCTCTTTTCTTGCTGGCCTGTCAGCAGCCCAAGCACATCGATCTATTGGATGTGGGCATACCCCTTGCGATGGCCGAGTATCGCAAGGAACAGGTTACCGATGTGGTCTATGGCCTTTCTTTTGACATTCCAGAAGATAAAACACAGCCAATTCCCTCAAAACTGAAACTGGATCTGGAAATCCATGACCTTTCCCAGCCACTCTACCTTGATTTTAATGCAGATGCCTCGCTGTTGAAACAGCTTACCATTAATGGTAAGCAGCAAGAGATCCACCATGAAAAAGAGCACTTGCTCATCTCAGATGGTCTCCAAAAGGGCAGCAATACTATCGAAATTTTGTTCGATGCAGGCGAGCAGTCCCTGAACCGAAACGAGGACTACCTTTATACCTTGTTGGTGCCGGAACGGGCGAGTACTTTATTTCCCTGTTTTGACCAGCCCAATATTAAGGCGAAATATGTTTTGGACGTGACCGCGCCCAAAGATTGGAAAGTGCTTTGCGGTGCTACTTTGGAAAATAGGACAGAGCAGGCTGGCAAGGTTCACTATCAGTTTGCGAAGAGCGACCCCATGAGCACCTATCTTTTTTCGATGGTCGCGGGCAAGTTTGAATCATCCACGGAGAACCCGGGCATCTTCGATATGACTTTTCTTTTTAGGGAGAGCGATACGGCCAAGGTCAGGCCCAGTTTGCCCATTGTGTACGACCTGCACCAGCGGTCCATTGATTTTTTACAGGGATACACCGAATATGAATTTCCATTCCAAAAATTGGATTTTGCCGCCATTCCTGGTTTTCAATATGGGGGCATGGAGCATGTGGGAGCCATACAGTATCGGGAATCCTCCCTGTTTCTGGATGCGAGTGCCACCGAACGGCAGCACTTAGGTAGGGCCAAACTCATTGCACACGAAACGGCCCATATGTGGTTTGGCGATCTGGTCACCATGGATTGGTTCAACGATGTGTGGATGAAAGAGGTATTTGCCAATTTTATGGCGGACAAGATCATCAACCCGACTTTTCCCGATGTCAACCACCAATTGCAATTCATGACCGCACATTACCGGGGTGCCTATGCGGAGGATAGGACCCGCGGCACCAATCCCATCCGCCAACAACTGGACAACTTGAAGAATGCGGGCAGTCTGTATGGAGGTATCATCTATAACAAGGCCCCTATCATGATGCGGCAACTGGAAGCTGCCATTGGTGAGACAGGGTTTCGGGAAGGCATTCGGGAATATATCTCCAGATTTGCCTATGGCAATGCCACATGGAAAGACCTGGTGGAAATCTTGGACAATCAAACGCCCGACGACTTGAAGAAATGGAGCGAGGTGTGGGTGAACCAATCCGGGAGGCCCATTTTCAATGAGGAGGTTACGTATGAAAATGGAAAAATAAAACAACTAGCCATTTCGCAACGAGCGGAAGATGGCAGTGACAAACTGTGGCCCCAATCCTTTGAGATCACCCTGGTCTACCCGGACAGTGTGCTTGTGTTTCCGGTTACCATTGCGGACAGTACGGTCATCTTGCCCCAAGCTGCCGGAAAACCCAGACCAGAGGCCATTCTCTACAATTCCAACGCTTTTGGCTATGGGGTGTTTCCGATAGCGACCTCGGATTTTCCTATTATCAAAGACTTAGGGGATGAGGTGGCGAGAGGGCATGCCTACCTGAATACGTATGAAAATATCCTTTCGGGCAATATTTCACCCAAGGAAGGATTGGATTTTTTTGCAAAAGGCATTCAGAATGTACAAAATGAATTGATACATGGTATGCTTTGTGGTCAAATCAATGGTCTTTTCTGGAGCTATCTTACAGCAGAAGAGCGCAACAAAGAGCAGCCTTCGTTGGAAAAAATGCTGTGGGAAGAACTGATGAACAGGCAGCATGCACCCAATATCAAGAAAAATCTTTTTGGTCTATGGAAAGGATTGGCCTATTCAGATGTGGCCAAAGCAAAGCTTTTTTCCATTTGGAACAAGGCAGTGACCATACCGGACCTTAAATTGAACGAAGATGATTTTACCGATATGGCGATGACCTTGGCACTTTTTGGACAGAAGGACGCCCAAAAGATCATGGATAGGGCAAGGGCCCAATTGTCCAACCCAGACAAGGTAAGACGTTTTGACTTTTTGAGGCCTACACTCTCCGCTGATGAATCGGAACGGGATGCCTTTTTTGTGTCTTTGAGTGATGCGAGCAACCGTGAAAAGGAATCGTGGGTACTTACCGCCTGTGGTTATATCCACCATCCATTGCGACAGGAGTCAGCCATCAAGCATGTGCCTCTGGCCTTGGAACTGCTCGAAGAAATCCAGAAAACAGGAGATATCTTTTTCCCCAAAGGATGGCTCAGTAACACGGTGGGCCAATACCAATCCCTGGAAGCCTATTCGATGGTGGAACGTTATTTGGCCGAAAATCCAGATTTGAATGAATCACTCCAAGGAAAACTGTTACAGGCCACGGACAATCTGTACCGTTTTGTGGAGATGGGAAAATAAGCTATGCTTTTATTTGCCGATACAGAAATTGGAAAATATATTTCCCAATAGATCATCGGTCGTCACACTTCCTGTAATCTCACCTAGGTGAAAGAGCGCTTGGCGGATGTCGATGGACAAAAGATCGCTGGAAACATCCATGTCCATACCTTCTTTTACTTTTTGGATTTCTTCCAATGCCTTCAGCAGTGCATCATAGTGCCTGCTATTGGTAATGATGGTGCTATCGCCACTCAATGCTCCGGAATCCACAAGGTCAAGCAGCTTCTTTTCGAGCTCCTCGATTCCGATTTTATGTTTAGCGGAAAGGAAGAGCACATTGGGAATCTGCGTTTTCAATAACTGGATCTGTTCCTCGTCCAAGAGGTCCACCTTATTGCAAATGGGTAATAACTGTTTGTTGGGATACCTGTTCTGGATCTGTTCCAATTCTTTCCTATCAAAATCGAGTCGGTCAAAAAGATAGATGATCAGTCGGGCCTTTTCAATTTTGTCAAAAGTCCGTTCGATCCCAATTTTTTCGACCACATCCTGGGTTTCCCTGATTCCTGCGGTATCGATGAACCTAAAATTGATGCCCTTGATGCTGATATGGTCTTCCACGGTATCCCTGGTTGTCCCGGCGATTTCACTGACGATGGCCCGTTCTTCATTCAGCAGCACATTGAGCAGCGTGGATTTCCCCACGTTTGGCTGCCCGACGATGGCCACGGGGATGCCATTTTTGATCACATTGCCCAGTGCAAAGGAATCAATCAGTTTTTTAAGGACTTCGCTGATTTTGGTCAACAATTCATTGAACTGTGTTCTATCGGCAAACTCCACATCCTCTTGGGAAAAATCGAGTTCCAGTTCGATCAATGAAGCAAAGTTCAAAAGTTCTTGTCGCAACTGATGTATCTCATTGCTGAAACCTCCCCTCATTTGCTGCATGGCGATGTCATGGGCCGCTTCACTGTCACTGGCAATAAGGTCGGCAACAGCTTCGGCCTGGCTCAAATCCATCTTGCCATTCAGAAAGGCACGCAGGGTAAACTCCCCAGCGGAAGCGGTGCGGCAACCATTTCGCAGCAAGAGTTGGATGATCTGTTGTTGGATGAAGGGAGAACCGTGGCAGGAAATTTCCACTACGTTTTCGCCCGTGTAGGAATGGGGTCCCTTGAAAATGGACACCAAGGCTTCATCCAACACCTTTTTTCCATCCACGATGTGTCCCAAATGGATGGTATGGGTTTTCTGGTCTTTCAGTTTTTTTCCTTTGATGGACTGGAAGATAATGTCCACCAAAGCGATGGCATCGGGTCCCGAGACCCTAATTATCGCAATGGCTCCCGTTCCCGAAGGAGTTGCCAAGGCCACTATGTTATCTGCGTACGACATGGGCACAAAAGTACGAATAAGTGGAATGCTGTAACATTTTTGGAAATTTACATACTGATAAGTTGAATCATCAAAACAATCAAAAAATGGAAGTCATCAATCACACCACCGTTAGAAAGGACACCACTTTGTTGTCCGTTGCACATCTTACCCAGCTTTTGCACTACGTGACAGGCTTTGGGGGATTCATTGTTCCGCTCATCATTTGGCTGGCATCCAGAAAAAGTGTCGAGGGCATGGACGAACATGGTAGGGCCATCATTAACCTACAATTGAGCTTATTGCTTTACATCATATTGAGCATTCCGGCCATATTATTGCTGGGGTTGGGCATATTGGGCCTGATTGCCGTAGGTATTATGGGATTTGTACTTCCCATTGTCAATGCGGTGAAAGCGGCCAATGGGGAATCACCTTCGTATTTTATGACCATAAAATTTCTCTAAAAGAAAAAGCTGGAAATTGTTTTCCAGCTTTTGTCTTTATATAGTATAGTTTTTTATCAACTATTTAGCATCACGGGCATTACCAACATGGTCACATGCTCTCCTTCATCCAATCCATCGATCGGGGTAAGGATCCCGGCTCGGTTGGGCAGACTCATCTCCAAAGAAACATCATCCGAGGAGAGGTTGTTGAGCATTTCCAACAAGAACCTGGAGTTGAAGCCTATCTGCATATCGTCCCCTTGGTAGGAACAGGAGAGTCTTTCCTCGGCCTTGTTGCTGTAATCCACATCCTCCGCAGAAATATTGAGCTCTGCTCCGGCAATCTTTAAACGGATTTGGTGCGTGGTCTTATTGGAGAAAATGGAAACCCTACGCACCGAGCTCAAGAACTGGTTCCTGGAAATGGTGAGCTTGTTTGGGTTTTCCTTTGGAATTACTGCTTCGTAATTGGGGTATTTTCCATCGATCAACCTACAGATGAGTACCGTGTTGTCAAAAATGAATTTGGCATTGCTGTCGTTGTACTCTATGGTCACTTCGGACTCCGAACCGGCCAAAATTCCCTTCAAAAGGTTCAAAGGCTTTTTGGGCATGATGAACTCGGCGACCTGGGAAGCACTCACATCCTGACGTTGGTATTTTACCAATTTGTGTGCATCTGT
Source organism: Flagellimonas hadalis (assembly GCF_007785775.2). Taxonomy (GTDB): domain Bacteria; phylum Bacteroidota; class Bacteroidia; order Flavobacteriales; family Flavobacteriaceae; genus Flagellimonas; species Flagellimonas hadalis. Next base: position 225,669 of record NZ_VNIK02000001.1, read on the forward strand.
AGCCACAAACGTAAGGTTCTCGGGAGAAAACTGGAAAAACACACCGCTCATCACGGGACGAAGGTCATCGTTTCCAGCGGCAAAAATCGTTTTGTTGATGGCCGTCGCCAAAATATCACCCAAAAGGGTAGTGGAGCTTGGATTGCCTACTTCCACTGCTTTGGGGAACTCGGCACCATCGGCATAGGCCAAGGCATATTTACCGTGGTTGGAGCTGATTTCCACTGTATTGTTGTCCTCCACCACAAAGGTGAGGGGCTGCTCGGGAAACGTTTTCAAGGTATCCAGCAACAAGCGTGCGGGCACGGCAATGGCACCTTCGGCATCGGAATCCACTTCCAGCACAGAGCTTATGGTGGTTTCAAGGTCCGATGCGGAAACGGTCAATTGGTTCTTTTTCAGGTCGAACAAAAAATTGTCGAGGATGGGCAGGGTATTGCTATTGTTGATAACTCCTCCCAAAACCTGCAATTGTTTCAATAAATATGTACTGGATACGATAAACTTCATCAAAGAAATTCTTTAGTATTGTTGGCCATCCGGTCGATATTTCCCTGAACAGGCCTTATAAAATAGATAAAAGCAAATATATCCCAAAAGGGATTAGTAAAGAAACAAAATTATTAACATTAAGCGCTGAATTTCCGCTTTCGGTAAAAGCTGAAGAACACGCCAAAAATCAAGGTCAAAACCACTGGAAATCCAATGTTTATCAACTGCCATTTTGTTTTTTGGGCCGCAATTTTTTCAACATCAAGCAGGGGAATGGACACTTTTCGGTTCCTAATGTTTATAAGTCCGGTATCGTCCAAGAGGTAGTTGGTGCTGTTCACCAGGAATTCCTTGTTGCCATAAAAGCTATTGGTCCATTTGTCATAACCCAGTTCCAAGGGTCTGCCGTTCCGCAATTGGTTTTTGATAAGATCACCGTCGGAAATCACCAGCATTTGGTTGGCTGGGCCATCATCCAAAGAGTTCCGGAGATCCAAAGGCTTCACCCTGTTCTTGTACATGGAAGAAAAATTACCTTCGACCAAAACGGCCAAGGGAAGATTGCCATTGTTGTACAGCTCTTTGTTGGGCGGAGTGTTGAGAATGTCCAAACTGACCTGTCTGGGCACACCGTCTGTTTTTGAAAGGGGAGAACTTTGCAACAAGACCGTTTTGCTGTAATCATTTTCCAGTAGCTCAATGGTGCTGGCAAACTGGAAGCGAACGGCCTCGATATTGGTGTTGATGGGATGATCGTTCCTGGAAAAGACCATGGGATAATAATACCAGGGCAATGGGTTGTACTGGGAATCATTGCCTTCGCCTGTTGCCAGAACAATCTGGGTGAAATATAAATCATTGACCAGAACAGGATCTATCCTAATGCCATAGGAAAAGAAAAGATCCTTCAGGTTCAACTCGCGGGGAAGGGCGAAGGCACTGCCACCTCCGGCATAGATGCTGTCCATTTCCATGGCCACCTGATCCATCAACCAAATGGATTTACCGCCCTGCACCATAAATTGGTCCATCACAAATTTTTCCTCATCCGTAAATGCTTGGGTCGGCTTGGCAATCACCACCAAATCAAAACCTTTAAGTTGGTCCAGCACCTTCTGCGGATTGTTGGCCACGGAATCCAAAGTGATGGCCCCAATGTTGTAATAATCCCGAATCGTGGTCAGATAATCGGCCATTTCCACGTCCCGGAGTTCCCCGTTGCCCTTGATGACAGCAATACTTTTCTTCTCGGTGATGCTCAATTTGGTGAACGCATCGGCGAAGGCATATTCCAACTGCTGTACCGAATTGTTGATAAGGTCTTCCGGTGTTGAGCCCAATTTGTTCTTCAACAATGGCACTTTCACGGTCTGATCTTTATAATTGACCATGGCCCAAGGAAAGACCAGTTCGTTGGAGACCTTTCCACTTTCCACTATGTTCACATTGGCAGGTTGCAAACCAAGACCTTGGAGCTCCGCAATGGTCTGTTGTACCCGCTCCTCATCTTCCAGAGGGTCCACCAAGTTGTATTTGATGTTCGCATTCTTTGAAGCGAAGGATTCCAGCAATTGGACGGTCTCAGTTTTGAGTCGGGAAAATTCCGGCGGAATATTTCCATCCAAAAGAATATCAATTATCACTGGGGAATCGAATTTTTGGGCCACATCCACTGCTGGTTGCGAAAGCGTATAACGTTTGTCCTCCGTAAGATCGAAACGGGCGTAGGCATAACGGGCCAAAATGTTCAGGACGACCACTGCAACAATGGCCACAAGCGCTGAAAGGAGTAATTTTTTCATCGGGGCAATTGTTTTAAACGTTGAAAGGTGAGGTACAGGAACAAAGCGGTCAATGATATAAAATAAACCAGGTCACGGGTATCCATCACGCCCCGGGCGATACTGTCAAAATGGGACCTGGCACCAAATCCCTGAACCATTTGTTGGGTCTCTCCATTGGCGAACAAGGAGGAAACGGCATCAAATCCATTAAAGATCAAAAAGCAGAGCAGGATGCCCACAATGAACGCAATGATCTGGTTGTCGGACAGGGTAGAGGCAAAAACGCCGATAGCGGTATAGGCCGCAATCAAAAAAAGCAAGCCAAAATAGGACCCCAACACCACACCCAGATCATAATTTCCCTCGATCACCCCAAGGCTGGAAATGGCAAAAACGTAAACCACCGTAGGAACGATGGCGATGATACAGAGGAGGAAGGCTCCCAAGAACTTGCCCGACACCAATTTTCCGATAGATATGGGTTTGATGAGCAAGAGTTCCAAAGTGCCCATCTTGCGTTCTTCGGAAAAGCTTTTCATGGTGATGGCGGGTACCAGAAATATAAAGATCCATGGGGCCAAAAGGAAAAAATTGCCCAGATCGGCAAAGCCGTAATCAAAAATATTGTAATCGCCCTTGAACACCCATAGGAATAGCCCATTGAGCAAAAGGAACGCACCCACGATCAAATAACCGATGGGCGATGTAAAAAAGGACCTGACCTCTCTCTTAAAAATTGCGAACATCAAGATGGGTTTGTTGGTTGGACTTTGTTGACACTCCAGGCCTCGGCCTTTTCCGAGAACAGTTTTTTGGTATGCGACCAGACTTCCTTGAAAAAATCGGAATTTCGATAGTTTTCCAGATCACCCTCCTTTTCCCACAGGCTATAAGTGAAAAAAATGTTGGGATCATCGATGTCCCGGTACAAATCGACGCTGTTGCAGCCCTCAAATGCCAAGATCCTGTTTTTGGATTCATCAAAGATTTGCTCAAAACTAGGAATATTTTCGGGTTTAAAGGTGAGTTTGACGATGCGTATCAACATTTAAAGGAAATTTACGGTTACGGTGTCCCTGTAATTCAACCCAAGTAGGGAAGAGGCCCCACCCACCGAGTTCAGGTCGCTTTTAAAAATGGCCAGTTCCATATATCCCGCCGAATTGAAAAGTGCGAGGGCATCGCCCGGACCCTTGCGCTGGCTTCTGTCCAGGTCGTAGTTGATGATGCCGTTGTAGCTATGGTGTACCTCCTTTATTTTGGTGGTGCGTGCATTGATCTCAAAGCTCCGCCCATTACGATAGGCTTCAAAAAGGCTCTTTTGGATGTTGGTGACCACATTCCCATAATTGTCGATATAGATGACATTTCCGGAAATGGTCCTTCCTTCATTGAGAATCCTTGGCTCAAATTCGCGCAGTTCCCGAAGCTCATCGAACGGTTTACCAACAACTTCCAGTTTTCCCCCACGGGCAATATGGCAGGCCACTTGGACAAAGACGTTCAGCACGGGAAATGAACCGGGATTGGCATTGGGAAGGCGTATCTCCACTATTTTTTCAGGGGGTATTTCCGAAGTGATCAACGACATGACCCCATTGTTGGAACTTACAAAATAATGTCCGTCCACCTGCACCACAAGATGCTGGTTTTCAGGTGAAAGTTCAGAATCCACCCCAACAATGTGCACGGTTCCCTTTGGGAAGGCTGTATAGGCGTTCTTGAGGATATAGGCACATTCCTGGATGTTGAAAGGGCTTATCGAGTGGGAAATATCAACAATATGGGCATCGGGAAGATTGGTCAGTATGGTCCCTTTTACAGCACCAACAAAGTGATCCTTATGGCCGAAATCTGTAGTTAAGGTTATGATTGCCATGCAATACTGTTGATATGTTTTTCCGTCCTCAAATTGATTTTTGGTTAAGTTTGTGTGTAAAATTAATTAAAAAAGAACGAATACGATTCTTCAAAAACAACCATAACACCTCACTTTTTTTGAACGAACTTATAATAGAACTTACCGACATCAGCCCACAGGATTTTTTTGGGCAACAGAACGAGAACATAGAGCTCCTTAAGAAATATTTCCCCAAACTCAAGATCGTTGCCAGGGGCAACAAGATCAAAGTGTATGGCGATGAGGAACTCTTGGAGGAGTTTGACAAGCGATTTGATATGCTCACCAGCCAGTTTGCCAAGTACAACAAGTTGGACGAGAACATGATCGAACGCGTACTCACCAGCAATGGGCAGGAAGAGTATACATCATCCAGCAGCAGCGGCGATGTTTTGGTACATGGTGTCAGCGGCAGATTGATCAAGGCACAGACCGCCAACCAAAGAAGATTGGTGGATGCCTGCAAAAAGGATGACATGGTCTTTGCCATCGGTCCCGCGGGTACAGGAAAAACCTATACCGGTGTTGCCTTGGCGGTGAAAGCCTTGAAGGAAAAACAGGTCCGACGTATCATTTTGACTCGTCCGGCCGTGGAAGCCGGGGAGAACCTTGGTTTTTTGCCCGGTGACCTCAAGGAAAAGCTAGATCCCTACATGCAACCATTGTACGATGCGCTCAGGGACATGATCCCAACCGAAAAACTGGCCAAGTACATAGAGGACGGTACCATCCAGATCGCACCCATGGCCTTCATGCGAGGGCGTACCCTGGACAATGCCTTCGTGATCTTGGACGAGGCACAGAACACCACCCATGCCCAAATGAAGATGTTCCTGACCCGTATGGGCAAGAATGCCAAGTTCCTGCTGACAGGTGACCCAGGACAGATCGACCTGCCCAGAAGGGTGATCTCTGGACTGAAAGAGGCCCTTTTGATCCTGAAAAACATCGATGGCATCAGCATCATCTATTTGGACGAAAAAGACGTTATCCGGCATAAATTGGTCAAAAAGGTCATAGATGCCTACAAAAACATAGAGCACCAAAATCAATTTTGACATGGGGCAGAACACATTGATGTCCACGGATTTTCATTTTCCGGGACAAAAATCCGTTTATAAAGGGAAGGTAAGGGAAGTCTATACACTACAAAACGACCTATTGGTCATGGTGGCCACCGATCGTCTATCGGCATTTGACGTGGTCATGCCCAAGGGCATCCCGTACAAAGGACAGATCTTGAACCAGATTGCCACCAAGATGATGAAGGACACGGAAGATATCGTGCCCAATTGGTTGTTGGCCACCCCAGACCCCAATGTGGCTGTGGGCAAGGCTTGCGAACCTTTCAAGGTGGAAATGGTAATCCGAGGATATCTTTCCGGTCATGCCGCCAGGGAATACAAAGCAGGGAAAAGAATGCTCTGCGGCGTTCCCATGCCCGAAGGTATGAAGGAAAACGACAAGTTCCCGGAACCCATCATCACCCCGGCCACAAAGGCTGAAAAGGGCGATCACGACGAAGATATTTCCCGGGAAGACATTCTAAAACGTGGTATTGTTTCCCAAGCCGATTACGAGGTATTGGAAAAATATACCCGCGCCCTCTTCCAACGCGGAACCGAAATTGCCGCAAAGCGGGGGTTGATCCTTGTGGACACCAAATATGAATTCGGAAAGACCAAGGAAGGGAAGATCGTGCTCATTGATGAGATCCACACCCCGGATTCCTCAAGGTATTTCTACACGGAAGGATATGAGCAGCGGCAGGCCAAGGGCGAACCCCAAAAACAACTTTCCAAGGAATTTGTGAGGCAATGGCTCATCGCCAATAATTTTCAGGGATTGGAGGGACAGACCGTACCCGAAATGGATGACGCTTATATCGACTCTGTTTCCGAAAGGTATATTGAACTGTATGAGAGCATCACAGGCGATACCTTTGTAAAAGCGGATGTCTCCAATATCCATGAACGCATTGGACAGAACATTTTCAATTATTTGAACAATTTTCAGTAAATACTTTGTATTCTTCTATTTTTTTGATGTTTTTTGTGTTGATATTATATATTTCCCACATCAACCTTGACAAATGGATAGCCAGCATCGAAAAAAATATTGGAAAGAAAACCTGAAATACCTTACCATCCTAATTTTCATATGGTTCGTGGTCTCCTACGGCTTCGGAATCCTTTTTGTGGATGAACTCAATACCATCCGCATGGGAGGTTTCAAACTTGGTTTTTGGTTTGCCCAGCAGGGTTCCATCTACGTTTTCGTCCTTCTCATCTTTGTCTATGTCCGCTTGATGAACAAATTGGACAAAAAATATAAGCTCGACGAATAATGGACATACAAACTTGGACGTTTCTCATCGTCGGCCTCACTTTCGCATTATATATAGGTATCGCCATTTGGACCCGGGCCAAATCCACCAAGGATTTTTACGTGGCCGGGGGCGGAGTTTCCCCATTGGCCAACGGATTGGCCACAGGTGCCGATTGGATGTCCGCAGCCTCCTTTTTGGGCATGGCCGGCATCATTGCCTTTTCGGGCTATGATGGTTCGGTGTACCTGATGGGCTGGACGGGTGGATACGTATTGCTCGCCCTCTTATTGGCTCCTTATCTCCGCAAGTTCGGTAAGTTCACCGTTCCCGATTTCATTGGGGACCGTTACTACAGCAATGTGGCCCGAACGGTGGCCGTGATCGCTGCGCTTTTTGTTTCCTTCACTTATGTTGCCGGACAGATGCGGGGCGTTGGGGTGGTTTTTTCCCGTTTTCTGGATGTTGAAGTGAACACCGGGGTCTATATTGGGATGGCCGTGGTGCTTTTCTATGCCTTTTTAGGTGGTATGAAAGGAATCACCTATACCCAAGTGGCACAATATTGTGTCCTCATCTTCGCCTTTATGGTCCCGGCGATCTTTATTTCGCTCATGGCAACAGGAAACCCGATCCCGCAGATCGGTTTTGGTTCCGCAGGAGAAGATGGGGTCTATCTTTTGGATAAATTGGATGGATTGATGACCGATTTGGGCTTCACGGCATACACCGATGGGACCAAATCCACCATGGATGTCTTCTTTATCACTGCCGCCCTGATGATGGGTACCGCAGGTTTGCCCCATGTGATCATCCGCTTCTTTACGGTGCCCAAAGTTCGAGATGCCCGAAAATCGGCAGGTTACGCCCTGTTGTTCATAGCCATTTTATACACCACGGCCCCTGCCATAGCCGTCTTCGCCCGCACCAATTTGATGGAGACCGTTCAGGATACGCCTTATGAGGAAATCCCGCCCTGGTTCACCAAATGGGAGAGTACAGGGCTTATTGCATGGACCGACAAAAACGGGGATGGAAAGATTCAGTACCTACCCGGTTCGGCCATCGATGGGGGTCAGCCCCAATTTGTGGAAAGTAGAGGCAGTTCGGGCCAACGCATGATCTCCAATGCGAGCACATCGCCCAATGAACTTTATGTGGACAGGGACATCACTGTTCTGGCCAATCCAGAAATTGCGAATTTGCCCAATTGGGTCATTGCCCTCGTGGCGGCAGGCGGTCTGGCAGCAGCATTGTCCACCGCAGCAGGTCTTTTGTTGGTGATTTCCACTTCAATTTCCCACGATTTGATCAAAAAGCAGATAGCTCCCGATATTTCCGACAAGAAAGAATTATGGATAGCCCGTTTTTCGGCCATGTTGGCTGTGATCGTGGCTGGATATTTTGGCATCCATCCTCCCGGATTTGTGGCCTCCGTAGTGGCCCTTGCTTTTGGGCTGGCAGCTTCTTCCTTTTTCCCGGCCATCGTGATGGGTATTTTCAGCAAACGGATGAACCGGGAAGGAGCCATTTCAGGAATGGTGGCAGGCCTCGCCATCACCTGTTACTACATTGCCCGTTTCAAGCTGGGTTGGATAGGAAATCCAGAAACGGCCACAGAAGCCAATTGGTGGTGGGGCATTTCCCCCGAAGGCTTTGGCACGGTGGGCATGTTGGTCAATTTCCTGATAGCCATACTGGTATCCCGATTTACCCCGGCCCCTCCTGAAGACGTTCAGGAAATTGTGGAGAACATCCGCATTCCCAGTGGTGCTGGAGAGGCAATCGGACATTAGGACTGTACTAGGATTGCCCTCTTTTTTCGTATTTTTAAGCACATAAAATTTAATAAGCAGCATGAGTAATTACCACATCAAACATTTGGAGGAATATTTTCAGGTCTATCGTAAATCTGTCAGAAACCCTGAAAGTTTTTGGGAAGAAGTAGCCGAGGAACATTTTCATTGGAGAAAGCGGTGGAACTCTGTTTTGGAGTGGGATTTTACAACGCCGGAAATCAAATGGTTTGATGGGGCCGAGCTCAATATTACCGAAAATTGCATCGATCGCCATTTACGCATTCGTGGGGACAAGACGGCCATCATTTTTGAACCCAATGACCCCAAAGAGGCTGCCGAACATATCACCTATACCCAGTTGCACGAGCGTGTGTGCAAGTTTGCGAACGTGCTGAAGGACCAAGGTGTCAAAAAAGGGGATAGGGTCGTGGTCTATTTGCCCATGATCCCGGAACTGGCCATATCCATATTGGCCTGTGCGCGTATCGGAGCGGTCCATTCCGTGGTTTTTGCCGGATTTTCATCCACCGCTTTGGCCACTAGGATCAATGATTGTGGGGCCAAGATTGTTTTGACCTCTGATGGTTCCTACAGGGGGAACAAGACCATCGACCTCAAAGGTATTGTGGACGATGCCTTGGAACAATGTCCTGGCGTGGACACCGTTTTGGTGAAAAAGCGAACCGGGGAAAAAGTGGAAATGAAAGCGGGACGTGACCAATGGATAGAGCCCTTGTTGGACAAGGCCTATTCCGACTGTGTTCCTGAAATTGTGGATGCCGAACATCCTTTGTTCATATTATACACCTCTGGTTCAACGGGTCGCCCCAAAGGGATGGTCCATACTACTGGTGGATATATGGTGTACACAGCCTATACCTTCAAAAATGTGTTCCAGTATAGGGAAGAGGATGTCTATTGGTGTACGGCCGATATTGGTTGGATAACCGGCCACTCCTATATTGTGTATGGCCCATTGGCCAATGGAGCCACCACGGTCATGTTTGAAGGTGTTCCTTCCTATCCAGACCATGGAAGGTTCTGGGAGGTCGTGGAGAAGCATAAGGTGACCCAATTTTATACCGCCCCAACGGCAATAAGGGCCTTGGCCAAAAAGGACTTGGACTTCGTTACCAAATATGACCTTTCCAGCCTTAAAGTGTTGGGAACTGTGGGAGAACCCATCAATGAGGAAGCATGGCACTGGTACAATGACCACGTAGGGAACAAAAAGTGCCCCATTGTGGACACCTGGTGGCAAACGGAGACAGGAGGTATCCTGATTTCTCCCATCCCATTTTCGACCCCCACAAAACCTACCTATGCCACCTTGCCCATGCCAGGTATACAGCCGGCATTGATGGACGAAAATGGCAAGGAAATCAAAGGCAACCAGGTTGATGGCCGACTGTGCATCAAATTCCCGTGGCCTTCCATTGCGCGTACTATTTGGGGAGACCATAAAAGATATAGGGACACGTACTTTGCTGCTTTCGAGGGCATGTATTTTACAGGTGATGGGGCTTTGAGGGATGAAGTGGGCTATTACCGTATCACCGGAAGGGTCGATGATGTGATCATTGTTTCCGGGCATAATTTGGGTACCGCACCGATCGAGGATGCCATCAATGAGCACCCAGCGGTCGCCGAATCGGCCATTGTTGGTTTCCCACACGATATCAAAGGGAATGCGTTATACGGCTTTGTCATCTTGAAGGAGACTGGGGAAGGACGGAATCGGGAAAACCTTGAAAAGGAGATCAATCAACTCATTACGGAGCATATTGGTCCTATCGCCAAATTGGACAAGATCCAATTTGTGGAAGGCCTGCCCAAGACCCGTAGTGGTAAGATCATGAGGCGTATCCTTCGTAAAATAGCATCCAAGGACACCGATAATTTAGGGGACACTTCAACTTTGTTGAACCCAGAAGTAGTTGAGGGCATTATAAAGGAAAGCAAATGATCTAAAGACCGAATTTTGGAGGGTCTTGTTTTTTAATGAGATCCTTTAAATTTCTTGGGGTCAATTTTTCCACAATCCGTAGAAACGCGATTGCGGTGATGAGTGCATCACCGAGAGCCGTGTGTCTGTCCTTTTTTGAAATGCTGAACTTTTCGGCCAGCTCGTCCAAGGCATATTTTTCTTTTTTCTGGAGCACATTGGAAATGAGGAGGGTCCTTTTGTAGAGCAGTCCTGTGTCCAAGGTTTTGTTTTTTAGTTTGGGAAGCCCGTTTCTTCTGAGTGCCGCATTCACCATGTTTACGTCAAACATCACATGGTGGCCGACCAACACATGGTTTTTTATGTAGCCGAGAAACAGTTTTAGGGCTTCCAACTCGGAAATGCGCTCTCGTTTGCCCTTCCTGAGTATACCATGGATTTCCGCACTTTCGGCATCGTAGTGTTCTTGATGGATATAGACTTCAAAACTGTCCTTCACAGCTATGCTGCCGTTCATCAATTTCACTGCACCGATACACAACATTCGGTCCCTGTCCAAACGGAACCCCGTGGTCTCGGTGTCCCAGACGACAAAGGTATTCTCCTGTACCTTATCTGGAAGTTTTTGATGGAAACCATCCTCATATTCCCACCAAAATGGAGGAAGTTCCAGTTGTTTTTTTGAGGAGAACGGCCACATCACCTTAATAGGGTTTTGACTTGGAACCGTATTTCGATCAACGATTGGATTTCTTTGATGGTCTTGAAGGTCCTTTTCAGTTTGATCTTTTCCTCTTTGTTCAGTTTGTCCAATGCAATGAACCTGCCCGAATCGTTGTGAAGCAAACCATGTTTGGTCCTAAACTTCAAAAGTGCCTTGCTGGCATAGGAGCAGGCGAGATAAACTTCCTTGTTCTGCGGTTCCAGTTCTGCCAGTTTCTCATAACGCTCGGCGGTGTTGTTGATGGATTTCACGGAATGCGAAAGGATCAGTACCCGGGCAGCATCCACCAAAGGCATGAGTGCACGCAGTTTTAGGTCGAAGAAATCCTTGTGGGCACCATCCTGTTCAACCAAAAAATCCCTAAAAAAGCCTGATGGGGAGGGATTTTGCAAGGCACCGCTGGCCAAATGGGTAAGGAACTGGGGGAATTTCTTCACATTGTCAAAAATGTGCAACGAAAGCTGATCGGCCAATGCCTTTTCACCATAGGTGACATTAAAATCAAAAAAGATGGAGGACAGCAGCACTTCATCCGGTCCTGGGTTACCCATCCAATGGGTGGTCACTTCCTTCCATTCATCCAGACTGTGGCACCACAACGGATTGGAGGCCATCATTTCCGCTGGGCAATATTCAAACCCTATCGTGTTCAGTTCCGTGGAGATGATACTACCGAGCTTTAGAAAATAGTCGCGAGTGGCCTCAGACTCTTCATCAGGCACATTTTCATAGAGAATGGCATTGTCTTGGTCGGTGTTCAGCAATTGTTCGCCCCTGCCTTGACTGCCCATGGTGAGCCACGTAAACTTGACAGGCGGTTCCGTTTCCATTTTTTTGATGGAGATGTCGATGACCTGCTTGATGGTGGCATCATTGAGTTCAGAGATGATCTTGGACACCAGCCCAATGGGGATGTTCTCGTCCAAATATCCTTGCAACAAGCTCACGATGTTTTGTCGGATACCTCGCAATCGCTTGGAATCCTTGGCCCTTTTGATGGCCCGTAGCAGTACGGCGGGGTTGTTCCCCATGGCTACCATGACGTCGTGTTTTGAAAGTATCCCGACTGCGGGTGTATCAGTGGTTCCATCCTCGGTGAGCACCAAGTGGCTGATATTGCTCTTCATCATGGCCATTTGTGCCTGCGTCACCGTTAACTCCTTCGGATAAGTGATGGCAGGAGTCGTCATGATGGATTTTGCATTTCCGGTGATGGGAAACAGCCCGGTCGCCACTTTTTCCCGTAGATCTTTATCGGTTATGATGCCCACGGGCAATCCTTCCTTTACCACGAGGATACAACTTACATTGTGCTTGCCCATGGTGTTGGCAATGGTCTTGATCTGGGTGCCCTCGGTACAGGTGACCAAGTCCGAGGAATATCGCACGGGCTGCAGGTCCAACAATTTGGTTTCCGTTCCACCTCCATCCCCCGAGGCAGTGGTGATTCCGTACAGTTTCCCCCGATGCTTTTGCGAGTAGGGATTGCGGGTGTTGGAAGCAAAACTCTCTATCAAAAAGTCTCCGACCCGATGGTTTTGCAAAGCAAGCGGTTTAAATTCCTTGATGGGAATGGCATAGAGGATGGTCTCCTCATGCGCCTTGGCCTCCAGTTTATAGTTTTCGTGGGCCAATAAAGGTCGAAGGCCAAAAATATCGCCCTCGTCACAGATGTCCAAAATCTGGGTTGAACCTTTTTTGGTAAGTGCCACAGCGCCTTTGTGGACCACATAAAAGCAATCGTGGGGAGCTTCTTTTTCCGAAAAAATGATGCTATTGTTTTCCTTGTGCACAATGGTTACCTCATAGGAAAGGGTTTCAAGCTGACCGCTTTCCAATGCACTGAACGGAGGATAGTTTTTTAGGAAATCCGCGACACGTTCGGAAATGGTATTCTTCATGTCACAAATGTATGTCTAAAACCATGAAAGTGAATGGGAGGAAAAGAAAAAAGACCATCAAATTGATGGTCTTTTTTGTAGCGAGAGGGAGACTTGAACTCCCGACCTCAGGGTTATGAATCCTGCGCTCTAACCACCTGAGCTACCTCGCCGTGATTCTGTTAAGCGGGTGCAAATATATAGTTTAATTTTTGCTGAATCAAAATTCGGGATTAATTTATTAATTGACATTTATTTTTTTATCTTCCCAAACTATATCAAATGTTGAAAAGGATAATAAGGACATTATAATGAGCGATAAGGTTAAATTTGAAATTGAATTTGTCATACAAGCATCCCCACAGTTGCTTTACCAATATATCTCCACCCCTTCGGGCCTTTCCGAGTGGTATGCCGACAATGTGAATTCCCGTGGCGAAGTGTTCACCTTTATCTGGGATGGGGCAGAGGAGAAGGCCAAAATGCTGAAACGGAAAAGTGAGGAATTTGTGAAATTTTCATGGGTGGAGAACGAGGATGGTTCCTTTTTTGAAATGCGGATCATCGTGGATGAGATCACCAAGGACGTTTCCCTCTTCATCACCGATTTTGCAGAAGACGATGAAGTGGATGAGGCAAAAATGCTCTGGGAAAACCAAATATCCGACCTGAAACAAGTTCTAGGTTCCAAATAGACCATTTCTCCGTGATACCGTATCTTTGGTCCCGATAAAAACGGGATTTTTTTCATGTTCAATTATAACGGTAAGCTTTTTTCTGACGAGACCCAGGTGCTCTCCCACACCAATAGGGGACTAAAATATGGCGATGCGCTTTTTGAGACGCTCAGATGTGTCCACGGCACCCTCTTTTTCTGGGAGGAACACTATTTTAGGCTGATGGCCTCCATGCGTATCCTCAGAATGGAAATCCCCATGGAGTTCACTTTGGAGTTTTTGGAAGCAGAAATAAAGAAAACCATTGATGGCAACCAGCAGGATAATGCCCCCGTTAGAGTACGGTTGACCATTTTCAGGAACGGGGAAGGTCTCTATGGTCCCGAAACGAACGACATATCTTACCTCATTGAAACCAAAACCTTGGATTCCCCATTCTATCTGGTGAACGAAGGGGAATATGAAGTGGAGCTCTTCAAGGACTATTATGTGAACAAGGATATGTTGTCCAATTTAAAGACCACGAACAAACTGCTGCATGTGGTGGCCAGTGTCTATGCCAAGGAGAATGGGTATGCCAATTGTCTCTTGGTGAACACCGACAAGCTGGTGGTGGAAGGTATCAATGGGAACCTCTTTTTGGTGCAGGGCAATGTGGTAAAGACCCCTCCATTGGCGGATGGTTGCCTGGACGGCATCATCAGGAAAAAAATCATCGAGATTGTTTCAGCGGCCGAAGACATGGAACTGGTGGAAGAATCCATTTCTCCATTCGAACTGCAAAAATCGGACGAGATGTTCTTGACCAACAGCATCGTGGGCATTCAACCCATAAGCAAGTATCGAAAAAAAGAATTTGGGAAAAACATCAGCAAGAGCCTAGTAGGCAAACTGAACGCAAGGGCACGAATGTCCCAGACTAATTAAGGGATGGATTTTCCGGTGCGTTGGACCAAAGAAGATAATCACCGCCCAGTTCGACCATTTTTTCCTTCCAGAACGCTAAGGCCGATTTTTCGAGGATACCGCTTTGATATTCGTTTTGCACCACGATCCAGGATTTTGAGGAAAGTTCTTGATCCAGTTGGCTGGATCCCCATCCAGAATAGCCCAGAAAGAAACGGATGTCCTGTTCGGTAATGACCTTGTTGTTGATCAGTTCTACTGTCTTTTCAAAATTACCGCCCCAAAAAATACCATCGGAAATTTCAACACTATCCTCAATGAGGTGTGGCACTTTATGAATGAAGTAAAGATTGTCCTGTTCCACGGGTCCGCCGTTGAACACTTGGAAGGGAATGGTGATGTCAGAAATGAGGTCGCAAATGGTATAGTCCAAGGGTTTGTTGAGGATAAAGCCCACAGAGCCCTCTTTATTGTGCTCAGCCAGCAGTACCACGGACCTGTTAAAGGATACATCCCCGGTTAGCGAAGGTTCAGCGACTAGCAATTTCCCTTTTTTTGGTTTATGGCCCACCATTTTCATAGGAGTCAAACTTCTTATTTGATGTATAATATACAACATTTATGAAAACTGGAAACCCTATGAACTAAAAAAGCACTTCATTAATGAAGTGCTTTTATATATTAAAAATAATAATTGATTAGTTTACTGCACCGCTCAATTCAGCACCTGCTTTGAACTTTACAACGTTCTTGGCAGCAATCTTGATGGTCTTACCAGTCTGAGGGTTTCTACCTTCTCTGGCACTTCTTTTGGAAACTGACCAAGAACCAAAACCTACCAAGGAAACCCTGTTTCCTTTTTTAAGTGATCCCTCTACATTTCCCAAGAAAGATTCCAATGCCTTTTTTGCTGCTGCCTTAGTGATGCCAGCATCAGCTGCCATAGCATCGATTAATTCTGTTTTGTTCATAATGGAATTAAATTAATTGTTGTTAAAATAATTTTAATGCTAAACAAATTTATACGGATTTGGCAGTAACACAAGTAAAACCTAGGGAAATACAGGTTTTTGTTGATAACTTCAAACGTTTGTTGATAAAGTCGGAAAAAATTGACACTTTTTAGCCAGCCCAATCATAGCAAGGGATTAGCGAAGGTGAGCGCCTTCATCCAGATTCAATCCGTTCAAAACCTCAGTGACCTTCATCCGGCGCTTTCCGGAAAATTGGAGTTCCATCAGATTTAGATAACCATCCTCAACAGCCACTTTCATGGATTTTTTATCTGCAATCAACTTTCCAACCATAAGCCCATGTTGTGCGGGTTCCATTTGGGTCGCATAAATTTTGAGGGGTTCTTCCACACCATTATTGATGATAGTGGTCCACGATCCGGGGTAGGGGCTGAGTCCTCTTATATGGTTATGGATATCTTCTAAAGATGCGTTCCAATCGATTTGGCAGGTTTCCTTATGGATCTTGGGAGCTGGTTTTAGCTCGCCGCTTTCGCTTTGCTTGCTTACGTTGACAGTTCCGGCCGCAATCTGTTTGCAGGTTTCCACGACCAAATTTCCACCAATTTGCATCAATCGGTCGTGCAAGCTCCCCGCATTGTCCTCGGGACTGATTTTTTCCTTGGCCTGAAGGATGATGTTCCCGGTATCTATTTTTTCATCGATAAAAAAAGTGGTGACCCCAGTTTCCGTTTCCCCGTTGATGATGGCCCAGTTGATGGGCGCCGCGCCACGGTATTGGGGCAGGAGCGAGGCATGGAGATTGAACGTGCCGTGTTCCGGCATGTGCCAGACCGCTTTGGGCAGCATCCTAAAAGCCACGACCACCTGCAGGTTGGCATTAAGGCCTTTGAGCTCTTCCAAAAAGCCTTCATTTTTTAAATTGGTGGGCTGCAACACCTTCAATTGGTGCTGTACGGCAAATTCCTTGACAGCGGATTGCTGCACTTTGCGGCCACGTCCAGCGGCCCTGTCCGGTGCAGTGACCACGCCGACCACGTTCAGTCCGGCTTCCAAGATGCGTGCAAGGCTGCCCACCGCAAAATCGGGCGTGCCCATGAACACGATGCGTAGGTCCTTATTTTTTGATACTGTACTCATTTCTTTGGTTTAATTGGACTATCTCGTCCTCAAGTAACCGCTGCAAGGTCTTCAAAAGTGCTTTTTCGTCGGCACCCGTTGCCTTTTCCAACTGTCTTGAAGAACTGGGCGCAATCTGTAACAAGGCCAATACCCGCTCTCCGAGGTTCGGTAACGATCCTTTCTTTTCCTTTCTGGTGCAAATATCGCAAGTGCCACACTTTTCCTTGACGCTTTCGCCAAAATATTTCAACATGTAACTGCTGCGGCATTCCTCTCTGTTGTCTATATACCCCAACATGGCCATCATATTGCTTTGCTTTACCCTGTTGAAATCCCTGATCTTTTTCGCAAATGGATTGATGGTATGATCGTCCTCCCTCGGGACCAAAAAGGTGATTTCGAGATCGCTGGTCGTGTTTTTATAGTCCACCATGCCATCTTCCGCAAGCTGATGCAGTATTTTTTTGAGGCCGGCTTCGCTCTCATTGGTTTTTTTGGAAAGCAGGTACAGGTCAATCTTGGTGTCGTGTTCCGTGATTCCGCCATAAGTACGTAAAATGGTCTGGACCACAGGGGCCGTAGTGCGGTTTTTTCCCAAATAATCAAAAATGGCCGATTTTGGGGCAATGAACCTCAGTATGTTCTTTTCGTTGAAATTGTCTGAGAGCGAAAGCACCGAGTTTTGGTCCAGGATGCGGAATGCATGGAGGGTCATATTGGGATTAAATCCATATCGATGGCAAAACTCATTGAACTTGAATGCCAAGGGTTCTGGGACCAATTCCCCGTAGGAAATCTGGAAAAGGTTGTTCAGTTTGGAATATACTTTTTTCACAAAATCCACATCGGGCAAGGACGATAAAAACTGCTCTTTGGCCCGCTCCTTGTCCTCATTGGAGGTGAGAATGATGGCTGTTGATGGCTTGCCATCCCTGCCGGCCCTTCCGGCTTCCTGAAAATAGCTTTCCAGACTGTCCGGCACTTGATAATGGATAACCAAGCGTACATCTGGCTTGTCCACGCCCATACCAAAGGCATTTGTGGCCACCATCACCCGGATTTCACCACTTAACCAAAGGTTAAGTTTCTGTTCCTTTTCGGACTTGGTGATACCGCCATGGAAAAAAGCGGAGGTGAACCCTTGTTTGATCAAGAAGTTGGAGAGGGACACACACATTTTCCGTGATCGGACATAGACAATGGAGCTGCCCGGTATCTTGCCCATATATTTGTTGAGCTGGTACAGTTTGTCCTCGGTGTGTTTTACTTTGAATGCAATGTTGGACCGGGAAAAAGAATCCTTGAAAACGGTTGCATTGTCCATTCCAAGGTTTTCCAAAATGTCTTCCACTACCTGGGGTGTTGCCGTTGCCGTCAAGGCCATCATGGGAATGCCGGGGGCCAATTCCCTGAGAATGGCACAGCCCAAATAGGCGGGCCTGAAGTCGTTTCCCCATTGCGAGATGCAGTGGGCCTCGTCGATGGCGATGAGGTTTACGTTCATCCCTTGGATACGTTCCTGCACGATGCTCTGCTGCAACCGTTCGGGGGACAGGTACAGGAATTTATAGTTGCCAAAAAGACAATTGTCCAGAAGGTCGTTGAGTTCATCAAATGGGATGCCCCCCGTCAGTGCAATGGCTTTTATGCCTCTTTTTTTCAATTGGGCCACCTGGTCCTGGATGAGGGCCACCAAAGGTGACACCACAATGCAGATACCTTCCTGGGCCAATGTGGGTACTTGGTAACAGATGGATTTTCCTCCACCAGTGGGCATTAGGGCCAAGACGTCCCTTCCAGAAAGCACGGTATCGATAATGGCTTTCTGGGATCCCCGAAAACCATCATGGCCCCAGAACTCTTTCAGAATGGCAGTGGTCTCCTTTTGCACTACATTTTTTTTAGGGTTTCCAGAATAAAGGAAATACGTTCGGGGACAACATCTTTGGGCACTTCGACGGGTTCATAACCATACTGGGAATAGGTGTTCATCAGCGCATGATGGATTTTTTCCGCCTCTTCATAGGTTTCCAGTCGCTCATTGTCCGACACATAGATTTCTTCCCATGGCGGTACAATGAAGACAGAGTCGTATCTATGGTCCTCACAGTATTTCGCGAATTCCTTATCATAGGCCTGTCCGAAGAAATCCATATAGGCAAGTACATCGGGGATGCCCCGATCAAAGAAACTGATGGGCACGTTGGTCTTTAGTGATTCCAGGTAATGAGCCGTCCTACCTTCCAACAGATCCTTGTTGAATTGATGGGCATCATCAACAAAGACCAGCGGATTGGATATGAAGACTTCGGAAAGGCCTTCTCCCTTTGCTTTGGAGGTCATGTCCCTTATGATTTCATGGAAGCAATGGAACCCCTTGTTCTCCAAGCCTTTGATGATGGAAGTTTTTCCCGTTCCGGGAGCTCCTGTAATGACAACTTTGTTCTTGCCCAAATGCAGTATTTTATTCTTTACAAAGTAATGAAATCGCCCGAAGGAAAAAAAATTGTCGGTTAAGCCATATATTTGTAAAAAATACAAGATGGAGAAGGAGAACACGGATGAGTTTTATGCACGGCTCAAGGAGCAATTGCTGGAGAATACCAGTTGGCCCTCCAACTACCTGTACAAGTTCATTGTACCCACGGACGAAGAACGCATCGCGCAGATCCAAGATATTTTTGACAATACGGGTGCGGTCATTGAGTCCAAAAAGTCAAAAAACGGCAACTATACCAGTCTTTCCATTACTGTGAACTTGAAAGACCCTGACGAGGTCATCAAAAAATACAAGGAAGTGGCCGTCGTTGAGGGCGTTATTTCCCTGTAAGCATAAAGATTGCCATAATTTTACTATTTTGCGGACGTTATCGGATAGATACTTCGCCATAACATAACTTCATTAAATCCTTTGATTTGAACCTAGTAGAAAATTTAGAATACAACACCGAACGCCCAAAGCTTTTTATTCCGGAATACGGCCGCCATTTTCAGAAAATGGTGGACCATGCCGTTTCCATAGCGGACAGGGACGAACGCAATAAAGAGGCCAAGGCCATCATCAGCGTAATGGGCAATTTGCAGCCCCATTTGAGGGACGTACCCGACTTTCAGCATAAGTTGTGGGACCAATTGTTCATCATGTCCGATTTTAAATTGGATGTGGACTCCCCATTTCCCATTACTTCCAAGGAAGTTTTGCAACAGCGTCCAGAGCCATTGGAGTACCCACAGAACCATCCCAAATACCGTTTTTATGGCAACAACATCAAACGAATGATCGATGTGGCCGTAAAATGGGAAAAAGGTGACATGCGTTCCGGTCTGGAATATGCCATTGCCAACCACATGAAGAAGTGTTACCTGAACTGGAACAAGGACACTGTTGAGGATTCTGCCATCTTCGTACATTTGAAAGAAATGAGCGATGGACAGATAGATTTGGCCAGAGACGGGGAGAACTTGACCGAGAGCGGACAGTTCCTCAAAAATCGCCCTGCCAAGTCCAATAGGAACAACAACGGTGGAGCAAAAAAGAATCAGCAGCGTAGCCGAAAGAAAAGATACTAAACTCTAGACGGTCCATGGGTACATTTCGAATTGAGGGTGGCCACCAATTACAAGGTGAAATTACGCCCCAAGGTGCAAAGAACGAAGCATTGCAGATTCTTTGTGCCGTATTGCTTTCCGAAGAAAAAATTACCATCAACAACATACCAGACATTGTAGATGTCAACAAATTGATAGCCCTTTTGGAAGATTTGGGTGTCAAGATCCAAAAGAAGGGGAAGGGTTCCTATACCTTCATGGCGGACGATATCAATTTGGAATACCTGCAATCCACCCAGTTCAAGGAAGATGGAAGGGCCCTCAGGGGTTCCATCATGCTGGTCGGGCCGCTGTTGGCCAGGTTTGGCAAAGGATATATTCCCAAACCGGGAGGTGACAAGATCGGAAGACGGAGATTGGATACCCATTTCGAAGGCTTTATCAAACTGGGTGCGAAGTTTCGATATAACAAGGAAGAATCATTTTATGGGGTAGAAGCCGAAAAGCTCACAGGAACCCACATGTTGTTGGATGAAGCCTCGGTAACGGGCACGGCCAACATTGTGATGGCCGCTGTGATGGCCGAGGGCACCACCACCATCTATAATGCAGCTTGCGAGCCCTATTTGCAGCAATTGTGCAAAATGCTGAACCGCATGGGCGCCAAGATTTCAGGGATCGGTTCCAACTTATTGACCATTGAGGGCGTGAAGGTTTTGGGCGGTACCGAGCATACCATGTTGCCCGATATGATCGAAATCGGTAGTTGGATAGGACTGGCGGCCATGACCCGTAGCGAGCTTACCATCAAAAATGTGAGTTGGGACGATTTGGGCCAGATTCCGGCCGTGTTCAGAAAATTAGGTATTACCATCGAGCGTAAGAACGACGATATCTACATTCCAAAGCATGAAAAGGGCTATCAGATCCAGAATTTTATAGACGGTTCCATCTTGACCATTGCCGATGCGCCATGGCCAGGATTTACCCCGGACCTGTTGAGCATCATCCTCGTAGTGGCCACCCAGGCTAAAGGGGAAGTGCTCATCCACCAAAAGATGTTCGAGAGCCGACTGTTCTTTGTGGACAAACTCATAGACATGGGGGCCAAGATCATCCTGTGCGATCCGCATCGTGCCACGGTCATCGGACACGATTTTAAATCGACCTTAAAGGCCACTACCATGACCTCTCCCGATATCAGGGCAGGGATTTCCTTGTTGATAGCGGCCCTTTCGGCCAAGGGAACATCCACTATCCATAATATTGAGCAAATCGATCGTGGGTATGAGAATATCGACGAGCGGTTAAGGGCCATTGGTGCCCATATTGTGAGGGTCTAGTGTAGGCCAAAATCCTATCAATCTTTCCTTGATATTGACAATTGGGGGATTAGGCAGAGGCTTTGTCCTTGTCGCTTGTTTGTTGGTCTTTAGGAATGATAATGGTTACCCGGGTTCCGGTTTCTTTGCCATTGTTGAGGTTCTCTATTTTGATCAACTCTTGATCGGAGAATTTCTTTAGCGCACTGATTCTCTTTTCTGTGATGGACATTCCTCTGGAGATTTTTTTCTCCTTTCCTTCATCGGTCCTCGGATTGAACCCTACACCATTATCCTCTATGGTGCATTCTACAAGGTCATTCCTGTCCATGAACGTGATTTTGAGGTTTTTTTGCCCCTCCTTTGGCATGAGTCCATGGACTATGGCGTTTTCAATGTAAGGTTGTACCAGCAACATGGGGATCTCATTCTGGTATAGATCCAAAGTTTCATCAACATGAAAACTGTAAGTGAAGGAGTGGTCAAACCGAAGTGCCTCGAGCTCCACATAGATTTTCAGCAGCTCTATCTCATCTTTTAATACCAAATTCACATTTACGGAACTTTCCAATACCTGACGGAGCAATTTTGAAAACTTTGACAAGTATTTGAGGGCATTTTCCTTGTCATTCGAGTTGACCAGATGCTTGATGGAGTTCAACGAATTGAAGATGAAATGGGGATTCATTTGAGCGCGGAGCATTCGTTTTTCCAGTTCAACGTTCATGGATTCGATGACCTCGTTCTGATGGGAAATCAACTTGTTCTTGTCCAATAGGGCCTCATTGGATTTTTTCTTTCCCAAGAACAAAAAGTAGAGCAAGCTCGCTGAAAGGAGCGACAACGCGGCAATGATTGTTGTATATACCAGCCTTTTGCTGTTCTGTGAGACTTTGGTGTTGAGCAGGGCCATTTGTAGCTCCCCTTCCTTGATTTCCTTGTCCTTTTGATACACGTCATGCTGTATTTGAAGGTTTTGGATTTCCTTGATCTTGGTTTCGTTTAGGAG
Source organism: Flagellimonas hadalis (assembly GCF_007785775.2). Taxonomy (GTDB): domain Bacteria; phylum Bacteroidota; class Bacteroidia; order Flavobacteriales; family Flavobacteriaceae; genus Flagellimonas; species Flagellimonas hadalis. Next base: position 248,078 of record NZ_VNIK02000001.1, read on the forward strand.
ACTGTCGCCATAGGCCATGGTCTGCTTCAAGTGATAAATGGCCTCATTGGGTCGCCCTATGGCTTCATGTATCTTGTAGGCCATTTCATGCCCATCACGTTTTAGTAAATAACTGCTCAAGCTGTCCAGCGTAAGCAAGCTTTTGGTGGAATAGTCGAGAGCCTCGTTGAATTTTTTTTGTCGGAACATAAGATCGGCAAGTCTGTACTGGGCTGTGGCAATCTCTTGCTTGATGGAAAGTTGTTCAGCCAAATTCAAGGCCTTTTGGTAATAGTCATTGGCAAGACTCCACTTTTTTAGTTGTGTGTAGCAATTTCCTATGTTTGAATACTGTGCACAAAGTTCAATATTGGTATTTTGCTTTTCGTAATAAGCGCTTGTCTTTAAAAATTTATCCAAGGCAGCTTCGTAATCCTTGTTTTCAAAATCGATTTCGGCCAAATTGGACAAAACCACATTCTTCAACCATGCACGTTCACTTTCATTACCTTTGAAAACATTCAAGGCCATTTCATAGCTTTCGGTGGCTTTTTCATGATTTCCCATCAAACTATACAATACTCCTAAATTGAGATAAGGAGAAGAGATATCTTGATCTAGATTCAAAGAATCTATCAACTTGATTCGCTTGAGGTAATAGTTTTGGCTTTTGGGATAATTCCCAATTCGTTTATAGACAATGCCCATGGAATTGTAGATAAAGTTGATTCTTTCATGGTCTCCATGTTTGGTGGCCAAAACCAGGCACTTGTTCAAATAGTCCAATGATTCTGCATAACTCCCTGTCATGCCATGAGTGAGTCCTAGGGAATAGAGTCCTTTGATTTCACCTTCTAAATAACCAATTTCCTTTGCCTCTTCAACACTTTCAGAAAGAAAGTGTATGGCTTTGTCCTTGTCGAAGGCCCTTAAAAGAATCCCTTTTTTTCTTATAAGATTGACTTTTACGGTGTCACTTGCCGAATTCAATAATTCTTGAAGACTGTCTATTTCCTTGGATTGTCCGAGACAAAAAAAGGTACAGCATAGCAATGCTGGAATGCAAAGAATGGATTGGAACGGTCTCATTGGTTTGGTGGATGATAAACCAATTTATTCTTTTTATCGATTACTTTGTACTTTTGTGATTCTTTTTAGCCACAAAATCAACTATTTATAAGAATTGAATAGCAAGTAGTGTATTATTTTTCTTCAATAGTAATTTCAAATCAATTTTTCTCCACCAATCTTCCATCTGGGTAAAGCGCAAAGCGCCCCCTGTCCTTATCATGGACGTGGTCTGCATAAGGCCAAGGCCATCCTCCAAATTGGGTAAGGCGGTACTCTTCCATGGCCTGTTGGATCTCTTCATCGGTGTTCATCACAAACGGCCCATACTTGGCAACCGGCTCTTCTATGGGCTTTCCTTGCAATAGTATAAAATGCGCCTTTTTATCTCCAATTTTGATGGATACGTCCTGTGCAGGGTCCAATACAATCCCAAAATTTGGATTGATCTTCCGTTCCCCGAAATAAATTTCCGAACCTTCATAAAAATATAGGGAGCGGGTCAGCCCAGAAGTGGCTTCGGGCAAGGTATATTCCGAACCACCATCCACATGGATGTTCCAGATGGCCACATGGTTGTCCGGATCGGCTGCCCACGAATCCGGGGCAGGTGCAGGGGCCACGGTACCCTTATAAGTTCCAGCGATTACCTTTATTTGTGCATGTTCCTCCTGGACAACTGGAATATCCTCATGCCACAACATCTTAAAATGGGGCTCCACGAATTTGCTGGATCGGGGCAGGTTCAACCAAATCTGGAACAGCTCCAAGGGATTGTCCCCATCTTCATTTAGCAAGGGGAACATTTCGGAATGCTGTACACCTCTTCCGGCGGTCATCCATTGCACATCGCCCTCACCAAATCTACCTGCGGCACCCAAGGAATCTGAATGGTCGCAAAATCCCTTGTTCACGATGGTGATGGTCTCGAACCCACGGTGTGGGTGATAGGGAAATCCAGGGATGGTCTGTCCGTGGTACATTCGCCATTTTTCCCTTGGATCAAAATCATTCCCCAAATTCCGTCCATTCAAGAGAGAGGGGTCGGGGCCCATTTCGCCATTTCCTTTGGGAAAGTGGTCCAAATGATATACGCTGAACAGAAAGGGGTCTTTGGTCTGCCATGGTGTACTCAATGGAAAGGTTTGTATTATAGGTGTGCTCATTTTTTAGTGTTTTGATGTATTCATTTCAATCCAAAGCCCTTCTGGATCTTGGATATAGGTTTTTTCGTTGATTTTGAAGTTTGTCGATGAAAAGGTCTAGGCTTTACACTATGTGTTTTCCATTTGCCAAAATCAATTTCCAGGGATGGGTGGGGGACCATCGATCATGGCCTCATATTTTTCATCCCCTTTTTGGGTCTTGAATTCTTCTTTTACTTTTTCCACCAATTTGGGATTCTCAAAAAGGTCCAACATGGTCATTCCCATCGCCTTGGCTGCATATACCATTCCTTTATGACCGATACTCATACCACCACAGGCCACCACGGCCCATGAGTGCCAAGGAGTATCTTTTGGGGCAACGGTAACACCTAGATTGATATTGGGCACGTTCCAACTTACATCGCCTACATCCGTGGAACCACCACCGGGCAGCTCCTCGGTTTCCCGAAGGGGTCTAATTTCAGCATCCATACCCACTTCGGGTTTTCCAGTGGCCTTTTGGATGGCCTTGCCATAGGCAATTTCTTCTTCGGTATAGCTGATAGGTCCCAACAGTTCCAAATTGGCCTGCATGATCTCACCGCCAGCACGGTTCACCAAGGTCTCATAAATACCGGAAACCAGGGATATCTTGTAATCCACATTGGCCATGATGGCGGCCCCTTCGGCCATTTTCTTGACCTGTTCATAGGTGGGCAGCATTACTTTTCGTTTGGGATCACGTACCCTCACCCAAATTTTTGCGTAATCGGGCACTACGTTCACCACTTGGCCACCATCTTGGATATGATAGTGGATGCGGGACGTTGGTCTTATATGTTCCCTATAATAATTAATACCAGTCGTATAGAGTTCCAGTGCATCCGAAGCACTGCGACCGTTCCAGGGATCTGAGGAGGCATGGGCAGCTTGTCCATGGAATTCAACAATGAAATCGATCAATGAAAGCCCGCTTTGCACATCGGCCTCGATTTCTGCGGAAGGATGCCAACTCACATTCACATCCACATCGTCCCAAAGCCCAGCTTGTACCATCCATATCTTTCCAAAGAATTTTTCCTCTGCCGGGGTTCCCAGAAATTTCACGGTTCCTTTGATTTTCCCTGCCTCGATTTGTTCTTTGATGGCAATGGCTGCCCCAAGACTGGCCGCACCAAACATATTGTGTCCACAGCCATGGCCGGGTGCCCCCTCGATTTTTGGGTCTTTGTTGGGCACAGTGTTTTGGGAAAGGCCTGGCAGGGCGTCAAATTCGCCTAAAACACTGATCACGGGTTTCCCAGAACCATATGTGGCAGTGAAAGCCGTGGGGATGTTTGCCACCCCTCGCGTCACTTGTAGTCCATTCTTTTCTGCATAATCGGCCAAAAGCTCGGCAGAAATGGATTCCTCAAAGGCAGTTTCGGCCAAGGACCAAATGGAATCACTGATCTGTATGAGGTTTTCCTTGTGCTTTTCGATGGAGGCAATGACCTCTTTTTTGGTTTTGTTCATCTTTTGGGCTGGAAGGCTCCATACGGTAAGGGCCAAAAGGAACAACATAGAAACAGTTCTCATTTTAAGAAGGTTTGCGTTAATTGGATGATGCAGGGTCGTAGCCAAACGTGGGACGACACGGCAATGGGTATTAAAAATACTTAAAATGCATCAACCAACGGCCTCTTTGTACACTTTTAGGCAGCGTTCCCTGGCCATTTTATGGTCTACCATTGGGCTAGGGTAGGTAAGTTCCTGGAATTCAGGGACCCATTTGCGGATGTATTTCAGTTGTTTGTCAAATTTGTCCGCTTGGGTCATGGGGTTGAATATCCTAAAATAAGGTGCGGCATCCACTCCGCTACCTGCGGCCCATTGCCAGTTGCCCACATTGCTGGAGAGTTCATAATCCAACAGTTTTTCGGCAAAATAGGCCTCTCCCCACCGCCAATCGATCAATAGGTGTTTGCAAAGAAAACTGGCCACCAACATGCGTACCCGGTTGTGCATATAGCCTGTGGCATTGAGTTCCCGCATACCTGCATCCACAAGCACATAGCCTGTGTTCCCTGTTTTCCAGCGTTCGAATTCGTCTTTATTGTTGCGCCATTCGATACGGTCATATTTGGGTTTGAAGGCATGGTTCACCGTTTTTGGGAAATGCCATAGGATCTGCATGAAAAATTCCCTCCAGATCAGTTCATTCTGGAAGGTCCTGTCTTTTTCGGCGATAGCCTTTTGTACCATTTTCCGGATGGATACGGTCCCGAAACGTAGGTGTGGGCCCAATCTGGACGTACCCTGTTGGATGGCGGGATAATCCCTGGTCTCTTTATAATGTTGGATCAGATCGCCCGATACTTTATAATCTGGCACTTTGATGTCGGCAGTTTCAAAACCAATTTCTTTGAGGGTAAGGTTGGGAAAAGATGAAGCAGTGTATAGGTTTTTGCCCATCAGCGAATGGGTGTCATAATCCACCAAATGGATGGAAGGGTTGAATGCTTCCTTCCAGCGTTTCATGTATGGTGTGTACACCACGTAAGGGTCTCCATCATCTTTCACTACTTCATTTCTCTCAAATATGACCTGATCCTTAAAAGTTTGTAGGGCCACCCCGTTTTCCTTGAGATACGCTTTCACCTTGGCATCCCGTTCAAGGGCGTAGGGTTCATAGTCGTGGTTGGTGTACACTTGCTGAACTTGATAGGCTTCCACCAATTTTTTGTAAATGGACAAAGGGTCGCCATGGTACAGTGCTATGCCACTTTGATGGTTGTTCTGAAGTTGGTTGCGCAATTTTTGGAGCTGGAGATGGATGAAGGATACCCTAGGGTCCTTTTTGGGAAGATTGCCCAGAATCTCAGGGTCAAAAATAAAGATGGGCAATACGGGGAAATTGCCTTGGAGCGCTTGGTAGAGTCCCACATTGTCCTCCAACCGTAGGTCGCGTCTAAACCAAAAAATGGAGATCTTTTCCTTCATTATAGTTAGATGGTTTTTATGGTAAGCGAGCTATTCTCACCATGAATTGTACCAAACAACTGGGATAGTTTTCGTTCGCGGTAGCGGAAAATTTCCAAAAGCTGTTTTTTAACAAGTATGGGATGAAACAGAGCCCCTATAAAACCAAGCGGCAATTTGTAATCGATCACATCCTCCATTTCAACACCTTGATCAACCGGTTTCAAAAAATGCTTGTGGTGCCAAAGGGCATATGGTCCAAAGCGTTGTTCATCCACAAAATAACTGCCTTCCCGCACATGGGTAATTTCTGTTACCCAACGGGTTGTCATGAACGGAAATGGTTTCACGATGTATTGTATGATCTGGCCTGCATGCATGCTTTTCTCTGCACCAGATAGAATATGAAAACCCATTTGGCTAGGCGTAATGACCTGCAGATTCTTAGGGTCAGATAAGAATTCCCAAGCTTCCTCGATGGAAATGGGGAGGACTTGTATGGAACGGAGCTGATAGAGTTTCATCAAACACTTTTCATCAAATATACATTTTGTTTAAAAAAATATAAATTAAATTAAACAAAATATTATTTTTGACATATATACTGTCCTTTGAATCAAATTTCTTTTAAGATTTCCTTAACAATTGTAGGATTTCTTTTGGTATAGCTTTGTTGCGCTAAACAATTAAACACTATTCCTATGAAGAAAATTTCACTATTTTTTTTAATTGCGTTGTTGTCGATTTCCGTTGAAGCACAGATTCAGACTCCCGCACCCAGCCCTTTCTCCAAATTGGAGCAAAAAGTGGGCCTTACCGATGTGGTTGTAGAGTATTCCCGACCTTCCATGAGGGGAAGAAAGGTATTCGGGGATTTGGTTCCTTTCGATGCCATTTGGAGAACAGGTGCCAACATGAACACAAAAATCACTTTTAGTGATGATGTTGTAGTGGAGGGAAAAGAACTAAAGGCAGGTACTTATGCCATCTACACCAAACCGAACGAGGCTGTTTGGGAAGTCTTCTTTTACACCGATACCAACAATGGTGGACTACCGCAAGAGTGGGATGCCTCCAAAGTTGCTGCCACGGTGAAGGTAGAAGCTTATCCAATTTCCGAATCCATTGAGACCTTTACCATTACTTTTGATGACCTGCACAATAACGGGGCCACCCTCGGATTGCTTTGGGAAAAAACCTATGCTGGGGTGAAATTCGTCGTTCCAACGGTGGACAAAGCCATCAAGAGCATTCAAGAGACCATGGCAAAACCAGACCTTACTGCCAATGATTACTTTGCTGCAGCATCTTACTACTACAGTGAGGGGATGAACATGGAGCAGGCAAAGGAGTGGGTGGACAAAGCTGTTTCCATGGGCAATGGCACCGAATTTTGGATGATGCGCGCACAATCCTTGATTTATGCCAAACTGGGGGACAAGGAAGGAGCCATCCAAGCGGCCAAAAAATCCTTGGCTGCTGCTCAAGCTGCAGGAAACCAAGATTATGTGAAAATGAACAAGGAGTCCCTACAAGAGTGGGCAGGACTTTAGGATTTTTATTTGATGAAAAGAAAAGGACCCACTATTATAGTGGGTTTTTTTATGCCTCTTCGGGTGAGTTTCCGAGGAAATTGTCAAAAAGCTGTGTGATGATGGACAATCCAATAACCAGCACACAACCAAATGCATTCAGCCATAGGTAGGACATCCAATCAAGGTTATAGCCTATGATGACAATGATCTGCGTGGCGATTGCGGCCACAAACACGGCATTCCCTTTCACGAACTTGAAGAAGAAAGCCAACAGGAAGATACCCAGTACATTGCCATAAAAAATGGAACCTATGATGTTCACCAATTGGATAAGATTGTCAAAAAGGCTGGCCACATTGGCAATGGCAATGGCGAGTATTCCCCAAAGCAGGGTAAACCCTTTGGTGGCTAGAAGGTAGTGTTTTTCGTCGTGCTCCTTTTTGACGTTCCTTTTATAGAGGTCAAGGGCTGTAATCGTTCCCAGTGCGTTCAGCTCGGATGCGGTGGATGACATGGCTGCGGATAGGATCACGGCCAAGAGCAGGCCAATCAGACCCACGGGCAGGTTGTGCAGTATGAAATGGATGAACACATAGTCCTTGTCGTTGGTCTCCACTTTCGTATTGGCTTTGGATATCAAAGCTTTGGCAGCATCCCTGCTGGCGTTTTCCTTCTGGTTGATCTTGATGATGTTCTGCTCCGCCTGTTGTATGGCATTGTACTCTTTAAGTTCCAAAGCAGCGGAAAAAGAATGTTGTGCCATTCGTTTCTCCATCTCCAATTTTTTGTGGTCCTCCTCCAGGGCCTTGTATTCATTCGCGTATTCGGATTTCATCACGGCTTCGGTGGCAGCGGGGTTGAAATTGAGCGGAGAAGTATTGTACTGATAGAAGACAAAGACCATGGCTCCTACCAAAAGAATGAAAAACTGCATCGGAATTTTAAAGATCCCGTTGAATACCAGTCCCAATTGACTTTCGCGTATCGATTTTCCTGAAAGATACCGTTGTACCTGGCTCTGGTCCGTCCCAAAATAGGCGAGTGCCAAGAAAAACCCACCGGTAATACCGCTCCAAAACGTATAACGGTTGTCAGTGTCGAAGGTAAAGTCCAGAATGTTGAGTTTGTTGTTTGCTCCGGCTATCTTCAGTGCCTTTCCAAAGGAAACATCTGAGGGTAGGGCACCGAGGATAAAGAAAAAAGCAAAGAACATGCCCAACATGATGATGAACATTTGCTGTTTTTGGGTAACGCTTACCGCCTTGGTCCCCCCGGATACGGTATAAATGATGACGGAGATCCCTATAATAATATTGAGCGTCCTCAAATCCCAACCCAAAACCGCGGAAAGGATAATGGAAGGGGCAAAAATGGTAATTCCCGCGGCAAGCCCTCTTTGAACCAAGAAAAGTAAGGCAGTGAGGGTCCTTGTTTTCAGGTCAAACCTGCCTTCCAGCATTTCATAGGCCGTAAATACCTTGAGCTTTTTGTAGATGGGGATAAACACCAAACAGATCACGATCATCGCCAAGGGCAGTCCAAAATAAAATTGAACGAAACCCATACCGTCATGGAACGCCTGTCCAGGGGTGGACAAAAAGGTAATGGCACTGGCTTGGGTGGCCATAACGGAGAGGCCTATGGTCCACCATTTTACATCATTGCCACCGCCGCGAACATAATCGTCCACGTTTTTGCTCCCACGGGTTTTCCATACCCCATATGCAACAATGAAGAGCAAGGTACTGCCAAGAATGATCCAATCTAAATAGGCCATTAAGGATTTTAGTTATTAAAAATCATGATCAGGTAAAAAGCCAAAACATAGATGATGTTCAGGAGTAGGACAATGGAGTACTCCTTTTTCCATTCTATTTTTCCGAGCATTTTATCCTTTGACATTACTTTCCTTTTTAACTTCATCTTTTCCTACTGAAAGCATGTTTGCAAACAGTTTGTAGGCTCCGGAGACACCTGCGGGCAGCTCCCTGAAAAAGCTCAACCCGGTGTAAATATAATGACCTTTGCCATATGGCGCCACCAAGAGGCTGCCTTTTGATTGGGGTTCACCTTCATCCCCCATGGAAAGCACTGGGGTGAATTCTTGGCTCCAACGGGTCGGGAAATATAGTCCTCTTTCCTGTATCCAACCCTCAAAATCCTTTTCTGAAATGGTGTTTGGGAAATTGACGAGGGAGTTTTGTGGAGACACTATGCCCACTTTTGAATTTTCATCGGTGACTCGTTCGCTGGAAAGAATTAGGTCATACGGGGCAATGTTTTCAAATTGTGCCGCCCACCTACCTGCGGTATTGTACTGGACGATCATGTTCCCACCGTTTTTCACATAGTCGAACAGGATAGGCTGTTTGAATTTGAGTGACTCCACCACGTTATAAGCACGGATGCCGACAACGACGGCATCGTACTTGTCCAAGGAACCTTTTTCAATTTTATCTGGGTCTATGATGTGCACTTGATAACCTATTTGTTCCAAACTTTCAGGGACCATGTCGCCTGCTCCCATGATGTAACCGATATGCTCCCCGGATTTTCTGATGTCCATGCGTACCACTTTGGCCTTGGAGGGCAACAAAATGGATTGCCTTGGGATATGGTCATAGTTGATCTCCACAAGTTCCTTGCCATAGGTGTTGTTTCCAATGGTGATAATGGGTGAAATTTCACCTTCACTCTCGGTATTGGGTGGGGTGACCATAAAGGTCACCATTTGTTCCTGCCCCTTTTGGACTATGGAAAAAGGTATATTAGAGGGGGTCACCGTCCAACCTGTTGGGTGGCCCAATGCCACATTTCCATTGACATTGTCCTTACCGGCCTTTATTTTGACATGGATTGCCTTGGTCTTTTCATCGGCAAATATCAAAACCTTTTCGTCAATCTTAGAAGTGGCTTCCGGCAAGACGGCGAACGGCTCGTACAATTCCCCTTTTTCAGGTCTGGAAAAGCGGTGGACCACGGGTTGTTCAAAAGCGATTTCCGTTCCGTTGAAATCCAGGATGAACTTCACCTTGAAGGCACTGGTCGTTTCCGGTTGCCCTATCAATTTTTGGTCATTGACCGTGTAGATGCCCAAAGCACCAGGTTCATTCAACCAGTAGGGGCTGGAATATGGAGTGTTTTCGGGAACTGTGAAGCTGATGTCGAATTCCTGTTTTCCATTGTCGGTCAACATTTTGTTCGGAGCTATTATGGCATCGGCCCCTACAATCTGGATTTCTTTTAGAAAAATGTTCTGCGAGCTCCTGTTCAAGGCCTCAATGTTCACTTTTGCCAAACTGCCCGGAGTAGTGGAGGCGCCATCGGAACTTGCTTCGAGGTATAACCCAGCACAGGCCAGGATGATGGATTTCAATTCCTCCGACTTTAACTGTTTCCAGTGCTCATCCTTGATTTTTTGTAAAAGTCCATATGCCATTACTAGGTCTGGGATGTGCTTTGAAGGATTTTTAAAATCAAAATTCTTTTCAATGGCGTACAAAATGTTTCCAACAGCTTCGCCGCCTTCCACTCGGGACCAGGTGGTGTTGATACCATCAAATAAATCGTTCCCTTTTGGAATATCCCCCTTGAGGAGTTCCAAATATTCCTCTGATGTACCTCGTTCCGTCAATCTACCAAATCCTTGGCATAGGTGTTGGCTACGGGCCAGGGCGGCAATCTCGTTATTGGACAGGCCAAGTTCCGGGTAATACACACCTATGTCCACATGCAACATATTGGACTTGTCCGCTTCGTCAAATGCTTCGCGGCTCCCATATTGCCACCAAGAAGTGTTGTAGAACGATTTTTTGGGCTGCCAAACAGATGTAATTTCCAATTGTTCTGGGTAGGCATTGGCATTGTTGGCAAGGTCAAAGGCTTCCATGCTCAAAATGGCCGAAGAGGTATGATGTCCATGGGTGGAGCCTGGCGTCCTATGATCAAAACGGTTGATGATGATGTCCGGTTTAAGTGTACGGATAGCCCAGACCACGTCCCCCAACACCTTATCCTTGTCCCATATCTTGAGGGTTTCGTTCGGGTGTTTGGAAAAACCAAAGTCGTTGGCCCGTGTGAACCGTTGTTCCCCGCCGTCAACACCTCTTGCGGCCAACAGCTCCTGGGTTCGAAGTACACCCAAGAGTTCTTGGAGTTCGGGGCCGATCAAGTTTTGTCCTCCATCCCCACGGGTCAAGGAGAGATATATGGTCCTGGCCTTTTTGTGATTGGACAGATAGGAGATCAAACTGGTATTCTCGTCATCGGGGTGGGCCGCAACGTAGAGTGCCGTTCCCAAAAAGTTCAGTTTTTGCAGCTCATGATGGATCTCGGCAGATGTAGGCTTGGCAGGTTTTTGGGCAAAGGTTTTTGGGAAATACAGGGTTATGGCTACAAAACAAGCCCAAAGGTATCGCATAGTTGGTTTTTTAGTGGCAAGGCCAAATATAGAAAGTTTGTTAGCAGTGCTTACGCTATTTAGAAGAGTTTTAACAAGGCCCATACGCTTCGGTTAAAAGGTTTACAATCCCAAACTGACCCTTAAAAATAAATCATTGTTTCCATGTTGGCCCCAAAACCATTCCCCTGGTTTTTACGTTTCAACTTTCAATGGAATCTGGAATTGATTCCCTCAAAGTTAATCATAGAAAATTTAGGAAACCATATCCATCAACGTCTTGTAGACCAGATGGGTAGGCAACCCCACGACATTGGTGTAGGAACCCTTGATTTTGGAAATCCCGATCATTCCTATCCATTCCTGTATGCCATAGGCACCCGCTTTGTCAAATGGAAGGTAATTGTCCACGTAATATTGGATTTCATCCTCGGAAAGCTTCTTGAGCTTGACCTTGGTGACGGAGCTTACGGTTTTTTGGGAATCCTTCGTTGTAAAACAGACCGAGGTAATCACCTTGTGCCAGTCCCCGGACAGGGTGCGCAGCATTTTGGCGGCCTCTTCCTTGGTTTCCGATTTGGCCAAAGAGGCTCCCTTGTGCCAGACCACCGTATCGGAAGTGATCACGATCTCATTGTGTTGGAGTTCTTCCTTAAAAGGTGTGGCCTTCAATCTGGCCAAATATTCGGATATTTTCTTGCCCCGCAGTCTTTTGGGATAGACTTCGTCCACCGACTTTGGTCGGACCTCAAAATCCAGGCCCAGTTCTTCCAAAAACTGTTTTCGCCGCGGCGAACCGGAACCCAGAATGAGTTTATGGGCTTTCAGGTTTTCCTGCAAGGGGTTTTTAGTCATTTTTGGCACTGAAATTATCGTACCAGTCTCCTCGCACCTTCAATACTTGCTCAATGATATCTCGTACGCAGCCGTCCCCACCATTTTTATGGGAAACATAGTCGGAAATGGTCTTCACTTCCGGCACTGCATTTTGTGGGGAGGTGGCCAATGCTACCAGTTTCATGGGAGGGATGTCCGGAAGGTCGTCCCCCATATATACCACGGTCTGCGGATCAATGTTATAGATGTCCAGATATTCTTTAAGAGGTTCTTCCTTGTGGTGGGCGCCCATGTAAAAATCGGTCACGCCAAGACCTTTTAGCCGCTCTTTGACCCCTTCATTGGTGCCGCCAGTGATGATGCAGACATTGTATCCCTTCTGTATGGCGGTCTTTACGGCATATCCGTCCTTGACGCTCATTTTTCGGAGCAACTGCCCATCGGAAGTGATCAGGACGGACCCGTCCGTGAACACCCCGTCCACGTCAAAGACAAAGGTGGTGATGTTGCTCAAAAGCTCTTTATAATTCTTTTTCATAGACTTGTTTTATGGCCTCGCTCATCAAATTATAGAGCGCAATATGTTTGTCGTTGTTCAAAAGTTTCAAGTGGTCCTGTATGCTTTTTTGATCGTTCCTTCGGGCAGGGCCGGTCTGTGCCTCTTTGGGAGACATGGATTGGATTTTCTCCGCGGTTTCCAAGATCAAGGGTTTCAAAAGGTCAAAGGGTAACCCTTCCTTCTCACAGATCTCTTCACCTATACCATAAAGATGGTTGGTGAAATTGTTCACAAAAACCGCCGCAAGATGCAATTTTTTTCGTTGGTCCGAATTGACCTCATGGACATTTTGGGATAAGGTGAGGGCCAATGACCTCAATAGGGTCAATGACTGCTCTTCTTTGGCCTCGATACAGATGGGCACTTTTCCAAAATCGATGTGCTTACCTTTGGTAAAGGTCTGCAACGGATAGAAAACGCCTCGGTTTTCAGGGGTCAAGGCATCCATTCCGACAGCTCCGGAAGTATGCACCACCACACCATTTTTTTTATTAAGTTGATGGGAAATCCCTGCGATGGCATCATCTTTTACGGCTATGATGTACACGTCGGCATCCTTGATGGAAGTGGTTTCTGTAGTAGTGGCAACCTGCTCGGAAAAGGAGCGCAGACTTTCGGGATTTCTGCCCACGACCTGCACCACCTGTGCCCCAGTGGTTGCTGAAAAAACCCTGAACAAGTGCATGGCCAGGTTTCCGGTTCCCAAAATAACGACGCTGAGCATGTTCAAAATTACAAATTTAAGGGAGAAGCATCACACCGACAATTAACAATTCCATTTGATCTTTTATTATCGATATAAACCAACTAAGTTGTAAAAAGGCCGTATTTTTGCAAGCCGAAAGTAGACCGAATTTCCATGATCGATATCCTAAAGAAAACCTTATTCTCCACAAGACTTATGGCTGTTCTATTTTTGGTCTTTGCAGCGGCATTGGCCATGGGAACTTTTGTGGAAACCTGGTACAGTACCGAAACCGCACGAATTTTCATTTACAACACTACCTGGTTTGAGGTCATCATGGTCTTTTTTGTGATCAACTTCTTCGGAAACATATACAGATACAAACTGCTACAGTGGAAAAAGTGGCCTGTATTGGTGCTCCACCTGTCCTGGATCCTGATCATTTTCGGGGCCTTTGTGACCCGATATATCAGTTATGAGGGAATGATGCCCATTCGTGAAGGGGCCACGGAAAACCAGTTCTATTCGGACAAGACCTATTTGACCGCCTACGTGGACGGTGACATCAACGGGGAAACCAAGCGACGCATTTTGGAAGATGATATCCTTGTGACCCCGGAGGGAAAACGTACCAGCCTGCCTTGGAAATCCGATTTCAACGGACAACCGTTTACCATTTCGTATGTGGATTTCATCAAAGGAGCTGAAAAAGGATTGATTCCTGATGAAAATGGAGCCGAATACCTCCAGATCGTGGAAGCAGGCGATGGCCAGCGTCACGAACATTATCTGGAAAATGGAAAGATCGCCAGCATACACAATGTGCTTTTTGCCCTGAACAACGATACCGAAGGGGCCATCAACATCTACGTCACCGAAGAGGGGGATTACCAAATAAAGACCCCTTTTGAGGGGAATTTTATGCGGATGGCGGACCAATTTCAGGATCAAGTGACCGTGGACAGCATTCAACCCTTACAATTACGGTCGCTTTACTCCATGGCCGGGATGCAATTCGTGGTCCCCGAGCCCATGGTCAAAGGAAAATACGGTATAGTGAAGATTCCTGATGGCGAACCCACCGAAATGGCGCAAGATGCCTTGGTCGTTGCCATCTCTGCAAATGGGGAGACCCAAGAAGTGAAATTGCTCGGCGGCAAGGGCACGACCAATTTTTCAGATAAGATACAAGTGGGGGGGCTGGACTTCTCGCTCAGTTATGGATCCAAGGTCTATGAACTTCCTTTCTCCATTGAACTCAATGACTTTATTGCCGAAAAATACCCCGGAACCGAAGCAGGTTACGCATCGTACATGAGCAAGGTGACCGTGCACGACGAGCGTCCATTCGATTATGATATCTACATGAACCACGTATTGGACCACAAAGGATATCGTTTTTTTCAGGCCAATTTTGACCCTGACGAAAAGGGAACGGGGCTTTCGGTAAGCCACGATTTTTGGGGAACGTGGATCACCTATATTGGTTATTTTCTGCTTTATATTGGTTTGATGGGCATTATGTTCTTTGGTAAAACACGTTTTAGGGATCTACAGACCATGCTCCAAAAAATAAAGGAAAAGAAAGCCGCAATGACCACCATTGCACTGTTCTTTGCATTGGTCTCCGCAAATGCACAAGAAGATGCGCATGGACATTCCGTACTGCCCACTCAGGCACAGATAGACTCCGTGATCCAGGCCACAACAGCAGCAAAGGAACATGCGGAAAAGTTTGGGGCATTGGTCGTACAGGATGAAAACGGTCGTATGAAACCCATCAATACCTTCGCATCCGAATTGCTGCGAAAACTGAGTGGGGATGACAAATACAAAGACCTTTCCGCCAATCAGGTATTCCTTTCAATGATGTTGAACCCTGGGGTTTGGGCCAATACTGACATTATTGCATTGGGTGATAAGGGAAATGATAGTATTCGTAAGGTTGTCGGTGTTCCCGAAGGTACGGAGTTTGTGAAGCTTACCGATTTCTTCGATGCCAAGGGAGAATATAAGCTAAAACCATTTTTGGAGAGGGCTACGTCCAAGGCCAATCCCAATAAATTTGAAAAGGATTTTAAGAAAGTAGGGGAGCGATTGAGTTTGCTCAATATGGCTTTGACCGGAGGTATCGTGAAAATATTTCCCCTATTGGACGATGAGAACAACAAATGGATCTCTGCCGTGGAATACCGGGGCGGGCAATTTCAGGTACAGGATTCGTTGTATTCCAATTTTATCAGAAATGCAATGCCCTTTTACCTGAGCTCCTTGCAACAATCCATCGCTACAGGCGATTATTCACAACCAGACCGACTGTTGGAGGCCTTCAATCAGAACCAACATAACCACGGGGCAGAGGTGCTCCCATCCGACCAAAAGGTCAAAATAGAGATCATCTACAACAAACTGGATCTTTTCAACCGGTTGTACAAGTACTACGCCATGGTTGGTTTGTTGTTGTTCTTTGTGTTGATTGCCAAGATCTTTAAGGAGCGCAAGATTCTTGATGCCATTGCGTATGGATTGAAGGGGACCATCATCTTATTTTTTATATGGCATACCATTGGTCTGATTCTACGTTGGTACATTTCGGGCCATGCACCTTGGAGCGATGCCTATGAAAGTATTCTTTATGTGGCATGGGCTACCATGGGCATAGGTTTGGCCTTGGGCCGAAAAAGTGAATTGACCATAGCCTCCAGTGCTTTTGTGACCTGCATGCTGTTGTGGGTTGCCCATCAAAGTTGGGTGGACCCGGCCATTGCCAACCTGCAGCCGGTATTGGACAGCTACTGGTTGATGATCCACGTGGCCGTCATCGTAGGTAGTTATGGTCCGTTGACCGTCGGGATGATCTTGGGCGTGGTCGCCTTATTGTTGATGGTACTGACGACCAAAAAGAACAAAAAACGGATGGACATCAATATAAAGGAGCTTACCGTAATCAACGAACTCGCACTTACCGCCGGTTTGGTCATGCTCACCATAGGTAACTTTTTAGGTGGCCAATGGGCCAACGAAAGCTGGGGCCGTTATTGGGGCTGGGACCCCAAGGAAACCTGGGCATTGGTCTCTATCATGATCTATGCATTTGTATTGCACATGCGATTGGTGCCGGGTCTTCGTGGCAAATGGATCTACAATTTTGCCAGTATTGTGGCCTATGCCAGCATCATGATGACCTATTTCGGGGTCAATTTTTACCTAGTGGGCCTTCATAGTTACGCGAGCGGTGACCAGGTCATCACACCAACTTTTGTGTGGTACACCGTTCTGGGCGTCTTTGTTCTGGGTGGAATCAGTTTCTGGAGATATCGGGTACACTACGCCAAAGAATAATCGTTTGTTCTATTTGTATGTTTCAATAAGCAAAGTGGATGAAGGGAAAGAAATTGCACAAATTTCATTTTCTTTTTGAAAAAAATTGCATATTTGTCCCATCATGAAGTTATAAGAATTATGTACGCTATAGATGTCACGTTTGGCTTTACGCCAAAAAAGTAACCGAAGACTTTTCGGTTGAGTTGACATTTTCTCTTTTTTCCAAACGTAATTCTTGACAATAATGACACCATCCAATAATACCCTTACTTTCAAAAAACTCATTCAATACTTCTGGATTGCCGTATCTGGAAAAGAAACAGAGTTCACTTCAGGCAGCATCCGAAAGGCCATTTTCATGCTTTCCATCCCCATGATCTTGGAAATGCTTATGGAATCCATTTTTGCTTTGGTCGATATCGCCTACGTTTCCAAAGTGAGCGTGAATGCCGTGGCGACCATAGGTCTTACGGAATCTGTGATCACATTGGTCTATGCGCTCGCCATCGGTCTGAGTATGGCCGCGACCGCTGTTGTGGCTCGACGCATAGGCGAAAAAGATGTGCAAGGCGCACGCGTTGCCGCTGTGCAGGCTATCAGTTTGGGCATCTTGATCTCCATTGTCATTGGTGTAATCGGAATAATCTACGCCAAAGAAATTTTGGCCCTCATGGGTGGAGAACCTGATTTGATTGCCGAAGGATATGGCTACACCCAAGTGATGATAGGAGGCAACATAACGGTTGTGCTACTTTTCTTGATCAATGCTATATTCAGGGGCGCGGGGAATGCTTCCATTGCCATGTGGGCCTTGGTGCTTTCCAACGGGCTCAATATCATTTTGGACCCCATGTTCATCTTCGGATTTGGGCCTATTCCCGAATTTGGGGTGATGGGAGCTGCCATTGCCACCAATATTGGTCGGGGAACAGCCGTTATTTTCCAATTGGCCGTTCTGTTCTTCGGTTGGGGAAAAATCAAATTGGCCCTTCGGGATTTGGCCCTCAATTTCAAAGTGATGATCAATTTGATCAAAGTTTCCTTGGGTGGTATTGCCCAGTTTTTGATCGGCACATCGAGCTGGATTTTCTTGATGCGGATCATGTCCGAGTTCGGTAGCGAAGTGCTCGCAGGCTATACCATCGCCATCCGTGTGATGATGTTCACTTTGATGCCCTCATGGGGAATGAGCAATGCAGCGGCCACTTTGGTGGGGCAGAACCTTGGGGCCAAACAACCGGACAGAGCCGAAATATCGGTCTGGAAAACAGGCAAATACAATGCCATTTTCATGGGCACGGTTTCCTTGGTATATCTCATTTTCGCCAAGAGTATTGTTTCATGGTTCAATACCACTCCGGCAGTGGTCCAAAATGGGGCACTCTGCCTTCAGATCATTGCCTTGGGCTATGTGTTCTATGCCTATGGTATGGTGGTCAGCCAAGCATTTAATGGGGCAGGGGACACCCGGACCCCTACCAAGATCAATCTGGTTTCATTCTGGCTCATCCAATTGCCCTTGGCCTATGTTGCGGCCCTTGTTCTTGGCTGGGGTGCCATGGGTGTTTTTGTGGCCATCACTTTTGCAGAGGTCTTATTGGCCATCATTGCCATGGTGTGGTTCAAAAAAGGAAAATGGAAGCAGGTCCAAGTATGATGGGTTTTGTATCTTTAGCCTAAAGATTTTTTTCTCATGGACAAAGCAAAAAAAGGCATCAACACGGTTTGTACCCACGAAGGGGAGCTTGTGGACAGCCAGTTCAAGGGAGCGGTTTCTCCCTTGTATATGAGCACTTCCTATGAGTTCGAGGACGTGGATGTAAAACGGTATCCCAGATACTTCAACACCCCTAACCAGGAAGCACTGTGCAATAAACTGGCGGCATTGGAACATGCAGAGGCCGCATTGATATTCGGAAGTGGCATGGCCGCTATAAGCACGGCCTTGATGACCTTCTTGAAAGCGGGGGACCATATTGTTTTGCAGCAGACCATATACGGGGGCACATATCACTTTGCCGTGACCCAGTTTGAAAAATTTGGAATCCAGTATTCTTTCACGGACGGATGGTCGGTAGCGGATTTTGAGAAAGAGATCAAACCGAACACTAAGGTGATCTACGTAGAAACCCCATCCAACCCTTTGTTGACGATAACAGATATTGCCGGAGTGGCCCAATTGGCCCAAAAACATGGTATCCTTTCCATGATAGACAACACTTTTGCCAGCCCCATCAACCAAACTCCCATCGATTTTGGGATTGATGTGGTGCTGCACAGTGCTACAAAATATATGGGAGGGCATTCCGATATCTGCGCAGGCGTGGTCGCGGCTTCCAAAGAACACATGGACAAGGTGTTCCAGACCGCCATTTGTTTTGGGGGAAGTTTGAGTGATTATACGGTGTGGTTGCTGGAACGCAGCATCAAGACCATGGCCATACGGGTGAAGGCCCAAAATGACAACGCCATGCAGATGGCACTGTACCTGAAAAAAAACAAGGATGTGGAAAACGTCTATTACCCAGGGTTGGAAGACCATCCGGACTATGCATTGGCCAAAACACAGATGCACGGATTTGGGGGGATGCTCTCTTTTGAAATGGATTCAAATATAGATGTATCCTTGTTCTTCAAACAGTTGAAACTCATCAAACCATCGATGAGTCTTGCTGGGATTGAAAGTACTTTGGTCTCCCCGGTGATGACCTCGCATGCGCTCATGAGTCCGGAGGACAGGGAAAAGCAGGGAATCAAAGATTCGCTGATCCGTCTGTCATTGGGCATAGAAGAAATAGAAGATTTAACAGCAGATATTGAACACGCCATTGCCAAAGTAAAATCAATGACCGTGACCGCATAAAAAGTATGAAATTAGACATTTTAGTATTTGGAGCACATCCCGATGATGCCGAACTGGGCGCTGGGGCCACCATAGCCAAGGAAGTTTCCAAAGGAAAAAAAGTAGGGGTCGTCGACTTGACCCGCGGAGAACTCGGCACACGGGGCACGGCGGAAATCAGGGATCAAGAAGCAACCAAAGCAGCAAATATATTGGGTCTGTCCGTTCGGGAGAATATGGAATTTGCGGATGGATTTTTCACCAATGACAAAGAGCACCAGTTGGAGCTGATCAAGGTCATCCGAAAGTATAGGCCAGAAATCGTGCTGTGCAATGCGGTGGACGATAGACACATCGATCATGCGAGGGGAAGCAAATTGGTGAGCGACGCTTGTTTTTTGAGCGGACTCGTTAAAATTGACACCAAGATGGACGGGGACGATGAATGGCAGGCACCATGGCGACCCAAGGTAGTGTACCGTTACATCCAATGGAAAAATTTGGAACCCGATTTTGTGGTGGATGTCTCAGGGTTTATCGACAAAAAGACCGAAGCCATCATGGCGTACAGTTCCCAGTTCTACGACCCAAAAAGCAAAGAGCCTGAAACTCCGATCAGCAGCAAAAATTTCACCGATAGTGTGATCTATCGAGCCAGGGATTTGGGTAGAATAGTGGGTGTGGAATATGCCGAAGGCTTTACCGTGGAGCGATATGTTGCGGTAGACAATTTGGGAGACCTTATCTGATCAACTCGCTTTCTGGTACCTTTTTTCGGCCTTTGGTAAAGTAAAGTAAAAGGTGGTTCCTTTGCGAAGCATACTTTCCACCCAAATGGAGCCTTTGTTCTTCAACACCATTTCCTTGCATAGGGACAACCCAAGACCGGTTCCCTTTTCGTTATTGGTGCCATAGGTGGTAATGTTCGTATAATCCTCAAAAACCTTTCGTTGCATTTCCTTGTTCATACCAATCCCAGTATCGCGTATCGAAATTTGCCAGGCATTGGGTTTCTCTTCCGCCTCTATGGTGATCAAACCGTCATTGGGGGTAAATTTGATGGCATTGCTGAGCAGGTTCCTTACCACAATATCAACTTGGTTCTGGTCTGCCCAAATTTGTGGATTATCAGGTAGTTGGTTGATGATTTTGATGGACTTGCTCTTGGCCAGTTCGGACAACAATCGGATATTGCTCACCACTATTTTCTCCAAAGAAATCCTTTTAGGTCTTGTCACCGCTCCGTTGAGCTGATTTTGCCCCCAGGACAATAAGTTATTGAGGGTAAATGAAATGTTCTCGACATCGCTCTTGAGCTTGGGGATGAAGGAAATGAATTCGTCTTTTCCTATTTCACCTTCCATGAACAGTTTGAGCAATTCCTGCAAAGCCCCAATAGGTCCTCTAAGATCATGCCCGATGATGGAGAACAGTTTGGTCTTGGTCCTGTTGATCTCGTTCAGCTCCGACTCACGTTCAATGACAGCTATGGATTTTTCCTTCAGTTCCTTGTTCAGTTTTTTCTGGATTTTTTCACTACGCCGTACCACCAAGATGATAATGCTCAGGATGAGCAGCACGATCACGGAAAAGTAAATGTAGTTCCGTTGCTTTGCCAATGCGACTTGATTGGACTCGATGAGTTCCTTTTTTTCCTGCTCATATTGCAATTTGGTCTCCAATAAGGACAAACTTTGTTTGTTCTTGTCCCGGAACAAGGAATCCGAAAGGGACTTGAAGATTTCCAGATATTCCAACGCAGCGGTGTTGTTTTCCTTTTTCTTGTGGAGTTTGTACAAGGTCTCCGAACAATCGATTTGCCCTTGTAGTGATTTTATTTTTTTGGAGAGTTCCAGTCCTTCTTGCGCATGTAGGAACGAAAGACTGTCCTTTTCCAGACCAAGGTACACTTTGGCCATGCCGTTCATCAATTGGATCTTTATCCGATCGTCCTCGATCTGGTGTTTGAAGAGCATATTGCTTTGGTCGAACCAATAAAGGGCCCATTGATATTTTTCCTGCTCAAGGTATATGTTTCCCTTTACTTCGTAGGCATAGGCAAGCCAGTCGTATATCTTGTTTTTTTCAAAAGTGATGATGCTCCTGTTGATGTTGAACATGGCATGCTTGAAATCTTTGGCATCCATATATAAGGAAGCCATATTGCTCTGTGTCTCCGCATCGATGACCTCGTTCCCTAGTTTTCTGTTGATTTTTTGAACGGTATCATAGAACATCAGGGCATTTTTAAAGTCCTTTTGTTCGGCATAGAGGCCGGCTATGTTCTCATTCAATATGGAAAGCATTTTTTGGTCATCGATTTTTTTGGCAAGGTCGATGCCTTTCAGGTTCAGGTTGAGTGCGTCTGCATAATTGCCCTCAAAACTATAGTTTTGTGCCAAGGTGTTGATGATGGAGATCTCGCAACGGATATCGTCCAGTTCTTGTGCCAAATGAAGGGCTTCCTCGAAAAGGGGCATGGATTTTTTCCTGTCACCCTTATCGTAATAATAATTGCCCAACGCATCCAATCCCTTTACTTTGCCATAGCCATAATCAATGGCCTCACTATATTCAAGGGCCCTTTCCGCTATGGAATATAAACTGTCACCATCCAGATATCTGTAGGAAAATGCAAGCCTGATCAACAAATTGATATGGGTTGTGTCCTTTGGATTGAACCGATTGGTGGATTCCAGTCGCTGCAACTTAAAGGCCAAGCTATCATTTTTGCTGGTCTGCGCGGAGAGAGATAGGGACAAAAGGAAAAAATAGGTAAAGACCGTTGCCCCCGCAAGCAGGTTCTTGTAGTTGGATATAGAGGTTTTTTTGGACAGCAAAGACGATATCTATTTAGGTGCTAAAATAATTTTAGGCCAGTTTTTTGGAAATTAAATGTTGTGAAACGCCAAAAAAAGTGTGTTTGGTCCAAATAAAGATGTATTTCATCGATGATTTGTACTAAACACCAAAACAGGTGTTGGATTTTTATTCGGGACAATGGACAGGAAGAAAGCCTCTTATAAATTTTTACAGTTGTAATCCTCAAAATATTTTGGTTGAATCAATACAAAAAAGTATTTTTGCATCCGCTTTAAATGGTGGTTGTAGCTCAGTTGGTTAGAGCGCTGGATTGTGGTTCCAGAGGTCGCCGGTTCGAGCCCGGTCTTCCACCCAAGCATTGACAAATCCCAAGCCGAAAGGTTTGGGATTTTTTTGTTTTCTACATTTCCTTTTTTCAAAGCGTCCATCCAGAATACTCATCCATCAATTCAAAAGGGGCATTCGTCAATTCTGTCACCCATGGCTTGTCTGTTTGCCTTACTTTCCCTCCCAACCTCTACATTTTTTATTTCATCACTTTAAAAGAAGTTGGAATTTATGGGAAAAAGAGTGTTGTGGCTGTGTTTGGTCGGACTCATTTTACATCAATCGGTCTTGGCCAAAAACGGTACGGAAAAGGATTCATTATCCACTGAACAACCTAGCACGGAACAAAAAAGTATCATGAGGCACTTCAAAGGATTGGCCAATGATTTCTCGAATGTTCATTTCCCCCAAACACTTCAAAGCGAGTTTGATGATTCTTATTTCCAGCAAAACTTCTCACTGGATACTACCACGACCCAGATTGTCCAAACTGCAAGGTCGGTCTTCGAAGAGCTGGATTTTAACCAAAACTATGTGAACCTGATTGCACCGAATGACATGGTCACCCTTCCCATCGGGGTCAAGAAGGAAATCGGGACCATTACATATACGCTGGCAATCAGCAAGGCCAAAATTTTTCCGGAACACATGGAAGTCACAGCCTTTGTCCATATCGGTATTCCACAATCCGGTTCAAATGGCGAACCTATTGAACTTTTTTTTGGTGCGGAGGGAATCAAGATTTCCCATAAGGGAGGCATCTATGGCGATGCCAATTTGGTGCTATTGGGGGACATTGGCATTCCCATCAACGGTGGAAATGGCCTTGTTGCCCTTCGTGGAGGTTTCGATATGGGGTCGGGAAATGTTGACAATCTTACCTATGTTACCATTGACTGTGGAGGGTTTAAGGAATTGGGCATCACTGCCGACTTGATGTTTCCGAGAAGCATGTTGGAGCCGGTGGATTCCAATTATAAAGTGATCCAAGATGAAAATGTAAAGGTTGAAGGACATTTCCAGACCATTGTCAGTGATTGGAACGATATCCTTGTGGAAGTGGATCTCCCAACGTTTCAGTTGACCAAACAGGGGAGTGCCGATGGCACAGGGAAAGCGGGTTTGGTCTTTGAACTGAATAAGGCTGTTTTCGATTTCAGCGACCTAAGGAATTCCCCCAATGTTAGATTTCCTGAAGGCTATCAGCAGTATTTGATTCCCGGAAATGAAAAATTGTGGCGGGGGGTCTATGTGGATGCCTTCACGGTCGTCTTGCCAGAACAGTTCAACAAAAGAAGTGGAGGGGAACGTGTTCAATTTCAGGCTTCCCATTTACTGGTGGATGGAATGGGTGTTTCGGGAAATTTCTCCGTGGACAACATTTTGCCGCTCCATGAGGGCAATGCATCCAATTGGCAATTTTCCGTAGATCATATTGAGGCTGAATTCGTGACGAGCAACCTGATAGGGGCCGGCTTCTATGGAAACATCGTACTTCCCGTTTCCAAAGAGGTGACAGCCACAGAACTATCTAATGAAAATGCAGAAACCCTACGACGGAGAACGCTGGCGTATCAAGCCATTATAGACCCTGTCAACAATGAGTATATCTTATCGGCTTCGGCCAATGAAGCTATATCGTTCAATGTGTTCAAGGCAACCGCCACACTCACGGAGAATTCTTATGTGGAACTCAAAGTCAAGGAAAAAAAGTTCAGGCCCAAAGCAGTTTTGCATGGAAGCCTCGAAATACGCGGAGACAATTCCGAATCGGAAATCGATAATCCGCTGATCAATTTTAAAGGAATCACCTTTCAAAACCTTCAATTGCAAACGGAAAGTCCTTATTTCCAAGTAGATTATCTAGGGTATAATGGAGAAGTAAAGTTTGCCGACTTCCCGGTGACCCTTTCACAAATTGGGTTTACTTCCAACGGTTCCATGGCAGCGCTCTCCTTCAACCTCGATGTGAACATGATGGAAAAAGGGTTTGCTGGAAACACCACCCTTTCCATTGTGGGAGGATTTAATGAGGATGTGGGATTGCATCGTTGGCGCTTCCAAAAAATCGAACTCGATCAAATCTATCTGGAAGCCGATTTGGGAACCATCCAGATCAGTGGTATGGTGGACATTAAAAGGGACGACCCCGTTTACGGAAATGGATTTTATGGGGAGTTGGGGGCTACTTTCAATGGGATTGCCGTGGACGCCTCGGCATGGTTTGGAAGAAAAGATTTTAGGTACTGGTTCGTGGATACGTATGTGGATTTATCCAATTCTTTGACCCCCTCTTATATTGGTCCGGCAAAAGTAAATGGAATAGGCGGTGGTGCATATTACAAAATGTCCAAAAAACCAGGCACCTATTCTGCAATGATTCCTTCAGGACAGTCCTATGTGCCAAACCACAACAATGGACTAGGTTTCAGGGCTCTTCTTGGTTTTGCACTCACCAATGAGAAGGCGTTCAACGGAAAGGTGGGCTTTGAAATGGATTTCAATGACCACTATGGATTGAACCGTGTGATGTTCTTTGGTGAAGGCCATATTGTCAAAGCGTTGGATTTTGAGTTTGGCGACAAGTTCAAGCAAAAGTTGAAGGGGATGGAAGAGCAAATCAATTCTTTTGGTGAGAACAATCCCACGATGGAACGTTTGAAGGAAACCAACTTGGTGGATTACAGTAAAGTGAGTTTCCCACAGGATGGATTGACCTTTGATGTGGGCATCGATGCCCATTTTGCCATGGAAATGGATTTTCAGCACAAGACCTTTCATGCCGAGTTGGAAATTTACGTGAACACCCCTGGAGGCTTTTTTCAGGGAGTTGGTCCCAAAGGAAGGGCTGGATGGGCCGTTTTTCACATTGAACCGGATGAATGGTATCTCCATATAGGCACGCCCGAAGATCGTATTGGTCTAAAACTAGGGTTGGGCAGCTTCAATCTAAAAAGTACTTCTTATTTGATGATCGGGGACAATATTCCTGGAAGTCCGCCACCACCTTCCATTGTTGCTGAAATATTGGGGGTTGAGTTGTCGAGTTTGGACTATATGCGTGACCTGAATGCCCTTGAAAGTGGAATGGGCTTTGCCTTTGGCTCCGATTTCAGTATCGATACAGGAGATATGACCTTTTTGATATTCTATGCCCGTTTTCAAGCTGGATTGGGCTTTGACATCATGATAAAGGATTATGGGGAAACGGCCTGTAAGGGAAGTGGACAGATCGGTATTGATGGTTGGTATGCAAATGGTCAAGCCTATGCCTACTTGCAAGGGGGACTAGGCATCAACATCAAACTGTTTTTTGTACGGAAAAAAATACCCATCATCAAAGCAGGTGCTGCGGTATTGTTACAGGCAAAGCTGCCAAATCCAGCTTGGTTCAAGGGATATTTGGGGGGGCATTTCAATCTTTTGGGCGGATTGGTCAAGGGCAGGTTCCGTTTCAAGATAGAGTTAGGCGAGGAATGTGAAGTCATTGGGGGCGCACCATTGGGTGGGTTGAAGGTCATTTCCGATGTGACCCCACGAAACGGGTCCGGAGAAATGGATGTCTTTACCGTTCCCCAGGCCGCTTTCAATATGCGTGTCAACCACCCCTTTGAACTGGAGGATGATGAAGGAGTGAAAACGTATCGCATTCTTTTGGATGAATATAGTGTTACAAAAGACGGCAATGCCATCACTGGGGAACTGAAATGGAACGAAAACAATGATCTGGCCAACTTTGTGTCCCACGATATTTTACCTCCCCATTCTCCCATCCATGTCAAAGTAGCTGTAAGTTTTCAAGAATGGCGGGGTGGTAGGTGGATTACCCTGACAGAAGGCGGCAAACCGGCCAAGGAAATCGAGGAGCGCAATTTTACCACAGGCGAGGCTCCGGATTATATTCCACTTACCAATATTGTGTATTGCTACCCCGTAATCGATCAGCAGTATTTCTATCAAAATGAAAGAAGGTCAGGATATGTGAAATTGGAGAGAGGGCAACCTTATCTGTTCGCACCGGAAACCGATTGGGTACAATATACGAGCTTCATCACGGAAACAGGGGAAGTACAAACTAATGGTGTGTCGTACAACCAAGCAGAAAAGATGGTTCGGTTTGATTTCCCATCGCTAAAGAACCAAAAAGCCTACACTTTTCAGCTACTGAGCAGTTCAACTGAAGAGGCTACGGCAGGAAGCACCAGCGAAAATTACGCTGCCCAAGACACGGGCCAAGAAGGAAACTCCGTAGAGGTCAGGAATAGGGAAATAACAACAACGGCACAAATAGCGGCAGAGACCGAAGTCTTGGTATATGACTTTTCCACAAGCCAATACAACACCTTCAAGGAAAAGATATCGGACAAAAGAGCGGACAAGTATTTATTGGACCCCATTTATTCCAATGTGCATGCATTGCAAGTGGATGTAATACCCTCTGAGCGTTTTGGAAAGGAGGAACTATTGGGGGATAAATACACAGCCGATTTGCCGATGATTACCAGAGAGGCGGTTCTGAGTGACAGCTATTTCCAAGAGGTCATCGATCCCCTCATTTATGAAGGATATCCCTTGGAATCCCGCTTCACTGTCGATAGGGATGTAATGGAGCTTGGCCTGCCCCCAAAAAAGGGAGTGGATATCATGACATGGTACATCTCTTATCTGGAGTCCAATCCCAATTATTCCTTGTTGGATAAAAGAGTTCCCTATCGCTATAATTTACCTTTTTACTACAAACAGGATTTCATCGACATTCAATACAAAGTGGTCAATGAATACCTGCATGAACCTGACAAATTCCAATCACAGATCAGCAGGTACAATTACATTATAAATGGAACAATGCCGCCCATCCGCACAGGGGATTACAAAGTAATGTTCCAATATATGCTTCCTGGAAATATTCCCGGGACCTCCCAAATCTTCATGTATAACAACCCTTATTAATGGTAAGATTAATGAAAAGACCTTCGATTTCAAGAAGTTTCCCCTTTGCTGTTTTATTGGGTTGTTTGTGTGCGATACAAACCTATTCCCAGCAGGATTCATTGATAGTGGACAAGCCACAAATTGTTGTTATGGCCCGTCCGCGACAAGACGGTAAGATCATGCTACGATGGGCGGTGACCACACCCCTTGCATGGCGAAAGCTCAATGAACATGGCTATGAGTTGAAACGCTATACCATAACCCGAAACAACACAACACTTGCCCAGCCCGTTGAAAAATCCATAGGTGTTTTTAGGCCCCGCCCATTGGAGGAGTGGATGCCTTTCGTTGAACAAAACGACAATGCCGCGGTAATGGCCCAATCTCTTTACGGGGAGAGTTTTGATGTGGAAGGCATGGATCAGCTTTCTACCTTTGTCAATTTGGCGGAAGAGCAGGAACAACGGTTCACTTGGGGTCTGTATGCGGCTGATCAAAATTATGAAGTGGCGCAAATGGCAGGTTTGGCGTATGTTGACATGGAGGTGTACCCCAATGAAAAATACTTGTACAAAATCACCTCAATGGTTCCCGAAGATGTTTTGGAAATTCAAGAGGGCGGTGTGTTCACTGGGCTTCAAGATTATGAAGATTTGCCCAAGCCGCTGGATTTGGCCGTCGTTTTCTTTGATGGCAAATCCATGCTCAGTTGGAACTATGCCATACATAACCAAGTTTATAACAGCTATTTCGTGGAGCGTTCAGAAAATGGCATTGATTTTCAGCGATTGAACGATTTGCCCCTAACCACTCTCAACAATAGCGAAAAAACAGACCCTTTGCGGATGTTTTATACGGATTCCATCACCAATGGCAAAACATACCATTATCGAATCAGGGGGAAAACCCCTTTTGGGGAGGTGAGCCCAGTTTCGGAAGTGGTTTCGGGTAGTGGAGAAAAGCAACTGGCCTATGTGCCCCACATTACCTCCAAATATTATGAGGATGATAAAACAGTGTTGTTGGAATGGGAGTTTTTGGAAGAGGGGAATGACCTGATCACGGGCTTTGAGCTCAACAGAGGAGATAATGTGGATGGCCCGTACAAAGTAGTGGTAAAAAACATCCCACCCGAGGCGCGAAAGGTACGTTACGATAGTTTAATGCCCACTAATTATATGACCATTAGTGCACTGGGCAAAAATGGCGGCAGCAGGACTTCCTTTCCTGCTTTGGTGCAACCCGTGGATTCCGTGCCGCCCCATAAACCCAAAGGGTTTCATGGACTCGTGGACAGTCTGGGGGTGGTGACCTTAAGTTGGGAAGCCAATACCGACGAGGATATTCTTGGGTACCGGATTTTTAAGGGACATAACAGGAATGAGGAATACTCACAGATTACGGTCTCACCACACCAAGCGAGTATCTATTACGACAGTGTTTCGGTAAAGAACCTGAACAGTAAGGTGTATTACCAACTCATTGCCGTGGACCAACGGTTCAACATGTCCGAGCCTTCGGATGTTTTGGAGATCAAGAAACCGGACTTTATAAAACCCACCCAACCCGTATTCAAATCGTATGAGATCAAAGAAGGAAAAGTACACCTGACCTGGGCGAATAGCTCTAGCGACGATGTCGTGAAGTATCAAATATACAGACGGGAAAAAGACAGTGAAGGTTGGATGTTGATATATGAAATTGACAATCGGCAGTCGACAGTCGACAGTACGCAAAATGTCGATTCTCTGTCCACTGCCCAACTACCTACTGAAAAACTGCCTACTGCCTACTGGATAGACGAAGACGTAAAAGAAGGACAACAATACAGCTACACCATAATAGCTATCGACGATAGCACCTTGGAGTCCGACCCGGCACCGCCTTTGACAGTCATTGTACCCAAGACCACTTTATACCCACCTTTGGAAGGATTATATGGAGAAGCGGACAGGGAAAAGGGCAGCATCACCATTCGCTGGAAAGCGTATAACGAAACCAACGCCACCAAAATAGCCATTTACAAGGGAACGGAAGGCAAACCGAAAAATTTGTTGAAGGAAATCCCAGTGGATACCAAAGGGATTGTGGACAGCAAATTAAAACCGAACAATACCTATGAATATCTTTTTCAGGTGGTTTTCACCGATGGTGGGGTGAGTGGGGTAGCAGAGTTGAATGTTAAATATTAGATTGATGAAAATTAAAGTTTTATTTATCCTATTTGGATTGTGCTTTTATGTAGGTTCTTCCCAATCAACCCTATTTGTACATTCAAAGAAACCGGAAAATACTTCACCTGCTTATTGGTGTCAAATTGGAGATTATGAATATCATTATTACCTATCTCATGAAATGGGAGTTTTTCCAATAAATGATGTGGAGGTATTGGTCAGCGTGGATTACATAGAAGGATATAATGATGATCCTGGAAATAACTGTAATGGTCCCTGTGGGCAATTCGATTGGGGCTGTGACTTTCCTGACGATATGGAAGAGGAAGTTTTACAACCGTTTGAAACATTGATTGTTGAATATAATGGACCTGATGTGATTGAATGTGGGTCTAGCGGAGATAGCTGTCTCCCAATTGATTACCAAGCAATTTTATTGCCAAACTTAAACCCTGGAGACGACGAACGGTGTTCAACACAACTGCTTTTTGAACAATATGAAGATGGACAAGATCATTTTGTGGAAGGGTTGAGATGGAAATATCTTGGTTTGTTTGGTTGGCAGGATATACCAAACTATACCAATCGTTATCCACTAAATGTAAGTATTGAAGACATTTTTGGGCCTGATTATGAAACTTCATTTATGGGCAATTTACAATTGACTTATGAGGTTACAGCCCCATTCAGCAATATTGTGCTTGAATCAGGAGTATATTTTTCATTTTCTTTGATTGGCTGCTCCCCCGAACTCCTTAACCTAACCCCTCACCAAACTACCTGCCCGGGAGCCGATGACGGCAATTTCACCATGACAGTGAATAGGAATTTGAATGAAGGGGAAGAACTGGTGGTTGCGGTCTATGATGTAAATTTTCCAGATGGAGGGAGTCTGCGGCAAGAACCCACGACAGTTTTATTTGATAATGGAGATACGACCTATTCCTATGTGTTTCCTTATGTTTTAAGTTCAGGAAACTATTTTGTTAAGTATCAAACTCATCCCACAGGCGAAGACATTGAAGATGAGTCTTGGAATAGTCTAGAGTTTTCAGACCCATTCGAAATCTTACCCCCACCTGAGGTAACCTTCACCCTCCAAAAACTTAACGATGCCCGTTGCCACGCCGGTAGCGATGGCCGAATCGAAATCGAAGCTACTGGAGGTACTGGAGCAGGTTATCAATACCGGGTCAACAATGAAGTGGATTGGCATAATTTCAGTAATGGCGACAGCCATGTTTTTGAGGGTTTGCCGGCAGATGACTACGAAATCGAGGTCAGGGACGGTAACGAATGTGAAGGTACAAGTCAGGATAATTCCGAGACCATTGATGAACCATCGGACCCATTGGTGGTTGATGATGCCGTGGAATTTGTGGAACCTACGGCCTACAATTTCACCGATGGAAGCATCACTGTGGATGTATCTGGCGGCACGCCCCATCAAAACAACAGCTACAATTATACGTGGCGTGACGTAAACAATAACATCGTCAACACCACTTCCGCGATATATGAAAATAATCTATACCGCATCACTTTGGAAGACATTGCGGCAGGAACCTACACCTTGACGATAAGGGATGCCAATTACAATCAAGCAGACGATAAAGGTGGCTGTACGCTTATCGAGGAATTTGAGTTGACAGGTCCGCCCGAGCTGCAATTGAGCATTGAGGAAACCATTTCCATATCCTGCAACAGTGCCAATAATTACAGCAATCCGTCCAACGATGGGCAATTGATGGCAGTTGCTTCTGGTGGAGTGCCTTTTGACCCCTTGATCGATGGCCAATATTCATATCTCTATACTTGGAAGAAAAAGATTGGGCCGAACACTTGGCAGGATATTCCCAACAATGGTTCCAATATACTTAGCAATCTGGAAGCGGGCGAATATGCCGTCAATATTGAGGATGCACACGGAATTGTCATCGGAACCTATGTGAACAACCAATTGCAACAGGTCAATGACGTGGTGTACGTCTTGGAAGAGCCCGAACTGCTCACTGTCCAAATAGAAAAAACGGATATCAACTGCTTTGGGGGAACTGATGGAACAGCAACAGCCATAGTCAGTGGAGGGACCCCGCCCTATGAATATATATGGTCAACTGCGGCAACGACTGAAACGGCCGAAGGTCTTTGGTTGGGCAACCATTCCGTTTATGTGGTGGATAGCAGAGGTTGCGAAGCCGAGGCAGAAGTCACCATAGAGCAGCCCGATACACCCGTTTCCATTTCAAACCTGCAATATGTACAACCCACCGCAAATGGTTTTACCAATGGCAGTATCACGGTAGAGGTAAATGGTGGCACGCCCTTTAATAATAATAGCTATAATTACGAATGGCGGGACGAACAGAACAACATTATCAACACCACTTCGGCCCAGAACACGCCCGATGGCTATGCCATACAAGCTCACGATATACCTGCAGGTGCCTATACCATTACCGTGACCGATGCCAATTACGAAAATGCCATCCAGAAAAGCGGGTGTACCTATGTTGCTGAATTCATTTTGGAAGAGCCACCCGCTTTGGAGGTAAGTGTGGAACAGACGATTCCTATCTCTTGCAATGGCGGCAACCAGTTCAATAACCCTTCGGATGACGGTCAACTCGTGGCCATAGCATCAGGCGGGGTGCCTTTTGATCCTTTGATCGATGGGCAATATGCCTACATCTACACTTGGAAAAGGAAAGATGAACAGAACATCTGGCAAATCATACCTAACGTTACAGGAAATGTATTGGACAATGTGGGCGCAGGGGAATATGCTGTAAACATTGAAGATGCAAACGGGATCATTTTGGGGATCTATGTGAACAATATGTTGGATGTGCCCACAGACTATCTCTATCCCGTGCAGGAAACGGACCCCATTATGCTTCAAATCGAAAAGATGGATGTCAGTTGTTTTAATGGCAACGATGGTTTTGCATCAGTATCCATCGAGGGCGGTATGCCGCCTTACGATATTTCGTGGTCATCAGGAGCTTCTGGTGAAATTGCGGAAAACTTGACAGCAGGCAATTATTTGGTCTATGTCAAGGATTTCTATGGTTGCGAGGTAAGTGGCCAAGTGGCCATAGAGCAACCCGAAGAATTGGAAATCAACATAGTTGATACTGTTGTTCCTACTTGTTACGATGTCAACAATGGTAGCTTGATAGTGGAGGTTTCGGGTGGAGTGCCTCCCTATACGTATTTATGGAATACAGGGGAAAACTCGTTGTCGCTGGGCAATCTGGGTGAAGGTGTCTATACTTTCGAAGTGATGGATGCCATTGGATGTTCCATCACAAAGGAAATTGTTTTGGAAGCACCTTACCCCACCCAAGTCGATCTAGGGGAGGACCGAACGCTCTGCAACGGGCAGGAACATTCTTTGGACATTTCGGTGGATGATTCCGCCGCGACCTATTCTTGGACCTCCAATAATGGGTTTTCCAGCAACTCACCGCAGGTCACTTTATCCGAACCAGGAATTTATACCGCTTCGGTGACCAATAGCTTGGGATGCTCTGGGGTCGATACCATTGAGATATTTACCACCGAAGTAGAAATGGATGCCCAATTTTTGATTACATCCCAGGCTTTCGCAGGCGAAGAAGTGGTCTTGGTGAACACAAGCAATCCCATTGGCACCAACGGAGCATGGGTTTTTCCGAATGGCGCTGAGGTTGTGGAGCAGGGGAAGGGTGTGGCAATCCTACGATTTGATGTACCGGGAGCCTACGAAGTCATTCTAAGGAACTATCAGGGTGATTGTTATCAAGATGTGGCCAAGACCATCATTGTGGCGGAGGCAAGGGAGCTTCCCGATGCGGGAGAGGCCATATCACCGTTCATCAAGGATTTCAAGGTCTATCCCAATCCATCCTCGGGATCATTTTCGGTGATGGTCTCGCTTCAAGAAGTATCAGTTGTGTCATTGCGGTTGTTCGGACTCACCACGAACCACATTCACGATGAAAAACAATTGTCAGGGAAAACAATTTATGAAGTGTACTACACCATGAACCTGCCCTCCGGAGTGTATCTCTTATTGTTGGAAACGGCCAAAGGAAGTGAGGTCAGAAAGATTGTGATTTTGTAATGCGTAGCCTAAAAAACATAGCTTTTGGTGGGTTGGTAGGGCTTCTGATGTCTTGTGCTAAAGAAGTGGCATTGCCCATTGATGCGAATTTTGAAGTTGAGGTGGTGGATAACGATTATTCGGTACCGGTCTATGTAAAGATCCATAACCAAACCGAAGGTGCCGATACGTTCCAATGGACTTTTGAAGGCGGGGAACCCTCCCAATCCACCGACAAAAACCCAGGAACGGTACGTTACAGTACCGAAGGGGAATATTCAATTCGTTTGAAAGCGACCAATAGGGATGGAGTAGAGGAAGAGGTGAATCATGGATTGATAATCGATGAAGCCATTGTGCCCGGTTTTATCATCACTATTGAAGGTGATGATTATGCCCCCGTGACCATCAACATTGAGAATACTACAACTGGGGCAACCACATTCGATTGGACGTTTGAAGGGGGAGTTCCATCGAAAT
This sequence comes from Flagellimonas hadalis, assembly GCF_007785775.2. Taxonomy (GTDB): domain Bacteria; phylum Bacteroidota; class Bacteroidia; order Flavobacteriales; family Flavobacteriaceae; genus Flagellimonas; species Flagellimonas hadalis. The sequence continues at coordinate 282,238 of NZ_VNIK02000001.1, forward strand.
CCAAAACACGTACACCGGGAAAAATTGTATTTCAAAAGCCAGGGGGCCATTTGGTAACCCTTGTTGCAGGTAATGGACGGGAAACCCAGATTTTTTCCGATACTATTTCTGTCTTGCAAGATGTTTTGGCCGATTTTGAGATTGAACCCACTTTTGAAGATGATGATTTTCAGGCCCCCGCCACCTTGAACCTAGTGAACAAAAGCGTCAATGCCACAAGTTTTGAATGGACTTTTGAAACGGCGGAACCGACTTTCAGCACAGCAACCGACCCAATGATCACTATAGCTGAACCTGGGATACATCAACTCAAACTCAAAGCTTCCAACAGCAAGCGCAGTCATACCATCATCAAGGAGGTGACCATTTTTGAGGATACCAATCTCAGGGTTTGGGAGAATGTGGAACTGGGCATCGGCTCGGCCCATAATGCCAATCAAAAGGGAGCCCTATATTCAACAATGATGAGACAAGTGTATGATGCCGCCAGTGTTCCTGTGGATGATGGCAACGAACAAACGCTCCCCGCTTTTCGGCGGATGGGGTATGGTTTGAAAGTGGGCTATGAACAAGAACGATATAGCATCGGAGTTACAACTTTCTATGCGGAGGACGACCTCAACTCAATCAACAACGTGCCCGATGAAAAGGAAGTGACCCCCAAGGAAAATATGGTATTGGGCCTGGAAGGCTCCTATAAAATTTTGGAGAACCTACAGCTCAACGCAGAATATGCCACCTCGGCAATGACCCAAGATCTAAGAGTAGTTGAAATTGACAATGCACAAGGAAATTTGGCAGGTCTTGTAATGAACAGTAGGGCGTCCACCGAATATTTCGACGCTATCCGCGCCGGATTGGACTACCGTTTTGAGAAGTCAACCCCTGGCGTTGGTTACGAGCGCATCGCCCCTGGTTACGAAACCCTTGGCGCTTATTTTTTCAACAATGATTTTGAAAACATCACGTTGAATACCGGCACGGTTTTGTTCAACGACAAATTGAACTTGGCATTCAACATCGGATACCAGCGGGACAATCTGAAAAATCAAAAGGAGCGGGCCATGAACAGGACGGTGGGTTCTGTCAATGCCACATATACTGCCTCGGAATCGTTGGCCATAACAGGTTCATATTCCAACTTCACCACATTTACCAATTCCAGATTGGACCAGTTTGAGGTCATCAATGACGACAATCTATTGGACAATGCGGAAGAGGTGTTGAACTATAAACAGCTTTCCCAAAACGCCAATGTGAACATCAATTATATTCTTTCCAAAAAGGAAAGCCTCCAACAGAACCTGAACCTCAATTACGCCTTGGCCGATGTTTCCAACGAGGAGGACGGGGTGGTTCGGTTGGGAAATGCCTCCACGTTCCATAACGGGAATCTTTCCTATACCGTGGGTTTCCCGAACAAGGGCATGAATATCACCACTGCCTTGAACGGAACCATCAACACCATTGGTATGGACAATTCATCCACTTGGGGCCCCACTCTGAACCTCAACAAAAAGTTTTTGGACAACACCCTTAACACCAATCTTGGGGCTTCCCATAATAGCAGTAATTCCAATAGGACCAATACCCATGTCACCAATTTTAGATTCAATGCCACTTATGTTTGGAAAGAGAAGCACAATTTCCATTTCAACCTTATCCAATTGTTCAGAAACCTCTCCACGGGCAGTACCCGGGACCTTACCCTCACTTTTGGACACAGCTATACTTTTTGATAGGGTACGAAAAAAGGCCCTTATAAAATAAGGGCCTTTTACTTTTTATCACGGTTGAATCTTATTCCTCTGTGGCCGGTGCCTTGTCAACCACTAATCGCTTGTCCTTGTTGGCTATCTCCCAAGCGGTGTAGAAAACAAGTCGTGTACGGTTCTCCAAAAGATCATAGTTGATCTTGTCCGGTGTGTCCCCAGGCCGGTGGTAGTCTGCGTGCGTACCGTTGAAGTAGAAGATGATCGGAATGTTGTTCTTGGCAAAATTGTAATGATCGCTTCGGTAATAAAACCTGTTTGGGTCGTTCTCGTCGTTATAGGTGTAGTCGAACTCAATATTGGTGTATTTTTTGTTCACTTCTTCGGAAAGATTATGGAGTTCGGTACTCAATTTGTCCGACCCGATCAAATACAGATAGTTTCTGGCCCCTTTGTAATTGGGATCTATACGTCCGATCATGTCAATGTTCAAGTCCACAACCGTCTGGTCCAATGGGAAAATAGGATCCACGTCAGTATAGTATCGAGATCCCAAAAGTCCCTTTTCCTCACCGGTCACGTGCAGGAATACAATAGATCGTTTAGGTCCATGGCCCGCATCGGCCGCTTTTTTGAATGCTTGGGCAATCTCCAACAACGCCACGCTGCCCGAACCATCATCATCGGCTCCGTTGTTGATCTGTCCATCTGAGGTTACACCAATATGGTCCAAATGGGAAGAGATGATCACATATTCATCGGGTTTTTCAGTTCCCTTTAGTATGGCGACCACGTTTTCAGAGCTTACCTTATCGTTCGCACTGGTGACGTTGAGTGACAGGTTGGTTGCAATGGTTTGGGGTGTATCTTCGGATTCAATGTCGCTGTATATGGCCTTGGCGGAATTTTCGTCAAGAATGATGAGAATGGTTTCTGACTTGTCTTCTGCCAATTGCATCCTTCCACTGTTGTTGGTCTTCATGAAACCGAAATAACCTTTGTACCTTGGAAAGTTTTGGGAATCAAAGTAAAGCACGCCTTTGGCCCCTTTACTTTGTGCCAGTTCACCTTTTTTCCCCATACCCTCTGACATGTTGCTCCAAACAGATTTTTCGGCACTTCCTGAAATCACGTAGTTTCCATTGGCATCAACAGGTTCCCCAGCCTTTATGAGCACCAATTTTTCAGTAACGTCGAGGTTTTTGTAATCTGAATATTCACCTTCCTCAATGCCGTAACCAGCATAGATCACGCTGTCGTAGTTACCTTCGGCAGATGAAAAGGTGACCACATTTTCTCCCAATTCAAATACAGTATTGTTGATGGAAATGCTTCCTTCCGGCACCTTGGACACTTCCAACGGCACTTCTTGAAAATAATCGCCGTCAGCTTTGGCTGCAGGAATTCCCAAGGATACATAGTGTGCCTTAAGATATTCAACGGCTTTTTTCTGGCCTGGCTCCCCAGTTTCCCTTCCTTCAAATTCATCGGAAGCGTAAGTAAATAGATGTGCTTTGAGGTCGTCTTGGGTAATGGATTCCGCATAGACCACAGGATCGGCCACTTTTGCGACCTGTGCAGGCTCCGATACCGCTTTTTGCGAGGAATTGCAAGCAAACACAAGTCCCAGAGCAAGAATGGATAGTTTTCTCATTTGTTAGTTGTTTTTCAAAATCTCCCAAAAGTAGTCAAAAGATTGGTAATGGAATGTGTATATGGATTGAAGGGATTTGAATTTGAAAAAAGTGGCTTTAAGGTTGCATTATGGCTATATAGTCAAGTTTCAGGTTTCAATCTCCAAATTTTAAATAACCCAATAACAAATAACAGAATAACCCATGCTAAAAGTTCAAAAATTCTCATGCCTTTGTTTATCTTGGTCCCTAAATTCAACTTCATATATCGTAAACCACGGAATATGGACAGTAGTAAAAGTGTTGTTGTCGTAGGAGGCGGAATTGTTGGGCTTTCCACGGCATATTTTTTACAGAAAGAAGGTCACCAAGTGACTGTTTTGGACAAATCGGAGATTGATTCCGGTGCATCCTTTGTGAATGCGGGGTATCTTACTCCGAGCCACATCATCCCATTGGCCTCGCCGGGAATGATCACCAAGGGGTTGAAATACATGTTCAATTCGGCCAGCCCCTTCTACATGAAGCCACGATTGGATGTGGAGTTCTTCAAATGGGCCTGGTACTTTAAAAAATCATCCACCAAGGCCAAGGTTGAGAAGGCCATGCCCATCATCAGGGATATCAACTTGTTGAGCAGGGAACTTTACGAGGACATGAAGGCCTCGGGAGACCTTGGAGACTTTCTGATAGGGGACAAGGGACTCTTGATGGTGTACCAGACCGAACAGGCCAGGGACCATGAAATGGAAGTGGTAGAAAAAGCGGGCAAAATGGGACTCATCGGCAAGCATTTGTCCAAGGAAGAATTAAAAAAAATAGAACCCGATGTGGATTTCAATGCCGAAGGAGCCATACTCTGGGAATGTGATAGACATACCACCCCACCACTCATCATGAAAAAGTTGTTGGAACATTTGGCCCAAAGCGGAGTGACCATCAAAAAAGGGGAGGAAGTACACGATATTTCGGTTTCGGACAGAAAAATTACCAAAGTCGCGACCAACAAGTCCAGTTACCAAGCGGATGAAGTGGTCTTGGCGGCGGGATCCTGGACCTCACAATTGTCAAAGAAATTAGGACTTCCATTGCCTTTGCAGGGAGGTAAGGGGTACAGGATCAATGTGGAATCCCCGACCGGAATCACCATGCCCGCCATCTTGATGGAAGCAAAAATGGCCGTGACCCCAATGGAAGGTTTTACCCGTTTTGCGGGGACCATGGAGTTTTCCGGGATCAACCATACCATTAGAAAAGAAAGGGTGGAAGCCATTGCAAGAGGAGCGGAACGGTACTACAAAGGGCTCCAGATATCCGAAGAGGACAAGAGCAATGCCCAGTGTGGTCTGCGCCCAGTGACCCCTGATGGCCTACCGTACATTGGACGGCCCATCAAGTTTGATAACCTGACCATAGCTACAGGACACGCCATGATGGGATGGAGTTTGGGGCCGGCGACGGGCAAACTGATCACCGAGCTGATTTCCGAAAAAAAACCATCCATGGACATCGCTCCTTTTGATCCGGATCGCAAATTTTAGGGAAACCCGCATTTTCTTTAGGTTAATTTGGGCATAGTATGCGCCATAAATTTTTTAATTGCCTTAATTCGAAGTAATTTTGTAGTATGATTAAGCACTACACCACCCTTTTTTCTTTTTTTTATCTCTTTGGCCTTCATTCCCAAGAAGTCCAGATATTTAACGTGGGAGATTTTGACCTGGAAGGTAAGGTCAAGTCGTGTTTGGTCATTACCGATTATGGCAGGGAACTGTTCGAGTTCAACAAAAATGGCATTCTTACCAAAACCATTACCCAATACAACGATTCGGACCAGGACATTACCTACTACAAATACAAGGAAGGTGAATTGTTGGAAAAACGAATGGAAAGTTATAAGAAGAACGTTTTGGACGAATCCACTTCCATGGCGAATTTCTATACCATAGACACTGTGCCAAATAGGAAAGTGGTGGAAAAGATTGTTTCCTATGACAAACAATTCTTGGAACAACAGGTATACCTCTATGGCGAAGAGGGCAAATTGCAGAAAATGGTTTCCTCCAATATAGACGGAGTGGACGAGACCACTTTTGAGTACACACCTTTCAAGGATGGAACCACTGTGAGCACCTATACCAATGGCATTTTGGAGAAATCGGTCAGGACCTCGGAACGAAAAGGGCCCAAGGGAACCCAAAAATCAGTGCTCACCAAGGAATACATTGACGGCGAGCCCAACCGCGCGACCGAGGAGGTCTATAATGATAAAGGTAAACTGGTCACCCATGAGGATTTTATCTACAATGTGGAAGAGAAGGAATTTGTCTCCCAGAAAAAACAGTTCTACCACTACAAGGAAGGCGTCTTGGACAGGGTGGTCACGAAGACCTTGACCACGGAATCCACCAACAACTACATTTTTCAGTTCGACAGCCATACGCCAAAGAACTGGGTGAAGCAGATTGTGACCCCTAACAATACCTATACCACAAGGGTCATTAAATACTATCCCGAAGAAGGAGAAAAAACCGATGTCAACCGATAGATACTTTGTATCTATGGTTTGATGTTCTACACCAAACTTTTGATGATTTTGGGCTTTACCTCGTGTCCGCCAGAAAAAGTTATAATTTCTGCCTTTCCTCTAAATAGCGTATCGATTTTGACTTTTTCGGTCTTCAATCGGTCCGGGGTCAAAAACTCATCCGCATCCCCATAGATGATCTTGACGCTGGTTGCATCGAAATCAAGGAAATCAAAATCTTCCTTGGTCAGTTCGTTGGGAATGCCCCCGGCATAGAGCACCACTGTCTTGTAGGCAATTTTTCTATGGGCCAGCCAACGCATGGCAATGGAAACCCCTTGTGAGAAACCAAAGAGTATAAAATTAAGACCTTTTGGAAGGTTCTCCACTTGCACCACCGCATCGATATAGTTGAGCACGTTGCCAATTTCCATTTGGGTGTTCTCCTTGGTGAGCCAACTGGCCCCCACATACTTGTATTCGTTCCCCAAATAATACTTGGAAGGGGCCTGTGGCACAATGATGTAATTGGTCTCCGGATCTAGTGCATTGAAATATTTTACAAAGTAACGGCTTAGGTATCCGATGCCGTGGAACACCAACCATACATTCTTGGTACTACCGGTGATGGTGTTTTGGGTGAGATAGGAGTTTTCGGTGATGTAGGCGACCGTTTTTTCACTGTGGGGCATAATCATGGAGTTTGATTCGATATTGCCATCGCTTTATGTAATTTTACAAAAAATAAGAGGATGAACGAGCATAAAGAGAAAATTCTGGCTGTCTGCAACGAAATCAGCAAGGGAACTTTGATGGAAACATTGGACATCACCTATATCGATGTGGGCGAGAATTTTCTTCTGGCACGCATGCCCGTTACGCCAAGAGTGTACCAGCCCGATGGAGTTCTGCACGGCGGGGCATCCGTGGCCTTGGCCGAGAGTGTGGGCAGTGCCGCCTCCTATATTTTCTTGGATGGAAAGGAGTTTTTTGTGCGTGGGATAGAGATTGCCGCAAACCATGTGAAATCCGTGAAAGAGGGATATGTGTATGCCCGGGCATCCATCCTTCACAAGGGCCGGACCACCCAACTTTGGGAGATCAAGATCACCAATGAAGAAGGCGATCTCATTTCCAACTGTAAATTGACTACCATTGCATTACCCAGAAAATAAAGAGCTTCAATACCTATTCGGCAAAGTCGAAAACCAGCTGAAAAATGACCTTCCCTTTGCAATCTATCGAAAACCGGAACAGGAAGAACTTGTCGGTGTTTTTCAGATGGACAAAGAACTCCGTTTCACCAATTTTCAGGACAGGGGATTTGTTTTTGCGCCGTTCGATCTCACAAAAGGGGCCGTCCTGATTCGACCTGATGAAATTGTAACAGGAACCCATTCGTTACAAAAGAAATTGGACAGAGCCGAAGTCGCCCTTTCTGATGAGGGAAAAAAGGAACATTTGGAATTGGTTGAAAAGGGGATCCAGGAAATTGGGAAAGGAAACCTGAAAAAAGTGGTCCTTTCCAGAAAAATGGAAGTGGCCTTGACCAAAAGTCCCCTTGCCATTTTTAATGATCTTTTACAACAGTACCCCAACGCATGTTGTTACCTGTTCCACCATCCCGAAGTGGGCACTTGGTGCGGGGCAACACCTGAAACCTTGGTAAAGGTCAAAGGCGGGGAGTTGTGGACCATGTCCTTGGCCGCGACCTTGCCCTTCGAAGGCAACGAAGACCCGACATGGGGCAGTAAAGAGATAGAGGAACAGGATATGGTGTCCGATTACATCCGGGAAAAACTGCACCCTGCCCTGGAACGGTTGGAAATCGATGAGGCAAAATCCGTCAGGGCGGGCAACCTTTGGCACTTGAGGTCCGAGGTAAGGGGAAGGATGAAGCCTGAAACGGACATTCAAAAAGTGATCATCACATTACACCCAACTCCTGCTGTTTGCGGCATACCCACCCAAGATGCCATGGATTTCATCATGCGGAACGAAAATTACCAGCGCACCTTTTACACTGGTTTTTTGGGCGAGCTCAATCTCTTAGGTCCAAATGATGTTTCGCTGTTTGTGAACCTCAGGTGCATGGAACTCAATGGGGACAAGGCCTCCATTTTTGTGGGCGGTGGAATCACTTCGGCCTCCAATCCGTTGAACGAATGGATTGAGACACAGAACAAAAGCAAGACCATGTTGGGCATCCTATAATTTGCTGTCCCGGATTTTGGGGGAATCCCATTTTCAAGCGTATTTTTGTACTCCATGATGTATTCCAATATTCCCGCCGCACAAACATTGGTCCTGTATTTTAAGTCCAAGGGAATCAAACATATAGTGATTTCACCGGGCTCACGGAACGCCCCATTGACCATCGGTTTCACCAAGCATCCATTTTTTACTTGTTATAGTGTTGTGGACGAGCGCTGTGCCGCTTTTTTTGCCCTTGGCATGGCCCAGCAATTGCAGGAACCCGTTGCGGTGGTCTGCACATCGGGGAGTGCCCTGCTCAATTATTATCCGGCAGTGGCCGAGGCTTTTTACAGCGATATTCCCTTGGTTGTCGTTTCTGCGGATAGGCCAAGTTACCGAATCGATATTGGCGATGGCCAGACCATCAGACAGACCAATGTACTGGAAAAGCACATCGGATATGCTGCCAATCTGAAACAGGATATTTCCCATGCAGCAGGTACGGTCTCCACCCTCGGCAAAGACCTTTTGGTGGATACGCAGGAAGACATCCAGGCATTCAATGAAAAAGAATTGGCAAAGGCACTTCGCATGGCATTTGTGGAGAAATCGCCAGTGCATGTCAATATTCCGTTTGAGGAACCGCTATACGGCCTGTTGGACGAACCCACGGTACAGCTCTCGGTGCCTGAAGAGGACACTGAGAAAGTGTCCGAAGGGGTGGATTATGCCAAGTTTGCCTCCATTTGGAACAATAGCCCCAGAAAAATGGTCTTGGTAGGGGTGGACCAGCCCGATACCATAGATCAGGAGGTTTTGGAAGCCTTGGCAAAGGACGGCCATACGCTGGTGTTCACCGAAACGACCTCCAATCTGCACCATCCTGAATTTTTCCCCAGTATTGATAGTATCATTGCCCCGATTGAAAAATCATCGGACAGGGAAGAACTTTTCAAAGCGCTCCGGCCCGATCTGCTCCTTACTTTTGGCGGGATGGTCGTTTCCAAAAAGATCAAGGCATTTTTGCGCAAGTTCCAGCCCAAGGTCCATTGGCATATCGACCCTAAAACCGCATACGATACGTTTTTTTGTCTCACGGAACATGTGAGGGAACAACCCAATACCTTTCTAAAAGATATCCTTACGCCTTCGGAAATGGAAAGTGCCTATAAAAAGAAATGGAAGCAGGCCAAAGCGGCCTACGAGAGTGGTAGGGCCGCTTATTTGGAACAGATTCCCTTCTCGGATTTTATGGTTTTTGACGAAGTTATAACGCACATACCCAAAGGGTATCAGGTACATTTGGCCAATAGTTCCACGGTGCGTTACGCCCAATTGTTCCCCATGCACCCATCGTTAAAAGTGTTTTGCAACAGGGGCACCAGTGGAATTGACGGAAGTACGTCCACGGCCGTAGGGGCCTCTGTTCACAATGAAGGCCCTACGTTGTTGATCACCGGGGATTTGAGCTTTCTGTATGATAGCAATGCCCTTTGGAACAACCATATCCGGCCCGATTTCAGGATCGTCATCGTCAATAATGGGGGAGGGGGTATTTTTAGGATCCTTCCTGGTAAAGAGGATACGGATGAGTTCAATACCTTTTTTGAGACCCAGCACCGACTCAATGCAGAACATTTGGCAAAGATGTATGGGTTTGAATACAATCAAGTTTCGGACAACAAACAATTGAGGGACGGACTGGAAAATTTTTATGCAGTATCTGATAAACCTAAGATTTTGGAAATCAATACCCCACGGGAACTGAACAATAAAATTTTGCTCGACTATTTCGATTTTATATCTTAGACCATAAACTATAAATCCAAAAAAGACACTGATCGATTATGAGCAGAAGAGACGAACTCATCGAAAAATACGCAGACGACATCAAGACCAAATTTGGGGAAACCCCGGACATGGACCTGCTGACCAAGGTAACCATAGGTCTAGGTCCGGCCATATATAATTTGGATGCTTCCAAAGTTTCCGGGTCGGATGAAAAGGAACTGGAGACTGTAAAGAACAATTTTTTGATCAAGAAATTAGGCCTTGCCGATAGTCCAGCGCTCATGGATGCCATAAATAGTGTGATCGATAAATATGGCCAATCTGAGAAAAACAAGCAACGGGCCGTCATTTATTATATGTTGGCGAAACATTTTGGCAAGCAATCCGCTTATAATTAGATAGATATAGTACAAATTGCATTTGGCTGCTCTTTTAGGGCAGCTTTTTTTATACCCACAAATTCCATCTACCTTTGCCTTATGATAGAACTGGGAAATTACAACACCCTAAAAGTCCTTCGCAGTACCAGTGTGGGCCTTTTTTTGGGGGACGATGAGGGGACCGAGATCCTTTTGCCGAACAAATACGTGCCCGAGGATTTTGAGATAGACATGGAAATGGAGGTCTTCTGCTATTTGGACAACAGCGAACGGCCTGTGGCCACTACCCTGAAACCTTATGTGGTCCGTAATGGCTTCGCCTTTTTGAAAGTTGCGGAAGTTGGGGCATATGGTGCGTTTATGGATTGGGGGTTGGAGAAGCACCTGCTTGTTCCTTTTAGGGAACAGACCCAAAAGATGGAACCAGGGAAGAAATATGTGGTGCACTGCTATTTGGATGAAGAGAGCATGCGGTTGACCGGTTCCAGCCGAGTAGAGAAGTTCTTGACGAAGGAAGGGACGGAATATGCGGCCAATACCGAGGTGGATCTGTTGGTGCACCGGAAAACGCCTCTGGGTTGGGAGGTGATCGTGGACAACAAACACAAGGGACTCATTTTTGATAGCGACATCTTCAAACCGATTTCTGTGGGGGACCGTTTGAAGGGGTTTGTGAAAAACGTTCGGGACGACCACAAAATAGATGTTTCCCTACAGCCCATCGGTGCCAAAATGTTGGAACCCACCGCAAAGATCATCCATGATAAACTGCAGGAAAACAATGGTTTTTTGCCTCTCCATGATAAATCTTCGCCAGAGGAAATCCAAAAAACCCTTCATTTGAGCAAAAAGGCATTTAAAAAAGGAGTGGGCATTCTCTACAGGCAACGCAAGATCAATATCCAGGATGATGGGATACATCTGTTGTAAAAGATAGGATAATTGATATTTGTCGCTTTTTGACATTAATTTCATACCGCTAAGTTTTTTTCTTTAACTAAAAATTTTACATTTGTAGATATACCGATTAACTTATTGACAACGACGTTATTAGCATTGCTGATAATTCATAACCCCTTGACAATATGCCTTTTATTGAAGAAAGCGATTTGTTAGATCTACATAAGGACATTGATAAGGCCCAGATCATCAATGAAAGATTGCTGGACCAGATAAAATATAAGAACAAAGATCTGCGAAAACTGAAGTTGCAGCGAAACGTGCTTTTGGGCTTTGTGGGCCTGTTCGTCATCGGTACGTTGGCCATTACCTCATTCACGGCTGGTTTGAGCACCAAGCAATCCTTTGAGAACCAGAACAACCTTTTGGTATCGATAGACAGTTTGGACGCCATAAAGAACAGGATAGACAATCTCAAAGTGCAGAACGAGGAGCTCAGTCTGGTAAAGGAGTTCTACTTGGCCAAGGAATTCCTCAACAAGGAAAAGATCTATTCCGTTCAGGTAAAATCGTTTGTGGACAACAATGTCACCCTCGCTTCAGAGGCACTTACCAACACTCTTTTCGTAAAGACCCATCCTTTTTACGCCTATTCTTTGGGGAATTATGAAACCTTGGAAGAGGCACAAAAATTCAGGGAATTTTTGGTGCAGATGGGTTTCAAGGATGCATTTGTGGCATCGTACAAGGATGGAAAAAGGATTAAGATAGAAGAACCTTTCTAATTGGGAAAAACAAAGACTTGGGTGCAGGCCGCTAGACTGCGGACGTTGCCCCTATCCCTTTCCGGAATTATAGTAGGCACTGCCATGGCAGCCAGACAAGGTTTTTTTGAACTGGATATTTTTATACTTGCACTATTGACCACCGTAGGTTTTCAGGTGACTTCCAATTTTGCCAATGACTATGGCGATGGGGTAAAAGGAACCGATAACGAGGACAGGATAGGCCCGCAAAGGGTACTGCAAAGTGGTCTACTTTCTAGAGCTGAGCTCAAAAAGGGCATCATTGTATCCATAGCCATATCCATGATTTTCGCCATTGTTTTGATTTACAGCGCATTTGGATTGGAGAATCTGGCCTACATCGGTATTTTTTTCCTGCTGGGCGCCATGAGCATTTGGGCCGCCATCAAATATACCATGGGATCCAAACCTTATGGGTATAGAGGATTGGGCGACCTTTACGTATTTCTGTTTTTTGGTTTGTTGGGTGTTTTGGGCAGCATGTTCCTCTATACAAAAGCATTGGATTGGCATTCGATATTGCCCGCAATCGGGCTGGGACTCTTGTGTGTGGGCGTACTCAATCTGAACAACCTCAGGGATGTGGTGTCCGATCAGAAACATGGGAAGATTACCCTGGTGGTGAAAATGGGGTTTGAGAACGGAAAACGATACCATTTTCTGCTCATTGCCATTGCCTTTTTGTGCTTTCTGTACTATATTGTAGTGGAGGGGATGAGTTGGAAACAAGGGTATTTTATGTTGGCCTTTCTACCCATTTTTGCACACCTGGTAAAAGTGCTGAAAACACACGATCCAGGACAGCTTGATGGAGAGCTTAAAAAATTGGCACTCAGTTCTTTTCTGCTTGCCATACTCTTCTTTTCCGCAATCAATATTTTTTCGTAAATTTGATTAACAACCAGATAAACTTTAGGGAGCTTGGAACATCCAATTAGAATTTTGATCGTAGAGGACAATGTCATCATAGCAGATGATATGCAGTCCATGCTTGAGGAAATCGGCTATGAAATCGTGGACAATGTGATTGTGTACGAGCAGGCCGTTGACGTGTTGAAGAACAACCATGTGGATTTGGTGTTGATCGATATCATCTTGGCATCGGACAAGACTGGGATAGACCTTGGAAAGCACATCAGGGAGGCCTACAACATCCCGTTCATATTTGTGACCTCCAACTCCGATAGGGCCACAGTGGAAAATGCGAAGACGGTGAAACCAGATGGTTATTTGGTAAAACCCTTTGAGCAACAGGACCTGTACACTTCCATTGAGATAGCCTTGTCCAATTTCAACTATAACAAAAAGGATGCGAACAGGGACCTTGATGATGTGGGAGAGAGCTTTACTTCCAATTCCGTGCTGAAGGATTCCATCTTCGTAAAAAAACAACATCTGTACTATAGGATCCAGTTCAGTGATATCCAGTTCATCAAAGCGGACAACGTATATCTGGAGGTGAACACAGCCGACAAGAAATTCCTGGTCCGTTCCCCATTGAAGGATTATTTGGAAAAGCTGCCTGGGAACAAGTTCTACAGGGCACACAAGTCCTACATTGTGAATGTGGACCATATTGACGCCATCAATTCCAAGGATGTGGTGATCAACAATAATCTGATCCCGATTTCCAAGGACTTTAAGGAGTTCATCCTTTCATCGATGAACAGTTAGTCCCTTTAAAATCCATAGGACACAAAAACTTAGGAGTGCCCCAAAAGGGGGCACTTTTTTTATGCCGTATATCCAATTCATCCAGATGACCACAACTTTTGTAACGTTCACAACAATGTTTTTGGTCTTGGGGAGGTCGTCTGTACTTTAGCAGTGTAATAATTCAGAAAGTAATTTTTTCATTTTCATATAGTGTTCTCGTAAAAGGGTCTTGTGGTAAAAAGCAGGGCCTTTTTTAGTTTTGGAGGTCTTGATTTTATTGGTCAATTCCATGAAATGCACAAAACATCGGCAAAATACCTCTTCACATACGCAATACGCCTTTTCACAACAGAAAAAGCCTATTTCACAACAATACTGGACAAGTCTTTTGGTTTGGATTTAATTTTGAAGCTAAACTGACGTTCTCTATATACCCCATACTAGTTTTCGGTCGTGCCCAGTGCATTGCTGAAACACTATAGGTTTTAGGGCGAAAGGAGATATAAAAAGGGCACAAATTTATGGGGCCGGGGATTGTCCTTGGGCTTCCGTATCAGTTAAATTAATGGGACGTTACGTAAGACTTTTATTCACCGCGATATATTTTGTTTTTCTTTCCAGTGCATCGGCTCAAAGCTTAACAGGCGGTGAGCAGAGCGCGTTGAAGGAATTTGAAGCTGTTGGCAGTCCTTCACAAAGGTTCGAGGTTTTCTTCAACTCGGTCAATAGGTACAATGTGAATTCGGCCTACGATTGGCTGGATACCGTCAAAATATATTTGGCCAATTCCCAAAAGACCAACGATTCTGTTGCCACAAAGCTCTACAAAGTTATGGAGGCCCAGTTGTACAATGATCTGGGCGAATACGACAAAAGTATTGCACTGGCAAAGGAGCTGCATGAGGACAAGGACTCTTTGGACATAGACCTCCACAAGATAGTTTTGGATGTGTTGGACAACAACTACGCCAACCTACAGATGTACGACAAACAGATAGAGGTCCGTAAAGAAAAACGCGAACTCGGGATCACCGAGAACGTATCTTTCTACGACATCTACAGCAATTTGGGCCTCTACAGAAAAGCGAGGGACCAGTACATCATGGAGGTGAAGCCCACCATTGCTGACAACGAAACCTACAAACTGGCCCAATACCATAGCAAAGTGGGCAACTATTTGCGATTGGACGATTCGGCACCGACCGCATTGAGCGAACTAAAAAAAGCGAAGGCTTACTTGGAGGTGTACCTCAATGACATTTCTGCCCAAAAGAGTGAGCAGGATATTTTTGAGAGCGAACTCCTTAAAGCTGAAATAGAAGGGAATATTGCCAAGTGCCACGTGATGATGGGAGAATACGAAACCGCCATTCCCCTTCTCGAAGAAAGCATTGAGGCCTTGGAAGCATCTTCCAAAAACGGCCATCGAAGCGAAATTATTGATAACACCCTGTGCCTGGCCCAAGCCAATCTGCAATTGGAGCGTTTCAATGCAGCAAAAAAATACCTCGACATTGACTTTGAGGACATCAACATCCTACAGACCATTGAGCGAAACAGTTTGTTGGCCGCATTTTATGATAAGGTGGAGAATTTCAAGAATGCCACCATTTACTACAAACGCAACGAGCGGATAAAGGATTCTTTGGCGCAAAAGCAATCGGCGCTTATCAAACAGCAACTGGTCACCATCGTGGCCAATGAAGACCTTCAGAATTCCCAACGGCTCATTGATGAACAGAAGCGGATAAACGAACAGGTGCGTAGCGATATGAAGGCCAAGGACGAGCGGAACAACCTTGTGTTTGTTTCATTGATATTCACCTTGTTGGGGTTTGTTGGACTGGTCTATGCCTATCTGAAAAGTATCAAGAACCAACGTCTGATCTCGGAGCAAAAGCATATCATTGAGAATGCACTGGTGGAGAAGGACTCTCTTCTGAAGGAAATCCACCATAGAGTGAAAAACAACCTGCAAATGGTGTCCAGTTTGTTGAGCCTTCAGACCAAGAACACTCGGAGCAAGGCGGCCATAGAGGCCTTGGAGGAAGGGAAGAGCCGAGTGAAGGCCATGGCATTGATCCATCAAAAACTGTATCAGAACGACGACCTTTCCGTCATAGAAATGCAGGGGTACATCGAAAGTTTGATCAACAGTGTCCAGTCCGTCTATAAAAAAGGAGGGCACAACATCAGCATCACCATTGATGCGGAGGGCACCGAACTGGACATTGACCGTGCCATTCCCTTCGGACTAATTTTGAACGAACTCGTCTCCAATTCGTTCAAATACGCTTTCCCTGATAATGATGATAATGGAAAGATCTACATCCATTTGCGCAAGAATGGCGACCAAGGCTATTTTGAATACACGGACAATGGGGTGGGACTTCCCGAAGATGCCGAGGAGCGCGCCCACTCCTCCATGGGCATCCGTTTGATGAACCGCTTGGTGAACCAACTCCAATCCAAACTGAACATTGACCGGGATAGCGAGGGTGTGCGCTTCTGGTTCCATTTCAGTTAAGTTCTTTTTTGTTTTCCTGCGTTAACGGGGCCAATGATGGCAGCCAAAATTCAAAATATGGTTACATTTGGTGCCATTCCATGGAAGCAAACTACAAGAAGTACACCCTTAATTTTAAAGTCCCCAGCGGTACTTCCCGTGGCGTATTGACCCAGAAGGAAACCTGGTTCTTGGTGCTTGGGCACAAGGGACGTTTTGGGATAGGGGAATGCGGCATTCTACGCGGACTGAGCATTGACGATGTGCCAGATTATGAGGAAAAACTGGCATGGACCTGCAAGAACATCCATTTGGGCCTTGGACCATTGCTGGACGGATTGACGGAATATCCCTCTATCCAATTTGGGCTGGAGCAGGCATTTCTTTCGGTGGAAGCCAACCATCCCTTTGAACTTTTTCCATCGGATTTTACCCAAAAACAAACACCTATCCTCATAAATGGGCTCATTTGGATGGGCGATGAGGCATACATGCTCCAACAACTGGAACAGAAGATCAAGAATGGGTTCCGGTGCATCAAAATGAAGATCGGGGCCATTGAATTTAAAAAGGAACTTTCCATACTGAGATCTATCCGAAACAACTTTTCACCGGATGAAATTGAACTCCGGATAGATGCCAATGGTGCTTTTTTGGTGGGGGAAGCTATGGAAAAGTTGCAACGATTGTCAGCGTTCAGCATCCATTCCATTGAGCAGCCCATACGGCAAGGACAGTGGGATGCCATGGCAGAACTTTGCCAGAACACACCTTTGCCCATTGCTTTGGATGAAGAATTGATCGGCATTTTTTCTGTAACACAAAAGCAGAAATTGCTACAAACCATACAGCCGCAATATATTATATTGAAGCCCAGTTTGGTTGGTGGTTTTTCTGGGAGCCAACAATGGATACAACTGGCGGAAAAGCAACAAATAGGGTGGTGGGTCACAAGCGCCTTGGAAAGCAACATTGGCCTGAACGCCATTGCACAATGGACATTCACCCAAAACAACAGTATGCCCCAGGGATTGGGAACGGGGAGTTTGTATACCAATAATATCGAAAGCCCATTGCAGGTTGTTGACGGAAAACTGAAATATGAAATCTCCAAGGAATGGAATATGGATTTAATAAAAAAAATATGTACATAGAACAAGGGTATAAGGGAAACGACGGTCTTTGGAAGTACTTGGTGCTTCCATTGGGCTTTATTGGTTTTATGGTGTACAATTATATTGTCACCGTCAATTCAGACATTGATATTGAGGCGATGATGCAGCAGATCATTGACCGATTTGGCTCAAATCTGGTGTTGATTTCCCTTTTGGCACCTTTGGTGGCCGGTTTTTTTGTGGTTTTGGGATGGACAGTATTGGTCCATCAACAATCCATAACTTCTTTGACCACTTCAAGAAAAAAAATTGACTGGAAGCGGATTTTTTTCGCTTTTGGATTATGGAGCATGATCACGATTGTGCTTACAGGGATTGACATCTATTCTTCTCCCGAGGATTATGTACTGAATTTCGATTTGATGAAGTTCATTCCCTTGGCCATCATTGCCATCCTTTTGATTCCGTTGCAGACCAGTTTCGAGGAATACTTGTTCCGCGGACATATGATGCAAGGATTGGGGCTTGCGGTCAAGAACCGATGGTTGCCCTTAATAATCACATCGACTTTGTTCGGGTTGATGCACATCGCCAATCCGGAAGTGGAGAAATTGGGGTATAGCCTACTCATCTATTATATTGGCACAGGATTCTTTTTAGGGATTTTGACACTTATGGACGAAGGTTTGGAGTTGGCTTTGGGCTTTCATGCTGCCAATAATTTGATCACTGCACTCCTGGTCACGGCCGATTGGACCGCTTTTCAGACCAATTCCATCTATAAAGATGTTTCGGAGCCAAATCTTGGGTGGGACGCTCTCATCCCAGTATTTGTTGTTTTCCCCATATTACTGCTTATTTTTTCCAAAAAGTATGGTTGGAAAAACTGGAAGGACAGGCTTTTTGGAAAAGTATTGAGCAAGGAAGAATTTGTGGCCCTCACTGATGGAGAATCCAATCTGGCATAACATCCATCCCGATTTCAGGTTCAACGGGAGTCCCCTGGTTTTTGGGGATCTGCTCGAAATGGGTCATGGTCTGACAAAGGAAGGAGCCCCGTTTGAAGTCCCATTGGGCGAGTTTTTAGTGGACTGGGCATCGGATAAACCTACTTTGGAAGTCAATACTTCAGGCTCAACAGGAAAACCCAAAAAGATTGTCCTCAAAAAAGAACACATGGTCAATTCGGCCTTGGCCACAGCGGCCTATTTTCAATTGCGTCCGAAACAGACCGCCCTGTTATGCCTTCCTTCCACAGGCATTGCCGGAAAGATGATGCTTGTCCGCGCCATGGTGCTCGGCCTGCATTTGGATGTGGTGGAACCCTCGTCCACACCGTTGGCCAACAACGGCAAGCGATATGATTTTGTGGCAATGGTGCCCATGCAGGCCCAGAAGTCGTTGGACCAATTACATCGGGTGAGCACCTTGATCATTGGCGGGGCCCCTGTCGATCTTACATTAAGAAATCAGTTGGAGCTGCTTCCCATCAAGGCTTATGAAACGTATGGCATGACCGAGACCATCACCCATATAGCCGTAAAGGAAATTGCCCCAGGGCCGCGAACTTATTTTGAGACTCTGCCAGACATCGAGATCACTAGCGACAAAAGGGGATGTTTGGTCATCGATGCTCCCAAGATTTCCGAGGAGAAAGTCATCACCAATGATTTGGTGGAACTGGTCGCAGAAAACAAATTTAAATGGTTGGGACGATACGATTCCATCATCAATTCAGGGGGCATCAAGCTGGTTCCCGAAGTCATTGAAGAAAAATTAGCTGCCATCTTGAAAGCCCGCTTTTTTGTTGCCGGAATACCTGATGAAACTTTGGGCCAACAATTGGTGCTGGTCGTGGAAGCCGAGCCTGAACCCTTTGAGGAAAATACCCTTTTGAACCAAATCAAAGGATTGAAAAGTCTCTCCAAATACGAGGTGCCCAAGAAAATTTACTTTGTAAGGGCTTTTTCTGAGACATCCACGAAAAAGATAGATCGTTCCAAAACGCTGGCAACGATTATTCGCTAAACTCACCCAAAAGTTGCGTTCACGTTACAATCGTTGGGGGTAACTCATTCTGGATTTTCCCTTATGGTTTTTCATGATAGGTTAGTGGTAAATCTAAAAACCGTCTCAATTATGAAAAATCAAGTTTTACTTTTTCTGCTGGCGTTTTGCCTACAGGTCACCGCACAAGAGCATCTGGTTTCAGGTGTGGTGACTGATGCTACCAATACCCCGATTCCCGGAGTGAATGTGACCGTGAAAGGAACCTCAAAAGGAACTACAACCAATTTTGATGGTGAGTACAGTATTGTGGCCCAAAAAGACCAGACATTGGTTTTTTCCTTCATCGGTTTCAAAACCTTGGAAGTAAAGATTGGGGAGAGCAAAACAGTCGATGTACAAATGGAAGAGAGCCACGAAGTATTGGAAGAAGTCGTGATTATGGGCTATGGCACGAAAAAAAGCGAAAGATCATTAAGTTATGCTGTTTCAGATGTGGTGGAAGGAAAAGTTGCGGGGGTGTCCGTTACAAGAGGAGGAGACCCAAAAGGATATGGAAATTATAGGTCGGGAACCTTGACGGCCGGGGAGATCAACGATATTGAAAATTTTGATGAATGGCAGGATATCATCCGCGAAAAAGAATTTCAAAAAATCAAGAAGGATTGGGGCTTTTACCTTGAAAATAAATTGATTGTCACCGTAAAGGATAAAAATGGAAATGGTATCAACAATGCCAAGGTTTCCTTGTACTCCGCAAATGAGCTAGCAAACACCCCTGAAATGACCGCAAAAACAGATGTGTTTGGCAAAAGCATATTGTTCAAGGACGCTAAATGCAATGACAACAGTGATTATTACTATGTTCAGGTAATTCACAATGACAAACTGTTCGGAAAAAAGATAAAGTCCAATGTCAAGAAAGTAGACTTTTCAACAGAGGATTTGTCCTCCTGCAACAATTTGGATATTATGTTCACCATTGATGCAACTGGTTCCATGGGGGATGAAATGGAATATCTGAAGGAAGAACTGAGGGACATTATTGGTAGAATTGACAATAATGTTGGTGAAAAAAGGATTGCGATGACCTTTTACAGGGATGAAGGTGATGAGTATGTTGTAAAGGATTTTGATTTTACCTCTAACTTGAATGAAGCCCAGATCAATTTAAACAAACAATATGCCAGTGGAGGCGGGGATTATGAAGAAGCCGTGGAAAAGGCGCTGAAAATGGCCATGTCCAAGTCTTGGAATGAAAATGCCCGTGCACGATTGATGTTTTTGCTTTTGGACGCTCCGCCACATTTGACGGAAGAAAACATTGAAACCATACATCAACAAATAAAAATAGCACAGAAAGACGGTATCAAAATAATCCCTGTGGTGGCAAGCGGTGCAGACAAAACCGTTGAAATGCTAATGAGGTTTTTCAGCATCTCAACCAATGGAACCTATGTTTTTCTGACGGATGATAGTGGTGTGGGAAACCCTCACCTCAAACCCACAACATCCAAGTATGAGGTTGAAAAGCTAAACGACCTGATTGTGCGGTTGATAAAAAAATATGCAAATGTGTGATATAAAGTGCCTCAGGGCACTTTTTTTATGTCTGCCAAAAGCTGTATTTTCAGCTAAAAATCAACCATGCGAAAAACCATTCAACTCATTCTGTTAGTGTTGCCTACTATTATGTTGTCCCAACAAATTCTTCCCGAAGTGGAGCGTGCCAGGGTAGTGGATGAAATCCTGGAAGAACGTTTCAACCATTTGCTCCCAGAGTTGATGGACAGTACCGGCATCGATATGTGGATCGTCATTTCCAGGGAATACAATGAAGACCCAGTCATACGCACCATGCTGCCCGCCACATGGTTGAACGCCAGACGAAGGACCATCCTTCTTTTTTACCGCAACACGGCAACGAATACCATTGATAAGTTGGCCGTGGCCCGTTATGATGTAGGCAAGAGTATCCGTTCTGCTTGGGATAAGGAAAAGGAACCTGACCAATGGAAAAGGTTGATGCAATTGATAGAAGAGCGCAACCCGAAGAAAATCGGCCTTAATTTTTCAAAGGACCATAACATTGCCGATGGTTTGGACAAAACGGATTATGATGAATTCATGGCCAATCTTCCCAAAAAATTCCATTCCAAAGTGGTATCAGCAGAGCAGTTGGCCGTACGTTGGATAGAAACCCGGACCCCAAGGGAAATGGTCATTTATAACCAGTTGGTGGACATTACCCACGACATTATTGCCGAAGCGTTTTCTGAAAAAGTCATCACACCGGGGATTACCACTACCACAGAGGTAGAATGGTGGATGCGTCAAAAAGTGACCGATCTAGGCCTGGAAACCTGGTTCCATCCCACAGTGGATATCCAAAGGACAAGTGAGGAATTGGTCAGCCATCTCTATTCATTTTCTGGGAGGCCGGACAATATGGTGATCCAACCGGGAGACTTGCTGCATTGTGATTTTGGAATCACTTACCTACGGCTCAACACCGATTGCCAGGAATTGGCCTACGTGCTCAAGCCAGAGGAAAAGGAAGCCCCTTCTTTTTTGGTGAATGCCTTGAAGGACGGCAATAGAGTGCAAGATTTTTTGACCCAGAACATGGTCGAAGGGAAAGTGGGGAACGCTATTTTGGCCAAAGCATTGCAAGAAGCAAAGGATGCAGGGCTTCGCCCTTCCATTTATACCCATCCCTTGGGAACTTATGGCCACTCCGCAGGAACAACCATCGGAATGTGGGACGCACAAGGGGGCGTCATGAAGGATGATGGGGAGAATTATCCCCTCAACCCGAACACTGTGTACGCCATAGAACTCAATACCACGGTCCACATCCCCGAATGGAAGCGCGATATCCGCATCATGCTGGAAGAAGCAGGTTTCTTTGGTGAGGACGGGTTCCGCTATGTAAATGGACGACAAAGCGAATTGCTATTGATCCCCCGACCCAAACCGCAATTGGGCAATTAAGCTAGATCAGACCTGCAACACGCCCAAATTGAATTGTTTCTCAATGGGTGCATGGTTGGCCGCTTCGATTCCCATGGAAATCCATTTTCGGGTGTCCAAAGGGTCTATGATGGCATCCGTCCACAATCGGGATGCGGCATAATAGGGTGAAATTTGGTCATCATACCGTTGTTTGATCTTGTCAAAAAGGGCTTTTTCCTTTTCTGGATCTAAAGGCTCCCCATTTTTCTCCAAACTGGCCTTCTCTATTTGCATCAGTACTTTTGCTGCGGAATTACCACTCATTACAGCAAGTTCCGCACTGGGCCAGGCCACGATCAACCGAGGATCATATGCTTTTCCGCACATGGCATAGTTCCCGGCGCCATAGCTGTTGCCGATCACGATGGTAAATTTGGGCACCACGGAATTACTCACGGCATTCACCATTTTTGCGCCATCCTTGATGATGCCGCCATGTTCACTTTTGCTGCCCACCATAAAACCGGTGACATCCTGAAGGAATACCAACGGGATTTTCTTTTGGTTGCAATTGGCAATAAATCGAGTGGCCTTGTCCGCAGAATCGGAATAGATGACCCCGCCAAACTGCATTTCGCCCTGTTTTGTTTTGACTACCTTTCGTTGGTTCGCCACAATGCCCACGGCCCAGCCATCGATGCGGGCATATCCGGTCAAAATGGTCTTGCCATAGCCTTCCTTATATTGTTCAAAGTCGGAATCGTCCACCAGTCGCTTGATGATTTCCAACATATCGTATTGGTCACTTCGCGAAGAGGGCAAGATTCCATAGATGTCCTCTGGGCTTTCCAAAGGCTTTTTGGCCTCTACACGATTGAAACCCGCCTTTTCAAAATCCCCGATCTTGCTGACAATGTTCTTGATCTTATCGAGGGCATCCTTATCGTCCTTGGCCTTGTAATCGGTAACACCACTGATTTCGGAATGTGTCGTGGCACCGCCTAAAGTTTCATTGTCAATACTTTCGCCAATGGCCGCCTTCACCAGATAACTTCCTGCCAAGAAAATACTTCCCGTTTTATCCACGATCAAGGCTTCGTCGCTCATAATGGGCAAATAGGCCCCACCGGCGACACAACTCCCCATGACCGCAGAAATTTGGGTAATGCCCATGCTGCTCATCACCGCATTGTTCCTAAAAATGCGCCCAAAATGTTCCTTATCTGGAAATATTTCATCCTGCATGGGCAGGTAAACCCCAGCACTGTCCACCAAATAGATGATGGGCAACCTGTTCTCAATAGAAATTTCCTGTGCCCTGAGGTTTTTCTTTCCTGTGATGGGGAACCAAGCTCCAGCTTTTACAGTGGCATCGTTGGCCACCACTACACATTGTTTGCCCTTCACATAGCCAATCTTCACCACAACCCCTCCGGAAGGGCAACCACCGTGCTCTACATACATGCCATCACCAGCAAAGGCGCCTATTTCAATGGAAGCAGAATTCTTGTCCAACAAATATTCGATACGCTCCCTGGCCGACATTTTACCTTGGGCATGCAGTTTTTCAATCCGCTTTTTGCCGCCACCGAGTTTCACCTCGGCAAGTCTTCTTCGTAAATCGGAGAGTTTTAGTTTATTATGGTCTTCGTTTTTATTGAAGGTAAGGTCCATTTTTGTCCAAATTCGTTTAGTCGGCTAAAGATAAGGAGTTATAATCATTACTTTTGGGATATATGGAAAGCAAAATCAGATGGGGCGTTGTTGGCCCGGGAAAAATAGCAAGGAAATTTGCATCGGACCTGCAATTGGTTGAAGATGCCATACTCTCAGGAGTTGGGTCGAGAAATTTACAAAGGGCAAAGGAGTTTGCCGATGAATTTGAGGTGCCACACGTTTTTGACAGTTATGAGGAATTGTTTCAATCTCCTGAAGTAGATGTGCTTTATATTGCCACGCCACATAATTTTCATAAAGATTTGGCCATAATGGCCATGGAACACGAGAAACATATTCTGTGTGAAAAGCCATTGGGGATAAGTAGAGCAGAAGTGCAAGAGATGGTGGAAGCTTCTAAACGAAACAATGTTTTCTTGATGGAGGCCTTGTGGTCTCGCTTTAATCCTACCATCCAGAAGGTAAAGCAGATGATTGATGATGGTGAACTGGGCAAGCTTTGCTACCTACACGCAGATTTCGCCTTTTATGCCTTGGACAGGGATGAAAGTTCCAGAATTTGGAATCTAGATCTAGCTTCAAGTTCTTTACTGGACATCGGAATCTATCCCATTTTTCTTTCCTATTTATTATTGGGAATGCCGAAGAAGATTTTGGCCACTTCCAATTTTCATCCCAACGGAACGGAACTACAGACCAGTATGATTTTTGATTACGACGAGGCACACGCGGTATTATATTCTGGATTGACCAGTCGGTCTAGCATGATTGCCGAAATTTCTTGTACCGAAGGAGAGTTGCTTTTAAATTCCAGATGGCACGAAGCAGATGGGTACAGACTGTCCAAAGATGGGGACGAA
This sequence comes from Flagellimonas hadalis, assembly GCF_007785775.2. Taxonomy (GTDB): domain Bacteria; phylum Bacteroidota; class Bacteroidia; order Flavobacteriales; family Flavobacteriaceae; genus Flagellimonas; species Flagellimonas hadalis. The sequence goes on from NZ_VNIK02000001.1 coordinate 306,960, forward strand.
GAAGAATTTCCAATGCCATTGACCGGGATTGGTTACTATTATGAAATCTTGGAAGTGAACAAATGTCTCAAGGCCAAACAGATTGAAAGTAAGCTCTGGTCGCATCAAAATAGCCTCGATTTATTGGAATTACTCGACACTGTGCGTGAAAAATGTGGAATTACCTTTCCTTTTGAAACATAATCCAAGGCTTAGTCTTTGCATTATTTCATTTTTTACGATATTTGGGCTTCTTCAGAACAATTACTAATGGGAATGAACAAGAACACGGTGCTCGCTTGGGCCACATGGATCATGATTTTTGTAGGACTGGGAATGATTGCACTGGGTGCCTTCAAATATGATGAGGTTGCCGGATATGGCTTCGGAGCGGTAGGTATCGGTTTTTTTGCCATCGCATGGGTATTCAATGCCCTCAAGGGTCGTGTGTGACCTCTGTTTTCACTAATAATTAAAAATACAGCCAATGTCAGACGATAAAAAGGTCATTTTTTCAATGTCCGGGGTCACCAAGACCTATAAAACGGCCAATACACCAGTACTCAAAAATATATACCTGAGCTTTTTCTACGGAGCCAAAATTGGGATCTTGGGTCTCAATGGTTCCGGTAAATCCACTTTGCTCAAGATCATTGCCGGGGTGGACAAAAACTATCAGGGCGATGTGGTCTTCTCCCCAGGATATACTGTGGGCTATTTGGAGCAAGAGCCACAGTTGGATGAGAACAAGACCGTTCTCGAAGTGGTCAAGGAAGGTGTGGCAGACACCGTTGCCATTTTGGACGAGTACAATAAGATCAATGATATGTTCGGTCTGCCCGAGGTCTATGAGGACCCGGACAAGATGCAAAAACTGATGGACAAGCAGGCTGCGCTCCAAGATCAGATCGATGCTTCCAACGCTTGGGAACTTGACACCAAGTTGGAAATAGCGATGGATGCGCTTCGTACCCCCGAATCTGACAAGAAAATCGGTGTTCTGTCCGGAGGGGAAAGAAGAAGGGTGGCCCTATGCCGCTTGCTGTTGCAGGAACCTGATGTTCTTCTGTTGGACGAGCCCACCAACCACTTGGATGCAGAATCCGTGCATTGGTTGGAGCACCACTTGGCACAATATAAAGGAACGGTGATCGCCGTGACCCACGACCGTTACTTTTTGGACAATGTGGCCGGATGGATCTTGGAGTTGGACAGGGGAGAGGGCATTCCATGGAAAGGAAACTATTCGGGCTGGTTGGATCAAAAGGCCAAGCGTTTGGCACAAGAGAACAAGCAAGCTTCCAAACGTCAAAAAACCTTGGAACGCGAGCTGGAATGGGTCAGACAAGGGGCCAAGGGAAGGCAGGCCAAGCAAAAGGCCCGTTTGAGCAACTATGACAAATTGCTCAGCCAGGACCAAAAACAAGTAGAGGAGAAGTTGGAAATCTATATCCCCAACGGACCAAGATTGGGCACCAATGTGATTGAAGCCAAGGGAGTAAGCAAAGCTTATGGCGATAAGTTGCTCTATGAAGACCTGAACTTTAAACTGCCCCAAGCGGGCATTGTGGGAATTATTGGCCCGAATGGTGCCGGTAAGACCACCATTTTTAGGATGATCATGGGAGAGGAAACACCTGATAAGGGAGAGTTCATCGTCGGCGATACTGCCAAGCTGGCCTATGTGGACCAGAGCCATTCCAACATTGACCCGGAGAAATCCATCTGGGAAAATTTCAGTGACGGACAGGAATTGGTGATGATGGGAGGGAAGCAGGTGAATTCCAGGGCCTATCTCAGCCGTTTCAATTTTTCTGGAAGTGAACAGAACAAGAAGGTGAACATGCTTTCAGGAGGGGAAAGAAACCGACTCCATTTGGCGATGACCTTGAAAGAGGAAGGAAACGTATTGCTTCTGGATGAGCCTACCAACGACCTTGATGTGAACACACTTCGGGCTTTGGAAGAAGGTCTGGAGAATTTTGCGGGTTGTGCGGTGATCATCTCCCACGATAGATGGTTCCTGGATAGGATCTGTACGCATATCCTTGCCTTCGAAGGCGATTCACAGGTATATTTCTTTGAAGGTTCTTTCTCTGATTATGAGGAAAACAAAAAGAAACGCTTGGGTGCGGATATTATGCCCAAGCGTATCAAGTACAAAAAACTGACGAGGTAGAGAAGTTATTTATTCCCCACCCATATTTTTCAATCCGGTCTCCAAAAGCTTTTTGGCTTTGTCCAAATAGGCTTTTTGGTGTGCTGAAAGACTATTAGGGTCATTGTTCCCATCTTCGGGGGTTGTTCCAATGGTCTTGGACAGTTCCACGAGGTTTTGAATGGCCTGTTCTGCGGATTGTAACTTATCGCTGGCGTGCTTTTCAAAGACCTTGATCATTTCGAGTTCCATGGAATTGGCACCGCCGTTTTCCTGCACTACACTAGGAGTAGCCTCATCATCCACAGCAACTGTGGTGGTTGACACACCTAAAGTGCACTGATCTATAAAGGTGATGAGTTCAGTAATCTCGGCCATGCCCTTCTTGGTGAAGAAGCGACCGGCTTCCCAGTCGGCAGGCTCTATGGCCTTGTCCAGAGTTTCCATCGCATCGATGGTTTTGTCCTCTGTTTTGGCACAATCACATTCATCCATAAAGGATTTGGCATTTTCCAATGCCTCCCAAGCCCTTTCGGCGTAGTACATCTGATGCTCGAAATTGGTGGCCGTCATTGCTTTTTTGCAATGGTTGAGGGCATAGGTCACCTTGGAATAAAAATTGTCACATTGGTTGGGGTAAGTAGCCTGTATGGCCAAAAAGAAGGCCAAAACTACTAGAACACGGGATTTGGGAGCCATGGTCAAGTATTAGATTTGGTTAATAGTTTGTTATGTAAACGGTAAAATGTTATGATTATTTCGTCCCGTCAAAAATCATCGTTGGGATACCAGTCCAATTGCACCACTTTGATATCGGGATTTCCTTGGTTGACGATTTGCTTGAACTTGGCTACATCGCTTACATCGGGCCTGCCCCTAAAATGATAGGGATAGACCTCTTTGGGTTTGAATTCGAGAACGGCATCGGCTGCACTTTCCACGGTCATGGTATAAGGTAGGTTCATGCACACAAAGGCCTTATCAATATTTTTCAGGGCACGCATTTCTGGAATATCCTCCGTGTCCCCGGAAAAATAGATGCGCTCTTCACCAAAGGCGATCACATAACCGTTGCCTCTGCCTTTGGTGTGGAAGTCCAATGCCTCTTCCCTCAAGTTGTACATAGGGATGGCCTCTATGTCTATTCCGGCAAATTCTTTTTCCTCTCCATTGGCCATTACCTCAAGACTTAAGCCTGAATCCTCGGGAATTTGGTCGGCCACAGCTTGTGGTAGTATAATAATGGCATCGTTTGTATCCAGTTCTTGAAGGGTTTCCAAATTGAAATGGTCGCCATGTATGTCAGTGATCAAAATCAGGTCTGGGGATTTTTGTCCATCAAAAATGGATTTGCCCCCGACAGGATCTATATATAAGGTAATATCCCCCAGTTCCAAAACCGCAGTGGCGTGTTCGATGGGTATGATCTTGGCTTTGGCCATTGTTTCCATTTCTTTTTGGGTTTCCACTTGGGCGGCCTCCTCTTTTTGAGGTTTGTTCTGCTTGCAGGCAAAGCCGAGGCCAACTGTTAGGACCAGTACAATTATTTTTTTCTTCATGATACTACGCTCTTGAGATTACTTTAAAGTTAAGGTATATGTATCACAAGGAAGATTTTTTAATATATTTTTTTTGATGGATGATCCAAATTTTGATCTAAAGCGTATATAAACCAAACACAATTGATTAAAAAACCTTAAACGAGAAATCAATTAACACAAAAAGTTATGACTGAAACAAAGAATAACAACGGATTGAAGGTAATAGCAGGATTGTTGGGTGTGGTTCTTTTGGGAACCATTATCTACACCGTGAGTCTATACCAGGATAAGAAGAAAACTACAGATGCTCTTACACAGGAGAAAGAATTGGTTGTTGCTGACTTGAACAACTTGAAGTCTGAATATGACAAAGCCATTTTGGAGAGCAATGCCACCAATGAGGAATTGGTAGCTGCTCGTGACAACATTGCAAAGTACATTGATTCTGTACAAGGAATGAAAGCGGATATCGCTTCTTTGTCTCGCTACAGAAGGCAAGTTGACGTACTAAAAGCTGAAAGGGAAAAACTATTGAAGCAAGTGGATTCCTTGACACAGTCCAACAGCTTGTTGGCCATGCAACGTGACAGCACGTTCACTGAATTGGAAAAACAGACTGTTTTCAATGATTCCCTAGTAGTACAGAACACCCAATTGGCCGATGCCGTTGAAAGAGGTTCAGCTCTTAGTCTCTCCAGCTTTAGTGTAGATGCAGTTAAGGAAAGAAACAGTGGTAAATTGGTATCCACTTCCAGGGCCAAAGCAACTGACAAGTTCAAAGTATGCTTTACCGTGGCCGATAACGTAATCGCCGAGGCTGGTGATAGGGAATTCTATATCGAGGTTCTTGATCCACAAGGCAACGTTTTGGGAGATAGCTACACCAAATCCACTGAAGAAGGTGCCAATATCACCTACAGCAAAGGAACCAATTTCTACTACGAGAACAGCAACTTGGATGTTTGTGACTACATCAACAAGCCAGGTGATGAGTTCCCTAAAGGAAATTATATGGTAAATGTATATGACAACAAATTGAAGTTGTTGGGCACCTCCAAATTCGAGTTGAAATAATTACACACTATCCATAAATGCCAAAAAGCCCGTCCAATTGAGGACGGGCTTTTTTTGAATATATTTTTGCACAAATGACCTGTTGGGTATTTTGACTGAAATTTGTCAGTTCGAGTGATTTTTCGGAAGAAAAATTTTATCGAGAACCAAATTTTCAGTCTCAAAACCGATTAGCTAAACTGAATTTTCGATTTCTCGATACAAAATTCCTTTTGGAATTTCACTCGAATCGACGGTTTTGACATAAGAAACCTTTCAAAATGCATGCGTGCACAATCTATTTCAGGCTGCCCACCATATCCTCAGGACGCACCCATTCGTCATACTCTTCCGGGGTAACATACCCTAAATTGACAGCCTCCTCACGCAAAGTGGTCCCATTCTTATGGGCCGTGTTGGCAATCTCGGCCGCTTTGTAGTAACCAATTTTGGTATTCAAGGCCGTTACCAACATCAACGAATTGTTCAACAAGGTTTTGATTACTTCATGGTTGGGTTCTATGCCCACTGCACAGTTTTCATCAAAGCTCACAGAAGCGTCGCCCAACAATTCGGCAGATTGTAGGATGTTTGCCGCCATCATGGGTTTGAATACGTTCAACTCATAATGTCCCTGCGTACCACCCACGGCTATGGCCACATCGTTGCCCATCACCTGGGCGCACACCATGGTCAAGGCCTCGCATTGGGTGGGGTTCACTTTTCCGGGCATGATGGAACTCCCCGGTTCATTGGCTGGGATAATGATCTCACCAATTCCCGATCTAGGACCGGAAGCCATCATCCGTATATCGTTCGCAATTTTATTCAGGGAAACTGCCAATTGTTTCAGGGCGCCGTGGCTCTCCACAATGGCATCGTGGGCCGCAAGGGCCTCGAATTTATTTTCAGCAGTGACAAAGGGAAGTCCAGTGAACTCGGCAATATATTTGGCCACAAGCACATCATAGCCTTCAGGGGTGTTGAGGCCAGTACCGACGGCTGTTCCGCCAAGGGCGAGCTCTGCCAGGTGCGGCAAGGTGTTCTTTAGTGCCTTGATTCCATGTTCCAGTTGGGACACATAGCCCGAAAATTCCTGTCCCAAGGTCAGGGGAGTGGCATCCATAAGGTGGGTACGGCCTATTTTGACCACATTCTTGAACTCCTTGGACTTTTTATCCAAGGTGTTCTTGAGTTGCTCCACTCCTGGAATGGTCACTTCCACAATTTTTTTATAGGCCGCAATGTGCATGCCGGTGGGAAAGGTGTCGTTGGAGGATTGGCTCTTGTTCACATCATCGTTGGGTTGGATCGTTTTCTCGCCCTCGCCGATTTTTTTGCCAGCAATTTCGTGGGCCCTGTTAGCGATGACCTCGTTCACGTTCATGTTGCTCTGCGTGCCGGAACCTGTTTGCCAGATGACCAGGGGAAATTGGTCGTCGTGCTTCCCCTCAAGGATTTCATCGCACACTTGGGCGATGAGGTCCCTTTTTTCAACGCCCAGTACGCCCAGTTCATGGTTGGCGTAGGCCGCTGCTTTTTTTAGGTAGGCAAAACCGTAAACAATGTCCAAGGGCATAGATGCAGATGGACCAATTTTAAAATTGTTGCGGGAACGCTCGGTCTGGGCCCCCCAATATTTGTCCGCGGGCACTTTCACCTCGCCCATGGTATCCTTTTCAATCCTAAAACTCATTTTTTCAAAATTTATACCCACAAAGGTAGTGGATAGGGCTTTTATTTGGTAGGAGATTAAGGTAAATGCACTTTTTTTTCATTTGTGATTTGTTTTTTTTCGGAAGAAGAAGGTATCTTTGTTGTACTTAAAGGAAGAAAAATGTTTGAATTTGACCAGTATCTAGGTTTTTTAGCTTTTTTGACAATTTTGACCATTGGTTTTTGGTTGATGATTTTCTTGTTGACCTTTGTGGTCCCTTACTGGTTGATAGGCAACCTACGGGAAATGTATAAAGAACGAAAAGAGGCCAAACGGGCCCAATTGAATAAATAACAAAAAAGAAGCCGATTTGGCTTCTTTTTTGTTTTAGGGCATTTTTGATTATTCTTCACAAAATCAATATCATATGCCATTTTCTGATTTCTTGGAGCAGCAAAATCTTGATGGATGAAAGAAGAACATACGGACACTACCGAATAAAAAAAGAAGCCAAGTTGGCTTCTTTTTTTTGTCTTGGATTGATGGTCTTTCTCTTTAAAACTGCCCTTCACCTTCCTCAAAATCCCCTTGTCTCTCTTGATTCTGACGGTTGTTACGTTCCTTGGCTTGGTTAAACCTATAGATCAAGGAAAGGTTGACCTGTCTTTGTCTCCATTGGAACTCACTGTCCGAAGTAAAGGTAGGTGTTTGAGTAAAAGATCGGCGTTTTCTGGAGTTGAACACATCGCTCACATTCAATGAAAGGGTGGCCTTGTCCTTAAACAGGTCCTTGCTCATGGCAAGGTTCAAGGAGAACATGGCCTTGTCCTTGGTCTGTGCATTCTGCCTCGGACCCATGTAGAACGAATTGGCTTGTAGATCTATCTTGGCCGGAAGGGTAAACTTGGAACTTAACCTAGCGAACCAACTGGAATTCTCCGTACCATAATCCACTCCGTTGAAAAATCCATCGGTCTTGAACGTGAAAAAGTTGAAGCTACTGTTCAAGCGCAACCATTTTACTGGGCTATAGATCATCCCTGCTTCCGCACCGATGCGCTGATTGGTGGAAAGGTTGATGGGTATGGATCGGATGATCTGGATACCATCAGAGGTCAATTCCCCAGTTTCTTCCTGTATGCGCTCGAAGGAATTGGTCTCCCTTTGGTAATATACCGATGAAGTGAAGGTAAGCTCTTTCCATCGTTTCAAGTATCCAATATCAAACGCATTGGCATAGGCGGGGTCCAAATCGGGATTCCCTTGAAAAACATTGGTCCTACTTGATCGGGAAGGGAAGGGGTTGATGAACCAGCCCCTTGGCCTGTTGATCCTTCGGTTGTAGCCAACGGAAACATTGGCGGTTTCTGAAATTTCATAAATAAGGTTGACGGTAGGGAACAGTCCAAGGTAGTTTTTGTCAAAATTCAGGTCCACATCCTCGCCCAAAATCTCTTCCAGTGCCTCACTATCAATTTCAGAATCCACACTACCCTTCATCTGGGTGTTTTCCAAACGGAGACCCAAGAGCATGGAAAATTTGCCATACTTGTTTCCATACTGGGTATAGAGTGCATTTACGTTCTCATGATAGGTGAATACGTTGGTAAGGTCCAAATTGGTCTCAAAATTTCCTGTTCCTTGGTTCAAGGTGTCCAGTTGGTAATCGTTGATCTCTTTTTCAAAAGTACCTCGGTATCCGGCCTCAAATTGGGCTTCGCCCATGGGCAGCACATAATCGATCTGGGCCAGGATGTCATCTTGGGTCTGGATCTCATTGATGTTCTCCAGTGCCAACAAATTTTGGTTGGGCACCACATTGTTTTCCTGGATTTCGGTGAAGACGGATTCATCATCATAGGAATATTGGAAATCCGCGGTCAGTTTATGCCCATCATCATTGAAATTATTGGTATAGTTCAAGGAGACTTGGTAACTGTTGTCATTTTCGCCTTGATCCTCACTCCTGAATGTCCGACTGTTGAGGCTACCGTCAGCAAAACGTTGGTTGTCGTTTTCGGTCAGGTCGTTTTCGTCCGACCATCGATAGAAAAAACTACCGGTAACCGATGATTTTTCCGTGAGGAAGTATTCCATGCCAATGTTCACGTTGAAACCTTCATTCTTTCTGGTAATATCCCTGTCCTCTATAATCCTATCAAATTCGCTGGCATCACTGAGGTAAGTATTGTCAAAACGACCACCTCCAGGGGATTCACTCCGAAAATACCCCAAGGTGTTGAAAATATTGAACTTATCCGTCCTTAGGTTGAAGTTGGTAGTTGTCCTTGCATTGAAGGGCACTCCCACAGTGGCATTGACAGAACCGTTGATGCCCAAGGTCTTTTCCTTTTTAAGGACGATATTCAGGATACCTGCCGTTCCTTCTGCATCATATCGGGCAGAGGGACTGGTGATCACCTCTACTTTTTCGATGGCATCCGCAGGCAGTTGCTGCAGCACATCGGTGGAACCAAACCCGGCAAGGGCAGAGGGTTTGCCATTGATCAAGATTCGAACATTGTCATTTCCCCTAAGGCTTATCCCTCCTTCCACATCCACGGATACGGATGGGATATTGTTCAGGGCATCACTGACATTTCCGCCGCTGGTAGTGATATCTTTTCCAATGTTATATATTTTTTTGTCCAATCGGACCTCCACAGTGGTCTTTTCCCCGACAACTTCCACTTCTTGTAGTTGTGCCACGTCGGGTGACAACCTTATGGAACCAAGATCTATGGACGAGTTATAGGTCTGTCCATCACGGGCATAGGTCTTATAGGAAATGTATTCCACGCGGATATTATAGGTGCCAGGAGCCGTTTCAATCTCAAATGAACCACTAGGGTCGGTGATTCCGCCGGTGACTTGGTTGGGATCGTCCGCTTTTTGCAGTACAAATGTGGCGTACTCCAAGGGCTGCCCGCTATCGGAATCCAATATTTTTCCTGTGATGGTTATATATTTTGGGTTTTGTTGTGCTTGCCCTGTGAATGGAATAAGGGCCAACAGCAACAACGGGATAATAATCCTGTGCATAGTTTGATTTTAGGTGGCAAAAGTGGGTGGAAAAAAAGAGGTGAAGAAATTATTGTCCCCCAACAACGGATTTGGGCCTGTGAATGACCTTAAAGATTTGTTAATCCTTTTTCTTTTTCTTCTTCTTGACTTTTTTGGTGTTGAACCTGTTTTCCTGAAGTTCCAGGAATGCATTGTATTTATCTTCGGGAAGCCCGGCCTTTAGTTCTTCGTTCTGTCTTCTCTCGATTTTTTCGATTTCCTCCTTCATTTGCAAAGGCTCCAGTTGCAAGATCTGAAGTTCTATCCGTTGCTGGACGGATTGCACCAAGGAGGTCCTTACCACTGCCTGTTCAAAGGGATCTAAGCCCAGTGCCTCGGTAATGGAAGGCATTTGATCGTCCACGATTTCATCAGCTGTGGGAGGGGTCTCGTCTTTTTTGGATTCTGTTGGTCCTGCTTGTGGAACCATGTTCCGTTGTCTTCCATACCTACTGCCATAGCCATAGGGCGAACCATAACCATACTGGGCAACCAGATCGTTCATGGAAAGTAGCCCCAACAGAAAGGCAAGAAAAAATATGGTCTGGATTCGTTTCATAATTTTAAAGATAAGATTTTGGCCGTATTTATGGGGCTATCTTGTGTTAAATTCAAGAATATAAAGTCAAAGTAAAGTCTTGATGGTTTCCGGCGGTCGGCCAATAACAGCTTTGTTTCCCTTCACCACTATGGGCCGTTCAATGAGCTTGGGATGTTCAACCATGGCCCGAACTATCTGGTCGTCAGACAGTTTTTTTTCCTTGTAGTTTTCCTTCCAAATGGCTTCGTTTGTCCGTACCAAATCAATGGGGGCAATGCCCAGATAACCGATCAACGACTTGAGCTCTTCTTTCGTGGGAACATCATCCAGGTATTTGACAATCTCAAAATCCTTTCCCGATTTTTCTAAAATTTCCAGTCCTTCCCGCGATTTTGCACATCTGGGGTTGTGGTATATTTTCAACATTTTATTCTTCTTTTTGCCCCATCATCATCAGATAGGCCTTTAAAAATGGATTGATTTCACCGTCCATCACGGCATCCACGTTTCCGGTTTCCTCACCGGTCCGAACGTCTTTCACCAATTTGTAGGGGTGCATCACATAGTTCCGGATCTGCGAACCCCACTCGATCTTCATCTTGGAGGATTCAATTTCCGCCCGGGCTTCCTGTTTTTTCCGCAGTTCTATCTCGTACAACTGGGATTTGAGCATTTTCAAGGCAGTTGCCCTGTTATCGTGCTGGGAACGGGAATCGGAACAGGAAATCTGTATGCCCGTAGGTTTGTGGAACAATTGCACCTTGGTCTCCACCTTGTTCACGTTCTGTCCACCTGCGCCACTGGAGCGTGCGGTGGTGATCTCTATATCCGAAGGGTTGATCTCAATTTCAATGGTATCGTCCACCAGCGGATATACATAGACGGAAGCAAACGAGGTGTGCCGTTTGGCATTGCTGTCAAAAGGGGAGATGCGCACCAACCGGTGCACGCCATTTTCACCCTTGAGCCATCCAAAGGCATATTCCCCATCAATCTCCAAGGTTACCGTCTTTATGCCCGCCACATCACCTTCTTGGTAGTTGAGTTCCTTTACGGTGTAGCCACTTTTTTCGGCCCACATAAGGTACATCCGCATGAGCATGGATGCCCAATCGCAACTTTCCGTACCTCCGGCGCCAGCCGTTATCTGTAGGACCGCAGTGAGTTCGTCACCTTCATCGGAGAGCATGTTCTTGAATTCCAGGTTCTCGATGGCCTCCTTCGATTTTTTGAACTGGTTGGTCACTTCTTCTTCGGAAACCTCCCCTGCCTGTTGGAATTCCACCAGAACTTCGAGGTCCCCGACCAAGGTTTTGGCCTCTTCATAGTCCTCCACCCATTTTTTCTTGAACTTGAGGGATTGCATCTGTTTCTGGGCTTCTTGCGGATTGTCCCAAAAACTGGGAGCGAGGGTCTTTTCTTCCTCGTTCTCTATTTCAATAAGCTTGGCATCGATGTCAAAGATACCTCCTTAACGCACCAAGGCGCTCCATAAGATCTTTCTGCTGATCTGTAGTTACCATGTAATCTATTTTCGGCAAAAATAGGTTTCTTTCGGCACATAGCCTTAAAAATAACCAAAGAGTCAGATTCAAGTATCAAGTGTCAAATTCCAAATTCCAAATCCCAAATCTCAAATCTCAAATTCCAATAACCCAATGACCAACTTCGGATATCAAGCACAATTTCAAGTATCAAATTCCAATAATTTATTAAATCAGCAGGCAGTATGCAGTTGGCAGTTGGCAGGGAATAACCTCACAATAAATAACTCAATAACCGACTTCGGATATCAAGCACAAGTTCAAGTGTCAAGTTCCAGGTTGCAATAACATACTAACTCAATAACAGAGTAACTCAATGTAAAATCATTTACATATTTTTAAGGTCTATTTCAAACCAATTATGAAGAACACCATCAACCTAGTTGCATCATTCCTTTTAGTGGGATCGGCCATGATGGCCCAAACTTTTGAAAAGACCAAGGATTTCCAAAAGTTCAGCGGTTATTTTAATTTCTTTTATGATGATGGGTCGGACAAGATTTATTTGCAAGTGGATGACCTGGACAAAGAATTTTTGTATGTCTATTCCCTGAGCAGCGGTATTGGAAGCAACGATATAGGTCTGGATAGAGGGCAATTGGGGAACGAGCAGGTAGTTTTCTTCAAAAAGGCAGGCAATAAGTTGCTTCTGGTGCAGCCGAACCTCACTTTTAGGGCGATTACCGATAATGAACTGGAAAAAAAATCAGTGGAGCAGGCCTTTGCCAAGTCCGTTTTGCATGGGTTCAAGATCGAAGAGGAGTCCAAAGGAAGCTATCTCATCGATTTCACCGATTTTCTGATGCGTGACGCCCATGGCGTTTCCAATAGACTGAAAAGAAACAAGCAGGGTACCTATAGTTTGGATGCAAGTAAAAGTGCCTTGGCCTTTGACCGAACCAAGGCATTTCCCAAGAACGTGGAGTTTGATGTCACCCTTACGTTCAAGGGCAATCCTGAAGGAGCATGGATCCGATCGGTGACACCGGACCCCAGTTTGGTGACCGTGGCACAACACCATTCATTGGTCGAGTTGCCGGACAATAAATACAAAAAAAGGGCCTTTGACCCTCGTAGCGGATCATTTCCTTTTTCATATTACGATTATGCCACACCCGTTCAGGAACCTATCCTGAAACAATTTGTGAGAAGGCACAGGTTACAGAAGAAAAATCCATCCGCAGCTATCAGTGAAGCGGTGGAGCCCATCATTTATTATTTGGACAATGGCACCCCCGAACCCATCCGTTCCGCATTGTTGGATGGCGGAAAATGGTGGAACCAGGCCTTCGAGGCCATCGGGTACAAGGATGCGTTCCAAGTGAAGATCCTTCCAGATGACGCAGACCCCATGGATGTCCGTTATAATGTGATCCAATGGGTGCACCGTTCCACGAGGGGATGGAGCTACGGCGCCAGTGTCATCGACCCGCGAACAGGGGAGATCATCAAAGGCCATGTGAGTTTGGGAAGTTTGCGGATCCGTCAGGACTTTATGATTGCCCAGGCGCTTATGAACAAGCCTTTTGCGGAGCGGGACGACAATTACCAGCCCATGTTGGACCTTGCTTTGGCCCGCATCCGTCAATTGTCTGCCCACGAAATTGGTCATACCCTTGGTTTCGCTCATAATTTTGCTGCAAGTCCGAACGACAGAGCTTCGGTTATGGACTATCCACACCCGCAATTTGAGTTGAATGGCAACACCATCAGTTTTGCCAATGCCTATGATACGGGCATAGGGGAGTGGGACAAGGTGATCGTTGCCTATTCCTATACCGATTTTCCTTCGGGAACCAACGAGCGGGATGCTCTGAACGGTATCTTGAAAAAGGCACAAGACGACGGACTGCGCTATATCTCGGACCAAGATGCCCGCCCAACCGGAGGAGCCCATTTGCTCGCCCATTTGTGGGACAATGGGAAGAGTCCCAGTCAAGAACTGGAAAGCATGCTGAAGATCAGGGAAAAGGCCATCGCCCAATTTTCCATTGACAATGTCAGAACAGGAGAGGCATATTCCACCTTGGAAGATGTTTTTGTGCCCGTATATTTTTTCCATAGGTACCAGACAGAGGCCGTGTCGAAGGTGATAGGAGGTCTGGATTACAATTATGCCGTAAAAGGGGATGGGCAGACACCTGTGAAACCCGTGAACCAGGCCGTTCAGGAAAAAGCATTGGAATCCATACTGAAAACAGTGGACGCCAAGACCATTGCCGTACCTAAGGACAAACTGGACCTTTTCCCGCCACGTGCCATTGGTTTTTCAAGGTCTAGGGAATCCTTCAAGGGCAGGACCGGGGTAAGTTTTGATGCCCTTTCCGTGGCCGAAACAGCTGCTGATATGACCTTGGGGTTATTGTTGCACCCAGAACGTGCTTCCCGATTGATCCAACAGAAAAGTCTGGACAAAAACCAATTGGGTCTTCAGGAGGTATTAGACGAGACCATCAAGGGTACTTTCGATCTTTCCCACAGGGATGCCTATGAGGAAGAAGTGCAGAACACCATCAACTTCAGGGTGCTGTACCATATCATGAACTTGGCCGCACATGACGATGTACACCCCCAAGTGAACGCCATCGCCAACGAGACCTTGAAAAGTTTGAAGACCCAGTTGTTGGGCAAAGGGAAGAGTGCCATTTCCGCAGAAATGGTGAAGCGTATCGATAATTTTATGGAAGAACCTTCGGAGTTCAAACTGATTCCGGTACCAGATATTCCCGATGGCTCGCCCATTGGAATGGATTGTATGGACTAGCATGACGATTTAGTATATGGAGATAAATTTGATCAGTGACACGGTCACCAAGCCCACTTCCGGCATGTTGGAGGCCATGATGAACGCCAAAGTTGGTGACGACGTTTTTAAAAACGACCCAACAGTGAACGAATTGGAGGCCAAAGTGGCCAACTATTTTGGGATGGAAGCCGCCCTGTTTTTCCCAAGTGGGACCATGACCAACCAAACGGCCATCAAGATACACACACAACCCGGAGATCAATTGATCTGCGATAAATATGCGCACATCTATAATTATGAAGGTGGCGGGGTGAGTTTCAATAGCGGTGTGTCCTGCAGGTTGGTGGACGGCGATAGGGGCATGATGACCGCCAAGCAGGTGGAGGAATCCATCAATCCCCCTGATTTTTACCATAGCCCATTGACCACTTTGGTCTGTATCGAAAACACCACGAACAAAGGGGGAGGGGCCTGTTGGGATTTTACGGAGCTCCAAAAAATCAGGAAAGTCTGTGATGACCACCATTTAAAATACCATTTGGACGGTGCCCGATTGTGGAATGCCTTGGTGAAAAAAGGGGAAGATCCAAAAGCTTATGGAAAACTCTTCGATACCATAAGCGTCTGTTTTAGCAAGGGCATGGGGTGTCCCGTAGGTTCTGTTTTGGTAGGATCAAGGGAACTTATTGACAAGGCACTGCGCATCCGAAAGGTGTTTGGCGGGGGCATGCGCCAATCTGGATATTTGGCGGCGGCCGGGGTCTATGCCATGGACCATCATATTGACCGCTTGGCCGATGATCATCAAAAAGCTGAGGAAATAGGAGCTGTTCTCAATGCTCTGGATTTCATCAAAAAAGTGGAGCCCATCGAGACCAATATCATCATTTTTGAGATCGATGAGTCCCAAATGACCTCCAAGCGATTTCTGGACCAATTGACGGAAAACCAAGTTTCCATTATTGGCATGGGGCAGGGAAAACTGCGCATTGTGACCCATTTGGACTATACCGACGAGATGCACCTACATTTTTTAAAAGTCTTGAAAAGTATAGGATAATTGTCACTTCTATTGGGGTCGATAAGGTCTCGACTGCCTGCCCGTCCGACAGGTGGGTGCCCAACCTGACAGATTCAAAAATGTCCCCTTGAGGCCTGCTTGCCGAAGGCAGGGGACTTTAGGGGTGTTATTACTTCATAAAAGCATCCATCCCCGGGATGTTGGGCATGCCTTCCTTGGCGACGGCCGCCAATTCGGCCTCGTTTACCTTGGTCGCCTTTTCAATGGCCTTGTTCAGGGTGAGTATAAGGTAGTCTTCCAATTGTTCCTTGTCCGTAAGCAAGGAGTTGTCAATGGAAATCGATTTGATCTGCCGATTGGCCGTGAGGGTCACTTTCAACGCCCCATCCGAAGATTGCTCATCGATCATCACGGTGTTCAATCGTTCTTTGGTGGCCTCTACTTTCTTCTGGGTTTCTTTGAGTTTTCCCATCATTCCCATCAAATCTCCAAACATAGTTTCAAATTTTATCGTGTGTAAGGGCAAAAGTAGTAAATTGGCGAAAATCAAAGCGAATGGTACAGTCTGTTTCAAAAATTTGTATTCTGGTTTTATGCCTTACTTTTGCATGCTCTTGCAAAAACAGTAAAGAAGAATCAATGAACATAGTTCCACCAGTGGCGCCCAAACATCCAACAAAGTTGGAAAAGCATGGGGATGTGCGGATAGATGACTATTATTGGATGAACAATAGGGAAGACCAGCAGGTCCTTGACTATTTGAACGCCGAAAACGAGTACTACCAAAAAATGACGGCCCACACGGTCAAGTTCCAAGAAGATCTTTTTCAAGAAATGAAGGGGCGCATCAAGGAAGATGATTCTTCCGTGCCCTATAAACTGGATGGATACTGGTACATCACCCGTTATGAAGAAGGTAAGGAATATCCCATCTATACCCGGAAGAAGGAAAGTCTGGAAGCAGAGGAGGAGCTCATGTTCGACTGTAACCAAATGGCCGAAGGGTTTGAATATTTCAACCTAAGGGGCGTATCCATCAGTCCAGACAATACTCTGGCTGCCTTTGCCACCGATACGGTATCCAGAAGGCAGTACAACATCCAGGTGAAGAACCTCCAAACCGGGGAAATCTATCCGGACATCATTGAAAATACCACGGGAAGTTCTGTTTGGGCCAATGATGGAAAAACCCTGTTCTATACGAAGAAGGATCCGGTTACCCTACGTTCCGACAAGATTTTCAAGCACGTTTTGGGCAAACCCTCTGCAGACGATGAGTTGGTTTTCCATGAAAAGGATTCCACCTATAATACCTTTGTCTATAAGACCAAGTCCAGAAAGTTCATTGTGATAGGTTCCTCCAGTACGCTTACTTCCGAGTATCGTTTCTTGGACGCCAATGATCCCAACGGAGAATTCAAGATATTTTCCCCACGCGAAAAAGGGGTGGAGTATTCCATTTCGCATTACGATGGAAACTTTTACGTGCTGACCAACAAAGATGGGGCCACCAATTTCAAGTTGATGACGACAGGTGAAGATCGTACGACATCGGACAATTGGAAAGAATTTATACCGCATCGGGAAGATGTGTTGTTGGAAGATGTGGAAATTTTCAAGGATTATTATGTGCTTTCCGAACGTGAAAATGGTCTCAACCAAATGAAAATATCCCGTTGGGACGGTTCGGACAGCTATTACTTGCCTTTTGATAGCGAAACCTATGTGGCCGGACCTTCGGTAAACTTGGATTTTGACACCAAAGAGCTTCGTTATTATTACAACGAAATGGGGTCACCCTACGCCATCATTGACTTCAATATGGAAACCAAGACCAAAAAGGTCTTGAAGGAACAGGAAGTCCTCGGGGGCAAGTTCGATAAGAACAATTACAAAACGGAACGGCTTTGGGCCACCGCCCGCGATGGGGTAAAAGTGCCCATTTCCTTGGTGTACCATAAGGATACGCCCTTGGACGGCACCAGTCCCTTGTTGCAATATGGTTATGGGTCGTATGGCGCCACCATTGACCCTTATTTCTCATCCGTGAGGTTGAGTTTGTTGGATCGCGGGTTCATCTATGCCATAGCACACATCCGTGGAGGCGAATATTTGGGAAGACCCTGGTATGAAGACGGTAAACTTTTGACCAAGAAAAATACATTTACCGATTTTATCGACGTTTCCAAATTCCTTATTGAACAAAAATATACCAGTGCCGATCATTTGTATGCCATGGGCGGCTCAGCAGGTGGATTGCTGATGGGGGCCATCATCAACATGGAACCTGAACTGTACCATGGTGTGATAGCTGCAGTACCTTTCGTTGATGTGATCACGACCATGTTGGACGATACCATCCCGCTCACCACGGGCGAGTATGACGAATGGGGCAACCCCAACGATAAGGAGTATTACGATTACATCAAATCCTATTCGCCTTATGACAATGTGGAAAAGAAAGCCTACCCCAATATGTATGTGTCCACCGGATTGCACGATTCCCAAGTACAGTACTGGGAACCAGCCAAATGGGTCGCCAAACTGAGGGAATACAAAACGGACGATAACCTATTGTTCCTGGATACCAACATGGATGCCGGACACGGTGGGGCCTCTGGTCGTTTTGAGGCTTTGAAGGAGACGGCGAAGGAATATGCTTTCATTTTAGATCTGGAAGGAAAAGCCCATTTAAAATAAAATGTTACTTTTGCATGGAGCAATTTTCTAAAACTTTAGTAATTTGCTCCTTACCTAATACCAGTTATGAAGAAACAGATAAATGCGCATAGCAGTATCCTAGACTTAATTGGAAGTACCCCCTTAGTCAAGCTAAACAGAATAGCGGCCCCCCTTACCGGAAACTTCTACGCCAAGTTGGAATCCTTCAATCCAGGGCATTCCTCAAAGGACAGAATTGCAGTCCATATCATTGAAGAAGCGGAACGTCAGGGCATTTTGAAACCGGGCAGCACCATCATTGAGACCACATCGGGCAATACAGGCTTCAGTCTGGCCATGGTAAGTATTATAAAAGGTTACAAGTGCATCTTGGCCGTAAGTTCAAAATCCTCACCGGACAAAATCGACATGCTCCGCTCCATGGGGGCCAAGGTATATGTATGTCCTGCCCACGTGAGTGCGGACGATCCACGATCCTACTATGAAGTGGCCAAGACCTTGCACAGCGAAACACCGAACTCCATCTACATCAACCAATATTTCAACGAACTGAACATTGAGGCCCATTACAAGAGCACTGGTCCCGAAATTTGGGAGCAGACCAATGGACAGATCTCCCATTTGGTGGCCTGTAGTGGAACAGGGGGAACCATTTCAGGGATTGCCCGCTATTTGAAAGAGCAGAATCCAAACGTAAAGGTTTTGGGAGTTGATGCTTACGGTTCCGTTTTGAAAAAATATCACGAGACCGGTGAGTTCGATCACAACGAGGTATATCCCTACCGTATAGAAGGCCTAGGCAAAAACCTTATTCCAGCCGCAACTGATTTTAACTGTATAGACCGCTATGTCAAGGTAACGGATGGTGAAAGTGCCCATATGGCGCGGAAATTGGCCCATACCGAAGGTATTTTTGCAGGCTATACCAGTGGAGCTGCCATGCAGGCCCTCTACCAATTGGATACCGAGGGAGAATTTACCGCAGACAGTAATGTCGTGGTAGTATTCCCGGATCATGGATCAAGGTACATGAGCAAAGTCTATAGCAACGATTGGATGGAAAACCAAGGGTTTTTCGATATCCAGAATGCCGAAGTACCAGAGAAAATAGAATACATTAAGTAAAATGCATACATAGAAATTGAAAGAAACGGCAATGCAAAACATTGTCGTTTTTTTGTACAAAAATTTCGTTGTGTGAGCTACATAAAAATATATACTTTTGCACTTGAATCAAATTTAAAAGGTAGATGAGAGATTTATTTGATAGAATCATTGAGAACAAAGGACCCTTGGGAAAATGGGCCTCACAGGCCGAAGGATATTTCGTGTTCCCGAAATTGGAAGGTCCCATTTCCAACAGAATGAAATTCCAAGGAAAGGATGTCATAACGTGGAGTATCAATGACTATCTGGGTCTCGCCAATCGACCGGAAATCAAAAAAGTGGACGGTGAAGCCGCTATGGAGCATGGTGCCGCCTATCCCATGGGTGCCCGAATGATGAGCGGACATACCGATTTCCACGAGCAGTTGGAAAAGGAACTTGCCGAATTTGCACACAAGCAAGCATCATATCTGCTGAACTTTGGTTATCAGGGATTTATGTCCGTCATAGACGCATTGGTATCCAAGGATGATATCATTGTTTACGATGTGGATTGTCACGCTTGTATCATTGACGGGGTCCGTCTGCACATGGGAAAACGTTTCACTTTCAAGCACAACGATCCCGAAAGCCTTGAAAAGAACCTCGAACGCGCCACAAAAATGGCCAACGAAACTGGAGGGGGCATTTTGGTCATTTCCGAAGGGGTCTTTGGAATGAGGGGAGAACAAGGTATCCTTAAAGAAATCGTGGAGCTGAAGAAAAAATTCAAGTTCAGGTTCTTGGTGGATGATGCACACGGTTTTGGTACGTTGGGAAAAACAGGTGCCGGAGCAGGCGAGGAGCAAGGTGTACAGGATGGTATTGACGTCTATTTGGCCACTTTTGCCAAATCCATGGCAGGAATCGGTGCCTTTGTTGCCGCAGATAAAGAAATCATTGAATATTTAAAATACAACCTCCGTTCGCAAATGTTTGCCAAATCTTTGCCAATGGTCTACGTGAAAGGCGCATTGAAAAGGTTGGATATGTTGCGTACGATGCCTGAACTGAAGGCAAAACTTTGGGAAAACGTGGACGCTTTGCAAAATGGTCTTCGTGAACGTGGATTTGACCTTGGAACAACTTCAAGCTGTGTAACCCCCGTTTATTTGAACGGAAGTATCCCCGAAGCGATGGCCTTGGTAAAGGACCTTCGCGAAAACCATGGTATTTTCTGTTCCATTGTGGTGTATCCTGTAATACCCAAGGGATTGATCCTATTGCGCTTGATTCCTACGGCCACCCACACCATGGAAGATATTGTCGAAACTTTGGATGCCTTCTCATCGATTAGGGAAAGACTTGAAAACGGTACCTACAAGCGACTTTCTGCTGCTGTTGCGGCCGCGATGGGGGAATAAATTATAATCTCACAAATTATATATAGAGTATAGGCATAGGTTCGCTTCGCTCGGACACTGTGCCTTTATTTTATTTTCACGACTTTGGTCGCAAAAACGCTTGGCTCCCTCGTATTGATTTTTTTATATCTACCTCGCTAAAGATAACCGTCCACTTCCAGATATTTCTCCTTTAGGGTGCTTAACGCAAAAGCTGCGGCAGAAGCGGTATAAACAGAAAAGTCCAGCGCACCTTTTATTCCAGTGGAAAAAGTCATGGAAAGTGCAAAAAGCAATAGAAGGAATCCGCTCAATTTGGCGAAGAGTTCAGTTTTAAAGCCAATGAGGATAAAAAGGGCAAAAATAATCTCAGCTCCGGTAGCGATTGTACCAAGTGTAGGGATAAGCAAACTTGGAACCCACGGGTTGATGACCTGCGTGTAGTCCAAAAAATTTTCCCAATTTCCCCATACCGAAACCTCTTTGCCCCACATACCAAATCTATCGGCCACAGCGGATAAAAAACTGATAGAGAGTCCAAGACGTAAAAAGAGCTTAATAGAGATGATGTTGTTCATGTGGGATTGTTTTTATAAATCCTTGCGGTAGGTACGTCTCCGCTTGTGTGTCATGGGATCAAAATGCTTCCACATCTGCCGAATGGCCACATTGTCCTCCAGTTCAGGTGTACGAATGCAGTTCACGATGCCCTTTTTGGTGAAGGTGTGGTAAAACTCGTTGAAGATAATGGCCGTGACCCCTTTGTTCTGATAGTCGGGGTGGATGCCGATCAGGTAAAAAATCACATCCTTGCTGTTCTTCCTAGCGTTCAATAAATGAAAAATGCCAGTAGGGAACAGTTTACCGTTCGCCTTTTGCAATGCTCTGGAAAAAGAGGGCATCACAATGGCAAAAGCCACCAAATTGTCATCCGAGTCCACTACAAATTTGATGTACTCCGGGTTGATGAAACTGATGTACTTTTTCTTGAAATACTCTTTTTGTACATCCGTGATCCGTACAAAAGAAGACAGTTTGGAGTAGGTTTCATTGAACAGGTCGAACATCTTGTCCACCCAGGGCATGATCTCCGAGCTCCTTTCAAAGTTCATCTCCTTCAGCCCGTATCGCTTCTTTATCAAAAGGTTGGCCTTATAGAAAAACTGCGGATCTGCCTTTGCGGCCAAAAACTTGTTTTCCAGATATTCCTTTTCCTTTACAAAACCATGATGTTCATAATGTGACTGATAATAGGGATGGTTGTACCACGTGATCATGGTCCCGATATGGTCAAAACCTTCAATGAGCACTCCCACCTTGTCCAAATTGGAGAAACCCACGGGCCCTTCCATATATTCCAATTGGTGTTGTTGGCCGATTTCCTTCACCTTGTCCAGCAACGCCTTGGACACTTCTAGGTCGTCCACAAAATCGAACCAACCGAAACGCATCTTTTTGAGGTTTTGGTCGTTCACCTCCAGCCAATTGATGATGGCAGCGATTCGCCCGACTATTTTGTTGCCCCTGTAGGCCAAGAAAAAAGAAGCTTCGGCATTTTTGAACACGGGATTGATATCCTTGTCAAAGGAATCCATTTCATCCTTGATGATGGGCGGCACCCAATATGGGGAACCTTTATAGAGCGAGAACGGGAATTTTACAAACTGCTTGAGGTCTGCTTTGGACCGGACCTGTTTTATGGTGACCATACATCAATTTTTGCAAAGCCAATAATAGGGAATATTGGTTACAGTAGAAAAAATGAAACAATCAAAAATTAGAAATCGATATCATCTTTTTCTTTCTTTCTGTCTTTTTTGGATTTTCGCTTGTTGGCGTTCTTTTTGATGCTGCCATTTTGCCCGGAAGGTTGTTCGTCTATGGCCTTCATTTGATCTTTGTGGAAATCCAATCGATAGGAAAATCCCAATACGGCAAAAATGCGGGAAGGTGAATTCTTGAAGCCAGAACCCAAATGAAAATCGGCCTGAAAGTCAGGGTTGATGAGGCGGGCGACACCCGTCCTAAGAATAATATCGGAATAGCGGTCCCCCGAAATACCTTGACCTTCCACAAATATGCTCCATCTGGGATCTCTGAAGGCATGGGTCACGGAAAGGGCGTAGCGCCATTCCGGAAAATCCGTCCCAATCCGGTCATAGGCGATGTTGGAGATCAGCACCACCCTCGGGGACAATCTGCTTTGCGTATTCACACCTCCTCTATACGAAAGACTGGGATCTCCTGGATAAAAAGGGTTATCGCCAAACAAGAAATTGGCCCCACCATACAGGGATACAGCCGGAATCAGGTTTTTCCATTGGAACACATTGTTGGCCCTCCAGCTATACAGGTTGGGCTTGTTGCGCTCCGGATTTTTATAGGGGTCGTACACCAAATATTTCAGGCCCAGACGGTTCCGTGAAAAATTGGTCAGGTTCCCTTCAATGCCAAAATCGGGATAGGTAATGTTCTGGCTCATGAAAGACCCTTCCAAATTGATTTCCAGTTCCTCGAAAAGCAATCCGTATCGAAGGGCGTAATCCGTCCCAAAAATATTGGAATCAGAGTTCAAATCCACATTGTCCTGCTGCTCATAGAAGAGCCCCACCTCTGCCTGCGCCACGCCTTTGCCCACGGCATAGGCACTTACGGCCCTTCCCGGCCTATTGGAATTGATGACGTCCGTGTACTGTGCGCTGAGAAGCGTTGGGAGTAGAACAAAAAAGAAAATTGACCTTTGGGCAATGGAAAAATCCATATAACTGATTTTAATACTATTTTAAGATACGTTTCCGGGGTTTAGTGGACCAACAGTGTAATTTTGTTACAATAACGAGAGCTATATGGTTTTACTACAAACGATTTTAATCATCATATTAGTATATTTTGGGTTGAAATTGCTCCTAAAATGGTTGGCCCCCAAATTGCTCAATTATGCGATCAAGAAAACCAGTGAACGATTTGGGCAGCAGTTTGGAGGTGCTCAGGATTTTAGCGGGGATAGGACGCATGAAGGGGATACCACCATTGTCAAAAAGCCGTTCAGAAGATCTAACCCCTCAAAAAAAGTTGGAGAATACATAGATTTTGAAGAAATTGACTAATATTTGTCTTTTCAAAACCTATCCATGAATCTCTCCCCAAAAGCCATTATCACCCATATTTGTGTAATCGGTTTGTTCGTCCTTGCCTCATTGCTCTATTTTTATCCAGTGTTGCAGGGCAAGGCCATTTTCCAATCGGATATTGCCCAGTACAAGGGCATGGCCAAGGAACGGGATGCCTACAAGGAACTGACAGGGGAGGAGTCTTACTGGACCAACAGTGCGTTTGGCGGAATGCCCACCTATCAATTGGGGGCCAACTACCCGAACGATTATGTAAAAAAACTGGACCGCACCATCCGATTTTTGCCCAGACCTGCGGATTATCTGTTTCTGTATTTTATTGGCTTTTATATTTTGCTGCTCTGCTTGAAGGTCGATTTTAGATTGGCGGCACTGGGGGCTTTGGCCTTTGGTTTTTCCACCTATCTCATCATCATTCTCGGTGTGGGACACAATGCGAAGGCACATGCACTCGGGTATATTCCCATGGTCTTGGGCGGGATTGTGCTTGTTTTCAGAAAGAAATACTTATTGGGGTTCATATTGACGGCTGTGGCCATGGCACTGGAAATCACTGCCAACCACTACCAAATGACCTATTACTTTATGCTTCTGGTGTTGCTTCTGGGTCTTGTGCAACTCATTTATGCCATCAAGGAAAAGCAACTGAAACATTTTTTTGTTTCTGTGGGCATCTTGATTCTGGCCGTTGTACTGGGTGTTGCCACCAATGCTACGGGGATTATGGCCACCAAGGAATATGCGGATTGGAGTACCAGGGGAAAATCGGAACTCACCATCAACCCTGATGGCAGTCCAAAGGAAGCGACCAATGGTCTGGATAAGGAGTACATTACCCAATACAGTTACGGCATCGCGGAATCCCTCGACCTTTTTGCGCCCCGATTGTTCGGGGGAACAGGGCAAGAGAATTTAGGCAAGGATTCCAAAGTTTATCAATATTTTGTGGATCAAGGGCTGCCGCCCAGCCAGGCCCTCGAAGTGTCCGGGCTTTATCTGTACTGGGGCCCACATCCATTCTCCGGTCCTGCAGCACCGGCCTATATTGGGGCGATTATCGTGTTTTTATTCGTTCTTGGGCTGTTTTTGGTCAAGGGAAAGAAAAAATGGTGGTTGTTGGCAGGTGCATTGATGTCGCTTTTGCTTTCATGGGGTAAGAACTTCCCATTGCTCACGGATTTCATGATCGACTATTTCCCGCTCTATAACAAATTCAGGGCGGTATCCTCAATCCAAGTGGTTTTGGAACTCTGTTTTCCCGCATTGGGAATTTTGGGGCTCAGGGAACTGTTCCGGTCAAATGTGGGTCAAAAGGAAAAAGTAGCAGCCTTGAAATGGAGTTTTGTCATCATCCTTGGATTGGTCGCTTTCCTCTTTTTGTTGATGGGCATTTTTGATTTTTCAGGGGCCAATGACGATCAATACCGTCAATATTTCGGCGATGCCGTATTGGAAATCCTCAAAAGCGATCGCAAAGCGGTTTATGTGAACGATACCCTACGATCTTTGATCTATGTGGTGCTGGCCGCGGCCACGCTATGGTTCTTTATCAAGGAAAAAATGGGAAGGAATGCCTTTGTCTTTCTATTGGGCGGATTGATCTTGTTCGATTTGGTGGGCGTGGACCGTCGCTATGTGAACGAGGATAATTTTGTGCGCCAACGTCAAATGAGCGAACCTTTTCAGGCCAGTCAGATAGACCAGATGATCCAGCAGGACGATTCCATTTTCAGGGTGTTCGATCCACAAGAAGGGATAAACGGGGCGCGTACCTCGTATTTCCACAATTCCATTGGGGGCTATCATGCCGCCAAACCCCGCGCGCTTCAAAACCTGTTCGAGTACCATCTGTACCAAAACAACCTTCAGGTGCTGAATATGCTCAACGTAAAATATATTATCCAGCAAGATGAAGAGGGCAATAGTTTTCCCGCCATCAACGACGATGCCAATGGGAACGTTTGGTTTGTTGAACAATTGATTCCGGTTTCCTCTGCCAATGAAGAAATTTTGAAGTTGAAGGATTTCAATTCCAAGACACAGGCCATTGTGAACACCAAAACCTATCCGAAGTTGACCAAACTCCGATACGAGGTGGATTCACTGGCCCAAATCGAGGTAGTGGATTATCGTCCCGATCATATCAAGTACCGTTCTTCCAACCCAAAGGATGGTTTTGCGGTCTTTTCGGAAATGCACTATCCCTCAGGGTGGTATGCCTATGTTGATGGAGAGGAACAACCGCACTACAAGGTGGATTATGCCTTGAGAGGGTTGAAGATACCTGCTGGAACGCATGAAATCGAGTTCAAGTTCCAGCCCAAAGTAGTTGAAACAGGCAGTCAAATTACCTTGATTTCCAGTATTTTATTGGGATTGGTCATTGTGGGCGGCATTGGTTATTCATTCGTGCCCAAAAAATCCAAGGACTCCTGATGCGAAAGGTTTTGGTCATAGCATACTATTGGCCTCCAGCCGGGGGACCAGGAGTGCAGCGATGGCTAAAATTTGTAAAATATCTTCCGGAATTTGGGTTTGAACCGATAGTGTATGTCCCAAAAAATCCGAATTATCCCATTGTGGACGAAAAATTGATGGATGAAGTCCCCAAAGGCGTCAAAATCATCAAACAACCCATCAAGGAGCCTTATGGGTTGGCATCGCTGTTGTCCAAGAAAAAGACCAAGACCATCAGTTCGGGGATCATTCGAGAGAAAGACCCTTCCTTTTTGGAGAAATTGTTGCTGTGGATCCGTGGCAACTTTTTCATCCCCGACGCCCGTAAATTTTGGGTAAAACCATCGATTTCTTTTTTGGCAAAACTCATTGCTGACGAAGGCATCCAAACCATCATCACCACAGGACCGCCCCATAGCCTACACATGATCGGAATGGGGTTGAAGAAAAAATATAATGTCCAATGGATTGCCGATTTTCGGGATCCCTGGACTTCCATTGGCTATCACAGCAAATTGCGTTTGACCCAATTTGCACACAAAAAACACTTAAAACTGGAAAAGGAAGTATTGGTTTCTGCGGATAAAGTGGTAGTGACCAGCCGTACGAC
The DNA here is from genome assembly GCF_007785775.2 of Flagellimonas hadalis. GTDB lineage: Bacteria > Bacteroidota > Bacteroidia > Flavobacteriales > Flavobacteriaceae > Flagellimonas > Flagellimonas hadalis. The sequence goes on from NZ_VNIK02000001.1 coordinate 333,632, forward strand.
CCAAAAGGAATTTGAGGCCATCACGCCCAAGCCCATCAAGGTGATCACCAACGGTTTTGATGATGAACTACGGCCTGTTGACTTGGACTCGGAATTCACGATTTCCTATATCGGGTCGTTGCTGACGGGGAGAAACCCTTTAGGGTTTTGGCAGGCTATCAGCGAAATGGTTCAAGAAAATGCTACGTTCCAAAAACTGGTAAAGATACAGTTGGCCGGAGTAGTGGGCGAGGAAGTCCTACAATCCATCAAGGATTTTGGTTTGGATGCCTATGTGGTGCAAATGGGTTATCTGTCCCATGAAGAGGTATTGGAAGTACAGCAAAAATCGCAGCTACTTTTGTTATTGGAAATAGATTCCGAAGAGACCAAAGGCATCATCCCAGGCAAACTTTTCGAGTACCTGAATGCGAAACGTCCCATTTTGGCCATCGGGCCCGACGGATGGGAAGCGGGCGACATGGTTTTGGAAGCACAAGCCGGTATGGTCTGTTCCCATGCCGATGTCACTTTGTTAAAAAATGTACTTTTGGATAGTTTCACACGCTATCAACAAGGGAATTTGGAATGTGGCTCTGTGGACATTGAAAAGTACCACCGAAGGGCGTTGACGGAATCCTTGGCAAAATTTATCTAATGGGAATTGTTCTCAAACAATCAGTTCAGAACGTTGTGTACACGTATATCGGCTTTTTCATTGCCGCTATCAATACACTTTTCCTCTACACGAAAATATTGCCCGATGCCTATTATGGTCTCGTCACGTTCATTTTAGCTTCGGGTGCCATTTTGATGCCGTTGATGGCCTTTGGGGTACACAATACCATGGTAAAATTTTATAGCAGTTGCCCCGAAGAGGAAAAAGATGGTTTTTTGACCCTCATGGTCCTAGCTCCATTATTTGGGGTGGTTCCTGTGGCATTGCTCATCCTGTTTGGTTATAATCCTTTGGGTGACCTAATTTCCAAGGTGAACCCTATCGTCAAGGACTATTTGTGGTACATCTTTTTGGTTGGGCTTTCCATGGCCTATTTTGAAGTGTTCAATGCCTGGTGCCGGGTACATATGAAATCTGTGTTCGGGAATTTCATGAAAGAGGTTTTTATCAGGGTAGGGGTGTCCATCTTGTTGGCCCTGTTTTATTTTGAGATGATATCCTTGGATACTTTTTTGAAGCTTTTGGTGGCTCTGCACCTGTTGCGGACAGTCATTATCAAAATATATGCGTTTACGCTTCGGTATCCCAAATTGGATTTTCACTTTCCAAAGCATACTAGGGAAATACTGTACTATTCCCTTTTGATTATTCTGGGAGGTTCGGCCGCATTGATCTTATTGGAAATCGACAAGGTGATGCTGAACCAATTTGTCAGCATAGAAAATGTGGCGTATTACAGTGTGGCCGTCTATATTGCCACGGTGATCATTGTCCCTTCGCGGGCGATGCACCAGATCACCTATCCCTTGACAGCGGAACTCTTGAATTTGGGTGATATGGCTGGGTTGAAGAAACTGTACCAACGAAGTTCGCTGACCCTTTTTATCGCTTCGGGGATTTTGTTCGTGCTGATCATACTGAACCTGAACGACCTTTATCTATTGATCCCTGAAAATTATAGGAGTGGCTTTGTCATCGTGTTTTTGATAGGTTTGGCCAAAGTGTTAGATTCCCTTTTGGGGAACAACAATTCCATTTTGTACAATTCGCACTATTATAAGACGGTTTTGGTATTTGGGGTAGGGCTGGCCATCTTGACCATCGTGCTCAATTATTTGTTGATCCCCCGTATGGGACTGGAAGGTGCAGCACTGGCCAGTTTTGTATCGATTTTCATCTTCAATCTGGTAAAGCTTGTTTTTGTACAAATGAAATTTGGCATTCTTCCCTTCACCCAAGGAACTTTTAAAGTGTTGGCTGCATTGATGGTATTGTCAGTGCTGTTTTACTTTGTGCAGTTTCCTTTCCATCCCATTTTGAACATTATCCTAAAATCTGGACTGATCGTACTGATGTATGCGGGGATTTTGTACCGTTTCAACATTTCGGAAGATGTATCCGGTCTGCTATCAAAATGGTTGAAAAAGAATGCCCCGTAGCGGATAAATCCAACCACGGGGCAAACAACTAACCAACCTAAAAACTATTTTTAATTATTTCCTCTTGAGCTTCTGGAGGAAGATGTTCTGGCACTGCTACTTCTCGCTGTATTTCCAGAGCTTCTACTCACTGTGCTCCCAGAACTCCTGGATACTGATGTTCTCTTGGTATCATTTCCCCTGCTCACCGTTGGCCTACTGCTGGATGAACTCCTTGTTTCAGGCTTTTTGTAGGTGGTCGTGGATCGCGATACCGTTTTGCGTTCTGGGGTCGATGTGACCTTTCTTTGGGTAACGCTCCTTGTGTTGGGGGTGCGCTCCACCTGTTTTTGGGTCACTGTCCTGCTACTGTTCACATTGCTCCTTGAAGCACTGCTGCTGCGTTGCACAGTTCTTTGTGATGTAGCCTGCCTTTTCACATTATTGTTAGCATTGTTGGAACGAACGGCCGGGCTTCCATTTCGTTGGCTATTTTGGGCCACGGACCTATTACTTCTACCAGAGTCGGAACGTCTTACAGTGTTGTTGTCACGGACGGCGACCCTACTATCGTTTCGGTAAATGTTCTCCCTTCTGTAACGGTTATCGTTTCTATATACTTTTCCAACATGGGCATAAGCTCTACGTACATTGTTTCTGTATGGGGCATAATAGGTGTATCGAACAGGGGCGTAGTATCTCCTGTAGGGTCTTGTGTACACATTACAGAACCCGATTGCCGGTCTTATAAAGTACCTATGGTAAGGCATGTACACATAGTGCCTGTTATAGATGTTGATATATCCGTTATAGTGGCTGAAAACACCTCCATTGTAGTAAATATGCAATCCACCGATTCTGCGGACCCTACCGTTGTTATACCAAATGTCCACATTTCCTATTTGGGAAACACGTCCGTAATAGTCATAGAATATGGGAATGTTCTCTACTTGGATCACTGCACCATAGTCATCATATTGTACAAACGGGTTATAGTCGTAGCCAGAGTTGAAGGTGATGCCTACATTCCCAATCTGGGCACCGATTCCCACATTCACCCTGTTGTCCATGTAAAAGTCGAACTCACCATCGGGATAAACTGAAAAAGTTACCCCATCTTCCACAAAGATGAATGAGTTACCGTATCCACGGACAAAATTTGTCTCAATCGTGTTTTCTGTCTTTGCTGCTTGGATGTTTGGGATTCCAAGTGCAACCGCTGCTATTATGAGTACTAACTTTTTCATATTACAAGGTTTTAAGTTCCAGATACAATTATTTGTATCCAACCAAGTAATATCAATCAGCGTGCCAAAAAAATGGATAAAACTGCAACCTTCTATTTATCAGAAAGTTGCAGTCTGCTTAGGATGGTTTAATTCTTTATGAGGAACATGGACCGTCTATTGAGTTGATGGTCTTGTTCTGAACAATTTACCCCATTGGAACATTTGTTCATCAATTGTGATTCGCCATATCCCTTGGCGGTCAACCTGTTCCTGTCCACTCCTTTTTTCACCAACCACTCTAATGTGGATTTGGCCCGTCTGTCGGAAAGTTGCATGTTATAACTATCATCTCCTCTGGAATCGGTATGGGATTCTATATGGATGACCAATTGAGGGTATTCTTTCATCGCCTGCAGAATCTTGGCAAGTTCCACTTCGGCATCTGGTCTGATATTGTGCTTGTCAAAGTCAAAATAAATGGGTTGTAGATCCAGTCGGCATCCCAGGTCATTGACCGGACAATCGGGTGGGGTAAGGGCCAGATCTACCTGTGTGGCCATCATTCCAACTGGTGTGGTCAAAGTCTTTTCCTTGGGTTGGTAGTCCATTTCATTGTTGGAGGCCCTAACAGCGTATTGTGTGCCGCAATCGGCTATGCCCTCAAAACTGTAGGCGCCATTGCTTTGAACGGTCTTTTGGGAAACAACCTCATTGTTTTCATCCAAAAGGGTGACCAATGAGCCTTCAAGGGGTCTACCGGTTTTTTCATCAGTGACAATTCCTTTGATGATGACACCACAATTCTCATTGAAGGCATATATATCATCGGAAATACTGCCTTCAATACCTTCCCTATTGGAGGAAAAATAGCCTGTTTTACTGGATTCATCTATGATGAAACCAAAATCATCCTGGCTGGAGTTGATGGGGGCTTTCAGGTTGGTCACTGTTTTGAACTGACCATTGCCGTTCAATGAAACCACAAAAACATCAAGTCCGCCCAGACCCATATGCCCATCACTGGAAAAGTAAAGGTTATCATTTCCACTCACAAAGGGAAAGCTTTCCCGCTCTTCCGTGTTGATTTTTGGCCCAAGATTAACGGGTTGACCATATTGTCCGTTCGCCATGATGTCCACATACCAAAGATCTGATCTTCCAAGGGAACCTTCCATATCCGAAGAGAAATATAATCGGGTCTCATCATTGTTCAGTGCAGGATGGGCCACAGAATATGAATTGCTATTGAATGGCAATTCTTCCACATCTCCCCAAGTATTATCATCTTTTTTAACGGCCTTGTATATTTTCAGGCTGACCAGACGTTTTTTGTCCCTTTTCTTTTTACCATCGATGTAATTGTTCCGCGTAAAGTACATGGTCTTGCCATCTTTGGTGAATGTGGCAGAGGATTCATGGTATGGGGAGTTGATGTCACCATGAAGTGCCACGGGATTTTCCAAAGTTCCATTTTCCCCTATTTCTGCCTCAAAAAGGTCCAAATAGGGGAGACCGTTCCAATCATGGGTCTTGCCTCCTTCGGTATTTTTGGAAGAGGATGCAAACACAATTTTGTTGCCGTGGAAAGTAGGTCCAAAATCTGAACTGGAAAGCCCCTCGGTGATGTTTATGGCCCTATACTTGCCAGCTTTTATATCTGTCAGGTCCTCTAGGGAAACCATGGTGTTCTGCAGGTTTGCAGCCACCTTGCTGTTACCGGACAAGGCTGTATATTTCTCCATCATTTTTTCAGACTCACTATACTCCCCAATGGTTTTCAACGATTGTGCCGTGCGGTAATAATACTCCGGTTCCACCTCATCGGGATAATTTTGCACCAGTTTTTTGTACCATTTTGCCGCTTCGGTATACTCGCTGTTGAAATAATAGGTGTCCCCCAATTTCTTGAACACTTGTGCAGATTCATAGCCATCTTCCACAACGTTGAGATATATCTTTCTGGCATCGATGTAAGCGTAGCTGTCAAACTGCTCATCCGCTTTTTTGACCTTGCCTTCTTGTGCACTCAAAATACTGATGGACAAAAGTGCAATCAGTGTGATGTATCTTATATTTCCTGTTTTCATCCTAAACTATTTTTAAAAGAACCTTGGGGTTACTATCCTGTCCGATCTGTTGAAAATATCGAAGCGGAGAAACACCTCATAGGAGCCGTCACTATACCGTTCGATGTTTGTGGATTGGTAATCGTAGGCCAATCCTGCAAAAAAGGAATCTGTGATTTGAAATCCAGCCATGGCACTTACGGAGGCGCTCCATCTGTAGGATGCTCCCAAAGTGAACTTTTCATTGATCAAGAAATTTGCGGACATGTCCCATTGCAATGGTGAACCACTTACATATTTAAACAATGTAGCAGGTTTGAACTTCAAGTTTTCGTTCAGGTCAAAAACGTAGCCAGCAATCAAGAAATAGTGCAAACGCTCAATGGCAATATCATTTACATTGGCATTTTCCAACGAACTCTCATCATAATGCTTGGAATTCAGAAAATTTGGAACGGATAGCCCTGCGTAGAATTTATCGGTGTAGTAGTACATTCCCGCCCCGACCTGTGGTTGTAGCCTATTATCCACATTGTTTTGGAAATGGGGGTCATTGGCATCAAAGATGTTGAGTTTGCTGTAATCTACATCCAACATGTCCAGACCCGCCTTCAACCCAAGCACCAGTTTGGCTTCATTGAGAAAACGGATGGAATAGGCATAGTCCACCGCCACGTTGGATTCCACTGCGGGGCCTATCCTGTCATAGACTACGGAAAGGCCGAGTCCCATGTTATCATAGAGCCCCACCGGGGAATTGACCGTAAACGTTCCCGTTTCCGGAGAACCTTCAAGGCTTACCCATTGGGTTCGGCCCAGTAATCCAAAGCTTAACGCCTCCCTAGAACCTGCATAGGCAGGGTTTACGACTTGGGTATTGTACATATATTGCGTGTATTGTGGGTCCTGCTGGGCAATACCGGAAAACAGGACAGCAAAGAGGGCAAAGGCAGATAGCCAAAGGTTCCTATGTTTGTTCAAAATCATCTTCTTGTCTAAAAATTCTTGGTTTTTCATTATTGAAATGCTCCGTTGTATTAGTCCCTATTGATATATAGGTATCCTGAGTAGCTATCTTTTCCTGGATTGGTCCCTGTGAAGGTCAATATGTAGAAATAGGTGCCGCTTGGGAGTTCCTTATCCTTTTGGAAAGTGGCCCTACCTTCAGAGATGCCATAGAACAGATTATTGCCTTGGCCATATTGCTCGCTTTCATAGACCAGCACTCCCCAACGGTTGTATATCTTCAATTGGTTATCCGGATAGTTTTCGATGCCGAGTATTCGGAAATAATCATTGGAGCCATCGCCGTTTGGTGTGATACCGTTGAAGATTTCAAACCCTATTGGAGTACCACCATCCGTACAAGCGTCACTTGGAACAATGGTTTCTGTCATCTCGTTTTCAGTATAGCTGTCATTGTCGGACAAATCCATCAACTGAATATCAAATCCAACTGGTTCCCCAGTAACAACGGCTTGGTTCAAAATGTTGCCATTGTCAATATCAGCTTGTACTAGGTAATAGTTGGCTTCGTATGTCCAGGTTTCGTTGGCGGACAGGATACCGTCGTTGTTGTCATCACTTCCAATTACAGGACCTGTGACCTGACCACCCAAGAATGGGTCCATCAGAACTATGTTATCAATTGAAGCACTTGGACTATTATTCGTTACAGTAAAGGTGTAGCGTACTGTTTCGACACAACCATCAGCATTGGTATCCAGAAGTACCCCTTGTTTGATAAGGCCTAGACTGGCACCTCCATTGGTACAGGCATTTGCTGGAACAGGTGTACTAGTGGGTTCATTTTGTGCCAAACTGTCATCATCCGATAGGTCGAAGACTTGGTTATTGGATCCTTCGACGACCGCCGTTACAGTAGCTTGGTTAACCACGACCCCATTATCAATATCATCCTGTGTAATGGCATATACAACTTCATACGTCCATGTCTCTCCTACGGAAAGGATGCCATCCTCGCCCTGATCGCTGCCTGAAATAGGACCTAACACATTATTTCCCAATAATGGATCCTGTAGGGAAACATCCACAAGATTTGTGCTGCCCGTGTTGGTAACTGTGAAGACATAAATGATACTATCAATACAAGCATTTTCATCGAGGTCCACATTGATGAGCGTTCCTTCTTTGATCAATCCAATACCTGCCCCGCCATTGGTGCAGGCATCATTAGGAATTGCTGTGCTGGTCATCTCGTTTTCCAACAAACTATCATTATCCGACAGATCGAAAACCTGATTATCAAAGCCGACAGGTTCCGCAGTCACCGTGGCTTGGTTGTTGATCACGGCATTATCGATATCCTGTTGTGTTATGGCATATAGGGTTTCATAGATCCAAGTCTCCCCTACGGAAAGAATACCATCATCATTTGTATCCGTTCCATTTAGGGGTCCAGGTATTTGACCTCCAAACAATGGATCTTCCAAGGAAACTTGATCCAAGTCGATACCGCCCGTATTGGTCACGGTAAAATTGTAAAGCACACTTTCGACACATCCATCCCCATTGATGTCCATCAAGTTGCCTACTTTGATGAGTCCCAATGTGGCCCCGCCATTGGCGCAAGCATCATTAGGAATTACTGTGCTGGTCATCTCGTTTTCCAACAAACTATCATTGTCAGATAGGTCAAAAACTTGGTTGTTAAAGCCAACAGGTTCAGCGGTCACCGTGGCTTGGTTGTTGATCACGGCATTATTGATATCCTGTTGTGTTATGGCATATAGGGTTTCATAGATCCAAGTCTCCCCTACGGAAAGAATACCATCATCATTTGTATCCGTTCCATTTAGGGGTCCAGGTATTTGACCTCCAAACAATGGATCTTCCAAGGAAACTTGATCCAAGTCGATACCGCCCGTATTGGTCACGGTAAAATTGTAAAGCACACTTTCGACGCATCCATCCCCATTGATATCCACCAATATACCTACTTTGATAAGTCCGATTTGGGGGCCATCGGTGCAGGCATCATTGGGAACAGGCGTCTGTGTTGGAGTGTCCTCCAAAAGACTATCATCATCGGACAGGTCCTCCACCAAGGTGTTCACATTGGTAAATCCTGTTGCTGAGGCTTGGTTGTTGACAAAAGTATTGTTGATGTCTTGTTGCGTAATGGCATAAAGTGCCTCATACGTCCATGTTTCCCCTACGGATAGTACACCATCATCGTTGGCATCCGTTCCATTGACAGGACCGGGTATTTGGCCTCCGAACAAGGGGTCTTCTATAAAGACCCCATAGAGATCCACATCTCCCGTATTGGTCAAGTTGAAGGTGTAGAGTATACTTTCCATACAACCATCGGCGTTCACATCAATGACCAATCCTTCCTTGATCAGTCCCAGTCCTGGATTTTGGCAATGGGCCAAACTTACCACTGTTGGGTCGTCTTCTGTTGGGCTGTCATTATCCGATAGGTCGGATGCTGTTTCGCCAGGTTGGCCTTGAACATCAGCAATCACGTCAGCTTGGTTGATTACCTGTCCATTTATAATATCTGCCGGGGTGATGTTATATGTAGCGTTGTATATCCATATTTCGCCCGGATCGAGGAAAGTATCGTTGTTGTCATCCCCTGAGTCTGGACCTGACAGAGCCCCACCCAAGAGAGGATCATTGAGAACTATATTTTCCAATGTATAGATCCAACTGGAGTTCACCACTTCAAAACTGTATTGGATTACATCACAACCCTGCCCTCCCGATATGGATAATGCTTGTCCTGTCTTGATCACGTACACCCCTGGGTTGCACGGTGACAAATCGACTATGGTAGGTTCATCTTCCAATGGGCTGTCATTATCCGATAGATCGAAAACGGTTTCACCTGGCTGTGCTTGTACATCAGCAGTTACCGTAGCTTGGTTTAGCACCTGCCCGTTTGTAATATCCGCCTCTGTAATATCATAATTGACCGTAAATGTCCATGTTTCGCCTGGGGCCAATATGCCATCATCGCCTACATCCTCGCCTGGATCTGGACCTGTCAAATCTCCGCCCAACAGTGGATCATTGACGACTACATTATCGAGGGAAAAGATCCAACTGGAATTGACAACCTCTATCGTATATCGGATGATATCACAACCTGGGGCCCCTGAGAAATCCAGAGCCTGTCCGGTCTTGATTGCGTAAACACCAGGTTGGCAAGCGGAAAGGTCAACAATGGTCGGGTCGTCTTCCAGAGGGCTGTTATCATCGGAATCATCCGAAACCATGACACCTGGAAGGCCTTGCACATCTGCAGTGACCGTCGCCTGATTGACCACTTGTCCATTTGTAATATCTGCTTCCGTAATATTATATAAGGCAGTATAAATCCAGGTTTCATATGTTTCAAGTATATTATTGTTATTGGTATCACCTGAATCCGGTCCTGGTAATACCCCGCCCAAGAATGGATCATTAAGGACAACAGTGTCCAAGTCATAGAAGATACTGGTATTGTTTACTTCAAAGGTATATTGGATCACATCACAACCAGGGGCCCCTGAAAAGTCCAGAGCTTGTCCCGTTTTGATCAAAGATATACCTGCTTGGCATGCCGAAAGGTCTATTACTGTAGGTTCATCCTGCAACGGACTGTCGTCGTCGGATAGATCAGAGACAATTACATCCAGAAAACCTTGTACATTGGCTGTTGCTGTGGCTTGATTGACCACTTGACCATTGTCAATGTCATCTGGGGTAATGTTATAGATTGCAGAATAGAGCCAAATCTCACCTGGATCAAGAAGTCCATTAGTGTTAAGATCGCCGAAATCAAGGGTGGGGGAGGTATTTCCCAGTAACGGATCCACAACCTCCACATTATCAAGCGCAACATCACCTTCATTGGTTACTGTAAACTGATATATGATAATGTTGCATCCAGGCATACCACCATCAATATCCGCAACGGCTGTTCCAGCTTTTACAATTGAAATGGCTCCTTGGCAAGGGGTAAGATCTAGTACTGTTGGGTCATTTTGCAACGGACTGTCATCGTCGGAAAGATCAGATACCACGATACCCGGAAAATCTTGAGATCGAGCTGTTACCGTAGCTTGGTTGACTACTTGTCCATTTATAATGTCTGTTGATTGAATGTTATAAACCGGAGGTGTATATATCCAAACTTCTCCTGGGTCAAGGAACCCCACGTTATTGTCGTCTCCAGAACTTGGTCCACCCAAGTCACCTCCAAGAAGTGGATCGTTAAGCACCACGTTTTCCAATATTTGAAAGGTTCCTTCATTGGCTACCTGAAAGCTGTATTGCGCAGTGGTACAGTTTGCCCTTCCAAGTATTTTGATGACAGATATTGCTGGTTGGCATGCGGTCATGTCCAATGCCGACTGTACCGAATCAGAGACCGTAACGCCAGGTTGTCCCTGAACATCTGCAATGACATTGGCCTGGCTGACTATCTGTCCATTGATAATGTCATCCTCCAGAACAGTATAGAAAATGGTATAGGTCCACACCTCATTGGGATCCATTTCATTGTCATTGTTGATATCACTTCCTGGGTCTGGCCCTACTATTGGAGGCACACCGAGAAGGTCAACATCTACCATTATGCCACCCAACACTTCAGCATTGGTACTGGTGTTGGTAACGGTAATCGTGTATTCGATACGGTCACAGCCTGGCCCTCCCGACAAGCTTCTTGCAACACCTGTTTTCACAATGGAAATAGAAGGAGCGTAAAGTTCCTCTTCCATATTGAGGTTTGGGGTCTTGTCCCGATTTGCCAAAAGACCCCCAAAGTAGATTGTTGATATCAAGAGGCCCAGTAAGGCCCAAATTTTTTTAGGTTGTCCCAAGGGTAGTTTCTTAAAACCGATTTTTTTCATAATATTTTTTTGGTTTGGAAGAATTACAATTACTCATTGCCCGAACCCCTTTATACTTTTGCATGGAATTGGTTATGAGGCAATAAGCAGTTTATTTACAATTGAATGTTATAGGTCTTTCACACCTTAAAAATTCTGTGCAAATGAAGTGAATTGAAAAATTGGAAAAGGTGTCCAATTGATGGATGGGCTAGCTGGATTGATGGATCTAGGGTTTGGATCCACGGATGAAAAATGGGAAATCGAAATAAAGGGTTGGGCCTTGGAATTTGTAGGACTTTTAATTCAAATACATGAGATCAAGTAGGCAGTAACCTTTCCCATCCATACCAAAAGGAAGAATTCCCTCCCAATATTGAGATTTTTTTGAACATTCCGTGTCTTCAGAATATAAAGTATGGGGCTATGATGTAATCCAAGCGCCAATGATTAGTCAGGACCCAAAAGCTCAAGTCCAAGTTTCAAGTTCAAGGTTAGGCAGATCAGTAGGTAGTTTGCAAAATAACTCAATAACAAATAACTCAATAACAGAATAACCTAGATCTATTCTCTATTGTCTAATTTCTATCGTCTATTTTAGAGCTTCTCCCTCAAATAGCTGGCTGTATGGGAGTCCTTGTTCTGGACAATTTCCTCCGGGGTACCCTCGGCGATAAGGTGTCCACCATCTTCCCCGCCTTCTGGCCCAAGGTCGATGATGTAATCTGCACATTTGATGAGCTCGATGTTGTGCTCGATCACAATGATGGAATGTCCTTTGGCAATCAGTTCATCGAATGATTTCAATAATTTTTTGATATCGTGGAAATGAAGTCCGGTCGTAGGTTCATCAAAGATGAACAGGGCCTTTTCCTTCGTGTTTCCTTTCACCAGAAAAGAGGCCAGTTTGATACGCTGTGCCTCGCCGCCGGAAAGGGTGGAGGAGGACTGCCCCAAGGTAACATACCCCAGTCCCACATCTTGCAGTGGCTGCAATTTGCCCACGACCTTGTCCTGCTTGTGTGCCTCGAAATGGGCAATGGCATCATCAATGGTCATGTTCAGGATATCATCGATGTTTTTACCTTCAAACTGCACTTCCAAAATATCTTTTTTGAAGCGTTTGCCATTGCACACATCACATTCCAAATGCACATCGGCCATAAACTGCATTTCTACGGTGATCTCACCTTCTCCCTTACATTTTTCACAGCGACCTCCGTCCACATTGAATGAGAAATGTTTGGCCTGATAGCCTCGTAATTTGCTCAGCTTCTGCGATGCGAAAAGGTTTCGGATGTCATCGTAGGCCTTTATATAGGTCACAGGATTGGAACGTGAGGAACGCCCGATGGGGTTTTGGTCCACAAATTCCACATGCTTGATGTGCGAATATTTTCCCTCAACGGAAGTAAACTGACCTGCCTTTTCACCATATCCGCCCACTGCCTGAAGGATGGTGGGGTAGAGGATTTTTTTGACCAAGGTACTTTTCCCACTTCCCGAAACCCCAGTGATCACGGTAAGCACATTCAGTAGAAAAGTGACATCTATATTTTTAAGGTTGTTCTCCCGTGCCCCTTTGATCTGGATGTAGTGTTTGGAATTTCTACGCTCTTTGGGCACGGCTATTTCCAAGGTTCCGTTCAGATAGGCAGCGGTAAGCGAACTGGACTTCAAAATGGCTTCCATGTTGCCCGTGGCCACGACCTCACCACCCAAGGTACCCGCTTCAGGGCCTATGTCGATGATTTCGTCCGCAGCTTTCATAATGTCTTCATCGTGTTCCACCACAATGACGGTATTGCCCAAATTCCGAAGGGATTTCAGCACCTCGATGAGATTTTCAGTATCCCGGGGATGAAGGCCAATGCTGGGTTCGTCCAAAATATACATGGAACCCACCAAACTGCTGCCCAGCGAAGTGGCCAGGTTGATCCGCTGGCTTTCCCCTCCGGAAAGGGTATTGGATTTTCGGTTGAGGGTAAGGTAACCTAGCCCCACTTTGTCCAAAAACTCCAATCGGGTGGTGATTTCCTGAAGCAAGCGTTTGGCAACCGTCCTATCGTGTTCCGAAAGTTGAAGCTCCCCAAAAAAGGGCATCAACCGTTTGATGGGCAGTTCAATAAGGTCTGAAATGGATCTTCCGCCCACTTTTACATAATCGGCCTCTTTGCGGAGCCGTTTCCCCTTGCACACGGAACACTTGGTCTTTCCCCTATAACGGGAAAGCATCACACGGTTCTGTATTTTATAACTCTTTTCTTCAAGTTGTGCGAAAAATTCATGGATCCCTGTAAAATGCTCATTCCCGTCCCAGACCAATTGTTTTTGTTCCTCCGAAAGTTCAAACCAAGGTTTGTGAATGGGAAAATCAAAGGTGTAGGCCGAGTTTACCAACTGGTCCCTGTACCAACCCATACTTTCTCCACGCCAAGGAAAAACAGCGTTTTCATATATGGAGAGAGCAGTATTCGGGATCACGAGATCTTCATCGATGCCGATGACATCCCCATAGCCTTCGCACTTGGGACATGCACCATACGGATTGTTGAAGCTGAACAAATGCACATTCGGTTCCAAAAATTTCATGCCGTCCAGTTCAAACTGGTTACTGAAGGATTGGGTTTCCCCGGTTTGAAGGTTCTCAATGGCGCAGACCCCTTTCCCTTCAAAAAAGGCATTGTCCACCGCATTGGCCAATCGGTTATAAAAATCCTCATCGTCCTTTACAATGATCCGGTCCACCACAAGGTCAAACTCCCTTCCAATATCGTTGGGAGCCTGGTCTATCCGTAAGACCTCACCTTTATATTTGATACGGGCATAGCCCTGCTTGGAAAAAAGCTCCAACGATTTGATGGCATCTCTATCCTCTTTAATGGTGACCGGGGCCAAAAGCAATAGTTTGCTTCCCTCTTCCAATGCCTTAATATGGTTGATGACATCCGATACCGTATGCTTCTTCACTTCCTTGCCAGAAATGGGGGAAATGGTCTTGCCGATGCGGGCGTAGAGCAACTTTAGGTAATCATAGATCTCCGTGGTGGTCCCTACCGTTGATCTCGGGTTGGTGGAATTCACCTTTTGCTCAATGGCAATGGCAGGGGCTATACCTTTAATATAATCCACCTTGGGCTTGTCCAGCTTGCCCAAGAACTGGCGGGCATAGGAGGAAAGGCTTTCCACATACCTCCGTTGGCCTTCCGCATAAAGGGTATCGAAGGCCAAGGTGGACTTGCCCGAACCCGATAGCCCGGTGATCACCACCAGTTTGTTCCTGGGGATCACCACATCTATATTTTTCAGGTTGTGCAGTTTGGCACCTTTGATAATGATGTGCTGCTTGGGATCGAGGTCAGTTATGGCCGCCATGTGTTAAAATTAGGGTCTCAAAGATACGATACACAACACTTAATACGTATATTGCACCAGTTAACATATAAAATTTAGCAACTCACAACATAGTTTTTTAGGTCGCCTACCTAAATATCTATATTTGAAGTGTAATTAAAAAACTGAATAGGCCTATACAGCATAATTACTTTTTAAGATTAAAAACTAAATACCTGAAAATCTTTCCTGAAAGGGAAGGGTGATGATTTTAACCAAAAAAGTAATTTGTATGGAACTACAGATTAATGACTCGATTTTAGTAAAGAACTACATTGCCGGAGATGAGAAGGCGTTGGAAATACTCATCAACAGGCACAACCAACGAATCACCAGTTTTATTTATTCAAAGGTCATGGACAGGGATGTTGCAGAGGACATCTTCCAAGATACTTTCATTAAGGTGATCAAGACCCTGAAAAGGGGATCGTACAGTGAAGAGGGCAAATTTCTTCCCTGGGTAATGCGGATCGCCCACAACCTGATCATAGACCACTTCCGTAAGAACAAAAGAATGCCCAAGTTCGAAGGCAGTGATGACTTCAACATCTTTTCCGTGATCAAGGATGAAAAACTGAATGTTGAGAAACAACTCATCAAAGACCAGATCGAGAGCGATCTTACCCTTTTGATCGAGGAATTGCCCGAAGACCAAAAAGAAGTGCTGATCATGAGGATCTACAAGGACATGAGTTTCAAGGAAATCTCCGAAAACACTGGTGTCAGCATCAACACGGCCTTGGGTAGAATGCGCTACGCACTTATCAACTTGAGAAAAATCGTTGATCGCAAGAACATCGTTTTAACGAATTAATAGCGCATTACGTCGAACGTTGCAATATTTCCATTTTACTGGCGTTATCTATTTGAAACATTTACGCTAGAATATGGAAAATATTTACTCTGAAGAACAAAAATCCGTGAAAACGGTACGAGCTAGCCAAAAGACCGTAAATTTTTTGCTTAGCTACTCCAAATCGATTCATGTAGTTGACTACAAAAAGCATCAGTTTGAAGTAACCTTAAATTAATTTAAGGATCAAACTGACAGAAAGAGCCGCAATTAGCGGCTCTTTTTGTTTTTATAATATTCGTCGATCACCGTTTTTCGGCCTATCGTCTTGGTGATGATGTCCTTTTCCAGATCCCAGCCACGGGCCGGGGAATATTCCCTTCCATACCATATGATCTGCAGGTGCAATCTGTTCCAAATTTCCTCTGGGAACAAACGCTTGGCGTCCCGTTCCGTTTGCACCACATTTTTTCCGTTACTGAATCCCCATCGGAACATCAATCTGTGGATATGGGTGTCCACAGGAAATGCCGGAATGCCAAAGGCTTGGGAAACCACTACGCTGGCCGTTTTGTGGCCCACGGCCGGCAGTTCCTCCAATAGTTCAATGTTCCGTGGCACCTCCCCATTGTACTTGTCCACCAGAATATGGGAAAGACCGTGGATTCCTTTCGATTTCATGGGGGAAAGCCCTACGGGTTTTATGATTTCCCGTATCTCTTCCACGGAAAGTTTGATCATATTGTACGGATTGTCCGCCTTTTCAAACAAGAGAGGCGTAATCTGGTTCACCCGAACGTCAGTGCTTTGGGCCGATAACAGCACAGCGATCAAAAGGGTATAAGGGTCTTTGTGGTCCAATGGAACGGGAATGGTAGGGTAAAGCTCATCCAAGGTCTGAATGGTGAAATCAACCTTTTCTTGTTTGGTCATATTTGTTTAACTTTGCATCTAATAAGATTAAACATAAATTCAATACAGAAAGCGCATGAATATATTAAAAGTAGGGGATAAAGTACCTGAATTTTCTGCAAAAGACCAAGATGGCAACACGATTCATCTCAGCGACTACAAAGGAAAGAAACTGATCGTCTTTTTCTATCCAAGGGCCAATACACCGGGTTGCACCCTGGAAGCCTGCAATTTGAGGGACAATTATAAAGAATTGCAAAGTCAAGGTTACGAGCTTTTGGGCGTAAGTGCGGATTCTGTGCGAAAACAGGCCAATTTCAAGAAAAAATATAAATTCCCTTTCCCGTTATTGGCTGATGAAGATCATACCGTGATCAATGCCTTTGGGGTTTGGGGGCCAAAAAAATTCATGGGAAGAACATTCGACGGCATCCATCGCACCACGTTTATGATCGATGGGAATGGAGTTGTGGAAAAAGTCATCGACAAGGTCAAGACTACGGACCACGCTGCGCAGATTCTTGAATAGAGCGGCTTTTTATAGAAGAGACAAGAGGAACATAGACGATAGAGAATAGACTTTATCGTTCGGTTATTCTATTATTGAGTTATTGGTAATTGCTTATTGTAAACGGAATCATTGGAAAAACCTGAAACTTGAAATCTTAAACCCAATACACGCATTCCACAATCCTGTCCAACGCTGAACCTGATTCTTGTACTTGGGCTTAAAACTTTGTTTTACTCTTTCTCCTCAAGCACTTTTCGGGTAAAAAGGTGTTTCTGCTTGATGATCTCGGCAATACCTTCTGGCAACTCGTCCTCCCAGCCCTCTTCGTTGTTGATGATCTTCTTGAGCACATCCCTGGAGAAGATATGCAGCACTTCCGGGTCGTAATCTATGATGTCCATCACCTTCCCGTTGTACTTGAAGAATTTGTACAGCTCCTTCATCCTTGGGTGCACCTTCACATTGTTGCTGGTCAAGATTTGCCCAGTGTTGGGGTCCTTCATGGGGTAGAGGTAGACTTTTAGGTCTTTGAAGAACAATTTTCCAAAGGCCTCCAAAATGCCACCGCTCAAGTGTCGATAGTATTTCTCGTCAAAAACGTCCACTAGGTTGTTCACACCCATGGTAAGCCCGATCTTGGCCTTGGTGTAGTTGTTGAAATATTCCACCAGTTTGTAATATTCCTGGAATTTGGAGATCAATACCGTATGCCCTAATGAACAGAGCAGTTCCGCACGGTCCATAAAATCCTGCTCATCAATTTCCCCCGAAGCCTTCAGGTTGGAAAGCGTGATCTCAAAAACAACGATGGTATTTTCATATTCCACCGTTTGTTCCCTGATGAAAATATCATACGATTTCTGGAACATGTCCATGTTCACCTTGGTGACGGGCCTGAAACTACCCCGAAGTGCCAAAATGCTCTTTTTGTAGAGTACGGCCGCGGGAAGAAGGTTGTTGCCATCCGGCCCGAACATCACCGCATCCGTCATATCGTTCTTGATCAGCTGCAAACTCATCAACCTGTTGTCCACATCGGCAAAGTTGGGCCCGGTAAAGTTCACCATATCAATTTCCAAGGTGTCCTTGTCGATATGGTCATAGAGGTATTTCAACAGTTTTTTGGGCTTATGGAACTTGAAAAAGGCCCCATAGATCAGGTTGACCCCCAAAATGCCCAAGGTTTCCTGCTGCAATCGCGCTTCGTTCTGTTTGAACCGTATGTGGAGCACGATCTCGTCATATTCCTTCTGATCGGGATCCAACTGGAACCGGATACCTACCCATCCATGCCCTTTGTACCTTTTGGAAAAATCGATGGTGGCCACCGTGTTCGCATAGGTAAAAAACAGATAGTTGGGGTTGCTCTCCCTACTGATCCGTTCCTCCACCAGTCGCATTTCATGGTCTAGCATCTTCTTCAATCGGGACTGGGTCACGTACCTTCCGTCTTCCTCAATCCCATAAATGGCATCACTGAAGGACTTGTCATAGGCACTCATGGCCTTGGCAATGGTCCCCGAAGCACCTCCGGCCCTGAAAAAATGCCTCGCGGTCTCCTGTCCGGCCCCGATTTCGGCAAAGGTTCCGTAGATATTTGGGTTTAAGTTGATCCTCAGCGTTTTTGCCTTAATGGAAGGTATGTTTTCGAAAGCATTTTCTTTGCTCGGTACGGTAGGCATATTCGAAAATTTACGATGTCACAAAGTTACACTCTTCGTTCAATCTATTACATAAATATGTTATAATTTTGGTTTTCATGGATGACAGGATGACCATCACTTTTTTGGGAACGGGAACCTCACAAGGTATCCCTGTGATTGGTAGTGACCATCCTGTGTGCAAGAGCAAGGATCCAAAGGACCAAAGGCTGCGGGTCTCCGTGCTGGTTTCTTGGAAATCGTACAACTATGTGATCGATTGCGGCCCCGATTTTCGGCAACAGATGCTGAAAAACCCCATAGAACAACTGGATGGTATCCTCTTTACACACGAACATGCCGACCATACGGCAGGTATAGACGATATTCGCCCCTTTTTTTTCCGACAGGGGGACATTCCCATCTATGCCCACGAGCGGGTCATCCACTCCCTGAAAAGAAGGTTCGATTATATTTTTGCGGATGAAAATCGATATCCTGGAGCTCCTGCGGTACAAGTGTTCCCAGTGGAAAAGGACAGGCCCATCCATTTGGGCGATCTGGATGTGATCCCCATCGAAGCCTACCACAACCGGCTGCAGGTATTTGGCTACCGATTTGGGGACTTTGTGTACCTGACCGACGTGAAACGGGTAGAGGAGGAGGAGGTCAAAAAAATAAAAGGTGCCAAGGTCTTGGTGGTCAATGCACTGCGGGAGGAGCCCCATCATTCCCATTTCAATGTGGAAGAAGCCCTTGCCTTTGCCGAAGAGGTGGGGGCTGAAAAAACCTATTTCACCCACATCAGCCATATGTTGGGTTTCCATGCGGAAGTGGAAAAAAAACTGCCCAAAAATGTACATTTGGCCTACGATAACCTAAAACTGAAAATATAGGCTATCCTTATGCGTTATCCTATCGTGCCCTGTCAGTTCGAGCGCAGTCGAGAACTAGAGCGCAGTCGAAAGATTGACGAAAACACATAAATACGTGATTATCAATAAGTTGTTTTCAATTCAATACTAAGGGAATTATAGACTCACATAACATATAAATTAATGAAGAACAAAATTTTCCTCTACCTGTTCGTATTTGCGGCCCTTTTGGCCCTTTACCAGTTTGTGGCCGGCAACAAAATGCAAGATGCCCTTAATTCAAAAAATGTGGACATTGACCGTTTGCATGCCGAGATGGAATCTCTCAACGATTCCCTCTTGAAGACACAGCTACGGGTCTTGGACATGCAGTATTTCACTTTGGAAAACAATGATGATGCCCTGGCCTATTATGACCATCTCAACTTGGAAAATCCATCGCGCTATATTCAGGATAAATTGTTGGAGACCAATGAAAAATCAGGGGACAATCCTTTAGTGCCCTACGAAGGGATGGAAAGTGATTTTAAGATCAACAAGATCAAGGTGCTGAACCACAAATGGATCTTGGCCGATTTTTCCGATGGTAAATATTGGGGCGACCTGATCATCAAATATGAGCTCAAGGACGACCTGAGTGTGGATTTTACCTTGCTGGACCATCTGCTCTATGCCCGAAATAACTGATGGTTAAGAGTTGAAGGGTTCCAAGTTCCAAGTTTCAAGTTTCAAGTTCCAAGTTTCAACTTCAAGAACAAAGAATAGGGAGAATAGAAAAAAGACACAAGAAACATGAAACCACTTCCGACTCCGAACATCAAGCACCAAATATTTAAATTCTAAATTCCAATAATATAGTTTGCAGTAGGCAGAGATCAATAACAGAATAACCTAAAACCAAAAACCTGAAACCACAACAAACAGAAAAACCAGTCTATCCTCTATGGTCTATATTCTTTAGTCTCTTCCGACTTCCGACTTCCGACTTCGGACTTCTGACTTCCGACCAAATCCCAATAACCTGAAATCAAAAACCTGAAACAACAACAAACAGAAAAAACCAGTCTATCCTCTATGTTCTATCCTCTTTGGTCTCTTCAGACGTTTCGACTGCGCTCAACGTGACACTTCTGACTTCCGACCAAATCCCAATAACCTGAAACCACAGACCTGGAACGGAAGTGGGCAGTACATCTGTCCATGTTCTATCCTCTATTTTCTTTATTCTGTATCCCGAAAAGAAAAAACCGGAAGAACCCAATGGCCCTCCCGGTCTTTATGAAAAAATTGAGTATGAAACTTAGTTACAAGGAGTATCACTAATGGTCCAACTCCTCTCAGCAAGTAGCGTGGCACGTGCATTACTGTGCGCCATATTGTCACAATCTATGGCTAGATTATCTGCACCCAAAGAAATGTTCGAGGGCAAATTGGGTTGACCGGCCCAACCGACCAAGGTAGCGCCGTAGTTGGTCATACTCATCCCAGAATTATTGAGCATACCGGACATATCTGTCACACTGGATATATCCCAGTCCCCCAAACTTTGGTCAAAAGCGGTGGCCCCAATGAACATGAGGGACATACTGGTCACCTTGGAGGTGTCCCAACCGCTAATGTCCTGGTTGAACGCCAAGGCGTTTTGAAAGATTCCGGACATATTGGTCACGTTGGAAGTGTCCCAACCGCTAATGTCCTGGTTGAACGCCAAGGCGTTTTGAAAGATTCCGGACATATTGGTTACGTTGGAAGTGTCCCAGCCACTGATGTCCCCATCAAAAGCTTCGGCATAAAGGAACATAAATGACATATTGGTCACTTGGGAAAGGTCGGGCATGTCCGTGGCATTATATACCATATTGACACAATAATCGAAAGCACTTACCATGCTCTGCCATTGTCCAGTGCCCCATTGTTCGATGGACATGAGTTTCTCTCCCCTATCGTCAATGTCATGGAACATAAAAAGATGTGGAAACTGCCCCTTGATGGCCACGGTATAGGTGCCGGCGGTGGCATAGATATGAGTGGCATCGTCACTGCTGGTGATCTGCTCCACCGTGCCATCGCCCCAGTCAATCATATAATCATAAGTAAGGTTGCTGTTTGTTCCGATGATGATCTCCTCATTGGCCATAGTGGTCTTCCAAGTGGTGACAAAGGAGGCAGGATCGTCTGCCAATCCTTGGCCGCCCTCGTTCACGTTGGTCACCTTGATGGTGATCTGTGCAGTGGCCGTCTTGTCCCCATCACTCACCCGCACGGTGATGCTATGTTGTGTGGCGGTCTCGAAGTCCAGGGCCTTGCCCGTTTCCAGGGTAAGCACGCCTGTGGTGCCGATCTTGAAAAGGTCGTTGTCGTTGGTCACCATAGTGAAGGAAAGGGCGTCATTGTCCACATCGGTGGCCACCACGGTGCCTATGGTCGCGGTGTCGGCAATGTCCTCGGCCACGGTAAACTCCTGTGGCGCCATCACAGGGGCTGAGTTGGTGGGGTCCGTGCCCTCCTTCACCACTTTTATGGTGATGGCGGCCGAGGCACTGTCCTCCCCGTCGCTCACCTCCACGGTGATGCTGTGCTGGGCCTTGGCGTCAAAATCCAGTGCCTTTCCGGCGGCCAGGGAAAGGTCCCCGCCAGCGGTGATCTCAAAAAGTGCGTCGTCGTTGGTCTTGATGCTAAAAGTGAGTGCATCCTTGTCCGCATCGGTGGCGAGCACCGTACCGATCACCTGGGTGTCGGTGATGGCCTCGGAAGCGTTGAACTCCTGGGCGGCGATCACCGGGGCGGTGTTCTTGTCCGCAGGTGGTGTAGTGCCATCGTCCTTGCCACAGGACCAGAGCAGGGCCATGGCGAAAAGGGCGATACCTAATTNGCCGATCACTTCAGTGTCGGTGATGGCCTCGAAGGCGTTGAACTCTTGGGCGGCGATCACGGGAACGGCATTGCCGGAAGGTGTTGGGCCATCGTCCTTGCCACAGGACCATAGCAGGGCCATGGCGAAAAGGGCGATACCTAATTTCTTGATGATGTGCTTCATAATCAATTTGTTTTGTTGTTTAGAATTAATAATGTGGCAATATCGGGTGATCGGGGAAATGCTCTGGGCACGATCTGACGGATGCAGGGTTTGGGTTGACGGATGGGGTGTTTGGGTTGATGGGGGAAGGGGTCAGAAGTCTGAAGTCGGAAGTCAGAAGTCAGAAGTGTCACGTTGAGCGCAGTCGAAACGTCGGAATGTGGGGAAAAGCCCAAGTGCAAGTTTCAAGCTCAACTGGAGGTTGAACTGTGCTTTTCGGGTTACGGGTTACGGGTTTCAGGTTTCAGGTTACGGGTTGGGGGCGGATGGGTCAACGGCCAAAGGTCAAAAGGCAAGGGAAATCCAATTTACAATGACCAATGGTCAACACAGGAACAACCAAAGTCTATTTTCTATGGTCTANAGCTTTGGGTTGACGGATGCAGTGTTTGGGTTGATGGGGGAAGAGGTCAGAAGTCGGAAGTCGGAATGTGGGGAAAAGCCCAAGTGCAA
The DNA here is from genome assembly GCF_007785775.2 of Flagellimonas hadalis. Lineage (GTDB taxonomy): Bacteria > Bacteroidota > Bacteroidia > Flavobacteriales > Flavobacteriaceae > Flagellimonas > Flagellimonas hadalis. Next base: position 356,502 of record NZ_VNIK02000001.1, read on the forward strand.
GTTTCAAGCTCAACTGGAGGTTGAACTGTGCTTTTCGGGTTACGGGTTACGGGTTTCAGGTTTCAGGTTACGGGTTGGGGGCGGATGGGTCAACGGCCAAAGGTCAAAAGGCAAGGGAAATCCAATTTACAATGACCAATGGTCAACACAGGAACAACCAAAGTCTATTTTCTATGGTCTATGTTCTTTGGTCTATTCTGACTCCCGACCAAATCCCAAACCTGAAATTCCAAATTCCAGTATACAGTATGCAGCNCAGGTTTCGGGTTGCGGGTTTCAGGTTTCGGGTTGCGGGTTTCAAGTTCCAAGTTCCAAGTTCAAGAACAAAGAATAGGGAGAATAGAAAAAAAGACACAAGAGACAGGAAACATGAAACCACTTCCGACTTCGGACATCAAGCACCAAATATTCAAATTCCAAATTCCAATAATACAGTTTGCAGTAGGCAGAGATCAATAACCGAATAACCAAAGTCCATTTTCTATGGNGAATAACCAAAACAAAGTTCAAGTTTCAAGTTCAAGATCAGACCGTAAACATTCGGCAACGACGAATAACCCAGTAACAGAATAACCAAAGTCCATTTTCTATGGTCTATATTCTTTTGTTTCTTCCGACTCCTGGCTTCCCTACCTGCATTTCGACAAGCTCAATGACCACGGTAGGCAGGCGACAGCCCAATAACAGAATAACCCAGTAACCCGATCCTCAAATAAAAAAAACCACCGAAAGACCTAAAGGCCTCCCGGTGGCAAGATTATGTTTGTGATTTATCCTGTCCTTTTGAGATCAATTGCAGTTTGGATGATATTGCACATTTCCTTGAAAAGTCCAATTCCACATATTGATCAGGTTGCTTCTGGCGGCAGCGGTACCTGGACATGAAGGGACACCATCTACCCCAATAGTTATCCCTGAGGGGCCGCCATTTTGTTCCACAAAGGCGTTCCAAGCCACTATAGTGGCATTGAAACTGGGTACTGACATCCCAGAATTATCGAACATACCGGTCATCGTAATCACACTACCAATATTCCAATTGCCAATGTTTTGGTTAAACGAGTTGGCATCTAAAAACACAGAGGACATAGAGGTTACATTAGAGGTGTCCCAGTTTCCTATATCCTGGTTAAAAGCAATGGCTCGTCTAAATAAACCTGTCATATCGGTCACATTGGAAGTGTCCCAATCCCCAATTGCTCCATTGAAAGCTTCCGCCCTGAGGAACATATAGCTCATGCTGGTCACTTGGGAAAGATCTGGAGTGTCGGTGGCGTTATAGACCATGTTGATACAATAGGCAAACGCATTCTGCATTGTCCTCCAAGCTATGGTGCCCCACTGTTCTATGGACATTAGCTTGGACGATGTGGTCACCCCATTGATATACCGAATGGCAGGAAATACTCCTACTATAGACACGGTATGTGTGCCTGCAGAAGCATAGATATGGCTAATGGGGTCACTGGTGGTAATTTGCTCTGAAGTGCCATCACCCCAATAAATGGTATAGTTATAATCATAGCTGTTATTGGTCCCTATCACGATTTCCTCATTGTCGGCATCCGTCTTCCACGTAGTGATAAAAGCATTGGGGTCGTTTGACAGGTTTTCTTCCTTGTCAGTCACGTTGATTGTGATTGTGGCCGGCACAGTGTCCATACCATCGGTAACGGAAACGGTAATGGAATGTTGTGTCTTTTTCTCAAAGTCGAGAGTTTTTCCAGCTATGAGAGAGAGATTTCCGGTGGTGGCATCAACCTCAAAGAGATTGTCCAAGTCGGTCACAAGTGCAAAGGTCAGCCCGTTCCCATCTGCATCCGTTGCCTCAACAGTACCGATCACTTCAGTGTCGTTGATATCCTCGGCTACTGTAAACTCTTGGTCCATTATCTCTGGGGCACTGTTCTGTTCCACTTTTATGGTGACTGATGCAGATGCTTTGTCCTTTCCGTCACTCACTTCCACAGTGATGTTGTGCTGCACCTTGGAGACAAAATCGGCAGCCTTTAGACTTTTAAGGGAAATCTCCCCAGTGGTTGGATTGATTTCAAAGAGGCCGTCCGCATCGTTCAGGATTGTGAAAGTGAGTTCATCCCCATCTGCATCTGTTGCTTCCACGGTGCCTATTGTAATGGCATCAGGGATTTCCTCTCCTACGAGCACCGTAAATTCCTGATCCGATATCTCAGGGGCAGTGTTCTCAGTAGGGACCACTTCGTCCACATCCTCCACCTTGATGGTGATGGTGGCATCGGTGGTTTCCGTACCGTCGCTCACGCTCACGGTGATGCTGTGCTGCGTCTTGGTCTCAAAGTCCAGTGCCTTGCTCGCTGCCAGGGTCAGTGCCCCGGCGGAACTAATGGAGAAGAGCGCGTTGTCGTTGGCCTTGATGCTGAAGGTAAGGGCATCATTGTCAGCATCCGTGGCCGCCACCGTTCCTATGGCATCGGCAGGGGTGATGTCTTCTTTTGCCGAAAATTCCTGTGCCGCCATCACCGGGGCGGTGTTCTGGTCTTGGGGATCAGGGGGCGGGGGAGTAGTCGGCCCATCGTCCTTGCCACAGGACCATAGCAGGGCCATGGCGAAAAGGGCGATACCTAATTTCTTGATGATGTGCTTCATAGTCAATTTGTTTTGTTGTTAGAATGAATAATATGGCAAGATCGGGTGATCGGGGAAATGTTCTGGGCACGATCTGACGGATACGGGGTTTGGGTTGACGGATGGGGTGTTTGGGTTGATGGGAGAAGGGGTCAGAAGTCCGAAGTCGGAAGTCAGAAGTGTCACGTTGAGCGCAGTCGAAACGTCGGAATGTGGGGAAAAGCCCAAGTGCAAGTTTCAAGCTCAACGGGAGGTTGAACTGTGGTTTTTGGGTTTAAAGTTTCGGGTTACGGGTTTCAGGTTTCAGGTTACAGGTTTCAGGTTACAGGTTTCAGGTTACAGGTTTCGGGTTGGGGGCGGATGGGTCAACGGCCAAAGGGGAAGGGAAATCCAATTTACAATGAACAATGACCAATGGTCAACACAGGAACAACCAAAGTCTATTTTCCATCGTCTATGTTCTTTTGTCCCTTCGGACTTCCGACCAAATCCCAAAGCTGAAAGTCCAAATTCCAGTATGCAGTATGCAGTTTTGCAGTAGGCAGTGGTCAATAACCCAGTAACAGAATAACCAAAACAAAGTTCAAGTTTCAAGTTTCAAGTTCAAGGTCAGACCGTAAACATTGGGCAATGACGAATAACCCAGTAACAGAATAACCTGAAACCACAAACCTGAAACAACAACAAGCAGGAAAAACCAGTCTATTCTCTATTGTCTATATTCTTTAGTCTCTTCCGACGTTTCGACTGCGCTCAACGTGACACTTCCGACTTCCGACTCCGGACACCAAATTCCAGTATGCAGCTTTGCAGTAGGCAGAGATCAATAACCCAATAACCGAATAACCAAAGTCCATTTTCTATGGTCTATATTCTTTAGTCTCTTCCGACGTTTCGACTGCGCTCAACGTGACACTTCCGACTTCCGACTCCGGACACCAAATTCCAGTATGCAGCTTTGCAGTAGGCAGAGATCAATAACCCAATAACCGAATAACCAAAGTCCATTTTCTATGGTCTATATTCTTTAGTCTCTTCCGACGTTCCGACTGCGCTCAACGTGACACTTCCGACTTCCGCCTCCGGACACCAAATTCCAGTATGCAGCTTTGCAGTAGGCAGAGATCAATAACCCAAGAACCGAATAACCAAAGTCCATTTTCTATGGTCTATATTCTTTAGTCTCTTCCGACGTTCCGACTGCGCTCAACGTGACACTCCTGACTTCCGACTTCGGACTTCCGACCAAATCCCAAAAACCTGAAACAACAACAAACAGAAAAAACCAGTCTATTTTCTTTCATCTCTTCCAAACTACCCAATAACAAAATAACCCAGTAACCAAATAACCCAATAATTGAACAAAAAAAACCGGAAGAACCCTATGGCCCTCCCGGTCTTTATGAAAAAATTGAGTATGCTACTTAGTTACACGGAGTATCATTAATGGACCAACCCTTCTCAGCAATTAGAGTGGCACGTGCATCACTATGTGTCATGTCGTTACAATCTATGGATAGATTAGTTGCACCCAAAAAAATGTTCGAGGGCAAATTGGGTTGACCGGCCCANTTTTAGTCTCTTCCGACCTCGAACACTAAGTGCCAAATTCCAAATCCCAATAGTCCAGTTTGCAGTAGGCAGTGATCAATAACCCAATAACTGAATAACCAAATCACCAAAAGGCTAAGTCTATTCTCTATCGTCTATTTTCTATTGTCTTTTGTCTATTCGGACTCCTGACTTCGGACCACCGACTTCAAACTTCTCACATCAAAGTCGCTCCACGAGCCATTTTCGGAAGGAAAAGAAATTTTGTTGGGAGACCCCGTGGCCAATGGGGAATTCTTCATAGGTGTAGGCAATGCCCAGATGTTCCAGAAAATCTGGTGTTTTTTGCGCCCATTCCAAAGGAATGACCTGATCCACCTGTCCGTGCGAGGCATAAAAGTCTAAGTGGCCCAAATCTTTTTCGGCATAGCCGTCCACTAGGATTTTTTCGTTGATATATCCGCTCAGGGCAATCACGTTCTTGACCTTTTCAGGGTAGGAAAGGGCCACGGCATAGCTCAGGATGGTGCCTTGGCTGAAGCCCAAGAGGGTAATGTTTTTCGCATCCAAATTATAGGCTTCAATGGCCTCATCGATGAACTTCACAATCTTGTCCCGGGATTCCCTTGCCTGTGCATCATCACTCCATTTGCCTTGCTCGGCATCAAAATTGATGGCATACCAGGCATGTCCGAAAGGTTCCAGGTCATAGGGTGCACGTACCGAGATCACCATCAATTCCTCAGGAAGTTCCGGGGCAAAGGAAAACAAATCTTCCTCATTGCTGCCATATCCGTGGAAGAGGAAAATGGCCGGAGGTTTTCCGGTTGTCAGTTGGGAGGGGCGTATCAGGTGTTCCAGGGACAGTGGGGTGGGGGACATTGTTTAGTTTTTATGAAATGAAGGTGAACCATTTTTGAAAATAGGAACCAATCACAGGTAAGGGCTTTGTTTTTCCGTTCAGTGCCTGTACGAAGCCCAGCACCCATAGTACCATATATACAATGTAGGCTATGATCGATACATAGGCCAAGCCCGAATAGGTCAACAGTATGGCCAGCGCATGGAAAAGCAAATGTATGCCAAAGGCCTGTCGGATATGGAACCGGGCAAAAGCATTTTTGGGTTCCAAATTCATGGTGATGGCGATGAGACAACCCACAATGGTGATGTAGGCCACAATGGCCGTCGTTTTTCCGGTCTCAATCCCGCTCATGTACAATGATTTGGTCTTTATTGATGGTTCCGTACACTTTTCCCTTCAGTTCCGTGCCCAGAAACATGCTGTTTTTCGAAGTGGACAGGATATTGCTTTGCCCAAAGGTGTAGGTTTCGTCCGGGTTGAACAGGGTGATATTCGCCTTGGCCCCTTCCTTGAACGAAGGATTTTCTATTCCAAACCGGGAGCGACCTTTGGTCATCAAGGCGATGGCTTCCTTGGTGCCGAGCAGTTGGTTGAGGCTGCCAAATGCAGATTCCAGTCCAAGGGTGCCGTCCATGGCATTGTCAAACTCCACACGTTTGTGTTCTATATCGATAGGTACGTGGTCCGAGGTCACCAAATCGATGGTGCCGTCCTTCAAGCCCTTGATGAGGGCCTTGCTGTCCGCTTTGCTGCGAAGGGGAGGGGATACTTTAAAATGGGTATCGAATCCTTTCAATTCCCCATCCGAAAAGAATAGGTTGTGAATGGCCACGCTACAGGTAACGTCCAGTCCCTTCTTTTTCGCATTGGCAATCAGTTTTACCGATCCGGCCGTGGAGATGGTCGGGATATGGAGTTTCCCTCCGGTGTATTCCAGTATAAAAAGATCACGGGCAACCTGAAGTTCCTCGGCAAGGGCGGGAATTCCCTTCAACCCCAGGGTGGTGGACACTTCACCTTCATGGGCGACCCCTGTTCCCTTGATGCTCCCATCTTGGGGAAAGGAAAAGACCAGTCCATCAAAATTTTGGGCATATAGCAAAGCTATTTTGAGTAGATTGGGATTGGATACCTGTTTTTTAAAGTCGAAAAAGGCGACCGCACCGGCGTTTTTCATGTCAAAAAGTTCAGCCAGGTCAACTCCTTCCGAGTTTTTGGTCAATGCCCCCATCGGGTGTATGTTGGTGGGTTTTCCCAGTCCGCGTTCCTTCAAAAAGACCACATCCGAGCTGGTGTCCGGCACGGGATGGGTACTTGGGTATAGCAAAATATCAGTGAAACCGCTGCTTGCCGCTACCCGGAGTCCGTTGGCGATGGTCTCGCGTTCCTCAAAACCGGGCTCACCAAAACTCACACCACTGTCAAACCATCCTACCGATACGTGGAGGTTCTTGAGGTTGATCGATTTTGTGTTGGCAGGAGCTTCGATGGAAGCGGCCATCTTTTCGATCATCCCATTTTTGATGAGGATGTCCCGCTTTTTCAAGTGAAGTTCCTTGTTCTCCGGACAAACAATTTTTGCAGCCTTCAGCAGAATGTTCATGTAACGAATTTTTGAATGATAACCTCTATCAGTGCCAGAAGCAACGCTAAAATAACAAACCATTTCCAATAAGCGGTGATATTGCTGTCCGCTTCCAATCGGTCAAAAAGGGACGCTATGGAGTCTTGGGTGGTCGTATGTGGCAGATTGTCAACATCCAGGTATTGGAGTTGGCTCTCTTCCCGTGGGTAATTGAAGCTGATATTTTTTAAGGAACGCCCATTTTGTTGGATGGCATAAATGCCATCTTCGGTCGGGTTTTGGTCAAAAGTGAGCCGGACCCGATTGGGAAATACCTGTTGCAAAGGAATAAATTCATACCCTTCCTTGGAAACTTTCAGAATATCATCGTTCCCCAGATTTGCGGCAATGTCGATGGAACTGCTGCTCCCCAAAGTATGGTACAATCCGGGTGCCCGTAGGCTTGAATGGGCCATATTGTAGAAGGTGGGGACGATCAACGGGGAGTTTTTAAAATTGGAGTTCTCCTGCTCCAAGGAAGCCGAGAATACATAAAGCCCATCGTCGCCGGATAAAAAGGCATCCCCTCCCTCCAGCGACAGGATCTTGGGCAGCCTTGATTGTATTTTGAAGTGTTCCTTCACGGTGGGGTATTGGAAATTGGCGACCTCACTTTCAAATACGTTCCTGTACAGCGGATGGTCGTATGCTATGGTGGTCACTTGGGAGGCCCTGGTCACCGTGTCCGTGTAGCGCGTAGCCGCCAAACTTGCCAGCAGTGCGTTGTAGGACGGAAAATCACTCTCCAACGAAGGGGCAATGATCAATGTGCCGCCATTGTCCCTAAAGGTGCGGAGCACGCTTTGCAGATTGTTGGGAATGGCCTTCAGGTTGTCCAGGACCACTACATTTTGTCCATCCAGAGCACTGTAATCCAATTGGTTCAAAGTGAATTTCTTCAATTCGAATTCATCATCGGTATAGAGGCGCTCCAAATAGTCACTGTCCGAACCCATTACGGCAACCACTTTGATTTTTTCCTTGGCGTTGATGTTGAAATAGAAGGTGTTATCGTATCCCAGACCATTGTCCAAAATGGACAATCTGCCATTGATTTCTTGGTTCGATGGAATGGAGAAGACCACTTTGGCCGTTCCGTTGGCTGAAAATTTTGCGGCCGTCTTGGCAATCAGGTCCTGGCCATTGTAGAGCGAAATGGGCAAGGTGCCCTCTTCCGCCCCTCCGGATAGCAGCACACCCAGCGATTCTTGGTCCGTTGTGCCATCTTCCATAAAAACGGAGTCTATGGCCACATTCAGGGCTTCCTCGGGCCTCAAGGGCACCAAATAGGTGTTTTGGGTGGAATCCATGGGGCTACTATTGGAAAGCAATCTTTGCTGAAAATCGGAAATGACGATCAGGTTTTTTGTGGTGGTATTGGAGGTGGAAAAAAGGGTATTGGCTTTCAAACCGATCTCATCCAAAGTGAGTTGTTTGGATGAATAAGGGAGCGATAACAATCGATTCTGTATGTCCTTGATGCGAATGTCTGCAAAAGTCCTTTCATTGGTAAAAAGACTGAAATTGGTTTCCGCATCCAGATTTTTGATCAGGTCCTGTACCGCTTTTTCCAAAAGGGTGAGCCCATTGTCCTTGGCCTGCATGCTGAAGGAGTCGTCCAGATAGACCACGGTTTCCTTTTCTTTCAGGGCGGTCACCATTGCGGTAAAAGGTTGCGCAAAAGCAATGATGATGGCGGCCAACAACAGGAGACGGGTGAACAATAGCAACCATTTCTTCAACGAATTGCTTTTTCGGGATTCCGAAACCACTTTTTGGAGCATGGCCACGTTGGTGAACGGGGTCTTGGTAAATCGGCGTAACTGAAAAAGGTGGATGATGACGGGAATGACCAGAAGAAAAAGAGCCCAAAGAATTTCCGGATGTTTAAACTGCATTCCCAACTTTGATTGGACAAATATAGGGATTAAAATAGTTCGGGGTGAAACTTCTGGGGGCAAACTCAAGTTCAAGAGTCAAGTTCAAGTTCAATAATCAAATAACTGAACAACATAATAACTTTCATTCAACAAAAGAAGAAATAATCCGTCATGGGTTCCTGGCCCAAACTTTGAAAAAAGGCCCTGATCTCTTGTTGGGCAGTTTCGTTGGCCACAGTGACAATGCTTTGTGGGTTGTTCAGTTTTTGCAATGCTTCAAAATGGGCGAGTTTTTTCTTGTAGATTTTTTTACCTATCTTTTTGGGATTGTCGCACAGCCATGTAAAATCCAACCCTTTTTTTTGAAGTCCCCTCGCAATCGCCTTCCCTTTGAAACCAGCTCCCCAAACGACCAAAGGTCGATTCTTGTCATGATCCAACTGTAAGAAGTAATGCAGCTTGATGTCCAAAAAATAATTCTGTGCATAGTGCTCGTGTGTCCGCGAGGTGCGGGTGTCATAATCCCGCCATAGGTGCAGTTCTTGCGCACAGGGGATGACTTTCAGCCCTTGTTCGTAAAACCGGAACGTGAGGTCATAATCCTCTGGATAACGATTGGGATGAAAAGCTCCACAGCGTTCAAAATCAGCTCGGTGCACCATCCAACAAGGGGAGGGGATTACACATTCTTTGTAGATTTCACTATAATTCTTCCCGGTCGCCGTCAATTGGTTCAGCCATTTCTCGTAACGGTCGTAGCCATTGCTGATGCCCCTGTCCGAAAAATACCTTACTTGCCCCACGGCAACATGCCCTTCTCCTGTTTTCAACAAAGATTCCACCATGACCTCGAGCCTGTTGGGTTTCATGATGTCATCGGAATCCATCCGCGTCACAAATCCACCAGTACTTTTTGCATATCCTGTCCGCAAGGCAGGAATGATGCCGTTTCCTTCGTTTTGGAATACCTTGATTCTTGGATCTTTTTGGGCATAATTGGAAAGCAGGTCAAAACTATGGTCACTGGAATGATCGTTCACGGCCAGGACTTCCCAATTCCCGTAGGTCTGCGCCAGAATGGAGTCCAAACAATCGGGCAAAAAATGGGCCGTGTCCTTGAACGGAATGATGATGCTGACCTTGTTTTGTTGCATTTTACAAAGTAACTGAAAAACAATGGCTGATCAATAGAACCATCAAAAAGGAAGCAAATCAGGAGCTACATATTCATTTTTTGCCTTTGGGTCGAAAAATAAATCAAAGCCATAATGTTGATTCAACAATTCCTTGAAAGAAGTCTTCAATCTGGGGAATTCCCGGATGAAATCCGCAAATTGATGGGACTTGGACTTTTGCATAAAATGGTTCACCGTCTTGATGGAGGCCACGGTCAGGGTCGTGTGGAACTTACTGCCATCCCCGTGGAGTGCATCAAAATTCCTAATGCTTTGACACACATTTTCAATGGCCTTTTCTTCCCCATACTGTTTCAAGTTGATCCAAGCCAATCGCAAATGGGCCCCATGGTCGAACAAACTGGGAGGAAAGTTTCCCGACTCAAATGCGTTCAAGAATTCCAGATCGTTCATTTTTTCGAAAGGGTTGTTTGGATGGCTTCCTGCACCAATTTCTCCATCACGGCATAGCCGGCCTTGGTCAGGTGTACTTCATCCGTGGTCAATTCTTTGGGAAGTCCGTTGCGGTCATCGGACATGGCTGAAAAATAATCCAGATACATGACTTTTTCTTGGGCAGCCATCTCCTTGATCATACCGTTCAGTTCAGGAATTTTGATATTGGGTTCTTTTCCGGGCCGCCATGGATAATCGTAAGCAGGCAGCACCGAACAGACAATGGGGGATATGTCGTTGGCCTTGGCCAGTTGCACCATGGAAAGGATGTTGTCCCTGATCTGTGCCAGGGTCATGGGGCCGGTATTTCCTGCAATATCGTTGGTTCCCGCCAATATGACCACGATTTTTGGGTCAAGGGCGATGACATCCTGCCGAAAGCGCAATACCATTTGGGGCGTGGTCTGCCCGCTGATTCCGCGGTTAACATAAGGGTTGTCATTGAAAAAATCCGGATTGGCGCCCGACCAGCCCTCGGTGATGGAGTTGCCCATGAAGACAACTCTATTCCCTTCTGCAGTCGGTGCGGGCAGAGCGGCATTGGCCTCCCTGTACTTTTCCAGATTGGGCCAATCTTGGGCCGTGCTCTTCATCGGGTTCAAAAATCCTAACAATGCGGCCATGGTCCAAATCAAGGTTTGTGTTTTCAACATCTTTGTTTTTTGTTAAAAATAGAAAACAATTTAGGATAGAAGGAGATAGATGCCCAAAATAATCAACACTGTCATCAAAAATGAAACCACCTGGATTTTTAGGTTCCGCTGCTTTTGAAGTTGCATATCCTTTTGGACCCTAAGGATATCTTTGGGAGAGGATTTCTTAAAACTGAGGAAAGTGGAGTTCTTTTTTCCAAAAACATCATCCACGGACTTGAACTTTCTTTTTTTAAGAAGTTTTCTGTTTTCCTTTACACTGTTGACGGCATGCATCATGCTTCCTTCTCCTCCCATAGCGATATGTTTTTTGCATTGACACTTGCTATTTTGCTATAGAAGCAAGAATGTCAATATCTTAAAGATATAAAAAAACGATGATATGAAATTTTCACATCACCGTTCTTAGAATTTTAGTGTGATCTAACTATCAATACTTCGCACTTTTGCCATTGGCCTGTGTGCGTAGGATAAAGGCACGAATATCATCATTGGCGGTTTTGAGGTCCTCTTTTCTGAGGTACATCATGTGTCCGGAACGGTATCCTTTGAACTCGAACCTGTCCTTCATGCGTCCGCTGGGGTCCACTTGGGACATGGTATATTTTGCGGCAAAATAGGTACAGGCTCCGTCATAATAACCGGATTGCACCAATACGTTCAGGTATGGGTTCTGCGCCATCGCTTGGCGAAGGTTTTCACGAACATTGTCGTCATCATTGTTCCATGGGTGAACAGGTCCGAACATGTTATATTTGATGTCTGTCTTGAAACCCAACTCTTCCTGTAAATAATAGTTGATGGCGGGGGTGAAGCTATGCAACCATGAGGTCAGCTCGGGGGCATAATCTGGACGCGAACCGAAAAGTTGTTTGTCAAACCCTAGATAGCGGCTGTCCAAACGTCCAATAGTGTAGCCGCCTTCATCTTTCAAGAGATTTTTCCAGAAGAATTGCGTAGGCACATCCAGGTTGTGGTCCAAAATATCTTTTTCGTTCAAACCGGAGTAATAGGCCATTTTCTTTGCGATGGCGGTGCGTTCTGCATCGGGGATAAAACCTCCCTTGGCAATGGCGGGCAACAGCTCATTGATGGTAAAGGCTTCCGCCTCGGGCAAGATTTCCAATAAATCCTTGCTCTGCAATGCAGCAGGCAGTGCTTTGTGGTGCCATGCGGCGGCCGTAAAGTAGGGGAGGTTCAACGCACTGGAAACAGGGTCGTTGTCCCTAAAAACCTTATAATCCGCAGGCGACACCATGATCACCCCGTTCAGGTACATCCATTGCTGGTTCTGAAGCGCCAAGGATAGTCCCATCACCCGGGTACCGCCATAACTTTCCCCTACAATATATTTTGGGGATCTCCAGCGGTTGTTCCGGGTCACAAAGGTGTTCAGCCATTCGGCCAAATATTTGGTATCGGCATTGATGCCGAAGAATTTTTCGCGATCCACTTCCTTCCCAGTCTCGGGAATAGTGCGGGAATATCCGGTGTTGGCCGGGTTTACATAAACAATGTCGGTGACGTCCAACACGGAATAAGGGTTTTCCTTGGCTCCATAAGGCTGCACAGGATATCCTTCATCATCAATCTTCAGAATACGAGGACCTGTGTAGGCCAAGTGCATCCACACCGAACCTGAACCAGGCCCTCCATTGAAAGAAATCAACAAGGGGCGTGCGGCACGGTCCTTCACATCATTTTTGGTGTAGTAGGTGTAGTGCAACGCTGCAATGGGTTTTCCCAGTTCGTCCCAAACAGGCTGTGTTCCCGTTGTTGCGGTATAGTTGATACGTGTCCCGTTGATGGTCACGGCATGTTGCGTGGTCACTGTGGTGTCCACGGGCAATTTTCGTTCTTGGCCAAAAGAAACTGCGGCATAAAGGCATATGCCAAAGAGATAAAGTTTTTTCATTTTAATTTAGGTTGAATCATTACACGTTGCTAAAAATACATATTTTGAAACTTCCCGATTTGTTAAAAGATTCGTAAAAGAAACCGATAGTGCAGAATTAGGAGCTAATGTCTACCTTTAATACCATCACCAAAACCGCAACACATGAAAACCATTACCCGCCGAAATTTCAACACGGTCATCGCCAAAGGAATGGGGGGTGCCGCCCTACTTTCCGCTGCCCCGTTTGCCTGTGCCATGGGCACCAGTCAGGATAAAAAGAAACTGGGCATTGCCTTGGTGGGGCTCGGCAGTTACAGCACCTATCAACTGGCCCCTGCTTTGCAAGATACCCAACACTGCTATTTGGCGGGGATTGTAACAGGAACCCTTGAAAAGGAGAAGGCTTGGGCCGACAAGTATGGCATTCCCGCAAAAAACATCTATAACTACCAAAATTTCGATGACATCGCCAACAATGAGGACATAGACGTGGTTTACGTAGTGCTCCCCAACAGCATGCATGCCGAGTTCAGCATTCGTGCGGCGCAAGCCGGAAAGCATGTCATCTGTGAAAAACCCATGGGCATTAGTGTGGAGGAGTGCGATGCGATTATCGATGCATGTAAAAAGGCCGGTGTAAAACTAGGAATGGGCTACCGTTTGCATTCCGAACCCTATACGCAGCAAGTGAAGAAATTTGTAAAGGGGAAAACTTTTGGCGACATCCAATTTGTTTCTGCTGAAGCGGCCTATCGCTCCACGGGAAATCCGGACCAATGGCGATTGGACAAATCGCTATCGGGTGGCGGTGCATTGATGAACATGGGCGTCTACGCTGTGCAAAGTGCCATTTATGGCACGGGAGAAAATCCCATTTCCGTTTCGGCGCAGGAGTTCAGTACCCGTCCTGAGTATTTTAAGGACACGGACGAGACCATCATGGCCCAATTTGAGTTCCCGAGTGGTGCCGTCGGCAACATTTCCACCTCGCACAATTTCAACGCCAACAGCATGTATGTTTCCGGGACATCGGGTTGGTTCCAGCTTCAGCCTGCCAACAATTATGGCCCTCTGAGCGGACGCACTTCAAAGGATGACGAGATCAAATTTCCACATGAAAGCCAACAAAAATTGCAAATGGACGATTTTGCCAAGCATGTATTGTTCGGCGAACCCAACAAAGCTCCCGGGGACATGGGCAAACGCGATATGATGATCGTGGAGGCCATCTATGAGTCCATTTCCAAAGGAGGCCAAAAAATTCCTTTGGATTTTGCCCCTGGTTTTGGATTTGGTGGCTGATCAATCTATACTCAAAGTATATGGATTAAACCCTTTGTTCAACTTGTTGTCCTACTGTCGAACAGACACAAAAAACCATTCCACCTGGAAAAATAATGCTCCGAACATATACATTATGAGGAATTTAGCGTTATTTGCATCAACAAATCTTATCCATTATGAAAAAACTGATGATACCTACATTGGCCTTACTCTTGTTTGGTTGCGACAAAGAAGATGTGAAAAACGAGACCCCCTCAGATTCTGCCGTTGATGCTTTGGTGGAGTATGTAACGGTAAGCAAAATATTCCAAGATATAGGGAACAACAATGGCGATGCGATATTGACGGCTGAGAATGAGACAAACGCTTCACAGGCCAAATCCATTGAGACCACTTCTGAAAGCCTGCAGATTACCATATCCCCAGCCGATTTTGTCACATTCCCAAAAACCATCAATGTAAATTTTGGAACAGGGGTTCTCGGCAAGGACGGGGTCACCCGCAAAGGCAGTGTGACCATTGTTTCCACAAATTGGTACGGACAGCCCGATAGTGAACACACCGCCACGTTTACCGACTACTACCATAACGAGTACAAAGTGGAAGGAACGCATGTGGTCAAAAATTTGGGCGAAAATGGAGACGGGAATCTAGAGTACAGTGTGGTCATTGAAGATGGAAAAATCACCACACAGGCCGGAGCCGTAATCGAATATCAAGAAAATTCCACAAGGACATGGATAGCGGGCAGCGACACGCCTCTTTACATCTGGGATGATGAATATTTGTTGGAGGGTTCACAAAACGGGACCAGCTCAGCTGGTCTGGATTACACCTTGACCGTTGAGGACCCTTTACATTTTGTACTGTTCCCACGAAACATTGAAGCAGGTGTTTTGGATGTGGACATTGCTGATATCAAAGATATCAAGATCGATTACTCCAATTCCACCATCACGATTTTAGGGACAACCTATCCGTTTACCAAATAAGAAAAACAAGAATACAAAAAGACCTGCTGATAAATGTTGGCGGGTCTTTTCTTTTTAAAAAAGTATGGCTTAAAACTTCTCAAAAACCCCTAGGCCGAACAGGGCAAAATCATATTTTACAGGATCCGTAGCATCGAGCTTTCGCAAACTTTTGTCCAATTCCTGAAGGGCTTTGGCATCGTTCTGTTTGCGTTCGAGCAATTTCAGCTTCCGTGCCACATTGCCAGAATGCACATCCAAAGGACAGGAGAGTTTGGCGGGATCGATCCCTCTCCAAAGCCCAAAATCCACTCCGGTGCTGTTGTCACGTACCATCCATCGCAAAAACATATTGATGCGCTTTGCGGCAGAACCTTTATTGGGATCCGAAATATGTTTTGTGGTTCGCTGTTCATGTTCCAGTTCAAAGAACACTTCCTTAAAATGGAAAATGGCACCCTGCATGGAATCCACAGTTTGGTATTGGGTAAAAACATTTTCCAGGCCACCATGGTTTGTGTAGATATTTTTCAGACTGGTTACAAAGTAACCAAGGTCGAACCCATTAAAAGTACGGTGTACAAAAGGGACGAGTTTTTCAAGATCATTTTCGGAATGGTTCAGCACAAAGTCATAAGGTGCGTTGTCCAAAAGCCCCATCAATTTTGTGGCATTGTTGATGATGCTCTTCCGATTGCCCCACGCAATGGTAGCCGTTAAAAAACCACTGATTTCGATGTCTTCCTTTTTGGAAAATCGGTGTGGCACCTGAAGCGGGTCATCCTCCAAAAATTTGGGATGGTTGTATTCCTGCACTTTGGCATCCAAAAAATCCTTTAGGTCCGCTTTGGTCATATCAATTTTTGGAAACGATCAGACCATCCACCATGGTGAGCTTGCGGTCGGCCATATCCGCCAATTCAAGGTTATGGGTCACCAGAACAAAGGTCTGCCCAAATTCATCCCGAAGTTGAAAGAACAGTTTGTGCAGGTTGTCCGCACTTTCGGAGTCCAGGTTTCCACTGGGTTCGTCCGCAAACACCACAGAAGGATTGTTCATCAGGGATCGTGCCACGGCAACACGTTGCTGTTCACCCCCGGATAGGGCATTGGGCTTATGGTCGTAGCGATCTTTCAACCCCAAAAAATCCAACAGTTCCTTCGCACGTTTTTCAGCTTGCTCTTTTGGTGTTTTTTTGATAAAGGCAGGAATGCAGACATTTTCCAAGGCAGTGAATTCAGGCAACAATTGATGGAACTGAAAAATGAACCCGATATGCTCATTGCGGAATTGGGCCAGGTTCTTGTCATTCAATTGGTTCACGTCGGTATCATTGATCAACAACGTGCTTTCCCCTTTGTTGGTAGGGGAGTCCAAGGTCCCCAAAATCTGCAACAAAGTGGTTTTCCCCGCACCGGAAGCCCCCACAATGGAAACCACTTCCCCTTTTTGGATTTCAATATCGACCCCTTTCAACACCTTGAGGTCGCCATAACTTTTTTGGATATTTGTAGCCTTGATCATGAAAAACTGCTTCGCTGGGTGAAAGTAATGATTACTGCTGATTGGACAAAGATTACATTTTTATAAATAAAGTTTTTGGTTAGGATACCGACTAAGCCTAAAAACATTTTATTTCAAAATAGACAAAGAACAATCTATTTTGTTTAACTTTGACGAATAATGAGTGAACAAAAAAATGATTCAGTCGAGACCGCCATTTTTGCTGGCGGTTGTTTTTGGTGTACCGAAGCTGTTTTTCAACGACTCAACGGTGTAACAGCAATAGTTCCTGGCTACACTGGTGGAAACATTAAAAATCCGGCTTATCGGGAAATTTGTACGGGTAGGACGGGCCATGCCGAAGCCATCAAGATTACTTTTGATCCTTCCCAAGTTTCTTACACGGAACTTCTGGAGGTCTTTTTTGCCACGCATGACCCCACTACGCTGAACAGACAAGGGAACGATGTGGGAACGCAATACCGCAGCGAGATTTTTTATACGACCCAAGAGCAAAGGTATCTTGCGGAGGAATTCATTGCCCTTTTGGAAAAAGAAGGCATCTTTGCATCACCGATCGTGACCGCCATATCCGAAGAAAAACCGTTTTATTTGGCCGAGGAGGAACACCATAATTATTATAATGATCACAGGCAGCAGCTGTATTGTCAGTTCATCATCGACCCAAAGATCAAAAAACTGAATGCCCTATTATCACAAAAAAACACTTGATGGCACCATATAGAAACCTTGAAGAGTACAACATAGAGATTACCAATGAGGTGAAGGACCACTTCGCCAAGATCATGGACGACCTTGGGGAAGATGTGACCCGTGAAGGGTTGCTGAAAACGCCCGAGCGGGCTGCCAAAGCCATGCTTTTCTTGACGCAAGGTTACAAACAAGACGCCGAAGAAATCTTGAAGGGCGCCATGTTTGCCGAGAAATACGACGATATGGTGATCATTAAGGATATTGAGTTGTACTCCCTTTGCGAGCACCATATGTTGCCCTTCTTCGGGAAGGCCCATGTGGCCTACATTCCCAACGGACATATTGTTGGGCTGAGCAAGATTCCCCGTGTAGTGGATGTGTTTGCCCGTAGGCTCCAGGTACAGGAACGATTGACGCACGATATCTTGGAATGCATCAACAGCACATTGAAACCCAAAGGTGTTGCCGTGGTGATAGAGGCCTCGCACATGTGCATGATGATGCGTGGGGTCCAAAAACAGAACTCTGTGACCACAACCTCCGGTTTTAGGGGACAGTTTGAGAAAATAGAGACGCGCAACGAGTTCCTGAAACTGATCAGTGCCGATTTGTCCTAAACTTCATTTTTTCAATTCAAAGGGAATTCCTATTTTTCCTTTATGGCAGAAGAAAAAGACAACAAGTACCGCAACCTTCTTTTAGGGTTGCTGTTCGATGGCATCGGGATGATATCCTACGCCATCCCTGGAATAGGGGAGTTTTCCGATGTAATCTGGGCACCCGTGGCCGGATGGCTGATGACCCGATTGTACAAGGGCAGGGTGGGGCAGGCCGCCGGTCTCATCACCTTTGCCGAGGAGCTCATTCCCGGTTTGGATGTGATTCCCACCTTTACGCTCACTTGGATCTATACTTATCTGTTGAGCAAAAAGAAAAGCAGCAAGTAAATTCAATTACCTGCTGCTCCAATTGTATCATTAAAATATACAGTTGATTTATTCCACTGTCAACATAAATGTTTCAGTAAAATCTGTTTCACCACCCGCATCGGCCAAGGTTCCGTCATTTGGTTTTTTGGGCTCATGGCGCAAGGTTGCTGCCAATGTTGCATCTCCTGCAGCTCCGGTTACAAGGGTGAACTCCAAACCAACAGGATTGCCATCATCATCCTCATCATCATAGGTCACGCTTTCAATACTACCCGTGGTCACATAAAAGAATTGATGCTCTTCATCCTCTTCTTCAACTTCTTCGGTAATGTTCTCTGCTGGTGATTCCGTTTCGTTCAACAAAACAACAGACCCGCTATAAGTGGTGCTTGCTGCCAGGTTTCCAGATACCGTAATCTCGGGAGCGTTGGGGCCATCACCGTCCAAATCTTGGGATTGAAGGGTTATGGTTGTTCCGCCGCCATCGGGAACCAAAGAAATGGTCATGGTTGTGATGGTCTCTTCTTCGTTGATTACTTCAGGAGCGTCATCGTCACTTGAACAAGCCATGAAGGTTGTTCCTGCAAATGCCAAAAGCGATAGGATTTTAATTGTTTTCATGTTCATAGGAATTAATTAATAATTGAGTTTTAATTGTAGTATAAAATTTCGTCCCAAATCGTCGGCAAACAAGCGTTGACGGTTCAGGTAATCTCTATAACTGGTATTCAATAGGTTGTTGATTGTCAGTGAGGTGGTCAGTTTGGTCCTGTCGGAAATCGGGAACTCGATTTTGGACCTAAATCCCAATAAATGGTATGCCGCTGGTGGTGTATTGATTTCCAATACCACATCTTCTTGCTGTTCTGGCGAAAAAACAGTGATATTTTCGGGGGCTTCATTTTGGCGAAACACATATTGGCTCTCCAATGATGCCTCAAAACCGTTCCATTTTGGCCTTGAAAAAGTTATTGAATTCCTCAGATTGGCGGCAGGCATGTTGATAAGGGGCGTTTCGTTTTCCACATCCTGGCCCTTGACCAATGAAAATTTATGGTTCGTTGTCCACTGCTCCGTCCAATACGAATAGGCAGAAAAATCAATCCCCAACAACCGGGCATCGGTCTGTCGGTATTCCCATACAGGAAATGCACCCCTCACGGTATATTCCACACCCGTGGGCTCCAAAACGATGAAATTTTGAACCCAATTGGCATAGGGTTCAACAAGGATGCCCCAATTTGAAAAGTCTTTTTCAAATGTAGTGGTCACTTTATGTGAGGTTTCACTATCGTTTCTCAAATCCCCAAGTTCAATTCTGGCGGCAGAGTGGTGCAGTCCATCACTAAACAGCTCGGATGGATTGGGGCCGCGTTGGGCCAAAGCATAGTTGAACTTGATCGTAGAGCGATTGGAGGTGACATATTTACCGCCAATGGTTGCAGAAACGTTATGGAAATCCAGGACGGGATTCACCAATAGTTGCGTGCCCAGATCTTCTACGATGAAATCCTGAAACTCATCATCATACCCACGTTCTTCCCAACGTGAGGTCTGGTAATATTTTTGTGCGTTCACCCGATTGTAATCATATCGTAGGCCTACATCCACCAAAAACTGATTGCTGACCCTGTATTCCCCAATCAAAAAGCTTCCGAAATCAACTTTCTCATAGTCAGGGATCAAGCGGCGCACCCCGGTATCGGGATTGGCAAAATTATCTTGGTATCTCCCCATAAGGCCAACGAGTATGTTCAAATCATCTTTGGTGTCCCATTTGAAATCTGTGGACAATGTATGGGTGGTCAATTCCAGATCTATGGATGGCGTGTTGTCCCTTTCGCCTCTACGGATATCGTATTCAAATCTTCTATTGCTTTGAAAGTCATATTGAAGATTAAGTTTTCCCAATCCCTCAAAACGTTTGTAAAATTTAAGTTTTCCCAAATGATGGGTCACATCTTGTCTAGGGTTTTGTAGATTGTGGGTAAAGGGTCTTATAACTCCCGGTTCGCCACTATTAATGCTGCGTATCAAATCATCCACATTGCCAATATGCGATGCGCGCAAAATGGCGATTTCGGTGTTAAAATAGGAATACCTTGCATCCCATCCCCATGTAAATGTATGTTTGCCCAATTGTAGCGAGGCCGCTATTTCGCGTACCCCGGTATTGGACAATACATAATCCGGGGCTTCATGGTCACCCATTATTTTATAAGATCCCTGGGCTTTGACAAACCACCCGGAAGCATACGCCTTGGTCAACTCGGAAACAATATTTCCCCCTCTACCGTTCGATACGCCGTTCAAGATTGTTTTCCCATATAGGGTGTCCTTGGAGGGAATCCGAGCTTGTTCGGCCACGATCACCCCTCCAATGGCGTCACCTCCATATTGAAGCGCAGAGGCACCTTTGATCACGGATACGGAACCAGCGGAATTGATATCGATGGTCGGGGCATGTTCGGCCCCCCATTCCATGTCCTGCATCCGAACACCATCGTTCAATACCAATACACGGCTGCCGTTTAACCCATGAATGGCCGGTTTTACAATATTTGCGCCAGTGTTAAGGGTAGAGACCCCTCCGAGCTCTTTAAGGGCATCACCCAAGTTTCCTGCACTATAATTTTCCAAAGTGTTCAACGTGAGTGTTTCTTCTTGTGCGGAATTCGTCTTGTCCCTTAGAATGTTACCCACTACTTTGACTTCATCCAGCTCTTCCAGGTGATGCTCCAATTTTACATCTATTTTGGTGTCCCCATCGACCTGGATATCCATAAGTATGGTCCTACATTCGGGGTGGGACACCTCCAAGGTATAGCTTCCCGGGCAGAGATTCTCAATGCTGAAATTTCCCTTGGCGTCTGTTCGGCTCTCAAGCTTATTTTGAAAGATAAAAAGAGTGGCACCTTCGAGCGGTGTTTTGTTATGGTAATCGATCACCTGTCCCGACAATGTGTTTTTACACTGTTGGGAATGACCATAAAATGAAAATGCCAGAATGAATGCAATGCTGTACATTGCTTTGAATCTAAATACCAATGAGATGTAATTTTGTTGGAACTCCGTTATTCTCTCTAGAGAGAATGAAAATGATTATCGAAGAATCGGATTTTAGCAAGGTGGAGCGCGTAACGTGCGCATGACACCCTCCACGGGCTCAAAAATAAAAGCATATACTGTTGGAATATGCCCAATTTTAGGTGCATTCAATGCAGTATAGTGGAAAGCCGTATTGAAAAATATTTTATTGACAAGGGTAAAATCTTGAAAATCACAATCCAAGACAACATCGTGGATGTGATTGACACCTTGGGCAAGGCATTGCTTTTCTTGGTTATGCCCATGCAAAGCATGTCCTAATTTTATGAAGGAGGGTGCCAATATTGCCACCACCATCAATAGGGAACCTAATGTAAGTATACGCTTGTAAGGGTCAATACTCATCATCTAACAAAAGTAACCAAGGTACTTGCTCCTTATGTGTTAAAAAAAGCATAAACTATGGAAGCAGGAAGCCCAGACCCATTCGTCTGAGCATTTTTTTCTCAAATTCCCAAAAGAATCTGAACTGCCCGAAGAGCCATCCCACGATGACCAGGATGATTTTATAAATGGGAAGGATAAGGACAATCCGTGCGGTCCAATACAAAACGGGATGTGTCATTTCGCGCCCCAGACCCAACAATTCCACCAATGGCCCGGCCAATTTTCCAGATAGGGATCCGGTTATGGCAAAAACAATGAAAATGGCGATCATTTCCCACTTGTAGGTTACTTTCCATCTGTTCTCCAATTTTTTGAAGCACCATAGGAAAAAGCGGACCAAGCCAAAAGATATCATCGTGCAAAAAGCGATAAGAATGACCCATTCATAGCCACTGTTTTCCACACCAAACCATTTGGGGGAATTCCTGACAATAAGAAAAGCAGCTAAAACGGTCAGCATAATGCCAAGAACAGGGAAAAGTAACTGCCAGTTTTTCTGGATTTCCCAACGCTTTTTCAATTTTTCCATTGCCTAGAAATAGTTGGCACAAAAATAAGACATTAAATCCTAGGAAAGAAAGGGCCTAAACGTTGGTTGTATTTTCGTTGGAAATAGACAAAATAGTTGTAAAGCTTGTAGTTGACCTCATACCCATAATCGATATTGGGGTCGTAATTGATCTGCATTTCGTACAGATTCGGATTGTACATGGAGGGTTGCAAAACCCGTTGGTTCCAATTGGTGACCATAATGGCATTCCGGTTTTCCAGAAAACTCTGGGAATAATAGCCTTCTGGCCTTGCAATGGACTGCAGCCATGTGTAAAACCCGGGCTCAATGATGATGATCTCATATTCGGTCTCCTCATCCTTGATTTCCACAGGCTGTTCATCATCGGAATTGAATACGGCCTGTTCCTCATTCGAAACATCCACGGCCTGCTTCTGGGTTGTGCAGGACACTAAAAAAATGGCTGCAAGCAGAGCGCTCGACAAAAGTTTTAAATAGTTCTTTTCCATATCATTAATATACAAAAAAAGCCGTCTGAATCTTCAAACGGCCCTGTTAAATATCGTTAAGTGGGTCTTATTTCCCGAAAAGTCCGCCGAGCATACCACCCAATCCACTTTTCTTGGTATTTCCGCTGTTCAGTACCATTCCGGCCAAATCATCAATGACGCTGCCATCACCATCGGAATCCAAAAAAGTCTCGATAAGGGATTGCTGTTTTGTGGCCTTTTTGTTTCCCCCCATCAAACCACCCAAAAGACCATTGAGGCCATCAGGGCTGTTCACGTTTTGCTGACGGGTCTGTTTGCCCAGATAACCCAATAGGATAGGGGCGGCAATTTTCAATATTTGGGATATGGTTCCCGCATCCAGACCGGATTTACTGCTCAGGGCATTTTCCACTTGTGGCTGTTTGGATCCCAGCACATGGCCAAGTATGCCTGCACCATCGTTCACCACACTTTGGTCCACTCCGCCACCAAAAAGTCCGCCCAGATCGTTCAAAATGCTACCGTCATGTTTGGAAGACAGGGCATCCATCAGTCCCTGTGCGCCACCCGGTGTTGAAGCGTTTTTTTTCATGGCACCCATCAAAAGGGGCATGGCCATGCTCAGAACGTCCGCGGTCTTGCTCTCAGGTTGCCCCGTTTGGTTGGCAACTCCACTGATCATTTGTCTCCCCATGGGGCTGTTCAATAAATCCAATAATCCTGACATCTTTTCTTTACGTTAAGGTTAGAAGGACAATGTACAAAAAACTAGGTTTTGAAGTTCTAATCAGACAATAAAAAGCAGCTATTTTAGCAATTTGATTACCTGTTGGGCCAATTCTACACTTATGCGTTGCTGTGCCTCGACGGTAGAGGCGCCAATGTGCGGGGAAAGGGAAATTTTGGGATTCATCAAGATCTTGATCTCCGGCTTCGGTTCGGATTCGTACACATCCAGCCCGGCAAACGATAGGTGTCCATTGTCCAAGGCATCCACCAAGGCCACTTCGTCCAGCACGCCGCCCCGGGAAGTATTGATGATTCCTGTCCCATGTTTCATTTTTGCAAGCTCCTTTTTCCCGATGATGTATTTTTCCTGTGCGGGCACGTGGATGCTCACAAAATCGGATTGTTTCAGCACGACATCCAGATCCACCGCTTCCAGATTGAAAT
Source organism: Flagellimonas hadalis (assembly GCF_007785775.2). Taxonomy (GTDB): domain Bacteria; phylum Bacteroidota; class Bacteroidia; order Flavobacteriales; family Flavobacteriaceae; genus Flagellimonas; species Flagellimonas hadalis. The sequence goes on from NZ_VNIK02000001.1 coordinate 380,279, forward strand.
TTATGGATTGTCCGTCATAAAAAGAGACGTTCAACGTGACCTTGTCGGTATGGTGATCCGTGAAGAGGACCTTCATTCCCAATGCCAGGGCCATCTTTGCCGTAGCTTGTCCAATTTTGCCAAAACCAACAATACCCAACGTTTTGCCCCGCAGTTCAACTCCGCCTGCATAGCTTTTTTTCAATTGTTTGAACATGCTGTCCCCATCCAAGGGCATATTCCGGTTGGAATCGTGCAGGAACCGAACTCCGTTGAATAGGTGTCCGAATACCAGTTCAGCCACCGATTCCGAAGAGGCTTCAGGGGTGTTGATGACATGGATTCCCTTGGATTCGGCATGCTTCACATCAATATTGTCCATACCCACACCACCACGACCGATCAATTTCAGGCCAGGGCATGCATTTATGGTTTTCTTATCGACCTCCGTGGCACTACGGACCAAAAGACCGCTGATTCCGTTCTTATTGATAAAGTTGGCCAGTTGTTCTTGGGCAACATGCGTAAGGTTTACCTCAAAACCAGCTTTTTCAAGCAAAGAAATGCCTTCATTTGCCAACCCATCGTTGGCCAGTATTTTCATCATTATATTATCCTTTCTTTTCCAATTCGCTCATGATATCCACCAAGACCCCAACGCTTTCCATGGGCAGGGCATTGTACATGGAAGCCCTGTAACCGCCTACGGATCGGTGTCCATTGATCCCACTGATTCCAGCCTCTTTACACATGGTATCAAAAGTGTCCTTCAACGCATCGTCGGTAATGTTGAAGGTCGCGTTCATGAGGGAACGGTCTTCCTTGGCTGCATAACCGGAAAACACAGGGTTAAGGTCAATTTCCGAATAGATCAGGTTGGCCTTACGTTCATTGATCTCCTCAATGGCGGCGATCCCACCAAGGTCCTTGAGCCATTGCAGGGTAAGCATGGACACATAGACCGCAAAAACAGGAGGGGTGTTGAACATGCTCTCCTGCTTTACATGGATGGAATAATCCAGCATGGAGGGAATTTTTCGGGATACCTTGCCCAAAATATCTTCCTTCACCACCACCAAAGTGGCCCCGGCAGGACCCATGTTCTTTTGCGCTCCGGCATAGATCAGGTCAAATTTGGAAAAATCGAGCTGACGGGAAAAGATGTCCGAGCTCATATCGCAGACCAATGGCACATTGGTTTTGGGAAATTCCTTGATCTGTGTACCAAAAATAGTATTGTTGGAGGTCAGGTGTAGGTAATCTAGGTCCGACGGCACGGAATATCCCTTTGGGATATGGTTGAAATTTTGTTCCTGTGAGGAAGCGACTTCCACCACATCACCCAACAAACGGGCCTCTTTGATGGCTTTTTGGCTCCACGTTCCCGTGTTCACATAACCCGCTTTTTTGTCCAAAAGATTGTAGGCCGTCATCAAAAACTGCAGACTGGCCCCTCCATGTAGGAAGAGGGCTTGGTACCCTTTTCCCTCAAGACCCAATAGCTCCAATGCCAAGGAACGGGCCTTGTCCATTATGGCCACAAATTCCTTGCTGCGATGCGAGATCTCAATGAGTGAAAGACCGATGCCATCCAGTTCCAGAACGGCCTCGGATGCCTTTTGCATTACCTCTTTTGGCAAAATGCAAGGGCCTGCGCTAAAGTTGTGCTTTTTCATTTCCTTGGTTTAAGGGGTAAAGGTCTAAAAAAAACTTGGATCAAAAAACGAATCCGGTGGTTAGGGTTTCCTTAAAGTTTCAAAAGAAATTCCATGGTGTCCACACCATCGGCATAGTCTTGAAGTTTTGGCTTTTGGGTCTCGCCAAAACCGATGCCTCCTTTTTTGGAAACAATGCACTGGATCTGTTCTTCCTGTGCGTTCAATTCCTGTTCCAACGTTTCTTCCGCATCATAATATGCATAAAAAAGGACCGAAATAGGAGAGGCTTGTCCATCATCTTCCTTCAATATCAAAAAGCCATTGTCCAGGATCTTGAAATTGCTCATCAGATATACCGCCTTGTTGTAATCGTAATTGTTGGCATACTTGTGCTGGTCGACGATGTCCTTATATGAGAAAATGGCATTGAAAAAAGGTTCAAAATCATAGCCCTTCGGCACATAGATCTTGGACACGTTTCTGCAGCCCAGACCATAGTACCTAAAAATATCCTCTCCGAGAGCGGTAAGCTCCTCGGTAGATTCCTTTCCAGTCAATATGGCGACCGAGTTCCGGTTCTTTCGGATGATGTTCGGTTTTTTTCCGAAATAGTATTCAAAATAGCGGCTGGTATTGTTGCTCCCCGTGGCTATGACTACATCAAAACCTTCCATTTTTCCTTCCGTAAACTTAATTCGAGTGGCCAGCGAGGGTTCTTGTTGTATCAGATAATTTGAAAGATAGGGCAACAACACCTTATCGTTGGACGACAGTTTCGCCAATACGTTGTTCCCGGAAAGCAGCACGCACAAAAAATCGTGAAACCCGACCAGTGGGATGTTTCCTGCCATCACAATGCCCACCGTTTTCGGTGAAGATGTTTCCTTAATAGGGTAGTGGGACAGCCAATCCGTAAGGTTTTCTTCGGTCAACAAAGCACCCCATTGCGCCAGTGCATGCAGGATATTGTCTTTGGTGAACCAACCGTTCATCTGCCCGGCCCTTGTGACGACTTCGTTGAAATCCGCATCCAAATTTCCATCATTCGAATAACATTTTTCACAAAAATCCGTTAGGTGTTTTCCGAGTTTAACAAAAGCTTGGATGGTTTCCATATACGGTGTCATTATATTTGTACACTAAATTACTAGGGTTTATTTTTGTCAAAAGTAAGCATGCTGAAAAGAATCAACCCAAAAGGAAAGGAAAATTATGGCGATAATTATAACAGATGAATGCATAAACTGTGGTGCTTGTGAGCCAGAATGCCCAAACACTGCAATTTATGAGGGTGCGGACGAATGGAGGTACAGTGATGGCACTTCCCTCGAGGGAGATGTGGTCCTGCCCAATGGAAAAGCGGTGAACGCCGAAGAGGTGCAAGAGCCCGTCAGTGACGAAATATATTATATTGTTCCCGATAAATGCACAGAGTGCAAGGGTTTCCACGAGGAACCCCAATGTGCGGCGGTCTGCCCGGTGGATTGTTGTGTGCCCGATGAGGACCATGTGGAAAGCGAAGAAGTGTTGCTGGGCAAGCAGCGTTTTATGCACCCGAACGGATAAGCAATAAAAAACATGTAATTTAGCCCCGGACCTTAGTTCGGGGTTTTTTATGGAAGAAACAGAAAAAGAATACGGCGGAATATGGAAACAGGCAGGGTGCATCCTGTCCTTGGTGGCCATTCTGGGGATCATTGTCCTGTTCGGTATAGGCATCTATCTTTTACTGAAAGGATTTTAAGTCCCTATACCAAAACTTCAACTTATATTTGCAGCCTCAAAAATAGAATAGTATCCAATGAAAGCCGGTATTGTAGGATTGCCCAACGTAGGAAAATCAACTTTGTTCAATTGTCTTTCCAATGCAAAGGCACAAAGTGCCAATTTCCCATTTTGTACCATTGAGCCCAATATTGGCGTGGTGAACGTGCCCGACCAGCGTTTGGAGAAACTGGAGGAGTTGGTCCACCCCGAGCGAGTGGTTCCTGCAACGGTAGAGATCGTGGACATTGCCGGATTGGTCAAAGGAGCCAGCAAGGGCGAAGGTTTGGGCAACCAGTTTTTGGGAAATATCCGCGAAACCAATGCCATCCTACATGTGTTGCGCTGTTTTGACAATGACAATATCGTTCACGTGGATGGTTCCGTAAACCCGATCCGTGACAAAGAGACCATCGATATGGAACTCCAACTCAAGGATCTGGAAAGTGTGGACAAAAAACTTGAAAAAGTAAAAAGGGCCGCCAAAACTGGGAACAAGGAAGCCCAAAAGGAAGAGGCGGTGCTCAATGCCATCAAACAAGGCCTGGAGTCTGGAACTTCGGTCCGTGCTATTGAAATCAGTGAAGAAGATCGTGACGAATACGTCAGCCCCATGCAATTGATCACCGACAAACCCGTCATGTACGTGTGCAATGTAGATGAAGGTTCAGCCACTACGGGCAATGCCTATGTGGAAAAGGTGAAGGAGGCCGTGGCCAATGAAAATGCCGAGGTCATCTTCCTGGCCGTAGGGACCGAAGCCGACATCACCGAGTTGGAAACCTACGAAGAGCGCCAGATGTTCTTGGAAGATTTGGGCCTTTCCGAGCCAGGTTCGGCCAAACTCATCCGTGGTGCCTATAAATTGTTGGATCTGGAAACTTATTTCACTGCTGGTGTAAAAGAAGTGAGAGCCTGGACCATTCCCGTTGGTGCCACTGCGCCCCAGGCCGCAGGGGTCATCCATACCGATTTTGAAAAAGGCTTCATCCGAGCCGAGGTCATTTCGTATGATGACTACATCAAATATGGTAGCGAATCCAAAGTAAAGGAAGCTGGCCGTATGCGGGTCGAAGGCAAGGAATACATTGTGAAAGATGGTGATATCATGCACTTTAGGTTCAATGTGTAAGCACTGACCGTTGTAATTCCACCCATTTCCATTCGCCAAAAATTTAGACCAAGCATAGCTTTGATGTATGTCAGTCAAAAGCTTGGGTATTTTCTATGGGATTTTTGGGGTGATTCTCTTTTCCTCCAAGGCCGTTATGGTCAAATTGGCCTACGAATACCATGTGGACACCTTGGACCTGCTCTTGTTTCGAATGCTCTTTTCACTTCCATTTTATCTTTACATTCTCTTTCTGATACGAAAGAAAAAACCATCTGTCGAAATCAAACCAAAGGATTATGCGTGGCTGTTCCTTTTCGGGTTTGTGGGCTATTACCTGGCCAGCTATTTTGATTTTTTGGGACTGAATTACATCAAGGCAGGGTTGGAACGGATCATACTGTTTGTATACCCCACCATTGTCGTATTTCTCTCTTGGCTATTTTTCAAACAGAAAATCACCAAAGTCCAGACCGTCGCCATTATTATCACCTACATTGGCGTGGTCATCACCTTTTGGAACGAATTGGACATCAGCGGTAACGGGGTGTTATGGGGAGGCTTTTTGGTATTGCTGAGTGCCATCACCTATGCTTCTTATTTGGTGGGCAGTGGTTGGCTGATCCCTAAATTTGGGATGTTGCGTTTTACGTGTTACGCCATGATTGTTTCAACCTTTTGCATTATGATCCATTACCTCATTGCAGGAAACTGGCAACTTTTGGAATATCCTTTACCGGTTTACTTATACGGCATTGCCATGGCCATTTTGGCGACTTTGGTCCCTTCTTTTCTGGTCTCGGCATCCATAGAACGCCTGGGAGCCTCCAATTTTTCCATCTTGGGAAGCTTAGGTCCGGTTTCCACCATACTTTTGGCTTTTGTATTTTTGAACGAAAGATTGACGTATGGTCAATTACTTGGAATGATGGTGGTGATTTTTGGGGTCACCTATCTCTCCATACAGCAAAAAAAGAAGGCCAAGGCTTGATGTATATTAACAATTGAAGGTTTTCATTGTTGATTACTTTCTTGGTTCTTCGCCTTAATTTTTGCCCCTAAATTTTATATTAGCAAGGATTAACCCTTATTAGATTCATGGCAGAAACCCAGTATACAGAGGATAATATCCGTTCCCTGGATTGGAAGGAGCATATTCGTATGCGCCCCGGCATGTACATTGGTAAATTGGGCGATGGATCGTCCGCAGATGATGGCATCTACATATTGCTCAAAGAAGTGATAGACAACTGTATCGATGAATTTGTCATGGGTGCAGGAAAGACCATCGAGATCACCATAAAGGACAATTTGGTGAACGTGCGGGATTATGGACGGGGCATTCCTTTGGGCAAAGTGGTGGATGTGGTCTCCAAAATGAACACCGGGGGCAAATACGATACCCGTGCCTTTAAAAAATCTGTCGGATTGAACGGGGTAGGTACCAAGGCCGTAAACGCCCTATCTTCTTTTTTCAAGGTGGAATCCAATAGGGATGGGCAATCCAAGTCTGCGGAATTCAACATAGGAAACCTCGTCAACGAAGAGCTTTTGGATGAGACCTCCAGAAGAAGGGGCACCAAGATCAGCTTTACGCCGGACGATACCATTTTCAAAAATTACAAATATCGGAACGAGTATGTGGAACGCATGCTCAAAAATTACGTTTACCTCAATCCCGGGCTCACCATTATTTTCAATGGAGAAAAATATCAGTCCGAGAATGGGTTGAAGGACCTTTTGGAGGACAACAACAACGAGGACGACTTCCTCTACCCGATCATTCACCTGAAAGGGGAGGATATCGAAGTGGCCATGACCCACAGCAAGACCCAGTACAGCGAGGAGTACCATTCCTTTGTGAACGGGCAGCACACCACACAGGGCGGAACGCACCAAGCTGCTTTCAGGGAAGCCGTGGTAAAGACCATCCGCGATTTTTATGGCAAGAATTATGATGCTTCGGATATTCGAAAATCCATCATTTCCGCCATTTCCATTAAGGTGATGGAACCTGTTTTTGAAAGTCAGACCAAGACCAAACTGGGTTCCACCGACATGGGCGGTGACCTCCCCACGGTCCGCACCTACATCAACGACTTTTTGGGCACCTATCTGGATAACTACCTGCACAAGAATCAACAGACCGCTGAAGCACTTCAGCGAAAAATCGTCCAGGCAGAGCGGGAACGAAAGGAACTGTCCGGAATCCGGAAATTGGCTCGTGAACGCGCCAAAAAGGCCAGCCTGCACAACAAAAAATTACGCGATTGCCGTGTCCACCTTCAGGATATGAAAAGCGACCGACGATTGGAGAGCACCCTTTTCATCACCGAGGGCGATTCCGCATCCGGATCCATCACCAAATCAAGGGACGTGAACACCCAAGCCGTGTTCAGCCTTCGTGGTAAACCGTTGAATTCCTACGGGATGTCCAAAAAAATCGTCTATGAGAACGAGGAGTTCAACCTGCTACAGGCGGCCTTGAACATCGAGGAGTCCATGGAAGACCTGCGATACAACAATATCGTGATCGCTACCGATGCCGATGTGGACGGGATGCATATCCGTTTGTTATTGATCACGTTCTTTCTCCAATTCTTTCCGGAATTGATCAAGGAAAACCACCTCTACATTTTACAGACCCCACTTTTTAGGGTGAGGAACAAAAAAGAGACGATCTACTGCTACAGCGAAGAGGAGAAAAGGAATGCCATCACAAAATTGACCGGAAAACCAGAAATCACAAGGTTCAAGGGATTGGGTGAAATTTCTCCGGATGAGTTCAAGCATTTCATAGGTGACAATATCCGTCTGGAACCTGTAATGCTCGACAAGGCGATGAGCATTGACAATATGTTGGAGTTTTATATGGGAAAAAACACTCCGGACAGGCAGGAATTCATCATAAACAACCTTAAAGTAGAACTTGACCTGATTGAAGAAAACCAACTATAGAACAAATAAATGCACATCCTTCTAAATGGAAGAGAACGAAGAACTGAACGATGAAGGCCTAGGAAACCCCGACAATTCCCAGGACAGCTTGGTGAAGGTGACGGGCATGTACAAAGACTGGTTCTTGGACTATGCCTCCTATGTGATTTTGGAACGCGCCGTGCCCGCTATTGAGGATGGCTTCAAGCCGGTGCAGCGCAGGATCATGCATTCCCTCAAGGAACTGGATGATGGAAGGTATAACAAAGTGGCCAATGTCGTGGGCCACACCATGCAGTACCACCCCCATGGCGATGCCAGTATAGCCGATGCCATGGTGCAGATCGGCCAAAAAGACCTGCTGATCGACACCCAGGGAAACTGGGGAAATATCCTGACAGGAGATGGGGCGGCAGCACCCCGTTACATTGAGGCGAGGCTTTCCAAGTTTGCCTTGGAGGTCATTTACAGTCCCAAGATCACCGAATGGCAACTTTCTTACGATGGCAGAAAAAAGGAACCTGTCAACCTTCCCGTAAAATTTCCGTTGTTATTGGCCCAAGGGGCCGAGGGAATTGCCGTGGGGCTTTCCACCAAAATATTGCCCCACAATTTTGTGGAGTTGATCGATGCTTCCATCAAGCACTTGAAAGGGCAACGTTTTACCTTATATCCCGATTTTCCCACGGCGGGCATTATCGATGTGACCAACTACAACGAAGGATTGAGGGGTGGAAAGGTGCGCGTCCGGGCCAAAATCTCGACCTTGGATAAAAACACGTTGGTCATCAACGAGATACCCTACGGGACCAATACATCAAGTTTGATTGATTCCATCTTGAAGGCCAACGAAAAAGGTAAGATCAAGATCAAGAAAATAGAGGATAACACAGCGGCAGAAGTGGAAATACTGGTCCATCTGCCCCCAGGATTGTCCCCCGACAAGACCATTGATGCCCTCTACGCCTTTACGGCCTGCGAATCGTCCATATCACCATTGGGCTGTATCATCGAGGACAACAAACCTCTGTTCATTGGGGTCAAGGAAATGCTGGAACGCTCCACTGACAATACCGTGGAGTTGCTTAAAGCAGAACTTGAACTACAATTGGATGAACTGGAAGAACAGTGGCACTTTGCATCCCTCGAACGCATTTTTATCGAAAATAGGATCTACCGGGACATAGAAGAAGAGGAAACCTGGGAAGGTGTGATCGCTGCCATCGACAAAGGTCTGAAACCACATACCACACACCTAAAAAGGGCAGTGACCGAGGAAGACATTGTCCGGTTGACCGAGATCCGGATCAAACGGATTTCCAAATTCGATCTGGAAAAGGCCCAACAACTCATCGAGGGCCTCGAAGAAAAGATTGCGCAGACCAAACACCATTTGGCGCATTTGGTGGAGTTTGCGATCGATTACTTCAAGGAACTCAAGAAGAAATATGGTGATGGTAGGGAACGTAAATCAGAGATCAGGATCTTTGACGACATCGAGGCCACCAAAGTGGTCATCCGCAATACCAAACTCTATGTGAACCGGGAAGAGGGATTCATCGGAACTTCCTTGAAACGGGACGAATATGTGGCCGATTGTAGCGACATTGATGATGTCATTGTCTTTACTGAAAAAGGGGAGATGATGGTCACCAAAGTGGACTCCAAGGTCTTTGTGGGCAAAAATATCATCCATGTGGCCGTGTTCAAGAAAAAAGATAAGCGGACGGTGTACAACATGATCTACAAAGAGGGCAAGGGCGGCCCCAGCTACATCAAAAGGTTCAATGTCACCAGCATCACACGGGACAAAATGTACCCCTTGGCGGGCGAAAATGCCTCGTCCGAAGTGTTGTATTTTTCAGCAAACCCCAATGGCGAGGCCGAAGTGGTCACCGTGTTGCTGCGCCAGTCGGGCAGTATAAAAAAATTGAAATGGGACCTCGATTTCGCCGATGTGCTCATCAAAGGAAGGGCATCTAAGGGCAATTTGGTCACCAAATACCCGGTCAAGCGTATCGAACTGAAAGAAAAAGGCGTATCCACCCTTAAACCCAGAAAGATTTGGTTCGATGATATTGTCAGCCGGTTGAACGTGGACGGAAGAGGGGAACTGCTTGGAGAATTCAAGGGCGACGACCTGTTGCTGGTCATTGACCAAAAAGGCACAGTGAAGACCATACCGCCCGATTTGCTCACCCGTTTCAGCGACACCATGGTGGTCCTGGAAAAATGGAATCCCAACAAACCCATTTCCGTTGTGCATTACGAAGGGGAAAAAGAACGCTATTACCTCAAACGCTTTTTGGTGGAAAGCCCCAACAAGGAGGAACTGGTCATCTCGGAACATCCAAAATCCTTTATGGAACTGGTGACCACGGACTGGAGACCCGTTCTGGAGGTTGAATTTATAAAACCTCGTGGAAAAGATGCCAAGCCCAACCTCGAGATCAATGTGGAGGATTTTATATCGGTCAAAGGAATCAAGGCATTGGGGAACCAATTGACCACAGAAAAAGTGAAGAGCATCAACGTAATGGAGCCATTGCCTTTTGAGGAACCTGAGGAGATGCGGACAGAGGACATTGAAGTGGTAGATGAAGAGCGTCTAGACGATCCAGATGACGATATTGAAACAAATAATGACACTTCTGATCAAACCACTTTGTTTTGACGCTTTTTCTACCTATTTTGTCACAAGAGTTACATATACACATCTAAAACAGTTATCTTAAAACCTCTTTATGGATTTCACCAACCCGCTGGTTTACGGCGTACCCGTATTTATTGCCTTTATTTTACTGGAGTTGACATACAGCAAGGCACATGGGGACGACCACATTTACAATTGGAAAGATTTGGCCGCCAGCGGCTTTATGGGAGTAGGGTCCGCCATTTTGGGCCCACTGTTCAAAGTGGCCTTTGCCATAGTCCTGTTCGAAGGCGTCTACGAACTCTGCAACCCTGTGGTCAATGGGACAAGGACCAATTTTTTGGGCTACGAATCCTTTGGCTACGCTTGGTATATCTGGATCATCTGTCAACTTGCGGATGATTTCACCTATTATTGGTTCCACAGGGCCAACCACGAAATCCGCATCCTTTGGGCCGCACATATCGTGCATCACTCTTCGGACAACTTCAATTTGGGAACAGCAGTCAGGAACGGATGGTTCACCATTCTCTACAAACCGTTTTTCTATGCATGGTTGCCCGCCATAGGTTTTCCGCCCGAAATGGTAGTGGTCTGTTTGGGTATCGAAGCCTTGTGGCAGTTCCAGTTACATTCCGTTTATGTGCCCAAATTGGGCTTTTTGGAAAAGTTCATGAACACGCACACCATGCACCAGGTGCACCACGCACAGAATGTGGAATACTTGGACAAGAACCACGGTGGGTTTCTCAGCATTTTTGACAAAATGTTCGGTACGTGGAAAGAACTGGATGATGACATCGATGTGAAATATGGTGTGATCCATTCGCCGGACTCCTATAATCCGATGGTCATTTTGACCCATGAGTTCAAGGATATTTGGAACGATGTGAAAAAAGTGGACAAATTATCGCACAAGTTCATGTATGTTTTTGGCCCTCCAGGTTGGAGCCATGATGGCAGCACCCTTACCGTGAAACAGCAACAACGATTGTGCAAAAAACACAAGGAGGCCAACCCTGAACTTCTGTTCCAACGACCGAATTAGATCCGTTTAAATTTTATTGGATTTTGTGGGCAGTGCCCTTGAATTTCTTAGTGTCCCCAACCACGCCGTATTCGAATGTGTAAGAAGACTCGGTGGTGCTCAATATCTTGATGTGGATGGATTTCTCCTCAGCCTTGTTCTTTGGGTTCAAATTCTTTAGCACATATTCGCAATCATTGATCCATCGGATGGAGGAAGAGTCTTTTTTTCCCTCAAATTCATCCACTTCAATATCCAAAGTCCTATGAAAAGTGGTCATTTTTTCCTCCCCATTGATGGTTGCGGTAAAGATGAACCTGCCTGTTTTAAAATCGGTACAATTGCGTTGGGGAGCTTCTCCACATGCTAAAAGGAACAAAAGGACAAGTCCAGAAAAGAGATATTTTACCATAGCACAAAGAAACGGAAAGAACTCGAACGGGTCAATCTTTTTTGCCCTTGTAGGTTTGAAAAGTCCCGTCCTCAAACAACAGGACAATGGTATGCGGCGTATTGGGGACAATTTCCCTTACGGGTGGTGGCGGAACATCAACCGATTGACCCTCCACCTTTTTCTCAGGCACAGGAATTTTAGGGCTTTCCGGTTTTACATCTTTACTTTCAGGAAAGCTGCCCTCACCCTTTAGTAGCCAATACAGGTTTACTTCAGGGTAGGCGTTGACCAGTTTCATCACAAAATCCAGACTGGGTTTGTTCCTTCCGCTGAGCAAATGTGAAATGCTGGAACGCTGTACCCCGATCTCATCCGCAAAAGCAGAAACCGATAAGCCGTGGTGTGCGATCACAGTCTGAATCCGGGAAATTATTTCATCATCCACAAATGTAAATTTTCGTATTTCAAATGTACAAACCAGATTTCTAAAGTGAGAAATAAATCTTTGAATTATTTTCAAAGACTAAAACAAGTACATCATATAAATTGACACATATGACTGATATTTAAATAATTAGATGTTTTTTGATTTACATTGTTTACAAATGTGGTCAAATCAAGAATATCACTTACCAATAAGTACACATATGTAAATTTTTGAGATATTGAATAATTACAATTGTAAAATAATACATGATTATTTTTGTGGCCAAATAACATAAGAAGTGATTGACCATTCAGTATATAAAGAGCATTCCATAAGCGGCAGGTACATTACCCAAGAGATGTTGGAGGAAAGCTGCTTTTCCAAACTATCCGTTCCTTTGATGGAAATTGGAAATGCTGTCAGCGGCAAAACCCTATATGGCTTCTCCTTGGGGAAAGGCAGCAAAAAGATATTGATGTGGTCCCAAATGCACGGGAACGAGTCCACGACCACAAAAGCAGTTTGGGACATGGTCAACTTTCTACAATCTGATGAGGATGTCGCTGAACACATATTGAAGAAGTGCACGCTCATGATCGTACCCATGCTCAACCCTGACGGTGCCAAGGCTTACACCCGCGTGAACCAAAATGGGATTGACCTTAATAGGGACGCAAAGATGCTCACCCAACCAGAAAGTGTTGCATTGCGCCAACTGTTTGAGGAATTCCAACCTGACTTCTGTTTTAATCTCCACGACCAGCGAACCCTTTTTAGTGCAGGTGCAACGGACAAACCCGCCACGGCCTCCTTTTTATCGCCCGCCAGCAACGAAGCGCGGGAGGTGACCCCCACACGTGAGACGGCCATGAAGATCATTGTGGCCATGGATACCTTCCTCCAAAAGCTCATTCCAGGGCAGGTGGGGAGGTACGATGACGGTTTTAATGATAATTGCGTAGGCGATGCCTTCCAGATGACAGACACACCGACCATCTTGTTCGAGGCGGGGCATTTTCCAAAGGACTATGAAAGGGAAAGGACCCGGCATTTCATTTTTTATGCCCTTATCGAAGCACTGAAAACCATTGCCATGGATCTAGTGGAAAATTTCAGTCCAAAAGATTATTTCAAGATTCCCGAAAACGATAAACTTTTCTTTGATGTTCTGGTCAAGAATCCGAGCGTGCTGAACCCGGAATTGGGCGAAGAAATGGTCGGGATTCGATATAAGGAAGTACTGGAGGGTGAAAAAATCATTTTTGAACCTGAAATCATTGAAATGGGCACGCTTGAAGGATTTTACGGTCATGAAACAATAGAATGTATTGATTTAAAGGATTTTGGACTTGTGCCGGAGCACCATAAAATTGTTAATTTATTGCTCCAAATCAAAAATTAAGTAACTATCCACAAGGCTTTCTTGCATTTTATTTAAAAAAGAACCAATTTTATTACGTAAATTTCCTCAATTCACTAATTTTGCTGAAAATTTCAAGATAATGAACAAAGTTAAGTTAGACGAAGTCGACCACCAGATATTGGACATGTTGATAGACAACACCCGTACACCCTTTACCGACATTGCCAAAAAGTTGTTGATTTCGGCGGGCACGGTCCATGTTAGGGTCAAAAAAATGGAAGAAGCAGGAATCATTCGTGGTTCTTCACTTACCTTGGACTATGTGAAACTGGGCTATTCCTTTATCGCATATGTGGGCATTTTTCTGGAAAAGACCCATCAGACCAAATTTGTGCTCGAAAGGCTCAACCAGATTCCATACGTCACCGTGGCCCACATCACCACAGGAAAGTTCAACATTTTCTGCAAGATCAGGGCCAAGGATACCACCCATGCCAAGAACATCATCTTTAAGATCGATGATATTGATGGTATCAGCAGAACGGAGACCATGATTTCGTTGGAAGAGAGCATCAACGACAAAAAGCGTTTGATGCACACGATCTTTAACGAGATGTAATTTACTTACCAAAGGACCATGTTTCTTTCAGAGTTGCCCACGTCTGAGTACAATCCTTTTTACCATACCTATATCATGGCATTGGGGGAAGTTTCCCTAATGGATGCTTTGATGGATGGAAAAGAGGAATTGTTGTCCCTTTTGGGAAAAATCCCTGAAAGCAAGCTCTCTTTTGCCTATGCGGAAGGAAAATGGACCTTGGCCGAAGTATTGGTACACATCATAGACACCGAGAGGATTTTTCAGTATCGTGCGCTTCGTTTTGCCCGTAACGACAAGGTTGACTTGCCTGGATTTGATCAGGATCTCTTTGTACCCTATTCCAACGCCAATGGCAGGAAGGTTCAGGACTTGATGGCGGAGTACAAGGCCGTTCGGGATTCCACCATCACCCTTTTCAAATCTCTTGATGAAGAGGCGCTTAAGCGCAAAGGGTTTGCCAGTGGCTCACCGATGAGCGTAAGGGCGATGGGGTTCATTATAAGCGGACACCAAGCGCACCACCTTCGGATAATCAGGAAACGATACCTGGTTTAGCTCAATAGTCGTCGTTGTCCATCTCTTCGGATTCGAAGGTCGAATCGGGAAGGGGGTCCTCATCCATATCGGCAACAGGTTCAAGGTCAAATTCCCTGTCCAGTTCCTTTTCGATAGCTTCCTCAAAATTGGCCATGAAATTGGAGAGGCTCTTGCTGATTTTTACCAAGTAAATGGTGTCATCGGTCCTCACTTCCACAGCTTCTATGATTTCCCCATTGGGCTTTTTGATGGTCAGGAGGTCATCGTCCCCATACCCGTGAGGGTAGGAATCAATCAAGGCAGCGGCCACCTTGTGGTCCATCTTTTTGTAGTCGATCAATATTCGTTTCATAATGGTCAGTTATTTATACTGACCTAAACTATGCTTTTTTGTAGTGGGGCAATCAAGAGAGTTGCCAACTGAAAAATTCAGTACATGTAACTATCATTCCGCGTAGTAATCGAACGCCTTACGGAAGAGTTCTTCGGGCACTTTGATGTCCGTGACCGCATCGCCAATGGACTGGAGGAGTACAAAATTGATGTCCCCATGCGAATTTTTCTTGTCGTATTTCAAGAGTTTCAGAATGGAGTCAATATCATCCTTATCAAAAACCACTTTTTCAAAATAGTGTAAAAACGTTTCCTTGATCTCGTCAAGCGCCAATTTTGGCAAACCTTTCAATTCATGGGACAGATAACCTTCCAAGATCATGCCGACGGCGATAGCCTCACCGTGCAGAAGGGTTTTCTTGTTATGATTTTCTAGACAGTAGGATTCAATAGCATGTCCCAAAGTATGGCCAAAATTCAAGATTTTGCGCAATCCCTTCTCAGTGGGGTCGATCAACACCACATCATTCTTGATGAAAATGGATTTTTGAATACTGGAGGCGTCCGTGAAATTGTTTTTCTCCTTTAAATCAGCCCAATATGCAGCATCCCTGATGAGTCCATGCTTTAGCATTTCCGCATACCCGCTCGTGACCTGTCTTGGATCTAGCGTTTGTAAAAATTCAGGGAACACCAATACCATTTGAGGTTGGTTGATGACCCCGATCTGGTTCTTCAAGGCTCCAAGATCAACGCCGTTTTTCCCGCCAATGGACGCATCCACCATGGAAAGCAGGGTAGTGGGAATGTTGATGAAATCGATGCCCCGTTTAAATGTGGAAGCCACAAACCCGCCAAGATCGGTGAGCACACCACCGCCAAGATTGATCAAGAGGCTTTTTCGGTCCCCATCAAAGTTGGAAAGATGTTCCCAGACCTGAAGACAGGTATGGATATGCTTGTTTTCCTCGCCGGGGTCAATTTCGAAAATGGAATCAATGGGCGCACTGAACATTTTCTTGAATGCCGGCAAACAATGTTTCTTGGTGTTGGTATCGACCAGCAAAAAGATCTTGGAGTAATTTTTTTTGGCAATATGCTGGTTCAGGGCCGCTTGCGCCAACTCCCCGATATGTACTTCGTAGGTTTGTGATTTGACCGATTCCATAATTTCAATTTCACCACTAAATAAAGACTATTTTTATAGAAAAGGTTATAGATTCCGTACTTATATTTGGATCTTAAATAGATTACAAATAATGCTGCCGAATTTTGAGAATACCGCAATAGCTTTTGAGCTGAAGACCGACTCCCAATTGGAGCGCGCCTACTTCCTTTTTAAGATGATAGCCAATGAACCCTTGGTGCGCATAGGCACTGCAGTGACCAATTTTGCCATAAAGGCCCACCTACCTGTTGAAGGTCTGATCCGGGCCACGGTATTTGACCATTTTTGCGGTGGGGTAAATGAAGAGGATTGTCTCCCCATTATTGATAAAATGTATGAAAAAGGCGTCTGTTCCATTCTCGATTATTCCGCTGAGGGTAAGGAGGTGGACAACCAGTTCGATTTTGCCATGGAAAAGACCTTGGAGGTGCTCGATTTTGTCAAGGAAAAGGATGCCATTCCCTTTGCGGTGTTCAAACCTACCGGTTTTGGTCGATTCAAACTGTTTGAGAAAGTGAGTGCAGGCCATACGTTGAACGATAGCGAAACAGCGGAATGGGGCCGATTGGTGAACCGGTTTGACAGGGTATGTAAAAAAGCCCATGACCTGGACGTTTCGCTGCTCATCGATGCAGAAGAAAGTTGGATGCAGAATGCCGCCGATGACCTGGTGCTGGAAATGATGCGCAAATACAATAAACAGAAGGCCATTGTGTTCAATACCTTCCAAATGTACCGTTGGGACCGATTGGATTATATCAAAAAACTAAGGGATATTGCCGCTTCGGAACAATTTAGCATCGGCGCCAAGGTGGTGAGAGGAGCCTATATGGAAAAAGAGAACGACAGGGCCAAGGAAAAAGAATACCCAAGCCCCATCTGTGCCTCCAAAAAAGAGACCGATGAAAACTTTGATGCCGCCATTGACTACATGATGGACAATTTAGATCGATTTGTACTCTTTGCAGGGACCCACAATGAGCAGAGCTGCCTCAAATTGATCTCAAAAATGCAGGAAAAGGGCATAGAGCCATCGGACAGTAACATTTGGTTTGGCCAGTTGTTCGGGATGAGCGACCATATAACCTACAATTTGGCCGCACTGGGTTACAATGCGGTGAAATATGTGCCCTATGGCCCGGTACGTGATGTGATGCCTTATCTGATACGCCGGGCAGAGGAAAATACATCGGTAGCCGGGCAAACGTCAAGGGAGTTGGCATTGTTGCAAAAAGAACGAAAGCGCAGGAAGTTGGAGGATTAATCCAAAAGGGCTGTTTCCTCAACAATCAGTTCTTCTTGGCAATTTCTGATCTGTAGTTCCATATTCTGGTCCGCAATCTTTTTTGAAACATAGTAGACCTTACAGGGTTCTGCCTTGGTGTCGCTTTTCCCAAAATCCACATTGCCATCGGTCAAAATGGATTTGACCATGATTGTGTCCCTTAATTCTTGTGGAACGGCATCTCCAAAGGAGATGGGTTTGGAGCGCATGTCTTTCAACACCCTGCAATTGGGAAAATAACAGAAATCCATGCCTTCACCACCTGATTTTTTCTTCAAGAAGAACACCAAAAACACAATTCCAATGGACAGTCCAACTAAATACCATCCCAATCGCCTTAAAAATCCCATGCGTATTTAAAAAATAAGAAAGTTAATATCGCTGTAACTCAGTCCAAACCATTCCCCCACCGATTTATTGGTGAGGATACCGTGATACATGTAAAGCCCGCTACGCAATCCTTTGTCGAAACGTAGCGAATGCTCCAAGCCGCCATCCTCACCAATTTTCAGTAGATAAGGGGTGAAAATATTGCTGATGGATATGGAAGAGGTCCGCGGATAACGGGACGGAATATTGGGCACCCCGTAATGGATGACCCCATATTTTTCAAAAGTAGGTTTGGTGTGCGTGGTCACCTCAGAAGTTTCGAAACAACCGCCCATGTCTATGCTCACATCAATGATCACGGCTCCTTTTTTCATGTTTTCCACCATGGAACTGCTCACCACAACCGGGGAGCGGTCCTTGCCCCTCGTGGCACCGATGGCCACATCGCACCGTTTCAAAGACTTTATCAGGTTTTTGGGTTGGATGGTGGAGGTATAGACGGTACGGTTCAGATTGATCTGTAAATTCCTGAGTTTGCTGATGGAGTTGTCGAACACCTTGATGTTGGCCCCAAGTCCCAAAGCGGAACGGGCGGCAAATTCCCCAACGGTACCTGCTCCTATGATCACTACTTCCACTGGTGGCACCCCACTGATGTTCCCGAACATCAGCCCATTGCCCTTGCCCGTGGCGGCCATCAATTCTGAAGCAATGAGGATGGAGGAAATGCCCGCAATCTCGCTCAGGGAGCGTACGGCCGGGTAGTTGCCATCATCGTCCCGAATGAATTCAAAAGCGATGGCGGTCAGCCTTTTTTTGGCCAAGACCTCAAAATATTCTTTTCGCTGGGTCTTTATCTGCAATGCAGAAATGACAATGGTCTGGGGATTCAGCAAATCGATTTCAGATAGGGTGGGGGGCTCCACTTTTAGGATGATGGGGCACGAAAACACTTTTTTGGTATCCCGTGTGATCTCTGCTCCTGCATTGGTATAGTCAATGTCCGAAAAATTGGCACCATCCCCGGCCCCGGATTCCATGAGTACCCGGTGGCCATGTGCCGTGATGGCATTTACGGCATCGGGGGTAAGGCAGACCCTCTTTTCCTGGTATTGGTTTTCCCTTGGGATTCCTATAAATAGTTCGCCCTTTTGTTTAAGGACTTCCAAAGTTTCTTCTTGGGGCAGCAATTGCTGTTTGCTAAAGGGGGAAGAAGGCTGGTTCATAAGCAGTAAATCTGTTCAGCATACCATCAGGTATTTAACAAATTTACATTTTTTTTGAAAGGGTCTTTTGCCGTTGTTCGAGTTTCTCCCGTTCCTTACGCAATTCCTCTTTTTCCTTCAATATTTGGAGTTCGGTGTCCATGGCATCCAGATCTATGCCATGCACATGTTTGTCCACAAGTTTCAACCTGATGAAATAGACTACGGGTACCACTACCATGGTAACGGCGACAACATACAATATTTCATTTTCATCAATTTTACTTGAACTATAGTTCAGTACGGTAAAAAGTTGAAAACTATACATGGAAATCGGAATCAGTATAGCGTGGTACCACCAGTTCTTGGAGGTGATAAACCATATGACCAAAAGAAGCAAGGGGACAATTTTATTGAAGTAATAATAAAATGCATCGCTTATATCATTAAAACCATTCGAAGTGAATTCTATGCCTAAAAAACTCCAAGACTGGCTGTCAATTGGCAAGTATTTATAAAAATAAAACATCAAAGGAGAAATGGCTATCAAGAGCGATATAATTCCTTCGATAATGAGCTTTTTCCTAATGGTAGTTTTGTCCTTCATTACTCTAGTAAACTAAAAAAATGAAGGAATATTGTGTAAAAAAATAATCCCTTCGCTAAAAGGGATTATCAGATTTGTCGATCGAAAAGAAATCTACAATTTCTTAAGATCCCTTTTCTCGATGCTAACGGTTTGGTTCTTGTCAATCGTTACTGTTGTAGAAACAGCGGTCATTGCCAAAAAAGCAACAGCTAGCAATCCAAAAAAAACTTTTTTAGTGTTCATCGTAAAAGAGTTTTTGGTTAATAAATGAATTCATTCACAGGGCAAATGTAGGAAAATATTTCAACCTCACCTACGTTTCATCGATAAAATTAGTTTTTTAACGCAAAAAATAGTCCTTTTATCGAAAAATGGTTGCTCTGTACAATAATCTGGTTTGAAGATAGATGAATGAGTTGTTAAGAAACATTTAACTCGATTGAGCGTGTGTTTTCATCGACAAAGTGCAGGAATACGCCCACAGCATCTTCAGGGATCAACGACTCGATTTTTTCCGGCCATTCAATGAACACCCATGTATCTTGTGCCAAGTAGTCCTCAAAACCCATGTCCAGTGCTTCCATTTCATCGTTCAACCTATAAAAATCAAAATGAAAGGCGATAAGTTTGTCGTTTTCACCGCGATATTCGTTTACCAATCCAAAAGTGGGGCTATTGGCCTCGTCCATGGCACCGAGTTCTTTAACCATGGCCTTGACCAGTGTGGTTTTTCCCACGCCCATATCCCCATAAAAACAAAGGATCTTTCCCGGTGTGGTCCCAATAATTTCCTTGGCCACTTCCCGGATTTCGTTCAATTGAAAAGTTTTTTTCACCAGTGCATTATTTTGCTTCCAAAACTACGAAAGGAACGATCATTTCTTCCAAGGAAACCCCTCCATGCTGGTAGGTATTCCGGTAATAGCTCACATAATGGTTGTAGTTGTTGGGGTAGGCGAAGAAGAGGTCGTTTTTCGCAAAGATGAAACTGCTGCTCAGGTTGATGTTGGGCAGGTGAATTTCCTGCGGATTTTTGGTGGCCAGCACTTCTTTTTCCTCGTAGGTAAGGCTTTTCCCTGTTTTGTAGCGCAAGTTCAAGCTGGTTTCCCTGTCCCCGATCACTTTTGAGGGCTGTTTCACATTGATGGTACCATGGTCCGTGGTCAGGATAAGCTTCATGCCCAAAACCTGTGCCTGTTGGATGATCTCCAGCAAGGGGGAGTTCTTGAACCAACTCAATGTAAGGGAACGGTAGGCCTTGTCGTTGGATGCCAATTCCTTCACCACCTCCATTTCGGTCTTGGAATGGGACAGCATGTCCACAAAATTATAGACCACCACGGTGAGGTCATTTTCCTTTTGGGATTTGAAGTTTTGGGCCAATTGTTTGCCTTGTTTAAGGTTGTTGATCTTGTGATATTCCCATTTCAGGTCGAGTCCCAATCGCTTTAGTTGCGCCCCGAGGAACTCGGCCTCAAAAAGGTTCTTGCCCCCATCATCCGTGTCGTTTTTCCACCAATTGGGATACTGTTTTTCCATATCCAGCGGCATAAGCCCTGAAAAAAGTGCATTACGGGCATATTGCGTAGCGGTCGGAAGAATACTGAAATAGGCACATTCCTGCTTCTTTTTATAATGTGCGGAAAGAATCTCTTCAAAAGCCATCCATTGGTCGTATCGAAGGTTATCGATGACCACCATCAAGGTTTTGCCTCCTTTCAGTTCGGGCTGTACCTTGCTCCGGAACAGGGTGTGTGACATGATGGGTGCATTCCCTTCCTTGAACCAGCTTTTGTAGTTTTTGTCCACAAATTTGCCGAATTGGGAATTGGCCTCCACTTTTTGCGATTCCAAGATCTCGAACATCCCGGTATCCTCTATATGTTCCAATTGAAGTTCCCAATAGATCAATTTTTTGTACAGATCCACCCATTCCTCATGGGAATTGACCATGGAGAGGTCCATGGCTATCTTTCGGAATTCCTGCTGGTAATTGGAGGTTGTCTTTTCCGAGATCAATCGGGAGTTGTCCAAACTTTTCTTCAGGGAGAGTAAAATCTGGTTGGGGTTCACGGGCTTGATCAGGTAATCTGCAATCTTGGAGCCAATGGCCTCATCCATGATGTACTCCTCCTCGCTCTTGGTGATCATGACCACTGGGATGGAAGCATCATACTTTTTGATCTCGTTCAAGGTTTCCAGACCGGATATGCCCGGCATGTTCTCATCCAGAAAAACAATATCGAAAAATTGTTCCCTGATCTCTTCCAGGGCATCTTGTCCGCTTTGGCTGGTGACCACCTCGTAGCCTTTGTCCTCCAAAAAAAGTATATGTGGTTTGAGCAGATCGATCTCATCATCTACCCAAAGAATTGTAATCTTGTTCATATAGTGATTATCTTTGTGGGATAAAAACAAAAATCCTTGGTAAAAACCAATAAGCTTAACGTTTTTAACGACCCAATTTACGGTTTTATTGGAACTCCCAACGAACTAATTTTTAGACTCATCGCCCATCCTTATTTTCAAAGGTTGCGGAGGATATCCCAAATGGGTCTTTCCTATTTGGTGTATCCAGGGGCCCATCATACCCGATTTCACCATGCTTTGGGAAGCATGCATTTGATGACAAGGGCGATTCAGGTCCTGAAGATGAAAAACGTTGAGATCACGGAGAAGGAAGAAAACGGACTGCTCTGCGCCATACTGTTGCACGACATGGGCCACGGCCCATTTTCACATGCGCTGGAAGGCGTAGTTGCAAAAGACCTGAGCCATGAAAAGCTGTCGCTACAGTTCATGAAAGCCCTCAATGATGAATTTGAGGGTCAACTTGATACCGCTATTTCCATATTCAAGGGCGATTATCCCAAACCTTATATGAACCAACTGGTGTCGAGCCAATTGGACATGGACCGTTTGGATTACCTGAAAAGGGACAGTTTCTATTCGGGGGTCACCGAGGGCAACATCAATTCCGAGCGCCTCATTTCCATGCTCAATGTGGCCAATGGCAATTTGGTGGTGGAGGAGAAGGGAATCTATGCCGTGGAGAAGTTCCTCATGGCCCGAAGGTTCATGTATTGGCAGGTATATCTTCACAAAACGGGTCTGGCTGCAGAGCAGTTGTTGATACGGGTCATGCAGCGTGCCAAGATATTGCTCGCCAAAGGCGAAGAGCTTTCAGCGAGCCAATCGTTGTTGTTTTTTCT
The DNA here is from genome assembly GCF_007785775.2 of Flagellimonas hadalis. Lineage (GTDB taxonomy): Bacteria > Bacteroidota > Bacteroidia > Flavobacteriales > Flavobacteriaceae > Flagellimonas > Flagellimonas hadalis. The sequence goes on from NZ_VNIK02000001.1 coordinate 402,852, forward strand.
GAAACAGGAAGGAGCCATTGCCTTCAACACGGAGATTCTTGAAAAATTTGCCCAACTGGATGATGTGGACATACTGGGTGCCATAAAATCATGGCAGTTCCATGATGATTTTGTGCTTTCGAAAATGTGCCAGATGCTGCTGAACCGAAAACTATTGCACATCAAGATCAAAAACCGTCCCTCCGAACCAGAAAAATTGAACGGAAAATTGGAAAGAATCATGCAAAAACACGATCTTTCACTTGAAGAAGCCTCCAACTTTGTATTTGAGGGAGAAATATCGAACAAGGCCTATAGTATGGAACAACAGGCCATTTACATTCTCAAAAAGAGTGGAAGAATAACCGATGTGCTCAAAGAATCCGATCAGCTCAGCTTGAAGGCACTTTCCAAAACCGTTACCAAATATTACAGCTGCTACCCGAAGGAAGCTGTTTGACAAATTTTGTTACTTTTGCACAAATGAAATTTACAGCTACCCAAATTGCCGGAATCCTAGAGGGGGAAGTTGAGGGAAATCCTCAAATCGCTGTCCATAAATTATCCAAGATCGAAGAAGGCGAAAAAGGGTCGCTGACCTTTTTGGCCAACCCAAAGTACACCTCTTACATCTATTCCACAAAGGCGTCCATAACCATCGTGAACAAAGACTTTGTGCCGGAACAGACCTTGTCCACCACTTTGATAAAAGTGGACGATGCCTATAAGTCGTTCTCCAAATTGCTGGAATATTACAACCAAGTCAAGAAGAACAACAAAGTTGGGATTGAAAACCCGGCTTTTGTGTCTGAAAGTGCGGTCTATGGTGAAGGTTTTTACTTGGGCGCATTTTCCTATTTGGGCGACAATGTGAAGATTGGCGACAATGTGAAGATATATCCCAACGTATATATAGGGGACAATGTGACCATAGGCAACAACGTTGTGGTCTTTGCCGGGGCCAAGATCTATTCGGAATCCTTGATCGGGAACCATTGTGTCATCCACAGTGGAGTGATCATCGGGGCCGACGGTTTTGGTTTCACCCCCAATGCCGATGGGGAGTACAGTAAAGTGCCCCAAACAGGGAACGTGATCCTGGAGGACAATGTCGATGTAGGCGCAGGCACCACCATAGACAGGGCTACTTTAGGCTCTACCATATTACGAAGGGGCGTGAAACTGGACAACCAGATACAGATAGCCCATAATGTTGAAATAGGGGAGCACACAGCCATTGCTGCTCAAACAGGCATAGCAGGTTCCACAAAGATTGGCAAGAACTGTCTCATTGGGGGGCAAGTGGGCATCGTGGGCCATATCACCATAGGTGATAGGGTGAAGATTCAGGCCCAATCGGGAATCGGAAGAAACGTAAAGAATGATGAAGTGCTCCAGGGGTCACCGGCCCTTAGTTATGGGGACTTCAACAAATCATATGTACATTTTAAGAATTTGCCCAAGCTGGTAAATCAAATCTCCAACATAGAAAAAAAGGTTGAAGGTGAGCAAAACAAGCAATAAACAACGCACCATTGCAAAAAAAGTGTCCCTACAGGGCGTGGGCCTGCATACAGGGGAGAATGTGACCATGAGTTTTTTACCTGCAAAGGAAAACCATGGATTCGCATTCAAGAGGATAGATCTGGAAGGAGAACCCATCATTGAGGCCGATGCCAATTACGTGGTCAATACACAGAGAGGCACCAATTTGGAGAAGAACGGAGTGAAGATCCACACTTCGGAGCATGTTCTCGCTGCATTGGTAGGATTGGAAATAGACAATGTCCTTATAGAACTGGATGCTCCAGAGCCCCCGATCATGGACGGTTCCTCAAAATTCTTTGTGAAGGCTTTGGAAGAGGCCGGCATTGTTGAACTGGAAGAAGAAAGGGAAGAATACATCGTGAAAGATGTCATCTCGTACAAGGACGAGGCTACGGGCAGCGAAATCACGGTTATCCCATCCGATGAATACCAGATAACCACCATGGTCGATTTTGGGACCAAAGTATTGGGCACCCAGAATGCGACATTGGAAAAAATGAGCGACTTTAAGGAAGAAATTGCCGAAGCCAGAACCTTTAGTTTCTTGCATGAGCTGGAAATGCTATTGGAGCATGGCCTCATAAAGGGGGGTGACCTCAATAACGCCATTGTATATGTGGACAAGGAAATATCCGAATCCACCATGAAAAAATTGGAAAAGGCTTTTGACAAGAAAAAGCTGTCCGTGAAGCCCAATGGAATACTGGACAACCTTACCCTACATTATCCCAACGAGGCCGCACGCCACAAACTGTTGGATGTGATGGGTGATTTGGCTTTGGTGGGTTCCCGGATAAGAGGAAAGGTCATCGCGAACAAACCCGGCCACTTTGTGAACACCCAGTTTGCAAAGAAACTTTCTAAAATCATCAAGATCGAAAAAAGAAACAAAGTACCCACTTATGATCTGAACCAGACCCCATTGATGGATGTCACCCAGATTATGAACATGTTGCCACACAGACCGCCATTCTTGTTGGTGGACAAAATATTGGAACTTTCCGACTCCCATGTGGTGGGCGTAAAGAACGTGACCATGAACGAACCTTTCTTCGTGGGGCACTTTCCCGGAGCACCTGTAATGCCTGGTGTTCTTCAAGTCGAAGCCATGGCACAGACAGGGGGGATCCTTGTGCTGAGCACGGTCCCCGACCCTGAAAACTACTTGACCTTCTTTATGAAGATTGACAATGTGAAGTTCAAGCAGCAAGTGGTTCCCGGGGATACCTTAATATTTAAATGCGATTTGATTTCCCCTATCCGTAGGGGCATCTGCCACATGCAGGCCTATGCCTATGCCAATGGGAGATTGGTGTCTGAGGCCGAACTGATGGCACAGATCGTTAAAACAAAAAACACAGACTCGTAGATGAACCAACCTTTAGCATACGTTCACCCAGGGGCCAAGATTGCCAAAAACGTGGTCATTGAGCCCTTTACCACTATCCATAACAATGTGACCATTGGAGAGGGGACTTGGATAGGTTCCAACGTGACCATCATGGAAGGCGCGCGGATCGGCAAAAACTGCAACATTTTTCCCGGAGCCATAATTTCAGCCATGCCGCAAGACCTCAAATATCAAGGAGAGGAGACCACGGTTCATATTGGCGACAATACCACGATCAGGGAGTGCGCCACCATCAATAAAGGTACCTCGGACCGCATGAAAACCGTGATAGGCAACAACTGTCTCATCATGGCCTATTGTCACGTCGCCCACGATTGCGTAGTGGGTGATGGTTGCATTTTTAGCAACAACTCCACTTTGGCAGGACATGTCACCATAGGAACCAACGTAGTTTTGGCCGGAATGGTAGCCGTACACCAATTCGTATCCATTGGCAACCATGCCTTTGTGACCGGGGGCTCCTTGGTCAGAAAGGATGTACCCCCTTATGTGAAGGCGGCAAGGGAACCCTTGTCCTATGTGGGGATCAACTCCATAGGGCTACGAAGAAGAGGGTTTGAAGCGGACAAGATCAGGGAAATCCAGAATATCTACCGAATCCTTTATCAAAAAAACTACAACAATTCACAAGCGGCATCCATTATAGAAGCAGAAATGGAAGCCACCCCAGAGCGTGATGAGATCTTACAGTTCATCAAAGACTCGCAAAGGGGCATTATGAAAGGCTATTTCAGTACAAATTAAATATATGGCAAATACTTCTGATATACGAAAAGGGTTGTGCATCCGATACAACCACGATATCTTCAAGATCATCGAGTTTCTTCATGTGAAACCAGGCAAAGGCCCAGCCTTTGTGCGTACAAAACTAAAAAGTGTGACCACGGGAAAGGTCATTGACAACACTTTTTCCGCAGGACATAAAATAGAGGATGTAAGGGTAGAGACACGTACCTACCAATACTTATATCCAGAGGGCGATACCTTTCATTTTATGAACACGGAGGACTATAACCAAATCTCTTTGCCAAAGGATTCACTTGATGCACCAGATTTGCTAAAAGAAGGGGAGGTTGTAACCATTATCTTCAATGCTGAGGATAACAGTCCGCTGTCCGTGGAAATGCCTGCCAGTGTTATTTTGGAAGTGACCCATACCGAACCAGGAGTGAAGGGCAATACAGCGACCAATGCCACAAAACCCGCTACAGTGGAGACCGGGGCCAGGATCAATGTGCCACTTTTCATCAACGAAGGGGACAAGATCAAGATCGACACCGAGAAGGGTGCCTATCTGGAACGTGCTAAAGAATAGGGAATGAAATTTCCCAGGACCCATTCATTAAAGGAGATTGCCGAAATCATCGGTTCCGGATTTGTCGGGGATGAAGCATTTCCGGTTTTGGGGATGAACGAGATCCATGTGGTGGAAGAAGGCGACATTGTGTTTGTGGACCATCCCAAATACTATGACAAGGCCTTGCAGTCCAGAGCTACTGTGGTGCTCATCAACAAAGAGGTGGAATGCCCCGAAGGCAAGGCGCTCTTGGTCTCCGATGATCCCTTTAGGGATTTCAACAAATTGACCAAGCACTTCAAACCCTTCAAAAGGGCGAACAGCAACATTTCGGAAACCGCTGAAATAGGCGAGGGTACCATCATCCAGCCAGGGGCCTTCATTGGCAATCATGTAAAGATTGGCAAGAATTGCGTCATCCATCCCAACGTTACCATTTATGATGGCTGCGTGATCGGGGACAATGTCACCATTCATGCGAACACGGTTTTGGGGGCGGATGCATTCTATTATAAAAATCGACCCGAAGGGTTTGACAAATTATTGTCAGGTGGAAACGTCGTCATTGAAAACAATGTGGATATCGGGGCCTCTTGTACCATAGACAAGGGAGTGACTGCGGCAACGACCATCAAGGAGGGATCTAAACTGGACAACCAGATCCAAGTGGGCCACGATACCATCATCGGGAAAAAATGCCTGATCGCATCCCATGTGGGTATTGCAGGCTGTGTCGTGATCGAGGACGAGGTCACCCTTTGGGGGCAGGTTGGGATTACCAGCGGTGTCACTATCGGAAAAAAAGCCGTCATTCTGGCCCAGAGCGGGGTATCAAAATCCTTGGAAGGAGGAAAGAGCTATTTTGGAAGTCCCGCCGAGGAAGCACGCGAAAAGCTAAAGCAAATGGCCTCCGTGAAAATGATTCCGGAAATCTTTCAAAAACTCAAAAAGAATTAAAAAATCGATAGATAAAAACCATTGCAAACCGTATTTTTGCACCTATTATTAAGTTAAACCTATGAGCGTCTTAGTAAACAAAGATTCAAAAATAATTGTACAAGGATTCACTGGTAGTGAAGGAACCTTCCATGCCGAGCAAATGATCGAATATGGAACCAACGTGGTCGGCGGGGTCACCCCAGGAAAAGGTGGTCAACAACACTTGGGCAAGCCCGTTTTCGATACTGTGGAACAAGCCGTTAAGGAAGTAGGTGCCGACACCACAATTATTTTTGTGCCACCCGCATTTGCTGCGGACGCCATCATGGAAGCCGCCAGTGCTGGTATCAAAGTGATCATTACCATCACTGAAGGTATCCCTGTAGCTGACATGGTAAAGGCCAATGACTATATTAAAGGTATGGACTGTACCTTGATCGGTCCCAACTGTCCGGGTGTCATCACCCCGGGAGAGGCCAAAGTGGGTATCATGCCCGGATTTGTCTTCAAAAAAGGGAAAGTGGGTATCGTATCCAAGTCAGGTACCCTTACCTACGAAGCTGCGGACCAAGTAGTACGCCAAGGTTTGGGCATTACCACCGCCATTGGTATCGGAGGGGATCCCATCATCGGGACCACGACCAAAAAAGCTGTTGAACTTTTGATCAACGATCCTGAGACCGAATGTGTGGTCATGATCGGGGAAATCGGAGGCCAACTGGAAGCAGAAGCCGCTAGATGGTACAAAGAAAGTGGCAGTAAGAAGCCCATTGTTGGTTTCATTGCAGGGGAAACCGCACCTGCCGGACGCACCATGGGACACGCCGGAGCCATTGTGGGAGGAAGTGACGACACGGCACAGGCCAAGAAAAGGATCATGCGTGAATGTGGCATCCATGTAGTGGATTCCCCCGCGGAAATCGGAGCCAAAGTAAAAGAAGTGGTTGGATAACCAACCGTTAAATCCTATACAAATCCCGTTCAATGCGGGATTTTTTTTCGTCTAAACGTAAAACAACAGCTATATTTGGTGGATAACCATTCAAACACAATCATCTTATGAAACTTTTGGAAGGGAAAAATGTGATCATTACCGGGGCAAGCCGGGGAATTGGAAGAGGAATTGCCGAAGTCTTTGCAAAGCACGGGGCCAATGTGGCCTTCACCTATAGTTCCAGCGAGGCACCCGCCTTGGAATTGGAAAAAGAACTTACTGGCATGGGCGTAAAGGCCAAGGCATACAAGAGCAATGCTGCCAGCTATGCAGATTCCGAAGCCCTCGTGGCCCAAGTTTTGGAAGATTTTGACGGACGTATCGATGTATTGATCAACAATGCGGGCATCACCAAGGACAATCTGCTGATGCGCATGGGCGAAGAGGATTTTGATTCCGTGATCGAGATCAACCTGAAATCCGTTTTCAATATGACCAAGGCCGTTCAGCGTACCATGCTGAAACAGCGCAAAGGATCCATCATCAACATGAGCAGTGTGGTAGGGGTGAAGGGTAACGCCGGACAGACCAACTACGCCGCGTCGAAAGCAGGTATGATCGGGTTCACCAAATCCGTGGCACTCGAATTGGGATCTAGGAACATCCGTTGCAATGCCATTGCACCAGGTTTCATAGAGACCGAAATGACCGATAAATTGGACGAGAAAACAGTCCAGGGCTGGAGGGATGCCATTCCGTTGAAGAGAGGTGGATCTCCCGAAGATGTGGCAAATGCCTGTCTGTACTTGGCGTCCGATCTTTCCGACTATGTTACCGGACAGGTGCTGAACGTGGATGGTGGCATGCTAACCTAGAATGAATGGAGCTGTACACGGTGTTCCTTATTGTTCTTGCCGCGATCATCGCGCTAGGCGTTGTATTTTTTCAATACTACTATAGGAACCCGAGAAAAGGTCCGCTTAAGATCATATTGGCCGCATTGAGGTTCATTGCCTTGTTTTGCGGCCTTTTACTTTTGATCAACCCCAAGTTCGTGGACAATGATTACTATCTGGAAAAAGCGAACCTGATCCTGATGGTGGACCATTCCACTTCCATGAAAGAGGCCACAACGGAGAGAAATCTTTCCGAAGTATTGGATAAAATCAAGGGAAATCCACAACTTCAAGATCGTTTTTCCATTCATGGATTTGGTTTTGGCAATGCAGTGGCACAAACCGACTCCATTGTCTTCAACCAACGGAATACGGATATTTCCAACGCCCTTTCCACTACCAATGAGCTTTTTTTGAACGGTGCCAATGCGGTCGTATTGATCACGGACGGCAACCAGACACTGGGAAGGGATTATGAATATCTCAATTTGGGTGGGAATCTATCCGTAAACCCCGTTGTGGTGGGCGACACCACCCAGTATGAGGATATTTCTGTGGGGCTCATCAACACCAACACCTATGCTTTTCTGAAAAATAAGTTCCCTGTGGAAACCACCATTCGCTACCAGGGTTCGGCCGCCGTTTCCAAAACGGTGACCATTTCCATTAATGGAAACAGGGTCCATCAACAGCGTGTGGAACTGGACGCCTTGAAGAACAGCCAGACCCTGAACACCCTTGTGGAGGCCCAAAGCGTGGGGATAAAGACCATCAAAGTAGAGGTTGGGACCTTGGAAAATGAAAAGAACACGACCAACAACGTAAAGGAAGCGGCCATTGAGGTAATCGATGAAAAAACCAATGTGGTGATTGTTTCGGACATGCTCCACCCGGACATCGGGGCACTGAAAAAATCCATTGAGGCCAATGAGCAACGATCGGTCTCCATCACCAAACCCACTGGAACCGCTCAAGAGTTGGAAGAAGCGGATATTCTGATCCTGTACCAACCCAATAGGAATTTCCGTCAGTTATATGAGTTGCTACAAAATTCAAAAGCCAATTATTTCACCATTACAGGAAGTAAAACAGATTGGAATTTTTTGAACGGGGCACAGCAAAGTTTTTCAGTGGAAAATAGCCAATCCGAGGAAATCCTGCCCATTTTGAACAATGCCTTTGGAGTTTTTGGCCTTGGGGATTTCAATGTGGACGATTTTCCGCCTTTGGTGGGTAATCTTGGTGATATCGAACTGAAGAAAAGCGGAGAGACCATCATGTACCAACAGATTCGCGGAGTACATCTGGACAAACCCTTGTTTTCCATCCTTACCGAAGGAAAGCAGCGAGAGGCCGTGTTGTTCGGGGAAAATATGTGGAGATGGCGAGCCCAGACCTATCGGAACGATCAGAGTTTTCAAAAGTTTGATGATTTCATGGGGACCCTAATGGTCTATTTGACCTCCAATGACCAACGGAGCAGGTTGGATGTGGACTACGCGCTCGTGTTTGAAAATGCCAGCATGGCCAAGATCAGGGCCTCCTATTTTGACGAAGGCTATCAGTTTGACCCCAATGCCCGTATTTCCATCCAGATCGTGGGAACGGACAATGGTTTCAACCGCGAATCGCCCATGTTATTGAAAAGCACCTATTACGAAGTGGACCTGGGCGACCTTGCATCTGGTGAATATCGATTTACAGTTTCCGTAGAAGGCGAAAACCATAAACGTTCGGGATCTTTCAGAATCTTGGATTTTGATCCCGAAAAACAGCTTACCTCCGCAGATCATAAAAAATTGGGGCGTTTGGCAGAAAAAACCAATGGAAAATTGTACTATACGGACAATGTGGAGGCATTGGTGAGCGACCTGTCATCATCCGAGCAGTATCTTCCTGTCCAAAAGAGCAGAAAGAATGTGGTATCTTTAATAGATTTCCGTATTTTACTCGGACTGATGGTACTTGTCCTGGCGGTAGAGTGGTTCATCAGAAAATATAATGGATTAATGTAAAAAATATACACATGGATAAATTACCCAAGATTGCATTACCTGCCATTGCAGGTATCATTATTCTCATCATCTTCATCTCAAAATCCGCAGTGACCATAGGCTCTGGTGAAGCCGGCGTGCTCTATAGGACATTTGGAGGAGGGGTGGTCACTGATGGGCCCCCACTGGACGAAGGTTTTCATATTGTGGCCCCATGGAACAAGGTTTTTATCTACGAAGCCCGTCAACAAGAAAGGCTGGAAAAAATGAACGTGCTGTCCTCCAACGGATTGGATATCAAATTGGAAGCTTCGGTATGGTTCCAACCCAAATACAACGAGTTGGGTAAATTGCACCAAGAAAAAAGCGAGCAGTATGTAGATCGTGTGCTGCTTCCTGCCATACGCTCCGCGGCCCGAAGCGTTGTGGGACGATACACCCCGGAACAGCTCTATTCCAGCAAGCGGGATGCCATTCAACAGGAAATTTTTGAGGAGACCCAGAAAATTGTGGAGGACCAATACATCCAACTCAATGAAGTTTTGGTAAGGGATGTGACCCTGCCGCCCACCATCAAGGATGCCATTGAGCGCAAATTGAAGCAGGAACAGGAATCCTTGGAATACGAATTCCGATTGGTGACCGCGCAAAAGGAAGCCGAAAAGGTACGAATCGAAGCCCAAGGTAAAGCGGATGCCAACCAAATATTGAGTGCTTCCCTCACAGACAAAATTCTTCAAGATAAGGGAATTGAGGCGACTTTGAAACTGGCCCAGTCCCCAAATGCCAAAGTGGTCGTGGTAGGATCAGGCGATGATGGGCTTCCCCTTATTTTAGGAAATAACTAAATTCCCCTTTTTTGATAAAAAAATATGTCCTACATTTGACACGTAATGAGAAATAACACAGTACATCATCACCATTTTTATACTTGCCCTCAAGCGAGATAGAAGTGTATTGTTGTATCTAAACTATATTCTAACCCGTTTGAGAAATCAAGCGGGTTTTGTTTTTATGCCCATTTGGTTTTTTGAACAAAACTATTGAACTAATGACAAAAATTCGGATTGCTGTACAAAAGAGCGGTCGCTTGAACGAGGATTCCCTTCAGATCTTGAAGGATTGTGGTATTTCCATCGACAATGGAAAGGACCAATTAAAGGCCACTGCCAGAAACTTTCCTTTGGAAGTTTTCTATCTGCGGAACGGGGACATTCCCCAATATTTAAGGGATGGGGTAGTGGACATTGCCATCATAGGGGAAAATGTATTGGTGGAAAAAGGCAATGACATTGCCGTGGCCGAAAAACTGAATTTCTCCAAATGTCGCGTGTCCCTTGCAGTACCCAAAGGGGTCAAGTACAATTCCGTCAAGGATTTTGAAGGAAAGAAGGTCGCGACCTCTTACCCAAACACGGTGAACGAATACCTCAAATCCAAAGGAGTCACGGCGGAATTGCACATCATCAACGGTTCGGTGGAAATAGCCCCCAACATTGGCTTGGCCTATGGTATTTGCGATATCGTTTCAAGCGGCAGCACCCTGTTCAAGAACAATTTGAAGGAAGTGGAGGTCATTTTGCAAAGCGAGGCCGTACTGGCCGTTTCGCCCACAATATCCGAGGAACGAAGGGAAATCCTGAAGAAAATACAGTTCAGAATCCAATCCGTGCTTCAGGCAAGACAGAACAAATACATCCTGCTGAACGCCCCAAATGACAAACTGGATGAAATCATTTCCATTTTGCCAGGAATGCGCAGCCCCACGGTATTGCCCTTGGCCGAGGAAGGTTGGAGTTCCGTACACTCCGTCATCACTAGGGATACCTTCTGGGAGGTCATCGACGAACTGAAGCAAGCAGGTGCCGAGGGCATTTTGGTCTGCCCCATCGAAAAAATGGTCCTTTAGGTTTGGAAGATGGAAGCGCAGTACACCATAAAATGGATTCCGAAGGAAAAACTCAAGGACATTTTACCGTTGGCGTATATCCTCAACCGAGAAAAAATTCCTCTGGAAGTATTGGAAAAACGATTGACTGAAATGATTCCGATGGGCTATAAATGCATCGGGGTATATGACCAAGAAGAATTGATAGGCATTTGTGGCGTATGGGTACTCAACAAACTCTATGCGGGAAGACACGTAGAGCCCGATAATGTCATGATTTCCCCGAACTATCAAGGGAAAGGTATTGGTCAGCTTATGATGGATTTTTTGTTCAATTATGCCAAAGAAATTGATTGTGAGACTGCTGAAGTCAACTGCTATGTGCAGAATACCAGAGGAAAGAAGTTTTGGGAGACCCATGGATATGTTCCGATGGGCCATCACATGATAAAAAAATTGAAAAAATGAACAGAGTCAATGACCCCAAAAGAGAAGACTGGCCCGAAATACTCAGACGGCCCACACAAACGGTGGCCGATATTGAAAAAATTGTGGAGTCTATTTTTGAGGAGGTAAGAACAAATGGAGATAGAGCCATCAAAAAGTATACAGACCAGTTTGACCGGGCCCAATTGGATACTTTTTTGGTGACGGCAGACGAAATTAAGGAGGCATCCGATTCGGTTCCCTCCGAACTGAAAAAGGCAATTTCCTTGGCGAAATCGAACATTGAAAAATTCCATGCCGCCCAAAAAACGACCAAAGTGGAACTGGAAACCATGCCCGGGGTGATGTGCTGGCAAGAAAAGAGACCCATCCAAAAAGTGGGACTTTACATTCCCGGAGGAACAGCGCCCCTGTTCTCGACCATTTTGATGTTGGCTGTTCCTGCGAAATTGGCGGGTTGCAATGAAATTATATTGTGCACACCGCCGGACAAAAAGGGAAATGTCAATCCGACCATCCTCTACGCTGCCCAACTTTGTGGGGTAACAAAAATATTCAAAGTAGGTGGCATTCAAGCCATTGCAGGAATGACATTCGGAACGGAAACCATTCCCAATGTGTACAAAATATTTGGCCCGGGCAACCAATTTGTGACGGTTGCAAAGCAATTGGCCACCAAATATGGGGTTGCCATTGACATGCCAGCCGGACCAAGTGAGCTTTTGGTCGTGGCTGATGATTCTGCCAACCCAGCCTTTGTAGCTTCGGATTTGTTGAGTCAAGCTGAGCACGGAACCGATAGCCAAGTAATCCTGGTTTCCACTTCGGAAAAGTTGATTAATGCCGTGGAACAAGAAATTGAATCACAGATCAAAGAATTGCCAAGGATGGCCATCGCAGAAAAATCGATCGGGAACAGCAAGCTCATCTTGGTGAAAGATGATGAAACGGCTATGGATTTGATCAATGATTATGGCCCGGAACATTTCATTGTCTGTGTGGAAAACGAGGCGTTTTACCTCCAGAACATTCAGAATGCCAGTTCCGTTTTCATTGGCAACTATACGCCCGAAAGTGCGGGTGACTATGCATCTGGAACCAATCATACTTTGCCCACAAACGGATATGCAAAGCAGTATAGCGGTGTAAATCTGGACAGTTTTATGAAGAGCATGACCTTTCAAAAAATATCCAAAGAAGGAATGGAAGCGATTGGTCCTTCCATCGAATTGATGGCAGAGGCCGAAGGATTACAGGCCCATAAAAACGCGGTGACCCTTCGCCTAAATGCAATAAAATCAAACTAAATGTCAGGTCGAGCGCAGTCGAGACTTCAAGAATATGACTAAAACCTTCAACATAAACAACATCGTCAGGGAATCCGTAAAGACCCTAAAACCGTACTCTTCGGCACGGGACGAATATGTTTCCGATGGATCCACCATGATTTTTTTGGATGCCAACGAAAATCCGTTCGAAAATGGGGTCAACCGTTATCCCGACCCGTACCAAAGGAGCTTGAAAGCGGTGCTTGCCGAACAAAAAGGGGTTTCCGAGAGCAACATGCTTTTGGGCAATGGCAGTGACGAGGTTTTGGATTTGATCTACAGGGCCTTCTGTGAGCCCAACCAAGATAACATCATCACCTTGCCGCCAACGTATGGCATGTACAAGGTTTTGGCCGGAATCAATGCCGTGGAGAACAGGGAGGTTTTGCTTACTTCCGATTTTGAACCGGATGTCCCAGCTATTTTATCGGCTGTGGATGAAAACACCAAACTGATTTTCATTTGTTCCCCCAACAACCCAACGGGTAATTCCTTTAAAAAGGAATATGTGGAAAAACTATTGGAATCCTTCAGCGGGTTGGTGGTCATTGACGAGGCGTATATCGATTTTTCAGAGCAGGAAAGTTGGTTGAGCAGTTTGAACAACTATCCCAACCTGATTGTTACCCAAACCTTGTCCAAAGCCTATGGTTTGGCCGGAATCCGGTTGGGCATTTGCTGCGCATCGGAAGAGATCATTGCCATTTTGAACAAGATCAAACCACCCTACAACGTTAACCAATTGACCCAACAAAAAGCCTTGCAACGTGTTCTGAACGAGGATGCCGTGCAACAGGAAGTGGTCCAAATTTTGGAAGAACGGGCGAATCTGAAACAGGCTTTACAGGAATTGGACTTTGTGGAGCAATTATACCCCTCCAATGCCAATTTTGTGCTCGCCAAGGTTGATGATGCCGACAAACGTTATCAACAATTGCTGAACCAACATGTGGTGGTGCGAAACCGAAGCACCCAACCCCTTTGCGAGAACACGTTACGGTTTACGGTAGGGACTCCAACGGAAAACAAAGCATTGATAGCCATTTTAAAGAAACTATAAATATGGGCAAAAAAGTATTATTCATTGATCGCGATGGGACCATCATCAAAGAAACCGTTGATGAACAGATTGATTCCTTTGAAAAATTGGTCTTCTATCCAAAGGCATTCACGTATTTGGGGAAAATTGCCAAGGAACTGGATTATGAACTGGTGATGATCACCAACCAAGATGGTTTGGGAACCGACATTTTTCCAGAAAACACTTTTTGGCCCGTACACAATTTCATCATCAACTCTTTTGAAGCCGAAGGAGTTATTTTCGATAATGTTTTTATCGACAAAACCTTTGCAAAAGACAATGCCCCGACCCGAAAACCAGGAACCGGAATGCTCACAACCTATTTTTCGGAAGAGTATGATCTTGCCAATTCCTACGTGATCGGGGACCGTTTGACCGATGTGGAGCTGGCCAAAAACCTTGGCGCGAAAGGGATCTACATCAACGATGAAACCCATTTGGGGACGGGTGAGATTACCGTAAAAAGGGAAGAATTGGACCCTTACATCGCCTTGGAGAGCAACGATTGGGAAAAGATCTATGAATTCCTGAAACTGGAAAACCGTGTTGCCGAGATCAGCAGAAAGACCAACGAAACGGATGTCCAAATCAAGTTGAATTTGGATGGTACCGGTAAAAGTGATATCAAAACCGGATTGGCCTTCTTTGATCATATGTTGGACCAGTTGGCCCGTCACGGACAAATGGATTTGACCATTAAGGTAGATGGCGATCTGGAGGTGGACGAACACCATACCATTGAGGATACTGCCATTGCTTTGGGCGAAGTGTTTGCCAAAGCCCTGGGCAACAAATTGGGTATCGAGCGCTATGGGTTTTGCTTGCCCATGGATGATTGCTTGGCACAGGTCGCCATTGATTTTGGAGGAAGGAACTGGCTGGTTTGGGATGCCGATTTCAATAGGGAAAAAATTGGTGAAATGCCCACGGAGATGTTCTTTCATTTCTTCAAATCGTTCACGGATGGGGCCAAGGCCAATTTGAATGTAAAAGCGGAAGGCACTAACGAGCACCATAAAATAGAAGCCATATTCAAGGCCTTTGCCAAATCCATCAAAATGGCGGTAAAGCGGGATGTGGAGAAAATGGTATTGCCATCAACCAAAGGAATGCTCTGATGAAAATAGTAATCATTGATTATGGCGCTGGAAACATCCAAAGCATCATCTTTGCCATTAAACGGCTGGGATATGATGCGGTGCTTTCCCATAATGTCAAGGAAATCCAAGAAGCGGACAAGGTGATTTTTCCAGGAGTGGGAGAGGCCAGTTCGGCCATGGCCAAATTGAGAGCAAGTGGTTTGGACGTCGTCATACCAAAATTGAAACAGCCCGTTTTGGGCATTTGTCTCGGCATGCAGCTCATGTGCCGTTCATCCGAAGAGGGAAACACAGAGGGACTTGGCATTTTTGACCTTGATGTGAAGAAATTTTCAAACCAGGTAAAAGTGCCACAGATTGGCTGGAACCAAATTACCAATCTGAAAACCGATTTGTTCAATGGGATTCCTGAAAAATCCTATATCTATCTGGTGCATAGTTTTTATGCTCCATTGGACACGGAAACCATTGCCAGTGCTGAATACGGATTGAAATATAGCGCCGCCCTTCAAAAAGACAATTTTTATGGGGTACAGTTTCACCCCGAAAAAAGCAGTGAGGCGGGCAGTACCATTTTAAACAATTTTCTAACGGTCATTTAGATGGAATTTTATATTTCAGAAGACAAGGCTAAGTTGGACATCGAAAAAGTCCATAAAGAAATCAAGGCCACTTATTGGGGTGGGTACAGAAGCCCGGAGGAAACCAAACGAACCATTGACAACAGCATTTGCTTTGGCCTTTTCAACTCTGATGACGAGCAGATAGGTTTTGCCAGGGTGCTGACTGATTCCGTGGTATTTGCCTACATCATGGACGTGGTGATATTCGACCCCTACAAAGGTCGGGGATTGGGCAAAATGCTGATCAAGCACATCATGGACAGACCCGATGTGCAAACTGTAAAAACAGTGGCCCTGAAAACCAAGGATGCCCATGCGTTATATGAGGCGTTCGGTTTTGAAAGAGTAGGAAATTCAGAAATGTGGTTGGCCATCGACCGCGCAAAATATGATTAAACTATGAGATTGATTCCGGCCATAGACATTATCGAGGGAAAATGCGTTCGGCTTTCCAAAGGAGATTATGGGACCAAAAAAGTCTATAATGAAAATCCGTTGGAAGTTGCCAAACAGTTTGAATCCCACGGTATCCAACACCTCCATTTGGTGGATCTAGATGGCGCCAAGTCCAAACACATTGTCAACCATAAAGTATTGGAAAGCATAGCTTCCCGAACCAACCTCAAAATTGATTTTGGAGGAGGATTAAAATCGGACGAAGACCTGAAAATCGCCTTTGAAAGTGGAGCTTCGCAAATTACTGGAGGCAGCATAGCTGTTAAGGGCAGGGACACCTTCTTGGGCTGGTTACAGACCTATGGCCCAGAAAAAATCATTTTGGGAGCTGATGCGAACAACGAAAAAGTGGCCGTGTCGGGCTGGTTGGAAGAATCCGAACAGGAATTGGTTCCATTTATCCAACATTATCAGCAGGAAGGCATTCACTATGTGATCTGTACGGATATTAGCAAAGATGGGATGTTGCAAGGACCTTCATTCGATTTGTACCAAAAAATCCTGTCCCGATCGGCAGCAGGGTTGAAATTAATAGCCAGCGGGGGCATTTCTACCTTTGGCGAACTTCCAAAGCTTGCCGAAATTGGGTGCGAGGGAACCATTATTGGCAAGGCCATTTATGAAAATAGAATCAGTTTAAAACAATTGGAACGATACATTCTTGAAAATGGACAAGGAACAAGAGCTTAGGGATGAACTGATCTGGAACACGGGCTATCGAATGAACGAAAGCCTTCGTATGATCAAAATCTGTTTGGATAAATTGCCCGAGGACAAGATTTGGCAGAAGCCCAACGAGTCCAGCAACAGCATTGGCAACCTGATCCTGCATTTGTGTGGCAACATCACCCAATATGGGATTGCTTCCATCAAAAATGAGGAGGACAACCGAAAAAGGGACGAGGAGTTTGAAGCCACATCGGGGTACACCAAAGCGGAACTGATCCAAAAACTGTCCGACACCATTGACGAGGCAAAAAGGGCATTTTATGAAGCTCCCTTGGATGAACTGCTGCGTAAAAGATTTGTGCAGGGATTTAATTTTTCAGGGGTGGGAAACATCATCCATGTCACAGAACACTTGTCCTATCATACGGGGCAGATTGCCCTTTGGACCAAACTATTGGAAAACAAGGATTTGGGCTTTTATGATGGTGTGGATTTAAATGTAAAGAACGAATAACGTCATGCCGAATTTGTTTCGGCATCGCATAGGAATGGAACAAAGCTTTATTTACATCATGACCAATACGTACAGAACAACATTTTATATTGGGATGACTTCAAATTTAACCAAAAGGGTAGTGGAACACCAAGAAGGAAGTGGCTCAAAGTTTACTAAAAAGTATAATCTGACAGATTTGGTGTATTTTGAAGTTTTCTCGGATATCGATCAAGCAATTGCAAGGGAAAAACAATTGAAGAACTGGCACCACGATTGGAAAGTTAATTTGATCAAAGAACAAAATCCAACATTACGAACATTGGATTACTAAAATGAGACCCTGAAGCAAGTTCAGGGTGACGATAAATTATGCTCACAAAACGAATCATACCCTGTCTGGACATCAAAGACGGACGCACCGTGAAGGGTGTCAATTTTGTGGACCTTCGGGATGCCGGAGATCCTGTGGAATTGGCTTCCATTTATGCCAAGGAAGGTGCAGATGAATTGGTCTTTTTGGATATTTCCGCCACAGAGGAAAAGCGAAAGACCTTGGCCGAACTGGTCTATCACGTAGCGGAGACCATCAACATACCATTTACGGTGGGCGGTGGTATTTCTTCGGTGGAAGATGTGGATATTTTGCTCAAAAATGGAGCGGACAAAGTTTCCATCAACTCTTCAGCAGTAAAAAGACCGGAGCTCATCAACGAGCTGGTGGCCAAATTTGGTTCCCAGTGTATTGTGGTCGCCATCGATGCCAAACAGATTGATGGGGTTTGGAAAGTGCACTTGGTGGGAGGAAAAGTTCCAACCGAGATCAATCTATTTGAGTGGGCCAAAGAAGTGGAAGAGCGGGGAGCAGGGGAGATTTTGTTCACTTCCATGGACCACGATGGCACCAAAAATGGGTTTGCCAACGAAGCCTTGGCCAAGTTATCCGAATTGGTGAACATTCCCATCATTGCATCGGGCGGTGCCGGGACCATTTCCCATTTTACCGATACCTTTGTGGAAGGAAAAGCAGATGCCGCCTTGGCAGCCAGTGTCTTCCATTTCAAGGAGATTGAAATACAAGATTTAAAGAACGAATTGAAGAAGGAAGGGATTCCTGTTAGAGTATAGTTGATGGTCACATCTAGATGTCATCCTGAGCGCAGTCGAAGGAGCTGTCGAGATGTGGTTTCAAAAAACAATAGCGTATGAAAATAGATTTCGACAAAAACCCAGAAGGCCTGGTACCGGCCATCATCCAGGATGCGAAGACCAAGAATGTGCTCATGCTGGGCTATATGGACCAAGAAGCATTCGATACTACCCAGAAAACGGGAAAAGTGACCTTTTTCAGTCGGTCCAAGCAACGGCTTTGGACCAAAGGCGAGGAAAGCGGCAATTTTCTGAACCTGGTCGACCTAAAGGTCGATTGCGACAACGATACCCTTTTGGTCAGCGTGAACCCCGTTGGGCCTACCTGTCACACAGGAACAGACACGTGTTGGGCGGAGGACAACGATGAAACCTATGGCTTTTTGTCCACCTTGGAAAACATTATCGAATCCCGAAAAAATGATCCCGACAATCCAGATAGCTACGTGGCATCCTTGTTCCGAAAAGGCATCAACAAAATAGCCCAAAAAGTAGGGGAGGAAGCTGTGGAGACCGTTATTGAGGCCAAGGACAACGACGACGACCTTTTCCTGAATGAAAGTGCCGACCTATTGTTCCACTACCTCATCTTGTTGAAGGCCAAGAACTTTAAGCTCAGTGACGTGGTCAATATTTTGGAGCAGCGACACTGACCACGCCAATGATTCAATTTTTTTTAGTGACATGGGAAGCACCGGACAGCTCACTTTTCAATATGGCCGCATTTCCTTTATAATTTAGGGTACTGGCACCAGAGGCCTTCACCCTGATGGTTTCTTCCACGGAGAGAAAGGCGGTACTGGCACCCGAAAGGTCAATGTCCAAATTGGAAATATCGAGACCAAAATCCAATAGGTCGCTGCTTCCCGAAAGCTCCGCATCCAAGAATGAAACACTTCCGGACACATCGATGGAGGAAGCCCCATCAAGGTCCACCTCCAATCGGTCGGCGATTACCTCCCCGCTGAAATCCGAGGCCCCGGAAACCCCAATTTTACCGTCCTGCACTTCCCATTGATCGTCCAAGGTCAATCTAGACGCCCCGCCAAGACGAAACGCAGAAAGATCTGTGGTGGTAATGTAAGCGTTCATGACTGCCTTACCTTGTATCGAGGTATGGCTTTTCAATCGGATGACCAATTCATCCCCGTCTTTTTCGACCACAATTTTGTCATGCAAGTTGTCATTGGCCGCAATGCGGATGCCTTGGTCAACTTCGGAAAAATGGACATAGACTTGGAATGCATCTGAAACCCGCAACCTAGTATAACCCTCAATGTCGTGGTAAACAGAGGTTACCTCGCCATGGGCATGGATGGTGTCATGATCGCAGGAAGAAAAAAGGGCCAACAGCCCACCGAGCAGTATAGCGCTGATTTGTGTTTTCATTTTGTTCGATTTTTGATTGATGTGATGACTATTTGAAACTACTACTGATTGATGGATGGGACTGAGACCCATTGAAATGGAATGGCCGACCAGTCTTTCTTTCCATTTTGTGTAAATACCTGTTCGTTTTTTGAATAGACCCACAATGTGTTGATCGGATGGTGAAAGCGATTGAAATTCCCCATTAGTCCAGTTGTTTTCGATATCGGTTACGCCCCATGTTGAAGACTCCCAGTTTTACTCCGATTCCTCCGGAAAAACCATTGATGCGTTCTAGCGGACTTTGTGCGAGGTCGATTTTACTGGACATTCTGTATCGTATTCCTGCTTCCAATTGGACATATCGGGATACATTGAACAGAACGTTCATGCCAGGTTCCAATACAAATATGGCGTCGATGTCATCATCGTCGAGGTCCACATTTTCATCCCTTCGCACGGCATCATGGTCCACATAGCCCATACCACCGCCACCGATCAGCAGAGGAAACGACAGACTCACCCTGTTCTTTCCAAAAAGAATGGGTTCCAAATGCAATCCTCCATATACGGCAACAATAT
Organism: Flagellimonas hadalis; assembly: GCF_007785775.2. Taxonomy (GTDB): domain Bacteria; phylum Bacteroidota; class Bacteroidia; order Flavobacteriales; family Flavobacteriaceae; genus Flagellimonas; species Flagellimonas hadalis. The sequence continues at coordinate 423,034 of NZ_VNIK02000001.1, forward strand.
CATCGTTGTTGACCGTCCGTGGATTGAAAATATCCTGTTGGGAATAAAGGATGTTGGCCATAAAACCGACCTCGAACTGTCGGTTGGCAACATAGGCCACTTTTAGCCCCCCGATGTAGGTGTCCTCGCCCTCTATTTCCCCAAAATAGGTGGACAGGCCCAAATAGACGCCATGGACCACATTCTTGCGGTCGTTGAACGTGATGTATTCCCCATCATCATCCTGGGCAAAGCCCAATAGGCCCCAGAATAGAAAGAGTAGGGGCAAGGTCGTTTTTTGATTGATCATATGCATGCGATTCTTGATTGATTTTTTTCTAAAGACAATGTATTCACCAAAAGGTTGCACCATTGGTGTTATTTAATCGTTCAATGTTACAATTCCCTTTTGGCCTTGGATGGAAATGCTTCCTTTTTTCTCCGAACCATAAGTGGCTACAATCTTTCGGAGCCTACGTCCCTTGTCTAGCATTTCTGAGTCCACATTCTCAAAGGATTTGGGCAGGCGAACCACTCCTTCCTCTAAAGTAGCGGTGAAACGGTGGGAAAAATTGGCGACCGACAATGTGATATCTGCCGATTCCTGTTCTATGGATATTTCTGCGGAAGGGTTGGTGACCTCGTACACCCTAAAATCCGCAATCTTCATCTTAAGGTCCACTTCTTGGGCCAAACGTTCCAACTTGAATGTGGTGAATTCCAGGCTTCCGTACAAAGTGCCCGCCTCGCTCACCGAAATATGGTCCTTGTTGGAATAGATTTCCAGTGAACTGACCGAATGGATGTTGATTTCGGTTCCATCACTCCGCAAACGCAGACTTTTGGAATCTTCCATGTCCAGTTCTCCATTTTTTAGGTCCAGATCGGCATAATTCAGGTTCTTGGCCCTTACTTTCCCATATTTTAAGATAATGTCCGCTTTGTTCAAATTTTCGCCGATCCACAGATTTCCGTGCTCGATCAAAGCAGTCAAGGGACCATTGCAATTTTCCAGGACCACATCCCCAAAACGGTTGGTGACCTTTATCCCTGCCTTTGCGGGGAGATAAATCTCGTAATCGATCTGCACATGGCTTCGGTCAAAATCGATGGGATTGTTCCGATTGAAAAAGTCGGCGAACCAACCTGTATTCTTATTGGATATTTCGGAAACAATGGAAACATAGCTATTGCTTGCCTTGATCTCGGGATTGATCCGCTGCAACAGATCTTCGGCATTTTCCTTCTTGCGATGGTTCACCTTGATCGAAATAGCTACGGAAACCTTGTTCTGGTTCCATCCTTTTAGGGTAATGTTCCCATATTTGTTCTCCAGTTGCAGTTCACCGGCGTCCGTCAGCGGAAAACTCTTCTCGATGGTCTTTTGTACCCTTTCCTGTGCTTTTGCCACATGTACCGTGAACAGCACCAAGGCCATCCACAGTGCTTTTTTACAATGTGTACCCATAATCATCATCCGGTTTTTTAGAATCGTTCAACTGCCGTAATAAATTCTCAATGAGTTCAATGCGCTTTTTATAATTGCCCACAATGGCTTCCAGCACCTGCTCATTGTCAAGGTTCTTTTGCATTTCTTTTTTTAGGACATCATATTCTGCATCCAACTCATCCATAAAGGACAGGAACTCGGCCTTGTTCTCTTCGGAAAGGCTGGGATTGTTCTTGACCAACTGCACTTGATAGGAGACCAGATCCTGGTAATACATGTCTATCTCCATCAATTCTTCGGAAGCATATGGGTTGTGGTCCGCTCCTTGTCCCAATCCCATCAGCCAGACAAATGAGGTAAGGCCTACCAAGAGCAAAACGGATGCCGCTATGCGGACCATGGGCCTTCTCCAGAGGGGAATCACTTTCGGTTCTTCCTTGTTCAGCTCCGCAGCGATCTTGGCCCACATTTTGGCCCTGTCCGCTCTGTGTTCGTCAAATTGGCCAGCATTCTGCCTGATATGTTTTTCAAAATTGTCCATTACAATTCATTGATGATTTCCAATAATTTTTTCTTGGCCCTGTGGTATTGGGATTTGGATGTACTGGTAGAAATGCCCAAGATTTCCCCGATTTCCACATGATCATATCCTTCAATCAAATACAGATTGATGATCTCCCGATAACCGTCCGGGAGTAGGGCAATGCCCTTTTTCACTTTTTTGATATCCGTTGCCTCGGCCTCTATGGGCTCTTCATCCGCCAAATGGAACTCGTGCCCCTCCATGGGCACTACGGGAATACGTTTGGCTTTCAAATGGTTGATGCTTTTATTGATGACAATGCGCTTGAGCCAGGCACCGAAACTACTTTCGTACTTGAAATTGTCCAGGTTCTTGAAGGCATCCACAAAACTGTCCTGTACAATATCCTCCGCATCTTCCGTATTGCCCAAAAACCGTAGCCCCACGTTGTACATGGCATCCACATAGCGGGAATACAACTCATATTGCGAGCTGGCATTTCCTGCTTTGCACTGTTCCACTATGGATCTATGCGTAAAACGGATGTCTGTTTCCAATGGCTTAGGTTGATGCCTTGTTTGAGCTAAAGACAAATGCAAAAGTAAATGGTTGCACCAGTGTGAAAAAAATTTATCGAATGCTTAAAAAAAAGTGCAAATAAAAGAATCCGTGCAACCCTTCATTTTTTATGCTGTCTATGGCTCTGAACAATAAAAATACAATCATCAAAACATCAAAAAATGAACAGAAGATCACAATTGGGCCCAGTGACCAAAAGCACCGTTTGGTTACTGTGGCTTTTCCTTTTGGGCTGTGCACTGGCCATGGGACAGAACAGCTACACCGTAAGCGGGACCATTACCGACAAAAGCAACGGGGAAACCCTTTTTGGGGCTTCGGTGCTCTTGGCAGGGACCTCAATCGGGGGGATAACCAATGAATATGGTTTTTATTCCATCACGGCCCCGGCCGGAGAATACACCCTACGGATTACGTACATGGGCTACAATGAAGTCCAGATGAAGATCAACTTGGTCCAAGACCTGAAAAACGATGTGGAAGTCTCTGAATTCTCCACCGAATTGGACGAAGTCGTGGTCACCGCAGACGAACCGGAACGTGCCCTATTGGGCAAGCCCGAAATGAGCGTGGTGAAGATGAACATGGGTACAGTCAAGCAAATGCCCGTAGTGCTCGGGGAAGTGGATGTGCTGAAATCCCTGCAAATGCTGCCCGGAGTCACCAACAATGGGGAAGGTACAGGAGGTTTCCATGTTAGGGGAGGGGCCCAGGACCAAAACCTGGTATTGCTCGATGAGGCCATCATCTATAATACTTCGCACATGTTCGGTTTCTTTTCGGTGTTCAATGCAGACGCCATCAAGGACGTGAAACTCTACAAAGGAGGCATCCCGGCCCGCTTTGGGGGTAGGGTCTCCTCGGTATTGGACATCCGTCAAAAGGACGGAAACAACAAAAACTTTGCTCTGACCGGAGGTATTGGTCTCATATCCAGTAGATTGACTGCCGAGGGGCCTCTTTTTGGCGATAAGGGTTCCTTTTTGGTTGCGGGCCGCCGTTCCTATGTAGATCTATTGCTCAAAGCCGCAGGGGAGGACAATAGTGTCAGCTTTTATGACCTGAACCTCAAGACCAATTATGCCATCAATGCCAACAACAGACTTTTCTTGAGTGGCTATTTTGGTCGGGACGCCTTTAAATTGGGGAACAGTTTTGACAGTAGCTACGGCAATGCCTCGGGCAACCTGCGTTGGAACCACATCTTCAACGATCGTTTGTTTTCCAACCTTTCTGCTATTTGGAGTCGATATGACTATGATCTCGAGTTTGCCCAGGATGAATTTGAATGGGTCTCTTCCATCACCAATTACAACCTTAAGTATGATTTCAAATATTATTTGAGTGATGCCTTCAGCTTGGATTTTGGGGCCAATGGCATCTATTATGATTTTGATCCAGGAGAGGTGAACCCAACGGCAGATACATCTCCTGTAAATCCTTTGAAACTGGACCAAAAAAGGGCGTTGGAAAGTGGCATCTATATCAATGCAGAGCATAAACTGACCCCCAGCCTGACCTTACAGTATGGTATGCGGTACAGTGCCTTTTCGCGCTTGGGCGGACAGCCCATCTCCGAATATGCGAACGATCAGCCCGTGGTGTACAATTCCCTATTGGGCATTTATGAGCGGGGCGAGGTCATTGGGGAAAAGGAGTATGCCAAAAATGAGACCATCGAGACTTTTGGCAACCTTGAGCCCCGGGTTTCCTTGGCCTATCTTCTCAATGAAGACTCGTCCATCAAGGCCGGGTATTCTAGAACGGCTCAGTACATTCATCTGCTGTCGAATACTTCTTCGGTGACCCCATTGGATGTCTGGACGCCCAGTGGCCCTTTTATCAAGCCGCAATTGTCCAACCAATATGCAGTGGGTTATTTCCGCAATTTTTTGGACAAGGCCTATTCCTTGGAAGTGGAGACTTATTACAAGACCGTGGACAACCGAATCGATTATATAGACGGGTCTGACCTGATTGGCCAAAATACCATAGAAACCGAAATTTTGAACGGCGAAATGCGGGCCTACGGACTGGAACTCCTACTTCGCAAGAATGAGGGCGATTTCACCGGATGGATTGCCTACACGCTTTCCAAATCTGAACAGCGGACTTTGGGAGGGAACGCAGGTGGTCCGGGCATCAATGATGGCGATTGGTACAATTCCGCTTTTGATAGGACCCACGATGTTTCCGTTTCCGGGGCCTATCAGTTGAACGATCAATGGAGCTTTGGGACCAATTTGGTCTTTCAAACTGGGAGGCCGGTGACCTATCCGAATGGACAATATGTGTATGAAGGTCTGTCCATAGCCAGTTATGCGCCACGAAATTCAGACCGTTTGCCCGCCTATCACCGGATGGACGTTTCGGTGAACTACAAACCCAGAAAATATCAGAACAAACGTTTCAAAGGGGAATGGGTGCTCAGCATCTATAATCTCTACAACCGAAAAAATGCTGCATCAATTTCCTTTGGTCAAAATTTGGAGACCGGGGCCAACCAAGCGACCCGAACGGCCATTTTTGGTATTGTTCCCTCATTGACCTACAACTTTAAATTTTAAACCATGAAAACATTCAAAAAAATTATACTCGCTATTATCGTTATTGCTTTTACGTCGTGCGTGGACGTGGTGGATGTAGAGGTCCAAGATGGTCCCACACGATTGGTGGTGGAGGCATCCTTGAATTGGGAAAAGGGGACCACAGGGAATGAACAGACCATCCGTTTGAGCGAGTCCTCTCCTTTTTTTAGCACGGGTGCCATCACGGAAGTTACTGGTGCCTCCGTGGTCGTGACCAATGATACGAGCGGTGATGAATTTGTTTTTGCGGACCAGGGCAACGGGGAATATCTTTCCACAACTTTTGAGCCTGTTTTAGGGAAATCCTATTCCTTACGCATCGAACATGATGGAGAGGTATATACCGCCATCGAGACGATGACCCCCGTGACCGACATCACCGACATTTTTCAAAAACGGGAAGAGGGGTTCAATGATGAGGAACTTGAAGTCCACATCGTGTTCACCGACCCCGAAGAGGAAGGCAATAACTATCTCTTCAAATTTCAGCGAGAGGGCGATTTGCTGCCAGGTTTGGAAGTGGGCGAGGACAGGTTCCTGAATGGAAATGAGATTGATTGGTGGTACGAAATCGAGGAGGACGAAGATGAAAACATCGAACCCTTTCAGCCTGGAGATGTATTACAGATTGAAATGTACGGGATTTCACGTCCCTATTATGACTACATCAAGATTCTGGTCGAACAATTGGGCGGCACAAGCCTCTTTGATTCCACTCCGGTAGCGGTGAAGGGGAATTGTATCAATGAGACCAACCCTGAAAACTATGCCTTTGGCTATTTCAGGTTGACCCAAGTGGTAAAGGCCAGTTACACTTTTGTGGAAGAATGAAAATGATTTAGGTTGGCTTGATGCCGAAGCGTCGGGTTCCTAGGGCCCGGCGCTTTTTTTATGCCCTGCGTTAAGATTTTTCTAAAGCAACGGCCCTTCCATAGAAATGTCTTAATTTTATGTGATGGCTATGAATACAAGAAAAGGATTTCGTTTTACTACTTACGAAGCTCCCGACCAAACCCCGTTCGAAAAACTCTTCGAGATTTTTCAGGAACTTGTCACACACACCTCGGGCGATGTGGAGGAAGCCTTGGACTGGCTCCGTGAGCTGGACAAGGAATATGAGCTTACCGATGACGATTACACCATCGACGATTTTATAGAAGACCTCAAGGCCAAGGGATACATCCGTGAAGAATTTGACATGGATGGCGAAAAAGGCGGTGATGGGGAAGAAGGTGATGAAAAAGGCGGTGGCGGAAACCTTTCCATAACGGCCAAACTGGAACGCATGTTGCGCCAGCGTGCCTTGGACCAAATCTTTGGGAAAATCAAAAGAAGTGGCTCCGGCAACCACAAGACTGGAAAATCGGGCAGGGGAGATGAGCACACGGGAGAGTTTCGGGAATACCGCTTTGGGGATTCCCTGGAACACATTTCCATGACGGAAAGCCTTCGGAATGCCCAAGTGAACCACGGATTGGACAATTTCTCCTTGAGTGAGGAAGACCTAGTGGTCGAGGACACCCAGTACAAGGCACAGATGAGCACCGTACTGATGATCGATATCAGCCATAGTATGATCTTGTACGGCGAAGACCGCATCACCCCGGCCAAAAAAGTGGCCATGGCCCTGGCAGAGCTCATCACCACCCGTTATCCAAAGGATACCTTGGATATTTTGGTGTTCGGGAACGATGCCTGGCCCATCCCCATAAAAGATTTACCCTACTTGAGGGTGGGGCCCTATCACACCAATACGGTGGCCGGACTTCAATTGGCCATGGACATGCTCCGCAGAAAACGGAACACGAACAAACAGATTTTTATGATCACCGACGGAAAGCCCTCTTGTTTGCGGCTTCCCAACGGGGATTATTACAAGAACAGTGTGGGGCTGGATGACTATATTGTGGAAAAATGCTATGCAATGGCCCAACAGGCCAGGAAACTTCACATCCCCATAACCACGTTTATGATTGCCGAAGACCCTTACCTAATGCAATTTGTGCAGGAATTTACCAAGGCCAATAAAGGCAAGGCCTTTTACACAGGGCTGAAGGGATTGGGCGAAATGATATTTGAAGATTACGAACAGAACAGAAAACGAAGAATTAAAGGATAAAGACCACATGAAATTGGATCATACCAACATAAAGACCTTAGGTGAATTGAAATCTGCTGGATACAAAAGCAGGAGCATCAAGGATGAATTGCGTGAAAACCTATTGGCCAAGATTTCCAAGAAAGAAGAAGTGTTCGAGGGCGTATGGGGTTATGAAAACTCCGTGATCCCAGAGTTAGAACGAGCGATTCTGTCGCGACACAACATCAATCTTTTGGGACTCCGCGGACAGGCCAAAACCCGTTTGGCCCGTTTGATGGTGCAGTTGTTGGACGAATGGATGCCCATTGTGGCCGGTTCCGAAGTGCATGATGACCCTTTGAAGCCCATTTCCAGATTTGCGATGGAACTCATTAAGGAAAAAGGGGACAACACCCCAATTGAATGGGTCCATAGAAACGAGCGTTTCTATGAAAAATTGGCCACGCCGGATGTTACCGTGGCCGACCTGATCGGGGATGTGGATCCCATAAAAGCAGCCAATCTAAAGCTGTCCTATGCCGATGACCGCGTGATCCATTTCGGGATGATCCCCAGGGCCAACCGTTGCATCTTCGTCATCAATGAATTGCCCGATCTACAGGCCAGGATCCAAGTCGCCCTGTTCAATATTTTGCAGGAAGGTGACATACAGATCCGTGGTTTTAAATTGCGATTACCGCTAGATATGCAGTTTGTGTTTACGGCCAACCCTGAAGATTATACTAACAGGGGGAGCATCGTGACCCCATTGAAGGACAGGATCGGTTCACAGATTTTGACGCATTACCCCGAAACTGTGGACATTGCCAAAAAAATCACCAAACAGGAAGCAAAGTTGGATCAACGACAATCAGACAAGATCTATGTGCCAGAGATTGCCATGGATGTGTTGGAACAGATCAGTTTTGAGGCAAGAAAAAGCGAATATGTGGATGCGAAAAGTGGTGTGAGTGCCCGTATGAGCATCACAGCTTTTGAAAACCTGTTGAGCACAGCCGAGCGCAGGGCCGTCTTGGCCGGGGATACCCAAACCGTGGTCCGTCTGAGCGATTTCATGGGGGTGATCCCATCCATCACTGGAAAAATCGAATTGGTGTATGAAGGAGAACAGGAGGGAGCCGGCTTTGTTGCCGAAACCTTGATCGAGGAAGCCATTAAATCACTCTTCTCCGAATATTTCCCCAAGATAGACAAGCTCCAGCGAAAAGATGCACAAACGGAATACGATGAGTTGATCCATTGGTTTTTTGAAGGGGAAGGATTCGATCTTTTGGATGATGACACCGATGCCGCTTACCAAAGTAAATTGGATGGCATTGCCCCGCTCAACAATTTGATCAAAGAATATCGACCTGAAACGTCCAAAGAGGATTCCTATTTCTTGAAAGAGGTATTACTTTGGGGATTGGTGGCCCACAACAAATTGAGCAAACACCGCTTTGTTCAAGGTTTTCAATTCAAGGATATGTACGGAAGCTATATCCGCGGGCTATAAAAGGCTTCTTATTGCCAAATATTGAGGTTGTCGTTGTAATTTTCAAAGTTGTATACGCCAACATACCTTTTTCTGAGCCAGAAGGTGTATATCGTCAATATGGGTAGGATACTGTACAGCACCAATGTAAGGGTTGCCACTGGTTTAAAAGTCATGGGAATGACATGCTCTTCATAATGTTTCACCGAGCCAAGGATTTGGGCACTATCATAGATCTTGAACACATACACGATCATAATGACATAGAGTACATACTCGATGTTCCGCATTTTGGGATCTGGAAGCTCCCCCTCAGAAATTTTGAACCATACCACATACAGGTATAATAAGTGCACGGAGGCCAAAACGGGAAATATATAATTATCGGCTTTTAGGAAATAGAACTTGTTGGTATACACACCATAAAAGTCCAATACGATCAAGACCAACAAAACGGCCAAGGAGGTCAGTATGTTTCTTTTCCAGGTGATGATTTTTGAAATTGTATTCATATCAAACTGAGATTTGGGACTCTAATTTGACATAAAGAACGGGGTTTGAAATGACATTATTTTAAACAAATCGATGAACCGCTGGCAATGTTGGATAATCAGAAAAATCTGATATGAAACCTCGAATATGTGATAGTAAAACGAGTAGGGAACTTTTAATCAAAAAGGTCCGATGAAAGGTATCGGTCCCCCCGGTCACATACAATGGAAACAATGGTTCCACTCTCCAAAGTCTCGGCCAACCTGAAGGCCACTGTGGCTGCACCGCCACTGCTCATCCCTGCAAAAATGCCTTCTTCTTTGGCCAATTTTTTCGCCATTAGCGCGGCATCCGCTTCACTGACTTCCATCACCACATCCACTTTTTGCGGATCAAATATTTTGGGAAGATATTCCTCCGGCCACTTGCGGATTCCAGGGATTTTGGAATCGTCCGTAGGCTGCACGCCCACAATCTGGATGTCCGGATTTTTCTCCTTCAAATAGGTGGAGGTGCCCATAATGGTGCCTGTGGTTCCCATACTCGAGACAAAATGGGTGATTTGTCCTTCCGTATCACGCCAAATTTCGGGTCCGGTGGTCTTGTAGTGGGCCTTCCAGTTGTCCTCATTGGAGAATTGGTTCATCATGATATACCCTTCATTCGCGACTTTGGCCTCGGCATAATCCCTTGCTCCCTCAATGCCCACATCAGCAGGGGTCAGGGTTACTTTGGCGCCATAGGCACGCATGGTCTGCACCCTTTCCTTGGTCGAGTTTTCAGGCATCACCAATTCAATGTTCAATCCAAAAAGGCTGGCGATCATCGCCAATCCAATCCCCGTGTTTCCGCTAGTGGCCTCAATCAATTTGGAATCCTTGTAAAAATCCCCTCGTTCCAGACCGCTCTTGATCATGTTATAAGCGGGCCTATCCTTGACGCTTCCGCCAGGATTGTTGCCCTCAAGCTTAAAAAGTACTTTTACGTTGGGATTGGTGTTCAATACCTTGGCCTCCACCAAAGGTGTGTTGCCAATCAGGTCTAATATGGTTTTAGACATTGGGTGTTGTCTTTATTTTGATTTCGGGGGTATGGTAAACCGTTGAATTGGGGGGCACTGAAGATGTAATCCACGCATTTCCACCTATAATGGAGTTTTCGCCAACCACTGTATCCCCCCCTAGAATTGTGGCGTTGGCATAAATGGTGACATTGCTCTTTATGGTAGGGTGCCTTTTCGTCTTCTCCAAGTTTTTGGCCACGTAGAGCGCACCAAGTGTTACCCCTTGGTAAATTTTTACATTGTCGTGAATAATTGCCGTTTCGCCAATGACCACACCCGTGGCATGATCGATGAAAAACGATTTTCCAATCTTGGCTCCCGGGTTGATGTCCACACCCGTCTGTCTATGCGCATACTCTGTCATCAATCTGGGAATCAACGGTACGCCCTGTACATATAGTTCATGCGCCAAACGGTAGATGGCAATGGCATAAAATCCTGGATAGGCCATATAGATCTCCTGCAGGGACAATGAAGCAGGGTCACAGTTCAAAATTGCCTCTGCATCCAAGTTCAGTTTTTCCAAGATTTCGGGCAAATGGGAAACATATTCGTCCCACAATTCATTGTTGGGCCTTTCAAGTTCCCAGCAGGCCATGTCCAGCAAGTCGTTGAACTTTTTCTCCAACAACTCCAAGTTCACAGCCACAGGGGTGTTGGAGTCGAAGAGGGTATAAAAAAGGGTGTCTGTGAAATCTTCAGTATCTTGTTTCAATCTGAAATCCAGATGGGGCAACTTCTTGTGCCGGTTCAGTTCCGAAATTATTTTTTTCTTGTCCATACTGCACTTTCTAGTCTTAAAATTAGATAAATCCTTACCATACGCAGATAGAAAAAACTAACTTTAGTTTAAAAATAACATATTATAAAAATATGCCGGACAATAATACGGTTTCCAAAGCGACTTTCGATTTTTTGAAGGAACTGGAAAAGAACAATAATAAGGAATGGTTCGAGGCAAACAAGGCCACTTTCAAATCGCACGAGACAGCAGCGAAGTCCTTTTTTGAGATGATTAGTGACAAGTTGAGCCATCATGATGAGATCGAAAAAATGAAAATGTTCCGCATTTACCGCGACGTGCGCTTCTCCAAGGACAAAACGCCGTACAAGACTCATTTGGCCGCTTCCTTTTCCAGATTGGGGGCCCAACTGCGAGGCGGGTATTACATCCACCTAAAGCCTGGTGGGTCTTTTTTGGCCACTGGATTTTGGGACCCGAACAAGGAAGACCTGTTCAGGATACGAAAAGAGTTGGAAATGGATGCCGAAGAATTCAGAAAGACCATCAACCAAAAATCGTTGAAATCCGTCTGGGGAGAGATACAGGGAGATGCCTTAAAGACCATGCCCAAAGGCTTTGACAAGGAACACCCCGACATCGACCTCATCAAGCTCAAGCAGTTCATCTTTGTCCGTAATTTTACGGACAAGGAAGTGTTGTCGGGTTCTTTTTTGGAGGAAGTGGACAAATCATACCGTGCCATACGGCCTTATTTTGACCTGATGAGCAACATCCTCACCACCGACCTTAATGGAGAATCAGTGCTGTAAGAGGACTTCGTGGTCCAAAAGTTGCACTTGGTCCTTCAACCGCTCGATCACCATGTTCATCATCCGCTTGTTCAGTGCCGAGGAATTGGAGATATAGTCCCGGTACTCCTCAACAGTGAACTGGCCAATGACCATTCCTTTGAGCGAGTTCCTGAACTTGATGTCCTTTTGGATGGCCCGTTCAATGTACTGGAGCTTTTTTTCGAGGGGAAGGTCATAAAAAACACCTTTGTGCTTGCCCACATAATTTTTGAAAGCCTCGATCAGCAAATCGTTCTGAATCTTGATCACAGGCCGTAAAGTTTGGTTCTGAAAGCGTTCATCAAAACCCATTTCGCTGTTAAAATGTGATGGTTTAACGTCCGGACGAATGTCCAAAAGACTCTTGGATCGTGAATCCATGGCTGAAGTTTTAATAAAGTTACATATTCAAAAAGGCTATACTTTTTTAATGGACAATAATTGTCAACGATGTTATGAACAGTTTCATTTTCATTACCAGACGAATCGTATGTCCCAATTTGAGTATCTTTAACCTCAACCAAAACAATTAAAAATCAATACCCATGCGTATACATTTTCTTGGCCCAGTCATTTCCATTTTTTTGATCGTGGCCTGCAAGAATGACAAACAGAAACAGGAATCTGAAACTTGGCATACCAAGAAAGTGGCTCTGGAAAACGAAACGCACAACCAACTGCTCGACATCGAAAAGGAGCAGGGGTGGGAGCTGCTTTTTGATGGCAAGACGCTGAATGGATGGCACCTGTACAATGCGCCTGGTGCTGATTTGGCCTGGGAGGTCAAGAATGGGGAACTCTACTGCAACGCCAAGGATGAAAGCAAGCAGCAGGGGGACTTGGTCACGGACAAGGCCTATGAAAACTATGAACTGATCTTGGAATGGAAAATCTCCAGCCGGGGCAACAGTGGCATCTTTATCAATGTACAGGAAAAACCGGAACTCGGCGCAGCTTGGCAGAGTGGACCCGAATATCAGATTCTAGATCCTGACCACATGGACCATGATGTTGCTGTCAAAAAATCAGGGTGTCTCTATGCTTTTTCGCCACAGGAAAATGAGGCCGACACCAAATCTGGGCAATGGAACCAAACACGTATCAAGCAAGTGGATGGGAAAGTGGAGTTCTACCTGAACGGGACACTCACGGCGGTCCAAGACTTTACCACACCGGAATGGCAAGAAAAAGTGGCCGCTACCCATTTTAAGAACCATCCAGAGTTTGGGAAATATACGCAAGGAAAGATAGCCCTTCAGGATTGGTATTTTGAAGTCTGGTTCCGGAATATAAAGATCAGGGAATTATAATGAACTAGGGCTTAGGTACGCCCATTATACAATTGAAATGTATTTTTTGTCACGAACAATACACAACCAAATCCAAAAATTGTGTCTATCTAAAAAGTCTCCATGAAAATTCGAGGTCTCATTTTGCTTATTATACTGAAAACATTCACTTGCTGCCAAAATGATGACGCTTGTACGGACAGAATTCTGAACACGGCTAGCCTTGAATCGGAATACGGGTGTGCAAACACCAAATACCAAATGGAGATTGACTTGGTCGATGAATTTACCATCATCCGTAGCCAGTCGAGTTTTGAGGCATTGGTCACGGGCAGTTGTCAACCTCAAATTGACTTTTCAACCTACGATCTTGTAATCGGCAAAAGATCTCTCTCCAACGGAAATACTTCCATAGATTACAAGTTGGTTGAAGATTGTGAAACCGGGGATCAGGTGCTTATGGTCACTTTTCATCAAAATGATACTACCGAAGCCCCTAATTTGACTTATCACGCACTCATTCCTAAACTTGGGGATGAACAAGGTCTGAGCATTGCCATAACCATTGTTTAAAAATCTTTCTCCAAAGTCATTTTTGAAACATTGGATAGCTTTTTGTTCTGAATCGGACCCGTACTCTGGATATCAATCGCTCTGGTGTTCTTAATTCAGTATATTTACAAAAGTTGACTAATTTAAAGGGCTGTAGAATACCTGATATTGAACATGAAGAAAATTAGTGTCCTTCACTTGTTTATACTGTTCGCAAGTTGTGCGACCAACCCCAAGAAGTTGGTTGAACAGAATAAGTCCCTGGAAAATCAATTGAACGCCGCCACATATACTCTGACATTACCAGAAAATTGGCATCCCTATCTGGACCTTCATAATGAACTTAGCTACAAACCTGTTAAGTATCAAGAAAAGTATCCAGAAGTGGAAATCTATATCCGTAGCACCCCTGCCGATATCCCTTTGAATAAACTGGTGGATGAAAGGATTCAAATATTTGCATCCCTAAGCGACTATTCCAAGAAAATATCTCAGATCCAATCCAAGTTTGGAGAAACTTATATCGTTGACGAAAAGTTCAAACTGAACATGAGAAATTATGTGAACAGAACCACCTACTTTGAATATAAAGGGGAGTATTACCATTACAATTATAGTTCAATCCCGCGATTGTTCAACAAATATATCGATGACTATGCTTCAATATTTGAAAGTTTGGAGTTCAAAGAATAGTCCTAGTTTTGTAGCACAAAAAGAATACTTTCAACATTATGAAATTCGGAAAGGTAGAACATCCAGAGCTTATCGACTTCACCATCCCGGAAGACCATCCCGACACGGCGGCCGTTCTTTCAAAATATAAGGAGGATGGCGATACCCAGGTCTATGTGGGCTGCGCGAAATGGAACCGACAGGACCTGAAGAATTTTTATCCTTGGGGCACCAAGGACGAGTTGGCCTACTATTCCTCCCAGTTCAATTGTATTGAACTCAACGCTACTTTCTACCGTATTTTTCCTCCGGACACCTACGAAAAGTGGTATGAAAAAACTCCGGAAGACTTTAAGTTCTTCCCCAAAATGACCAATGAGGTGAGCCATCTTCGTCGCCTCAATGAGCAAGTATATCCCGTGGTAGACCGCTATTTGGAAGTGACCGCATTGTTGAAGGAAAAACTGGGCACCATTTTTTTGCAGATGCACAACAATTTTGGTCCCAAAAACTGGGACAGGGTAGTGCGGTTTGTGGAATATTGGCCCAAAGAGTTTCCCTTGGCCATGGAATTTCGGCATACGGGATGGTTCAATGACGAAAAAGTGGCACAGGAACTTTACCATTTATTGGAAGAGAACAATATTGCCAATGTGCTTGTGGATACGGCAGGAAGGAGGGACCTCATGCACATGCGCCTTACCAACAATGAGGCCTTTATTCGCTACGTGGGGGCAAACCATCAATCCGATTACCCGCGGTTGGATGACTGGATTGAACGGTTGGCCACATGGAAATCCCAAGGGTTGAAAAACATTCACTTCTTCGTGCACCAGAACATGGAACTCGAATCCCCTTTGCTCTCGGCCTATCTCATCAAGCGGTTGAATCCGGCGCTGGGGTGTGACTTGCACATCCCCAAAAATACCTTGGACACCTTGGGCGATCTGTTCGGTTGACCTCTGAATCATCAATTTTGAGATCTGGAGCTTTCAATTTTATCGACTCCGTACTCTCTGATATTGAAATATTTCAAATTGGCAATTACGGAAAATTCACTCCCTCGCCAAAGAAAACCTTTGCTATATTGCGCTACCTTTGTTCCAAATTTTAAAAGTTTCAACCATGCGGTTTCATACAAGGAAATGGGTAAAACCAGAAGATTTGAACGCCAATGGAACTCTTTTTGGCGGCAGGGTACTGGCCTGGGTGGATGAGGAAGCTGCCCTCTACAGTATCATTCAGTTGGAGAACAAGAAAGTGGTCACCAAATATATGTCCGAAATCAATTTTATGAGTACCGCCGTGGAAGGCGACATCATAGAAATTGGTATCGATGTGATCAAGTTCGGGACGACCTCCATATCCCTGAACTGTGAAGTCAGGAACAAAATGACGCACGAAAGCATTGTTACCGTGGACAACATCATCATGGTCAACCTTGATGAAAAGGGAAATCCCAAGCCCCACGGCAAGACCAAAATTGAGTACGTAAAGGATCGGTTGGCCAAAAAGGAAAAGGAGGAAAACTCCTGATCCTTACTTGAGGGTCTTGGCCACGGCCTGGACTTCGTCCAGCACGCGCAATAGGTTTTCGCCCCACAATTTGGCAATGTCCTCTTCGGAGTAGCCACGTTTCACCAATTCCAAGGTCACGTTGAAGGTCTCGGAAGCATCCGACCAACCTTCAATACCACCGCCTCCGTCAAAATCGGAGCTGATGCCGACATGGTCTATCCCTATCAACTTCACCATGTGGTCGATATGGTCCACAAAGTCTGAAACATTCACGGCAGGCGGTACGTTCGGGTCTTTTTGGGCCAATTCCTCGCCAATCTCACGCACTTTGCCATAATTTTCAAAGAATTCCTGACGTTGTTCAGGAGTCAACGAAGCAAACTGCGAACGTTCGTACCATGCTATCCCTAGGGAATCGGCCACTTTTTGGTACACCCCTTTCATATATTCGGCACGCGCCTCATGCTTTTCTGTATTCAAATAGGAGCTAAAAGCGACTGTTTGAACCACACCACCGTTCTCCTTCAGCATCAAAAGCTGCTCGTCGTCCAGGTTACGGCTATGTCCGCACAACGCGCGTGCGGAGGAGTGGGAGGCAATGATGGGAGCCTTGGAAAGCTCCACCATCTGTACCATGGCCTCTTTGGAAGGGTGCGAAATATCGATCATGATCCCCAATCGGTTCATTTCGGCAACTGCTTGCTTGCCCAGTTCACTGAGTCCATTGTGCAACCAAATGCTGTCCTGCTCTCCCGTATTGGAATCGCTGAACTGGCTATGGCCATTGTGCGCCAATGAAATATAGCGTGCGCCCCGTTTATGGTATTCTTCAAATTTGGACATATCCTCTCCGATCGGATAGGCGTTTTCCACACCGATCATGGCCACTTTTTTTCCTGCGGCAACAATCCGTCTCACATCTGCCGAGTTCAGCGCCAACTCTATCTGGTCAGGGGCGATTTCCTCGCACAGCCTATGGATGGCATCAAACTTGGAGATTGCATTCTCGGATGCCCTGGCATAACCTTCGGCGTTCAGGGAATCCTGTCCGGTGTAAACGATCAACCAGACCACATCCAATCCGCCCTCTTCCATTTTGGGAAGGTTCACCTGGGTATCCAGTCGCTGGGTATAGTTGATGCTGTCCGTGAAATTGTTGATGTTGATATCATCATGCGTGTCAATGGTGATGACGGAATCATGGATCCGTTGTGCTTTTTCTTCCAAGGTTTCAACTTTTTTGGTTTGTTTTTCCCCACAGGAAATGAATAGGATCAGGCTACAGAAAAGATAAAAGTGTTTCATGGTTGGTTTTTTACACCTACAAATAACGCAATTTGACAACAAAATCCGAACCCTACGGAACAATAAATTGCTCTCCCTTGGTTTTATCTGGATTTTTAGTATGAATATTAACTTTTTACCCGTACAACTTTGGGAACACGAGAACTGCTTTCATACTTGGAAAAACTGGAAATAGGATTGAGCTCTTTTTCTTATGAGGAACTGGGCACGGTCGAGGCCGGCGAACTAAAGAAATCCTTTGAAATGTTCAAACATGGACTGGAAGACAAAGTCTTTGGCGTGAGCGAGATCAAACAGCTCGAAGAAATATGTCAAAGAGCGGGCATCCAAGGACTGGGCGCCCCTTCTTCGGACCAACAAAGAATGTCCTCCAAGCAACTAACTTTTATAAAATTGGTCAATGCCTTGGAAAACACCCCACTGAACAATGCGCAACGGGAACTGGTAAAGGCACTGAGGACATTGGCCCACGGCCAAGACAATAAAAAAAATATAGGAAACTCTATGCCAGCATATTTTCAGACCATAGAAAGAAACCTCGATCCCGCGGCAGATCATAGCATAAGCCTGAAATCTGTTTTGCAGGAATGTATGGGCCAAATGGACCTTATGGAAGAATTGGTCCGGATGTTCCGGCAAAATGTACTGGAATTCATTGGCGGTGCGAACGTTCACATCAAAAATGAAGATCACGAATCCTTGGACCTGGCCTGCCAGAAAGTGGTGCCCAACCTTCGGATGATGAAGACCTTCGGGCTGTTGGAAACCGTACAGCAAATGGCCATCCTTTGTCGAACGGACAAGGACATGAAACACCTTTCGTTCCTGTACAACCAGTTTTTGGCGGAGTTCCCGAATGTGGACGAACAAGTGGATTTCGAAATGCAGGTACTCAGAACCATTTAAAGAAATAATCGCCATGACCGAAAACGGACTTCCAACCTATTTGCAAAGCGTTTTTCACCCTTTGTTCCAGCACGCCAAGGACCTGGAGTGCCGATTGATGCTCATGGACGAAATGCTGGAAGTGGGGGACAAAAAGGAAATCCCGTTCCTCACCGAACTGGAGACCCACCAAGATCCCAGAATCAGCAACAAGGCCTTTGAAATCAAATGTGCCCTTTTGTCAAAGTTGGGAATGATCACGGAGAGCGAGCGCAGAAGATTGCCCATGAACCTTTGTTTCATCTATGACGAATTCAGCATTAGGCCGAGCAAGGTAGATCCCGATCTTGACTTTGAAGTGGCACTGGATATTTTGGAAACAAAATGAAAACGAAATTTCACAACCATTGTCCCGCATTTCGCCACAATTTGTTGTCACACCATAATCTTTGAACTAGATTCACGTTATAACCAAAACCCCCATAAACCAACGACAGCGATGTTATACGACACCTACGGAGAAGAATACTTGGCATTCCTTCAAGAACTCAACGAGATACTGAGCATCAATGAACTTGCCGAACTTGATTATTTATAATTGACTTAACCCCAACTGTTGATCTATGAAAAATTACAACCAAGAAAACACCGCCTACATTAACTTTATTAGGGATTTGAACGAAATGCTCATTGATTCTGATATCAATCAACTGAGCCACCCATAAGTGTTTATGGATATCATGGAAAAGGGGATGCAAAACTGCATCCCCTTTTCTATTTTTAGGGTCACCCCAAATACGATTTTAATATTTTGCTCTTGGAGGTATGCCTCAGTTTCCGGATGGCCTTTTCACGTATCTGCCTCACACGCTCCCGGGTCAGGTCAAAAGTGGTCCCGATCTCCTCTAGGGTCATGGAGGGCTGATTCCCGATGCCATAATACAACCGCACCACATCAGCTTCACGGGGCGATAGGGTGTCCAATGCCCTGTTGATCTCCGTGTTCAGGGACTGGTGCATCAGTCCCTTGTCCGGTTTTGGGGAATCCCCGGCCCTGATCACATCATACAGGTTGGACGTTTCCCCTTCCTTGAGCGGGGCATCCATGGACACATGTCTGCCTGTGTTTTTCAAGGATTGTTTCACCTCGGTAACGGTCATGTCCAGTTCCTTGGCGATTTCCTCTGCGGATGGTGGCCGCTCATGGGCCTGCTCCAGATAGGAAAATGTTTTTTTGATCTTATTGATGGAGCCGATTTTGTTCAAGGGAAGCCGGACTACCCTTGATTGCTCCGCAAGGGCCTGAAGAATGGACTGTCTGATCCACCAAACCGCATACGAAATGAACTTGAAGCCCCTGGTCTCATCAAACCGTTTGGCCGCTTTCACCAAGCCCACATTACCCTCATTGATCAGATCGGGCAGCTTGAGCCCTTGGTTCTGGTACTGCTTTGCCACGGATACCACAAAACGGAGATTTGCATTGGTCAGCTTTTCCAGGGCCAATTGGTCTCCGGCCCTGATCTTTTGCGCAAGTTCCACCTCTTCCTGTGCAGTTATCAAATCGATCTTACTGATATCCTGCAAGTATTTGTCAAGTGATTTGGATTCACGGTTGGTGACCTGTTTGATGATTTTTAGCTGCCTCATTCGCGTATATGGTTTCTTAGTGTTATAAGCTTACAGTATACATTTTTATGCCCTATTTTCCAAACCGTAAATGTTATTGTTATCAAAATGTTATACCCAAAATCAATGATTCGGTAAAATCACTTTTCCAAACGCATTGTTGATAGTATCTTGAAAGAAAAGCTAGGTCACCTCTTCCCTGTAGCCCAAAAAACCCCTAATTTTGTAGGGTTTTTTAATTTGGAGCCCATCCACAACCTATTTTCCCTTGGAGGTAAAAAAAGAAGTCAACAAGAAAACCTTATACGATTACCAGCAAGAAGACCTGCGAAAGATCTTCAAGCACTTGGATGAACTCCCGGAGGGAACCAACATTCTGTACCAATTGCCCACGGGCGGTGGCAAAACGGTGGTATTTTCCGAAATTACCCGAAGGTTCATCCAGAATACCGGAAAAAAGGTAATGGTGCTTACCCACCGGATTGAGCTGAGCAAACAGACCTCCCAAATGCTCCACGGCTTTGGTGTAGCGAACAAGATCATCAACAGCGAGGTAAAGGAACTTCAGGACCAAGCGGACTATATGTGTTTTGTGGCCATGGTGGAGACGCTCAACAACCGGCTACAGGAAGAAAAGGTGAAAATTGACAATATAGGCCTTGTCATCATCGATGAAGCACATTACAATTCCTTCCGAAAGCTGTTCAAATACTTCGAGGGATCTACCATCCTCGGGGTGACCGCAACACCTTTGAGTTCCAACATCAAGCTCCCCATGAAGGACCATTACAAACACTTGATCATTGGGGAATCCATAAAATCATTGATCGAAAAGAACTTTTTGGCCAAGGCCAAGCTGTACAACTACGATGTGAGTCTCAAAACCCTCAAACTGGGCATTCACGGGGACTATACCGTTAAATCTTCCGATGAGTTCTATGGCAACCACAGTATGCTGGGCAAACTGCTGTCCGCCTATGAGGAAATCGCAAAGGGAACCAAGACGTTGATCTTCAACAATGGGATCAACACTTCGCTGTATGTGTATGAAACCTTCAAAAAGGCCGGATACAACATCCGTCACTTGGACAACAAGAACACCGCAAATGAAAGGCGGGAGATCTTGGACTGGTTTGCGGAGACCCCAGATGCCATCCTGACCTCTGTGAGCATACTCACCACAGGTTTTGACGAGCCCACGGTGCAGTCCATCATCCTGAACCGGGCCACAAGATCGCTCACCCTATATTTTCAGATGATCGGGCGGGGATCTAGGATACTGCCCAACAAGGATGAGTTCAATGTGGTGGACATGGGGAACAACATTGCCCGCTTCGGGCCCTGGGACTCACCTGTGGACTGGCAGGAAATTTTCCATTTCCCTGATTTCTACTTGGAGAACATCAAGAACGATGAGGACATTGAGCGTGATTTTGTCTATGAAATGCCCGATGAGCTTCGGGCCAAGTTCAGCAAATCCGACAACATCACCTTTGACATCAAGGAAGAATACAAAAAAGTGTTTGCCGAAGGGAAAAAATCCAAATTGGTCCTGGAGCGGAGCATAGAGCAGCATGCCCAGATCTGTGTGGAGAACAGCGAGGATGTGTTCGATGCCCGTCTGTTGGCCAAAGAGCTCAAGGATGAGATTGCCTATCGGGTGAAACAGTATTCCTATTGCATCATGAACAACACCAAAAACTACAAAGAGTGGCTGGAGGAAGACTATGAGCGGAAACTGCGTTCCAGTATCTCCCAGAAATTTGCCGCACGCATGTAGTTGGTTATTGGGTTACTGAGTTACTTAGCTATTGGTATTTCAGGTTTCTACCTTTTGTCCATTCTCTTTATTCTGGTTTCAGGTTTGGTTATTTGGAATTTGAAGCTTGGTGTTTGAGAAAATTTGTGCAATTCGTGTCGATGCGTAGATTTGGCACTTGTAGTGAAAGTCCTTTTGTATGGCAAAAAAACTTCTCGTCATCGGCCATGTCTGGCCAGAACCGAAGACCACAGCTGCCGGTAGCCGCATGCTGCAATTGTTGGAGACCTTCATCAGTTTTGGTTATGAAATCACTTTTGTATCCACTGCGGCAAAAACCGGATTCAGTCTGGATTTGACCAGTTTGGGCATAACTGAGGCAACCATTACCCTTAACCATTCCAGTTTTGATGACTTTTTGGTCAAACTGAAGCCGGATATGGTGATTTTTGACCGCTTTATGGTGGAAGAGCAGTTTGGTTGGCGGGTCGCTGAATTTGCTCCAAAGGCTTTACGCATATTGAACACTGAGGATCTTCACTCCCTTCGAAAGGCTAGGGAAGAGGCCGTGAAAAAAGAACGGGAGTTTACTTTGGACCAATGGAAAAACCATCCGATGACCCTTCGGGAGGCAAGTAGCATTTATCGGAGCGACATCAACCTGTTGATTTCCCCTTATGAAATGGATCTGTTGGAACAGGAATTGAACATACCCAAAGCCCTACTGTTCCATCTGCCATTTATGGTGGACCCCATTTCCCCGGAAACTGTCCAACAATGGCCAAGTTTTGAAGAGCGTAGCGATTTTGTCTGTATCGGCAATGGAAAACATGCGCCGAATATGGATTCCATCAAACTGTTGAAAAACACCATTTGGCCACTCATCCGAAAGGAACTGCCCAGGGCCAATCTCTACATTTATGGGGCTTACCTCCCACAAATGGTCAAGGACATGCACCATTCCAAAACCGGATTTCATGTGAAAGGCTGGGCCGAGAATGTCGGGGAGGTGCTACAAAAGCACCGATCGCTATTGGCTCCCTTACGGTTTGGGGCGGGCATCAAGGGCAAGTTGTTGGACGCGATGATCCATGGCATTCCAAGCGTCACAACCTCCATCGGGTCGGAAGGCATGCACGTTGGGCTACCTTGGAACGGAACCGTTACGGATGATTGGGATGCTTTTGCTCAATCTGCCATACAACTTTATCAACACGAAGAAAATTGGACTGCTGCCCAAGGCAACGGAATTGTTCTGATCAATAGCTTATATCAAAAAGAAATTCTCCAAAATCAACTTATCATACATTTAAACGAGGCGACTGAACACTTAACCGATCACAGAAACCGTAATTTCATAGGGCGACTACTGCACCATGAAACCTTGACCAGTACAAAGTACTTGGCCAAATGGATAGAGGAGAAGCATAGAAAATAAAGAGCATACATCACCGATGCATTTCTTTTATTGTTTAATAAACTTTACATTTATTTTGGTATCTGCTGGCTCAAACAATGTAAGGTCCCAAATCCCCAGATCAAATCTATGGCACTGATACCTATGACCTCCCGATCAGGAAAAACACTCGCCAAGGTGTTCAAGGCCTCGCGATCACGGGAATCATTGAAGGTGGGCATCAGCACGGCCTTGTTGAGCATCAAGAAATTGGCATAACTGGCCGGAAGCGTTATCCCTTCAAAATCGATTCGTTTGGGCATGGGAAGCGTCACCAATTTGGGTCTTTTCCCATTTTCCAAAACAGCTTTCTCCAATCGTTTCAGGTTGTCCTGAAGTGGTGCATAGTTGGCATCCGAGGTGTCCGATTCCACAACGGTGACAATTGTATTTTCATTGACAAACCGCGCCAAATCGTCGATATGCCCATGGGTATCGTCCCCTTTGATGCCATCGCCCAACCAAATCGTGTTGGTAACGCCGAGATATTCTTTGAATATGGTTTCGTAGTCCTCTTTGGTGAACCCTGGGTTCCGGACTTGGATCTTGGGATCCAACAAACATTCTTCGGATGTGATCAGGGTTCCTTTTCCATTCACATCAATGGCCCCGCCTTCAAGTACCACAGGCTTCCCTTTGTAAGTCACCTGTTCCAAAGGAACGTTCAAAAAGTCGGAGACCTTCTGCGGAACGTGTCTATCGAGTTTGTAATTGGAATATTTGGCCCAACCGTTGAAGTTGAAGTTCAAGGCCTTTCGCTGCGTTCCATTCTTTACAATGATGGGGCCGGAGTCCCTCATCCAACTGCGGTTGGTCTTGTGGACAATAAAAGATACCCTATCGGTGTCCACGTGTGCCAACTTGAGCATTTCATGGACCTTTTCCTTGAGTTTTTCAGAGGCGACTACGAGGAAAACCTCTTCAAAAGTGGCCACTTTTTTGATGAATTCCACAAAGGCCCATTGAATGGCTCCATACTTACCGGGCCAGTCGTTTCCATTGTGCGGAAAGCACAGTAAAATGCCGTGTTGTTTTTCCCATTCAGCGGGAAACCGCCAAGATGTTGCCGCCATCAGTCAATAGCTCTTTTGGTGATGGCCCCGTACATATCGATGCGTCTATCGCGAAGGAAAGGCCAGTTTTGGCGAACGTTTTCTTGTAGGTCCAAATCGATTTCTGCCAACAATATTTCTTCTTGATCGGCAGAGGCCTGTGCCAAGATCTCGCCTTGAGGTCCGCAAATGAAGGAAGATCCCCAAAACTCAATGCCATTCGTATCGGGAAGGTATTTTTCCAATCCGATCCGGTTGGCTGCGGCCACATAGACCCCGTTGGCCACGGCATGTCCTTTCATCACGTTCATCCAGGCACCTTGCTGTTTTTCCCCAAATTCCTCTTTTTCCTTCGGATGCCAGCCTATTGCCGTAGGGTAGAAGAGTACCTCCGCACCTTGGAGGGCGGTCAAACGGGCCGCTTCTGGGTACCATTGATCCCAACAGATCAGCGTGCCCACTTTCCCTTTTTGGGTGGGTATGGTCTTGAAACCCAGATCCCCTGGGGTAAAATAGAATTTCTCATAAAAATGAGGGTCGTCGGGAATGTGCATTTTTCGGTACAACCCTGCCTCGGAACCGTCAGAATCAATGATGTAGGCACTGTTATGGTACACCCCGGACATGCGCTTTTCAAAAAAGGGCACTATGATGACCACGCCCAACTCCTTGGCCAGGGCACTGAAAGCTTTGAAAGAAGTGCCGTACAAAGGTTCAGCCAGTGAAAAATTGTCGGTGTCTTCACTTTGGCAGAAATAATGGCTGCTATAGAGTTCGGGGAGTGATATGACCTCGGCACCCTTGGCCGCTGCCTTTTTTACCCACTCCATGCATTTTTTCAGATTGTTCTCGGGGGTATTGTTCAGATTCAGTTGTATGACCGAAATGGTATAGGTATTCTTTGCCATGCTCAATTTTTCGAATGTTCTTAAAAAACCAATGTAAAGATAGTTTTATTGATTTCAAAGAAGAGCCCTTTTTTATTGAAATTGACCTTGTTTTCATATCAATCAATGTAACGTCCTCCCATAAAAAACTCCATCTAAATAGATGGAGTTCCCTCATTTTCTTTTTCTGATTTTATCTTTCTTAGAACATAAATCCAAGTCCAGCGGAAAATACGGAGTTATGGATGTCCACATCCTCAATCATTTCGGAGAAACCGTAGGAATATCGCCCTTGGATAAAAAATCCGGAAGGAAATTTATATTCCACACCTGCAGCTCCCTGAAAGTCGAAGCTATTGATGGAATCCGAATCAAAATCACCGGAATCCTCACCCGGGTTGAAATCCACTTCCTCGTTTACCTTAAAACCAAATTGTGGTCCTGCATGAATGTTCAATCCATCCGCGATGTAGAACTTCAAAAGCACCGGTACTTGGATGTAATCTACCTGGAATTGTGCATCCGGGGTATCGGGTTCGTCAGTGATATCAAAACCTTGTGCCGAATAAAAGACTTCTGGCTGCAGGGAAACATGATCGGACAAAGGAGCCTCGGCCAATAGACCCAAGTAGAAAGAGGTCCTCGAATCCGGGCTATCGAAATCATCCCCCGCCACAGTGGCAAAATTGGCACCACCACGTACACCTAATTGTACATTGTTCGTATTCTGGGCAAAGCAGGTCACTCCTGTGAGAAAAGCCACTATAATCAATACATTCTTTTTCATTTTGTAAAATTTAAGGGTTTCTAAACGGTGACTAAATTAGCGTTTGATATCTGCATGGTTTAATGCGAATCATCTAGATATTGACTCAAAAGAACAGTGCCCATGGTCCAAAACCGGGCCATACATCCAAATGACTGACCTTGCGAAGGGTTTGGGCATTCATTTTCGATAGGAGGGGAATAGATGGAAAATCTATTTTGGTAAAAATCTGTGAACATATAAAAGGGCCGTCAAAGACGGCCCTTATTGTTTATTGCTGGTGTGTAGATTAGAAGTATTACACCTCCCATCCTTCGCGGTAGGTACGGGTAACGAACTGGTTGGCGTCCTCAAAATTGGTGACCTTCATGTTCTCACCATCCCATAGCAGCTTTTTACGGCCATAGAATTCAAAGTTGCCCTCGGCATTCGGTCTGCGCAACATATAACTGCGGATGGCCAAGTTGCCCATGAGAACGGTTTCGGTCATAGGTCCTGCATAATCAAAGGAGGAAGTCAGATCCAAGTGCTCCTGACTGCCAAACCCGGCTTTACAGGCATCCACCCATTTGCGTTGGTGGCCATATTCGGGCTCTGGCATATCCTCTACCTCAGGACCGAACTCTGTGGTGCCATTGTTCAGGTAGAGTTTGGGCGTCAAAGGCGAACTGTCATTGATGTTGGTGGAAATGACTCCATTTTCCCCATGGATAAGTACACCGTTGTAACTACCCGGTCCACCAATGTCGCTGTCCGCAGGAATGATCTCTGGATGGGAGGGACGTATGCCCCCATCGCTCCAAGTCATGATCAATGGTGCGCCTGTTTTTTCGGTCGCTTCGTAGTTCAGGGTGATGAACGATGTGGCCGGACAACCTTCAGGATGGTAATCGGGGTTCCACATTTGGGAGAAAACCGTTCCCACACTACATTCTGCAGCGGTAGGGTAGCCCAGTTTCAAGGTTCGGTACGGAATGTCCACCAAATGGCATCCCACATCGCCCAAAGCCCCGGTTCCATAGTCCCACCAGCCTCGCCAGTTGAACGGATGCAGGTTGGGGATATAGGGTGTCTCGGGGGCAGGGCCCAACCAAAGGTCCCAGAACAGGTCTTCAGGTTTGCTTTCGGGATTGGGTTCGGGCATGGCGTAGCCTTGCGGCCACACAGGACGGTTGGTCCAAATTTCCACTTTGGTGATCCGGCCCAATGCACCGGAATCCACCCATTTCTGTACCAGGCCCAAGAGCGGGTTAGAACCCCCTTGGTTGCCCATTTGGGTCACTACTTTTTTGTCCCTCGCCATCTGGGTCAACACCCGTGCTTCGCGGATGTTGTGGGTGAGGGGTTTTTGGACATACACGTGCTTTCCACGCTGCATGGCATAGGCCGCTGCAGGTCCATGCACATGGTCCGGGGTACTGATGGTCACCGCATCGATGTCCTTTTCCTTATCGAGCATTTCGCGATAGTCGTTGTAGAGCTTGGCCTTGGGGAAAAGCTCCACCGATCGTTTGGCCGATCCGGAAAAATCCACATCGCAAAGGGCCACTACGCGTTCGCGCCCGTTCACGGACGCATTGGCGATATCACTGGCCCCTTTACCGCCCGCACCGATTGCAGCTAGGTTCAAACGGTCGCTGGGGGCCAAAAAGCCCGGCCCGCCCAACACGTGGCGGGGTACGATGAAGATACTGGAAGCCATTGCAGTGTTCTTCACAAAGTTTCTTCTACTTGAGGATGATTTTTTCTTCATTTTTTGTTTACGTTGTTTTGGTCATGAATTGCCAAACAAGATAGGAAAAAAATGGACGGGAAGGTTTATTGGTTGGGCCGGGATAACAAAATGATAAAGAAAAGTGGGGTTTCGTTATCGGTTTTGTGTATGGCTCGTTGCGTGAAAATCCGCGAGGATTTTCCGCCGTAAACCGAAGATAGCAAATTTGCAATGAATTCCGATTAGGAATTCAGCCGCAATGAGCTATACACGGTGTTGTAACACGTTTTTTTTATTTATAAAGTACATAATTCCGCTAACAATAATCAAAGTCAGAATTATGTCTATAATCAGATTGTTTAAATTCCATCCGTAATTTGGATTTGGGCAGTCAATCATAAATTCCTCGTAATATTTAAATGGAAATCCAATTTCTAAAGATTTATATCCGACTGTTTTATTAACAGGCGAAGTCAAATGACTTATTACAGTTAAAAATGACGTTGACAAAAAAGTCAAAATTGATAAAATCAGCGTTATGATTAGTTTCTTTCCCATTTTAATTTACCCGAACATTGCCCAAAGCATTGACATTAATGAGTCAAATGTGCTTTGTTCTTTTTCTGGTTCACAATATTTTTTAGATAAGTATTTCAACGATTTTTTATTCCAATTACTATCAAATATTAAATTCAGTTCAGATTTGTGATTTTGTATTTCTGATTCCGAAAGTTCTTTCCGTTTTATTTTGTATTCAGTTTCTATTAATTCCGTTATTTTCTCAAATTCTCCATTTTGAAATAATTCCTTTTCTTTTTGAGTTCCAACATTTTCTAAAGAAGATTTTTTTCCTTCGTAGGTGTTGTAAATTCCCAAATGTTTTTTAGTTAATTTCAATTTTTCTTGGTTTGGTCAAATGTGTTACAACGTTAGAGATATGATTCGTTTTTAAATGAATTATATCATCCGATAACGAAGTTCACCGAAAAAATTATAAAAAACAATACGGTAAGTTGTTGATTTATGAGTAGTTGTCAACATTCTAAAAAAGGGATTCCGCATCAAGTGCGGAATAAAAGTGCCTACTTCTTCGCTTCCACCAACTCCAACTGCTCCACACCCACATTGGTGGTGAACATCCCGTAGTTCACCACGGCCTTGCCCTTTTCCAGACTGTCGATGCTGCCCACGGCCTTGCCGTCCATCAAACGTACGCGGTCGCCCACCTTAAAGACAGGTCTGGGCTTGTTCTTTTCGGCCTGGACCTCTTTTTTCTTTTTCTCCTTTTTCTCCACCCGCACTTTTTGGATCTTTTGCTCCAGCTCTTGGGCCACCTGTTGCTGTTGTTCCTGCTTTTCCTTCGCTTTTTTGGCCGTGGTCTTTTTCCGCTTGCTGTTCTCGGTCTCCACGATCCGCAGCAGTTCTGAGATCAAGGGACGTTTTTTGTTGTCGATGAAATAGCGCTCCGCAATGGTGTTCACCTTGTTGCCCAATTGGATCATCCGCTGGTTGTGGTCATATAGTTCCTGATAGCTCTCCAGCTTGGATTTGATCTTGGTGTTGAGCTGTTCCAGGCGTTCGGATTCTTCACGGGCCTTGGTTTCCTCTTCTTTGAGCTTGGAGCCGGTCTCCACCATTTTGCTCCGTTCCTTTTGCAACTTGGCAATGGTGGCATCAAACCGGACCTTGCCGCGTTCTATTTTTTTCTTGGCCTTGTTGATGAGGGAGTAGGGGATGCCGTTCTTCTGCGCTACCTCAAATGTAAAGGAGCTTCCCGCTTCGCCTAGCACCAGTTGGAAGGTGGGTTCCAGGGTCTTGGCGTTGAAGAGCATATTCGCATTGGTGGCATGGGGCAGTTCGTTGGCCAACGCCTTCAGGTTGGCGTAGTGGGTGGTGATCACGCCATAGGCCCCACGCTCATAGAACACTTCCAAAAAGGCTTCCGCCAAGGCACCGCCCAGTTCGGGATCACTTCCGGTGCCAAATTCATCGATCAAGAACAGGGTTTCCTCATTGCACTTTTTCAGGAACTGGTTCATGTTCTTTAACCGATAACTGTATGTACTCAGATGATTTTCAATGGATTGATTATCCCCAATATCGGTCAAGACCTTTTCGAACAGACAGACAGAGCTGCGTTCGTGCACGGGAATGAGCATACCGCTCTGGAGCATGACCTGCAGTAGGCCAATGGTCTTCAGGGTGATACTTTTCCCTCCGGCATTGGGGCCAGAAATCACGATAATGCGGTTCTCCTTGTGCAGTTTGATGGTCTGCGGCCACGTTTTTTGCTGTTTTCGCTTGTTGGATAGGTAGAGCAGGGGATGGTAGGCATCCCTTAGGAACAGTTCCCGCTCCCCGTTGATCTCGGGCAAAACGGCATTCATTTCCGAGGCGTATTTGGCCTTGGCCGCCGTAATGTCCGTGTCCACCAAATAGGCCTGGTAGGTTTTTAACAGTTCCAGATAAGGTCTGACCTGGCCTGTCAACTGGTTCAATATTCGTTGGATTTCCTCTTTCTCTTCAAATTCCAGATTGTTCAGCTCGCGGGCATAGGTCAGGGTGGCTTCGGGAACAATATAGACGATGCTGC
Organism: Flagellimonas hadalis; assembly: GCF_007785775.2. GTDB lineage: Bacteria > Bacteroidota > Bacteroidia > Flavobacteriales > Flavobacteriaceae > Flagellimonas > Flagellimonas hadalis. The sequence goes on from NZ_VNIK02000001.1 coordinate 452,935, forward strand.
CTGTTTTTGAGGCACCCATCACACTGCCTTTCACTTTCTTGCGGTGCATGGCCTTCACGGCCAATACCCTTCGGTTTTCCATTACGGATTCCCGGATTTCATCCAGATAGTCCAAGGATTGGCAACGTGCCAATGCAGCACCAAAACTCTGGTTGATCTTGCCCCTGACCTCATTGATCTGGCTACGGATCTGTCTCAAATCGGCAGATGCTGAATCCTTGATTTCCCCAAACTTATCGATAACAGCATCAATGGCTTCCGAAATCTCCGAATTGGGTTCCAGTCCTTCCGATTTTTGGAAGAGCAATGGATAGTATTCCTTGAATTTTTTCAGAAATTTTTGATGGATGGCCACTGTTTTGCAGATGTTCCCGATTTTTCGGAAACCTGTAATCTCCAAAGTGCTGTTGTCTATCTTCAACAGCCCAAGTTCCGGATTGATTTGATCAAAACCATGGTTGGGGATGCGGTTATCGTTGGAAAAAGAGGCCAGATATTCGGAAGTTTGCCCCAAAACGTCCATCAATTCCTCCTTGTCATCGATGGGGACAATGTGCAGGGCATGTTCCTTGCCGAGTTCTGTGTTGCAGCGGGCCGATATTTGGTTCAGGACCGTTGGAAATTCGAGGTCTTGTAGTGTTTTGGGGTGAATGTTGCGCATCTTTTTCCGTTAGCAGGACAAATATAGGATTTTGCAGTTTTTGTTCGGGCCGTAAAAAGTAAAACCATGGCAATGCGTACATTTGACCATATGTCCAATCCTTATCCTAAAAGATAGGCAATGAGAAATGATCATACCTTAATTTATGTGATTGCGGGAGTCATCCTGATTCATTTTATTATTGGGATTGGGTATTTGATCTATAAATTGACCAAAAAGAAATAGCATATGGATGTTGCCATCGAGCCCAGTTGGAAGGCCCATTTACATCAAGAGTTTGAAAAGCCCTATTTTCAACAATTGACCCAATTTGTGAAGCAGGAATATCAACACTATACCTGTTACCCAAAGGGTAAGGATATTTTTGCCGCTTTTGACCATTGTCCGTTCCAAGAGACGAAGGTGGTCATCATTGGCCAAGACCCCTATCATGGTCCCGGCCAGGCGAACGGCCTCTGCTTTTCTGTAAAGGATGGTATTCCCCATCCACCTTCCTTGGTCAATATCTTTAAGGAAATCAAGACGGACGTGGAAAAACCCTATCCGAAGAGCGGCAACCTGGAGCGCTGGGCCGACCAAGGGGTGCTCTTGCTGAACGCCACCTTGACGGTACGGGCGCACCAGGCGGGAAGCCACCAGAACAAAGGTTGGGAAACGTTCACGGATGCAGTTATCCGAACGGTATCGGAACAATTGGAAGGGGTTGTTTTTTTGCTTTGGGGTGGGTTTGCCAAAAAGAAATCAGCTTTGGTCGATCAACGGAAACACCATATCCTGACTTCTGGACATCCCTCGCCCTTGAGTGCCAACCGCGGACTCTGGTTTGGGAACCAACACTTTAGCAAAACCAACGGATTACTGGCCCAAATGGGCAAGACGGGTATTGAGTGGTAGGTTTATCTCCAAAGAAAACGCGAAGACTCTTTGATCTCTTCAATCAAATTGAGTTGAAAGAGACGTGATTGGATGTCTTCCAACGTTTTTGGGGCCATCTGTTCCTGCCCCCAGGTGGTTTTTCCGAGCCACTCCTGAATATCTTGCAATTGTTGCCCATATCGATTGGAAAGGGTCCTGTCGATACTTGGAATCTCCCTGAATTCCAACGTATAGGTGTTGATGATGTCCAGAATGTGACCCAAAATCCCTCTATTGTCTTTCAGGAACGAATCGGTGGCCGCGATCACAAAACAGGGCCAAGGAGTAGGGCAGTCGCCCAATCTTTTAAAGGTCCCATTGTCCACCAAAGGTTTTGTGGTGAAATGTTCCCACATGAAATAGGCATTCGAGCCTTCGGTCAGGTTTTTTACGGCACCATCCAGATTGTCCACGATTTCAAATTGGAGCTTTTCTGTGTCCCAACCCTGGTTTTGGGCATTCACATAGGCCATCAAATGGCTCCCGCTTCCCATTCGGCTTATGGCTACTTTGTCGCGCTGCAATGAAGCTATGGATGTTCTTTCACTGTCCGCCGCCACATGGATGCCCCAGAGCAGGGGCGATGAGACAAATTCTTGGACAATCTTGCTGGGATTCCCTTGGGATATGCTCTTGATGATGCCCTCTGTTAGAATGATGGCCATATCGGCCTCTCCGGTTTCCAGCAACTGGCACATTTTTCCTGTGCCTTCGGGGACATCTGTCCAATCGAGCGATATGCCCCTGTCCTCAAATGCCCCATCTTCCATGGCCAAATGCCAAGGCAGGTTAAAATGTTCCGGTACCCCGATGATGTTCACGTTTTTCATCTCTTCGTTTTGATTAGGCAAAAATAAGGGTTCCGCACGGTATTTTATACCGATGGGTCATTCACAAGCCGTTCCAGGGCGAATTTGATCAAGGAATCGATGGTCTTGCCGCCATCCGTTGAGAATTCCCCGGTGGCCCGATTGGCCAAAATGGCGTTCAACGAAACGGCTTTGTGCTCCATCAATTTGGCAAGTCCATAAATGCCCGCTGTTTCCATTTCCAGATTGGTGATGTGCTGGCCTTCAAAGGAAAAAGAAGCCAATTTGTCCTGAAAATCCATCACTTTTGGAGCTAAGCGGAGTACTCTTCCCTGAGGGCCATAAAACCCTGAATTGGTGACTGTTATTCCTAAATGGACATTGGGGGAAATGAACACTTTTTTCAAATGCTCATCGGAGTCCACTGCATAGGGTACAATGTGGTGTCCGTCCCAATCCAAATGCTTGATGAGCGCCCTTTCCATAGCTTTGTTTCTGGGGTCGGAATTTCCATAGAAATGCAGGAGTCCATCAAGGCCAATGGCCGAAGTGCTTACTAGGAACGAATCAATGGGAATTTCAGGGCGGATGGTGCCCGATGTACCAATCCGTATGATACCAAGTCGTTTTTTTTCGCTCTTGACCTGTCTTGAAGGAAAATCGATATTGGCAAGCGCATCCAATTCGTTCAGCACAATGTCGATATTGTCCGTGCCGATGCCCGTGGAGATCACTGTGAGGCGTTTTCCCGACAAATATCCGGTATGGGTCAGAAACTCACGCTTACCCTTTCGTATTTCGATGCTGTCGAAATATTTGGATACTTCGTGAACGCGTTCTGGGTCACCGACCGTAATAATGGTTTCCGCAATATCCTCGGGCAAAAGATTGAGATGGTAGATGCTGCCATCAGGGTTCAGAATAAGCTCTGAGCTTCCTAATGAAGACATCCACTTAAAGTTTTAAGATGCGGTTGGTGTCAGTATTGTACAGGAAGTTATACTTTAAAGAACCACCTAAATACAATTGATTATCACGTATTTGTGAATAATAATTTGATTTGTTCTCCAGTACTTCCTTCCCTTTTTTGGTCAATTTGACAGGATTGAAGGAATTGAAGAGCGGTTTTAAGGAGGTTATGATGCGTTCGTATTGCGTGTCGCCAAAACCATAATACCCTTGGTCGGACAACAACTGTCCCATGAGGGCGTTCCTTGATTCAGGTTTCTTGGCCACCGCGGTTTTCAACACATGGTTTTCCAGTTCGTTAAGGCCATTTTTTATGGTTGGGAATCGCTTGAGGTGGGTTTTCAGGGCGTCGTTCAGATACTCAAATTGGAAATCGTTGTTGGCCAACTGATTTTCCATGCGTATGGGGTTGTCACTGCAATAGAGTTGCCAGATGTAATCCGCATATTCAATATCATCTTGGGAAAGCAGGGTACGGCTTTCATACAACTGCAGCAACCTTTCATCACTCAGCTCATTGAGTCCGTACAGCTTGCCACTTTCATCTTCCTTGCCACTGCACACCAGTGAAATCTCGGCGTGTCGCCTGTGCTCCTTCAGCCAGCTGAGTACAGCCAGCATATTGATTTGGCAAAAAAGGTCGTATTCAAACCACAAAACGATATGGTCCTGCTGTTTATGGTTACAAAGAGACCGGTATTCCTTGAGTGTCTTTTCTACGAACCAAGACTTGGTGACCTTGTAGTTTTTGTTGAGGAATTCAAAGCGGGTCTTCCAGAAAGATTCGCTTCCCACAGCGCAAAGGGTCTTGCCTTCACATAGCATTTCCCGCCATGTGATGATGTCGCCCTTTAGTTGCAAGGACTGCAATCTGGACGTGAAACTGTCCCCGTTGGTAATGTGCAACAGTGATTTCATTTTCAGCTTTAGTTTTTGTTGGTTAGGAAGAATAAAATTAAAACTTATACCAAGAACACAAAAATTTTTTCACAAAACATTGGTTTTCAGTATCTAATTTTAACACGTAAAAGCCTCGTACTTTCATTTTAGGGAAATTTCCATCATCCCCCGACCCGTTTCACTGAAAAACCATTCTCTTTCAGAAAGGCCATGATCTTATCCCTGTAATCGCCTTGGATAATGATGGTGTCGTTCTTGAAACTGCCGCCAACGCCCAAAAATGTTTTCAGGTCCTTGGCCAGTTTTTTGAAGTCGCTTTCGGCCCCATTGTAGCCTTCCAGAATGGTAATGGGCTTACCCTTACGCTTTTCATATTTGCAGATAATGGGGTCATCCTGCAACCAATAGGATGGGGCATCACTGTTTTTTTTGGGCTCCTCTTCGGGCTCGTGGTCCGGAAAGAGATTTTTGAGCTGGTCGTGTAGATCCACAGTGCTTATTTTTTTACCAATCCGAGTTCGATGAGCCTTTCGTGCAAAAATTCACCTGCGGTAATGTCCTCGTAGGCTTTGGGGTGGTCTTCATCAATACAGTTCTCCAAGCAGTTCAATGGCATTTCGCTGATAGGGTGCATAAAGAACGGAATGGAATATCTGGATGTGCCCCACAATTCCCTTGGAGGGTTTACCACCTGATGGATGGTGGATTTCAATTTGTTGTTGGAGAGACGGGAGAGCATGTCCCCCACATTGATCATCAATTGGTCGGGTCTGGCAATCGCATCCACCCATTCGCCCTGATGGTTCTGCACCTGCAGTCCCTTTCCGTGCGCACCCATGAGCAGTGTGATCAGGTTGATGTCACCATGCGCCGCCGCCCTGACCGCATTTTTGGGCTCCGTAGTGATGGGAGGATAGTGGATGGGCCTCAGAATGGAGTTTCCGTTCTTGATATAGTCATCAAAATAGGTTTCCTCCAGGCCAAGGTGCAGGGCCAGTGCCCGCAACACATATTTGGCCGTTTTTTCCAGCATTTGATAGGTTTCCTTACCTACCGCGTTGAATTTGGGGAGTTCCTTCACCATCACATTGGCCGGATATTCGGCTTCCAGTTTCGGGTTGTCCTCCACATATTGTCCAAAATGCCAAAATTCTTTCAGGTCACCCTCCTTTTTACCTTTGGCGTGCTCCTTTCCAAAGGAAGTGTACCCCCTTTGACCGCCAATACCCTCAATTTCATATTGGTCCTTGACCTCTTGGGGCAGTTGGAAGAATTTTTTGATCTCGGAATAGAGGTCGTCCACCAATTCATCGGATAAAAAATGTCCGCTTAGGGCCACAAAGCCGATGCCTTCAAAAGCGGCACCTATTTCCTTGACAAACTTTTCCTTTCGGGCCGGGTCCCCAGAGATGAAATCCTCTAGGTTCACACTTGGAATCGCACTCATATCTAAATGGTTTGTAATAAGGTCAAAAGTAAGGAATATTGCCGAAGCTTTTTGAAATTTACGGAAAGATGGGGGCGTTTTACTACTTTTAGGCCGTTGAATTTTATCGTATGAGGTATCATATTGGCGACCTGGACCAACAGAAATTGCTTGACCTGTACACCGGGATGCTCAAACCCCGAATGATTGAGGAAAAAATGCTGATCTTGCTGCGACAGGGCAAGGTTTCCAAGTGGTTCAGCGGCATTGGACAAGAAGCCATTTCTGTGGGTGTGACCCAAGCCCTGAAGGAGGATGAATACATTTTGCCCATGCACCGCAACCTTGGGGTCTTCACTTCCAGGAACATCCCCTTGAACCGATTGTTCGCGCAATGGCAAGGAAAGCAGAGCGGTTTCACCAATGGCAGGGACCGTAGTTTCCATTTCGGCACCCAGGAATATAAGATTGTGGGCATGATTTCCCATTTGGGTCCCCAATTAGGGGTGGCAGATGGTATCGCTCTGGCCGATATGCTTCGCAGAAAGAAAAGGGTTACTGCTGTTTTTACGGGAGAAGGGGCCACCAGTGAAGGCGATTTCCACGAAGCGCTCAATGTGGCATCAGTATGGAATCTGCCTGTGCTCTTTTGTATTGAAAACAACGGCTATGGACTTTCCACGCCCACCAACGAACAGTACAATTGTGAGAATTTAGCGGACAGGGCCAAAGGCTATGGCATGGAGTCCCGCATCATAGACGGCAACAACATTTTGGAAGTGTATGCCAAGGTGGACGAGCTCTGTAAGGCCATTCGAAAAAGACCAAGGCCCATACTTTTGGAGTTCAAGACCTTTCGCATGCGCGGGCACGAGGAGGCCAGTGGCACCAAATATGTTCCGGAAAAGTTGATGAAAGAGTGGGAAAAGAAAGATCCCATTGCCAATTATGAAGCTTTTTTGTTGGAAAATGGATCGCTGTCCGAAGAAAATATAGAACAGTTAAAAGGCAGTATTTCAGATGAGATCGATGAAAATTTGAAACTTGCTTTTGACGAACCATCGATTTCATTTAATGAAACCAAAGAGTTAGGTGATATTTACCAACCATTTGACTATCAAGAAACAAAACCAAAAGAAGAGACAAAGAATATCCGCTTTGTTGATGCCATTTCGGAAGGATTGGAGCAATCCATGTACCGCCACAATGAACTGATCCTGATGGGTCAGGACATTGCGGATTACGGTGGTGTCTTCAAGATTACCGAAGGTTTTGTGCCCAAGTTTGGGAGGAGCAGGGTACGTAACACACCCATCTGTGAATCCGTGATTGTTTCCGCGGCCATGGGGCTTTCCATCAACGGTATGAAGGCCGTGGTGGAGATGCAGTTTGCCGATTTTGTGAGCACGGGATTCAACCCCATTGTGAACTATTTGGCCAAATCACATTACCGCTGGAACGAAAAGGCGGATGTGGTGATCCGCATGCCCTGCGGGGCAGGAGTAGGGGCTGGACCCTTCCATTCGCAGACCAACGAGGCCTGGTTCACGAAGACGCCGGGGCTCAAGGTGGTCTATCCTGCTTTTCCCGCAGATGCCAAAGGATTGTTGAACACGGCCATCAACGACCCAAATCCTGTATTGTTCTTTGAACACAAGGGACTGTACCGAAGTGTGTATGGCGAGGTACCTTCCGATTATTACACGCTACCTTTTGGCAAGGCCAATTGGGTACGGAAAGGCGAGGCCATTTCCGTGGTCACCTATGGTGCCGGGGTGCATTGGGCCATCGAAGTATTGGAAAAACATCCAGAAATCGATGCGGATCTCTTAGATTTGCGTACACTTCAACCTCTGGATTTTGATGCCGTCAAGACTTCTCTGAAAAAGACGGGAAAATTGATCATTTTGCAAGAAGACACCCTTTTTGGGGGCATTGCGAGTGACATTTCCGCCATGGTCATGGAAGAATGTTTTGAGTATTTGGATGCCCCCGTAAAGCGCATTGGCAGCCTGGAAACACCGGTTCCCTTTGCGAAGGAACTGGAGGCAAACTATCTGCCCAAGAAGCGGTTCGAGGCAGCTCTATTGGAATTGTACACGTATTGATTTGCAGCCATTTAATCATTTTTTTGATGGATAAAACAACTTTATATTGACCCATTTCGTATCTTTTATTGAACATTAACTTTAAATCTTATGGTAAAACGATCATTATTATTCGTCGCAATAGCAAGCCTTTTGCTTGTTTCCTGCTCCGTATCCAAAAGTGCCCGCTCCCAAAGGGATATTTTCAGCGGTACGTGGAATTTGGACAATGTGTACTACGAAAACAATTCCGGCAATTTCAAGTCGGTCATCTTCAACGATGCAGAGGACATCTGCTTCGAGGACAGTGAATGGTTCTTTAGGGACAACAACAGTACGGGAAGGTACACCATCAAACAGAGTTCCCTCTGCCAAGGTGGCGACCGTTTTTTCCGGTGGTCCGTAGTGGAACCCACAGCCAATTACTCCAGCCAATTACAATTCAAGTTCATCGATGAAAACCGCAAGGACATTTCCGGAGGTTATGGATATCGATTGAACATCGTCAGCCTTACAGAGCAGGCCATGACCCTGAAATCCAACGTATCCGTGGACGGACAGCCCGTGACCGTAGTCTATGAATTTTCAAGAAAATAAAACAATATGAAACCGACATGACCAAAATAATCTTTAGAGGCATAGTGCAATGATTATTTTGGTCATCAAAGGTTCCATGTGACCATTGAAAAAACAATAAAAATAAACACATGAAAAATATCCTATTAAAAAGTACAACCGCATTCTTGGCCCTGAGCCTTATCCTGAGCTGCGATGCCGTGAAAAATGCAAACAACACCCAAAAAGGTGCCGCTATCGGTGCCGGGGGTGGTGCCGTTATTGGCGGTATCATCGGGAACAATGTTGGAAAAGGAAATACGGCCCTAGGCGCCATCATCGGTGCCGTGGTCGGCGGTGCGGCCGGTGGCTATATCGGTAACCGCATGGACCGTCAGGCCGAGCGAATCGAGGAAGAGATCCCCGGTGCAGAAGTGCAACGGGTGGGAGAGGGCATCAACGTGACCTTCAGTGGAGAGAACGGTGTCTATTTCGATACCAACAAAGCTGATATCAAAGGTGCTTCTGCCACTACCTTGGACAAATTGGCCGGAATTTTCAAGGAATATCCAAAGACCAACATTCTGGTGGAGGGCCACACGGATTCCGATGGTGCCGCAGAGTACAATTTAGGACTTTCACAACGCAGGGCACAGGCCGTGACCAACTACTTGGTGAGCAAGGGCATCTCCAGTGGCCGATTCACCACCAAATGGTACGGTGAGGACCAACCCATTGAAAGCAATGATACAGCCGCTGGCAAAGCCAAGAACAGAAGGGTGGAACTGGCCATCGTTGCCAGTGAGGAACTGAAACAAGAGGCCTACGAGGAAACCAACAATTAATGCATCACACCGATGACGTTTGATCTAAAGGCCCGGTGCAAATGCATCGGGCCTTTTTGTTGGTAGAAGTTGACGAAACCATTAAATGAAAGTTAATCCCGATCCAACTATCACCGTTATTTCGTAACTTAATGGACACAAGCAACTTCCTATCCCTAAACACTGCGCCATGGAGCATATCAGTTCAAAGAACACCTACCACAAACAAGAGTTGCTGATCCGCATGGAACGCAACCACGAGGTCATCCAACGGCTGTCCAAAAAGCTATGTTCGTACACCTACGAACCCAAATGCCCCTCCAGCTTTGAGAAATACAACGACCTAAAGCGAAACTTCAAGCTGTTTGAAAAATACCAAAAGAACCTCATGGATATGATCCACAGAAAAAAAGCTGGTGCCGTTCAGGGTCTTGAGCGGGAGGTCCAGCTCCATCTGAAGCGCTTTAGGGAATTGGAAGCGGACATTGCCGCCTATTTACTGGACACCTTGGAACATTCTTGATTATTACTTTCCACTCGAAAAAATGACCAATTATTTTAATGTAAAAGATGCCCGTAAAGTATTTTTTACTCCTACAAACATCCGTAATATTGCAGGGCCATAAACTTGCGCTGGAATGGGAAAATCCTCTACATCCGTCTTGGTCATCCTTGCTTTTTTTGCCATCTACGTGATCTGGGGATCCACCTATCTCCTGAACAAGGTGGCCGTGCAGGAACTGGAGCCTTTTATGCTGGCTTCTTGCCGGTTCACCACGGCCGGAATCTTGATATTTATTCTGGCCAAGATCATGGGCATCCCCTTGAGCATCACCAAAAAACAGCTGTGGAACACGATTATTGCCGGTATCCTTTTTCTCAGCTTCGGGAACGGGGTAGTGGTGTGGGCCCTGAAATATGTGGACAGCGGGTTTGCCGCTTTGGAGATTTCCGCCCAACCGCTCATCATCCTATTGCTGATGCGGGTGCTGCAGGGCAAAAAGATACAGCCCATGTCTGTCATCGGGGTGATCCTGGGCATTGTGGGCATCTATTTGTTGGTGAGCCAGAAACAGATCATCGCCAAGGAAGAATCCATCACCGGTATGGTCATGATCTTCTTTTGTATGTTGAGCTGGGCCTACGGCAGTCTTTTTGTGGCCAAGGCAGACCTCCCCAACAACTATTTTGTGAACACCGGCTACCAAATGTTCACCGCCGGAATCACCTTGGCCCTGATGAGCTTGGCCTTTGGCGAAACCTGGTCGGCACCGCTCAGTTGGAGTGGGGGCGTGCAGCTCTCCATGGTTCTGCTCATCGTTTTCGGGAGTATTTTGGCCTTCACCTCGTTCAATTATCTGTTAAAAGCGGTCTCCCCTGAAAAAGTGGCCACCTCCACCTACGTCAACCCCATTGTGGCCCTTTTGTTGGGCTGGTATTTTTTGGACGAACAGATCACGGCCCAATCCATTATCGCCGCCACCATTCTGCTCACGGGCGTTTATTTCATCAACACCAAAAAGACGCTCGCCATTTTTGAACGCTTCAAACGTTAATGTTTTCGGAGGACTCTGGGAAATGAGCCCGAGAATCCGTATTTTCAACAGGCTTAATCCTTTGATGATGAAAACCCGGACAACATACGGCTTTGCCCTCTTGATGCTGCTTGCCATGGCTTGCGCCTCAGGACCTAGGTCACAGGCCACTCCGGCCGAGTTGGCCGCTTTTGAGAAATTGATCTCCGATAAAAGTTTCCAGATAGATGCCAGTTGGGCGCAGCCCATGGCCAGCCAAGGGCTGAACAGCATTGCCAATGCAGGTCTGTTGCCACGTGGCAGCACGGCCAGCAGAATAGATATTGGCGGTTCCGGGGGATACCTTCGTATCGTGGGAGACAGCGTCATGGCCGATCTTCCCTATTTCGGGGAACGGCAGATGGGTGGGGCCTACAATCCACAGAAAGGCGGTATCCAATTCAATGCCATTCCCAAGGAGTTCACCTTAGAACCCAACAAAAAAGGAGACGGAAAAACAGTACGCTTCAACATCACGCATGACCAGGAGGCCTATCGGGTGATTGCCCAGATCTATCCGTCCAATTTTAGCTCCATCACCATTGCCAGCACCCACCGCACCACAATTTGGTACCAGGGAACCGTTTCCGAATATAAACGGGAGAAGTGAGTAGGTCAAATTACCAAGCACCATATTCTAAATACCAAATTCCCTATTCCTGATATCAAATCCCAATCACCTGAAACCACAGACTTGGAACGGCACTGGGCAAAAAAATACCAGTCTATTTTCTATTTTCTATGTTCTTTCGTCTTTCGGACACGAATGGCACAAATGCTCACGAATAAATGTTCCGACTTCTGACTTCCGACTCCCGACTCCCGACTCCCGACTCCCGACTTCTGACTTCGGACTCCCAACTTCCATCTTCCATCATTTTGTCTTAGCTTTATGGGTTTAGAAACCAAAAACACCTATTCATTCCCATGAAGATGAACCATTTGCCCAAAAGCTCCATTTTTTTACTGATGCTTTCCCTCGCCGTGCTTTCCTGCAACGGCAAAAAGAAAGGGGACAACCAAGAAAATGCCGATGAGAAGACCCAACAGGAAACGGATACGTCACAATATGAGGCCTCCCTGCCCTTGGACCGCCTAAAACTTCCCAAAGGCTTCCAGATTGAGATTTATGCCGAAGGCATTGACGGCGCCCGTTCCATGGCCATGGGCGACAACGGGACGCTTTTTGTGGGCACCCGAAACGAGAACAAGGTCTATGCGCTGCGGGACGAGGACGGTGATTTTTGGGCCGAGAAAGTGTTTGAGGTGGACTCGGACCTGGAGCAGCCCAACGGGGTCGCCTTTCGGGATGGCTCCTTATATGTGGCCGCTGTCAGCCGCTTGTTCAAATACCCAAACATTGAGCAACAATTGGCCAGTCCGCCCGAACCCGAACTGATCTATGACGATTACCCCACAGAGTTCCACCACGGATGGAAATACATTGCCTTTGGCCCGGACAACAAACTGTACGTGCCCGTGGGCGCGCCCTGCAACATCTGCGACCGTACCGATGAGGACGAGCGCTTTGCCACCATCACCCGAATGGATGCCGACGGCAGCAACCGCGAGATCGTGGCCCGTGGCGTGCGGAACACCGTCGGCTTTACATGGCACCCGGACACCAACGAACTATGGTTCACCGATAACGGTAGGGACATGATGGGCGACGATGTGCCCCCCTGCGAACTGAACCGCCTCGCCGAGGTGGGCCAACACTTTGGCTATCCTTTTTGCCACGGGGGCACCATCAAGGATCCCGAATTTGGCGATAAGCGTCCCTGTTCCGACTTTGTGGCTCCCGTGCAGGCCTTGGGCGCGCACGTAGCACCCCTCGCCGTCAAGTTTGATACGGGCAGCATGTTCCCGGAAAGTTACAAGGGCCATGCCTTTATTGCGGAACACGGCTCTTGGAACCGCGCATCCAAATCCGGCTATCGGGTCACTTTGGTGAAACTGGACAACAACAAGGCGGTGAGCTATGAGCCCTTCATTGAAGGATGGTTGGACGAGGAAAGCCAAGAAGCCTTTGGCCGCCCGGTGGACCTGTTGTTCTTGAAAGACGGATCGCTATTGATCTCCGACGATGTGGGCGACGCCATTTACCGCGTCACCTACAAGGGCTAGACCCTTCATAAAAAATCTCCTAAGTACTTGGGAAATGGCCTTTCCTCCATTTTCCAGGTACTTTTTTGATTGTCCCTGTCCGAGACCTCCAAAAAAATATGGGTCGTGCCATGGTCACCTTTCGAGACGATGCGCTCCAGGCTGTAGGTGAGGTCACCATCCTCGAACACATATTCGGTCTTGTCCAAACTGGGACTTTCCGTACACTTTCCATTGCGGATGACCAAGCTGGGCCTTTGCAAGATCCCCCTGGGCTTTTGCCAGCAGAGGTAGCGGATTTCGCCGTCCGTGTGTTCATCCACCCTAATGGTATAATGCTGGTTGTGGCACAGGATCAGAAAGCGTTTTATGCTCGGGTCTTGGGGAAGAATGGCTCTTGTAGGTTTAAGTTTGGTTTGGGCTTTTATTGAAACGGCCCTTACCGTCCCGTATTGTGCTAGATCTTGTTTCTTTTCCACCAGCGGGCCCCGTGGAGGAATCCCAATAGGTAAACAATGAATGCGATGAGCACCAAACAGATTTTCTGTAAGAGGTTTATGGTTTCCAGAGTCGTCATTTTCTTAAGTTTTGGGCTAAACTAATTGTTGCGTAGGATTTTTACGCATCCAATTGACGGATGACGGGTTTGAATTGACGGATGGGGGATTTGGGTTGATGGATGGCGCAAACTCGGTGTGCAGATTTTTCTTTTTTTTTTGGTTCTGGGATTACAACAGCACAATGCGTTGTTTCAAAAAGTATATATTGGAGGCCTTAATTTGTCCCAAATGCAAGAAATTGACCGACTTATTGTTCAAAAATTGTTGAATTCCAATGAATTGGAGTTGACATCGACCCAAAAGGCATTGTGCCTGCCCATCCTACAACGGATATATAAAAAAATGAAACTTGGAATACAGTTTGATGGCGTAAAAGTGAAAAATTCACGAATTGTGGATGGTCACCATAGATACATTTGCGCCCAACTCGCAGGGGTCAAAATCGAGTATATGGAGTGGGAAATCGCAAAAGGTGCCCCTGACCATGAATGGTCCAAAATGAATATAGTGGAGGAAGATTATGAAGATAGTGACCAAATCAAGGAACACCATAAAAGGGATGCCGAGTTGAACGGTGTGGACGAAAGTATTTTCAAGGATTTGTGAAATATGAATTAACTTTGCAATATGTTGATATTATTGGACATAGACGGTGTAATGGTTCCCAACAGCAACTGGAAAAGGCCCGAATTTGAAGATGATGGTTTTCCAAGGTTCAGTAGCAGGGCCACCAACAGCCTTCAGAAAATTATTTCTGAAACAGGCGCAGGGATTCTATTGACCACATCGCACAAGTCCAATTATCCCATAAAAACATGGCGGAACATTTTTTCCACCCGGGGACTGGACAACGTGAGCATCCAAAAACTCAGGACAAACACCTTGCAGATGGACCGAAAGGAAGAGCTGATACGATGGTGGAACAACAGGAACGAAGATCACTTTGTGATCATTGACGATGACAAGACCCTGAACAGCCTGCCGGCCCCCATAAAGGCCAAACTGGTGCAGCCCAGCGCCACGGTGGGGCTTAACGAAGAGCTGGCCGATACTGCCATACAGATTCTAAGATCGTAAAAAGAAAGATCCGTCAGTTCGAGTGCATTTTCACCGCAAGGTGCAGAAAATGTGTATCGAGAACTTTATAGACCCGCTTTTTGGCGGGTTTTTTGTTTCGCCCCAATAAATAACCTGATCAAGACCACTGGGCTACCGGAACTGTATGTACCGTAGGTAATTTATAGTTGTAAGAAGATTAAAAAAGGAGGGGCGAAGGGTCTTCCTTTTTAATATCAAGAATTAATTATCTTCCTTCTTCATTAAGGATAAGTCAAGTAATGGCAGGGTAATATGGCGCATTTCAGTATTAACAAGTTTAGCTGCTAACATTCCTCTTATTCCTCCAATACTAATATTTAATAATTTTTTCATGAATTCATCGGGTGCAGTTACTTTACCGTCATCATTCACAATATCATCAATCTCTGGAGTTTTGAATATAGATGTGCTTTTTATTCCAAATAATCCTTGAGTATCCGCCTCACCATCAATTATCAAGTAGCTATCAAGCTCTAATTCAACTTTAATTAGCTTCTCATCTATATTAGTAGAAGAAACAATATTCAAGCGAAACTCTAAATCTCTTTGTTCAATTTCGGATGGTTCAATCTTATCTAAATCTTGGATATAGAAGCCGCTCGGAGTGCATTCAATAATTTGAACCTTAATGGATTTTTTCTTGGACTTGTTTTTTTTCTTTTTAGCAGTCATTATTTGCATTCATGATTTGTTTGGATATTTTCAAAACGCTAGATGTTTCTGGAGTAATCTCCACAGCGTCCTTATATCCAGATATAATAAAATCCGCTAAATATTCTTCGACTTCATTTTTAACTACAGTTGTCATTGCAATGGAAGAAAAAGAAAAAGATTCTTGAACACGAAAAAGACCATGATAAATTGTGCCTTCAGTTGATTTCATTTTTTCAAGCTCTTCAGTAAGCTCATTTATTTTTTTCTCATATCCTAAAATTTTTAAGGAATAGGGAACAAGAATTTGTCTATCCAAGGCTTTTTCAATCTTGGTAATTGTTTTCAGAGTAAAATTATGAAGGCCGGTTAACCACTTACTTATCTCAGATTCAGACTTGTTGAGCATTTTTGCTAAATCCGCAGGGCGTAAATTTTTCTCTTCCAAAATAAGATGAATTTCATTGGCGATATGCAATGAACTTACAACCTCATCTTGAATATCTTGAGGAATGTTTTTTAATGCATTTAGATATGCTTCAGAAGCCATGTTTTATTTCTTGTATGTTAATTTGAATGATTTACTTCTTTTCAACATTTTACCTTTGATTTGTAGATGTCCATCCGATAACATTTTTTGAATCTGTGAGGCAATGTTGGATGCGAATTGAAACTCTTTCCAACACGACGGGCTATCTCTAGTGGCGTCACTCTCCTTAACACCACCATTTACCAATATAACGATTTCAGGACTTAGTAATATACAGTAAAGGCGTAAATGCATATTTTCTTCGTCGATTTGTTTATCGATACTACGAATTAAGGTAGTGGGTGGGGGTAATGCTTTAGCATTGTCTTCGGGTCTAAAAAATCTTGATTCTGCTCCATATTTCTCTCCGATTTCGGCTAGCCACATTTTAATATAGTTTATACTTTTAGAATGTCCTGGTTGATATTTGTCATAGAACTTTTGTAATTCTTGAATATCATCTTCGAACTTCAAAGTATAATATCTGACTTTGGTGAAGTCTAGATCTTTTCTCATTACTATCTTGACCTCCGACTTCACTTATAAGTTAACTGTGTAAAATTAGTTTTATTTTCCAAACTGGCAAATATATCATAGAAACTATAGCAAATCCTTAACTTTCAGGTGACTGAAAACTTAGTTAATTGTTAAAAATAGTAATTTTTAGGACTTTGAAGAATTTTTTGAATACGGTATCGGAAATAAGCTACAACCCCCCAATCACCTTCAAACTCAACCCCGTAAGTTCTTTAATAGTGGTATCGTCATAACCTTTTGCCTTCATCTTTTTGGCAAACCTTATTCTCTCCTCTTTTATAGCCCGTTTTTTCTCGGTATCAATCTTAAACTGTTCCAATTCCTGCTTTTCGGGGCCCATGATCTCAAACAGTCCACTTTTGCGTAGTTCGTCCATCACGCCCTGGTCCCCAAAACTGGTGTAGTCGGTCTCGGTGATCACCAAATGGTCCAGCACTTCTATCTGTAGCAGTTTGCCCGCCTTTAGCATATGGTCGGTAAAGAGGATGTCGGCATCCGTCACCTTGAGGTTGCCGCTGGGGTGGTTGTGCACCAAAATGAGCTGGGAGGCCAGTTTGTAGATCGCCATGCGGAACACGTCGGGCGGGTCGGCGTTCACCCGGTTGTGCGCGCCCAGGCCAATGAGCTCCACAAACAGCACCTTGTTGGCATGGTTGAGGCCCACCACCCAAAAATGCTCTTGGTTGCGGCGTATCTTGTTCTCCCGCAGCAACACCTGTTGCATGATCGCATAAATGTCCGTGGAGTTCAGCACTTTGATCCGTTGTTCTTTGGTAAGCCGTACGTTCATGGGTAGGTGTTTGTAAATTTTGGGTAGGGGAAAGGTAGTCCAAGCTTTTGAAAAAAACAACAATGGCCTTGGGGTATACAAAAACCGCCCCCACAAATCGCAAGGGACGGTTTCAGACGGCAACAATACCGTATCGCGATGCCATTCAATTTCTGCACCCGGGCCTCAAAGTTTTTGAAGTTTTGGCATGCACGGGAAAAAAGAAAGTGTTTGGAGTGATGGTGGGGGGAAGGACAAGGGTCAAACCAAGGTTTGGCCCTTTGTTTTTTTCGGAATAGGGCCATTTCGGGAAAAATGTCCAAGAGGATGTGACGTTTGTCCATTTTATCCCAGCAGGCCGCACCGCAACTTTGTGCCATCAATTATTTACTAATTAAAAAACAAAATTATGACACGTTTACAAGCACTAGATCCAAAGGAGGCCACCGGACAAGCAAAGGAGTTGTTCAACGGCATCCAGAGCAAATTGGGAATGGTTCCCAACATGATGCGCACCATGGGGAATTCCCCAGCCGTGTTGCAAGGGTACCTCAACCTAAGTGACGCACTGGGCAAAGGTTCCTTGGGTGGTCGATTGGGCGAACTGATCGCCTTGGCCGTGGCCGAAGCCAACAGTTGCAATTACTGTCTGTCCGCCCATTCCTTTATCGGGGAGAAATTGGTCCTCATTGATACCGATACCCTGCACATGGCCCGCGAAGGGAGAAACAAGGACCCTAAAATTGCCGCAGCGCTGTTTTTTGCCCAAACCTTGGTGGAAAAACGTGGAAGGGTAGGTTCCGAAGATGTTGACACCGTTAAAGCTGCCGGCTATACCGACGGCGAAGTGGGTGAGATCGTGGCACATGTGGCCTTGAACGTTTTTACCAACTATTTCAACAACACCGCCAACACCGATATCGATTTTCCGGTAGTTGAAGCGGAAACCGTTTGATCCAGTAATCACAAGTCCAATCCAAAATCATGAAAACAATGAAACAATTATTTCTATTGGCAATGGCCCTGGTGTGGGGAATTGTCGCACAAGCCCAAGTTGATCCCGTTGGCAAGGATGGCGTAGCCATTGGCGGGTATGATGTGGTATCCTATTTCTCTGGCGCGGCCAAACAGGGCAACAAAACCTATGCCGCCAAGCATGATGGGGCAACCTATTACTTTGCCAGCAAGGCCAACAGGGCCAAATTTGCCCAATCGCCCAGCATGTACCTGCCCCAGTTTGACGGGTATTGTGCCTGGGGTGTGGGTGAAAAGCAGGCCAAGTTTCCCATTAACCCAGAAACCTTTGATGTGATCGACGGTAAACTCTATCTGTTTTTCAATGGCGATTTCAATGGGGAGCCTTTTAACACCTTACCCGATTGGAGTGCACGAACTTCCGAATTGAAGAAGGCGGCCCACGCCAATTGGCCAAAGGTCAAAAACAGCAAATAATTTGTTAAGGGCAGGTTGAAGTTTCAGCTTGCCCATTTTTCATCTTAAAAACCAACACAATGGCAATAGAACAGAAATTTCCGCTACCTCCCTTTACCGAGGAAACGGCCCGAGAAAAAGTACAGTTGGCCGAAGATGCCTGGAACAGCCAAGACCCCGAAAAAGTATCCAAAGCCTATACCGTGGACACGGAGTGGCGCAACCGCTCCCAATTTGTGAACGGTAGGGAAGAAGTGGTCGCTTTTTTGTCCGACAAGTGGAAAAAGGAAAAAAACTATAAATTACGAAAGGAACTATGGGCCTTTACCGACAATAGAATAGCGGTTCGTTTTGAATACGAATACCAAAATGCCGAAGGAGCTTGGTTCCGCGCCTATGGAAATGAGAATTGGGAGTTCAACGAGCACGGCCTTATGCAAAAACGTTACGCCAGCATCAACGACTTGCAGATAACCGAAGCCGAAAGACGACTTTAATAAATCAATGTGTCAGGTTGAGCCTGCCTTTGTCAGCAGACAGGCGCAGTCGAGACCTCATTTTTGAGCTGTTGGGATTAATGACTTCCCGATAGCTCCTTCGCCTGCGCTCAGGATGACAGCTCGAAGTGACATATTCAATTCACAAAATCAAAAAATGGACGTATTCAACACCAACACACTCATCAACGAACAGACCGGAAACCTTGCGTTTAAACTTTCCAGTTTTGAGGACGATTGCCAGTTCTGTTCGCTACAACGACTCAATTATTATTCCCTGATCTGGGTTAAAAAGGGGAGTGGTACTGCTAAAATAGATTTTACGGAGTTTGATTTTACGGCGGATACGCTATTTGCCATAACTCCCTACCAACCCTTCAGCCTAATGGAAAAGGAAAAAATAGAGGGTGTGGTGCTGCATTTTCATCCTGATTTTTTCTGTATCCATAAACACCAAGAGCAAGTGGCCTGCAATGGGGTGCTGTTCAACAATATTTACAGACCCCCCTATTTTTGTGTGGACGATGACATCCGCAGCAATTTTGAAATGGTGCTGGAACAGATGCGTACCGAAGTACAAAAAGCGGAGTTGGCCCAATATGAATTGTTGGTGTCCTACCTGAAAATATTCCTGATCATTGCATCACGGGCCAAGGCCAAACAACAACCGGAATCCCTAAAAGACGCTCCAGATGAAAAAGAGCCGTTCATCATCCAAAACCTGAAGGACCTTATTGAAACGCACTTTAAAACCAAGCATTCGGCAGGGGAGTATGCGGATCTATTGAACATCAGTCCCAAAGCTTTGGCCAAGATTACCAAGAACCACTTCAACAAGACCATGACCAATCTCATCTCTGAACGTATCATTATTGAAGCCAAGCGGGAACTGTACCTCACCAACAAATCCGTGAAGGAGATCGCTTTTGATCTTGGGTATGATGATGAACACTATTTCAGCCGTTTTTTTAAGAACAATGCAGATATTTCACCCAAGGTGTATCGTGATACTGTGGGTTTTGCAAGGGCCATGGCTTGATTCTTAAGCCGCTTAAAGTTTTTTGTGATTTTTTTGCGCAGTCAAATAACTGCACGTATATTTGCAGTCAAATAGCTGCATAAATGGAATTGCGTAGAGATGTATTTCAGGCCATTGCCGACCCCACCCGGCGGGCCATTATTGCCATGGTGGCCCTGAACGCCATGACACCGGGGGCCATAGCCGCTGAATTTGATTCGTCCCGGCAAACGATCTCCAAACACATACAGATCCTCACCGAGTGTGAACTACTGACCCAGGAACAGCAGGGGAGGGAGATCCATTACCACTTCAACCCCATCAAAATGAAGGAAATAGCCGATTTTATCGCGCCCTTCCGTGATATGTGGGACGACAGGTTCAACACCTTGGAGGCCATCATGAAAAAACAACCCCCTAAAAAATAACAATGGAACGAAAAACAAAGGTCCACGCGGAAGATGGAAAACAGGAAATCTGGATCACCCGGGAATTTGAGCTGCCGTTGGAATCCCTTTTCAGGGCCTACGAAGACCCGGAAATTGTGTCGCAATGGATGGGCACCCAAGTCCTGAAACTCGAAAACCGCAGACATGGCAGCTATCAGTTCGAAACCACCGACCCCATGGGCAACAAACACCGGTTCAACGGGACCATACACGAATTTGTGCCCAACCAAAAGATCATCCGCACCTTTGAAATGGAAAACGGGCAGTTTCCCGTGCAATTGGAGTTTTTGGAATTTGTGGCCCTGACCGAGACCACGAGCAAGCTCACCATCCATATGGTCCAAAAATCGGTGGAGGACCGGGACCGCATGCTCAAATTGCCCTTTGCACAGGGCATCAACATGGCGCACGACCGCTTGCAAGAGATAATGCACAATATAAGATGACATCCTAAAATCAGAATGTTTTTCCTGTCACATTGAGCGCAGTCGAAATGAAGGGAAAAGGGAGTACAATCACAAAATCAATACAACATATCATGACAAAAAGAAACAAAATCATCTATTGGGTGGCCACGGTTTGGTTGGCCTTGGGAATGGCTTCCACTGGCATTGTGCAACTAATGGGCATGGAAGAGGAAACGGCCATGATGGACCATTTGGGCTATCCCATCTACTTTCTGACCATAATCGGAATCTGGAAACTTTTGGGCGTAGTGGCTGTATTGATCCCCAAGTTCCCCTTGCTCAAGGAATGGGCATACGCTGGGTTTGTCTTCACCATGATAGGGGCGATAGCGTCCCATCTGGCCGTCGGGGACCCTGCAGTTGATCTTTTCGGCCCCACCCTGTTATTGGCATTGTCCATAATTTCTTGGTATTTTAGACCAATCAACAGAAAAGTTGCCCTAATATAATATCAACAAGCGTCAACCTCAAGATCAATGTTAATTTTTAAAAACAGTATGAAGAAGAGGTTCAATGCGTATGACAAGACCACTGATGAGTTTTTGGACAATATCTTGGTCGTTTGCCCGAATTGTGGAAATAAAGCTATTGTCCGTTTGAAAAACACCCATGAAAAAGACACCAAAATGAGTTGTACCTTTTGTGGAGCGAACAAATACTATGTGGATGTCCCCAAAGAAAAATATGTTTCAGAACGAAGCGGTCTTGTGCATGAAATTGAGGACGTAATCCTTGGAAAAAACATAGACCCTTACTTCCATCTTCCCTTATGGCTACAAAAAGAAACATCCAAAGGGATTGTATGGGCCTATAATTACGAGCATTTGGAATATATGGAGAATCATATAGGGGCCGAATTAAGGTATCGGGATGCCACGCACAACCATTTTAGAAGCTTGGGAGCCATACTCCCAAAATGGATGACCGCCCAAAAAAACCGAAAAGAAGTACTCAACACCATCAAAATGTTGAAGCAAAAAAAGTAGAGACATGAACCCAAAAGTCGATTTTTTCTTTGAAAAGCCCTCCCAATGGCAAGATGCCTATCGACAGTTGCGTAAAATTGTTCTGGACACAGGCCTTGCCGAGGAACTGAAATGGGGCGTGCCCTGCTATACCTTTCAGGGCAGCAACATTGTTTTGATCCACGGTTTTAAGGAATACTGCGCGCTCCTGTTCCACAAAGGAGTTCTGCTGAAGGACACCGAGGACATACTCATCCAACAGACCAAGAATGTACAATCGGCCCGCCAGATCAGGTTCACCGATGTAAAGGAAATCCTGGACCTGGAAAAAGTGTTGAGAGCCTATATCCACGAAGCCATTGAAGTGGAAAAAGCTGGCCTGGAAGTGAAAATGAAGAAAACCTCCGAGTTTGACATGCCGGAAGAGCTTCAGGTAAAACTGGATAGTGACGAAGAATTCAAAACTGCCTTTGAAGCCTTGACACCGGGACGCCAACGCGGGTATATGCTCCATATTTCCCAGGCCAAACAATCCAAGACCCGCATATCAAGGATCGAGAAATCCGTTCCCAACATTTTTGAGGGAAAAGGATATAATGAAATGTAAACCGTGACCACACCCTAAACCATGCGAAGAATTGTCCCCAATATCTATTCCGATGACCTAGCAGCGAGCAAATCGTTCTATATCGATTTTTTGGGAATGGATATGGCCATGGACCTAGGGTGGATCGTAACGTTCGCCTCGAAGGAGAACCCAACGGCCCAAATCAACATTTTTCAAAACGAAGAGGGCAAAAACCTGGATAACGCATCCGTTTTCCTTTCCATAGAACTGCCCGATGTGGACAAAATGTACGAACGGGCAAAAGAATTTGGCCATAAGGTGGTTTATGACATCCGAAATGAAAATTGGGGCGTGCGGCGGTTTTTTGTAAAAGACCCGAACGGTGCCACCATCAATCTATTGACGCATTTATGAACCCCGAAATCGATGTTTATCTACTCGAAGGTTGTGGCCGCTGCCCTTTGGGCGGTACTCCGGAATGCAAGGTCCACAGTTGGACAGCGGAGTTGAAATACCTGCGGAGGCTGGTGCTGGAGTGCGGACTTACCGAAGAACAGAAGTGGGGTGTGCCCACCTATACCCATAACGGAACCAACTTGGTCATGGTGGCCGCTTTTAAGGACAATTGCACCCTGAGTTTTTTTAAAGGGGCCCTGCTGAAGGACGACCATCAGATTTTGGAAAAACCAGGGAAGAACACCCAATCGGGCAGGGTGGTCCGGTTTACCGATGTGGCGCAGATCACCAAGCTGGAATCCGTGTTGAAAAGTTACATCTTTGAGGCCATTGAAGTGAAAAAAGCAGGTTTGAAGGTGCAACTAAAGTCGATTTCGGACTACGAAATCCCCGAAGAGTTCCAACAGCGATTGGAGGAAGACCCCGAACTGAAGGAAGCCTTTGAAAACCTTACCCCTGGGAGACAAAAAGGATATCTGCTCTATTTTTCCGGAGCGAAACAATCAAAGACCCGGGAAGACCGCATCGAAAAATACATCCCCAAGATCATGAAGGGTTTGGGGTTCCACGATAGATAACCTACTGGCTAGGGTTTTGTCTCCAATATTCCTTACATTAGGAGGGCCAACCCAAACCGATATGGAACAGCGTAGAAAATTTTTGAAACAAGGTGCCATGGCCATGATGTCCATGCCCTTGCTGTCCTTTGATCCCCAAAAAAATTGGTCCCTTGCACCCCTCAAAAATGCCGCTCCCACGGATGAGGCCTATTGGAAAATGGTCCGAAAGCAATTTCCATTGAAAGAGGGGCAGACCTATTTCAACAATGGCACCATGGGCCCAACTCCTGGCTATGTATTGGACAAAATGTTCGACCATATGATGCACTGGAACGTGGAGGCCGCGACCGTGGACTACAAGAACGGTTCGGGACCAGAACTGCTGACCGGATACTTTCCCTATGAGGAACTGCGGACCAAGTTGTCCAAGATCATCAATTGTGATTTCAAGGAGATTTCGTTGGTCCAAAATGCCACTTTTGGGATGAACTACGTGGGCATGGGCCTCGACCTGAAAAAAGGGGACGAGCTTTTGAACACGAATCAGGAACACGGAGGAGGTTTTGGGGCATGGCAACTCTTGGCCAAACGCAAAGGCTGTATGTACAAGCAGGCCACTATGCCAGAACCCGCCAACGACCCCCAGGCCATTTTTGACGCCATCTTTAAGGAAGTGACCCCAAAGACCAAGGTCATCGCCATACCGCATATCATTTCTGGGTTCGGGACCGTGATGCCGGTCAAGGAAGTCTGTGCCGAGGCCAGAAAACGGGGCATTTTTACCGTTCTGGACGGTGCGCAGTGTGTGGGCCATGTGAAGGTGGACGTGAAGGACATTGGCTGTGATGCCTATTATTCCAGTCTGCACAAATGGCTGTTGGCCCCGGCCGGTAGCGGTTTGTTGTATATCAATAAAGATGTGGTGGGCACTATCTGGTCCACCATTGCCAGCTACAACTGGGACAACCAAGAAGACCCCGGATTCCGGTTGATGCAGAACGGAACGGGCAATGCCGGGCTCATGGCAGGCTATGACGCCGCTGTGGATTTCTTCAACACCATTGGCCACGATGTTTGGATCGGGAGGATCAAGGAATTGGGCATGCACCTTCGGGATGGCCTGAAACAAATGAAACACGTAACTATCTTTTCATCCACCAATGAAGAATTGGCAGCCGGAATCACCACCTATGGGGTGGAAGGCATGTCAGGGCCAGAGCTCCAAAAAACCATGTGGGAACGCGAAAAATTGCAACCCCGATCGGTGGGGGACAAGATGATCCGCCATTCCGTGCACATCTACAATTCAAAAGAAGAAATAAACAGGGCTTTGGAAGTGGTGGGAAGTCTGGGATAACATTAATTTAGAAATTTGAAAATACCATTGTTTATATATTCTACGATCACATGAAAAACCTCTCTCTAACTGTACTTTTCGTCTTGCTCCTGGCTTCCTGTAAAAAAGAAGTAAAGCCGACCGAATCCCCCAAAATAGCCTATACCGGAATCACAGAATCCATCAGACCGGGCGATGATTTCTTTATGCGCGTGAACAAGATCTGGTACGATTCCATCCAAATCGCCGAGGACCAGGTAGGGGTGGGGTCCTATAGTTTTTTGAACATTCCCCAAAAGCAATTGCTTCAAAATATCTTGGAAGAAGTTTCCGCCACGGAACATGAAGCGGGAACGGTAGAGCAGAAGGTGGGCGATTTCTATGCTTCGGGCATGGACACGGCGCAGATCAACAAAAGGGGATATGAGCCCATAAAACCCATCCTTGAAAAAATTGATGGGATTGCGGACACCAAGGCCCTCATGCATTTTGTGACCAGCGAGATGCAATCCGGCAACAATTCGTTCATCGGCCTCAGGGTAGGGCCGGACAACAAGAACAGCAGTGTGAACATCCTCCATGCCGGACAATCGGGACTCGGACTTCCTGATCGGGACTATTACTTCGAAACGGATTCGTCCACCGTGGGCATCCAAAAGGCCTATCAAAAATATCTGGCCACCCTGTTCGAGCTTACAAATCAAGAAAATGGGGCCGAAAAGGCGGAAACGGTATATGCCATCGAAAAACAGTTGGCCGAGGTCCACAAGACCCGTGTCGAACGAAGGGATATTCAGGCGAATTACCACAAACTTTCCGTGGCGGACCTCACCAAGAGCAACCCGAACATCCATTGGGCAACTATGTTGGAACAACTCCAAATGGAAGCTGATTCCCTGAATGTACAGCAACCCGCTTATTATGACCAACTGGACAAAATGCTCTCCTCTGTTTCTCTGGAGGATTGGAAAACCTATCTCAAGGCCCACACCCTGGACAATTATGCAGGTTTTCTGAGCACGCCCTTTGAAATGGCGGTTTTTGAGTACAACAAAATACTGCTGGGACAGTCGGAACAACAGCCCCGTGCCCAGTTGATGGTGCAACAGGTGGACCGCATGCTCGGTTTTGCCTTGGGACAACTCTACGTAAAGCGCTATTTTGACGAAGAGGACAAGAAAAGGGTATCCGATCTAGTGGACAACCTTCAAAAAGCCTTTGAGAACCGGATGTCACAGTTGGACTGGATGAGCGACAGCACCAAGGCCAAGGCCAAGGAAAAACTGTATGCCATCACCAAAAAGATTGGCTACCCCGATGTTTGGAGGGAATATGATGTGACCATGGAACGGGACAACTATTTCGAGAATGTGGTGGCATTGCGCAAAAATGCCTACGAGTATGCCACCAAAGACCTGAACAAGGCCCCCAACAAAGAGGATTGGGGCACCACGCCCTCAACGGTGACGGCCTATTACCGGGCATCGCACAACGAGATCGTGTTTCCTGCCGGGATACTCCAATTTCCCTATTTTGACAAAGAAGCGGACGATGCGGTGAACTATGGCGGCATCGGGATGGTGATCGGGCACGAGCTCACCCATGCCTTTGATGACAACGGCTCCCAATACGACAAGGACGGGAACCTGAAAAACTGGTGGACGAAGGACGACCTGCAAAAATTCAAGGCGAAGACCCAACAGCTCATAGACCGTTACAGCACCTTTACCGTTCTGGACACTGTGCACGTGAAAGGGGCCATGACCATTGGGGAGAACACTGCGGACAACGGAGGCATTGCCATTGCCTACGACGCCTTCAAAATGACCGAACAGGGGCAGGACACCACCCGAATTGGGGGATACACGCCCGATGAACGTTTCTTCATGTCCATAGCCCGTATTTGGAGGGTAAAGGTGAGGGATGAGTTCATGCGCAATTATGTGAACACCAATTCCCATTCCCCGGCCATTTGGCGGGTGAACGGTCCGTTGATGAACTTTACGCCCTTCTACGAAACGTTTGACCTCCAACCAGAGGACAAAAACTTCAAACCCGAGGAAGAACGCATCAAGATTTGGTAGAGAAGATACAATCTAATAAATTGTTTTTCAGTTGATTATAAATTAAATCAAAGGTATTTCAGCAAGCCTGATTTTTCCAAAAGAATTTTGGCCCGCGTGTCCAAATTAGATATACCTTCGGCGAAAAATCTGTGACGTTAGAGCAGAAGGTCCGAAGGGTCGAGGAGCTATTCGGGCAATTGGAAAAGGAAACCGCCCAGTTTCAGCAAAAGTCTGGTTTGGGCTGTGTTTCAGGCTGTGGCAAATGTTGTAACTACCCCCATATAGAGGCCTCTCCCTTGGAGTTTTTACCTTGGGCCTTCCATCTTTTTCTGAAGGGCGAGGCGGAGACCACTTTGGACGCCTTGGGCGGAAACCAAAACCCTACCTGTTTTTTGTTCGCGCCGCTCTCCGTGGTGAACCAGGGCCATTGTGGCACCTACCCGTATCGGGGGCTCATCTGCCGTTTGTTCGGTTTTGCGGCCACCCGCGACAAATATGGCAGCCTGCGCTTGGCCACCTGCAAGATCATAAAAGAAGGCCAGGCCGAGCAGTACCGCTCCGTTTCCGAGGCCATTGCCCAAGGGCTGTACGTCCCCGTTTTCACGGATTACTACATGCAACTGAAACAGATAGACCACCTATTGGGCAACAAAATGATGCCCGTGAACAAGGCGTTGAAAATGGCCCTAGAAGAAGTCTTGCAATACTACACCTACAGGCCCATTCCCGATGCAGGGAAGTGGTGCGTTTAGGTATATGGTGCTTTGTTCCATCATAGGCCGGTCCATTCCTAAAAATTTTCTTAAAAGTTGCGCTTTTGGCAAAAGCAATGCCCATCTCGTTCTTTGAACCATTTTGTACCCTATATATTTGCAACGATTTGATTTTAAATCTATAAACAAATATTATGAGCAAAGTAAAGGAAAACGACACTGTGAAGGTGCATTACACGGGCAAACTGACCAACGGACAGGTTTTTGACAGTTCATTGGAAAGGGAACCATTGGAAGTCGCCTTGGGGCAGGGTCAACTTATCCCTGGATTTGAAAAAGGACTGATAGACATGGCCGTGAACGAAAAGAAGACCATCACCATAGACAAGGAGGAAGCGTATGGCGAGGTGAACGAGCAGCTTTTTCAGAAAATCTCCAAATCGCAGTTGCCGGACGACCTGAAGCCCGAAGTGGGCATGGGCTTGGTGGGTGCCAATGCCGAGGGACAACAGCAGCAGTTCCGTGTTGCCAAAGTGGAAGAAAATGATATTATCCTGGATGCCAACCATCCGTTGGCGGGCCAAGACCTGGTATTTGACCTTGAGGTGGTTGCGATACTGTAACGTAGCAATTACATATACAACAAAGGCGCCCTGTCACCACGACGGGGCGTTTTTTTTGGCCTATGGCCTAAGGGGAAAACATTTTGCCTGCTGTGCCACATGAATGTCCATCACCGCCCCTTTGAGTTCCATAAGCACATGACAGACATTTTGGCGCTCCGTTGCTGAAAAAGCATCCGCAGGAAGGTAATGGAACATATAAATGGCCTTGTCCAACCATTGCGTAAAGGAAAGCAGATCTCCTTCATGGCATTCTTCAAAGTAGGAGAGGAGGGGGAGTAGGTCATTGGGCCGTAAGCTCATTTTGGGACAATTCTATGTGTATTTGGAATATAAATACAGATTATAACAATATAAATATAGGTTTTATTTATAAATCTGAAAATTAAAATCATTGTTTTATTATATACAAATATAGTTTAAAACAATATTTATATAGTTTTCATAAAGAATCTGAAAATCCCAATATTGCCTCAAACATTGATTATGCCTAGTTTTAGGCTATGTCTGAGCGAATAAATAGGATAAAAGAAGTGCTCGTTATTAAAGGAATGAGCCAAAAGGAATTGGCGGTTAAACTTGACCGAAATCCAAATACAATTACTTCAATTTGTAATAACAAATCCCAGCCGCATTTAAAAGATCTAAAGAAGATTGCTGAAATTTTGGATGTGGATATTAGGGAGCTTTTGGTGTCTACAAAAGGATGATTAATTTTTGTGATAAAAGGTGATTTCAATGAAGGGTAATTTTTTAATAGCCCTTATTTTTCTTCTTTTTTTTGCCCTTATTTTTTTGCTCTTCGTTACTTTCAAGAGAATATTTTACAAGAATTGTCCCTAAAAGCAGATAACATATAAGAGGTAGTGCATTTAAAATTTTAGGTATGTTTCTTGCGGGTTTAATATCCCCATATTTAAATCCCATAAAGGCCTCAACCCAAAATTCTGAATACGGTATATCAAAAGTATTCTCTTCTTTAAATTCAATAAGTCTCTGTAAATCTTCAATTTTTCTATCCATGCTATTCAAAATTGAAAATTTTTCAATAGCAGGATCAACCTTTCGGTAAAAAATTTCAGTTTTGAAAGAATCATTTTTTGAGATTACGAATACCCTTTTATCAGTTAATCCTGATGGCGTATTATCAAAATCATATCTTTCTGGAATTTCAATAAACTTTAGAGTATCTATAAATGGTGTAGATTCTAAATAATTCTTTATCCTTCTCAAATCATTTAGAGGTATTTCATTTTTAATATTATCCTCAATATATACTTTTTCATTTTCTAAAAAGGACTCACTAATTTCATAATTCTTCTCATTTTTGAGATATAAAAAATAAGCCAAAGTTGGGTAAACCCAAATCAAAAAAAATAATACCCCTAAGAAGATGGGAAGTTCTTTGTATCTAGACCTAAAACGGATTGCCAAAGCTAAAAAGGAAATAAAAAGTAAAACACCAAAAGTCCAAAATGGCATATGGTAAGCCCCACCTAATGCGGTAACACCAATCAATATCACATAAATCAACAAAACACCCGTTAATCCATATAAAATAACATGTTCAGGCTTTTCTGCCATATCAAACTTAGTGGTTAATAGTAAGCATCAAAAAAAAGTTTTACTTCACAATTACATTTATTTGTCTAAAAAATGTAAAACAGATTTTAGTTCATCAACTATTTTTTGAACTTCTTGTTTATAATATTGAGAGCCATTTGGAGATAAAATGCCCAATGGGCAGTATTCATTATCAAAACGGCCGATAAAAAGTCTAAGTTCAGAATTCAAACTATCATCTTGCTTGAAATGGTCTACATCATATTTTATATGGTAAAACAAGTTAATCATTGTGTTTCTAATATTATATAAATCTCTTATAATGAAAGAGTCTTCAACCCAATTGTCATCATTATAAAAAGCTAAACAATGAGCAATATGCCTAACAAAAACACCACCATACTGTTCATTATCTGATTCTAATAAAAATACATTCAATTTATGATTATAGTTTAATTTTATGTTTGATTTTAATCTTGAATTAAAATCATCTAAATTAAGACTCACAATCTCCAACTGTTTGGTGTGGAATTCAAAGTTAGATTCCTGAACCCCTTTGGAATCATAAATGATATTTTGGCTTAGTTTCATATTGATTGTATTGAACATCAATGTAGGAAAAATTAGCAAGCATCAAACCATAACGGATTTTAAGCTACACTGATTTTATATCAAATAGCACAGCTATACGCAATTTGGTACACCACATATTTGTTCTATAATCCACATTATGTAAAATAGTAAATCAGCAAACCCACTATTACTTCCTATCCGCTACGCTAAAATCATCAACGGGATCTTGGCTTTGTGCAGCACTTCCCGCACCGCATTCCTTTGGAATGCAAAAGTTCGGCTTGGTCCCTTGGGCATGCAGAGCAGTTCCGTCTGCGTCCGGTTCACATAACTGATCAGCGCATCCAAGGCCGTCGCACTTTGCGTAAACACATACGGAATGGTCCGTTGCCACGGATATGCCGGTTTTTCCGTTTCCCCGGTCTGCGGATTAATGTCAAACAAACGCACTGCGCTCAGGCTGTCCCTCTTCAGCTCCATAATAATGGATTTTCCCTTTTCGTTCAGGTTTCGGCCAAATACCCCCAAATGCAGCTCATCAAACGAGCCCAACCGTTGGCCTTCGCCAAAAACAAAGATGTTGGTGGCATTCGTCTGGTCGATCACAAATTCGGTGATGCTCTCCCCCAAGATGCCCATTCTGTTCCGCCGCTTGCCCATCACCAGCACATCGGGCTTCACCAGGGCCAGATAATCCCGGATGCGGTGCTTCACATTGCCATATTCCAGTCTGTGGCCAATGGGTAGCCGTTCCCCATGCTTTTGCTGCTGCGCAATCAGTGTTTCGATCTCCGCAAGCGCATCCGTTGTGCTCTGCCCCGCGGATTTCACATGGAAAACCTCCAAAGTGCCGCCCAGCCGCTTTGTGAGTTGCACCGCATTGTACAGCACGAGCTCTGGGTTGTCCGACAGCTCCAATAAAACGGAAACACGGTAATCCGGGGTGTTTTGGGCCTCCATGACGTTCAATTTTAGGGGTTTACACCTCTTAAGTTAGAACCAAATCCATTAACAATCAGCTATTTAACGTTTCGTTGGCAGAAAAATACGGACTTGTCAAAATCTGGGTGTCAAAATTGGGAAAGGCGCAATTTTCCCCTAGAAAAGATGTTTGAATTTCTTCACCCAACGGATGGGAATCTTGTACGGGGCGTAGCGCATCGGCACATCCAGCCAAGTGCCCCGCCTCACCAGCGATTTTTTGTGTGAGAACAGGTCAAAGGAATGCTTGCCGTGGTACCCGCCTATGCCAGAATTGCCCACACCGCCAAACGGCAGGTCCTTGTTGCTGATATGCACCACCGTGTCGTTGATGGTCCCGCCGCCGAAGGGATATTGCGCCATCATGCGCTTTTGGAACTTTTTGTCGCCGGAAAACACGTAAAATGCCAACGGTTTTTCATAGCGGGACAGGTTTCGGTGCAGTTCTTCCTCGGTTTCGTAGGAAATGATCGGCAATATCGGTCCAAAGATCTCCCCTTCCATCACAGGGCTGCCCCAATCGGGTTCGTCCACCAAAGTGGGCTCCACAAACCGCTGTCCATCATCGCAATGTCCCCCAAAAAGGATCCGTTGCCCTTCAAGCATCGCTTTAAGTCCCTGATAATGCTTTTCCGTGGTAATCCGTGCAAAATCAGCGGATTGTTTGATGTCCTGTCCGTAAAATGCAGTGATTTGAGCCTTCATGGCCTCCACAAAGGCTTCTTTTTGGGTGTTGTGCACCAAAATATAATCCGGGGCGATGCAGGTCTGCCCCGCATTTATGAACTTGCCCCACGCTATCCGCTTTGCGGCCAGGGACACGTTGGCAGTTCCATCCACAATACAGGGATTTTTTCCGCCCAGTTCCAAGGTGACCGGGGTCAGGTGCTCCGCAGCGGCCTTATAAACGATCTTGCCCACCTGTGTGCTGCCAGTGAAAAAAATGTACTCCCATTTTTCGGCCAACAATTGGGTGGACACCTCCACTCCCCCTTCCACCACGGCCACATATTCCGGCGGAAACACCTTTTGGACAATGGCCGATATGATCGCGGACGTATGGGGACTGAGTTCGGACGGTTTCAACACTGCGGTGTTGCCAGCGGCCAAGGCCCCGATGAGGGGTGAAATGGTGAGCATGAAGGGATAGTTCCATGGAGCCATGATCAACACTTTCCCAAAAGGCTCGAGCTGTATCCACTCCTTGGAAGGAAAATTGGTCCACGAAGGGGCAACACTGGTCGGCCGGCTCCACTCCTCCACCTTTTTGATGGCATGCCTCAGCTCGGCAAGGACCAATTGGGTCTCGGTGGCCAGGCTCTCGAACCGCGGTTTTTTGAAATCGGCATAAATGGCATCACAAATGGCATCTTCCTGTGCCAGGATCTCCTGCTGCAACCGTTTCAGGTATTGCTTTCTAAAATGTACCTCCTTTGTCCGCTGTGAGGCAAAAAAGGTGTTCTGGAACTGGACCAATTGTTCGACCATAAACTGATTTTAGATTCGTTTAAAGATAGTCGAACTGGTACAAAATGAAAAACCGTTTAAAAAGCAATAAAATTTCGATTTTGTCAGGTTGAGCGCAGTCGAAACCCATTGATTCTCGACAGGTATTAAGTTTTCGACTGCGCTCAAACTGACAGATAACCAGCTTTTTAAACGGCTTCCATCAACAATATTGCCCCAAAAAGTTTATAAGGTAATTTCCTCACTGGCCCCGTTCGGATAGATCAGCGTGGCCTTGTCATCACATTCGCCGTTGCCAAAGTCCACGGTCACGGCCAGTCCGTTCTTGGAGACCACCATGCTGCCGCTGGACACATATTCGCAAGGTGAGGTCACCTGAAGGTCTTCCAAGGTCTCCACTGCATACACGTTCTCATCGATCTGTACGGCCCAATTTCCTGATAGTGTCAAGGTGAAGCTGCTCAAATCGTCACCGAAAATAAAACCAAAGGTTTTTTCTCCCGTTTCACTTATCGAAGTGCCATCTTCCAGTTCCACCGACATATCGCTGGTCACAGTGAAGGAAACCGAATTTTGGTCGGCACTGGTGTTCACCACAAAGGTGCGGGTACCGTTCATCTTGATGGTCCCTACATAAAAATCAGTAAAAGTTGCCGTGAAGGAGGCACTCCCCTCTCCCACTGCGTAGGTCACGCTCACGGTACCGTCCACATTTTCGGTCCTGTTGAGGACACAATTGTTGAAAGTGGCCACAAACCCGGTATCGGAATATTCGGCCGTATAGCAGTCATTTCCCTTTGCCGTGAAGGATTTGGCGGTATCGCCCATGTACAGTTCCGCAAGGGCACTATCGGCGGCCCCCGCAATGTCATCGGTCATCAGAATCGTCTGTAATTCCTGCGAAGTAAGTGCTTCCCCGTCACCCGGCATACTGTCCTCACTACAGGATTGAAAAGCAATAAAGGCCATACCCAAAACGGCAATGGCTTGAATTTTTTGTGCAAATCTGTTCATTAGTAACTTTAGTTAAGGTTTTGTAGGATTAACGGCTCACCTCTCAATTTAGTGCGTGGGATGGACCGGAGATCGATGAAAGGTTAATTTTTCGATAATGTTCTGATTGTCAAAATAAAAAAGAGGTAACTTTCGTTTAGGAACAAATTGTATTCCCATGCAGTACCTGAACAAACAGATCGAAGCGATGGTCAAGCGGAAAAAATCCAGTTCTCTGATCAAAAGACAGATTTCCTGCGGTATTTTCCAGGATTTGGAAACCGTTGACAACGATTTGAAGAAGACAGAAAACAAGGATTAAGACTCCTTTTTTCCATGGTTTGAACCCCATTCAACCATCTGCCCCCCCCTCCCATTACCTTCCATTCACGGGAGGAATAAGCGCAATTTCGTCATAAGAGTTGATGATTTCATGGTCCTCTGCATAATTATGGTTCACCGCCACGGCCATGGAGGATAATTTATTGAGTTCCGGATAAGTTCCCGATAAGAAAGTCTTCAACTCCCCAACGGTCTTTGGTATTTTTTTTCCCGTTATGCTGGATGTGGGAACCGATAATGTGGGACTGCCCACAATGTCCTTTGCGATTCCGAACAAAAGTATTGTCATATATCAACCTATTTTTCTGTTAGTGGTCTTTGGTTAGATAGGTTGGTATGGTATGTTCAATTGATGGGTTGAAATTACCAAAAATTATAGTGGGCATCCCCATTTTAACAGGAACGGTATATTTTTAACTTTTCTTTAATTTAAATGTACGGCATCGAAATACTTTTAGATAAAATTGAGCGTTGTGCATGAAGAACCTTAACTTCTTTTGAAAATGAAACACACACTTCAATATTTCTTGCTCTTTTCCCTTACGCTTGTTCTTTTCTCTTGTGGCAATGCCGATGATGATGTAAGTTTTGACTTCAACGATAACGAACTGGGCATTGGCAAGGAGCCCGATGATTGTCTGGGTTTTGATGATAATGAACTCCTTTTGTCCATCCAAGATGAATTCACTACCCTGCCGGGCAAGGTTTCCATCCTCTTCAAGGTTTCCGACCTTCAGGGAAATCCGATTTCCGGATTGACCGCGGACCAGTTCACCATATACGAACAAGGTAGGAACGATGACTGTTTCAACCTGATCTCCTCTTCGGAATCACAGGCACGGATTTCACCAAACTCCCAAGTGTTCAACAACAACACCCTTTTGGTATTGGACCTGAGCAACAGTGTATTGGAAAGCAGTTTGGATGAATTGAAGGCCGCTTCCATCAGTTTTGTCAACAATGTGATGCCTTCCCCCGCAACGGAATCCTTCCAAATGGCCATTTATTGGTTTGATGGCGAGGATGAACTACACCTATTGAACCCCCTATCCTTTTCTGCGGAGGAACTAACGGCTTCCATCGAAGGGATTACGGCGGACATCAGCAACGACCCCTCTACGGACCTCTATGGTGCAGTCATCAAATCCACCCAGAAGGCCAAGGAGTTGCTTAAGCAAGATTCGGATGTCATTGGAGCCGCTTCGGTCGTCCTTTTCACCGATGGAACGGACCAAGCATCCCGATACAAGGAATCCGATGCCCTAAAAGCCGTTAGGGAAGCAGATAGGAACATTTCGTATTTCACTATTGGTCTTGGCGCGGAAATCGACACGGAAGTACTGACCGAGATCGGTAAGACCGCCAGTGTCTTTGCCGCCAACAAGGAAGAACTGGAAATCACCTTCAACCAGATATCGCAACGTGTTGCAGAACAAGCAAATAGCTTCTACCTGTTCGAATACTGCACACCCAAAAGGGACGGCAGTGGGGAGAGCAACCTTGTGATCCAACTTACCGATGGCAGTCTCCAAGGTGCGGTACAGACCAAATTCAGCGCCAAAGGATTTATGGGAGGTTGTGAATGATCCGTGTGTTTTGAACGTTCACTTTTTTGGATAAATCCCTATCTTGGGCATCCATTAAACTGAACAAACTATGACATTCTTAAAAAATTCCCTGCGTATTTTTATATGCACCTTGATCATGGGCGCAACACTTGCCCTTCATTCCCAAAAATCATATCCTTTGGAGGGTAGATGGGACTTGGAGATGGATTTTATGGGAAAGACCGCCCCATCGTGGTTGGAAATACGGCATTCGGGCAATGCAACCTTGATCGGGCGGTTTGTGTTCGCATTCGGGAGCGCAAGGCCCATATCGGAGGTCAAGACCTATGGTGACAACAAATTTACCTTTAGTATTCCCAACCAATGGGAGCCCAAGGGAAGTGACATGATCTTTCATGGGGAATTGACCGACGGAAAACTGAAGGGCACCCTAATTTACACCGATGGCTCCGTTCTTAACTGGACCGGGGTGAAGGCACCCGAATTGGCCTACACCGAAAATCCGAAGTGGGACAAACCCAGGAACATTTTCAATGGAAAGGACCTGACCGGATGGCATGTGGATGGCGAAAAGAACCAATGGGTCGTTAAGGATGGTATCTTGACCAGCCCAGAATCCGGTTCCAACCTGATCACTGACGAAAAATTCGAGGATTTTAAACTGCATGTGGAATTCCGCTATCCTAAAGGGAGCAACAGCGGCATCTATCTCCGCGGCCGATATGAACTCCAAATAGAAGATGACAAGGGGTTGGACCCGATGGACATCTATATTGGTGGCGTATATGGCTTCTTGGAACCCAATGAGAATGCGGCCAAGGATGCGGGTGAATGGCAGACGTACGACATTACATTGATCGGTAGAAGGGTCACGGTGACCTTGAACGACAAGACCGTGATCACTGATGCGACCATCCCTGGAATCACTGGTGGGGCTTTGGACAGCAAGGAAGGGGAACCCGGACCGTTCATGATCCAAGGAGACCACGGGCCTATTGAATACAGAAGCTTTGTGGTCACCCCAAGAAAAAAATGATATAAAACTGTTATCAAGCAAAAGCCCGATACTAAAGTATCGGGCTTTGTTTTTTATTCGACTTCCGCAGGTTTGATCTTGATGTTTCTCCATTTCACACGAATGCCGCCGCCGTCGTGAATCTGAAGGGCAATGGCCCCTTCTCCCTTTCCAACGATCTCATCGGTCAGGTGCACCATTTCCACTCCGTTCAACCAAGTGATCACATCTGGGCCGTTCACACGGATTTTCATGGTGTTCCACTCCCCCATTTTCAATACCTTTTCTTTTTCAGGTTCCGGTATGGCAAGCCAATTGCGGCCATAGGATTCGTAGATGCCGCCCGTGTGCAGCCCTGGAGGTGCCACCTCCACTTGCCATCCACTTACGATGTTCCCGTCAAATGTGGAACGGATAAAAACCCCACTGTTGCCGTCAGCTTCTTGTTTGAATTCCAAGGAAAGTTCAAAATCCTTATAGAAATCCTTGGTGGACAAGTAGCCATAGTCCGCTTTTGGACCACTCTCGCAAATAAGTTCGCCATTCTCGACAAACCATTTTTCATCACCATGCTTGACCCAACCGTCCAAATTTTCACCATTGAACAGGTCTTTGGTAGGTGTTTGCGCCCAACTCCATTGAAGGGCCAAGACAAACAGGGTCGTAGATAAAATCAATTTTTTCATAAATAT
Organism: Flagellimonas hadalis; assembly: GCF_007785775.2. GTDB lineage: Bacteria > Bacteroidota > Bacteroidia > Flavobacteriales > Flavobacteriaceae > Flagellimonas > Flagellimonas hadalis. Next base: position 490,248 of record NZ_VNIK02000001.1, read on the forward strand.
TAGTTTGATTAAGGAAGGTCAAGTTATGTAAATCCCTACAAAACAATCAAAAATATAGGGTTTTTAGCCCAACAGTTGTTCCATATATACAAACGACAACTAATTACCTCTTAACAACCAGAAAAAAATTCAAACTCAAAAGACTATGGATCTTGTAAAGGAAATCATTCAGAACAGTGCCATTGGTCCACTTCACAGCACCTACAAAGGCATCGTGGTGGCGTTGTTCATCAGTATTGTTGCTGCATTATTGATCATGCTGACCTTGTTGCTCTTATATGGATCAACGCTCACTTTTCATTATGGGTATTAGTGATATACTGATTATCTCAAAAAAAAGCCGCCCATTATAGTTGGATGGACGGCATAATCATATGGGCAGAATTTGAAAATTCTTTTATAAATCTACTATTATTGATTCAAAAGAAAGGGAGAATAATCACCCCCCAGTTTTTTAAGCATACTGCTTTGAATGGAAATAATCTTGTTATTTTCCTGAATAATGGGCAAAATTATTTTTCCGTCACAGACTACAAAATAAACATGGTCAAATTTCGAATAATTTTTTTCATATTGGCCAATAGTGTTAATGTTGGATTTTCTAGCCTCATCAAAGGTGAACAATTCATATTCCAAGCTACATCCTTCTTCCATTGTATCCTTTATCGATGCAAAGTTTTCCTTGAAAAAGGCCAAATACTCCGGATTTGATTTGATGTCTTCACCCAAATCGAGGAACTCTTCTATTTTGTCAATTTTTCCCGAGATAACTATTTCATCAACAAAATTTTCAATCAGAGTACTCGATTGGTGATTCGCACATGCACCAATCAGTACATTGGAAATAAAAGTTAAAAAAATCATGATTGTTTTCATATTAACATTATTTATCACCGAAAGATCAACCCATTCCCAAAATGCTGTTCTTCAATGGGCCGGGACAGATCCAATAAGGACCCATTGATGACGGCATGGGTCAGCTTGCCATCCTTTTCCAAAAAGAAGGTGGGGTTTGCCCCGGGCCACAGTCCAAAGGGTCGCAGTTCAAAATCCTGGTCCACCAAAAATAAAGGAGCCTCCGTAAAAGCCTTTTTTTCGGGCAAGGCAGTTTTGACATAGGCCACTCCCTCCTTTAACAATACCAATGGCTTGGCGATGTTGCTCGTTGTGGCCATTTTCGGGGGCACAATTTTATACCCTGTGGCATCAAAGGTCTCGTAGCCATAAAAAGTGGAAAGATCACCTTGGTCACCCACGGAACCCCTATAATAAAAATCGTCATGCCCGTTCAGGTCCACCTCGTTCCTGAAAATCCCGAGGTCGATGATGTAGTCCTTCCCCAAAAGTTCGTAAGTGGCATTCTCGATCTTTAGGTCGAACAATTGACGGTCGTTATGGGGTATTTTTTCATAATCTTCTACTGGAATGTCCTTATAGTTGCCTTTTGCAATGGTATATAACGCTGACAAGATGGACACATAGTTCAGTTTACGGATTTCCTGCTTCTCGGGATCATTGGTGTAGCCCCCGGATTCAATCAGGATGAGGCTGGTACCCCACTTGGCAATGTTGTCCCCAAAGGCCCGTGGTTCAAAATCGTCGCTGTACCTTCCCACCTGCCCTGGCGCATAATTTTGGATGATCTTGTTCATATACACGATTACTTTCATCGCATTGGCCCGCACCTCGTTGATGTCCTTTTCATAGTTATAGGCCGTTGCCAAATAAGAAATGGTGGCCGGTTTTTCGGTGAGTTCCGCGTTATAATATTTGCTCTGGTCGTGCAGGTTGAACCCAAAGCTGGCATCCAGACTGTCCCGGATACGTTTGAGGACCTGCCCCTCGGGCGATTGTAGCCGCAGTGCGTCCCTGTTGATATCGATGCCCAAGGCATTTCTGCGTTGGAAGGTCTCCGCTCCATCTGGATTTACCATAGGTAAAAAATGAAGCTTCAATCGGGAAAGGATCACCTCTTTTTCTTCCTTGAAATCTGGTGCATCCAAAAAATGGAGGATGTCAAAAATCGCCTGTGTCGCCGTGGGCTCGTCCCCGTGCATTTGCGACCATAGGAAAATATTCTCACTGCCCGTTCCCACGCTGATCAAGTGCAGGTCGCGTCCCTGTATGGACTCCCCCACTTTCTGCACTTCAAACTTGGGATTGGCCTTGATCTTTTGGATCAGGGGCTGGATATCACTGTGCTTGATACGTCTATCATTGAGTGAAGGTTCCTTGAACTGCCCATAGGTTTCATATAGTTTGGAGGTGAGTGCATCTTGCGCGCTGACCGATAACGAAAAGAGCGTAATTGCCAGTGATACTATGTTTCTGATCATAATTTATTTGGAGTTGTGTTAGATGATTTTTGAAATCCCATTGGTTATTGGGTTACTGAGATATTGATCTGTTGCATATGGCCAAATAACCTAATAACCAGTATACTTAGATTTTGGGAACAGGTTTAAAGTTATATTTTTTCGTGGCTTTTCGCACTTTCTCCATAAAATCCATTCCGGGGTCGGTCTTGGTCGTGCGGTAACCATCGTCCACTTCCAGCCAGAGCGGGTGTCCTTCAAACTGGGTATATTCCTGATGTCCGATGACATATTCGATATCGTATTTGGAAGCCAGGTATTCCACAAGGAAAATATTGGCCTTTAGCTGCTTTTTGGTCAATGGAAGCTTTTCGCCGCCGCCTACATTCTCGATGCCAATGGCACAGTGGTTCAGGCCGATGGTGTGTCGGGCCATAGTGGTTTCCGGCATCAATCGGTAAATGGTCCCGTCCCGGTCCACCAAAAAATGGGAAGAGACATTGAGACCACTCACATTTTCCAGATCGGGCCGCCAATTGGGCAATGTGGTCCTGTTGAACGCCTGAAAGGATTTTTCCAAGGTAGGAATGGACGTCCAGTGCAACACGACCATTTTGGGAACTATCTGGGTGGAATCATTTTCCAGTCCATAGCGTTGGGCCATATATTCTTCAGTGAGTTCAATGCGTTGGTCATCAAAAATGATAGGGATGTCCACGATGTATTTTTGGGTGCCGCAGGCCCCGAATAGCAATGTTGAAAATGCAATCAGTCCAGTTTTTTTCATTCAAAAGTGTTTAAAGTAATAGTGGTTGAATCCATGGGAACGGCATAGCAGATCATCAGTTTTTTTCGGCCCCATTCCCTGGCTTTTTGTATATCCTTTCCCATATAAATATCTATACGGTTCCGCCATCGCCAATGCATTTTGTCCTTGACATAGAACGTATCCGGAAAAGTATCGATTTTCACCATGGTGTTGTGCGTCAACCCCAGTTTGATGAGGTCCCTTGACACGGCAATACTCTTCATCCCTGGTTTTAGGGTATCGCCCCAAGCGGCCACGGAAGGATTGATGCTGTCCGTTTGCCAAAACACGGAGTTGTATGCCGAAGCCGTGACTTGGTGCCCATACCATTGGTGAGTGGCCGGCTGCGGGGTTTCCAGCTCTTTGGCGCAGGAAACGACAATCATACAACTGAGGAGTACTTTTTTCAATAGGTTCGGTGTTGTACCTAAAGGTACATATTATTGTGGTTTAGGACGGAAGCGGCACATAGGTATCGTCATTTTCCATCATGGGGAACGTTTTGTCCGCCCATGCCTTTTTGGCCTGCTCAATCTTCTCTTGGTTGGATGACACAAAATTCCAATAAATGAACCGCTCTTCCGGGAAGGCCTCTCCACCAAACAGCAACAAATGGGTATTTGGTTCCATGATGATATTGCAGGTATCCTCTACTTTGGAGACCAAGATGTTCCCTTTTTCCACTGTTTCACCACAGGCCTTGATGCTTCCCTCCACGATGCAGATGCCTATTTCCCCTTTCAGGTTGCCGTTGACGTTCAAGGTGTATTCGGCGGTATTTTTTATCTCGACCATAAAAAGATCAGAATGCACGGGAACGGGGGATTTTTTTCCATATCCATCCCCGGCGATCAAGGTGAATGTTGCACTGGCATCGGTCCATTTTGGAAGGTCTTTCCCCTCAATATGGTGGAATTGCGGTTCCATATCCTCCAATTCCTTGGGCAGGGCCACCCAAATCTGGTAACCGTGTGCGGTAAAAGTGTTTCCATTTCTCAGGTCCGGAGGTGTACGCTCGGTATGGGTCACCCCTTTTCCGGCTGTCATCCAGTTTACGGACCCGGGACGTATGCGTTGATGGGTACCCAGACCATCCTCGTGCATGATCTCGCCCTCCAGCATAAAGGTAAGGGTGGAGAGCCCCATGTGCGGATGCTGGTCCACATCCATGTATTTTGAGGGACCCAGTTGTGTTGGACCCATATGATCTATAAAAATGAAGGGGCCAATCATCCGTTTTTTTCGGAACGGGATGAGACGCCCTACCAAAAAGTCACCGATATCCCTACTGCGTTCTTCGATGATCAACCCGATGTTGGACATATGTTTAATGTTTATATTTAGGAGCAGAAAGTTACAAATACATCCAAAACCATGAAACTACTGAAGCGTGTTTTACTGCTCCTTGTCCTGATCATAGGAGTTGTCGTTTATCTAAATTATCCCAAACTGAACATTATTTCCGGTTATGCGGCCAAAAATGTGGCTTCCGGGGTCTATGTGGCCCACCGTTCCGCGGCAAGCATGAACCAATTTGACAACAAGGCCCCTTTGATTGAGCTGGCGTCCACCGAACTGGACGAAAGCAAGCAAGCGGCCTCTTCCACCGTCTATGGGCTGATGAAACGCACTGCGGTGTACCGGGATGGCCTGGGAGCCGTGTTGGTGAATGACGATTATGACTCCACAAAACTCACCATTCGACCCAACCGAAGCAAAACCATGGACACTATCCCCTACCCCTACGGACAGGCAGACCCCTTGGACACCATTTTACCGGAAGTGGACATGGATTTCATCAACAAAGCGGTGGCCATGGCCTTTGCCAACCCGGAAACTCAGAAAACAAGAACCTTTCTTGTGTTGTACAAAGGCCATTTGATCGCGGAGCGTTATATCGATGGGTTTGACAAGGATACCCCTATTTTGGGTTGGTCCATGACCAAGAGTGTGTTGGCCACTTGTTTCGGGGTCTTGGAACACCAAGGCAAACTGGAGATGGATTGGCCGGCCCCCATTGCCGAATGGAAGGATGACGAACGCAAGAACATCACCTTGGACCACCTACTCCGCATGCAGAGCGGACTGGAGTGGGACGAGGACTACAGCTCCATTTCCGATGTGACCCGAATGCTGTTCCTGGACAGCGATATGACGAAGGCCCAAAAAGACAAAAAAGCCATAGCGGAACCTACGGAAATCTGGAACTACTCCTCGGGTACTTCCAACCTACTTTCGGGAATCCTTCGCCAACAGTTCAGGAGCCATCAGGAATATCTGGATTTTCCCTACGCTGCCCTCATCGATAAAATAGGGATGCAGTCCATGGTCCTGGAGGCCGACATCGCTGGGAATTATGTGGGCTCGTCCTACGCGTGGGCCAGTACGCGCGATTGGGCCCGTTTTGGACAATTGTACCTCAATAAGGGCCATTGGAACGGCGAACAGGTCTTTGCCCCGGAATGGGTGGACTACATCACTACGCCAACCATCCATTCAAATGGCACCTATGGGGCCCACTTTTGGTTGAACGCCGAAGGAAAATACCCCGATGTGCCCAAAGATCTCTTTAGTTGCAATGGCTATGAAGGGCAGCATGTGTTCATCATCCCTTCCAAGGATTTGGTGGTGGTGCGGACCGGATTGGCCGAAGAACCCTATTTTGATGTGAACGGCATACTGTCAAACATCGTGAAAGCCGTACCTTAAATCGAGCTGATGGTATAAAAATGGAGCCTAACCACAACAACGGGACAGTTCACAACAATAATTTCATTTGCGGGAACACTGGTGGTACATTTACCGTGTAATTAATTCCGAAAGTAATTTTTTCATTTTCATATAGTGTTCTCGTAAAAGAGTCTTGACCCAAGTGGCAAGGCTCTTTTTGGTTTTGCACATTCCTGATGGACACGAATTGCACGAATGACACGAATCCATTGTCAATTGTTCATTGTGTATTGAGTCCGTTTGTCATTCTGAGCAGAGCGAAGAATCTCTTCACTGTTTATTCAAAAACCAAGAAAAATAGGGATGGATTTCACAAAAATGCGGGATGACCACAATTCCGAGGAACTTCACAACAATAATTTCATTTGTGGGTATATCGGTGGTACATTTACCATGTAATTAATTCTGAAAGTAATTTTTTCATTTTCATATAGTGTTCTCGTAAAAGAGTCTTGACCCAAGTGGCAGGGCTCTTTTTGGTTTTGTACATTCCTGATGGACACGAATTGCACGAATGACACTAATGGCTCTTTTGATTCAGAAGAATGGTCTATTTTCTATCATCCAATCTCTATTGTCTCAGTTGACACGCCCACCTGCCGCGATCATTGAGCCGTCACCATGAGCGCAGTCGAAGGGCTGTCGAAATGCAGGCAGGAATTGTACAAATGTCACAAATCCCTACTCATCAGGAATTAATTGTCAATTGTTCATTATTTATTGAACACTGAATTACGGAATCCACTTATCCTTGCCGAAATCGGGTTTGCGCTTTTCCAAAAAGGCATTGCGACCTTCCTTGGCCTCGTCGGTCATGTAGGCCAAACGGGTCGCTTCCCCTGCAAAGACCTGTTGCCCCACCATACCATCGTCCGTGAGGTTCATGGCGAATTTCAGCATTTTGATGGACGTCGGCGACTTGGCCAAGATCTCCTGCGCCCATTGGTAGGCGGTGTCCTCCAGTTCGTCATGTGGGATCACGGCGTTCACCATGCCCATTTCATAGGCCTCCTGCGCGGAATAGTTTCGTCCCAAAAAGAAGATCTCACGGGCCTTTTTCTGTCCCACCATCTTGGCGAGATAGGCCGAACCGTATCCCCCATCAAAACTGGTGACATCGGCATCGGTCTGTTTAAAAATGGCGTGTTCCTTGCTGGCCAGGGTCATATCGCAGACCACGTGAAGGCTGTGCCCTCCCCCAACGGCCCAACCGGGCACCACGGCGATGACCACTTTGGGCATAAAACGGATGAGGCGCTGCACTTCCAGGATGTTCAGGCGGTGATAGCCATCCTCGCCCACATACCCCTGGTGTCCACGGGCTTTTTGGTCGCCCCCGCTACAGAAGGCCCATTTGCCGTCCTTGGACGAAGGTCCCTCGCCGGAAAGCAGCACCACGCCGATACTGGTGTCCTCCTGCGCATCGTAGAAGGCCTTGTAGAGTTCGCTGGTGGTCTTGGGCCGGAAGGCATTGCGTATATCGGGGCGGTTAAAGGCGATACGGGCCACGCCGTTGCATTTTTTATAGGTGATGTCCTCAAATTCCATGGCGGTCTGCCAGTTGGGTGATTCCATAGGTGTATGTTTTGTTGGATTACAAAATAACGGAAAATCTGTATTATGCGGGTTTTGAAGGGAGCAGCAACTGCAAACTCATCTGTACCAACAGGTTAGAGTTAACAAAAATGATTATGAACATGTTTAATTTAAAAGGATTTTTGAAGGAAATTTCAGCGAACTTCATTATCGGTCGATACAATTCGGTAAAACGAATCACTTATACGCGGCCGTTCTACCCCTGCTCTTTCATCAACACGCCGCCACTACTTTTTCGCTTGAAGTAACAAATTTGGATTTCATTAGTCTACAAGTGAAACGAATATCAATGAAATTAATCAAAATCCTAGTGCTTTTTGTGGCAATTATTGCAATAAGTAATTGTAAAAGTGCTCCCAACACCAACGAATCCTCAAACACTATCGTCACTTTTACCGAAGAGGGTAAAAGATTCACGCCACCCCAAAAAGAGTTGATCCATAAAATTGTATTGGAATCGGAAAATGAAATCCGGGATCTCTTGCCCACCCTGCCCGATAGCATCAACGTTTCCTTGGAAATTGTGGATTGGGATCTTGATGTGGTCGGGGGAGTTACCGGACGCACGGAAACCAATTCCCCACCCTTAGTGCTAATTCAAATCTCTGATAATTATCCAGGGGGTATAACCAAAGCCGTGCAAACGGTACTTAAGCTTACGATTTACCACGAATTCCATCATTTGTACCGAGGTTGGGCCATTCAGGATAATAAATTTGCCCCAGGAATTGATATTGCCGCGATAAACGAAGGCCTGGCCGTTGTTTTTTCCGAAGAGTACACAGGTAAAGCGATGGATGCGGTCAGTCCGCCAGAAGACCATATTGCGGAACAATGGGTTAAGGAAATAAGGGAATTGCCCAAAAACGCCAACTATCAGCATTGGATGTTCCAACACCCTGATGGCAGACAGTCCATTGGTTACCAAACCGGAAACTATCTAGTTAGAAAAGCAATGACCCGTTCCGGCAAAGATGTGCTAGAACTTGGTGAACTTTCCCCAAACGAAATTTATCAATTAGCGGGGTATTAAGCCTACTAACCTAGGCCCCATCTTCAAGCTAGGCTTTAACTGTAAAGCTGCGTATCTTTGGAGTAAAGAAATTGGATTCCCGCTTTTCTGCCCGTCCCTGCCTTGCAGGCAGGCGGCAGGCGGGCGTGGGAATGACAGCACTATGGAAAAGAAAAAAATAATTTTGTTCGATGGAGTCTGCAACCTCTGCAACAACAGTGTACTGTTTGTGATCAAACGGGATAAAAAGGACCTGTTCCGCTACGCCTCGCTTCAAAGTGAGGTTGGGCTGCAACTCGTCCGTGAACGTGGCATCGACACCGGCCAAGTGGATTCCATCATCCTGATTGAGCCCGGGGTGGCCTATTTTACCAAATCCGATGCGGCCTTGGAAATCGCCCAAGAACTTGGTGGCCTGTGGAAGCTGTCCGCAGTCTTTACATGGATTCCAAAATCCATCCGGGATGTGGTGTACGACTTTGTGGCACGTAACCGCTACAAATGGTTCGGCAAAAAGGATGCCTGCATGGTCCCCACCCCTGAGTTGAGGGCCAAGTTTTTAGGGTGATGCTTCAATTACTTCTCGATACGATTTTCTTCGAAAATCACTCGAAGTGACAAACTCCCCTTGAACATATTTCAGTTCGAGTGTTTTCCCGAAACGAAGTGGAGGGAAAATGTATCGAGAGCCCTATTATTTCAAGTTGTTCAAGATAAAATCCAAGGTCTTGTTGGTGTTCAATTTCTGGTCGAACGAATAACTTTTATGGGTTATGGGGTGCGCCAATCCCAACCCTTTCAGGTAGTTGATGGTTTCCTCGTACTCCAGGGCCACTTTGCCCGTCAGCAAAGTATCCATGGATTCCTCCCTTAGATAACGCTTGTAGATCTTTCGCAGTCCGCTCAGGTACAGACGGTCTTTTGTGAAACCTCCACCCCTGTGCACACGTAGCGTGATGGTAAAAGCGTCGTCCCGGTTCAGTTTGTACTGCCCGTGGATCAGGTCGAACGTATCGGCAAAAGAGTAACCTTTGATCAAGCTGTCGGCGGCCAACACCCGATAAGCAATCTCCTTAAGGCGTTTCAAGGTCAGTGCACCACCCATATACTCGCTAAAAACCGCCAATCCTTCCTGGGTCTCCACATTTTTGGGCAAGCCGTTGGAGAAAATCTTCAGGGGCTGTTGCAGGCCATTATAAGTGGTCACCAAATGCACGCCGATCTCGTGGTTGGCAAGGGTAAGCAGTTGGTTCTTGCTGAACTTGGTGTTCTTTTTGATCAATAGCGATTGGGTACTGTTGCTCACCATGGCCTCTGCGGCGATACTGGTGGAATATTTGATGTTCAGCGGGAAATTGTACTGCTGCACAAAATCCTCAAAATAGCTACGGGCCTCTTCGGCCGAGAATACCTTCTCCATGTCGGGAACCACTGGCTCATCGGCAAAATGGAGGATGAAACGGGCATTCTGTACATCCTTTTCGGTAGGGGTACCATAGACCCGAAGCGAATTGTAATAGAAATTCCGACTCTTCCCTATGGTCTCAATGCACTGCACCATGTTGGAATAGTAGTAAATGACATCTTGGTACAATTTGCGGAGATGTTCGTTCCGTATCCGTTCCAGGCGTTGGGAAAAGAACAGGCGGTGCAGTTTATAGGGATCAAACTTTAGTTTTGGGTATTTGAACTCTGGCTCCACGGAATATTTTGAAGCAAAGAACCGCTGCTTTTCCTTCTCAATGTTCTGTGGGTTGATGTAGCTCAGCAACTCTATCTTCCGCACCAATCGGTCCAGATTGGCATCTATTTGGAAGACATAGGGATATTGTTGGAGCAGTTGTTCTGCTTGTTTTTCACCGATCATACCTTTTCTTTTTCAAATGCACATAGCCCTTTGGGAACAAAACTTTTGATTGTTCCTTCGTCAAGCATAGCTTACCAAGGTTTTTGCTACTTTTTCAGGTTATCGTCCCAGTTCTTCACCTTCGGCTCCCCAAGCTTACCCACGGATTTGGCCACCATCATGGAAACTGTGGCATCACCCGTAACGTTCACAATGGTCCGGCACATGTCCAAAGGTCGGTCCACCGCAAAGATCAATGCCAGACCAATGGCGAGTTTGTCCGAAGGAAAACCAATGGATTCCAAAACTATGACCAACATCACCATGCCTGCACCGGGTACTGCCGCCGATCCAATGGACGCCAACAGTGCGGTAAGCACAATGGTCAATTGACCAGTGAACGTAAGGTCAAAGCCCAATGCCTGTGAAATGAAGACCGCGGCCACACCTTGATAAAGACTGGTACCGTCCATGTTGATGGTCGCCCCGACGGGCAACACAAAACTGGACACTTCCTTGTCCACACCAATGTGTTCTTCCACCCTTTCCATGGTCACGGGCAGCGTTGCCGCACTGGAACTGGTGGAAAAGGCCAACAATTGGGCCGGACTCATTTCCTTCAAGAACCACAATGGATTTTTCTTGGTGAAAACGGACACCATGATGCAGTAAAAAACAATCATCAAGGCCAAACCAAGCAATACCACGAGGGCATACTTCAACAGGGCCAACAATAGATCGGGGTCGCTGGAAGAGACCACAACGCCGGCCAAAAGGGCAAAAACGGCGTATGGCGCGGTGAGCATGATAAGATCCACCATTTTGAGCACCACTTCGTTCATGGAATCAAAGAAATCCTTTAGCGGTTTTGCCTTTTCCTCTCCGATCAACAACATGGAAATGCCCAAAAAGATGGTGAAAAAGATGACCTGGAGCATCAAACCGTTGTCGCTCATGGCAGCAAAGGCATTATCGGGCACCATGTCCTCCAAAAACTGTAAAGGGCCACTGTTCTGCTGTCGCGATGCCTCTTCGATCTTTGAAGTAACACCGGCATCGCCAGCGTAGGTATCCGTCAGTTTTTGTACGGTTTCCTGCGAGATTCCCTTGCCCGGCTGCATCAAATTGACCAGTACAAGTCCAATGGAAATGGCAAAAACCGTGGTGATGATATAGATGCCGATGGTACGCAGCCCTATATTCCTGAATTTTGAAATGTCCTTGAGGTCGGAAATGCCTTTTACAAGGGATGCCACGATAAGGGGAATGGCGATCAGTTTGAGCAATTTCACGAAGATCGTGCCCAGTGGTTGGATCCAATCGGAAACAAAATCCTTGCCCCAATCCACGTAGGTCATTGCAAAACCGAAGAGAATACCCAAAAGCATCCCGATAAGGATTTGCCAGTGTAATTCTAATTTACGCATAAGTGATTTTTAGGAGAGGAAGATACTATTTTGATCGGAAACTCCCTAAAATGCCCTCAGATTTTGTTGGCGCGCGCCAAAAGGGCGTAATCGGCAAGGAGCAGTGCGGCCATGGCTTCCACAATGGGCACTGCCCTTGGCACCACACAGGGATCGTGCCTGCCCTTGCCTTGGGCCGTTACCCTCTCCCCTTCCTTGTTGATGGTCTCGTAGGATTGGAGTACGGTCGCCACAGGCTTGAAGGCCACGTTGAAATAGATGTCCATTCCATTGCTGATGCCCCCTTGGATTCCCCCACTCCGGTTGGTTTGGGTGGTCCCATCCGTGTTGTAGGCATCGTTGTGCTGGCTGCCCTTCATTTTCACGCCTTCGAACCCACTACCATACTCAAACCCCTTCACGGCGTTGATGGACAGCATGGCCTCTCCCAAACGGGCATGGAGCTTATCAAAAACCGGCTCTCCAAGACCGACCGGTACATTTTGAATCACACAAGTGATGACCCCACCAATGGTATCCCCTTCTTTTTTTATGGCCTTGATATATTCTTCCATTTGTTGGGCCATTTCAGGGTCGGGACAACGGACAGGATTGGACTCGATCAGTGAAAAATCCAGTTCTTGGTAAGGTTTGTCCAATTTCATTTCCCCAACTTGGCTGACAAAGGCATTTATTTGGATCTGGTTCAAAAATTGCTTTGCAATAGCTCCTGCCACTACCCTGCTCGCCGTTTCCCTGGCAGAACTCCTGCCTCCTCCGCGGTAATCGCGGAAACCATATTTTTGGTCGTACACATAATCGGCATGTGATGGACGGTAAGAGTCCTTGATATGCGAATAATCCTGGGATTTTTGATTGGTATTGTGGATGGCAAAACCGATGGGGGTTCCTGTCGTCTTTCCTTCAAAGATACCGGAATAGATTTCCACGGTATCTGGTTCCTTGCGTTGGGTGACAATGGCAGATTGTCCGGGCTTTCTTCTATCCAGTTCTGCTTGGATTTGATCTATATCCAACGGTATCCCGGCGGGACAACCATCGATTACGCCCCCAAGTGCCTTTCCGTGCGATTCACCAAAGGTGGTGAGCCTAAAGAGTTGTCCAAAAGAATTTCCTGCCATTCGGTATAAAATTGTACGAACTCCAAAGGTAGATTTTATCGCTGGAATTCAAAAACAACGGGGACACTTAATGTTAGTGTAACATTTTGTCATGGCGATTGATGATTTTTTAACAATAATGTCATGTATTGATGATTTGGATTTGATTTTAAGTTTATACCTACTGTTTTAATTTGCAGTCAAACCTTATTCAATTGAAAAAAAGGAAGATAGAATTGGCCGTGATTTCCGATGTCCACCTAGGGACCTACGGTTGTCACGCCGACGAACTCATTGCTTATCTGAACAGTATCCAGCCCAAAAAACTCATCTTGAACGGGGACATCATTGACATTTGGCAGTTCAGCAAACGGTATTTCCCCCCTTCCCACCTCAAAGTGCTCCGAAAGATCATCGGGATGGCTTCAAGGGGCACGGAAGTGTACTACATCACTGGAAATCATGATGAAATGCTCCGTAAGTTCAGTGATACTTCAATGGGGAATTTTAAGATTTCCAACAAGTTGGTCCTCAATCTGGACGGTAAAAAAGCATGGATATTCCACGGAGACGTGTTCGATGTGTCCATCCAAAATGCCAAATGGCTCGCCAAACTGGGCGGGTATGGCTACGATCTGCTCATTGTGATCAACAGCTTCGTGAACTGGTGGTTGGTGAAAATGGGGAGGGAGAAATATTCCCTGTCCAAACGCATCAAGAACAGTGTGAAAAGCGCCGTGAAATACATCAACAATTTTGAAAGGACCGCTGCGGACCTGGCCATCGAAAATGGATATGACTATGTCATCTGTGGCCACATCCATCAACCCAAAAAAGAAATCTACGAGAATAAAAATGGGAGCTGTACCTATCTGAACTCCGGGGATTGGGTAGAAAACCTGACCGCATTGGAGTATTCGTTCAAACGTTGGAAAATTTACCACTACAACCACGATAGGCTCTCCCCTTTCTTTGTGGACGAAGACCTCAAGGAAATGGACATGAACGAACTCATCGCCTCCATAACCGACAAGGAAGTGGATGTGGAAGATCTGACCGAAGACTACCTCGACGATGCGGAGGAAACCCCGAACACGAAGACCTTAGACAACCAAGGCTTCTCTCAGGATTGAGACCGGGTGCTGCGCCTCCCGTTTGGTGCCGTCCTTAATCTGGTGCCTACAACTGGTGCCGTTGGCCGCAATGATGGTATCCTCAGTGCTTTTGACCACCGCGGGGAACAATTTCAGGTTGCCCACTTGCATACTGGTCTCGTAATGTTCCTTTTCATACCCGAACGACCCCGCCATGCCGCAACAACCTGATGCAATGATGGATACCTTGTAGTTTTTGGGCAAATTCAATACATCAAAGGTCACTTTTTGGTTGCTCAATGCCTTCTGATGGCAATGGTTATGGATCTTGACCGTACGGGCTTCTTCAGTGAAACTATCCGCCGTGATATGCCCTCCTGCAATTTCCAAAGCCAGAAACTCTTCGATCAATAGTGAGTTGACGGCCAATTTTTTCAACAGTTCCTTATCGTCGTGCAAACGCTGGTACTCGTCCCTAAAAGAAAGAATAGCGGAAGGTTCGAGTCCCACTAGGACAACATTAGCATCCAGAAGTGGTTTCAACTTTCCCATGTTCTTGTCCACCAATCTTTTCGCCTCTTTCAAAAATCCTTTGGAGAGATAGGTCCTACCACTTTCGGCATGGAACAATTCCACATCATAGCCCAATTTACAGAGCAGTTCTATGGCATCCCTGCCCACTTCCACATCCAAATATTTTACAAACTCGTCCACATAGAGCACCACTTTCTTTTTGGTTGGTCGTCCCTTGAACTTGTTCAAATGGTTTTCAAAATTGAACCGGTGCACTTTGGGCAGGCTTCTTTCCGGGGCTACACCAGCAACTTTCTTCACCAATCCACCCAAAATACCTGAATCATAAACAGAATTGGTCAACCACGAAACTTTGCTTCCCATGGCATTCAAACGGGTATTGTGCGCAAACAATTTGCTCCGTAGCGGGTATCCGTTCGTCTCTTGGTATTGGTAGAGGAATTCCGCCTTCAGTGCCGCAATGTCCACATTGCTGGGGCATTCACTGGCACAGGCCTTACAGCTCAGACACAAATCAAAGACCTTTTTAAGTTCCTGATGGTCAAACTGATTGGGTTTTTCAGAATGGGTCAAAAACTCCCGTAGCGCATTGGCCCGGCCCCTTGTCGTATCCTTTTCATTTTTGGTGGCCTGATAACTGGGACACATGGCCCCGCTCATGTGGTGGCTCTTTCTACAGTCCCCACTTCCGTTGCATTTTTCGGCCGCTTTCAGGATTCCCTCACTATCCGAAAAATCCATCAAGGTCTTGATCTCGGGCTCTTTTCGGTCCACCACGTAGCGCAAGGATTCGTCCATGGGGAAGGCGTCCACTATTTTTCCGGGGTTGAAGATGTTATTGGGGTCAAAAAGGGCTTTTACCCTTTTCAACAATGCATAATTCTCCTCCCCTATCATCAACGGGATAAACTCGGCCCGGACAATACCATCCCCGTGTTCGCCACTGAAACTTCCATTGTACTTTTTAGTGAGTTTGGCCACATCGGTCGTGATGGAACGGAACAGGACCACATCTTCCGCCTTTTTGAGGTTGAGGATGGGACGCAGATGCAGCTCCCCTGCCCCGGCATGGGCATAGTACACCGCATCTTGATGGTATCCCTTCATGATCTGGGAAAACTCCCCGATAAAATCCTTCAGGTCTTCCAAGGCCACCGCAGTGTCCTCGATACAGGCCACGGCCTTTCGGTCCCCGACCATATTGCCTAAAAGTCCAAGTCCTGCTTTGCGCAGCTCTATGGCCTTATGGATATCATCTCCGTAAAGCACAGGGCTGGCATAGCTCAGGCCCGACTTTTCTATGGTCACCAACAGTTCTTCCAGCTGTTTTTGCAGGTCTTCATCGGAATTTGACCGCACCTCTAACATCAAAATGGCTGCCGGATCGCCATCCACAAAAAAACGGTTGGCCAACTGGGCCCTATTGTTCTTGGTGCAGTCCAGGATCACCTTGTCCATCATCTCACAGGTATGAAGATTGTGCTGCATCACAGGTGCCACATCACTGAGGCAATCCTCCAAGGTTTTGTAATGTGTGGCCACCATGGCAGAGAAACGCGGTGGAAGGTCATCCAGTTGCAAGGTCACCTCCGTGGTGAAGGCCAAAGTGCCCTCACTTCCGGACAACAGCTTGCACAGGTTGAAATCTTCCTGGCCATTTCCGAATATATCGTTCTTCAGAAGTTCGTCCACGGCATATCCTGTATTTCTTCGGTGTATGCTGGGCTTGGGAAACTCCGTTTCAATGTTCTTTTGGGTCGCCTCATTGGAAAGTTCCTCGAACAAGGTGGCGTAGATTTTCCCTTCCAAAGTGGGTTCCGATCTCTTTTTTTCAAATTCCACCTTTGAAACAGCTCCAAAGAAAGCTTCGCTCCCATCGGAAAGAACACATCGCATGGCCACCACTTTGTCCCGGGTCACCCCATATTGGATGGATGTGGTGCCCGAGGAATTGTTGCCCACCATACCCCCGATCATACATCGATTGGATGTTGAGGTGTTGGGTCCAAAAAACAACCCGAAGGGTTTTAGGTATTGGTTCAGTTCGTCCCGGACAACCCCAGGCTGAACGGTCACTTGTTTCTTTTCCTTGTCCAGTGCAATGATCTTGGTGAACTCACGGCTGACATCCACCACAATGCCATCTCCCACACATTGTCCTGCCAAAGAGGTCCCGGCCGTCCTTGGGATCAGCCCCAACTTGTTTCTATTGGCAAAAGTGATCAACAGCTTGATGTCCGCTAAATTTTTAGGATAGGCCACCGCAATGGGCAATTTGCGATAAACAGAGGCGTCGGTAGCGTACAAGGCCCTGCTCAGTTCGTCCGTCAATAGGTCACCTTCCAAGCTTTCGGCAAGGTCTTTGAGCTGATATTTATTCAATTTGAAATAATTTTGGGAAACTAAATCTGCTTTTCAAACGTAAATCTATTACAAAACTATCTCTAATTTTTAACTTAAAAGAGAAACACATGAAGATTACCACATTATTTGCAGCACTTTTTTTGTTTGTAACAGCATCCATGAATGCACAGGAAATTTCCAACCACGCCCTAGGACTTCGATTGGGTGACAGTGACGGCTTTGGCGCCGAAATTTCTTATCAAAAAGCTATAGGAAGCTCCAACCGTGCGGAATTTGACCTTGGCTGGCGAGATAGCCGCCATTTTGATGCGTTCAAACTGACTGGAGTGTACCAGTGGGTACGTCCATTGGACGGAGACTTTAACTGGTATTATGGCGTAGGTGGTGGATTGGGCAGTGTGGATTTTGACCATCCAGATCCTGATTTTGATGATGACAATGATGGTCTATTTGTATTTGCCGCCGGTAACATCGGTATTGAATACAATTTTGACATTCCCCTACTCTTATCGCTGGATTTCAGACCTGAACTGGGCCTAGTGGGCTACGATGGGTTCGACAATGATTTTGATTTTGACATTGCACTGGGTATAAGATACCAGTTCTAATACGTAAAATCCTATGATTATATGCCCTTGGCACTCCTTAGAAGTGCCAAGGGTTTTTTTATGACCTAAGGAATGAATACCTTAGCACCTTAAATAGCAACAAATGAAAAAAATATCAGCGATTGTCCTTGGAATACTGTTTTTGGCAGCTTGTAACTCAGACCCCAAAGGATACACCTTGAACGGCACAATCAATGGAGAACCTGAAAATGGCACCAAGGTATTTCTAAAAACCACGGACACCCTGAACCAATTGGTGGAAGTGGATACCGCAACCGTAGAAAACGGGAAGTTCATCTTTACAGGTAACCAAGTAGAGCCCAAATTGCACTACATCTTTATGGAATCCAATCGCGGCAACATTCCCGTGGTGTTGGAAAACGGCACCATCGAAATGGAATTTCAAAAAGATAGCTTGAACTATGCCAAATTGAAGGGGACCGAGCAGAACGAATTGTTCATGGAGTTTTTGGACGAATCGAGAAAATTGTCCGAAAGGGCCATTTCCATGCAGAACGACATGCGCGATGCCGCACAGAAAATGGATACGGCGACCGTTAGTTCCCTACGCGAAGAGTTTATGGAATTCCAGGAAGAGGCCAAGAACTTCAACGTGAATTATGCAAAGGAAAACCCAAACGCATTGATCTCTGTATTGATCATCGGCAACCTGATGGCGAGCAAGGCCCTGCCCTTGGATGAAGTGAAAGCCCTTTTTGAAGCACTTACTCCCGAAATGAAGGCCACAGAGCCCGGAAAAAAAATCAAAGAACAACTGGATACCATGAAATCCACCGAAATTGGTTCCACAGCTCCTGATTTTTCTGCACCGACACCTACTGGGGACCTATTGGCCTTGAGCCAAGTAACGGACAAATCCAAACTTACACTGGTTGATTTTTGGGCCGCTTGGTGCAGACCTTGTCGTGCCGAAAACCCAAACATTGTCTCCGTTTATGAAAAGTACAAGGACAAAGGGTTCAATATCATAGGGGTTTCCTTGGATACCCGTGCAGAAGATTGGACAGGAGCCATAGAGGCCGATGGGCTTGCTTGGAACCACATTTCCAACCTTCAGCGTTTTCAGGACCCCATTGCCAGATTGTACAACATCAACGCCATACCAGCCGCTTTTTTGTTGGATGAGAACGGGGTGATCGTGGCCAAGGACCTAAGGGGACCTGCCCTTGAACAAAAAGTGGCCGAACTGCTGAACTAGGTCTACTTATAAAATCATAAAAAAAGCCCGGCATTTCGTCCGGGCTTTTTTTATGATTCTATTTTTCTTTTTAAATCTTGCCCATTTTCTCCAACACAAAAAGTATGATGATGGGGATGGCCAACAGCACAACGATCAATGTGTCCGTAACGAACAGTTCCGGCTTGAACAACAAGGTAGTGGCATATCCACCAATGGCTCCGCCGAAATGCGCCGTGTGCCCAATGTTGCCCAACCTGCTCCGCATTCCATAAATGGAATACAATAAATAAGCAATGCCCAGCACATAGGCCGGCAATGGAATGGGGATGAACATAATGCCCAATTGCATATCCGGATTCAATAAAATGGCGGCATAGAGAATTCCTGTAACGGCCCCACTGGCACCTACTGCACTATAAAAAGGTTCATCCTTATGAAAAAACAGGGCCAAAAGGCTACCTCCGAGCAAACTGACAAAATAGATGATCAAAAATTTGCCCGGGCCAAACCAACTGATGACCACATTGGCAAAAAAATACAGGGTGAACATATTGAAGAAGAGATGGGAAATATCCACATGAAGGAACCCAGATGTGGCCATCCGTTCCCGCTGCCCTGCCTGTATGCCCCCGATGCTGAACTTATATCGATCAAAAAAAACGGTATCGTTGAACCCCCGAAGGGAAACCAGCACATTGGCAGCAATGATGGCAATGGTGGCAATATGTAAATTGTACATGCAATAAAAGTTTGGTTTCAAATATAGCTATATTTGCACAGAAGAATCGCTTATGCAGTTGGCCATATATATCCTCGTTTACCCATTGCTCTGGTTGGTCTCCAGGCTCCCTTTCCCCATTTTATATGCAATCTCCGATGGTGTCTACCTATTTCTCTACTATGTCATTGGATACCGCAAAAAAGTGGTGCGCAACAACTTGGCACTTGTTTTCCCTGAAAAATCAAAGGAGGAAAGGCTACAAATAGAGAAAAAATTCTATCGCCATATGTGCGATATCTTTTTGGAAATGATAAAGACTTTGGGCATCAGCACCGAAGAAATGCAAAGGCGCTTCAGCTACACAAATATTGAAGTGCTCCAAAACCTTGAAGCGGAGGGAAAGAACACTATGATCATGTTGCCACATTATGCCAGTTGGGAATGGGTATTGTCCCTCAACACCAGAATAACATCGAAGGGCTATGGCATCTACCAAAAAATCCAAAACAAATATTTTGACAGATTGGTCCGTGGCATCAGGAGCAAGTACGGCACAACATTGATCGCCACCAAGGAAAGCAAAAAATTGTTGAAAGCGGCAAAGGAAAGAAGGGAATTGATGATGGTGGGGATCATCAGCGACCAATCCCCCATGGTCCAACGTGCGCGCCACTGGACAAAATTTATGGGCATCACGGTTCCGGTGCATGTGGGAGGTGAGGAAATCTGCAAGGCCAATGATTTTGTCCCCGTATATCTCAAAGTGAGAAAAACGGGCCGGGGACTCTACAGCAGCACATTTATTGTCCTTGCTGAAAACCCTACAAAGGTGGAAGATTATAAGATCACCGAAATCTTTCTAAAGCATGTGGAGGAATCCATACGGGAGGCCCCGGAATATTATTTCTGGACCCACAAACGGTGGAAGCATCGGAACAAGGTCCCAAAGGCTTTTCAGAATCCATAAATTTCCTCAAAACATCTTTTTTGGAGGTATAGATAGCGCCTGGACTGCCATTGGTCGAAATTTTATTTAAATTTTTCCTTATTTTTCTATTTTCTGTACCAATTGAACAAACTCAAATGGAATTTTTACAGACACTTTTCAATGAGGTCATAGGTTTTTTGGGCATTTCGCAGGCCTTGGAAATCCTACGATCTGGCGACTACTCCTCTTTCACCACGTATGACGGTATCGTTTCCTTGATCTATCCCATCATTCCATTGCTCCTCCTCCTCGAACTCATTTTGGGATTGATCTACAAGAAAGCCCAGACAAAGGTCTATAAAGTGAATTTCTTGATCTATATCTTCAATCGGTTTGTAGGTCGTTTCATCGCCATTGCCATGGTTGCCCTATGCATTGGCCTGTTTCAGCAATACGCTCCGTTCCAGACCACCATGAAGTGGTATTGGATCGTTTACGGATATGTGGTCTGGGAGCTTGGGCATTTTGTCTATCATTACTTGGGGCACAAGGTGCGTCTGTTCTGGTGCCTGCACTCCACCCATCATGCCCCTGAGGACATGAACCTGTCCGTGACCCACGCCCATTTCTTTCTGGAAGCACCCTACGCCGATACCATCCGGACCACCATCTGCATTCTTTTGGGCGTACACCCGGAGCTGTTGTTTTTGATCATGTTCATTGATGGCACCTATGGTGCGTTCATCCATATTGGGGAAAATCTGTTGAAAAACGGTCGGTTGGGTTTTTTGAACAAGATCATCCTCACTCCTTCCCACCATCGGGTGCACCATGCCAAGAACCCACTCTACATGGACACCAATTTTTGCAATCTGCTGAACATTTGGGACCGGGTGTTCAAAACCTATCAGGAAGAACAACACGACATAAAGATTGAATACGGCATAACCCGGGAAATGAATTCGGGAAACTTCATGGATGTGTATTTTGGGGAAATAGCGGCCTTGGCCAAAGATGTGTGGAGGGCCCCAGGGCTAGCCAACAAGTTCCGCTACCTCGTAATGCCCCCCGGATGGAGCCACACCGGCGAACACAAGACCGCCAAAGTGACACGGAAAGCCTATCTGGAATCTTTGTGAGTTCGTTGCGTTTTAGTCGATTTGGTTTTACGGATATTTCATAACTTCAGCACACTTCAAAATCATCAGAAAATGAAACAGTCCATCCTAACAGCAGTTATATGTTGCCTTAGCTTGTTTTCCTTCGGACAGACTTCGGATGAAATTCGTGAAGAGATAGAAAAAGACGTATGGATTCCTTTCATGGAAGCCTATGACGAATCGGACCCGGAAAAATTGAAATCCATCCACACCAAGGACATCATTCGGGTGATCATGGAGCAAGGTGAAATCAAAACAGGTGAAAGCTATCTGGAAAATTTTGCGGATTTTGTGGCCACCAACCGTGTGGGCATCGCTTTTGCCATCCTTTCCACTTCGGTGGACCCAAATGGTGAACTGGCCTACCAAAATGGGTATTATCGTTTCAGCTCCAAAGGCGACACTGATGAAAACCTTGTGGTAAGGGGTTACAGCGAATTCAATGTGGGGCTGCGCAAAGAGAACGGTTCATGGAAAATTTGGTTGGACTCGGATAAACGCACTCCCATTTCCCATGAGGAATTCAATTCAAAGAAAATCGTTTATAAATTGATCGAGGACTAGCTCAATCCTGCTACCTCTTTTATTTCTCCAATGATTCGATCTGCCAAGGTATCCGCTTCTTTTTGCGATTTGGCCTCGGTATAGATTCGGATGATGGGTTCCGTGTTGGATTTGCGAAGATGCACCCAATTTTCAGGAAAATCGATTTTCACCCCGTCAATGGTGGAAACCTGCTCGTTCTTGTATTTGTCGTGCATGGCCTCAAGTAGGGCATCCACATCCAGTCCGGGAGTAAGTTCTATTTTCTTTTTGCCCATAAAATAGCTGGGGTAGCTCGCCCGAAGCTCTGCCACGGTTCCGCCCCTTTCGGCCATCAACATCAAGAACAAAGCCGTCCCGACCAAAGCATCACGCCCATAGTGGCTCTCAGGATAAATGATACCGCCATTGCCCTCGCCACCTATTATGGCATTGCTCGCCTTCATTTTGGCAACCACGTTCACTTCGCCCACAGCAGCAGCTTCGTAGGTTCCGCCATGCTTTTCGGTGATATCCCGAAGGGCACGTGAAGAGGACAGGTTGGACACCGTGTTGCCCTTGGTCTTGCCCAGCACGTAATCGGCACAGGCCACCAAGGTATATTCCTCACCGAACATTTCCCCATCATTGCTGATAAAGGCCAAGCGGTCCACATCCGGGTCCACTACAATGCCAAAATCGGCCTTTTCTTCCACTACTTTCTTGCAGATGTCCCCCAAATGTTCCTTCAAGGGTTCTGGATTGTGCGGAAAATGGCCCGTGGGATCACAGTAGAGCTTTACCACTTCCACCCCCAATTCCTGAAGTAATTTGGGAATGGCAATGCCCCCTGTGGAATTCACACCATCGACCACTACCTTGAACCCTTTGCCCCTGATCACATCGGCATCCACCAAGGGTAATTCCAAGACTTCATCAATATGGATATCGATATACGAATCATTTTTGGTGATTTCCCCCAAATCGTCCACTTGGGCAAATTCAAAATCCTCTTTTTCGGCAAGTTCCAAAATCTTGGCTCCTTGGGCCGCATCCAAAAACTCTCCTTTCTCGTTCAATAATTTAAGGGCATTCCATTGCTTGGGGTTGTGGCTGGCGGTCAGGATGATACCCCCATCAGCCTTTTCCATAGGAACGGCAATCTCCACGGTTGGTGTGGTGGACAATCCCAAGTCCACTACATCGATTCCCAATCCCACCAAGGTGGATACCACCAGACTTTGGATCATTTCGCCCGACAAACGGGCATCCCTACCTATGACAACGGTCAATTTCTCTTTCTTGGAATAGTCCTTCAACCAACTCCCATATGCTGCCGCAAACTTCACAGCGTCCAGTGGGGTCAGGTTATCGTTTGTTTTTCCGCCTATGGTTCCTCTAATTCCAGAAATCGATTTGATCAGTGTCATAATTGTTAAAAAAGTTTGTGCAAATATAACCCAGCATCCTCTATTCCATGTTTTGAATTTGTAAATTTCGACACAAAAGGATTTTGCCCCGATGAACTTCTTGGCACATATTTACCTTTCCTTTGATGATAAGGAAATCACTTTGGGCAATTTTTTTGCCGATCATATCCGTGGGAACCGCTACAAACACCTGCCCGAAAAAATCCAAAAAGGTATAATGCTGCATCGGGAAATTGACACTTTTACGGACGCCCATCCCATAGCAAGACAGAGCAGTAAAAGACTGCACAAAAATTTCAGCCATTACAGCCAGGTGATAGTAGACATCTTTTACGACCATTTCTTGGCCAAAAATTGGAGCGATTATTCAGAAACGCCCTTGGCGGAATATGTGGAGAACTTTTACGACCTATTGGAAGAAAACTACGAGTTGCTTCCTATGGCCACCAAACGGATGATGCCCTACATGATTGCGGACAACTGGTTGCTGAACTATGCAAATCTCACCGGAATAGACCGTGTTCTCAATGGCATGAACCGAAGGACAAAAAACAAATCCAGGATGAATTTTGCCATTTTGGACCTTGAGGAACACTACACGGATTTTGAAAACGAGTTCACCGCTTTTTTTGAAGAATTGATTACCTTTTCCCGTCAAAAATTCATTTCCCTATGCGAAGACTGATACTGCTTCTGCCCTTCATCCTTTTCATCAATTGCAAACAACAATCCGCAACTCCCACGGGACTTGTCACGGAAAAGGCCATGGTGGTCTCAGCCCGCGAGGAAGCATCCCAAATTGGGGTGGACATCATGAAAAAAGGGGGCAATGTCTTCGATGCCATGGTGGCCACAGAGCTGGCCTTGGCCGTTTCCTTCCCCTTTGCCGGAAATTTGGGCGGTGGGGGCTTTATGATCTACCGAAAGAGCAACGGCGAGGTAGGTGGCATCGATTATCGGGAGAAAGCGCCTATGGCGGCCCATAAGGACATGTACCTGGATTCGCTGGGCAACGTCATCCCCGATATGAGCACCACGGGCGGGACCGCTATTGGGGTGCCCGGCACGGTGGCCGGCGTCATGGAAGTACACAAAAAATTTGGTTCCCTGCCCCTATCCGAGATCATGAGACCCGTCATTGCCTTGGCCAAAAAAGGGGTTGTGGTCACCGAAATGCAGGCCAAACGATTGGAAGGCTATCGGGAAAGTTTCATCAAGGCGAACAGGGACAGTACCAAATTTGCAGGCCCTTTCAAGGCCGGGGACACCATTAAATATCCCGAATTGGCACAAACCTTGGAAATCATCATGGAAAAAGGAAAAGATGGATTCTACAAAGGTGAAGTGGCCCAAAAACTGGCCGCCTTTGTGCAGGAAAATGGCGGTTATATCACCGAGGAGGACCTTTCTCGGTATGAGGCCAAGTGGAGAGATCCCATCGAATTCGATTACAAGGAACTTCATGTGATTTCCATGAGTCCACCTAGTAGCGGCGGCGTCACCATCAACCAGATTTTCAAGATGATGGAACCTTACAAAGTGGCCAAGTTTGGACACAATTCCGCCAAGACCATCCAACTGTTCACCGAGGCGTCCCGTCGTGCCTATGCGGACCGGAATTACTTCTTGGGCGACCCCGACTTTGTCGATATTCCCTATGATGTACTTCTAGATGATGCCTATTTACAAGAGCGGATGGCCAATTTCTCTTTTGACAAAGCAACGTTGTCATCCGATGTGAGCCATGGTGAGGTGGAGATCATCGAGAGTGCCGAAACCACCCACTATTCCATCGTGGACAGCGAGGGCAACGCCATTTCTGCCACCACCACCTTGAACGGCGGCTATGGTTCCAAACTCTATTGTGCCGAACTGGGTTTCTTTTTGAACAATGAAATGGACGATTTCAGCGCCAAACCCGGTGTGCCCAATATGTTTGGGTTGGTCGGTGCCGAAGCGAACAGCATTGCCCCGGAAAAGCGGATGCTGAGCAGCATGACGCCTACCATTGTGGAAAAAGAAGGAAAACTGTACATGGTTGTGGGAACCCCGGGCGGCTCCACTATCATCACTGCGGTGGCCCAGACCATTTTGAACGTTTACGAATTCAACCTGAGCATGCAGGATGCGGTGAACGCCCCCCGTTTCCATCACCAATGGTTGCCCGATGCGGTCATTTTTGAGCCCGAAGGGTTTTCCGAGGAACTCATATCGGAGCTGAAATCCAAAGGATACATCATCAACGAGGAACGTACCCCCATCATTGGCAAAGTGGATGCCATCCGTGTGCTGCCCGATGGCAAACTGGAAGGTGGTGCAGACAAACGGGGCGACGATACCGCTGTTGGATTTTAAATTTTTCTGTTATGGAGTTTGATATTGTAGTCTTGACGGACCATCGATATGTGTCACCCCAAAAAAAGACACCCTATATCGAAAATGTACTGTTGGAAGACCGTTTGGTAGTGGAAGCTTTGCAGGCAGAAGGTTTGAAGGTCGTCCGAAAATCGTGGGATAATCCCCATTTTGATTGGTCCACCACAAAATTGGCCCTCTTCCGCACCACTTGGGACTATTTTGACCGATTCCCTGAATTTTCCAAATGGTTTGAAAACACCTCCAAACTGACCCAGTTCATCAATTCCAAAGAGCTGATCATATGGAACATAGACAAACATTACCTCCAAGACCTTTCCAAGGCAGGCGTCGCCATTCCCAAGACTATCATTGTGGAAAAGGGGACCCAAACCACATTACAGGCTCTTTTTTCCACTGCGGTGCAAGACCATGGTTTCAGGAAAGAGCAATTTGTGTTGAAGCCCTGTGTATCTGGTGCGGCCCGACATACCTACAAGATCCATACAACGGAGGTTTCAAAGTACGAAGCGCTGTTTGGACAATTGATTTCCGAAGAAGCGATGATGCTACAGGAATTTCAAGAGAACATCGTTTCCGAAGGGGAGATTTCCATGATGCTGTTCCATGGGGAGTTCACCCATGCCGTGCTCAAAATTGCCAAGCCTGGTGATTTTCGGGTGCAGGACGATTTTGGCGGTAGCGTCCACGAATATGACCCGTCCAAGGAACAGATTGCTTTTGCAGAAAAAGTGGTCAATGCCGCTCCCGAACTTCCCGTTTATGCACGGATAGATCTATTTCGGGACAACGAAGGAAATTGGGCCCTGGCCGAATTGGAGATTTTTGAACCAGAGCTGTGGTTCCGACGTAATCCATCAGCAGCAAAAAAGTTGGCCAAGACCATCAAGGACACCTGTTTGTCCGTCAAAGTCTAGACCATTGAGACAATACATAACGATAACTATTTCAAAATGAAAAATTTAACCCTCCTATTGTTAAGCATTGGCTTAGGGTGTACCGCCCAACAGAAAACCACTGGCAAACTAGTTGCTTTGGATGATGCTTTTTATGATTATATAAGCAAAGACGCAAAAATAGAAGTGCTAGCCAAGGATTTCATATGGTCCGAAGGTCCTGTTTGGGTCAAGGAAGGTGAGTTCCTCCTATTTTCGGACGCTCCACAAAACACCATTTTTAAATGGGATGAAAAGGAAGGGCTCACGCAATTTTTAGAACCTTCTGGCTACACCGGAATACTACCTTACAGCAAGGAACCCGGCAGCAACGGACTCATCATCAACAATAATGGGGAACTGGTGGCCTGCGAACACGGCGACCGAAGAATTTCTCGGATGCCACTATCCTTCGGCGGAAAAGTAACGGTGGCCGACAAATGGAAGGGCAAGCGTTTCAATAGCCCAAATGACATCGTACAGACCTCTAAAAGCATCTATTATTTTACCGACCCTCCGTATGGCCTGCCAGAGCAGGAAAATTCCAAAACTCGGGAAATTGATGCATTTGGTGTCTTCAAAGTTGATAATGAGGGTAAAGTTGATATGGTGGTCGGCAACCTTTCACGCCCAAATGGGCTTGCGCTTTCTCCAGACGAAAAAATACTATATGTGAACCAATCGGATGGCAACGCGCCTTATATCATGGCATACAACATCCAAGATGATGGGTCATTGGATGAGGGCACTATTTTCTTTGATGCCACTGAACTACGGAAAGAAGGATTGGTTGGCTCTTTGGATGGTCTTAAGGTGGCCAAGGATGGCACTATTTTTTCCACAGGGCCGGGCGGAGTGCTGATCATTACCTCCGAAGGAAAACTTTTGGGTCGCATTGAAACAGGACAACGGACGGCCAACTGCGCATGGGGCGATGATGGTTCGACCCTATATATGACGGCTCATGAATTTTTGATGAGAATCAAAACAAAAACTACAGGTACAGGTTTTTAACCCCGTTACTTGGCAATCTGTTTCTTTAATTCTTCCATGGATTGTTGCAGTTGTCGCAAAAGCCCTGTTTCGGTCGTGGCATCCACATTAAAGGTCAATTTGCTGCTCACTTCCCAGATTTCCTGTATCTGAAATGGCTTGATTTCATAAGGAGGATAGGTCTCGTTCAAAGAAACCAAAGTGATGTTGTTGGAGTTGGGCCTTCGCTCTATTTTCTTGACCATTACGGAATCCTGGAGCACCACCACATACATTTTGTTGGGGCTCACATGATCAATATGCTCAATGGCACGCGCCAACACCCAATCATTGGGCCTAAGATTTGGCAACATGCTGTCCCCTTCCACCTGAAACCCCCTGTACGTGGCATTTCGGAATTCGGGTATGGGCATGTCAAAGGCGGGCAACTGTTGGTACCAGCTCGTATCGGAAATGTTCTGCGGATAGCCCGCAGCGGCCTTGGCATTCACCAATACCATATTGTCCTGATCGGAATTGTCCACGGTGACCACTTTGGGAATCACACTGGTTCTGGAGGTGTCCAAGTATTTTTGGTCACTCTCCCCGAACAGCCACATGGGGTTGATTTTAAATTGTTTCAATAACTCCGATACCACTTTTCCCGATAGTTTGGTCCTCCCCCGTTCAATATCAGCCGTGGTGTTCTTCACGCCCAACAATTCCGCAAACTCGGCCTGTGTATGGCCCAGCTCCCTTCGGATGTCCGTAAATCGTTTCAGTGTCAGTTCGTTTTCCATCCTAGATACATATTGCTGTCAGGTCGAGCGCAGTCGAGACCTAATAAACGTTTCTTAGGTAAGACCTCTCGATAGCTCCTTCGACTACGCTCAGGATGACGCCTCGAGGAGCCAATACCTCCTCAAATATAGCTAATTTGGATTATTTCCAAAACTTTTTATGGATTATTTCCATTTATTGGATTATTTCCATATTTTTGATTGGAATATTTCCAAGTTATGGATTTTGATAGAATACGGGAAAAACTGAACATTCTGGCCGATGCGGCCAAATACGACGTGTCATGTGCCAGTAGCGGAAGCGACCGGACCAATACCAACAAGGGACTCGGTAATGCTTCGCACATGGGAATCTGCCACAGCTATACCGAGGATGGACGTTGTATTTCCTTATTGAAAATCTTGCTGACCAACCATTGCATCTTTGATTGCGCCTATTGCGTCACCCGCAAAAGCAACGATGTAAAACGAGCGGCCTTCAAAATCCAGGAAGTGGTGGACCTGACCATCAATTTTTACCGGAGGAACTATATCGAGGGATTGTTCCTGAGTTCCGGGATATTCAAAATTGCGGATTATACCATGGAGCGTTTGGTAGCCGTGGCCAAAAAACTACGGGAAGAGGAAAATTTCAATGGGTATATCCACCTGAAATCCATACCCGGGGCCAGCGATGAACTCATGTACGAAGCGGGACTCTATGCGGACCATCTTTCCGTTAATATTGAAGTGCCTACCATTTCTGGCCTAAAACTCTTGGCTCCCGATAAAAAGCATGAAGACTTCACCAAACCCATGCTCAAGGTGAAGAATGAGATCGTGCGCTTCCAAACCGAACGAAAGATCATCAAAAGCACTCCCAAATATGCCCCGGCCGGACAGAGCACCCAAATGATCGTGGGCGCTTCAGGGGAAACGGATAAGGACATCATGTACTCCGCCACCTATTATTACAAGACCTACCAAATGAAACGGGTATATTATTCTGGTTATGTGCCAGTTGCAGATGATACCCGATTGCCGGCCATTGGTTCGCAGGTGCCCATGCTCCGGGAGAACAGGCTCTACCAGACCGATTGGCTCTTGCGCTTCTATGGTTTTGCCGTGAACGAAATTTTGAGCAAGGAGCACCCCAATCTGGATATGGACGTAGACCCCAAGCTTTCGTGGGCGTTGCGCAACCTGTACCATTTTCCAGTGGATGTGAACGCGGCGGACAAACGTCTCTTGGCCCGCATACCCGGTATAGGCATGCAATCCGTGGAAAAAATAATAAAAGCCCGAAAATTTCGAAGGCTGAACTGGGACCACCTCAAAAAAATTGGAGTGGCCCTCAACCGCGCCCAGTATTTCATGGTATGCGATTCCCGCCATTGGGAACGCCGTGATCTGGATGCGGAGAAAATCAAGGGGATGATCTTGCAGACGTCGTCCGGCAAGTTCAGGAACCAATACAGTAACCAACTGTCATTATTCAATTAACAATGAGCAGTTTACAATGAACAATGGTGTCATTTCGAGGGAGTTCATAATGGAAGAATCCAGATTGTCCACTTTCGTTGGAAATGCCTGCAAAAACAAAATTCAAGCGTTATGAATGCTTCAACAACCTTAATTTATGACGGCAGCTTCAACGGCTTTCTTACGGCTGTGTTTGTTGCTTTTGACGAAAAGATCAATGTGGCCGACATCCAAAGGAACGGTCAGTGCCAAAATGGACTGTTTTCGGACACCGAGACCATTTTCACCCACGTGGAAAAGGCCAAACGGGTCTGGAACGGCATCAAGGGCAAAAGCCACAATGCCATTTCCAATGTGTATTTTGCCTTTTTGAGCGAAACCGAAGGGGTGGAAATGATGTTGTACACCTACATCCAAAAACTGATGCGCACCCAGACCGGCAAGTATCTGGACTATTCGGACGGTACGGTGCTGCACATCAGCCAATTGGCACGAAAGGTGGGCCGGGAAAAGCACCGCATGGAGGCCTTTGTGCGGTTCCAGTTGACGAAGGACAACATCTATTTTGCGAACATAGAGCCCGATTTTGATGTGCTGCCCCTGATTTCCAAGCATTTTCGGGACCGCTATGCGGACCAGCAATGGCTCATTTACGACGTGAAGCGCAAATATGGCATCTATTACAACTTGGACCATGTGGAAATGGTGTCCCTGAACCTACGGGAAGTACATTTCAACAAAATCCATAAAAGTGATGCTTTCCTGAGCGAGGAATACGATTACCAGACCCTTTGGAACGATTATTTCAAAAGCACGGGCATCAAGTCCCGGATCAACCCCAAATTGCATACGCAGCATGTGCCCAAACGGTATTGGAAGTATCTTTCTGAGAAAAAAGCAAGTTAGGCAACGTAATCCCGATGTGGGTAACCTTTGACCCAGATATGCAACATGGGGCCTGAGCGAAGTCGAAGGGTTGAGTGTAATAATTGTTTAACTTAACTGAACGAATTTGAATCTTGATTGAAACATGCAAAAGAAAGATGTTGAAATATGGCAAAAATCCTTCTCCATACTTGGTCAAATTTTTGTCCCTGTTATTGCCTCTAGTTTTATTATAGACCCCATCTATGCCCAAGGAGCTTCAACATTTGCTCTCCAAATGTTGAGCCTAGCTCAATCTGAAGTAAAACAAAAAAGAGTTGAGTCCCTAATGTTTGGATTGGAGGACTTATTAAAAAAGCATGATGAAAATTTCAAGTTTGAAAAAGCGAATGTTCAAGAAGTAAGGGATTTATTAGAAACTGCAATAATAAATGCCAGTAGGGCGAGTTCAGAAACGAAAATAGATCGCTTAAGGAAAGTTTTATTCGGCCATATCATCGACCCACAACCCATTGATTACACTTCTAGATTTCTTGATTTAGCGGTTAGACTAAATGATGATCAGGTGAAAATTTTAAACGTTTATTTCGATACGGAATACCAACTAGCACCATTGAGAGAAGAATTAGCCAACATTGGTGAAATATTGAAGAAATCAGAAAAAGTTGAATTAAAAATCGTCAATCCAAATTTAGGAGCATCTATTAAACAAAAGGAGATTTTTTTGAAAAAAAAGAAGGAGACAGAAAAAAGGCAAGATGATTTACAACTTGAATATGAAAATATAATTAATACAAGAAGACGATATAATTCGAAATATGACCCAGATACTTTTCAATTTTTATTTAATGATATGAGAGTTTTAGGCATAGTCTATAATCCAGCCGAGGGAAGAATAAGTAATACGGGGGATTCTTCATACTATCACTGTACAGCTCTAGGGAAAGGTTTCGTCAAATATTTAAAAGAAGAAGTTTAGCCTTACTTCCCCTTCTCCCCCACAAAATGGTCGCTCTTGTTTTTAAAGAGCACATTAAAACTGGTCAAACTGCCATAAATGCGGGTGATGTATTGCTGTAGGTCAATTTTATCCTGATCGTCCAGGTTACTGCTGTTGATCTTTTGTTCC
Source organism: Flagellimonas hadalis (assembly GCF_007785775.2). Classification (GTDB taxonomy): domain Bacteria; phylum Bacteroidota; class Bacteroidia; order Flavobacteriales; family Flavobacteriaceae; genus Flagellimonas; species Flagellimonas hadalis. Next base: position 522,202 of record NZ_VNIK02000001.1, read on the forward strand.
ATCACACGGATACGGTCGCGCACCATCACGATCTTGTGGAAAAAGGTATCGATGGGCATTTCCTTGTTCTGGGTGGCATCCCCGGGATCCAGGATCAGTTTACCACCCTTCCACTTATCGGCAATGGCCACTTTCTCGTGGGTATCGCTCCATTTTTCCAAAATCTTGACCAAGGAACGTTCCACTTCAAAAAAGCTGACGGTGTCCACTTCGTCCTCCACCGCCTCGATCACCTCAAAATCGGCATCAAGTTCAATGGTTTCCAGTCCACTTTCCAAAAAAGTGACCCAATAATGTTTTGAAGATACGTTGGTCACCACCCCTTTTCCGTGTTCGGGATGATCAATGCGAGAGCCAATGCCCAGTAGTTTCATGCTTTAGAAATTTTAGTGTCAACTTCCGCAAAAGCGGAAGTCTTTCGTTCATGGATTCCCACATCCGCGAGAATGATAAATAACTTCGTAAAAATAAGCCATCAAATAACAATAACGAAAACCAAACCTCCTTCTTTTTTACGTGTCAAATCGCTATTTTTGAAGCTTTGCTATGAATTTATGATCCACTACGAAGAACATATTGAGGTCAAGGGTGCACGGGTGCACAACCTGAAGAACATTGACGTCACCATTCCACGCGAAAAACTGGTGGTCATCACCGGGCTTTCGGGCAGTGGAAAATCCTCTTTGGCCTTCGATACCATCTATGCCGAGGGCCAACGCCGCTACATCGAGACCTTTTCCGCTTACGCCAGACAGTTTTTGGGCGGGCTGGAACGCCCCGATGTGGACAAGATAGATGGTCTATCTCCCGTAATCGCCATAGAACAGAAGACCACTTCCAAATCCCCACGATCAACCGTAGGCACCATCACGGAGGTGTACGATTTTCTCCGCCTGTTGTTCGCACGTGCCGGGGATGCCTACAGCTATAACACGGGCGAGAAAATGGTGAGTTACAGTGACGAACAGATCAAGGAACTCATCATTGAATCCTACCTCGACAAAAAAATAAATGTGCTGGCCCCTGTAATCAAATCCAGAAAAGGCCATTACCGCGAACTTTTTGAACAGATTGCAAAGCAAGGATTCGTAAAAGTGCGGGTGGATGGTGAGATCATGGACATTACCAAGGGCATGAAAGTGGACCGCTACAAGACCCACGACATCGAAATTGTGATCGACCGACTGAAGGTTACTGATAGTGAGGATTTTCACAAACGCTTGGCGGAGACCATCAACACGGCCATGTACAGTGGCGACAACGTGCTGATGGTGTTGGAAGAGGGCGAGACCGTGCCCCGCTATTTCAGTCGTGACCTGATGTGTCCCTCCACGGGCATTTCGTACCCCACGCCGGAACCCAACACCTTTTCGTTCAACTCGCCCAAGGGCATGTGTCCCGATTGCAGTGGTCTGGGCCATATCTACGAAGTGAACGAGCGGAAAATCATCCCCAATCCCAAACTGTCCATCAAGGCGGGCGGACTTGCCCCGCTTGGCGAATACAAGAAATCCTGGGCCTTCAAACAGTTGGAGACCATCGGGCAACGGTATGGGTTTGACCTTTCGGATCCCATTGAAAAAATCCCCGAAGAGGCCATGGACATCATCCTCAACGGAGGAAAGGAAAGTTTTGAGGTAGATTCCAAATCCCTTGGCGTAAAAAGGCAGTACAAAATTGATTATGAAGGCATTTCCAACTTCATCAGGACCCAATTTGAAGAAGCCAATTCCACTTCCCTAAAACGATGGGCGAAGGATTACATGGACAAAATAAAGTGTCCCACCTGCGAAGGTGCCCGCTTGCGCAAGGAATCGCTCTATTTTAAAGTGGGCGAAAAGAACATTGCGGAACTGGCCCAAATGGACATTGCCGAACTGTCCACTTTTTTCAACAACTTGGAAGAAACACTTGAGGGCAACCAAAAGAAGATAGCGGAAGAAATCATCAAGGAAATCAAGGCGCGTATCGGTTTTTTGTTGGATGTGGGGCTGGACTACCTTTCCTTGAACCGGAGCTCCAAATCCCTGTCCGGGGGCGAGGCTCAGCGTATCCGACTGGCCACCCAGATAGGGTCGCAATTGGTAGGGGTACTCTATATTTTGGACGAGCCCAGCATTGGACTTCACCAACGGGACAACGAACGCTTGATCCATTCCTTGGAATCACTCCGAGACATTGGAAATTCCGTGATCGTGGTGGAACATGACCGGGACATGATCGAACGGGCCGACCACGTGATCGATATCGGTCCAAAAGCCGGGAAACATGGCGGGGAGATCATTTCCGAAGGAAAACCCTCCGAACTGAAGGACCACCACACTCTGACCGCCCAATACATTTCGGGCGAACTGGAAATTCCTGTCCCTACCACTCGAAGAAAGGGAACGGGCAAAAAAATTGTGCTTTCTGGGTGTACTGGAAACAACTTGAAGGATGTCACCGTGGAGTTCCCTTTGGGAAAACTCATCGGCGTCACGGGCGTATCGGGCAGCGGAAAGTCCACCTTGGTGAACGAGACCCTCTACCCTATCATGAACGCCCATTATTTCAACGGGGTCAAAAAACCGATGCCCTATAAAAAAATCACCGGGCTACAGCATATCGACAAGGTCATCGACATCAACCAATCGCCGATTGGGCGTACACCACGATCCAATCCGGCAACCTACACTGGGGTTTTCAGCGAAATCCGAACCTTGTTTGCCAAAACGACTGAAGCGACCATCCGCGGATACAAACCGGGGCGATTCAGCTTCAATGTGGCCGGAGGGCGCTGCGAAACCTGTCAAGGTGGAGGGTTGAAGGTCATTGAAATGAACTTTCTTCCCGATGTGTACGTGGAATGTGAGACCTGCAATGGCAAACGGTTCAACAGGGAGACCTTGGAGATCCGGTATAAAGGCAAATCCATTTCCGATGTGTTGGAAATGACCATCAACGAAGCGGTCGATTTCTTTGAGAACATTCCCAAGATCCATCGAAAACTGAAGACCATCAAAGATGTGGGTTTGGGCTACATCTCATTGGGACAGCAGTCCACTACCCTTTCCGGCGGCGAGGCCCAACGGGTGAAACTGGCCACCGAGCTTTCCAAACGCGATACCGGAAACACCTTTTACATACTGGACGAACCCACAACCGGACTGCACTTTGAAGATATCCGGGTGCTCATGGAGGTGCTCAACCAACTGGTGGACAAAGGAAATACCATCTTGGTGATAGAGCACAACATGGATGTGATCAAAATGATGGACCACATCATAGACATAGGTTATGAAGGGGGGCGCGGCGGCGGCATGGTTGTTGCTACAGGAACCCCGGAGGAAGTGGCCAAGGACAAGAAAAGCTACACGGCCAAATTTTTGAAAAAAGAACTGGAAAACACAAAAGAAAAGATTGCAAAGGCAGTCTGAAAAGCATAAATTAAGCGAATGAGAAAAGAACAGCACTCGAAAGGGTGGAATGAGATCAAGACGAACGATTCGTGGGCCATATTCAAGATCATGGGCGAGTTCGTCAACGGGTTCGAGAAGATGAGTGTCATTGGCCCCTGCGTGTCAATTTTTGGATCCGCGCGGGTACGTGAGGGCAACCATTACTATGACCTAGCGGTAAGGATTGCACAAAAAATCGCCGAAGCCGGCTATGGGGTCATCACTGGCGGCGGGCCTGGGATCATGGAGGCCGGGAACAAAGGGGCCAATCTGGCCGGGGGAACATCGGTGGGGTTGAACATCGACCTTCCCTTTGAACAGCACGACAACCCTTATATCGATGAGGACAAGAGTCTGGATTTTGATTACTTTTTTGTCCGTAAGGTCATGTTCGTCAAATATTCACAAGGCTTTGTGGTGATGCCCGGAGGGTTTGGCACCTTGGACGAACTTTTTGAGGCCATCACCCTTATCCAGACGCATAAAATACATACCTTCCCTATCATATTGGTGGGCACCGATTTTTGGAAAGGCCTCCTCGACTGGATCAAGAATACCATGCTGGAGGCTGGAAACATCAGTCCGCGGGACTTGGACCTGATTCAATTGGTGGACACCGAGGACGAGGTGGTGGAGATCATCGATGCCTTTTACAAGGGTCGTAACCTTAGTCCCAACTTTTAATCCGTACCCATTTGATAATACAACGGTCCCTTTTGCGGTTTCCATTGCTGTTGCTCATCCTGTGCTCCCCTGTTCGGGGACAGCACAAAAATGAGATTGTGGCCACCTTGGACGGCCAAACGCAGCAAATCAGGATACGCCAGCACTTCACTTATGTGAACCGTTCCGATAAAGGGCTTACCAATCTGTATTTCAACGATTGGAACCATGCCTACTCCAACAAGAGCACGGCCCTTGCCAAGCGTTTTGCCGAAGAGTTCAACCGGGGACTACATTTGGCCAAGGACAGGGAAAGGGGGCAGACCACCATCAAGACCCTAGTGGATGATAATTATGGGGGATTGGATTGGAAAAGGGTCGAGAACAGGGATCTTATCTCTGTTAGTTTGAACGAAATCTTAAAGCCCGGGGAATCCATACAATTGTTCTTCACCTATACCGTAAAACTTCCCTCGTCAAAATTTACCTCTTATGGCTTTACACCGAATGGAGGATACAATCTGAAGGATTGGTACCTAACGCCCGCCGTTTTTGATGGCGAGGATTGGAGATTGTACGACAACATGAACTTGGACGACCTCTATACGGATGTGGCCCAGACCACCATCAACCTGACCTATCCCGAAAAGTTGTTCATGGCCACCAATTACAGACAATCCAGTGTGGCCCGGTTTCCTGGAGGACAGCATACACAACTCTTTGGCGACAACAGAAAAAGCTGTGAGATCATCCTTACCGTCGAAGAGACTTTTACCAAACATGTCACCGCTCCGCTGACAGTGATCACCGATATCGAATCCAACAAATATGATAAAATATCCCAAGGAATATCCATTGAAAAGACAGCCCACTTCCTCCAAGAGAATTTGGGGGAATACCCACATGAAAACCTGCTGGTAAGTGATTTTGATTACAACAAGTCCCCTTTGTACGGCATAGGACAACTCCCCTCTTTCATTAGGCCCTACGAAGAGCAGTTCCAGTTTGAGATGAAGTTCCTGAAAACGGCCATCCGTAATTATCTGGAAGAAACCCTCTACCTGGATCCAAGACAAGAACGATGGGTCAATGACGCCATTGGCTATTACTTGATGATCAAATATGTGGAGGAACACTACCCCGATCAGAAGCTCATCGGTAAACTCTCCAGGATCTGGGGCGTCAAGAACTTCCATTTGGCCCAAATGGATTTCAACGAACAGTATGCCCTCTTCAGCATGTTATCCGCCCGAAAGAACATTGACCAAGCATTGACCACACGGAATGATTCCCTGATCAAGTTCAATGAAAAAATAGCCAATGGCTATAAGGCGGGACTTGGCATGTCCTATTTATCGGCATATTTGGATAAGACGAAAGTGGACAGTAGTATTCTTGACTTTTACCGAAACCACCGATTGAAACAGGACGTTACGGCGCAAGATTTTAGAAAGACCCTAGAAAAATATGCGGACAAGGACATCGATTGGTTTTTTGATGAATACGTCTCCACGGACAAAAAGATTGATTTCAAGATCAAAAAACTACAGAAGACAGATGATTCCATCACCCTTACCATCAAGAACAAAAGGGGAACCGATGTTCCCATATCTCTTTTTGGACTCCAGAACGACACTGTAGTCTCCCAGTATTGGTTTTCTGGCATCGATACGACAAAGACGGTCACTATACCCCGAAACGGTGAGGACCGATTGGTCCTCAACTATGACCAGAAAATCCCGGAATTCAACCAAAGGGACAATTGGAAGACCTTGAACGGTTTCTTCTCCAGCAACAAAAAGTTGAAGTTCCAATTTTTCAAGGATACCGAAGACCCATACTATAATCAGGTTTTCTATGTGCCAATCGCCAATTTCAATATTTATGATGGGGTGACCCCGGGGATGCGACTTTACAACAAAACCTTTCTGGAGCGGCCCTTCCAGTACGACATTTCGCCCACCTACTCCTTTTTGGAACGTACCTTGGTGGGCAAGGCCAGCTTCAAGTACCGTAAATACCATCAAAAGACCGGGCTGTTCTATACCGACTACTCCATTTCGGGATCCACCTCCCATTTCCAAAAGAGTTCGCGCTTTTCGACCCTCACCCCTGCCGTTAGTTTTGGATGGCGCCCAAATGACCTCTTGTCCAACCGCAGACAATATTTGACCTTCAGGTACAGAAACGTTTTCAGGAACATCGATGACAATTTGGTGGGTGAAATAGACACAGACCCAGATTACAACGTAATGAATGTCCGGTTTGTAGATGTGGACAATAACATCCTCAATTATATTTCGTGGTTTGTGGACGCACAGCATTCAAGCGATTTTACCAAACTGGCCTTTGAAATGGAATACCGGAAATTGTTCCATAGTAACCGACAGTTCAACCTTAGGTTCTATGCCGGAAAGTTCTTGAGGAACAAGACCGAATCCGACTTTTTCAGCTTCGCCTTGGACCGCCCTACCGACTATATGTACGATCTTTCCTATTTGGGCCGATCGGAAAGTTCCGGGATATACAGCCAGCAGATCATCATTTCCGAAGGAGGTTTCAAATCCAAATTGGAAAACCCCTTTGCCAACGATTGGATCGCGACCACAAACGCCAGTACCAATATTTGGAGATGGGTAGAAGCCTATGGCGACCTCGGGCTCATCAAAAGCAAGGGGGAAAACACCCGTTTTGTCTATGACGCTGGGGTGCGACTGAACTTGGTCACCGACTATTTTGAACTCTACTTTCCCGTGTATTCCAATTTAGGTTGGGAAATTGCACAGGACAATTATGGCCAGCGTATACGGTTTGTGGTCACCATCAGCCCCAAAACACTTACTGGGCTGTTCACCAGGAAATGGTTCTGAATTTATCATATTCACAAAAAAATGATGTTAAAAATATGATTATTTAACTATTATGTTTTAATGCGGTCTATTTTTTATCATATTGTTATTTTATTAACGCTCGTAGCTATTGCTGGTTTGATTGTATTTTAGTACTTTCGCAAAAACCAGCAACGGCACATGAAACCCGACCCAAGTACAAGCAACGACATTTCTTTTGAAGATTTCAGAGCGCAGATCCTCCAAGATTATGAGATTGCCGTAATGAGCAGGGAATGTAGTCTGTTGGGGAGACGCGAAGTACTCTCGGGAAAGGCAAAGTTCGGGATTTTTGGTGACGGAAAGGAACTTCCTCAACTGGCAATGGCCAGGGCTTTTCAAGATGGGGATTTCAGGAGCGGCTATTATCGGGACCAGACTTTTATGATGGCCCTTGGTTTTTTGAATCCGAAGGAGTTTTTCCATGGGCTCTATGCCACCACCGACCTAGAAAAGGAACCTATGAGTGCCGGAAGACAAATGGGTGGCCATTTCATCACCCACAGCCTGAACGAGGACGGTACATGGAAAAACCTTACCAAACAAAAGAACAGCAGTGCCGATATCTCCTGTACCGCAGGACAAATGCCCCGTTTATTGGGATTGGCACAGGCTTCCAAAATATATAGGAACGTAGATGGACTGGACCAGACCAATTTTTCCAACAATGGGAATGAAGTGGCCTGGGGCACCATTGGCAATGCCAGCACGAGCGAGGGGCATTTCTTTGAAACCATAAATGCTGCAGGCGTAATGCAAGTACCCATGGTGATCTGTGTTTGGGACGACGAATACGGAATTTCGGTCCCGGCCGAATACCATACCACCAAAGGTGACATCTCCGAAGCGCTCAGTGGGCTGCAACGGGACGGGGAAAATGACGGTTATGAGATCCTGAAAGTAAAGGGATGGGACTACACCGCCCTTATCCATGCCTTCGAAAATGCATCGGACATAGCACGCGAGGGCCACGTTCCTGTACTTATCCATGTGACGGAACTTACCCAGCCGCAGGGACATTCCACTTCTGGCTCCCATGAACGTTACAAATCTGCCGAACGGTTGGAGTGGGAACGTGAAAACGATTGCAACAAAAGGTTCAGGGAATGGATCTTGGAAAATGGCATCACTACGGAAGAAGACCTCAAAAAACTCGACAGGGAAATAAAACATAAGGTCAGGGCCGCCAAAAAAGATGCCTGGGCAGAGTTCCTAAAACCCCATTTGGAAGCGAAGAAGCAGCTCGTCCAATTGCTGGACAAGGCCGCGAACAGCAGCTCCAACCGCAATTTTATCCTAAAGATAAAAAATGATCTGATTGCCGTCGAAGAACCCTTGAAAAAAGATTTGGCCGCCAAGTCACGCCAAGCGCTCAGGTTTCTGATCGGGGAAACTTCCACTGAGAAAAAAGAACTGCAAGCGTGGATCAACCGGTTTTTGGACGATAGCGAATATAAATTCAGCTCCCATCTGTACAGCGAACTGAACAACAGGGCCACCAATATCAAAGCAGTGCTCCCCTCCTATTCCAATGATGCAGAGGAAGTGGATGGCAGGGTCATCCTGAGGGACAACTTTGATGCACTCTTTAAAAAATATCCAGAAGCATTGATCTTTGGCGAGGATACCGGGAACATTGGTGATGTGAACCAAGGACTGGAAGGTCTCCAAAAAAAATATGGTGAGCTTCGGGTCGCTGACACAGGGATCCGTGAAACCACTATCATAGGACAAGGTATTGGAATGGCCCTTCGAGGCCTAAGGCCGATTGCCGAGATACAATACCTGGATTACATATTATATGCCATCCAGACCTTGAGCGATGATCTGGCCACCTTGACCTACCGAACTGTAGGCAAGCAAAAGGCCCCACTCATTGTCCGTACACGTGGACACCGATTGGAGGGTATCTGGCACTCAGGTTCCCCCATGGCCGGTCTCATCCATTTGTTGAGGGGAATGTACATCTTGACCCCAAGAAACATGACACAGGCGGCCGGTTTTTACAATACCTTGATGAAGAGTGACGAACCTGCTTTGGTCATAGAAAGTCTGAATGGGTACCGATTAAAGGAGAAAATACCTTCCAACCTTGGAGAGTTCCATACCCCTATTGGAAAGGTGGAAACACTAAAAGAAGGAACGGACATTACCTTGCTGTCTTATGGCTCCACCTTACGTATCGTGGAAAGAGTGGCACAGGAACTTTTGGAAGTCGGCATCGATGCCGAGGTCATCGATGCGCAGTCCCTTTTGCCGTTCGATTTGGAACACGATGTGGTGAAGAGCCTCCAAAAGACGAACAGACTGCTCATCATAGATGAGGATGTGCCAGGTGGGTGTTCGGCATATCTCCTTCAGGAAATTCTGGAAAAACAGGGTGGATACCAATATTTGGATAGTGCCCCTCAGACTTTGACAGCAAAGGCACACCGGCCGGCATACGCATCGGATGGGGACTATTTCTCAAAACCCAACGCAGAGGATATTTTTGAAAAGGTTTATGATATCATGCACGAAGCAGACCCTGAATCCTATCCCCAATTAAGATAGTTTTCCCTCATCCGTAAAACTCAGAACCGCATTTCGTCAATTAATGTTGTGTTATTCGGAACATAATATTTATTTTCACGACAACTAAATCCCCCGTGAATGAAAAACAATACGTTGGTACATTTGGGCTTGGCACTTTTAAGGATTGTTCCTTCGGCATTTATGCTGACACATGGCTACCCAAAACTCATGAACCTTATCAATGGAAATACTGAATTTGCCGATCCTTTTGGTATTGGACAGGCACCTACCCTATTCTTGGCCGTCATCGGTGAGTTCATTTGCCCCCTTTTGATGATTATCGGATTCAAGACGAGGTGGGCTGCCATTCCTACAGCCATCACTATGTTCGTGGCGGCATTCATGATACATGGTGCCGACCCTTTTGGAAGAAAGGAAATGGCTTTGCTCTACCTGACCGTTTTTGTGGTGGTCATGCTGTTGGGTCCCGGAAAATATAGTGTGGACAAAAGCTAGTTTCAAACAATTTCCGCCAAGAGCTCCTTCAACAGGTCAGATTGGTCCATATTGTTGGCACCAACACCTTTTCCCTTTAAATCCAAGATTCGAAGGCTTGAAATGATGCCACTCACCCTTTTCATGGGATAATTTTTGGCGGCGACGGAAAACTCGCTTACAAAGTAAGGGTTAATGCCCAGCACCTTTGCCACATTACCAGGGGAATGGTCGTTGAGGCCATGATATTGCAATAGTTGGGTAAAGAAGGTGTTCAAAAGAGTGACCGTGACCACAAATGGATTGTCCTTCGGGTTCTGCGAAAAATAATCGATGATTCGGGAAGCCTTCTTCACATCCCTTTCCCCGATTGCCTTTTTCAGCTCAAAATTGTTGAAATCCTTGCTGATGCCTATGTGCTTTTCAATCAAATCGGGCGTGATTTCCGTGGTAGGCGGCACCACTAGGGCCAATTTGTCCAGCTCATTGCTGATCTTGCTCAGGTCGGTCCCCAAAAACTCCACGAGCATTACGCAGGATTTGGGCGATATGTTAAAATTTTTTCCGGCCAGGGTCCTTCGTACCCAATCCGCCACTTGGTTCTCGTATAACTTGTTGCTCTCAAAAAGTACCCCGTTTTTCTGGATGGCTTTGTAGAGCTTCTTTCGCTTGTCCAGTTTCTTGTACTTGAAACAGATGACCAGAACCGTTGTGGGCTGCGGGTTTTCCACATAGGAAAGAAAGTTCTCAATGTTTCGGGAGAGGTGTTGGGCCTCCTTCACGATAATGACCTGGTGATTGGCCATCATAGGATATCTTTTTGCATTGGAAACCACTTCTTCCACACTGGTATCCTTTCCATAGAGCACCATTTGGTTGAACCCTTTTTCATCCTCCGTCAGCACATTTTCTGCAATGTACTGGGAAATCTTATCAATATAATAGGGCTCCTCCCCCATCAAAAAGTAGATGGGTTTGGGGGTTCCTTTGTTTATTTCCGCTACGATCTCTTTTACCGGGTCCATTCAGAAAAAATCATCAATTTTGTGGAATGCAAGCATTGAACTTTCCCAACTATACCTTCCGAGTCAAAAATAGCCAAAATAGACAGTACATCTTTGATGGCATCCGTAAAAAATTTGTGGTGCTGCAACCTGAGGAATGGGTAAGGCAACACGTGCTGCATTATCTGGTGTTCACGAAAAAGTTCCCAAAAAGCCTTATCAATGTCGAGAAACAATTGATGGTGAACGGGTTGAAAAGACGTTACGATGTAGTGGTCTTCAATCCTGATGGCTCCATTTTTCTTTTGGTGGAATGCAAGGCTCCGGAAGTGAAAGTGGAGCAGGCCGTTTTTGACCAGATTGCCCGCTACAATTACCAATTGAAATCAACGTATTTGATGGTGACCAACGGTCTGGAACATTACTGCTGCGAAATGGACCACGAGAATGAAAAATACAGGTTTTTAAAGGAAATTCCTGATTTTAGCCGTTAATTTGCCACCGTTTTGAAAGTCGCCGTAGTCATACTCAACTGGAACGGGGAAGCCTTGCTCAAAAGGTTCCTGCCCTCCGTCATGGAACACTCCAAAGGTGCCGATATCTATGTGGTGGACAATGCCAGCACCGATGGGTCCGTTCCTTTTTTGGAAGCAAATTATCCCACCATCGGCATTGTGCGCAATACGTCCAACGGAGGCTTCGCCAAAGGCTACAACGATGGACTGAAACACATTGAAGCTGACATCTACTGTCTCCTGAACTCCGATGTGGAGGTTACGCCGAATTGGTTGGGTCCCATCATGGAGGGTTTTGAAACCATCCCCGGGGTTTCCATCATCCAGCCCAAGATCTTGGACCTGAAGCAAAGGGACCATTTTGAATATGCCGGTGCTGCAGGCGGGTTCTTGGATGCGTTGGGCTATCCATTTTGCAGGGGAAGAATCTTTCAGTCCATCGAAAAGGACCAAGGGCAATACGATGATGTCAGGGAAATCTTCTGGGCCACGGGGGCCTGTATGTTCATCAAAAGCGAAACTTTTTGGGCATTGGGTGGTTTTGATGAGGACTATTTTGCGCATCAAGAGGAGATAGACCTTTGCTGGCGGGCCCAAAACGCCGGACACAAAGTATATTATGTGGGCCAGAGCCACATATTCCACTTGGGAGGTTCCACTCTATCCAACATGAACCCAAAGAAGACCTATCTCAATTTTAGGAACTCCCTGTACTCCATCACCAAGAACCTGCCCCGGAAAAAAGCATTGCCCATTGTCTTCCTACGCTTGATATTGGACGGTATAGCCGCCGCCAGGTTCGTTTTCCAACTGAAAATCAACCATTGTCTGGCCATTCTACATGCCCATATCAGTTTTTATGGTAACTTTAGGAAGATGTACAGAAAGCGGGAAAAAGCTAATTTTATATTAAAGTACCATGTGGTGACATCCATAGTTTGGTCCTATTTCGTACATCAAGTAAAGAATTTTAACATTTTAGTAAAAGATTAACGAAGCCGAAATATGGAAACCTTGCTTTTTATCTAATTTTGGCCAACATTGATTTACATTGACATATCTAACAATCCTTAAATTATATTCTGAACTATGAAAAAAGCTTTTCTAGGAACACTGGCACTGACAGTTCTATTGTCTTCATGCGTATCACAAAAAAAATATGCTGAACTGGAGGCCAAGCACAAAGAAACACAAGACCTATTGAATTCAGCCACAGTTAAACTTAACGACTGTCTGGAAGAAAAAGCAACCGCAAGTTCAAGGTTGAAGACCCTTGAAGACCAAAACGCTTTCTTGAAAGCCAACAACCAAGAGCTCATCAACAATATGGGCAACTTGACAACCCTTACCACCAAAGGTGCTGAAAACCTTGAAAAATCATTGGAGAGTCTTAAAGAAAAAGACCTTACCATCAGAAAATTGCAAGATGCCGTTACCCGTAGGGACTCTGTAAACCTTTCTTTGGTACAGAGCTTGAAAGGTGTGCTTGGAAATTTGGATGATGAGGACATCGAAATCAGCGTGGAAAAAGGCGTTGTATTTGTTTCCATTTCCGACAAACTGTTGTTCAGAAGCGGAAGCTACAATGTGACCAATGCCGCAAAAGAAGTGTTGGGCAAAGTGGCCAAAGTGGTGAACAACAAGCCTGATTTTGAATTCATGGTGGAAGGACACACGGACAACGTGCCGATCAAAACTTCTGAACTAGCCGATAACTGGGACTTGAGTGTGAAGAGGGCTACAGCTGTGGTCAGGATTCTTCAAAATGACTTCGGTGTGAATCCTGCTAGGATGACCGCTGCCGGACGTAGTTACTATGTCCCCCTTGTTGACAATGACACGTCTGCAAACAGGGCCAAGAACAGAAGGACCCGTATCGTTGTACTTCCAAAAATCGACCAGTTCTATAACATGATCGAGGAAGGAATGAAAGATCCATCTATCGGAGGCACTGGTAAATAATCCAATAAAATATAGATAAGAAAAAGCGGCCCAAAAGGCCGCTTTTTTATTGCTAGAATATTTCCAGACTCCCCTTTCCTTCCCTAACGACCACTGGTTCGCCTTCCGAAAGATCGATTACCGTAGAGGCCACATTGCCCCCATATCCACCATCAATGACAATATCGACCAAATTCTGCCATTTCTCAAAAATGAGTTCGGGATCAGTGGTGTATTCCAAAATATCGTCCTCATCGCGAATGGAGGTGGAAACAATGGGATTGCCCAGTCCGTTCACCAAGGCCTGTGCGATTGCATTATCGGGAACCCGGATACCCACGGTTTTCTTCTTTTTGAAATCCTTGGGAAGATTATTGTTTCCTGGAAGAATGAAGGTATAAGGTCCTGGAAGCGTTCTCTTCAAAATCTTAAAAGTAGTGGAGTCTATCTGCCGAACATAATCGGACAGGTTGCTCAAATCCGCACACACGAACGACCAGTTGGCCTTTTCCAACTTGATTCCCTTGATCCGCGCAATGCGTTGTAGAGCTTTGGAATTGGTAATGTCACATCCCAAACCATAAACAGTATCGGTAGGATAGATCACAAGTCCGCCCCTTCTGAGCACTTCCACTACTTTTTCCACCTGGCGTGGGTTTGGATTTTCTTCGTAAAGTCGTATAAGTTCTGCCATGTTCCATATGAAAGCCGTATGCCTCCCTCCCAACAAATTAACAAATATTATGGCTAACTGTCATGGTACGTTAAATATTCTTTAATACACCCAACCACAACTCCTTCGTTGCATCTATTGCTTGAAATGGTCCATTGGTCAATCCAAAAGGGCCATTCGTGAATTGCTTCGAAAAATTAAATTTAAAACTTTCAATTTTGTACCATAAAAACACATCAAAAGCCCAAAAGATGATTTTCAAGTATTCCCTTTTTACCATCTTCATACTAGGGTCCGTCATCATAGGTTGTGAAAACATGGCCCCCGATAAAACAAATACCGCCATAACAGGGGAAGATGTGCTAGCCACTTTGGACAGTCTTTCGTACAGATTGTCAGCAAATGGAAAAGCCCCTATTGCTTCAGAAGAAGTGATACAGATAAATGAAGATATGCGCAGGACCGTGGAAAGCATTCGAACTCCCCATCTATTGACCGAAATGGCTGAAATTTATGCTCATCAGAAGCATGCTTTTACTTTTACCCTCTCCGAAGACCAAAAAATAGGGGTGTTTTCTTGGCACACCAAAATGGATGCCACAGGAAATAGGATCAAAAATATTGCGCTCTATGACACCGGAAATGCCATTGAACCCACCTCACTGTATGACACGCCCATAACTTATAAAAAGATCCACCAAGTGAAATCACACAAAGGCGAAGATCTATATATCCTACATGGACATTTGAATTCTGGGGACAGCCATTATTTCCGTCTGAATGCCTATACCCTGAGAAATGGATACATGGAGGAGGCACCCATTTTCCCCAACAGTGAAAGCTCCCTGTCCATTGCCCAAATCTCCAATAGTCC
The DNA here is from genome assembly GCF_007785775.2 of Flagellimonas hadalis. GTDB lineage: Bacteria > Bacteroidota > Bacteroidia > Flavobacteriales > Flavobacteriaceae > Flagellimonas > Flagellimonas hadalis. The sequence goes on from NZ_VNIK02000001.1 coordinate 537,206, forward strand.
TGAATTATCCGACTCTTTAGGGTTTAGGGTGGAAATGAACGGAATACGGATACTGTTGCCTGAAATACAGAATGTCCCCGTAATCGGACGCTCCCTTGCCTTTAATGGAAAAAATTATTCGCCTGAACCGAAGAGGAACTAATCTCCCAACACTTCCAACTTGGCGAAACGGAGCAATAGTTTCTTTACGCCACCTTGCTCAAACAAGATTTCAGCTTTTTTATCGCTTCCCACCCCTTCGATATTGAGGATCTTGCCCCTGCCAAACCGAGTGTGGTTCACCAAGGTGCCCTCTACCAGTCCTGGGTCTATGTCGTTGCCGCTTTTTGTTGGGGCGGAAAGTTCGGGCTTTAACTTTCGTAGCTTTCGCAACTGGTTTTCATTGGGTCGTTGCACTGAGGGCGGTGTCCCATTTTGGGGCTTCACCTGGCGTAGTTTGCTCTTGTCCACATCTCCGAAGATATCTACATTGATCATGGATTTGTACCGATACCCGTCATTGACCGGGGTGAGGTTTTCCACATATTTTTCATCAATCTCTTCCAAAAAACGGCTCGGTTCGGCATCAATGAGCTTGCCCCATCGGTAGCGGTTCTGGGTGTAGGTAAGGTAGGCCTGTTTTTCGGCACGGGTGAGGGCCACATAGAACAATCTTCGCTCCTCTTCCAGCTCGCTACGGGTGTTCATGCTCATGGCAGATGGAAACAGGTCTTCCTCCATTCCCACCACATACACATAAGGAAACTCCAAACCCTTAGCCAAATGGATGGTCATCAGGGCCACGCGGTCTTCATCACCGACTTCCTTGTCCATATCGGTGGCCAGGGCCACATCTTCCAAAAATTCGGTAAGACTTCCCGTGGCATCCACCAATTCTTTTTGCCCTTCCACAAAATCCTTGATCCCGTTCAAGAGTTCCTCAATGTTCTCCATTTTGGCAATGCCCTCGGGCGTACCATCTTTTTTGAACTCCAGCAACAGCCCTGTTTTTTTGGCCACATGCTCCGAAAGCGTGAAGGCATCCACTCCTTCGTTCATGACCTGGAAACTCTTGATCATGGTCACAAAATCATCCAATTTGCGCTTGGTCCCAGCATTGATGTTGAGATTCAGTTTGTCCAAATGCTCCATCACCTCAAAAACGGAACGTCCGTATTGGTTGGCCGCCACAACGAGCCTGTCAATAGTGGTCTGACCAATGCCCCTCGCAGGAAAATTGATGACCCGCTTCAACGCCTCCTCATCCTTTGGGTTGATGACCAACCGCAGGTAGGCCAACACATCCTTGATTTCCTTACGCTGGTAAAAAGAGAGCCCACCGTAGATCCGATAAGGAATGTCGCGTTTCCGCAAGGCATCTTCAATGGCCCTTGACTGTGAATTAGTGCGATACAGCACTGCAAAATCCCCATTTTGGAGCTGGTGTTGCATTTTGTTCTCAAAAATGGAACCCGCCACATACCTTCCCTCCTCCGCATCGGTCACACTTCGGTGTATGATGATCTGTCCGCCATCGTCATTGGAGGTCCATACATTTTTCTCCAACTGGTTCTTGTTGTTGGCGATGATGGAATTCGCAGCATTGACGATGTTTTTGGTAGATCGATAGTTCTGCTCCAACCGATATACGGCCACATCGTCATAATCGCGTTGAAAATTCAGGATATTGCTGATGTTGGCTCCCCGGAACGAATAGATACTCTGCGCATCGTCGCCCACCACACAAATGTTCTGGTACCGATCGGACAGGGCCTTTACAATGAGGTATTGCGAATGGTTGGTATCCTGGTACTCATCCACCAAAATATATCGGAACCTGTCCTGATACTTCATCAAAACATCCGGAAAGCGGGTCAGTAGTTCATTGGTACGCAGCAACAGGTCGTCAAAATCCATAGCACCGGCCTTAAAACAGCGATCCACATAGTTTTGATAGATTTCTCCCATACGCGGTCGCTTGGCCATGGCGTCGGCTTCCACCAATTCAGGGTTTTGCAGATAGGCCTTGACAGTGATCAGGCTGTTCTTGTAGGAGGATATGCGGTTCTGGACCTGCTTGTACTTATAAATATCCTTGTCCAACCCCATTTCCTTGATGATCGATGCTATCAACCGTTGGGAGTCCTGGGTATCGTAGATTGTAAAATTACTGGGAAAGCCCAGTTTGTCTCCATCAAAGCGTAGCAATTTGGCAAAAACGGAGTGGAATGTCCCCATCCAAAGGTTTTTGGCCTCGGAATTGCCCACAATGGTGGCAATCCGCTTTTTCATTTCGCGGGCAGCCTTGTTGGTAAAGGTCAGGGCCAGAATATTGAAGGAATCCACCCCTTGCTCCATCAAATGGGCTATCCGATAGGTCAACACACGTGTCTTTCCAGAGCCGGCGCCCGCAATCACCATCAACGGGCCATCCTTGTGAAGGACAGGGGCACGCTGTGCGTCATTCAATTCATCCAAAAAAGTACTCAATCGCCAGGTCTTTAAAAAGTAGGCGTGAAATTAACCAATAATGGCCTTTTGCTAAAATCATCCTTTCAATATTTATAAACACTGGGAGCGTTTGTTCTCCATTTTTAAATATATTTAGGCCTCAACCCTTATTGACCCTATATGAACCGTCATTACTTTCCACTAGTCTTTTTCATTCTTTATTGCCTTTCGGGCCTTTCACAAGAAAAAAAGGCGGGGCCCATCATAGAAAAATACGGAGAGGTCTGGACGATAGAAAACCCTGACTTTAAAACGGATACTTCCCAAGAGTTCAAAGTGGTCTTCGATGTGATGGACAGTCCAAGTTCGCATGAAGAAATCAATAAAAAATTGGAGACCGCTGCCCGCTTCCTCAACATGCATGCCCAAAGTGAAGTGCCCAAATCACAACTCAAAGTCGCTATAATTGTCCATAATCAAGCCTCGAAAGATATTACCCAAGACGAGGCATACCGTGCCAGGTTCGGTGTCCCCAATCCCAATTTAGGTCTTGTCAAGGCCCTGTTGGATGCTGATGTAGAGATCATCTATTGTGGGCAATCCTCATTTTCTCGGGATTTTCCAAAAGAAGATTTGATACCCGGCGTAAAGATTGCATTGTCCGCCATGACGGCGAGCATTCAACTACAGAATGAAGGATACCGACTTATCAAACTATAAAACAGTGATCTATGAAAATTTTCATTTCTTACACCTTCCTTTTGATCAGCTTTTCCATACAGGCCCAAAACCACGGTCTGGAAAAAGATATTGCAGCAGTGGAATCCAAAGTGATCGAATGGCGGCGGGACATACACCAACATCCAGAACTGAGCAACCGGGAGTTCAAGACTGCAGAAAAGATAGCCGAGCACTTAAGAGCTCTGGGTATTGAAGTGCAGACAGGAGTGGCCCATACAGGCGTTGTGGGCTTACTGAAAGGCAACCGTCCGGGAAAAGTGGTGGCCCTCAGGGCGGATATTGATGCGCTTCCTGTCACTGAAAGAAATGACCTTCCCTTCAAGTCCACGGTAACCTCCGAATATTTAGGTCAAGAGGTGGGCGTGATGCATGCCTGTGGCCACGATACCCACATTGCCATTATGATGGGGGTCGCCGAAGTACTTTCCAAAAACAAGGACAAGATCCGCGGTACGGTGAAATTCATTTTCCAACCTGCGGAAGAAGGCCCGCCACCTGGTGAGGAGGGTGGTGCCGAGCTCATGGTGAAGGAAGGTGTTTTGGAAAATCCAAAAGTGGATGCTATATACGGGCTCCATATCGGTTCTTACCTTCCTGTGGGGCAGATTGCCTACAAACCGGGCGGTGCCATGGCCGCAGCACAGCGTTTTGTGGTGAACATCAAAGGAAAACAGACACACGGCTCCGCTCCTTGGGGCGGTGTGGACCCTATTTTTGTGGCCGCCAAAATCGTGGACGGTTTCCAATCCATCATAAGCCGTGAAATGGAACTCACCAAGGAAGCAGCGGTCATCACTGTTGGAAAAATTAGTGGTGGCGTGCGGAACAACATCATCCCGGAAAGTGCAGAGCTGATCGGCACCATCCGTACGTTGGACTACGACATGCAAAAACAGATCAACGAGCGTATGAAGGAAATGGCCATCACCATTGCCAAGGCATACCGGGCCGAAGCCACTGTGGAAATTGACAAAGGTGTTCCCATCACCTACAACGATCTTGCCCTTACCGAAGCCTCGCTTCCCAGCCTGAAAGAAGTGGCCGGAGATGGCAATGTGCATCTGATCAAGGCCATTACGGGAGCTGAGGATTTTTCGTTCTACCAGGAAAAAATACCCGGATTTTTCTTCATTTTGGGAGGAAAGGACCCCGATGCCGGACCCAACGACCATTTCCCACACCACACCCCTGATTTTAAAATTGATGACAGTGGGTTATTGTTGGGTGTAAAGGCTATGACAGAAATTGCATTGGATTATCTGGACAGGACCAAATAGGGCAAAACGACCAGTATTTACAACAAAAACATTCCGCCCCCCTTTATTGAGATTTATTTGGATTTTGGACCGTGGGGCTTGATATTTGTATCCATTACCTGAAAACTTTGCATGGAAGCAATCTTGGATTTTTTGTCGTCGATCTCTTGGTGGGGATGGATTCTTATCTTTTTATTGATCGTCGCTATCCGCGACATCTTCTTTCAAAAAGCACATACCATAAGCCACAACTTTCCGATAGTGGGCCATTTGCGCTATTGGTTGGAAAGTATTGGCCCGGAAATGCGCCAATATTTTGTGGCCAACAATCGTGAGGAGTTGCCCTTCAACCGCATTGAACGCAGTTGGATATACGCCTCTGCCAAAAAGGAAAACAATTACGAAGGTTTTGGAACGGACAGGGACATCTATGCCCACCAGCACATTTTTGTCAAGAATGCCATGATCGGGTTTCAGGTCCCAGAAAAACACCCCAACATTGCCAATCCCTATTTCCTGCCTTGTGCCAAGGTGATGGGGGCCTACAACAAACGCAGAAAGCCCTATCGGCCCGCATCGGTGATCAATGTGTCCGCCATGAGTTTTGGTTCCCTATCCGCAGCGGCCGTGGAATCCCTCAACAAGGGAGTGGAAAAATGCGATGCCTATCACAATACAGGTGAAGGTGGACTTTCCCCATACCACAGAAAAGGTGGGGATGTGATCTTTCACTTTGGGACGGGTTATTTTGGGGTCAGAAACAAGGAAGGAAACTTTTCCATGGAAAAAATGAAGATCTTGGTGGATGAAAATCCCTGCATCAAAGCCGTGGAGATCAAATTGTCCCAAGGGGCCAAGCCCGGAAAGGGCGGTGTGCTTCCAGGAGCCAAAATCACCAAGGAACTTGCCGAGATCCGTGGGGTGGAAATCGGAAAGGACGTAATCTCCCCTCCTACGCATAAGGCATTCAGCAATATTCCTGAGCTTTTGGAACTTATTGAAGCCATTGCCGAAGAAACAGGACTTCCTGTGGGCATCAAGGGCGCTGTCGGGAAGGTGGAACAATGGGAAGAGTTGGCCGACCTGATGAAAAAAAAGGGCAAAGGACCGGATTTCATCACCATTGATGGTGGCGAAGGGGGAACCGGTGCTGCGCCTCCCAGCTTTGCGGACCACGTTTCCCTGCCATGGACCTATGGCTTCACTTCAATCTATAAAATCTTTTTGGACAGGGGCCTCACGGACCGCATCGTGTTCATCGGCAGTGGTAAATTGGGCTTTCCAGCCAAAGCGGCCATGGCCTTTGCCATGGGAGCGGACTGCATCAATGTGGCCCGGGAGGCCATGATGAGCATAGGCTGCATCCAAGCACAGGTTTGCCATACCAACAGGTGCCCTTCGGGCGTGGCCACCCAGAACAAATGGCTCCAGAACGGGATCAATGTGCCCTTGAAATCGGACAGGTTGGCCCAATACTTCAAAACCTTCAGAAAAGAACTATTGGAAATTACCCATGCGGCAGGTTACGAACATCCGTGTCAATTTCATATGGAAGATATTCAAGTGAACGTGGACGATGATTATCTTAGCAGCAATTTAAGAACGGTCTACAAATACCAGAAAGAGCAAGTAGGGTTCCACTCCATGCAGGAACTTTACGATTGCCAACACCTAGGTGGTAAACCAACATATGAAAAAACATTATAACTTAGCCCCCAAATATTTTACCTTTTATGAAGACTAAATCATCCATCATACTATTGCTTGTCCTTTCCACAGGAGTGTTCGCACAGAAAAAAAGTGAGCTCATTGCCGAGATCGACAACCTGAAATCCAAAATATCCGAAGTGGAACAGGAGCTGGCCAAGGCCAAGCGGGAAATTTCGTCCAGCAATGCCAAGGCAGAGACCCTGGAAACCGAAAACATTGGGCTCCGCGATGCGAACACCACTCTTTTGGGCAACTTGAGCAATTTCTCCGAGCTCTCCAAGCAAAACTCGGAAAATGTGAACAGGGCCATGGCCGCACTGGCCCGTAAGGAAAAACAACTCAGTGGTATCAACGACATGATTTCCGCCAATGATTCCACCGCCATTGTTTCGCTCACGAGAATCAAACAGACCTTGGGCGAAAATGCCAACGTCAATGTGGCCGAAGGTGGCATCGTTATTTCCAACAAATTGGACGATCTTTTTGGATCGGACACTTCCACAAAGCTTACGGAGGCTGGAAAGGCCTGGTTGGTGAATGTGGCCAAGGTCATCAAGTCCAATCCATCCTTCAGGACCCAAGTGGAAGGACTCAACATTACCGGGGAGTTCGGCACCACTTTCGACCAAGCTGCGGCCGTTGCCAAGGAGTTGGTCGGTGTTCTACAGATTCCTTCGGACCAAATCAACATTTCTGTAAAGGATGGCAACTTCAAGGAAGGGATCAACATAAGACTACAGCCCGATTACAAAGGTTTTTATGCCAAGGCCAAGGAAAGTGCCAAAGCGGCACAATAAGGCACTCTGAAATACTTTTTGGGATTTTGGTGCGTTCATGGTAGTGTAAAATCAATAAAAAACCAACTATCCTATGAGTGGAGATGACATCCTTCAGCTTTTTGCCTATTTATTGCCTGCCGTGGTGACCGGGGTGGTCGCATTCTATTTTTTCAGGTTGCACACCCGCAACGAAGAAGGCCGAAGACGCTTCCTGTTGCACAAGGATTCCCAAAAAGATACACTTCCGGTGCGACTACAGGCCTATGAGCGAATGGCCCTTTTTTTGGAGCGTATCACCTTGAACAGTCTTGTGGTAAGGGTAGCCCCAAAGAGCAAAAGCAAAAGTGATTACGAAAATTTGTTGGTCAAACAGATTGAGACCGAGTTCGAGCACAATCTTTCACAACAGATCTACATGTCCGATGAATGCTGGAACATTATCAAAACGGCTAAAAATGCCACTATCCAGATCATCCGCTCTGCCGGGATGAGCGAGACCGACTCTCCTGATAAGCTTCGGGAAGACATCCTCAACCAGACCATGGAGAAACAATCGCCCTCCAATACCGCTTTGTCCTATGTGAAAAAAGAGGTCGGCGATCTTTGGAACTGATGGGGCGTGCTAGATTCAAGTACCAAACTCAAAGCACCAAATTCCAATGGTTCAATACGCAGTTTGCAGAAACATATTGACCTAATAACTTATTCCTGCTTATCCGGGTCGATAGGACTGGTTTCATCGTTCTTGTTCTTGGCATACAGATAACCCCGTTTCCACCACAAGGTCATCCGTTCCTTATTGAATATGAGTGAGTTGGTCGTGAGAACGGTAGGTGTATAATAAAAATTGATGATGGCATTCTTTTGATTGGCCACCAACTTACCGATACGGATATTCTGGTTCTCGATCCTGTCCAACATAAAACTGAAAATGGTGGTAATCAGGTCGAACGGGTTTTTAGAGGACATGCGGTTCATGTAGTTTACCTCGGTGTGCAAGACCACCACATCCACTTCGGTCGCCCCGCGGCTCAACGCCTCTTCGATAGGCACCAGACTGCCCAGACCGCCATCAGCATATTCACAGCCATCTTTCTTGACCAAGCTCATAAAAGGAGTATAGTTGGAGGAAATCCAGATCCAATCACAGAATTCGTCATAGGTGCACTCGTTCACGGACTTGTATTCCACTTGGTTCAGTGAGAGATTGGACACCGTGACCACCACATCCGCATGACTTTCCTTGAGTTCGTTGAACTCTTCCACAGTAATGGACTGTCGAATGAGTTTTCGAAGGTTCTCGCTTTCCCCAAAGGTCTTTTTTCCTCGGATAAAATTTTTCACCACGTTCCAGTGGTTGATGGCAATGACCTCCACCCCATTCCTCTTCTTGATGACAAACGGACAGTTGTTGAAAATACTATCTTGATTCACAGAGGAATAGATTTCCTTGATCTTGTCCAATTTGTTCAGTGCCAAATGAGAGATCAAAAGACTGCCCGTGGAAGTGCCCACAAAAAGATCATATTTGTGCTGTGCCTCTTGGATCAGGAATTGGGCCACACCCCCTGCAAAAGCACCTTTGCTTCCCCCGCCTGAAATGACCAATGCCCTCATTCTCCCAAAGTTTTGTCCAAATATTGCTTTTCTTGTTGATTCAGCAAAGGATATATTGCCTTTACCTTGGCCAAACCGTCCTTGTTCTTTAAAAATTCCTTCAAAATGTCCCTAGCTGATTTTTTAAAATGCCACACATGGTGTCCGCAGGCCTCCACCAAATTTTTCAAGGTCTCATCGTTGTATCCTCCAATACTGCTCAAATACTGGAACACCAACAACCGTGTTTCAAAATGATGTTCAGGCCCCGAATATCCGTTCAATTCCTCAAAATAGGAAGGTTTCATTCCGGTATTGTATCCTGGCGTCACCAAGGCCAAGGTCAACCACAGTACCCGAAGGTTCTTATTTGGAAATCCCTCCAATTCTTCGGTCTCATCAAGATACTTTTCCCTGTTGTCCGGAAAATCTCCCCACAGCTTGTACAACGCACTTTCAATCGTGGTGTAACTCTGGTCCAGGAGAAGGCTTTCCGTTTCTTGTTGTAGTTCCGCAGGTATTTTTTCAAGGGAAACAATAACGGCCTGTCTCACTTTAAGGTCGCCCCTCTGGAGAATGGTCGATAGGAACTGGGGCGAAAAATGGCTCCCATATTCCAAGACTAAGTGTTGTTTCAGTTGGCTGGACTCCAAGGAGTCCCAGATATCCTTCAAATGATTTTCCGCAGTTTCGGCTTGTTCGCCTATTTTTTCCTTCAATTCAAAAAAGCGCTTGATGGAGGTATTTTTTTGCATCAAAAACGATTGGACTTCGGCATATCGGAAATTGGGGTCTTCCAGCCACTCCTGTTCAAAATTGGAAAGGTCCATGCCTGAAACACTTTCCATTTCCTGCATAAAATCGGGGATGGTCACATTTTGGTAGGCGTATTTTTGGAGATAGTTGCGGATGCCCTGCTTGAAATTGGAGTCCCCTACCCTTTCATGGAGCATGGCCAAGGCCCAGGCCCCTTTTTCATAAAACGTAAGGCTGCCCGCCCCTGGGTTTCTGAGTGCCTCCCCTTGGTCATCCTCGGAAAAACTTTTCAATGCTTCGGCCGTTCCCAACAAATGCCAATAGAAATGATCTTCTCCAAATAAATCTTTTTCGGCCAAATAGGCATAATACGTAGCAAACCCCTCGTGCAGCCAATGGTGCTCGCTACTGGTTTCGGTGACCAGATTTCCGAACCATTGGTGGGCCAGTTCATGCGCGTTGACATTCACGTAGTTTTTGTCCACAAAAGCCGTGGAATCGATCACGTATTGGTTGGAAAAAATGGTGCAGGTGGTGTTTTCCATACCCGCATATAAAAAATCCTGAACGGGCACCTGTTTGTAGTTCTGCCAGGGATAGGCTACGCCGATTTCCTTCTCCAAAAAATCAAAAATATGTTGGGTATGGCGATAGGTAGGCTCCACCTTTAAGTTATCCTTGGGTTCGTAATACAGTTCAATGGGTACTCCGGAAGAGGATTTGAGCTCTTGTTTATCAAAATTGCCTATGGCAAACCCGACCAAATAGCTGCTCATGGGTTTTTTCATGTCAAAAAACCAATGCTTAGTATTTTGAATGCTCTTAAAACTTCTATCCAACTTTCCATTTGAAATTACATTATATTGCTCTGGAGCAACAATGATAAGATCAAATTCTACTTTTTCGGTCATATCATCCAAACTCGGCAACCAATGGCTGGTATATTTGCCTTGGCCCTGGGTCCAAACTTGGTCATTGCCCGGAATGTCATCATCCCAGCCTAAAAAATATACCGTCTGTTTAGGTTGTGTTTCATATTGGATAAATAGTTTATTCTTTGTTGAAGGTTTTAATTTCTTATGGATTATCAACTTCTTTGTATTGTACAAATGGTCAACTTTTTTTCCGTTCAACTCTACTTTAAAGATTTTCATGTTTTGAGCATCGAGAAAAAAAGTATCAAGCTGTGAAGTAACATCAAATGTATATTCCACTGACCCTTTTATTTTCAAACTATCAACATCCACATAAAAAAATGGCTTGGCATGGATAAAATCCACCTTGTCCTGAACTTGGGCGCTCAGCAATTGCACAAATAGGAAAAAAATAAGAGTCGGGTTCAGCTTCATGCCATCATCGTATCAAAAGTCCTTCCAAATTACATATTTTAGTTCGATGAATCCCAATTTTCTACAAACTCCCATAGCCTATCTTAAAGGTGTCGGTCCCAACCGGGCCGATGTTCTAAAGGCCGAACTGGACATTGAGACCTATCGGGACCTGCTCCATCTCTTCCCTAATCGCTACTTGGACCGCACCAGCTATTACAAGATCAACCAATTGCAGCCCAGTGGTGCCGATATGCAGGTGGTCGGGAAGATCATCCACCTCAAAATGGTGGAACAAAAGCGCGGCAAGCGCCTGGTGGCGACCTTTGTGGATGAAACGGGACAAATGGAACTGGTTTGGTTCCGAGGTCATAAATGGATCAAGGAAAGTCTGAAGATCAACGAACCCTACGTGGTTTTCGGTCGGGTTTCGCAATACGGCAGCACATTTTCCATACCCCACCCCGAAATGGAGCTGTTGCACAAACACCAGCAAGGGCTGAAAATTGCCATGCAGCCCATCTACCCATCCACCGAAAAGCTGAGTGCTTCGGGCATTACCAACAGGGTGGTCTCCAAAATGGTGCAGCAACTTTTACTAGAGTCCAAAGGGTATTTTCCTGAATCATTGTCCAAAGACATGCTGGAAGAGCTTCGGCTGATTCCGAAGGCGGAGGCATTGTTCAACATCCATTTTCCCAAAAACCAAGAGCTGTTGGCACGCGCCCAATTCCGATTGAAGTTTGAGGAACTGTTTTTTGTGCAGATGCAATTGATTTCCAAAAAAATGCTCCGCAAACAAAAAATTAAGGGTTTGCCGTTTGAAAATGTGGGGGAAAATTTTACCACTTTTTTTGAAAAACACCTTCCCTTTGAACTCACGGAAGCCCAAAAACGGGTCATCAAGGAAATCCGGAACGATATGGGCAGCAATGCACAAATGAACCGCCTGTTGCAGGGCGATGTGGGATCCGGAAAGACCATCGTGGCCCTGATGTGCATGCTATTGGCCATCGATAATGGGTTCCAGGCCTGCTTGATGGCCCCCACGGAAATCCTGGCCACCCAGCATTACAACGGACTCAAGGAGCTTTTGGTCAACATGGACATTAAGATTGCCCTGTTGACAGGTTCCACAAAAAAATCAGAGCGGACCCTGCTGCACAACCAGTTGGAAAACGGGAACCTGAACATTTTGGTGGGCACCCATGCCGTTTTGGAAGATAAGGTCCAGTTCCGCAACCTAGGACTGGCCATTGTGGACGAGCAACACCGCTTCGGGGTGGCGCAGCGTTCGAAGCTGTGGCATAAAAATGATATACCTCCACATGTGTTGGTGATGACGGCAACCCCTATTCCCCGAACCTTGGCCATGAGTCTGTATGGGGATTTGGATGTTTCCGTAATCGATGAACTCCCTCCCGGTCGTAAACCCGTGACCACCGTGCATCGGTTTGACAATAATCGTCTAAAAGTGTTTGGCTTCCTCAAAGAGGAAATCAAAAAAGGGCGACAGGTGTATATCGTGTACCCTTTGATCCAAGAATCGGAAGCGATGGATTACAAGGACCTAATGGATGGCTACGAGAGCATCGCCAGGGATTTTCCGCAACCGGAATACCAGATTTCCATTGTACACGGACAAATGAAGCCTGCGGACAAGGACTATGAAATGGAACGTTTCGTAAAGGGTGAGACCCAAATCATGGTGGCCACTACCGTCATCGAGGTCGGGGTGAACGTACCCAACGCCTCGATGATGATCATTGAAAGTGCGGAACGCTTCGGACTCTCCCAATTGCACCAGCTACGTGGGCGGGTGGGACGTGGCGCGGAGCAGAGTTTCTGTATCCTGATGACGGGCCACAAACTGTCCGAAGACGCCAAAACACGCCTTCAGACCATGACCAGCACCAACGATGGCTTCGAAATTGCCGAGGTGGACCTCAAACTTCGTGGTCCCGGGGATTTGATGGGCACCCAGCAGAGTGGGTTGCTTACCCTGAAGATTGCGGATATCGTCAAGGACAATCAAATTTTACAGACCGCTCGGTATCATGCCCTGCAATTGCTGAAAAATGATCCCAAACTGGAAAAAGAGGAAAATGCACCCGTGCTCCGGGCCTTTACCCGAATGATGGCGCAAAAGACGATTTGGAACTATATCAGTTGAGCAAACCCGGTGCATCCCAAAAATAGGCCTTATTCTTTTCCAACAATTTTAGGAAAGTTGTTCAATATCTGCCAATCTGAACTTTCCCTGACGACCACGATCACAGAATTGAACAACAGCGCCTCACTTTCCAAAGCAACGTTCACCACAGCTAAATGGCTTCCGTATTCTTCAATGGAATGGACGGTGATTGTTCGGGGTACTCCCCCAAACGTTTTTTCCCCTACCAATCGTTTATATTCCTTCTTGGAGAACTGGTATAGGCCCGGCTTATCGAAAAAACCATCTTGCACATTTTGATAATCTTTGTGCAACACCCGATCCAGTAGTTGGATATCGTTCGTGTCCCCTGCCCCGATAAAGTCTTTTACGGCCTGTTCTATTTGAATAATCTGATTCATATCATTTGTTTTACTTGATTTGTGTAATGTATTTCTTGGCCCAAAATGAAATCCGCCGATGCGGTTCCGTTTATGGAAACCATTTTAACGTCTTCAATCCCGACAAAGCCCAATAGTTGTTGTAGGTATTGCTCAAAAGGTTCGGATATTTCTGGATCGGTCTTTTTTCCTCCCATGGAAGTGATCACATAGGCCTTTTTGTTTTTCAACAGGCCCTCATAGCCTTGGTCGCCATGATATCGAAACGTTTGATTTACCCTAATGATATGGTCAAAATAGGATTTCAGTGTGGAAGGAATCCCAAAATTGTACATCGGACAGGTCAGCAGCAACACATCACTTTCCCTTATCTCATCACAGAGCATATCCGATGTCTCCAACACTCCATCATCTTGGGTGCCACCAAAAAAGGCCTGTGTGACTTCTTGGGTCAAATGGGGTATCCGTTCCTTGTTGAGGTCCCTGTAATTGATTTTTGAACCAGGGTTCCTTTCTTTCCACATTTGAATAAAAATGTCCCCATACTTGCGGCTAAACGATCCTTCTTCCCGTAGGCTACTGTCAATTCTTAATAAAGTTTGCATCATGTTTTTTATTGAAGACAATCCCAATGAAAAAAACGTGACAGCTCACCGGACTTTTAGCAATTTTAATTTTTGGGGATCTACAATGGAGTACAGGCTGGCAATGCGATGGTTATCGCAAACCAAGATCTGGCAATTATAGACCTTGTCATTTTCATGGAAGACGACCGCAGGTTGATGATTGATTTCGGTGATAAAGTATTTTTTGTCCTGCAAGAACAGTCCATAGACATTTTGGAGCAGCTTTGCTGTACTCTTGGCCCCGACCAAGCTTCCTGTGATGACCTTAACCGTACTGCCTCCGTCGGCCATGAGTTCGATATCCTCTACCAACAATGATTCTAGCTTGTCCAGATCTGCATTTGCAATGGCATTGATGTAGGCTTTCAACACTTCTGGCTCCGTCCGCTTTTCAATATAATTGGTCGTCTTCAGTGATTTCTTTGCCCGAAGAAACAACTGCCTCGAGTGATCGGTCTGGATATCCAATACATCCGCAATCTCTTTGTGCTTATAGGCAAAACCCTCTTTTAAGATGAAAACGGCACGTTCCAATGCGTTCAGCTTCTCCATCAGCACCAAAAGGGAATACGAAGCTGTTTGTTCTTTTATGATATGGCTATCGGCCTGGTTCAGGTCCACAGGGTCGGGAAGCCATTCGCCATATTTGGACTTGTAGGATTTTCGTTTTTTCAGGTTTATGGCGTGGTTCACCACAGATTTGATAAGATAATTCCGTTCATCCTCAACATGTGACCTATCGGCTCCTATGTATTTTTCAATAACATCCTGAACCACATCCTTGGCATCCTCCATGGAGCCTGAAATATTATAGGCATAGGTTGTCAGGATTCTATGAATGTTTTCCATTGGGGTTTTATATAGGAAAACAAGATAGCAGTATAAAACGTGACAACATAATCGTTTTTTTTCAGGAAAAGGGCCTTTTTATGTGAAAAAAGGGAGGGTCAATTCTTCAGCTGTGATAATTTGCATCTGGACAGAGGCATTTGTTAACATTCCGAAAATTTCATTGAAACAGCCGTTGAACATCGTAATTTTAATGGGCTTTAAAAAATAGATTTGCATTCATATCTTAACTTTGAAAGCTTACAAAATTTGATTGATACAATGAGCAAGACGCTATTTGACAAAGTGTGGGACTCCCATGTGGTAAAACATATTGAAAATGGCCCGGATGTGCTGTTCATAGACAGGCATTTGGTACACGAAGTCACCAGTCCCGTGGCTTTTTTGGGATTGAAGAACAGGGGCATCAAGGTGCTGTATCCTGAGCGGACCTTCGCGACCGCCGATCACAACACCCCAACACGGAACCAACATTTGCCTGTGCAAGATCCATTGTCGGCCAACCAATTAAAGGCCTTGGAGGAAAATGCCGCAGCGCACAACATCCCTTATTGGGGACTTGGGCATGAGAAAAATGGCATTGTCCACGTCATTGGTCCGGAAAATGGAATCACAGCTCCCGGCGCGACCATCGTGTGCGGGGACTCACATACATCAACACACGGCGCTTTTGGCGCCATTGCCTTTGGGATTGGGACCAGCGAGGTGGAAATGGTGCTCTCCACGCAGTGCATCATGCAGCCAAAGCCCAAGAAAATGCGCATCAACATCAACGGAAGCCTGAGCAAGGCCGTAACACCCAAGGATGTCGCGTTGTTCATCATCTCCAAATTGACCACTTCCGGTGCCACCGGTTATTTTGTGGAATATGCCGGAGATGTGTTCAAGAACATGTCCATGGAAGGCCGTATGACCGTTTGCAACCTCAGTATCGAGATGGGTGCCCGCGGCGGTATGATCGCTCCCGATGAGAAGACCTTCGAGTACATCAAAGGTCGTGAATACACGCCCAAAGGAGCTGATTGGGACAACGCCATGATATACTGGAAAACCCTGTATTCCGACAGTGATGCTGTTTTTGACAAGGAACTTACTTTTGAGGCTTCCGAAATAGAACCCATGATCACGTATGGCACCAACCCGGGAATGGGTATGGGCATCAAAAATGATATTCCATTGGCCGAGGCCGTGGAAGGCGGTGTGGCCACCTACAAAAAATCATTGGAGTATATGGCGTTCCACGAAGGGGATGCCATGATCGGCAAACCCATCGACTTTGTGTTCCTGGGAAGCTGCACCAATGGTAGGATCGAGGATTTCAGGGCATTTGCTTCCATCATCAAGGGAAGAAAGAAAGCGGAAAATGTGACCGCTTGGCTGGTACCCGGTTCGCACAGGGTGGAAGAAGCCATCAAGGAAGAGGGCATCTTGGACATCCTTCACGAGGCTGGATTTGAACTTAGGGAACCCGGTTGTTCCGCTTGTTTGGCCATGAACGATGATAAAATTCCCGCAGGCAAATACGCGGTCAGTACGTCCAACCGAAACTTTGAAGGAAGACAAGGTCCAGGCGCCAGAACCCTATTGGCAAGTCCATTGGTGGCTGCTGCAGCGGCCGTGACCGGAAAGGTGACCGACCCAAGGGAACTCATGGAAGAAGCTTACGCATAACAATTTACAATGAACAATGACCAGTGAACAATTAGCAATAAAAATCCATTGTTGATTGAATATTGATAACTGATAATTGATTAAAAAATGGCATACGATAAATTCAACATATTGACAAGTTCAGCGGTACCATTGCCCATAGAAAATGTGGATACCGACCAAATCATCCCTGCCCGATTCCTAAAGGCCACTGAGCGAAAAGGATTTGGCGATAACCTGTTCAGGGACTGGAGGTATAACGCTGACGGAAGTCCAAAAGAGCATTTTGTACTTAACAACCCCATCTTCTCCGGAAAAATCTTGGTAGGTGGCAAAAACTTTGGTTCTGGTTCATCCAGGGAACACGCGGCATGGGCCGTTTACGATTATGGGTTCCGATGCGTGGTTTCCAGTTTTTTTGCAGATATTTTTAGGGGAAACTGTCTGAATGTTGGTGTGTTGCCCGTTCAGGTGAGCCCCGGTTTTCTGGACAAGATCTTTACCGCCATCGAGGCCGATCCCAAAACAGAACTGAAAATAGACCTGTCCGAGCAGACCATTACCATTTTGGCCACCGGCGAAAGCGAAAGTTTCGAGATCAATGGGTACAAAAAACAGAACATGCTCAATGGTTTTGATGACATTGATTATTTGTTGAACATCAAAAAGGACATAGAGGTCTTTGCCGAGAACACTCCCCTTTAAATTGGGCGTACTGCATAACGAATGAAAAAACGTACCATTGAAATCATGGACACCACCCTCCGGGATGGTGAACAAACCTCTGGGGTCTCCTTTTCAGCTTCCGAAAAACTCACCTTGGCCAAGTTGCTATTGGAAGAACTCAAGGTAGATCGGATTGAAGTGGCATCTGCCCGCGTATCCGAAGGAGAACTGAAAGCAGTCCAAAACATTACGGAATGGGCAGCCTCGGAAGGATACCTTTCCAAAGTAGAGGTGCTCACTTTTGTGGACAATGGCGTATCCTTGAATTGGATGATTGAGGCGGGTGCGAAGGTACAGAACTTGCTCACCAAAGGCTCAATCAATCATTTAACACATCAGCTTAAAAAGACTCCAGAACAACATTTTATAGAAATTGAAAGTGTAATCTCTCAAGCCCAAGAACTCGGTATTGAAACCAATGTGTATCTAGAGGATTGGAGCAACGGAATGCGAAATTCCAAGGCATATGTTTTTCAGTTTTTGGACTTTTTGACCCAGCAACCCGTCAAGCGGATTTTACTGCCGGACACCTTGGGAGTGCTCACACATACGGAGACAGGTTCATTTTTCCAAGAAATCATTGAAAGATACCCCAACTCCCATTTTGATTTTCATGGACACAACGATTACGACCTAAGTGTCGCCAATGTCATGGAAGCGGTAAAAGCAGGAGTACATGGATTGCACCTGACCGTCAACGGTATGGGTGAACGTGCAGGAAACGCCCCATTGGCCAGTGTTGTGGCCGTGATCAACGATTTTCTGCCGGAAATCACCATAGGTGTCAAGGAATCCTCACTGTATAAAGTAAGTAAACTGGTATCCGCATTTACCGGTTTTGGCATACCTGACAATAAACCTATCGTCGGGGATAATGTTTTTACACAAACTGCTGGAATACATGCAGATGGAGACAGTAAAAAGAATCTTTACTTCAACGATTTATTGCCGGAACGTTTTGGCAGGAAGCGGAAATATGCCCTAGGAAAAACCTCCGGGAAAGCCAATATCCAAAAGAATTTGCAGGAGCTTGGACTGACCTTGAACGACGAAGAACTGAAGAAGGTCACCGAACGCATCATTGAACTGGGTGACAAAAAAGAACGGGTCACCAAGGAAGATCTGCCCTACATCATTTCAGATGTATTGGATAGCAACTTGTACCAACAAAGGGTTTTTGTGAAATCCTACGTACTGACCCACTCCAAAGGCCTAAAACCCTCCACTACCCTTTCCATTGAGATTGAAGGGAAGCTGTACGAGGAAAGTTCCCAAGGCGATGGTCAGTTTGATGCTTTCATCAATGCCCTCAAAAAAGTGTACAAAAAAGAGAACCGGGAGCTTCCCAAGTTGGTGGACTATGCCGTGCGCATACCTCCGGGGAGCAATTCCGATGCCCTTTGCGAGACCATAATCACTTGGCAAACCAAGGAAAAGGATTTCATCACCCGTGGATTGGATTCCGACCAAACGGTATCGGCCATAAAGGCCACGGAAAAAATGCTGAATCTAGTATAACGGACAGAAGTTCAAGGCACGAGTTCAAACACAAGGACAAAAGACTGATTGGAATAACCAAATAACTCAATAACACAATAACCACAGATAAATGAAACTGAACATAGCCCTCTTGGCCGGGGATGGAATTGGCCCAGAAGTGATCGACCAAGCCGTAAAAGTATCTGATGCCGTAGCTGCAAAGTTCGGACATGAAATCAACTGGACACCGGCCCTTACCGGAGCCGCTGCCATCGATGCCGTTGGAGAACCCTATCCCGATGCAACCCACGAAGTGTGTGTGGCCGCTGACGCCGTGTTGTTCGGGGCCATCGGACATCCACGTTTCGACAACGACCCATCCGCCAAGGTCCGTCCCGAGCAAGGTTTGTTGAAAATGCGCCAAAAATTGGGATTGTTCGCCAATGTCCGCCCCACGTTCACTTTCCCATCCTTGATCGATAAATCGCCCTTGAAAAAGGAACGCATT
Source organism: Flagellimonas hadalis (assembly GCF_007785775.2). Classification (GTDB taxonomy): domain Bacteria; phylum Bacteroidota; class Bacteroidia; order Flavobacteriales; family Flavobacteriaceae; genus Flagellimonas; species Flagellimonas hadalis. The sequence goes on from NZ_VNIK02000001.1 coordinate 556,193, forward strand.
GAAGGTACCGACTTGGTCTTTTTGCGTGAATTGACCGGAGGTATCTATTTTGGAAAAAGAGGTCGCGAAGACAATGACAATACCGCATACGACACTTGCACCTATACCCGTGCCGAAGTGGAGCGTTTGGCCCGAAAAGGTTTTGAAATGGCGATGCAACGTTCCAAAAAACTGTGTTGTGTGGACAAAGCCAACGTATTGGAAACATCACGCCTATGGAGGGAAACCGTTCAGAAGTTGGAAAAGGAATATCCAGAAGTACAGGTTTCCTACGAATTTGTGGATGCCGTAGCGATGCGTTTGGTGCAATGGCCCAGTTCCTATGACGTGTTGATCACCGAAAACCTATTTGGGGACATCCTCACCGATGAAGCATCCGTAATCTCTGGCTCCATGGGATTGATGCCCTCGGCTTCCTTGGGAGAAAAGACCTCTTTGTTCGAGCCTATCCACGGATCTTATCCACAGGCAGCCGGGAAGGACATTGCCAACCCATTGGCCACCGTACTTTCTGCAGCCATGATGTTCGAGACCGCTTTTAGTTTGAAGGACGAGGCCGAAGCCATCCGTGAAGTGGTAAACAAATCACTGTCCGAAGGCGTAGTCACCGAAGACCTTGCCGATGGCGGAAAAGCCTACAAGACCAGTGAAGTTGGGGACTGGCTGGCGAAAAATATTTAATCAACCCCCACATAGACCAAAAAAGAAAGCCCCAATAGTTCGGGGCTTTTTATTTTACTACGGTTTTTACTTTTCTACAAAATATAATCCGTACTCAAGAAGTTGCTCACCTTGGCCTCCAACAACTGCTCCACGGTTTGGGTATTCACTTCATTATCCTTGAAGGCCACAAAAGTTCGGACAGAAAAGGACCTCAAAGCATCGTGCACACTCAATGTAGCCTGTGCCGAATCCTTTCTCCCCGTAAACGGATAGACGTCAGGTCCACGTTGGCAAGAACTGTTCAGGTTCACTCGGCACACCAAGTTGGCCAATGTATCGATCAACGGTGACAAGGTATAGACATCCTTGCCGAACAAACTCACCTGTTGTCCATAGTTGGACTCGGCCATATCATCCAAAGGCTCTTCTATATCGGTAAATGACAATACGGGAATGATGGGACCAAACTGCTCCTCCTCATATACCCTCATATCCTTCGAAACGGGGTAGAGCACTGCGGGCCAGATGTAATTGTCATAATGCTTTCCACCCTTTTTGTTGATGACCTTGGCACCTTTTGCTTTTGCATCGTCCAACAATTCTTGGATATAGGCAGGCTTGTCCGGCTCTGGAAGTGGCGTAAGGCTCACTCCATCGTCCCATGGATTTCCAAATTTCAGAGCATCCACTTTTTCAGAAAAACGTTTCAAGAATTCATCCTTGATATCCTCATGCACATACACCACTTTGAGTGCAGTACAGCGTTGCCCATTAAAGGACAGCGTACCGGCGATACATTCGTTGATGGTCAGGTCGAGGTCGGCATCCGGCAGTACAATGGCCGGGTTCTTGGCCTCCAATCCCAATACCAGACGAAGTCTGTTGCTCTTTGGGTGTTGGTCCTGTAGTGCATTGGCCGATTTACTGTTGCCGATCAAGGCCAGGACATCTACCTTCCCGGTTTTCATTATAGGAGCCGCTACGGCCCTTCCACGCCCAAATAGTATATTCACCACTCCTTTGGGAAAACTGCTCTGAAATGCCTCCAAAAGTGGCGTAATGAGCAGAACCCCATGCTTTGCCGGCTTGAAAATGGTCGTGTTCCCCATAATGATGGCCGGAATGAGCAGGGCAAAAGTCTCGTTCAAGGGATAATTGTAGGGGCCAAGGCACAAAACTACGCCCAGTGGACCCCTGCGAATATGGGCATACACCCCATCGTGCTTATCAAACTTGGCGCTATTGCGGTCCAATTGCTTGTACTCTTCGATGGTGTCATAAATATACTCAACGGTACGGTCGAATTCCTTGTATGAATCCGGCTTGGATTTTCCGATTTCCCACATCAGCAGTTTGACCACTTCCTCCCTTTTCTTCTCCATCTTTTTCACAAAGGACTCCATGCACTCGATGCGGTCCTTGACCTTCATGGTGGGCCAAATCCCTTTTCCCCTGTCATAGGCCGCCATTGCCGAATCCAAAGCCTGTAAGGCCTCTTCTTCGCCCATGTCAGGAATACTGCCCAAAACTGTCGGGGCATATTCCTTGGTGGATGATATCGTGGAGACCACGGGAGTTGTCGCTCCATTCCATTTGCGGAGTTCCCCGTTTACCAAATAGGTCTTTTGATGGATCTCTTCCTTGATTTGAAATGCTTCTGGTATTACGGTCTTGGCTATTGACATAAATTGTTGTTTATAGAATTAGTGTTCTCAAAAAAATGGTCGGCAGGACTTCACAAAGCTAACATAAAAATGCTTGGAAAAGACCTCATTTCCTTGGGTTTTACTTCGAAAACGATGTAACTGTACCGATATCAAAACAGGCCCTGAAATTGTTGTGGAAATCACACCAAATACTGGAACAGGTCGGGTTTGTCGTTGAGATAGTCCCCAAAAAAATTGTTCGCCTTCATGCGCTGGATCAGCGGCTCCAGGTCATCGGCAGATTTGAGTTCTATCCCCACAACGGCGGGTGCATTCTCCCTGCTCGACTTTTTGGAATATTCAAAATGGGTGATGTCATCGTCCGGACCCAAAATATCGGCCACAAATTCCTTTAAGGCACCAGGTCGCTGCGGAAACCGAACAATAAAATAGTGCTTTAGATTCGCGTAGAGCAACGCCCGTTCCTTGATTTCGGCGGTACGGGTGATATCGTTGTTGCTTCCACTGATGATACAGACCACATTTTTTCCTTTGATCTCTTCCGCATAATCGTCCAAAACGGCAATGGTCAAAGCACCGGCCGGTTCCACCACAATGGCATCACGGTTGTACAGGTCCAAAATGGTCTGGCACACTTTCCCTTCGGGAACGGTGGATACCTGGTAAAGATAATCCCGGCAAATGGGGAACGTCAACTGCCCCACTTTTTGCACCGCAGCACCATCGATGAACTTATCAATATGCTGCAACTCGACCAATTCCCCTTTTTCTATTGATTTTTTAAGTGAAGGAGCCCCTTCTGGTTCCACACCTATGATTTTGGTCTGGGGCGAAAGCGCCTGAAAAGTTCCGCAAAGTCCGGAAGCAAGGCCACCACCGCCAACAGCGGCAAACACATAATCAATGGGCTCATCGGATTGCTGAAGGATCTCCAATCCCACCGTAGCCTGCCCCTCAATGATCTTTTCATCATCAAAAGGGTGCACAAAGGTCTTTCCTTCTTGCTCACAAAACAATTGGGCAGCTTTGTTGGAATCATCAAACGTATCGCCTTCCAACACTACTTTCACCCATTCCCCACCAAACATATTGGTCTGATCGATTTTCTGTTTTGGGGTCACCACGGGCATGTAAATGGTGCCTTTAACCTGCAAATGGCTGCAGGCAAACGCCACACCTTGGGCATGGTTTCCCGCACTGGCGCAGACCACTCCCCTTTTTAGTTCCTCTTGGGTCAATGAGCTGATCTTATTGTACGCCCCGCGAATCTTATAACTACGGACCCGGTGCAGATCCTCCCGTTTTAAAAGGATATTGGCCCCATATTTTTTGGAATAGCGGATACTTTGCTGCAAAGGCGTCTCGTCAGCAACCTGCCGAATCGTTTCTGCTGCTTGATAAATATCCGCTATTTGTGGAAAATAGGTGTCCACTGCTTTATTCATGGGGCCAATCGATTTTTTATCCGATGGGCTTCATAGCCGTCATGGAAGCGCGCAAACGGGCTCCAACCACTTCCACATCGTGTGTACGGATGGCCTTGTTTACAGCGATCAATTTGATGTTGTCCACACCATTGTCCTTTCCTTCGCCAAATTTCTTCCCGATGACATCCGTTTCGATTTTCTTCATGAAATCAGTCAACAAAGGCTTACAGGCGTGGTCAAACAGGTAGCAACCATACTCAGCGGTATCGGAAATGACACGGTTCATCTCGAACAATTTCTTTCTGGCGATGGTGTTTGCGATCAATGGGGTTTCGTGAAGCGACTCGTAGTAAGCCGATTCGCCAATGATTCCGGATTCTGTCATGGTCTCATAGGCCAATTCAACCCCAGATTTCACAAAAGCGACCATCAACACACCGTTGTCGTAGTACTCCTGCTCAGAGATTTTCACATCCCCTGCTGGAGTCTTTTCAAAGGCAGTTTCGCCGGTAGCGGCACGCCAATCCAATAGATTTTTATCGCCATTGTCCCAATCTTCCATCATGGTTTTGGAAAAATGACCGCTCATGATGTCATCCATGTGCTTTTGGAACAACGGACGCATGATCACTTTCAATTCTTCGGCCAAATCAAAGGCCTTTATCTTGGCAGGGTTAGACAAACGGTCCATCATATTGGTAATCCCACCCTGTTTCAATCCTTCGGTGATGGTTTCCCATCCGTATTGGATCAATTTGGACGCATAGCCCGCATCCACACCCTTTTCAATCATTTTATTGAAGGAAAGGATAGATCCTGTCTGCAACAGACCACAAAGAATGGTCTGCTCTCCCATCAAATCCGACTTTACCTCGGCTACGAAGGAAGATTCCAACACACCAGCTTTATCGCCACCAGTACCGGCAGCATAGGCCTTGGCTTGCTCCAAACCTTTCCCCTCCGGATCATTTTCCGGGTGAACGGCGATCAAGGTCGGAACTCCGAATCCTCTTTTGTACTCTTCACGCACCTCAGAACCTGGGCTTTTTGGCGCCACCATGATCACGGTGATGTCCTCACGGACCTGCATTCCTTCTTCCACAATGTTGAATCCGTGGGAATAGGATAATGTGGCCCCTTTTTTCATCAACGGCATAACGGTACTTACCACATTGGTATGTTGCTTATCCGGGGTCAGGTTGATGACCAGGTCTGCAGAGGGGATCAACTCCTCATAGGTTCCAACCGTAAAATTGTTCTCCTTGGCATTTTTAAAGGATTGTCTTTGTTCTTTTATGGCGGCGGCACGGAGTGCATAGGAAATATCCAATCCTGAGTCCCTCATGTTCAAACCTTGGTTCAAACCTTGGGCTCCACAGCCAACAATTACAATTTTTTTGCCTTTTAGGGCGGTAACACCATCAGCAAACTCACTGGGGTCCATAAACCTACATTTTCCCAATTGGGTCAATTGCTCGCGAAGCGATAGTGTGTTGAAGTAATTTGTCATTTTTAGTATCTGATTTTGCTATTTATTGATTTTGAAACTCTGCCAAGAGGTTGGTAATGGGCATGGCGGCCTTGCTGACGGCTATCCGGCCCGTGCGCACAAATTGCATGATGCCATAAGGCTCCAATGCTTCGTGCATTTCGTCAATCTCATGCCGACGTCCGGTTTTTGCCAACACAAAGAACTCGCGACTCACCGTAACGATCTGTGAGTGGTGTTCTTTGATGATATTTTGAATTTGGCGTTCATCAAACAACAAAGCAGAGGCTATTTTGAACAAGGCAGACTCTTGATAAATAGTCTCCTCATCCGTATGGTAATAGGCTTTGATGACCTCTACCTGCTTTTCAATTTGATTGACGATCTTTATGGCCCAATCTTCGGTGGAAAAAATTACAATCGTGAATTTTGATACACCTTCAATCTCTGATTTTGAAACATTTAAACTTTCTATATTGATGTGTCGCTTTAAGAATATCCCTGATATCCTGTTCAGCAATCCCACATGATTTTCGGAGTAAACCGAAATGGTAAACCATTCTTTTTCCATGCTATTTTATTTTAACTGCAACGATAAGTCCTGTGGACCAATCCATCTTTGTAAGTGTTATATCTTCTCTCTTTTCCAGTATTTGAACCAATTCCTTGGCTTTTTCTTCGTGTCCTGATGGCCAATTGGGCTGTTTGCGCATGTCATCAATCACATAAAAACCACCCGTTTTCAGCAATTCCAATGCTTTATCCAAATGGCTATACTTTCCGGGCCAAGCATCTGCAAAAATCAAATCGAAAGCTGCTCCATTGTAGGATTCCAACCATTCTCCACCATCGGTACAAACCAATTCCAATCTAGACTCACCATCAAAAAAAGTATTGGCAATCTGAATGAGCTCCGGATCGTTGTCAACACTGACGATTTGGGAATTTTCATCCATGCCTTTGATCATCCAAGCCAAGGACAGTCCGATTCCCGTACCCAACTCCAAAAAATTTCCATTGGGCTTGGAAGCCACCAGTGTCTTCAGCAATGTGCCAATGTACACGTCGGAAGGCATGCCAAAACCTATTTCCCTCGATTTCTCAAGCAACGCCGGATACCTACCTGGCATTTTTATAATATTGGCCTGGTCCATCTTACTTCAATAAGATATCGGAGATGGAAGCTCCTGTCGGAACCATTGGGAACACATTGTCTTCCTTCTCTACCCGAACCTCCAAGAAATAAGGGTCTTTGGACGCCATCATTTCCTCCACGGCTTCCTTCAGATCGGAACGCTCCACTACCCTTCTGGCCTTGATGTGATAGCCTTCGGCGATTTTCACGAAATCAGGATTGGTCATTACGGTTGAGGCGTAACGTCTTTCAAAGAAAAGTTCCTGCCATTGGCGCACCATCCCCAAGTGATCGTTGTTGAGGACCACAATTTTAACGGGAAGATTGTGTTGGAAGATAACCCCAAGCTCCTGAATGGTCATTTGGTACCCACCATCGCCGATGATAGCAACAACTTCACGCTCCATGGCGCCCATTTTGGCACCGATGGCCGCTGGAAGGGCAAATCCCATGGTGCCCAAACCACCAGAAGTGATGTTACTTTTGGTCTGTTTGAACTTGGCATACCGACAAGCTATCATCTGGTGCTGTCCCACATCGCTAACAATTACAGCCTTATGTCCAGAAGCCACATTGATCTGCTCAATGACTTCACCCATGGTAAGGCCCGGCTTGGTGGGATAGATATCCTTGTCAATTACGGTATCGTATTCGATTTGTCGCTTTTTCTCAAACTCGGCCACCCACTCCTTGTGCTCATTCTTGTTGACCAAGGGCAACAAAAGTTCCAAGGTTTGCTTGGCGTTGCCCAAAACGGCAACATCCACCTTTACATTTTTATTGACTTCCGCTGGATCTATCTCAAAATGAATGACCTTAGCTTGTTTGGCGTAGGTTTCCAGATTCCCGGTCACCCGGTCATCAAACCGCATCCCGATGGCAAGAAGCACATCGCATTCGTTGGTTAGCACATTGGGGCCGTAATTTCCGTGCATGCCCACCATGCCCATGTTCAGCGGGTGGTCGGTATCCATGGCTGAAAGTCCCAAAATGGTCCAAGCTGCAGGGATTCCCGCTTTTTCGACCAATGCCTTCAGTTCTTCCTCGGCCTCGCCCAAAATAACACCTTGTCCAAAAACGATATAGGGTTTTTTGGCGTTGTTGATCAATTCCGCTGCCTTTTCAATGGCTCCCATATCTGGCTTTGGAGCTGGTTTGTAGCTTCTCACCCCCGTGCATTTCTCATACACGAAATCCAACTCATCAAACTGGGCATTTTTGGTGATGTCCACCAATACGGGGCCTGGGCGTCCCGACCTTGCAATGTAGAATGCCTTGGCCATGATTTCGGGGATTTCATCCGCCCGGGTAATCTGGTAGTTCCATTTGGTCACCGGGGTTGAAATGCCTACGATATCGGTTTCCTGAAAAGCATCTGAACCCAACAAATGCCGTGCCACCTGCCCGGTGATACAGACCATTGGCGTAGAATCTATCTGGGCATCGGCGATACCTGTCACCAAGTTCGTGGCTCCGGGACCGGAAGTGGCCATGGCCACCCCCACTCTTCCGCTTACCCTTGCGTACCCCTGTGCAGCATGGGTCGCCCCTTGCTCATGTCGGGTAAGGATGTGGGTAAGCCTATCCTGAAACTTGTACAATTCGTCATACACGGGCATGATGGCCCCTCCGGGATACCCATAGATCAAATCCACACCCTCTGCCAACAAACAATGGATGATGGCCTCAGCTCCGGTGATACGGATCGCTGTCTTTTTTTTCGTGTCTTTCTTTTCCGCTTTTAATGTTTCCATAAGCCTATATTTTGGGGTTGTCCCGCTATGCTCTTCTGGAGCTCGTTTTTATATCAAATCCGTTACACATCCCTTGGATGCTGATGAGACCGTCTTGGCATATTTGTACAAACTGCCCGATTTCACTTTCAATTCCGGCTGTTTCCACTCTTTTCTTCGCTTTTCCAGTTCTTCATCTGAAATGTTCATGTTGATGGTATTGTTTACGGCATCGATGGTAATTTCATCACCATCCTTCACCAAGGCAATTCCACCACCCACTTGCGCTTCAGGGGAAACGTGACCCACCACAAACCCATGGGAACCACCAGAAAAACGTCCGTCGGTGATCAAGGCCACGTCCTTTCCAAGACCAGCACCCATGATGGCAGAAGTCGGTTTCAACATTTCGGGCATACCGGGCGCGCCTTTGGGCCCTTCGTAGCGAATGACCACTACGTCACCTTTCTGCACTTTTCCATTGTGGATGCCTTGGTTCACTTCAATTTCACCATTGAAAACCCTTGCGGTTCCAGTGAAACTCAATCCTTCTTTTCCTGTGATCTTGGCCACGGCACCTTCTGTTGCCAAATTGCCGTACAGGATGCGGATATGCCCTGTTTCCTTGATGGGCTGCTCCAAAGGCTTGATGATATCCTGACCTTCTGCCAAATCGGGAACATCCAAGAGGTTTTCTGCCAATGTTCTGCCCGTAACTGTCATACAATCCCCATGCAGCATGCCTTTCTTCAACATATATTTCAATACTGCCGGCACACCACCAATTTTATGAAGGTCTTCCATCAAGTATTTCCCACTGGGCTTCAAATCGGCCAACAACGGGGTCGATTCGCTGATACGTGTGATGTCTTCCAAAGAGAAATCCACCTCAGCGGCATGGGCAATGGCCATAAAATGCAATACGGCATTTGTGGAACCTCCCAAAACCGTCACCAACCGAAAGGCATTCTCCAACGCTTTTTTGGTCACGATGTCCTTGGGCTTCAAATCCATTTCCAAAAGGTTCATAATGGCTTCTCCTGCGGATTCACAATCAGCACCTTTGGCTGAGTTAACCGCTGGAATGGAAGAGTTAAAGGGCAATGACATGCCCATCGCCTCAATGGCCGAGGCCATGGTATTGGCGGTGTACATACCCCCACAGGCCCCAGCTCCCGGACATGCCTTGTGGATAACTGCCTTGAATTCTGTTTCATCTATGGTTCCCGCCACTTTTTGGCCATAGGCCTCGAAGGCAGAAATGATATCCAATTTCTTATCGTTATGGCAACCAGGGGCAATGGTGCCTCCATAGACCAAAATTGAAGGCCTGTTCAGCCTTAATTGGGCCATAAGGGCTCCGGGCATGTTCTTATCGCAGCCCACAACGGTCACCAGTCCATCATAATACATGGCCTGCATCACTGTTTCGATGGAATCGGCGATGATGTCCCTCGATGCCAAGGAATAACGCATTCCCGGAGTTCCATTGGAAATTCCATCACTAACGCCGATGGTATTGAAGATGAGTCCGACCATATTGGAAGCCTCCACTCCTCTTTTCACCTCTTTGGCCAATCCGTTCAAGTGCATGTTACAAGGGTTCCCCTCATAACCGGTACTGGCTATTCCAATAAATGGTTTTTGTAAATCTTCATCTGTGAGCCCCAATGCATGCAACATGGCCTGGGCGGCCGGCAGCGTAGGATCTTGGGTCACGTTCTTGCTAAACTTGTTCAATTCCATTATCAAATTTCATTCTAATGCAGCGTTCTACTGAATTTATCTCTGCAAACCAAAGATAGATGTTTAAAAAGCCTTAGATTTTTAACAGAAAAGGGCTGTTTAAATCCATTTGGAACATAATAAACTTTAATTGCTGTAAATCAACTACTTAAGCCATTTTAAAATCCAATATTCAATTATTTTCACCGGTAAAGAAAAAGGGCCTGCATCAGCTTTTGATACAGGCCCTTTCCATCGACAGCACGTCTGTATCATTCCAGATTTGGAACAATAATGACCACGCTGATGACTGGATTATTTCTTTTCATGCTCCAATGTTACGAAAAATTTGGGTGTTATTCCACCATCCGATCAAAAAAAAGAATTGGAACTCACACCAGTTTGAAGGTAAGCTTGTCCCCTGACTTTTTCTGGGCCAGGGTACATATCGAATCTTCTGAAAGTTGCAAGACACGCGGATACCCTCCGGTGGTCTGCCCGTCCTTCATCAAAACGATCAATTTTCCGGCCGGAGTGAACTGCACCGTACCCGGCAAAGTACCCGAAGTGAGCATGGAATGGGAGTGCCCGGCTATGGTCTCCGAAAGTTGGTAGGCCATTCTATTGTTTTCCTTGGAAACGGTGAATGTCTTCGTGAAGATCTCGGTGAGTTGGGCATCGGACAGGATGGAAAACTCAGGCCCCTTATACACTTCCAAATAGTTTTTATGGAAGTGCTCCTCTATCTTCACCTCGGAAATAATGGGACTGTACGAAAGCATTTTGCCATATTTCACCTCATCGCCGTCCTTGAGTCTTTTTTTCTTGGTCACGGGAACAAATTGCGAACGGCTCCCCAAGACCACATCCGTCTGGAAACCTCCTTTTATGGCCAAATAGCCCCTAAAACCATCATCCAACCTGCCATAGGACAGGATATCCCCTTTGTCCACTTTCACCACATGATAGTTTTCTATGGGTTGATTGTTCAGGGTGGCGGAAATATGGGCACCGGACAGGCAGATGTAGGTAGGCTCATCAAATTGGAGCGTGGGGCCTGTCATGGTAATTTCCATCGCAGCGGCATTGGGGTCGTTTTCCAACAAGAGATTGGCCTTTTTTACAGATAGTACGTCCATCGCCCCCGAAATTGGAACACCGATGTCACGGTATCCGAACCGCCCCAAATCTTGAATGGTCACAAAAAAACCGGATTTCAACACTTTAAGCATCCAACGCTACTTTTTCTGGTTTATAAATGCCCACTTCTCCTTCTATTTTGTGCAGTTCGTATTCAGCTTTCGATATTTTTTCAAACTGGATTTTGTCCCCGACCTTAACAAAACAGGGTTCTTTTGCATTGGGGTCGAACAAGGTGACCGGACAATTCCCGATGATGTTCCAGCCTCCCGGGGAGTCCTGCGGATAAATGCCCGTTTGTTTTGCCGCCAATCCCACGGAGCCTTTGGCCACCGCCAAGCGAGGTTCGGCCCTCCTTGGAATTTCAAGGGATGTAGGGAGTCCGCCCAAATACATGAAACCCGGCAAAAATCCGATGCCATAGACCACATATTGATGGGAAGTATGCTGATGGATGAGTTCTTCTATAGACAAACCCAAGGTTTTTGAAACTTCTTCGATATCGATCCCAAATTCCAGGTCGTAGCATACTGGAATGGTCCACAAATGTCGTTTTCTTTTGATGGCTGGGCTTACTTGTTCGGCATAGCAGTCCAAAATGAGCTTTTTGACCTCTTCGAAATCCAAATGGTCCTCATTATAAACCATGGTCAGGGAATTGTAGGCCACGGACATCTCCCAACCTTGTATTTTGCGTTGCTTGAAGGCATCCATGAAATCGAGAATGTCTGCCAGAATGGATTCTTCAACTTTGTTGGGCCATTCGATCAAGACGGCCCGTTCTCCAAATGGTTTGATGGTGATGGGGTAACTTTTCACTTTTCTAGGTTCACCTGATGTTTGGGTAATTCCCGTGAAAGATACATCAATATTTCCAATGCCGAAGGAGTATCCCCGTGCACACAGAGGGTTTTTGCCTCTATTCTTCGGATTTTTCCATCCACAGCGGCAACAGTGCCTTCTTTTATTATGGGCAATATATGGTCCAAGACCTTTTTAGGGTCTTCAATCAGGGCTTTTTCACTTTTTCTGGACACCAAACTCAAGTCAGGATTGTAGTTTCTGTCCGCAAAGGCTTCGGGCCATACCTCAAAACCTATGGTCTGGGCCTTACTTGCCACCACAGACCCAAACGGGGCATACACAATGGTCGTGTTCTTATATTCCTTGATGGCCTCCAAATAGACATCGGCAGCCCCGGCATCTTTTGCCGTTTGGTTATACAAGGCGCCATGCGCCTTGATATGATGCAGTTGGTCACCTTCCTTTTTTAGGATGCTATTGAATGTGTCCAATTGATCTCTTATACTTTGTATAAGCGCATCCGCAGGGATGTCCATCACTTCCCTTCCAAAATTGGCCTTGTCGGGGTACGATGGATGGGCACCTATTTTCACACGGTACTTTCGGGCCAATAGGATGACTTCCCGCATGCTCTGGACATCGCCCACGTGTCCGCCACAGGCAATATTGCATGAACTGATGAAGGGAAAAATATCGGCCTCATTGCCTATTCCTTCCCCAACGTCACAGTTGATGTCCATTTTCCATGTTTTCATTTGATGGGTTGATATGTTATTGGGGTATTATGTTATTCATTTATTGGTTATTCAGTTATTGGTCATTGGTTATTGACCATTGGTTTCAGGTTTCCGTCTTCTAACTTTCGATTTCAAATCAAAACACTCCTGCTACTTTAAGGATGCTTTTTATCCCCAGAAAAATACTGAACAGCACTATGGCCAGTCCGAAGGCATTCTGAAGCATCGTGTTCTTGAACTGGCCCATAACGGACCTTTTGTTCACCACCCAAAGCAACAATAGGGCCATGATTGGAAGCAACAGCCCATTGGCCACTTGGGCAAATTGTATCACTTCGATGGGTTTGATGTCGAAAGACAATGAGACAACACCACAGAAAAGCACAAAGGCCCAGGTCCATTTGAATCGCTTGTCCTGCATGCCACCAGACCATCCAAAACAGCTACTAGCCACATAGGCCGCCGCCAATGGCGCGGTGATGGCCGAAGTAATCCCTGCGGCCAATAGTCCAACGGACATAAAGTAAACGGCCATTTTGCCGAAGAGGGGTTCCAGCCCCTTTGCCATGTCCAAAACTTGGTCCACATTGGCAATGGGAGCTGCTGAAGCGGTCACCAAAATGGCAATGGACACGATACCTCCCAAGGCAATGGATACAATCGTGTCCCATTTCACCTCCTTGATTCCGGTTTCTGACTTCCACTTCTCCTTGACCAAGGATGCATGTAAAAAAAGATTGTAGGGCACCACCGTGGTCCCGACCAAAGCGATGACGGTGAACAAACTCCCTTCCGGAAGGCTGGGCACGAACATCCCTTTCGTTATTTCCGTCAATGAGGGTTTGGTGATGATGGCACAAAGGACAAAACTAGCTCCCATGATGCCCACCAAGCCTACAAAAATGCGTTCCAATATCTTATATGTACTGAACCAGAGCAACAGGAATATGAAAATCCCGATCAACATAGGCAAGTACGGTTTTGCCCATTCCTGGCCAACAAATTGTTCCAATCCCAAGGTCGCCCCACCTATATTCCCCGCCTCGTAGGCAGCGTTGCCGATGAGTATAGCCGCTAAAACCACGGTGATCACCGTTTTCTTCATCCAGGGTACTTTCAGCTCTTGACGTACCACATCCACCAGTCCACTTTGGGTGACCACTCCTATCCTACCTGCCATTCCCTGTAGCACAATGGTGGCCAAAATGGACACGGCCAAGGCCCAGATAAGGGCATATCCGAAGCGTGCCCCGGCCAAGGTGCACATTGCTATGGTTCCCGGTCCCACGAAGGCCGCTGCGACCAATACCCCCGGTCCTATTTTTTTAAACATTGCTCAGTTGGTTCATGCAATGAATTTAACAGGATATTGGGACAAACCATGTATTTCGTCCAAAAAAATGTATTTCGTCTAAAAAAGGGATGTTTTACATCGACCGATTATACGAATTTGCAAAAGCGAAAGTTATTATGATTACCAAATCGTACTACAAAACTTGAACTTGACTAACACACTTATGACCTGTAAGGATTGTGGCAAAAGTATTGATCATCATCAGTACCGGGCATCCATGGATTCCCTTGGTGTTCAGCTTTGCGAAAGACATACTCGACTTATCAAAAAAGTCATCCTTGACAACGATACTCCCCCAGAAGCCGTCCAACTCTTTTATGCTTTGAAGGAAGCCGGTGCCCATCCCATGTTGGAATGGTGGGACGGCAAAAAATCGGTCGATATTGCCATTTCAAGGGTAAAACTGAACATTGAAATAGATAGGGATTATAGTAGGATAACCCACGAACAGGCCATAAGCGATCTTGAAGATGCCATGCACTCGTTCAAAAATGGGTTCACCACTATTCGAATTCCCCATTTGGCCATCACCTATTATTTGGATGAAACCGTACAGAACATTTTGGGGATCATCTCCGGGCTCAAGGCAAACATCAAGGCCATCTAGTCACAAAACTGCAGACTATTATCCTTTTTGGTGAGCTTGTATTCCAAAATATTGATGATGATGGGGTGTTCGCCTATGTTCTCCAGATCGTTCACATAGTTTTTGCCCCTGTACTCAAAATATTCCGTATCCCCGGGATCCAGTTTTATCATGTCTATTTTGCCGTTTCCGTACCGGGTAAGGGCCAATCCCCCCGTAGTGCAGACCCAACCATAGTTGGTATTGTGCCTTCGGAAAGGAATTCGTTCGCCCGGGGCCAAATGCAGATCCCAAAGCTTGACACTTTCGTTCTCAAATACCAATCTATTACTCAAAGACCTTGTTATATCTTGATGCAGCAACTCATCGATCTTCTCCTGCTCCCACGGGTCAAAGTTGCCCACTGGGTTCAATTCCACACATTGCATTCTTATGAATTTTGAAAAATGGGTGCAAAAATACTCCATAACATACTCAAATCCAGATCGGTAAGGATATTTAACGTATTTTTTACACTTATTCCCCAAAAGGGTCATTCCATTGCCAATTCCATGGCCAAGTCCCTAAAATTTTGGATTTTTCAAAAATGGGTTTATCCCAACCAGCCTTCCCTATCCAAACTTCTGTATTGGATGGCTTCCGAAATATGGTTCTGGTTGATGTTCTCTGCCCTTTCCAGATCGGCAATCGTCCTGGACACCTTCAGGATCCGGTCATAGGCACGTGCCGAAAGATTCAGCCGTTGCATGGCATTTTTCAGCAATTCCTTGGAAGATTCGCCCAAAGGGCAAAACTGTCGTATGTGCTTGGTGTCCATCTGGGCATTGTAATGGATGCCTTCCCATTCGGAAAATCGGGCAGTCTGGATGTCCCTTGCCACCTCCACCCTTTTCCGGATCTCCATACTGCTCTCCCCTTTTCGTTCTTCGGAGAGTTTTTCGAAAGGGACTGGGGTCACTTCAATATGGATATCGATCCTGTCCAGCAAAGGTCCTGATATCCTGCCCAAATAACGTTGCATCTCCGCAGGTGAAGAAGTGACAGGTGCGTCGGGGTCGTTAAAATAACCGCCTGGACTAGGGTTCATGCTCGCTACCAACATAAAACTGCTGGGATAGGTGACCGTGTATTGGGCCCGTGCAATGGTGACCTCCCTGTCTTCCATGGGTTGTCGCATCACTTCGAGGACCCTGCGCTCAAATTCGGGAAGCTCGTCCAAGAAAAGCACGCCGTTGTGCGATAAGGAGATTTCCCCGGGCTGTGGATAACTGCCACCACCGACCAGGGCAGCACTACTAATGGTATGGTGCGGACTCCTGAACGGGCGTTGGCTCATCAACCCCTTGTTTCTCACTTTGCCCACCACACTGTGGATCTTGGTGGTCTCCAAGGCTTCATGCAAGGTCATTGGAGGCAAAATGGAAGGCAACCGCTTGGCCAACATGGTCTTTCCTGCTCCTGGCGGACCTATCAAAATGATATTGTGTCCACCCGCTGCGGCAATTTCCATACAGCGTTTGATACTCTCCTGGCCTTTTACATCGGCAAAATCATGTTCCGGAAAGTTGAGATGTTCATAAAACTCTTGGCGGGTATCCACATAGGTCCGTTCCAAAGGGATTTCCAAATCAAAGAAATCCATCACCTCCTTGATGTTCTCCACGCCATAGACCTCAAGGTCCTTTACAATGGCGGCCTCGCTGGCATTTTCCTTTGGAAGTATAAATCCTTTGAAACCCTCTTGTTGTGCCTTTATGGCAATGGGCAGGGCTCCTTTGATAGGTTGGAGGCTGCCGTCCAACGACAACTCACCCATGATGATATAGTTTTGGATGCCCTCCGACCTGATCTGGCCCGAAGCGGCCAAAATGCCCAATGCCAAAGTGAGGTCATAGGCCGAGCCTTCCTTTCTGAGATCGGCCGGGGCCATGTTGATGGTTATCTTTTTTCCCGGGATCTTGTACCCATTGTTCTGTAGCGCGGCAGCTATGCGGTAATTGCTTTCCTTGATGGCGTTGTCGGGCAGTCCCACCAAATGATAGCCTATACCCTTGTCCACATTCACTTCCACTACGACAGTGGTCGCCTCAATGCCGAAAACGGCACTGCCATGAATTTTTATCAGCATTTGGAAATTTTGTCAAATCAGGGCAAAAAATAGGCAAAGCCTATTTACCAAAAGCCCATTGATTGACAATAGCGCGGTTTGAATTGATGGATAGCCCTTCCCAACCAATGGATGAAAAAATCACTCTTTGGTGAAGGTGAGTATGGACTCGGCTTTTTCCTCGATTTCCTGTTTGTTCATCATCATTTTTCGGAACTCTCCCTTCACGTACATTTCAGCCTGGTCCTTGTAATGCTTGCTGAACGGATTTCCAGATTGTCCCGTGGGCAATATGCTGATACTGTTCTCAATATCCGAGAAATCAACAATCCTTCGTGTGGACGGTCCAGAACTTACTTTGTAAAATCCTGTGTCGTCATAAGGAAACGACAGGTTATTGATGACCTCACGGGTGCCTTCAACAGGAAATGGCCCCACATTGAAATACTTGCGAAGGGATTCCACTTGACCAATGGGGTGTTGGTGTTCCAAGGTGTGTACCTTGTTCCAGGTCCATTCGCTTGGGTCTGCCCCAAAATCGCTGACCAGAGACTCCCATGCATCGGCAAAGGATTTCATCACGATATCTTTTCGTGTTTCCACAACATCCTTGGTATGGACATTGTCCCACCATTTTCCACTTTCCATTTTGGCGCCCCAAGCAATTTGTCGCTTGAAAATGTGTGTGGCCAAAAACTGGTTGAACATTTCCGTGCCCAGTTCGTCCTCCATGGTGTTTTTGACCATATAGTATTCGCTTCTGTGGAACAATGTGGGACTGGTACTTGTCAACGTATATTCCCCGTTCCAGTTTTCAAGGGAATCCACCAACACCAACTGCTCTTGGGTCAAGAGGGACACATCGAACAGTTTGATCAGTTCGGTCACCAATTGTGTGTTAACAGGAGAAGTCACGTCCAAGATCATCTCGGAAACAGCCTCTTTGTCCCAATCATCCTTGGTATCCAAAAGCTGCACGATCCTTCTTGCCCTGTTCTCGGGCAGGTAATATCCGGGATACAGCATCCCTGCAATGGAATCGGGCTGGTTATTTGCGGAATAAACGTAGTTCCACGGCGGATTTTCTGCACTTGGGTTTTCTGAAAAATCCAAATAGCGCAATGGTTCTTCTTTCCCTGAGGTGCCGTCCAAAATATACTTGGTGGACAGGCTGTCCGGCATTTGATAGAGTTTTGCCGTGGCCCACCAGCCTACGTTGCCCTCGGCGTCACCGTACATCACATTCAGTCCAGGGGCATGGATCTTGGGCAATGCATTTTTGAATTCTTCCAGATTGGTGGCGTGGCTCAGTCCATAAAGGGCGTCCATCACCTCGTTCTTGGGTTTGGTGTATATCCACGACATGGACACGGGCCTTTCCCCTGAAATCTGATCGGCAATTTGGTTCAACACAGGTCCGTGCTGTGTTTTTCGGTAGGTGAAGGAAACATCTTTCCCATCCTTTACCTTGATGGTCTTGGTCACATACCCGTATTCTTTCCATCCTTCGGCGGTCTTGTACTTGGTGCTGTCGGATGGATGTGTTTCCTCGTAATAAAAATCAATGTCGTCATTCTCGAACATGGTCAGCCCGTAGGCCAAATTCCTGTCGTGCCCCAATAGCGGAAATGGCACACCGGCCAAATGATAGCCATATTTTTCATAGGTGGGCGTACTGATATGCGCTTCGTACCATACGGATGGTTGGGCAAACCCGATGTGGGGATCGTTGGCCAGGATCACCTTGCCGTTCTTGGTCTTCTGTGGGGCAATTACCCAACTGTTGCTCCCCTCAAATTGTGGAATCGGCAATTTTTCCAAGGCTGCCGTCACACTGGTCGTAATATTTGAAGCCAGCGAATCCGTGTTGATCCCTTTGTAGTTCTTGATCCAGACCGTTGAGGTATCGGAACCTATGGCAAGGTCCTTCATGTATTCCTCACCCAATTTTTTCCTCATACTGGTCAGTAGAGGGTCTGTTTTGTGCGCCATGGCGAAACTGAAGGCCATGTAGCCCACTGCATTGTGAATGTCCTCCAAAGAAAAAGGTTCCTTATCCAGTCCAGTAAGGTAAAACTCGATGGGTGTGGGGCCCTTTTCGATAAATTCGTTGATTCCGTCCAAATACGCTTGTGAAAGGATGGCGGTTCTGCCATTCAAGTCTGTATTGGACACTGTTTCTGCCGAATTGTCATCAATACCCAAGGAAAGAAAGAATTTATCGGTTTTCAAGAGGTCTTTGCCAAATACTTCGGAAAGCCTACCCTTGGCCACTCGTCTCAACAGTTCCATTTGCCACAAACGGTCCTGCGCATGCACGTAGCCCAATGCCCTAAGGGCATCTTCTTCTTTGTCCGCATATATGTGGGGGATTCCGTAAGTATCATAAAGTACTTTGACCTCACTGTCCAATCCTGTCAATGTCTTTTTTCCACTGTAATCAGGCTTGAGGCCGTTCAAGAAAATGGCAATGCCAATGAGAGCCAACAGAATCAACCCTGCAATAAACAGAAGTACTTTTTTTAGTTTTTTCACTACCTTTTAGGTTAAGTCGATTACCTCCCTAAGGTAAAACTAATTTCCTGACCCTTTAAAAAAAAGTAAAAGGACTTACCAATTATTTGTCCATGGAAAGATGGTGCTTTTCCAAGCCCGATCTTAGCCATTCCCCGTAGGTTTCCACATCCACATATTGGACAGCGTCGTTCAAAATTTCGAGATTGGGAGAAAGTAGCACGTAGTAGGGTTGCGAGGCCGCATTGAAGTTGATGGTCTGGAAAGTCCCCCACTTTTGGCCCACGGTCTCAATGGCCTTTATCCGTCCGGAATCGTATTTGAAGTCGAACCTTTCTTCTTCGGGAAGTTCCTTTCTGTCGTCCACGTAGAGGGAGATCAGCACATATTCGTCCTTCAAAAGGGGATAGATGCTACTGTGGCTCCATACGTTTTCTTCCATCTTTCGGCAATTCACACATGCCCACCCCGTGAAATCGAGCAAAATGGGTTTGTTCACGGCTTTGGCATGGGCCACACCTTCTTCAAAGTCCTTGAAACAATCCAAACCAAGGGGGCAATCGCTTTCGGTTTCGATTACACTGTAAAAATCCGGGGGCGGAAATCCACTCAATAATTTCAAATGGGTCACCTGGAAAAGGCCCAGTATCAAATACACCGAAAATGCCAAACTCAATACGCCAAAGATTTTTCGGGTCGTGGTCAGTTTTTTCTTTGGACCATCATGCGGAAAACGAAACAGCCCGAACAAATACAGGGTCATCAGCATAAAGAGCACTATCCAGATACCGACAAAGATCTCTCTTTTCAACAATCCCCAATTGCCCACCAAATCGGCATTGGAAAGGAACTTGAAGGCTAGGGCCAGCTCCAAAAAGCCCAAAACGACTTTCACGGTGGTCATCCATCCGCCCGATTTGGGCAAGGAGTTCAACCAGGCCGGGAACATGGCAAACAATGCAAATGGCAGGGCCAAGGCCAAACCAAAACCGACCATTCCCGCCGATAGGTTGGTCGCGACATTGCCTTCAGCCAGCGTAGTGCTCCCCAGCAGTCCGCCCAAAATGGGGCCGGTGCACGAGAAGGACACTATGGCCAAGGTCAGCGCCATGAAAAAGATACCCAATCCCCCTCCTACTTTGGACGAGGCGGAGTCCATCTTGTTGGCCCAAGAGCTGGGTAGGGTCAGTTCATAATAACCGAAAAATGAAAAGGCAAAAAAGACGAAAATGATGAAGAAGAACACGTTGAGCCAAACATTGGTGGCAATGGTGTTCAGTATCTGCGAGTCCACCGAATTGAACAAATGGAAGGGCAAGCTCAGCAAGAAGTAGATCAAAACGATGAAAAATCCATAGAGAACGGCATTTCCGATGCCCTTGGACTTGTTCTGCGTATGTTTGGTGAAAAAGGAGACCGTCAACGGGATCATGGGAAACACACATGGAGTCAACAAGGCGATGAGCCCGCCCAAAAATCCAAGCCCAAAGATCATCCATAGGTTGGATTTTCCTTCAGCGTCCATTTGTGCTCCCTGGTTCAAAAGGTGTTTGTTCTTCAAGTCCACCTTCAACGACTCCCCCAAGGCCACACTTCTTTCGTTCAACTCCTTGTTCTCTGCCACAAAGGTGCTGCCATCCAAGGAAATCTGGAAAAGATGGTCCATGGGAATACAGACTTCCTTGCAGATTTGGTAAAACAGGTTCACCGAAATCTGGTTGACCTCTGGGTTGAGCAGTTTTATCTTTTGGGTGAAGATGGCCTCTTTCTTGAAGAAAGTCTCATCCACTTCAAAAATGTCACTGTACTCGGTGATGGTCTCGCTTTCCTCAGTTTTACCTACGAGTTCGTAATCCTCCCCTGCTTTTTCAAAAGTGAATTCACTGGGCAGCGAACCTCCTTCGGCCGTGTATTGGGAATAGACGTGCCATCCGTCCATGATTTTTCCCGTGAAGACCAGTTCGTATTCCGTGTCCGATATTTTATGGACTTCGTGGCTCCAAACGGCAGGGTTGGCCTCTGTTTGGGCAAATGCGACCAGATTGATGAAGATTGATCCTAAAAAAAGTAAAAATGACCTCATGTAAGCTGTGTGATCTTTATAATTTGTCGGGTTGAATCCCCCACCTTGAAACGTTCGTCTGCCCTTCGGCCCACCACCCAAACAATATCGTTGTCCGAGCAAAGCAGCCATTGCTTTTCCTTTGATATGACATCCATTTTCTCGTCCTTGAAAAATTTGGACAGTTTTTTCTTCCCTTGCATACCGAAAGGATAAAAATAGTCGCCTTTTTCCCAATTTCTTAACACCAACGGGAAGTTTAACTTTTCCTTATCGATAAAGATGGTGTCCTGCCCTGATTTTTCAATGCTTTTAACGTTTTCCAGATTTAGTTTGAGGGGCAAATTTGGCTGTTCTTCATTTTCAAAGATCAAATATGGTCTTTTTGGTTCGCCCTCCAATTCTGAAAGGATCAAATGCTGCCTGTCCTTCACCAATCTATGGGTCTTGGAAACCACTTCCTTACCACTCATAGCAGTCAAGAGATGCTGTACATCGTCCCATTCCGTGAAGCCGTATGCTTTAAAAAGTTCGTACACATAGGTTGCCGTAGGTTGTAAATGCTCCAATTCCCCTATATCTATCGTAATGCTTCCTCCATTTTCCACAAAAAGCTTTGCTTTGATGCTCTGGATATGGTTGTCCACCAAAGTATGGGTCTGGAGCAGATGGGATTGGGTGCGTATAAAATTTTGGAGAAACGTGGGATGCAGCTCCTTCAGTTTGGGCACGAGTTCGTGCCTTATCCTGTTGCGAAGGTACTTGTTGCTGGCATTGCTGCTGTCCTCCCGCCATTGGATGTGTTCAGACTGGGCATATGCCATCACTTCTTCCTGTGAAAAGACAAGTAGGGGGCGGACAGTTTTCCCGTTCACTTCGGGAATTCCCAAAAGACCTTCGATGCCTGTGCCCCGGGAAAGATTGATCAGGAAAGTCTCCAAGTTGTCATCGGCATGGTGGGCCGTTACCAAAAAATCAAAGCCCTCTTTTCCCAAAACCTCTTGGAACCACTGATAGCGTAGGTCCCTTGCCGCCATTTGGATGGAACCCCGGTTCTTCTCTGCATAGGCTTCCGTGTCGAATCGTTTGACCAAGACTTCCACGCCCAATTGTTCCGCCAATTGGCTCACAAAATCCTCATCGCCATCACTTTCCGCACCACGCAACCCAAAATTGCAATGGACCAAAGCCATGTCCAGCCCCAATTTTCGGCATAAATGGGCCAAAACCACACTATCCACTCCCCCACTACAGGCCACCAACAACCGCTTTCCCTTCAACAAAGGCAGATTAAGGTCCACATGCTTTTTAAACTTTTCCAGCATACCACAAAAATACGATTCGTTGTTGAGTTATTGGGTTATTCAATTACTGAGTTATTCAGTTATTGGAATTTGGCGACTGATGCTTGGAGCTTCAATTTTTCGTAAAGATTCGTGATTTTCGTGTCCACTCTATAAAAACACCTCTAAAGTCCCCTCAAAGGGACAGTTGTTCTTGTTTCTTAAAACTTGAATTTGAACTTAAACCTGAAAACCTAAACCTCTAGCCTTCAATCCCTCCCTCCAAAACGCTACGCATGGCCCTAGCCTTCAACAAGCATTCCTGATATTCCATTTCGGGGTCGGATTTTGCGGTGATGGCACTTCCCACGGAATAGGAAACGAACCTATTCTTTTCGTTGTACAAAATGCTCCGTATGACCACATTGAAGTCGAAATTACCCTCTGGGTCAAAATAACCCACTGCCCCACTGTACAGACCTCGTTTGGTCTCCTCCAATGCTTCGATGATCTTCATTGCAGATATCTTCGGTGCGCCGGTCATACTGCCCATCGGAAAGGTTTCCGTTATCAGGTCAACAGGGTTTGCGCTTGGATCCACTCTTGAAGTGATGGTCGAGATCATCTGGTTTACTTGTTTGTATCCATAAACTTTACAAAGTTCTTCAACCACAACACTTCCTTTGATGGCACTTTTGGAAAGATCGTTCCTCACCAGATCGGTGATCATGATGTTCTCCGCCCTTTCCTTTTCATTTTGGGCCAGTTGTTTCCGTAGGCGCAGATCGTCGTCAGCTTCCTTTCCCCGTGGCGCAGTGCCCTTTATGGGCTGTGAAATTACTTTCTCTCCCTGCTTTCTCAAATACCGCTCCGGGGAGGCGCACATCAAATACCTTTCGTCCAAGCGCATGTAGGCCGCAAACGGGGGTTCGGATATGGAATTCAGTTTTTTGTAGGTCTCCAAAGGAGCTATTTGAACGTCTTGGGCATAAAACTCCTGACAAAAATTGGCCTCATAAATATCCCCGCGATGGATGTGTTCCAAAAAACGGTTCGCTTTTTCAAAATAGGCATCTTTGTGGATGCGCATCTTTATGGGAACGGGGGAGGTATTGCTATTGTTGGTGTCATCTTCGCCCATCAACGAGACGATGGCCTCAAAATCCTTTTCAATGTCATCCGCATCCAAATACAAAAAACTGAGTTGGTCCCCATCCAGTATGACAATTTTTAGGGGCTGAAAAAAATACAGGTCCGGGAACCCTACACCATCCGCGTTATGGGAAACCAAATCCTCCAACTGGTTTTTTAGGTCGTATGAAAAATACCCGAAGAGCCAGTCAGGTTGGTGTGCAAAATGTTTCCTGAGTTCTTCCAAATTGGAAAACTCCCTGGATCTGCCCACAGCCAGACAGGCTTCGAAGGAAGAATAATTGCCCCGATGCCCATTGCTGTCCAACCACACCGCGTCGGTGTAGTTCTTGGACCATTCCAAAAGGGCGCTTTTACTTTGTAAAGGTGGTGTTATTTTAAAGGAACGCTGTGTACGCAATGTCCAATCATTTTAACGAGCTCAAAAAGGTTTGGAGTGCCTTTTGGTGCTCTGCTTTCAAGGATTCATCCAAAATCCCATCCTCTGAAAAATTATCGTGGAACGAAGGCAGGGAAAACGTGGCGATGATTTCCGCGCCGAACCTTGGCAACATATTCTGGATCACGCCCAAAGAGCCCATACCCCCTCGCTTGCCTCCCGATGTGGACATGAGGAGCACCTTTGTCCCCTCCAAAAATTTTCGGTCCAAACGCGACAACCAATCCAACACATTTTTGAAATAGGCCGATGGGTTGCCGTTATGCTCGTTCACGGAGAGTATAAGCCCATCCGCATTCCGAATATCTTCCTTCAACTCCACCAAAGCATTGGAATACCCTTTTCTTTTTTCATCATCCTCACTGAACATGGGAAACGGGTATCTTGTCATGTTCAACAATCGAAGGTCGTGCCCTTCCACCAAAGAAGTGGTCAATTGTACAAGTTTGAAGTTAATGGATGTTGAAGAATTGCTTCCGGCCAATGCCAAAATCGATGCCATAGAAAAAAATCATTGATTGTTTCGCTAAAATACCCCAATTGGGGCAGAGTTGTGAGTATTTTGTATAATTTTGCCACGGAAAGCATCCAAAGTACTTGCAAAACAAGTATATAGGAACATATCGAACCGAATGACAGCTAAGACCAACAGGTTATTTTTTGTAGATGCCATGCGTGCTTGGGCCATATTGATGATGCTCCAAGGGCATTTTATCGATGGGCTTTTGGAACCTGCCTTCAGGGACCTCAACAATGGCGGCTTCCGTGTTTGGCTCTATTTTCGGGGAATCACCGCACCTGTTTTCTTTACGGTTTCCGGATTCATTTTTACGTACTTGCTTGTCCGGGTGCCCCAAAAAGGGATGGACAATCCAAGGGTGGCCAAAGGCATTCGCCGTGGACTTCAACTCATTTTTATTGGCTATTTGCTGCGTTCCAATCTATTTGGACTGCTCAAAGGGGAGATTTACCCCTCTTTTTACTTTGTGGACGTACTACATTGCATCGGGCTTTCCATTTTGGCCTTGATCGGGGTCTATCTGTTGACCATCAATAGAAAAAAGCATGTTTTCCCATTGTTGCTATTGACCATTACCGTAGTCCTGTTCCTATTTGAACCGCTTTACAAACAATGGTCGTTTTCTTTTTTACCGGAATTCTTTGCCAATTATTTTACCAAGGCCAATGGTTCTGTGTTTACCATCATTCCTTGGTTGGGATATGCCACCATCGGGGCTTTTATCTCCATCCTCTTTTTGAGGTTCAAGGATTTCAAATTCCTCTATCCTGCGGCCATTGCCATTTCGCTGGGACTTGGCGCCATTCTGTGCTACGCGTTGTCACCAACCTTCCTTGCCATTTACGAATGGACAGGGGTGGAGCTTTTCAACTTGCTCCAGATCAACAACTACCTGTTCGTCCGATTGGGCAATGTGTTTGTGGTGTTTGCCGTGTTCATGTTGCTTCGGCAGTTTATCAACAACCGGACTATCCTGAATATTGGATCTAGCACCCTTTCCATCTATGTGATCCACTACATGGTCCTTTATGGAAGTTTGACTGGATTGGGTCTCTATCGGTTCTTTCACCACTCGCTGAGCCCTTCCGTGGCCATAACCGGAGCAGTGCTTTTTATGTTCGTCTGCACCTTTTTGGCACTGAAGTATAGCCAATACGAAGAGGATATCAAATCCAGTATTGCCTGGGCTTGGGATACTGCAAAGAAACAAACGCTCGAAATCAAGGAAATTTCATTTTCCGTGTTGAAGGAACTGTTGTCCAGGGCAGGTCTGGTACTCAAAAGACTCTTCCGCACTGTAAAAGGCTAACCCCAACAAAAAAGGCATCCAATCCTAAGACCGAATGCCCTTTTATCTTTTTATTATCCATTGACTAACTATGTATCGACCTTTTGTCCGTTGCATCCAAGGCTGCTTCCTTTACAGCTTCGGCATAGGTCGGGTGTGCATGGCTCATCCGTGCAATGTCCTCGGCAGAAGCCCTGAATTCCATTGCGGTAACGGCCTCTGCGATCAAATCGGCACAACGTGCTCCCACCATGTGGACGCCCAACACCTCATCGGTCTTTTTGTCCGCCAAAATTTTCACAAATCCGTCCAGATCCATACTGGCACGTGAGCGACCCAATGCCCTCATGGGGAACTGGCCCACTTTATAGTCCACACCTTCTTCCTTCAATTGTTCCTCGGTCTTGCCCACTGCGGCCACTTCTGGCCAGGTATAGACCACCCCGGGAATAAGGTCGTAGTTGATGTGTGGTTTTTGTCCGGCCAAGAGTTCGGCCACCAAAACGCCTTCTTCTTCGGCTTTGTGTGCCAACATGGCCCCTTTGATCACATCCCCAATTGCGTAAATGTTGGAGACGTTGGTCTGTAGGTGGTCGTTCACCGCTACCCTGCCCCTATCGTCCAGTTTTACCCCGGCCGCTTCAAGGTTCAATCCATCGGTATAGGGCCTACGTCCCACACAGACCAAGCAGTAGTCGCCGGTCAATACCACTTCCTCTCCCTTTTTGTCGTCTGCCTTCACAATGACTTCTTTTCCTTTGCGCTCCACCGCTTTTACCTTGTGGGACAGGTTGAAGGACATCTTTTGTTTTTTCAGCACTTTCATCAATTCTTTGGAAAGGGCGGCATCCATTGTAGGGATAATGCGGTCCATATATTCCACAACGGTCACTTCGGAACCAAGACGTTTATAGACTTGTCCCAATTCCAGACCGATGACCCCTCCTCCGATAACGATCAGGTGTTTGGGGACTTCCTTGAGTTTGAGCGCTTCGGTGGATGTGATGATGCGTTCCTTGTCCAGTTGGATGAACGGCAAGGTGGAAGGTTTGGATCCCGTGGCAATGATGATGTTCTTTGCCTCGATGGTCTCCGTTTTTCCATCTTTTTCAATATTGATGTGCGTTGCATCCTTGAAACTTCCGAGTCCGTGGTGGACATCTATCTTGTTCTTGCCCATCAAAAACTCGATGCCCTTGGTGTTCTGCTCCACAACATCCTGTTTGCGAGCGATCATTTGCTTTAGGTTCACCTTCACTTCCCCAGGAATATCGATCCCATGTTCGGCGAAATGTTTGATGGCGTCCTCGTAGTGGTGCGATGAGTCCAAAAGGGCCTTGGATGGAATGCAGCCCACATTGAGGCATGTGCCTCCCAAGGTATCGTACTTTTCAATGATTGCGGTTTTCATTCCCAATTGGGCGCATCTAATCGCTGCCACATAGCCTCCGGGGCCCGAGCCAATGACAGCTACATCATATTGATTCATATTGTATGGTTTGTAAGGATAATCCGTTCTTTAAAACAGGTGTAAAAATACGAATGTTTTTTCGTTGGAACGTCGGGATGGTGAAAGTTTCGGGTTTGGAGATGGAAGGCGAATGGCCAAGGGTTAGAGGGAAAATCCAATTTACAATGAATAATAACAGCATAACCCCTTAACCAAATAACCCAATCATCAAAGCAAAAAACCGGAAGAACCTTTTGGTCCTCCCGGCCTTTGAAAAAATGTCTTAAAATTAATTCAGAAGCATTGGCCACTTTCGTCGTTGATGGTCCAACCTCTGCCAAGAGCCAAACCTGTATAGGCATTTGCCCCGGTATTGCTACCACAAACGCTGAGACCTGCGGCACCTAATACAATGTTATCGGGGGTATTGGGCTGGTTGTTCCATCCATTCAATGTGAAACTATAATTTAATGTACTCATCCCACAATTGTCCAGCATGCCCGTCATATTGGTCACACTGGAAATATCCCATGCACCCAAGGTTACATTAAAAGTTGTGGCCCCATTGAACATGTAGGCCATGTTGGTGACATTGGAAGTATCCCATCCTGTTACATTCCTGTTAAAAGATGAGGCCCCATTGAACATGTTGGACATGTTGTTGACTTTGGAAGTGTCCCAACCTGTTACATCACCGTTAAAAGCAGTTGCATCTCGGAACATGCTGCCCATAGTGAGTACATTGGAGGTGTCCCAAGTGTTAATGTTCTGGTTGAACGAGGTTGCCCCAGAGAACATTCCGAACATATTGATAACATTCGAAGTTTCCCATCCCCCGATGGGTTGGTCAAAGGTAGTGGCTCCCTTGAACATACTGGAAAAGCTGGTAATACCCGAAGTGTCCCACCCACTGATGTCCTGGTTAAAGGCAGTGGCATTTTCGAACATACTTTCCATTCCAAGTTCGGTCACATTGGAAGTGTCCCATCCACCAATGTCCTGGTTAAAGGCAGTGGCATTTTTGAACATACTTCCCATTCTGGTCACATTGGAAGTGTCCCAGTCCCCGATATCCCCATTAAAGGCAGTGGCATTTTCAAACATTGACCTCATGTCGGTCACCTGGGACAGATCTGGCACATCGGTGGCCTTATAGGTCATCTGCGTGCAACCTCTAAATGCAAAGCTCATGTCCTCCCATTGGATGTTGCCCCATTGGTCTATCGAAAGGAGCTTCGTAGCATCACCATTATCCATATATATGTGAGGGAACTGCCCCAAGATGGCCACGGTATGGTCGCCCGCGGTGGCATAGGCGTGTGAGGGGGGCGCGCTTGTGTTGATCTCCTCCACCGTGCCATCGCCCCAGTCTATCGTATAATCGTAAACGTAATTTAAAAAGTCATCGTCATCTGTGCCAATGACAATCTGCTCATTGGCCGCAGTGGTCCTCCAAGTGGTGACAAAGGCGTTGGGGTTGCCGGCCAGCTCGTCCACGTCCGTGACCTTAATGGTCACCGTGGCCTGTGCGGTGGCAGTGCCATCGCTCACCTCTACGGTGATGCTGTGCTCCGTGTCGGTCTCAAAGTCGAGGTTCTTGCCAGCTGCAAGGGAGAGCTCCCCGGTAGCGGGATCGATTTCGAAGAGATATTTGTCATTGGCCACGATGCTGTAGGTCAGTTCATCTCCATCAACATCGGTGGCCTCCATGGTGCCGATCACTTCGGTGTCGGCAATGTCCTCCGCTACGGTAAATTCCTGGTCCGCTATCTCGGGAGCAGTATTCTGTGGAACGACCTCTGTCACCTTTATGGTGATGGTGGCCGAGGCGGTGTCCTCCCCGTCGCTCACCTCCACGGTGATGGCGTGCTGTGCCTTGGTGGCAAAGTCAAGGGATTTTCCTTGCGCCAATGTCAGTGCCCCTGCGGCAGTGATGGCGAAAAGGTCGTTGTCGTTCGTCTTGATGCTGAAGGTCAGTGCATCCTTGTCCGCATCGGAGGCCACTACCGTTCCGATGGCATCGGCCGGGGTAATGTCCTCCATGACAGTGAACTCCTGTGCGGCGATTACCGGGGCAGTGTTCTTGTCGGATGGCGGTGTTGGGCCATCGTCCTTGCCGCAGGACCAGAGCAGGGCCATGGCCATAAGTGCAATACCTAATTTTTTAAAAGTGTTTTTCATACTCAATTTGTTTTTATTGTTAGAATGAATAATGCGGCAAGATGGGGCATTCGTAGAAAAGATTTGGGCACGATCTGACGGATGCGGGGTTTGGTTTGACGGATGCGGGTTTTGGGTTGAGGGGAGAAGAGGTCGGAAGTCCAAAGTCGGAATGTGGTCTAAAGCCCATGTACAGGTTTCAAGTTCAAAAGGAGCTGGAGCTGTGGGTTTTGGGTTCCGAGTTTTGGGTTTCAGGCTTCAGGCTGGGGATGTGTCAGTATGCGGTATGCAGTGGACAGCTTACAATAAGCAATAATCGAATAATCCAATAACCGAACAACCAAATCACCTAAATGCTAAGTCTATCCTCTATGGTCTATTTTCTTTCGTCCATTTTGACACGAATTTCACCAATATGCACAAATAAATTTTTGGACTCCTGACTTCCGCCTTCCGAGGTTTCGACTACGCCTATCTGCCGACAAAGACAGGCTCAACGTGACACTTGGGACTTCCGACAACCCATTAACCCAATCATCAAATAAAAAACCACCGAAAGACCCAAGGACCTTCCGGTGGCACAAACAGCTCAAAAAAAATAAAAACAATAATCTAGTTCAATGCAATTTTATTGACAGGCCACGGGGCCGTCATCATTGATGGTCCATCCATTTTGGCCTATCAGGACCGTATTTCTGAAATAGGTAGTGTCAGCATCATTACAGAACGTGATACCAGTGGCTCCCAATACAATCCCATTGGGGATGAATACATTGCCTTGGCCGCCCCAACCCTTCAAAGTGCTACTGTAATTTATAGCATTCATTCCTGAATTGTTGAACATATTGGTCAAGTTGGTAATGCTGGACAAGTCCCAGTCCCCCAGGCTTTGATTAAATGAGGTGGCCCCGGCGAACATATTGCCCATGTTGGTCACTTTGGAGGTGTCCCATTCCCCAAAGGGTTGATTGAACAATGTGGCTCCGTTGAACATATTGAACATGTTGGTGACGTTGGATATGTCCCAATTTGCTATGTTTCCATTGAAGGAAGAGCATCCATTGAACATACTTTCCATATTGGTCACATTTGAAAGATCGGGGATGTCCGTAGCATTGTACACCATATTTTCACAGTGAAGAAAGGTGGCTTGCATACTTTTCCACTGTATATCTCCCCATTGTTCAATGGACATCAGTTTCTTTGCGTTATCAACACCATCAAAAAAGGTGTTGAAGTAAGGGAATTCCCCTTTGATGGCAATGGTATATGTACCCGCAGTGGCATACACATGGGAAGCACCCTCGTTGGAAGTGAGCTCTTCCACTGTGCCATCCCCCCATTCAATGGTATAATCATAGGTATAGCTCCCGTTTCCATATAAGGCGATCTCTTCTCCATTGGATTCGGTTTTCCAAGTGGTAACAAAGGAAGCCGGGTCGTTGGCCAAGGATTCGTCCACGTCACCTACTTTTATGGTCACCGAGGCAGTGGCCGTTTTGTCCCCATCGCTAACTTGTATCGTGATCACATGCTGCGTAGCGGTTTCAAAATCCAATGCTTTTCCAGTGGCAAGTGAAAGGTCGCCAGCCGCAGTGATCTCAAAGAGATTGTTGGCATTGGTCTTGATACTGAAGGTCAATGCATCTTTTTCCACATCAGTGGCCTTTACCATGCCAATGACCTCGGTATCGGCTATGTCCTCATCCACGGTGAATTCCTGTGCCAAGATGCTGGGGGCAGTGTTTTTGGGCGGGGTGGGCCCATCATCTTTGCTGCAGGACCATGTCAGAGTGGAGACCAAAATTACAATCCCGAAACTCTTCATTACTTTTTTCATAACAAACTTTTTAGATTAAAAACTACCGCAAGGTGAGCAGTTTTTATCAAATTGAAAGAGACGATCTGACGGATGCGGGGTTTGGATTGACGGATGGGCCTTTTGAATTGACGGAGAAAATTTGGAAAGTGTAAAATCTGGACTGTGGACGTTCAAAACAAAAGCAGGTGCAGAGCCATTGCTGCAATAATAACAACTGAAAAAGCAATAACCCGAAAATTGAAAAGCAGTTTAACCAATGTGCACCGATGGGGTGTTCTTCACTTCGCTGATCACAAACGAACTCTGTGTGTTCCCTATATTATTGATAGTGGTAAGCTTGGTGAGCATGAATTCCCGATAACTTTTCATGTCGGCCACATTGATCTTTAGGATATAGTCGTAATCACCTCCTACGTGGAAACATTCCGAGACTTCTTCAAGTTTCAGCACTTCCCGTTCAAACCGCAGCACATTGTCCTTGGTGTGCTGCACCAAACGGATGTGGCAAAGCACCGTGAAATCCTTTTGCAGTTTCTTTTTGTCCACCAAGGCCACATATTGGGTGATCACACCCGTGCGCTCCAATCGACGGATGCGTTCATAGACCGCAGTTTTGGAAAGTTGGAGCATATCTGCGTAGTGTTTTGTGGTCTTTTTGCAGTCTTCTTGGAGCAATTTTACCAGTTGTTTGTCCACCAAATCCAGTTCCATACTGATTATTTTTCGGTTCAATGCTTTTGAGTTGGATAAAAATAGAATTAATATCTAAAATATAAGTTTAAAGACATCTAAAATTCTATATATCAACAATTATATTGACTTTAGGACTACACTTGATTAGTTTTACAAAAAATCATATCATGGACTACAAAGCAGCGGAACATATTCAAGATCTTCAATATTTTGGCGAATTCGGAGGGGTAAACCCTTCCATATCAGATTCTTCCACTTATACCTTTCTGTCAGCAAAGACCATGTTCGACACCTTTGAGGGAAACACGGAGGGTTGCTATTTGTACAGCCGTCACTCTTCCCCGTCCAACTTATATCTGGGGGAAGCGATGGCCCAGTTGGAAGGAACCGAATCCGCCAATGTCTATGCCAGTGGTATGGGGGCCATCACAGCCGTTATCCTTCAACTTTGCGATGCCGGCGACCATATCGTTTGCAGTAGGACCATCTATGGCGGCACCTACGCATTCCTGAAAAACTTCGTGAAGAAATTCAACATCTCGGTGTCCTTTGTGAACATAACAGATTTGGACACGGTCGAGAAATCTATCACGCCAAAGACCAAAATGATCTTTTGCGAGGCCATCAGTAATCCGCTGTTGGAAATTGCAGATATCCTTTCGCTGTCCAAAATTGCAAAAAAGAATACTATGCCCCTGGTGGTGGACAATACGTTTTCACCACTTACTATACACGCGGCCCAATTGGGTGCAGACATTGTGGTGCACAGTCTCACGAAATTCATCAATGGGACCAGTGATTGTGTGGCAGGTGCCGTCTGTGCCTCCATCGATTTTTGTTTGGGTTTGAAAGATGTGAACCACGGGGCCGGAATGCTCTTGGGCAGTACGTTGGACAGTCTGCGGGCGGCATCCATCCTTAAAAACATGCGCACGCTGCACATCCGCATCAAAAAGCACAGTGAAAATGCCCATTATCTGGCCGAAAAATTTGAAAAGGACGGACTCAAAGTGGTGTACCCCGGTTTGGAGAGCCACCCCGGACATCAACTTATGAAAGCGCAGATGAACCATGAGTATGGGTTTGGCGGTATGCTCACCATGGATGTGGGATCCGTGGAGCGGGCCAACGCCTTGATGGAACTCATGCAAGAGAAAAAGTTGGGCTATTTGGCCGTAAGTCTAGGGTTCTACAAAACCTTGTTCAGTGCTTCGGGCACATCCACTTCCTCCGAGATTCCTTTGGAAGAGCAGGAAGAACTCGGGCTATCACAAGGCCTTATCCGATTCTCCATTGGTTTGGACAATGACATCCACAAGACCTATCTGTCCATGCGGAGCTGTATGGAGCAATTGGGAATTATCTGATAAAGAGACATTGGAAAATAGACCATAGAGGATAGACTTGGTGATTTGGCTATTGAGATTTGGTGCTTGAGGTTGGAAGTCCGAAGTCGGAAGTGGTTTTTTTGTCTGTTCTTGCACTTGAAACTTGCACTTGTACTTTTTAGCAGATTTCTGACCGAACTGAAAAATTATGTTTTTGGAGAACAGGGTTCAAAATCGTAATATTACCCTTTAACAAACCCAGACCATATGCCAAACAAAGAGGAAAAACCAAAGTACAGGGAAGACGAACACATTGTAGAGGACAAAAACCTCACCATTTTCCAAGCACTCATCCCTGTTTTTGCCCTCGTGGCGATGTTGGCCTACAATGTCTTTGTTTTTGGGGATAATGCACTGAGCGGTTCCAATCAATTCATTTTGTTGATGGGCGGAGCAGTGGCGGCCATCGTCGGTTTTTTCAATAAGGTCTCCTACGAACAAATGATCGATGAGGTGGCAGAGAATGTCCGTTCCACCACAGGGGCATTGCT
Source organism: Flagellimonas hadalis (assembly GCF_007785775.2). Classification (GTDB taxonomy): domain Bacteria; phylum Bacteroidota; class Bacteroidia; order Flavobacteriales; family Flavobacteriaceae; genus Flagellimonas; species Flagellimonas hadalis. The sequence goes on from NZ_VNIK02000001.1 coordinate 590,022, forward strand.
CATTCTCCTCATGGTGGGCGCCCTTTCGGGTACGTGGCTGGTGAGCGGCATTATCCCCGCCATGATCTATTACGGATTACAGATCCTGAACCCAACCATATTTTTGGCGGCCTGCGTGATCATCTGCGCCATCATTTCCGTGGCCACGGGCAGTAGTTGGACCACTTCGGCCACCGTGGGCATTGCGCTCATCGGTATCGGCGACGCCTTGGGCATTTCCCTGGGCATGACCGCAGGAGCGGTGCTTTCCGGTGCCTATTTCGGGGATAAAATGTCCCCCTTGAGCGACACCACCAATCTGGCCCCGGCCATGGCGGGCGGTGACCTGTTCTCGCACATCAGGTACATGGCCCTGACCACGACCCCGACCATCATCATCACCCTTGTCGTGTTCATCATTATGGGCTTCACCATTGACACAACGGGCGATGCGGACACCAGTTCCATCTTAACGAATATTGGTGCTACCTTTAACATCAATGGATGGCTCTTTTTGGTGCCCTTGGCCGTTATCTTTCTAATAGTAAAAAAAGCACCTCCTTTGATGGCCCTGCTTGTCGGGACATTATTGGGCGGATTGTTTGCCCTTATTTTCCAGCCGGACATTGTCGCCACCATAGGTGGAAGTTCCCAATTGACCTTCGAATCTGCTTACAAAGGCATTTTAAATGCCATCACGGTTGATACCCAGATAGCTACACAGGACCCTGCACTGAACGATCTTTTCTCTTCGGGTGGAATGTCGGGCATGTTGGGCACGATATGGCTCATTGTCTGCGCGATGGTCTTCGGGGGCATCATGGACGGCATCGGGGCACTGGAACGCATTACCGAATCGCTTCTCAAATTGGCCAAGACCACTTTTGGTTTGTTTGCCAGCACCGTAGGGAGCTGTTTGGCTCTGAACATCACCGCTTCGGACCAGTATCTGGCCATTGTGGTCCCTGGTAAAATGTTCTCCAAGGCCTATGCCGAACGTGGATTGGCTCCAGAAAACCTGAGCCGTTCCTTGGAGGATTCGGGAACAGTCACCTCGGTATTGGTCCCCTGGAACACATGCGGCGCCTACCATAGTGGGGTGCTCGGTGTAGGTGTCGGGGAATACTTCTTTTATGCCATCTTCAACTGGCTGAGCCCTTTCATGACCTTGCTGTTCGCCGCGTTCAAGATCAAGATCAAGCAGTTGACCCAATAGATGCTCTCCGAAACAGCCATTTTTCAAGAGGTGTCATTTTTATCAACAACATGGTACAGCCACCCGAAGGAAGGTTTTTTTTGAGTATTTTTGACCCTCAAACAAAAAATAGATCATGGCAACAGTCACCCTCAAAGGAAATCAAATACACACACTTGGCAACCTTCCTGAAAATGGTTCCCAAGCCCCTGACTTTAAGTTGGTAAAGAACGACCTTTCCACCGTATCCCTTTCGGATTACAAAGGACAAAAGTTGGTACTCAATATTTTCCCCAGTGTGGACACCGGGACCTGCGCACAGTCGGTCCGTCAGTTCAACCAAGAGGCCGCAGAATTGGACAATACCAAAATATTGTGCATCTCCAAAGACCTTCCATTTGCCCAAGCCCGTTTCTGTGGAGCCGAAGGCATAGACAAAGTGGAGACCCTTTCCGATTTCAGGGACGGTAATTTTGGCACATCATATAATGTGACGTTTGTGGATGGCCCATTGCAAGGGTTGTTGTCCCGATCCGTTGTGGTATTGGACGAAAACGGCAAGGTGATCCATTCCGAGCAGGTTTCCGAAACGGTGGACGAACCCAACTACAAAGCTGCGCTTGAAGCGTTGATGGATGCCTAGGGAATCTTTCTTGAAGAACAGGATCCGCAGTGTGGGCTATGCACTAAAGGGCATGTTCCTGCTCCTGAGGACGGAGGCCAGCATCAAGATCCAGTTTTTTATCGCACTTTTGATGACGGCCGCTGGGTTCTTTTTCGAAATCTCCAGTACCGAATGGATCGTACAATTATTGTCCATCGGGATGGTCATGGGAGTAGAGGGAGTCAACACTGCCATTGAAAAACTATCGGACTACATCCAGCCCCAAAGGGACCCAAAAATCGGTTTGGTCAAAGATATTTCGGCTGGGGCCGTGATGATCGTGTCCGTCATTGCCAGCATCATCGGACTCATCATCTATATCCCCAAGCTGCTATAAAAACGTCCAAGGAATGTTGGAGTACGTAAATTTGTAACTTAGCCCCGAATTAAAAACCATTGATGGCAAAGAAAAGGACCACATCAAAATCCAAGACTGCAACTACCAAGAAGAAAATCTCGCTTAGGCCCTCCAAGCAGAACAAGATTATTTTTGGAAGTCTTTTGATCGTTCTCAGCATTGCGCTCTTCTTCTCCTTCATGTCGTTCTATTTTACATGGCAGGAAGACCAGAGCATGCTGTCCGAATTCGCGAACCGGAACGCAGAGGCCAGCAACCTGCTGAACAAGTTCGGGGCCAGTGTGAGCCATTTTTTCATGTACCAAGGTTTTGGGCTCGCTTCCTTCGCTTTTCCTTTGTTGTTGGCTGTAACAGGACTCTACCTCTTTTTGGGATTGGAGGCCAAAGGGCTTATCGGGAAATGGGTATGGGGACTCACGGGCGTTATTTGGCTGTCCGTTGCATTGGGCTTTTTCGCTGCCGATTTCCCCCTTTTGGGTGGACTCATTGGTTTCGAGATGAACGATTTCCTTCAGGACTATACGGGCAAAATTGGGGTGTTCCTGATATTGTTGTTCGTGTTGATGGTGATTTTGGTACGGTTGTTCAACTTTACCCCGGAAGGCTTTGCCAATTTCTTCCGTTCCCAAAGGGAAAAGATAAAATCCGATTTTCAAGGAACGGAAACAAACCCCGATGAAGAAACATACATAGAGCATGAAGATGGGGGTATCGAATTGAAGATGGACGACCCTGCACCGGAAAAGGTGGACACCTATACCCACAAAAAGGACATTCCCCCACTCCAGACCGCAGCAGGACTCGATGTCAACCTTCCAGAAGAGGAGGAGTCCGATATTGACCTGACCGTGGAAGAAACCCCAGTGGAAGAGGAAACCGAGGTAAAAGCAGCCAAACTGGTCAAGGATTTTGGGGAGTTTGACCCCAAATTGGAACTTGGAAATTATAAGTTCCCTCCCATGGAACTACTGGATGACCATGGAGCATCAGGTGGTATCACCATCAACCAGGAAGAACTGGAGGAGAACAAGAACCGTATTGTCAGCACCCTGAAAAACTACAAGATCGGCATTGCGCAGATCAAGGCCACCATCGGCCCAACGGTGACCCTTTATGAGATAGTGCCCGAAGCGGGAATCCGTATTTCCAAGATCAAAAATCTTGAGGACGATATCGCCCTCTCCTTGGCGGCACTGGGTATTCGGATCATCGCCCCCATACCCGGAAAGGGAACAGTGGGTATCGAAGTGCCCAACAAAAAGGCCACCGTGGTCTCAATGAGGTCGGTCATCGCCTCCAACAAGTTCCAGAAAGCGGAAATGGAGCTGCCCATTGCCTTCGGGAAGACCATCAGCAATGAAACCTTTGTGGTGGACCTTGCCAAAATGCCCCACTTGCTCATGGCGGGTGCCACGGGTCAGGGTAAGTCCGTGGGATTGAACGCGGTGATCACCTCCCTGCTCTATAAAAAGCACCCGGCTGAGGTAAAGTTCATCTTTGTGGATCCCAAAAAAGTGGAACTTACCCTCTACAATAAAATCGAGCGCCACTTTTTGGCCAAACTGCCCGACTCGGACGAGGCCATCATAACGGACAACACCAAGGTCATCAATACGCTGAACTCGCTCTGTATTGAAATGGACAACCGCTACGAGCTGTTGAAAACGGCCATGGTGCGTAACATCAAGGAATACAATGTAAAATTCAAGGCGCGGAAGCTCAACCCCAATGACGGACACAAGTTTCTGCCCTATATCGTCTTGGTGATCGATGAGTTTGCCGACCTTATCATGACAGCGGGCAAGGAAGTGGAAACGCCCATTGCCAGATTGGCACAGTTGGCACGGGCCATTGGCATACACTTGATCATTGCCACGCAAAGACCTTCGGTGAACGTGATCACGGGGATCATCAAGGCCAACTTCCCGGCCAGGATAGCTTTCCGAGTGACCTCAAAAATAGACTCCCGCACCATTTTGGACGCCCAGGGCGCCGATCAGCTTATCGGCCGTGGGGACATGCTCTACACACAAGGGAACGATGTCACCCGTTTGCAGTGTGCCTTTGTGGACACGCCCGAGGTGGGCAAGATCACAGAGTATATCGGTTCCCAACGTGCCTATCCCGAAGCCCATTTGCTTCCCGAGTATGTCGGTGAAGATTCTGGCACAGGTATTGATTATGATATTTCGGAAAGGGATGATATGTTCCGCGAGGCCGCTGAGGTGATCGTTACGGCCCAGCAAGGTTCGGCATCCCTGATCCAACGGAAATTAAAATTGGGATACAACAGGGCCGGAAGGATCATCGATCAATTGGAGGCGGCCGGAATTGTGGGCCCCTTCGAGGGCAGCAAGGCGCGGCAAGTGTTGATCCCAGATATTTATTCTTTGGAACAATTTTTAGAAAATGAATCAAAATAAGACCATGATCAAGAAACATATCCTTTTTATCGCACTTTTTGCTTCGGCAGTTTTTTCATACGGACAGGGTTCGGATAAGGCCAAGGCGCTTTTGGACGAAGTGTACAACAAGGTGAAGTCCTACAAGAACATCTATATCGATTTTCAGTCCACCATTGAAAATACAGAGGCCGACCTGAAACAGGACACCAACGGCAACGTTACCCTAAGTGGTGAAAAATACGTTTTGAACTACCTGGGCGCACAACAGCTCTACGATGGCAAAAAGGTATATACCATCGTTCCCGAGAACGAGGAAGTCACCATTGAGGACGTGAACGAGGAGGACGACAATGTGAGCCCATCAAAAATGCTCACCTTCTACAAGACGGGGCACAACTACCAATGGGACATTGAACAAAATGTGGGTGGCCGGAAAATCCAATATGTGAAGTTGACCCCAATCGACTCCAATACCGAGATCAAATCGATATTGTTGGGCATCGACACGCAGACCAAGCACATCTACAAGCTCATCCAAACGGGGAACAATGGCACAAAGACCACCATTACCGTTAATTCTTTCAAAACCGACCAACCCATTTCGGGGGCTATGTTTACCTTTAACGAGAAAAAATACGAGGACAAAGGGTATTATATCACAAGAAACTAGACATTGAAAATACTAGACCAGTATATATTAAAAAGGTTTCTATACAATTTTTTCAGTTCCTTCTTCATTCTGATTGTCATATTCATTTTTCAGGGAATATGGCTTTTCATCGATGATTTGGCAGGAAAAGGGCTTGGCATTGTCATCATTGCCAAGTTCATTTTTTATTTTATACCCACCCTTATCGACAAGGTACTCCCCTTGACCGTACTGCTGTCCTCCATTCTCACTTTTGGCACCTTTGCCGAAAATTATGAGTTTGCGGCCATGAAGGCTTCCGGCATCTCATTGCAGCGCGGCATGCGTAGCCTTATTGTTTTTGTGCTGTTTTTGGGCGTGGTCACTTTTTTCTTTGCGAACAATGTGATACCCAAATCCGAACAGAAAATGTTCAACCTAAGGAGGAACATTGCCAAGGTCAAACCGGCAGCGGCCATCACCGAAGGAGTTTTCAGTGATTTTGAAGGCACTGGTGCGGGCATGAACATCAAGGTGGACAAAAAATATGGGGAACAAGACCGGTTTTTGGACAATGTGATCATCCATAGAAAAACCGACCAGAACATCAACAACACCGTAATCAAGGCCAAGTCTGGCGAACTCATCAGCAGTGAGGAGTCCGACATCATCCAATTGGTGTTGAAAGATGGCAACTATTACGAGGAACTGGTTTCCAAGGACCCAAAGGAGCAGCGTAAGAAACCGTTTGCCAAAGCGGACTTCAAGACTTATACCATCAACATCGACATCTCCGAACTGAACGATCAGGACATGGAGGAGGACCAGAACATTACCACCAACAAGATGAAGAATGTGAGCCGATTGATCAAGGATATCGACTCCCTCCGCGAAAACAATCTCGAAAAGGTGGAGGCCTTTTCAAAGAACATCGTCAACCGTATGGGCGCTTTTCCAATACTTCCCAAAAAAAATCTCCAAAAGGCAGAAAGCCCCAAACTGGAACTCATCCAAACAGAGGAACAGAAGAAGAAAGAGATCCAAAAGGATTCCATCAAGGACATTGAAGGCCTATTGGACCATCTTGAGGAGTGGCAACGGCTACAGGTGGTAAAGAACGCCAAGAATTCCGTTTCGGGCATCATGAGCACCGTAACGGCCAAAAAGGACGAACTGCAGAGCAGGTACAAGTTCTACAACAGCCATATCCTGTCGCTCCACCAAAAATATGCACTCGCACTTTCCTGCATCATCCTATTCTTCGTGGGGGCCCCGTTGGGTGCCATCATCCGGAAAGGAGGGCTTGGATTGCCCATGGTCATTGCCATTGTCTTATTTTTGACCTATTATTTCATAGGGGTATTTGCAGGGAACTATGCCAAGGAAGGCAACATACACCCTGCCATAGGAGCCTGGCTGTCCACCCTGATCATGTTGCCCTTGGGCGTTTCGCTCACCAAAAGGGCCACGGCCGACAAGGGACTGTTCGGGCTTGGTCATATTTTTGACCGCATAAAATCGATATTTAAAAAGAAGAAAAAAGATTCTGAAGAATGATGGTCGCCAAGGATAAAAAAATACAACTGCACGCCATAGAAGAAGCCATTGAGGACATCCGTCAGGGAAAGGTCATCATAGTGGTGGATGATGAAAACAGGGAGAACGAAGGCGATTTCATTGCAGCTGCCGAAAAGGTCACCCCGGAAATGATCAATTTCATGGCCATGCACGGTCGGGGACTCATCTGTGCCCCATTGACCGAAAGCCGATGTGAAGAACTACAACTGAACATGATGGTGCAGAACAACACCGTACTGCACCAGACCCAGTTTACCGTATCCGTGGACCTGTTGGGACATGGGTGCACCACGGGCATATCCGTACACGACAGGGCCAAGACCATCAAAGCTCTCGTGGACAAGGATACCAAGCCCCATGAATTGGGGAAACCTGGACATATTTTCCCTCTCAGGGCCAAGAACGGAGGGGTATTGAGACGTACCGGGCATACCGAGGCCGCCATAGATTTCGCCCGATTGGCCGGACTGGAACCTGCAGGGATCTTGGTAGAGATCCTGAACGAGGACGGGACCATGGCACGTTTGCCCGAGCTCCTAAAAGTGGCCAAAAAGTTTGACCTAAAGATCGTTTCCATCGAGGACCTGATTGCCTACCGTATGGAGCACGACAGTTTGATAGAACTCAAGGAAGCCTTTGACATCAAGACCCGTTTTGGTGATTTCAGGCTACGCGCCTATCAGCAGACCACGAACGATCAGGTGCATATTGCCTTGGTAAAGGGAAGTTGGAAATCTGGCGAACCGGTTCTTACCCGAATCAATTCCACTTTGGTGAACAACGATATGCTGGGTACCTTGACCAACAATCCGGATGAAGCGTTGCAGCGGATGTTCGATGTGCTCAATGCCGAGGAAAAAGGTGCCATGATCTTTATCAACCAAGGCAATCAGTCCACCAATCTCTTGAGCCGCTTGTCAGAATTGAAGAAACTCCAGGCCCAGAGCATCCACAAGGCCCCAAAAATTGATATGGATGCCAAAGACTTTGGCATCGGTGCACAAATCCTGCACGACCTCAACATTTCCAAGATCCGCTTGTTGAGCAATTCCGGTCAGACCCGTCGCGTGGGAATGGTGGGTTACGGTCTTGAGATTGTGGAATACGTGAATTATTGATTGTCCATTCGGTTACTTGGATATTTAGTTATTGGGTTACTGTCCGCCGAATCATTATGATTTGACATTTGATGCTTGATGTCCGAAGAGACCAAAGAACATGGACCATAGAGGATAGACTTTGGTTGTTCTGTTATATAATTATTGGAAACTGCTTACTGCTTACTGCTTACTGGTTCAATGGAATTTGGAATTTCAGGTTTGGAATTTGGCACTTGAAACTTGAGCTTGAACTTTTACCCGACTAGAGAACCTTTTTAATGGCCTCCACCATTCTTTGGGCCCTATCCGCTACTTCTGCTTCGGTCCATCCCAGTTTGACCAAACAGGAAATGGTCCTGCCCATCCAATGGTCCGATTCCGAAAAGTCGGCCTTGGAATAGTCAGGAAGGCTTTCCTTCACTTCTTTTGGCAGTTGGCCCAGCGATTTCAGTTGGGTGAGGTGTTCCCACTTTTTGTAGTAATGCCAATTGTTGTTGTACCAATAGAAACAGGCATCGACACCATTTTCTCCCAGTGCCTTGTGGGCCTTTTGCGCCTTTTCTTCTGAAGGAAGGAAAAAACTGAGGAACGAATAGTTCTCTTCCCCACCATCAGGCACACTTCGGAACACGATTTCAGGGATTTGTGACAGGGCATCCCTCAAAATGGAATAGTTCCTTTTTTGGATGGAAAGAAATTCGTCCAATCGGGACAGTTGGGCCAAACCGACTGCCGCGTTCATTTCGGAAATCCGGAAATTGTATCCCAAAAAAGGATGTTGCTCCGCTCCTCTATCCTTCCCGATATGGTCATGCCCATGATCGGAGTATTTATGGGCATTTTCGTAGTAATCTTTATTGTTGGTAATGATGGCGCCTCCCTCGCCACAAGTAATTGTCTTGACATAGTCAAAGGAAAAGCAGCCCAGATCCCCAATGCTTCCCAACGGCTTACCCTTATAGCTCCCGCCGATGGCCTGGCAGGCATCTTCAAGCAACAACAGGCCGTGTCTGTCACAAATGACTTTCAGGGCATCCAAATTGGCCATGGAACCGCACATGTGAACGGGCATGACCACCTTGGTCCTCGGCGTTATGGCCTTTTCCACAGCGGATGGATTTAGGGTCAAGGTCTCATCGATGTCCACTAAAACAGGAACGGCCCCAAGTGCCAAAATGGACTCGAAACTGGCCACAAAGGTGAATGTGGGCATGATCACCTCGTCCCCTGCCCCCACTCCGGCACTGGCCAGGGCCACTGTCAACGCCGCCGTGCCGCTGCTCACCAAATGGGCATGTTGCACTTGCATTCTTTTGGCAAGGGCGCTTTCGAGCTGCTCGGCCTTCCAGTGTCCGTTCCGCATGCCGTCGAAACCATAGCGCATCAACACTCCTGAGTCCAATACATCTTGTACTTCCTTTCTTTCCTTATCTCCAAAAAATTCAAATCCAGGCATTCTCTAAATATTTATTGATCAAAAAACCATAGTTTAACCGCCATAATGACAACTACCACTACCAGAAAGGTCTTGATGAACCCATCTCCTTTCTGAACAGAGAACCGACTTGCCACCCAAGCCCCCGATCCATTGCCAATGGCCAAAATAAGCCCCATTTTCCAGTTGACTTTGTCATTCAGGGCAAAAACCGCCAAGGCGGACAACATGTAAATGAACACGACCACTACTTTGGTGGCATTGGAGCGCACCAAATTCATTCGGTTGACATAGTGGGTGTACAGCATCATCAAAAAACCAAGTCCTGCATTGATGAACCCGCCATAGATGCCGAAAAGGAAAAACACCACGACACTTACCCAAAGATACTTTCCCGTGAGCCTTTCTTCCATATCTTCTGCCCGCATCTTGGGCTTGAAAATGATGATGATGACCACTGCCAACATCACCATGGACAAAATCCTGTTGAAGGTCTCCCCGTTGATGTCCACTGCAATATAGGCACCAATGATGGAACCCAAAAAGGAGGCAAACCCGAGATATACATTAAAAGGATAGGTGGATACGCCCTTGCTCTTGAAACCGGCCGTGGACATAGCGGTCTGTACCACAATGGCCACCCTGTTGGTACCATTGGCCACGGCTGCGGGCAAACCTAAAAAAATGAGCGTCGGCAAGGAAAGTAGCGATCCACCGCCAGCCACTGTATTGATGAAGCCCACTGCAAAACCTACCGCCACCAAAAGCAAATAGTGATACCATTCAAGCATATGGACAAAAGTAATGGGTATTGTTCAATTGACCTTGACAAAAATAAAGTCGTCGGTTTTTTCTCAGAATTAAAAAGGTTGTTATATTTGCACCCGCATTGGGAGAAATGGCAGAGTGGTCGAATGCGGCAGTCTTGAAAACTGTTGAGGGTCACACCTCCGGGGGTTCGAATCCCTCTTTCTCCGCAAAAGCAAATGAAAAGCCCCTTTTTAAGGGGCTTTTGTTTTTAGGTTGCAGAACCACTTGTTCATTCTTTAGCAGGTCCTGTCATATAGGTATCCACAAAGTGGATAAGTTGCGTCCCATGTAAGTTTTTGGCCAGCACCCTACCCTCAGTGTCCAGTAGAAAGTTGGCAGGAATGGTTCTCAACCGCAGGGCATCCATCAACGGATTTTGGTCGCCCAACAAATGGGAGGCGTGCAACCATCTGTCGACCCCGTCACGTTCCATGGCATTTACCCATGCTTTTTCGTTGCTTTCCAATCCATAGGCAAGTATCTGGAAGCCATTGGGGCGGTACTTTTCCCAAAGAGGAAGCAGCACATTTCGGTTCTCGATACGGCAGGGGGCGCACCAAGAGGCCCAAACATCCAAAAGAAGCAGTTTTTCCCCTTTCAACACCTCTCCCAAAAGCAAAGTTTCCCCACTTCTCATGGGGAATTCCAAACTCGGCATCAAATCGCCCATCAAAATGGGCAAATTAGCCTTGTCCGCTTTTAGAACCAATTCTTGCACCAAGGGATGATCGGGATACAATGCACCCCATTCTTGGGCCTGCGCAAACAAAAATTCGGCAACCCGTTCGTAATCCCCTTCGGGACTCACCCATCTGATGGCCAACAGTGCGGCCAATAGCTCTTCAGTACTGTTGGCAAAATCCATCAGTTCAGTCTGGTAATCGAGCAACTTCCCTTCCCGGTCCAACAGTGCTTCATCTGCGTCACTGACATTGGAGGAACTTTCCTTGTATTCATCAAAAGCCCGTAATCTTAAATCCCGTAACCGCAATATCTCTTTATTTGTTTCTGACGGGGATTCCATGGACAAGCTGGCCTGAAACTCATCGATGCTTGCCTTTATTGTTATTCGCTCCCCTGTCTTCCAAACCAAGGGAACGTAATTGTCAGTGCGGGGGTCTTCGTTCTCCAACAGATTGGCAAAGCCCACTCCTCTTTTTTGAACAGCCAATTCCAACAATGTGGGATTTTCCATATGGGGCAATCCGGAAAAACTAAAATAGCCATCCTTGCCCACAACGGCCGAATCCAAAGCACGGGCCACAAAACTTTGGCCCACATCACTCCATTTCCCGGGTTGGAGAAGATATATCTTTGGTCGCCATTCACTCCCGTGGGAAAGGTCGATAGTACCCGAGATTGGGTGTGGCTTTGAACAGCCGTCCATCAAAAAGGCTAGGAGCACTACTAAGGGGAACACGGATCTCATCCTGTAAAATTAATGATTTACGGATCTTCTTCTTTTCATAAAAACCGGTAAAATCATTTAAAAGCCTCGAAGTTATGTGAAGGTCTATTTTACGACCAATCGGGATAATCACACACTTTCTTCATGAAAACCAAACGAATTGCCTCAGCCCTGCTCCGGATCGTTCCCGCAATCATTCTTCTGCAAACATTGTATTTTAAGTTTACCGCCGCCCCGGAATCGGTGTTCATTTTCAAGACATTGGGATTGGAACCTTATGGACGCATCGGGTTGGGTGTTTTGGAACTCATTACCGCAGTGCTCCTCCTCGTTCCCCGGACCACTTGGATCGGTGCGCTGCTGGGAATGGGAATCATGGCAGGTGCCCTTTTCTCCCACATCACCACGCTTGGGGTGGTCGTTCAGGATGATGGTGGCACCTTGTTCATCCTGGCCCTGATCACTTTTGTGTGTTGCTCGGCTTTGGCCTGGATACAACGTGGACAGATTCCTTTCTTCAAAAGATAATCCCACATTAGGATAGCGGTTTTGTCAAATTGAGGTTATTTTTAATCCCTCAAAAAAAATACAATGTCTGATAATTTGACCTGGAGCGATTTTATGAAAGTGGAAATGGTAGTGGGTACCATCCTGTCGGCCGAGACGTTTGAAGAGGTACGGAACCCCGCTTACAAAATGCTCATCGATTTTGGCCCTTTGGGCCAGCGAAAGACCTCTGCACAGATCACCAAACTTTACCAACCTGACGAACTCATCGGAAAACAGGTAGTGGCCGTGGTCAACTTTCCGCCAAAACAGATTGCCAACATGATGAGTGAGTGCCTGGTCTTGGGCGGCGTGGGCGACAATGGTGAAGTGACCCTCATCCAACCCGAAAGAAGTGTGGAAAACGGAACACGCATCGGTTAACCGACAAATTTATCCTTCGGCCACATTGGCCCCCGACAAGGAAAGGGACTCATAGACCTTCTCCAATATCTCGGGTTTGTCCGTGAGCACCACCAGCCTGTCGTTTGCCTGCAGTTCCGTTGAGCCATTGGGAGTAAGGTAATTTCCATCGCGTTCTATCATGGCGATGATGGCCTTCTTCGGAAAGTTCAGGTTCACGATCTTCAACCCCACCGTGGGACAACCTTCTTGTATGGCAATCTCCTTCATGATGGCCTTGGGATGTTCCGTGAGAAGTTCATCCGTGGGCGATAGGGGTTTTGCCTTTTCCGGTAGGCCCACATGGAGCCATTTGGCCACTAGGGACAACGTGCTGCCCTGTATAAGCACAGAAGTCAATGACACGAAGAACACGATATTGAATATCATATCGGCCTTGTCTATGCCTGCCAAGAGCGGATAGGTGGCAAAAACGATGGGCACGGCACCCCTCAACCCTACCCAGGAAATGTAGAACCTGCGCCTTAACTTCATCCGGAAGGGCAACAACGAGATGAGCACTGCCACTGGACGGGCCACAAAGATCAAAAAGAGGGAGATCATCAACCCTATTCCTATAAAAGGTACAATTTGCGTAGGAAAGACCAATAGGCCCAATGTCAAGAAGAGGGCTATCTGCATCAGCCAGGCCAGACCATCGAACATCCGCATGATGGTCTTTTTGTGTATCAGGTTCTGGTTCCCCAGATATACCGAGCAGATGTATATGGCCAAAAATCCGTTACCCCCCACGAAGTCGGTCGCCGAAAACGTGATGAACATGAGGGCGATGGTCAGAACGGGATAGAGTCCTTCAAAATCCAACTGGATACGGTTGATGATGATCTTGCTCAGCTTCCCGAAGAGAAACCCTGCAATACCTCCGATCACCATTTGCATAAAAAACAGGGGCAGAACGGAAAGGATACTTTTATCAGGTTCTTGCACCAATGACAGGAAAGCGATGGTCAGCACATAGGCCATGGGGTCGTTACTTCCGCTCTCCAGTTCCAATGTCGGTCTCAGGTTCTTTTTGAGGGCAAGGTTCTTTCCCCTTAATATGGAAAACACCGCTGCCGCATCCGTGGAGGACACAATGGCGCCCAACAATAAACTTTCATACAGCCCAAAATCGGTGATCAAATACACAAAATAGCCCAAACCCACGGCCGTGAGCAAAACCCCCAAAGTGGAAAGGGCCACCCCCTCCTTGAGCACGGGCTTCACCGATTGCCAGTTGGTGTCCAGCCCTCCAGAAAACAGGATGAAGTTCAAGGAAACCACGCCCACAAACTGGGCAATCTTGGGATTGTCAAAATAGATGCCGCCAATGCCGTCCGATCCCGCCAACATCCCTATGGTCAAGAACAATAACAGGGTGGGAACCCCAAAACGATAGCTGGTCTTACCGGCAATGATGCTGATCAAAAGCAATACAGAGCCAATAAGGATGATGTTCTCTATGGTAATGTTCATATGTTCAGGATAGTGGCTGTAAAATGTACCAAACTATTTGTTTTGGCGTTTATCGAAATGGCTAATTTAATCGAATTTGACCGATTTATGGCGAGGATAGCCTTCCCAGATTTGGACTTTGTTATGGATCTAGTTTTCAGTCGTCCATCGGTGCAAAAAGTTCGTTTACTGGTATTTTTGAGTTCATTCGCCTATTAAAAGACTCAAATTTATTCGATGAAATACACTTTTTAGTCGTTAAAAGTCAAAACCTATGAAAAATTGATAAGTATTTGCTTGGTTTCTTTTTGATCTTTGTCATGTATTAACCCCCAAATCTATACATCATGACACGATCTACAATTTACAGCCTACTTGTTTCAGGAATGATTCTTGCCACCCAAAACACTTTTGGGCAAATGGCAAAAGAAATGATAGATGAGAACATAAACGGAGGTGTTTCCACCGTAGATGGTTATGTACCCTCCATGTCTGTCACCCAGGATGGAAAAATTGCCTACTTCAGCAAGGCCACCTATCAGAAACCACTATATGGGGTGTTCTCCAAAAAAGAATTGATCCACGAGATCTACCGCACGGAATACATCAACGGTAAATGGACCAATATCACCAAAATGGATGTCTGTCCCCAGCACTACTCCGCCAAGCACCCCACTGTTTCCGATGATGGAAAGCGACTGTTCTTTGCCTCGAACATGAAAGGCAGTTATGGCAAATATGACATTTATGTGGCCGACATCAATAAAGATGGCAGTCTTGGTGTCTCCAAGAACCTAGGCCCAAAAGTGAACACCAAAGAGGACGAACTCTACCCCAACATCTACAACGGTACCTTGCTCTTCTTCGCTTCCGAAGGACGCGATGGTTACGGTGGATTGGACCTGTATGCCACCCAAGTGGTACAGAACACCCTTACCCCTTCCGTTAACCTCGGTAACCACATCAACAGCGACAGCGATGACTATGCCATCCAACTTAGCCCAGAAAAGAAATTGGGGTTGGTAGTGTCCAACAGAGGCTTCAACAACACCATATCCCAATACACGGTGGCCTACGGACGTCCTGAAAAACAAGATGATTATAAGGATATTGCTCAAAGGGACATGGACCTTCAAACGGCAATGAATGTAGGTTCTGAATACAAATACACAGATACCTCCTTCGAGGACAAATAAAAATATAATGACTAAAAATCGGTCAACTACCTGGTAAAGTGTCAACTGATGCGTTTCATAGCCGAGAATTCGAAACACTCATGACCATGATAAGAAAGACAGGGGGAACTGACAGTCTATCATAGAAAGCGGGTTGTATTATTTCAATCTGACCGATTTTTTCACCAAGAATAGGATGCTCTCAAAAGCATCCTATTTTTTTTGTTTATAGTTTGACAAACAGCCAATTACAAACTTATTCTTTTCATATCAGCCTTCATTCTGGACTTTGAGGAGGGTACAAGCAAGTGCATTTGAACGAAAAGCACTACAAAAAATTCTATGCAATGCAAAAAAATTATACTTTAACTCTTGAAATAATACAATCCCAAATCTATTAGTCATGAAAAAAAACTACAACTCTCGGAAAAAAGGCATCCCTAAACCTCATTTGGATCCTTCATTTTAAGAAGGCAACCTACCTCTTCTAAACTTTATTTTTTGACCTGATCCTTTGGATCTCACCCGGACTGAAAGTCTAGGAATGGGTCTGTATTGCACATGTTTTTGGTCGTTCAAGAGCATGGATCGGCATATTGCACCCTTTTTCCAACCCTTTCAAACTGTGGAACGGGCTCTTTATGCCCTATGGCAAACCTCTAAATTCAAAGAAAAATGTAAAAGTTATCAATCCCCCCAAATCTTTCTTATCATGAAAACAAATGCATTAAAAATTGCCATCATCGACAACGATGAGGCACTCGACCCTATTTATCGGCTTTATTTCAGCGAACATGTCGGGTATGAACTCCATGGAGTCTACAAATCGGTACAAGGGCTGCTCTCCAGTTTCGGCCGCACACACCCGGACATTATTATCTGTGAGGCACAGCTCAACGGCATCTCT
This sequence comes from Flagellimonas hadalis, assembly GCF_007785775.2. GTDB lineage: Bacteria > Bacteroidota > Bacteroidia > Flavobacteriales > Flavobacteriaceae > Flagellimonas > Flagellimonas hadalis. The sequence goes on from NZ_VNIK02000001.1 coordinate 606,067, forward strand.
GGAATAGATGGCCTGGATTACTTTCTGAAGAAAAATGAAGATCTCAAAGTACTGATGATGAGCAAAAAAAATGATTTCAAGCTCATCAAGGAGGCCTTTAAGAAAGGAGCTTCGGGCTACCTGATCAAACCCCTCTCCAAGGAAAGGTTTTTCAATGCTTTGGAAGCCTTGCACCTACATGGTGTGGCCTTGGAGCACGATGTAGCCAAAAAGATCATCAACTCGTTCCAGACGAAGAGCTTTGAGTCGTTCTCCCGAAAGGAAAACCAGATCATAGAATTGCTCACCCAAGGTTTTACCTACAAGATGATTGCCGATAGGCTCTGTGTAACGCCCAGCGCGGTGAATTTCCACATCCAGAACATTTACGTCAAACTGAATGTGAACTCCAAATCGGAAGCTTTGCAAAAGTTAAAGGAAATGGAGATTCGCCAACTCAATGCGGCTTAGATCTGTATTTTGAACAAAAGCAAAAGGCCCCGACATAAAATGTCGGGGCCTTTTTTGATTATTTGATATGGGAGAAATTATTTCACTTCCTCGAAGTCAACGTCTTCCACATTATCGCCTTCCTTGGCTCCGCCTCCTGCTGCGCTATCCGCTCCGGCAGAAGCACCTGCTGCACCGTTGGCCTGCGCCGCATCGGCTTGAGCCTTGTACATTTCCTCGGAAGCGACTTTCCAGGCTTCGTTGATTTTGTTCAACGCAGGCTCAATGACCGCCAAATCCTTGCTCTCATAAGCCTTTTTCAATTCTTCCAGAGCATCTTCAATTGGCTTTTTCTTGTCATCGGACAATTTATCGCCAAACTCCTTCAACTGCTTTTCAGTCTGGAAGATCATGCCGTCGGCCTCGTTCAACTTATCGGCGGTTTCCTTCGCTTTTTTGTCCGCTTCGGCATTGGCCTCGGCTTCGGCCTTCATCTTTTTGATTTCTTCCTCGGTCAAACCAGAAGATGCCTCGATACGGATATCTTGGGTCTTGTTCGTGGCTTTGTCCGTTGCAGAAACCTTGATGATACCATTGGCATCGATATCGAAGGTCACTTCAATCTGAGGCGTACCCCTTGGTGCCGGTGGAATACCGTCCAAGTGGAACCTACCGATGGTTTTGTTGTCCGCTGCCATAGGGCGCTCTCCTTGCAATACGTGGATTTCCACCGAAGGTTGATTGTCCGCCGCAGTGGAGAACACTTGCGATTTCTTTGTTGGAATGGTGGTGTTGGACTCGATCAATTTGGTCATTACACCGCCCATGGTCTCGATACCCAAAGAAAGTGGGGTAACATCCAACAAGAGTACATCTTTCACATCCCCGGTCAATACCCCTCCTTGGATAGCGGCACCTACGGCCACTACCTCATCTGGGTTTACCCCTTTGGATGGCTTTTTTCCGAAGAATTTCTCAACCGCTTCCTGTACCGCAGGAATACGGGTGGAACCACCTACCAGGATAATCTCATCGATATCGCTCTTGGAAAGTCCGGCAGATTTCAATGCTTTTTCACAGGGCTCAATGGTCCTTTTGACCAAATCGGCGATCAATTGCTCAAACTTGGCCCTTGACAAGGTCCTTACCAAGTGCTTGGGCCCTGAAGCAGTCGCCGTTACATAAGGTAGGTTGATCTCTGTCTGTGCAGAAGATGACAATTCGATCTTGGCCTTTTCGGCAGCTTCCCTCAAACGTTGAAGAGCCATGGGATCCTTGCGAAGGTCCATGTCCTCATCTTTCTTGAACTCCTCTGCCAACCAATCGATGATCTTTTGGTCCACATCGTCACCGCCCAAGTGGGTATCCCCGTCTGTGGCCAGTACTTCGAACACACCGTCACCCAACTCTAGGATGGAAACGTCGTGCGTACCTCCACCAAAGTCAAATACCACAATTTTTTGGTCCTTGTCCTTCTTATCCAGACCATAGGCCAAAGAGGCTGCGGTCGGTTCGTTGATGATTCGCTCCACGGTCAGTCCAGCAATCTCACCGGCTTCCTTGGTGGCTTGACGTTGCGAATCGTTAAAATATGCTGGAACGGTGATGACCGCCCTAGTCACGTCTTGTCCTAAGTAATCCTCGGCAGTTTTCTTCATTTTTTGAAGAATCATGGCCGAAAGCTCTTGTGGGGTGTACAAACGACCATCGATATCCACCCTAGGGGTATCGTTGTCGCCTTTTACCACTTTGTAAGGCACCCTTTCCGCTTCCTTTTGCGACTCGGAATACTTGTTCCCCATGAACCGCTTAATGGAATAAATGGTCTTATGGGGGTTGGTCACCGCCTGTCTTTTTGCAGGGTCACCGACCTTAATCTCTCCGCCTTCCACAAACGCGATCATGGATGGGGTTGTGCGCTTTCCCTCTGCATTGGGGATCACCACAGGTTCGTTACCTTCCATTACAGAGACGCAGGAGTTGGTCGTACCCAAGTCTATACCTATAATTTTGCTCATCGTATCTAAAAGTTATATCTGTTTAAAAATTATTTTCTTGTCCTTGGTCATGAAGTGTCAATGATTATGCCATGACCGAGAATATGACAAGGTGTCAGCAAATTGAAAAATCTTCAGTAAGAGTCCTTTAAAATAATGTGTGATCGATCATACCGAAAAATATACGTGTCCTTAATCGGATATTCTCAATTTATTTCCCTTAGCTTCCTATATTTGAAACCATAATCCAAACTATGGAATGTATCAGTGTGTTCGATATGCTCAAGATTGGGGTGGGGCCTTCCAGTTCGCACACCCTTGGACCTTGGCGTGCAGCAGAGCGTTGGATCGGTGAACTGAAGGAGCAACAACTTTTTAATAACGTAGAAGCCATTTCCGTTTTCCTGTATGGCTCCCTCTCCCTCACCGGAAAAGGGCATGCCACAGATGTTGCCGTGGTCATGGGGTTGATGGGCACCGATCCACAAACGGTTCCCATTGACAGTATTTCAGGAAGTATTGACAGGGTGAAGGCAGAAAACCTTCTGAATCTTTCCGGTGAACGCAACATCCCTTTCCATTTTGGGAAAGACATTGTCTTCAAAAAGGAATTTTTGCCCTTCCATGCCAACGGCATCCGGTTTGAGGCCAAATTGACGAATGGAAATACCGTTTCAGAAACCTACTATTCCATAGGGGGCGGGTTTGTGGTGAAAGAAGAACTCATCAACTCCAAAGAGAACAAGGAAACCTTCAAAAGTTTTCCCTTCCCGGTACAAACAGGCAGTGAGCTTCTGCATTATTGTGAATCGGAAAATAAACGCATTTCAGAAATCGTGATGGCAAACGAACTTTCGCTACGGACAGAAGCGGAAATCGATGAAGGTCTCCAACGCATTTGGAACACCATGTTGGAAAGCATGTATGTGGGCTGCCACACCGAAGGGAAACTGCCCGGAGGCCTGAACGTGAAGCGAAGGGCCTTTGAAATGCACCAAAAACTCAAGGGGGACATCCCCTACTCCAATCCGCAGGAATGGCTGGAAAGCATCCGGGAGACGGAGGTAAAGTTCCGACAGATCATCAAATGGGTGAGCTGCTTCGCCCTCAGCGTCAATGAAGTGAACGCTTCCCTTGGGCGTGTGGTGACCGCGCCCACCAACGGGAGCGCCGGGGTCATTCCCGCTGTGTTGATGTATTATATGGTCATCGAGAACCACGATGCAAACTTTGATGATGTCCGACAGTTTTTGTTGGTGGCCAGTGAGGTAGGTAGTATTTTCAAAAAAGGGGCCACCATATCCGCGGCCATGGGAGGGTGCCAGGCAGAAATAGGAGTGTCATCGGCCATGGCCGCAGCGGGATTGACCGAACTCATGGGCGGAACCCCCGAACAGGTGCTCATGGCCGCAGAGATTGCCATGGAACACCATTTGGGACTTACCTGTGACCCGATTGGAGGATTGGTGCAGGTGCCCTGTATCGAACGGAACGCCATGGGGGCCATCAAGGCCATCAATGCTGCGGAACTTGCGCTGGACAGCGACCCCAAGGAGGCAAAAGTGCCCTTGGACAAGGTGGTCAATACCATGTGGGAGACCGCAAAGGACATGAGTTCCAAATACAAGGAAACTTCCGAGGGAGGCTTGGCAGTGGGCGTCTTCTTGAGTGATTGTTAATCCAAACAGCCTTCCTTACCTCTGGTATCGATAAGGTAGATGATCTTCCATTCCCCGTCAAAATTGACAAGTTGGAACGAATTGATGCCGCAATGACTGAAATTGCCGTTGAGCCAAAACTCATACCCCACCCATGCATTGGCCATGGTGCGATCCACTTGGATGGAAAACGAAGTCAACTTCTCTTCAAACTGGATGCTGTCCGGAATATTGACAATCGAATGGATGAACTTTGAAAATTCCTCTGTCCGAAACAAAGTTTTTCCTTGGGGATTCCTTCCGGTGGTCTGGAGCACCACTTGATCGGCCACAGTGGAATTGATGATGGTGGAATCTTGTTTATGGAAACCTTCAAAAAAGGTCTCTATCACTTTCTTTACCTCTTCTTTTGAAGTTGCATTGGAGGCATCGGATACTTGGGCCTGTACGGAAACACCCAAAATCAACAGTGCCATAAGGCAGAACAGCTTTCCCATTCGTTAAGTTTTTTGATTGAAGTCCAAATTAAACAAATCTGCTTACATTTAACCGCTAAAGAAGAACATAATGTCTGTTGCAAAAAAAGAATACAAGAGAATTACGGTGAAATCCTTGGTGGAAATGAAACAGAATGGCGAGAAGATCAGTATGCTCACCGCTTATGACTATTCCATGGCAAAGATCGTGGACGCTGCCAACATTGACGCCATTTTGGTGGGCGATTCTGCCAGCAATGTGATGGCAGGCCACGAGACCACCCTTCCCATAACCTTGGACCAAATGATCTACCATGCCTCTTCAGTGGTCCGTGCGGCAAAAAGGGCCTTGGTGGTGGTGGACATCCCGTTTGGAAGCTACCAAAGTGATTCCAAGGAAGCACTGCGTTCCGCCATCCGAATCATGAAAGAAAGTGGTGCCCATGCCATCAAGGTGGAAGGCGGCAGCGAAATCAAAGAATCTGTGAGCCGTATCCTCCAAGCTGGCATTCCTGTGATGGGACACTTGGGCCTTACCCCACAGTCCATCTACAAGTTTGGGACCTATACCGTCAGGGCCAAAGAGGAAGAAGAGGCCCAAAAACTGAAAGATGACGCCAAACTGCTCGAAGAACTGGGCTGTTTTGCCATTGTCCTCGAAAAAATTCCCGCCAAACTGGCCAAGGAAGTCGCAGAAAGCGTGTCCATCCCCATCATCGGTATTGGAGCTGGTGGACATGTCGACGGACAGGTCTTGGTCGTGCACGACATGCTGGGCATGACCCACGAGTTTCACCCAAGGTTCCTTCGAAGGTATTTGGATCTATATGATGAAATGAGCAAGGCCGTTTCCCAATATGTGAACGATGTGAAAAGCAAGGATTTTCCGAATGAGGAGGAATCTTATTGATTCAATCAGGAATTAACAATAAACAATTGTCAGAAAGTACCCAGCATTCCACCCCATCCAACCTCCAAGTACTCTTTGAGGACAACCATATCATTGTGATCAACAAAAGGGTCGGCGATATTGTCCAAGGCGACAAGACCGGGGATTCGCCCTTGAGCGATGTGGTGAAACAGTATCTCAAAGAAAAATATAACAAACCCGGCAATGTGTATCTGGGCGTGGTGCACCGACTGGACAGGCCCACATCGGGCATTGTACTATTTGCCAAAACTTCCAAGGCACTGCCCCGATTGAACAAACTGTTTTCCGAAGGAAAGACCAAAAAGATTTATTGGGCGGTTGTGGACAATGCTCCTCCAAATGAAAGTGGGACCCTGACCCATTGGTTGGTCCGCAATCCTAAGCAGAACAAGTCCTATGCACACGACAAGGAAGTCCCGAACAGCAAAAAAGCCGTTTTGGAATACAAACTCCTAAAAAAACTGGATCGATATTTTCTTCTTGAAATCGATTTAAAGACGGGCAGACACCATCAGATCAGGGCACAATTGGCTGCCTTGGGGTGCCACATCAAAGGAGATTTGAAGTACGGGGCAGACCGAAGCAACAAAGATGGCGGCATACACTTGCATGCACGGTATCTGGAACTGGAACATCCTGTTCAAAAAGAGATCATCCCATTTATGGCCCCACCACCAGATGACCCCGTTTGGAATGCATGTCTTTAACGGGTAACGGCCAAGGCTTTCTCCCGAATGATCTGCCCGACCGGTTTGTTCTCCAAATGACTTTCGAGCCAAGAAAGGATGTCCAAATAAAGGAACGCCCTTTTCTCGTAGGGGTGGTTCTCGTATTTTTTCAGTTCGTTGTAGAGTTTTTGGAACTCGTTCCGCAATTCGTGCGGATAAATCTCGCCCAATCCCCTCAAGAATTTGATCATTTCTTTCTGTACGGCGTGTAAGTCGTTCATTTTCAGCAAGAACTTATACGTGCTTTTAAGTTGCACTTCCAAATGGTAGTCCATACCCGCCTCATAATGGGCCACCAGACTCAATACACGTGCAAAGCACATGAGGTCTTCCCGCATTTTGAGGTTTTTGTTGGAAATGATCTTTTTGAGGTAAACAATACAGTTCTTATTGTCCCCATTGCCAAAATACAGACAGGCAATCTTGTAGTAAAGCAACATGATATGGTGCTCGTCTATCCGCTCCCCATGTTTCTTGATGCCGTATTCAATGATGTTCACCAAATAAAGCCCCTTATCAAAAGTGCCTTCCAAAAAATGGAGGTTAAGTTTGTTCGTGTTGAGGTACAAAAAGGCCAGGGAGGCAATATTGTCATTTTGGGGAAATTCCGGACTCTCCACTTGACGCTCCAATCTGTCCAAGGTTTCCCGGAATTGGGACGCGTACTTCACAAAAAAGAGGGATTCCAAAAGGTAATGGTTCCCCTTCAGGAAGAATACGGGATTCAACGGGATCATGGTCTCGTTCTCATAGAAAAGATCCACCCATTTGCTGGCATATCTGTAGGCGGACAAAAAGTCCTGTGTCAACAAGCTATACCACAAATAGGCCTTATAAAGCCATAACTTTTCCCGGAATCCGAGTTTGTCCAGATCGTAGGCGGGCAAATGGGTCTCAAAATAGGTCTTCACCGTGTTGAGGTCCTCATCGCTGCGCACATAGCCCACTTTCAACATCATCCCATAGAGTTGAAGGGAGAGATTGGACAGCTTGCTGGTCATCACATTATGGGCGGAAAGTTCCTTGGCCTGCACGGCCAGTTCATCTGCCCTGTCCGGAATGCTACGGGTAATATATTGTGTCTCAATGACCTTTTCCAGCTCCACGATCTCGTAGGCCACATTTTTCTCTTCATTTTCGATGGCAAAACTTTTCGCCTTGTCCAAAATCTTCAAGCTTTGCTTGTAAAGCCCTTTTTGATACAGGATCGTGGCAAAATCCAACTGCTCCCTGATCTGGATGCGTACGTTCTGATTCACCGGGTTCAAGCGAAGACTCACCAATATCTGTTTGTACAAATGCGCCTTCAGGTTGGAAAGTTGTGCCTTGGTGACAATGCCACTATCCAAAATTTGGTGTTCATCATACTTCCGCATTTTGTCCAACAGGTTAAAAAGGGCCAAAAACTTCGCATCCGTGTTGACCCCCAAACGGCCAACATAGAGTTTGAATTGACGCTTTTCCGATTTGGACAGCGATTTTATCAACACAAACAACGCATCCTTATGGGCATTTGTCATCGTAAAAAATATTATTTAAAGTGTTGTTTTACAAGTTTTTAAGTTACCCCTGTTGTTATTAAACGTTGTAACAGGTACTGGCTTACTTTTATTCTTCGCCCCCTCTTCTCTATTTTCGTATGTCTCAGAATAAACAGATTGGAATAATGGGTAAAGATAAGGTACAAATTTTTGATACGACACTTAGGGATGGAGAACAAGTTCCAGGATGTAAGTTGGACACGGAGCAAAAATTGGTCATCGCCAAACGCTTGGATGAGCTAGGGGTGGATGTGATCGAGGCCGGCTTCCCCATTTCGAGTCCCGGGGATTTCAAATCCGTCCACGAAATTGCAAAATTGGTCCAAAACGCAACGGTCTGTGGATTGACCCGTGCCGTTAAAAAAGACATCGAAGTGGCCGCCGAGGCCATCAAAATAGCGAAAAAACCAAGAATACATACCGGAATCGGAACTTCCGAATCGCACATCAAATACAAGTTCAACTCCACCCAGGACAAAATCATAGAACGCGCTGTGGAAGCGGTATCCTATGCAAAATCCTTTGTGGAGGATGTGGAGTTCTATGCGGAAGATGCCGGACGTACGGACAATGAGTTTTTGGCCAGGGTATGTGAGGCCGTCATCAAGGCCGGGGCCACTGTGCTCAATATCCCTGATACCACCGGATATTGCCTTCCAGAGGAATATGGGGCCAAAATGAAATATTTGAAGGAGAATGTAAAAGGTATTGACAAGGCCATTCTTTCCTGCCATTGCCATAACGACCTTGGACTGGCCACTGCGAACTCCATTGCCGGTGTCATCAACGGGGCAAGACAGATCGAGTGTACCATCAACGGTATCGGGGAACGCGCCGGGAACACCTCTTTGGAAGAAGTGGTGATGATCTTGAGACAGCACCCCTACCTGAACCTTGACACCAACATCAACAGTAAGCTGTTGTGGGATACCAGCCGAATGGTTTCCCAGAAAATGGGCATGCCCGTGCAGCCCAATAAAGCCATCGTGGGGGCCAATGCTTTTGCACACAGCTCCGGCATACACCAAGATGGGGTGATCAAACAACGTGAGACTTACGAAATCATCGACCCTAAAGATGTGGGTGTGAATGAATCTTCCATCGTATTGACCGCAAGGAGCGGACGTGCCGCACTGGCCTACCGTGCCAAAAAAGTGGGTTACGAACTCACCAAAGTCCAACTGGATTCCGTTTACGAAAACTTCTTGAAGTTTGCAGACCGCAAAAAGGAGATTTTGGACGAGGACATCCACCAAATCATTGAGGTCAGTAACATTCGTATACAGAGTATTGCTTAAATTCAATAGTCCGTCTGCTTCAAAATACAATTTGCCTAAAGCTTCCTTATGAATCTGAACATAGCTTTGTTACCTGGTGATGGTGTTGGACCCGAAGTGTTGGCCCAGGCAGTCAAATGTTTGCAGGCCGTTGAAGAAACCTTCAACCATGAATTCGTTTTTAAGGAGGCCCTTGTGGGGGCTGCGGCCATCGACAAAAAAGGCAAACCACTTCCACAGAGTACTTTAAAATTGTGCCAAGATGCCGATGCCGTACTTTTTGGTGCCATAGGCGATCCCAAATACGACAATGATCCCGAAGCCAAGATACGACCTGAGCAAGGTCTGTTGGAACTGCGCAAAAGTCTTGGCTTGTTCGCCAATATCAGGCCCGTGCTGTCCCATCCCAGCCTTTTGCACAAATCTCCCTTGAAGAAGGAGATTATTTCCGGGACCGATTTTGTGATCTATCGTGAGCTTACCGGAGGAATCTATTTTGGTGAGAAAAAATTGAACAAGGAAGGCACTGTTGCCTCCGACCTTTGTGAATATTCCGAAACCGAAATCAGTCGTATCGCACATCTGGCCTTCAAAGCAGCGAAGGGTAGAAAAAAGAAGGTCACCCTAGTGGACAAGGCCAACGTTCTGGAATCGTCCAGACTTTGGCGTAAGGTCGTTACCCGAATTGGGGAAAGTTACCCAGAAGTGACCCTCGATTTTTTATTTGTGGACAATGCCGCCATGCAGTTGGTACTGAACCCCACCCAGTTCGATGTCATCCTTACCGAGAATATGTTCGGGGACATCCTTTCTGATGAGGGAAGTGTGATCGGAGGTTCCATCGGCTTGTTGGCATCTGCATCCATTGGAGATGAAAATGCCCTTTTTGAACCCATACACGGTTCATACCCACAGGCCAAAGGAAAAAATGTGGCCAACCCTATTGCTTCCATTCTTTCCGCAGCAATGCTTTTGGAACATTTTGGGCTCATGGAAGAGGCAATGGCCATCAAACTGGCCGTGGACAAGTCCTTACGAAAGGGTATCGTGACCCCTGATATCAAATCCAAAAGCCAATTTGGCACGCAACAGGTCGGTGACTATATCGCCCATAGCATTGTGGATATCGAGGACAATTTCCGCGTGAACGATGAAAACATCGATCTAGGGAAGTCCACGATTATCTGATTTCGAGTTCAAGTTTTCAAGCCCAAGTTCAAATATCAAGCTCAAACTCAAATAGCTCCTAATACCAATAACCAAATAACTCAATAACCAATTTAGGATTTAGACCTATTCATTGGCCAATTCCCGTATTGTTTCTGCAAACTGTTCTTTGAACTGTTCATATTTTTCCCCAGTGGCCGGACCGTTGAAACCGGTGTGTATTTTACTGACCTCTCCTTTTTTATCGATATAGATCGTGGTGGGATAGGAAAGAATATGGTTGAGCATGGGCAGTTTTTCATTGGCCTTTTGCTTATTGGAAGTTCCATATTGCGCCAATAAGATGGGATAAGGCACTTCTGCCCTTTCCTGTAGCCTTCCGATGGCCTCGAAAGCTTTTTCCTCTGTTTTGGCATATTCAAAGGCCAACGCCACCAATTCGATGTTCAAATCGGGGTTGTTTTTGAGAAATTCCACATAGAAGCGTGTCTCGTCCAAACAATTGGGACACCACGACCCCATGATCTGCACCAAGACCACCTTATCCTTGAACCTTGGATCTTTGAGACTGACCATTTTACCTTCGGAATTGGGAAAAGAGAAATCAAACTTATCATAACCTTTCCTCAAAAAAGTGAGACTGTCCGCCTCAGGGAGTTCAAACCCCTCGTTCCTTGCGGCCATGAACTCTTGTACGGCATGATTACCTGAATAAAATTTACCATCCAGCGTACTATCACTGACCTGTGCCATAAAAAGGTACACATGCGACCCATCAAACGCGGAAATTTTCAGGCTGTCGCCCGTTACCACTCCATCCAAATACCTATAATCTCCTGTCTTGGTCCTAAAAGTCCCCTTGACCTTGTTCCCATTCTGCATAAAGATGCCCTTGGCCGGGTATTCGTTCGGGGTATTGACATCAAAATACGTCTCCCAAATCCCAGATATGTTGACTTTGGCGTTCTCTTTTACCTCAAAACGTTCTTTCTGTCCATGGACAGCCGTGAAGAACACTTCTCGCTCCTTACTTTCTTCAATGAACTTTCCTTCCATTTCCTTTTCAGAAAAAGTACCCGTGAAATATCCTTCAAATATGGGCATTTGGATACGAATGGAGTCTCCGTCCAATTCAATCTCGTCTACCACGATTTCCTCCTCTGCATTATGGATTTTCATGATATATCCGTCCGTTCCCTTTCCCATGGTAAAATTGAAGGGCAGTTTTTGTGATTCGGACACTTCTATCTTGGCCAGCCAATCCCCGAGGGCCAATTCCTTCTTTTCCTCCTTTTTACAGGACCCTAAAATCAGTGCCAATACCATCATTGACAGCCAAATCCTCTTCATAATAGTGAAAGTTTTTTCCTAAATGTAGAAAATACGACCCAAAACTTACAATACCAAACGGTCTATGACCATTATTTACGTTGAATCTGTTCCCCTATTGTTTTATATTTGTCGATTCTAAAATTGGGGTATGAAGATTTCTTACAACTGGTTGAAACAATTTTTGCATATTGATTGGGACTCACAGAAAACAGGCGAACTGTTGACCGACTTGGGTCTTGAGGTAGAGGGCATTTCCCGTTTTGAATCAGTTAAGGGCGGATTGCAAGGCATTGTCGTGGGCCATGTGCTCACCTGTGAACAGCATCCAAATGCGGACCGATTGAAATTGACCACTGTGGATATTGGCCAGGGAACTCCCTTGCAGATCGTTTGCGGTGCCCCGAACGTGGCCGCTGGGCAAAAAGTCCCCGTTGCCACCATTGGTACCACGCTCTACACCAAGGAAGGTGAGGCTTGGACCATTAAAAAAGGAAAGATACGCGGTGAGGAAAGCCAGGGCATGATCTGCGCCGAGGATGAAATCGGTCTTGGAGAGGGCCACGACGGGATCATGGTGCTGAACGAAGAACTTGTGCCCGGAACCCCCTGCTCCAAAGTCTTCGAGGTGGAGAGTGATGAGGTCTTCGAGATAGGACTGACCCCCAACCGTGCCGATGCCATGAGCCATTTTGGTGTGGCCCGCGACCTAAAGGCCGGATTGGAACAAAAAGAGATCCAAAAAGAGCTGGTGACACCATCCACCAGTAATTTTTCCATAGACAACCGTTCGCTGAAGATCGATGTGGAGGTCAAGAACAGTCAACAGGCACCCAGATATTGTGGGCTCACCATCAGCAACCTTATTGTTCAGGAATCCCCGGATTGGTTGAAGAACCGATTGAGATCCATTGGCCTATCTCCCATCAACAATGTGGTGGATGTGACCAATTATGTGCTCCACGAACTGGGTCAGCCCTTGCATGCCTTTGATGCCTCGAAGATAAAAGGCAACAAAATCGAGGTAAAAACATTGCCTGCAGGCACCAAGTTCAAAACGTTGGATGGTGTGGAGCGTGAACTCCACGAAGACGATTTGATGATATGCGACACCGAAAAGCCCATGTGCATTGCCGGGGTATTTGGCGGGCTACATTCTGGGGTCACAGAGCATACCTCTGCCATTTTCTTGGAGAGTGCCTATTTTGACCCCATCTCCATCAGAAAAACAGCAAAACGGCACGGACTCAATACGGATGCTTCTTTCCGGTTTGAAAGGGGCATCGATATGAACATCACGGAATATGCGCTGAAAAGGGCGGCCCTGCTCATCCGTGAAATAGCCGGGGGGTACATCAGTTCAGAAATCGTTGACCTTTATCCCAAGAAAAACCAGGACAGGCAAGTGTTCCTGACGTTTGACAAAATCAACAACCTGATCGGTCAGGAAATCCCAAGGGACACCATTAAATCCATACTTTCCTCTCTGGAAATCCGCATCAACAACGTTACCGAATCCGGTCTTGGGCTCACCATTCCCACCTATCGGGTGGATGTTACCCGGGAAGTGGATGTCATTGAAGAAATTCTGAGGGTCTATGGTTACAACAACATCGGTTTCAAAGAAAAATTGAATGCCTCCATAGCCAAATCCTCGCGATATGAAAACCACAGGATACAGGATGTAATTGGTAACACTCTTGCTTCCAAGGGCTTTTATGAGATTATGACGAACAGTCTGGTCTCATCCGAAACCGCTTCTGGGGACACTGTGGAACCGGTTCAAATGCTGAACCCGTTGAGTTCCGATCTTTCCGTACTGCGGACATCAATGTTGTCTTCCGGCCTTCAGACCGTACTGCACAACCACAATCGTCAAAAAACGGATCTGAAACTTTTCGAATTTGGCAAAACATACATCAAAGTAGGTGGGGAATATCAAGAAAAGAGGCATTTGGCCCTTTTCATCTCTGGGGAACGTACCCAAGACAATTGGTCCACCGTCTCCAAAAAAACGGATTTCTTCTACCTAAAAGGTATTGTGGAGTCCCTTTTTGCCCGTTTGGGCATCAAGGATGTGGAAACCATTCCCACTAGTGACCCTGTTTTTGCCGAAGGCCTTGGCTGTAGCAAGAATGGAAAGGTCTTGGCCTCCTACGGATTGGTCGGTAAAAGTGTTTTAAAAAAGTTTGATATAAAACAGGAAGTGTTCCATGCCGATTTTGACTGGGATGCCATCTTGGAGTCTGTAGTGACCCAAAACATTGTTTTTAGGGAAATTCCAAAGTTCCCTGAGGTGACAAGGGATTTTGCCTTGCTGCTGGATGATTCCACTTCGTTCCAAAAGGTGTATGACATCGCTTGGAAAACTGAGAAAGATTTTTTGAAGAATGTAAACCTGTTCGACGTATACACAGGGGGAAACCTTCCCAAAGGGAAGAAATCCTATGCGGTGAGCTTTACCCTATCGGATGACAAAAAGACGCTTACCGACAAGCAGATAGATAAAATCATGGGTAAATTGTTGTCCCAATACCAAAAAGAACTGGGCGCCGAACTAAGATAAGTGTCCCTTACATTTGGGTCGGCAATATCACACTGTCGATTTCGTGCACCACCCCATTCTTGAGGTTAAGGTCGGCCGTGGTTATTCTTGCGGTGTTCCCCATTGGATCGGTCAAGACAATGTCATACCCATCCAAATGTGCCACTAATTTTTTGCCCTGTACTGTGGTAAAACTGGCCTTCCCATTCCCCTGGCACATGGCACGCAAGATTTTTGATGCCGTCAATTGACCGGCCACGATGTGGTAAGTCAACAAGGATTTCAACTCGGTTTTATCGTTCGCGTTGAGGAGTTGTTCTATTTTTTCCTGTGAAAACCTTTGAAAAGCCGCATCAGATGGAGCAAAAACGGTAAACGGACCTGATTCCTCCAAAATGTCATCCAGATTTGTGGCCTTTACAGCGGCAAACAGAATCTTATGGTCAACGGATTCATTGGTATTTTGGGCAATGGACTTTAAGCTTGGGGCATTCGTCTGTGCATAGGAAAAAGAGACAAGGGCCATGCAAAGACCGAGCAAGATTTTAGTAACGGGGGCTTTCATTTATGGTTTCTCAATGTTGGGACTTTAGTTGGTTGGCCATGGTTTCGATTAACTACCAAAAACTTCGATAAGTTACATCTTTTTATCCGATTCGCAATTAATTTTTTCCTGCTCAATTCCATTTAACACAATGTTAACGTGATGTTGTTTCGCCAACTTTTTCAATCGCTGACACAAATGATTAACTTTGAGGGAATTGCTAAGAAAACACCATGGTATTTAGAAGTACGGGCATTGAGCAAAAACTGCACCAAACAAGGGGCAGACAGGCCAACGAAGCCCAAATTTTGGCCGAAGTGGAACGGCTATTGAAGCAAGAATCGTTAAAAGAAGGGAACATTAGCAAGCAACTTGCTTCAAAAACAACCATAGACCGCAACGATTTTGTGTTCGACCTGCTGGAAACCGACCACATATTCCATTTGGACCAGATCAAAAAAATCTGCATCGACTACCGACTTCGTTTTTTGGACAGCTCTTTTTTCAAGGGTGAAATCCCGGAAGCGGCCATTTCAAAAATAAAGGAGTTGGAAGTGGCCCACGACACCGAGATCAAAGGATACAAGATCATGGCACCTTCCAAGCTCTTCAAACTGGAGGACAGGGACGACCCCCTACTCTTTGCCCCCATTGGCAACGATTATTTCTATCTGATCCACAAATGGGGAAACGACCTGCATCCCTTCCGAAAGCTGATGGCGTGGCCTTTTAAAAATATCGTGAACCTGACCTTTGTGGTGTTCGTCCTCAGTTATTTGGTGACCCTGATGGTACCCAATGGACTGTTCTCCAAGAACAACTCCGCAGCAGAGTTCTGGATCATTTTCTTCTTTATGTTCAAGTGTATGGCATCCGTGGTGATCTTTTACGGATTCGCATTGGGCAAAAACTTCAATCCTGCCATTTGGAACAGTAAGTATTTCAATGCCTAAGCGGTCACTGCATACATTTTGTCCCGTTGCTCCTTAATGGCCTTGTCCGACATATAATCATCAAAGGTCAAGTAACGGTCAATGGTTCCCTTGGGCGTGAGCTCGATGATTCTATTGGCCACGGTGTGCACAAATTCGTGGTCGTGGGTGGTGAGCATGATGGTTCCCTTGAAGTTCTTGAGCGAATTGTTGAATGCTGTGATACTCTCCAGGTCCAAATGGTTGGTAGGTTCATCCAACAAGAGCACATTGGCGCGTAGCATCATCATTCGGCTGAGCATGCAGCGTACTTTTTCACCTCCCGAAAGTACCGTACATTTTTTCAGGGCCTCCTCGCCACTGAAAAGCATTTTTCCCAAAAAGCCCCTGATATAGACTTCCTCACGCTCTTCTTCGGTCTTGGCCCATTGACGAAGCCAATCCACCAAGTTGATGTTTTCCTTGAAGTAATCCGAGTTGTCCGCCGGAAGATAGGATTGGGTGGTGGTCACCCCCCACTGAAAACTTCCACTGGCGGCTTTTGACTTACCGGAAATGATGTCGTAAAAAGCGGTAGTCGCCCTTGAATCCTTGGACAAAATGGCCACCTTGTCCCCTTTGGCCAAGTTGATGTTGACATCTTGGAAAAGCAAATCACCATCTTCCGAAGTGGCCGAAAGTTTTTCCACATTCAGGATTTGGTCCCCAGCCTCTCGCTCACGATCGAAAATAATGGCAGGATACCTTCTGCTGGACGGTTTGATGTCCTCCACCTTGAGTTTGTCCAACATTTTTTTACGGGAAGTCGCCTGCTTGCTCTTGGCCACGTTGGCACTGAAACGCATGATGAACTCTTGGAGTTCCTTGGCCTTTTCCTCTGCTTTCTTGTTCTGCTGGGCGCGCTGGCGGGCTGCCAATTGGCTACTTTCGTACCAGAACGTATAATTTCCGGAGAAAAGATTGATCTTCCCAAAATCAATATCCGCAATGTGGGTACAGACCGCATCCAAAAAGTGCCTGTCGTGGGAGACTACGATCACAGTGTTTTCGTAATTTGCCAAGAAGTTTTCCAACCAGTTGATGGTCTCATAATCCAGGTCATTGGTAGGTTCGTCCATGACCAGCACATCCGGGTTCCCGAAGAGCGCTTGCGCCAAAAGTACACGCACCTTCAATTTGGGGTCTATGTCCGCCATAGTAGCGTAATGCAGGTCCTCCGATATGCCCAAGTTGGAAAGTAGGGCAGCCGCATCACTGTCGGCGTTCCATCCGTTCATCTCCTCGAACTGTACCTGCAGCTCCCCTATTTTTTCCGCATTCGCGTCGGTGTAGTCCGCATACAGTGCATCTATCTCCTGTTTTATCTTGAACAGGGGCTTGTTTCCCATGACCACCGATTCCAAGACCTGGTATTCGTCATAGGCGTTGTGGTTCTGTTCCAAAATGGACATCCTTTTCCCTGGTTCCAAATGCACATGGCCCGAAGTCTGGTCCACCTGTCCGGACAATATCTTCAAAAAAGTGGACTTTCCGGCCCCGTTGGCGCCAATGATGCCATAGCAGTTGCCATGTGTAAAGGTCACGTTGACCTCATCGAACAACACTCGTTTGCCAAACTGTACGGATAAATTGGATACTGATAACATGCCGCTGTTTAATTTTTTTGCAAAAGTAGCTAAAACCAAACCGAATTTCCAATTTGACCGCACCTTATTGATTCTGATAAAAATAGCAGTAAACAACTTTAACTACCCATTAACAAGGATGGGGCTTGGGTATTCTTACTTTTGGTTGATTAATGGATGGTTCCCTTAATATGGTTAGACTTTTACTCGGCATCTCTTTACTGTCAATTTCTGCGTGTTCAGATAAACCTGGGCAATGTGCCCCCGTTTTTTTTGCAGGGGAGATCGTGAATCCCACGAGCGACTATGTTGTTCTATATCACAACGACACTTACGTGGATTCCGTCAGACTGGACGCCAACAATCGGTTCTCCTTTGACCTTGATGGTATTGAAGAAGGACTTTACCATTTTACCCATTCCCCCCAATATCAAAATGTGTATTTGCAAAACGGGGACAGCCTTTTGGCCCGTTTGAACACCGTTGAATTTGACGAAAGCCTTGTGTTTTCCGGAAAAGGAAGCGAGATCAACAACTTTTTGATCGAAATGTTCCTGGCAAATGAAGTGGAAGAGGAAAACCCTGTCGTGCATGGCTATTATCTATTGGACCCTGAGGAATTCAGCAAGAAAATCGATTCCATGCAGGCCATCAAACTAAACCACCTGAAGGAATTTGCAAAGAGCAATGAAACATCTGATCGGGTCATGACCATGGCTGAGGCTTCCATTGATTACAATGCTTACATCTACAAAGAAAAATACCCTTTCTATCATAAGAAAAAGACCGGTGAGGACAAATTCCATGATCTTAGCGAATCTTTCTATGCCTACAGAAAAGATATAGACCTCAGCAACAAGGACCTTACCTACTACAGGCCCTATTTCAATTTTATGTTGTTGCATTTTGGAAACCTGTCCTACATGACGTGCCTTGAAAACTGTGACCCTGATGCGAAAAACGGGAGCGACCACCTGCATTTCAACAAACATAAGCTCGCCATGGTGGACAGCCTAGTGAAAGAAACAGAGTTGAGGGACATCTTGTTCAGGAATATTGCCATAGATTATTTAGTGAAGGAACGCAACCCCAATGAGGAATGCCAAATATTCATCGACAAGTTCCATGCATTGTCCTCCAATGAGGAGCACAAGAAGGAAATAGATGACCTGTACACCGCCATCAAGAACCTTCAACCCAATGCCGAGGTCCCAGATTTGGCCCTAAGGGATGTGGACAACAACGTGGTACACCTTAAAGATGTGGTGAACAAAAAGAAGAACACGGTGATTTATTTTTGGACGGCTTCGCAAAAACGCCATTTCAGGAATATCAGCCAGCATGTCAACGCTCTCCAAAAGAAATATCCGGATTACCGCTTTGTCGGCATCAATCTAAAGTCCAGCTATCCGCAATGGAAGCTATTGTTGGATGAATATGGCTTGGAGAAGGAAAACCAGTTTTATGGCGAAAACTTCAAGGAAATCCAGACCAACATGGTGGTGGACGGCCTCAACAAATGTGTGATCACAAAGGACACATTGGTGGTTGACGGGTTTGCCAACCTCTACACTTCCCTTTAATAACCTTTGGTTATTTGTTTTATTGAGTTATTATGTGACAAGACCAAAGCTTTTAAAGTAGCAGATACAAAACAGCACATAAAAAAGCCCCGATTTCTCAGGGCTTTATTTTTTGAATCAATATATTCTTTAGGAATTTCCTTTTTTGTAATCTTCCAGGAACTTGGCCAGACCTATGTCGGTCAATGGGTGTTTCAACAATCCTTCAATGGAAGACAATGGACCTGTCATCACATCGGCACCAATCTTGGCACAATCGATCACATGCATGGTGTGACGGATGGATGCGGCCAATATCTGTGTTTCAAAGGCATAGTTGTCGTAAATGAGCCTGATCTCTGAAATAAGATTGAGTCCGTCTGTAGAAATATCGTCCAAACGTCCCAAAAACGGGGAAACATAGGTGGCCCCTGCCTTTGCGGCCAATAGGGCCTGCCCTGCCGAGAACACCAAGGTACAATTGGTACGGATACCCTTGTCCGAGAAATATTTCAATGCTTTCACACCATCTTTGATCATCGGGATCTTGACCACGATCTGCTCGTGCAGTTCGGCCAGTTCCTCGCCTTCTTTGATCATTCCCGCCAAATCGGTGGCAACCACTTCTGCGGAGACATCGCCTTCAACGATATTGCAAATGTCCACATAGTGTTTTAGGATATTGTCCTTTCCAGTGATTCCTTCCTTGGCCATCAACGAAGGGTTGGTGGTGACACCGTCCAATACCCCTAATTCTTGCGCTTCTCTAATTTGATCTAGATTGGCCGTATCAATAAAAAACTTCATTTTTAACTATTTATATGTGATTTTTCAAGAAGTGTAAAGCTACAACTTATAATGGTTGAGCAGCAACTTTTCATAGACTTTATCGGGCAGAACTCTTTTTAGGGTAAGGGAAAACTTCTGTAAAAAAGCCCCGACCGGATTGTGCACTTTGGGCCGTTTTTTGTTGATGATTGAATATATGGCCTTCGCCACTTGCTCGGGATCTCCCCCACTGTCCACGTCCCCGTTTATGGAATCGATCGTTTTCGCATAGTTGTCCTCATATGGGGAACCGTCCAAAACCGGGGCATGGTACCTGCCGGCGGCAATATTGGTGGCAAAATCGCCCGGGGCCACGTTGGTGATGGTCACCCCAAAATCCTTGGTTTCCATACGAAGGGCCTCTGTGATCAGTCCCAGCGCACCTTTGGTGGCCGAATAGAACCCTCGGAACGGCAATCCCATATACCCCGCAATGGAGGTAATGTTCACAATGGTCCCACCGCCTTGTTTGCGCATTTGGGGCAACACGGCCTTCATCATGTGCACAGGGCCATGGAAATTGGTATCGAACACTTTTAGGATCTCTTCGTGCGGCGTCTCTTCAATGGGGCCGGTAATGCCCACTCCTGCATTGTTGATGAGCACATCCAATCGGCCTTCCTTGGAAATCACATGGGAGACTGCATGTTGTATGCTGTCTACATCCCTTACATCCAATTGGATAAGGTCAAATACATCAAAATCGGGATAATTGGCCGGAGTCCTTGTAGTACCGTACACCTTATAGCCTTTTGAGGCCAAAAAGGTTCCTATGGATTTACCGATGCCGGACGAACCTCCGGTGATCAATACTACTTTTTTTTCCATGATAGCTGAGTTCAGGGAACAAAAAACGGCAAGCTACCTACATCGCACCGCTACGACCGCATACCCTTGCTGCGTTCCCACCCTGGGGGATTCTGCAGGAGCTGGTCGTGTAGGACTTGCCGACTGCAAATATACGACCTTTTAAATTTGTGACAATCCCAATTCATTCTTAATTTCGACCTCCAAGGATCAAAACCATGAAACACACACAACGGATGATGTTCAAATTAGCTTCGTTTTTGGGATTGCTGCTCTTTTTTTTGGGCTGCGGAGGGAATACCGATCCCGCCAAACATTTTTCCATCCAACTGGAAAACAAGACCCTACAGCAAAACCAAAAGGTAGGGGTCTCCATCAAGAACCAAAAAGAGGTCGAGATTTCCAACATCCGCTATTTTATGGACGGAAAAGAACTTCCCTTGGAAAATGGCCAACTGACCATGGACATCACCCATTTGGGCAACAAAATCTTGACGGCCAAGTTCGATATTGAAGGGGAAACCGTGGAAATCGAGGAAAAAATAAAACTCTTGGCCGCTTCCGCCCCCGAGGTCTATACCTATGAAATTGTGAACACCTACCCGCACGACACAAAGGCCTACACCCAAGGGTTGGAATTCCACAATGGGACACTCTACGAAAGCACCGGAAAAAGAGGTAGCTCCACGGTAAGAAGGGTCAATTTTGAAACGGGAGAGGTACTGCAACAGATCGAAATGGACAATACCATCTTTGGCGAAGGCATCACCTTGATGAAAGACAAGCTCTACCAATTGACCTGGCAAAGCGGCATGGGCTATGTGTACAACGCCAGCAATCTGGAAAAAATCAAAAACTTCTCCTATGGCAAAAGCAGGGAAGGTTGGGGACTTTGCAACGATGGTAAAAAAATCTTCAAAAGTGATGGTACGGAAAAAATCTGGTTCTTGGATCCAGAGACCCTGGAAGAAACGGGTCACATAGAGACCGTGACCAACAAGTCCATCTTCAACATGGCCAACGAACTGGAATATGTGGATGGGAAGATCTATGCCAACGTCTATCAAAAAGAAAGTATGATGATCATTGATGCCACTTCCGGGGCCATCGAAGGGGTCGTCAATTTTGGCGGGTTGAAAAACAAAGTGTCCAAAGGGGCCGAGTGGGACGATACCAATTCCGTGCTGAACGGCGTGGCCTACCATCCCGAACGAAAAACTTTCTTTGTCACTGGGAAGAATTGGGACAAACTCTTCGAGGTCACCATCCGTAAAAAGGACTGATGAATACGTTTACAGAAATCTTTGATGTGGCCGTGGACGATCTTGATGACCTTAACCATGTGAACAACATCAGGTACGTGGAATGGATCCAGGACATTTCCAAGAAACATTGGGAACAGGTGACTGATGCAGATATCCGAAAAGAAATGATCTGGGTGGTGCGGAACCATAATATTTCCTATCTGAAATCGGCCGTGCTTGGCGATACGGTAGAAGTGACCACCCACATTGAGGCCAGCAAAGGCCCCTTGTCCATACGCGCTGTTGAGATCAAGAACCATAAAACAGGCGAACTGATGGTCAAGAGCACCACGGAATGGTGCCTTTTGGACGCCAAAACCTTCCGTCCCAAGCGTGTTCCCGAATCTGTACAGGAATTATTCAAATAGACCATCACCTTCCGTTTCCAAGCGGAACAAGCTTCCTTTTTTGTGTAGTTCATCGAATTCTAGGGTGTTCCTAGCCAAAAACCGCTCCCATTATTTTGATTCTATGGTTCGTAGTCGTAACATAGTATAAAATCAACACTTCAACCAAATGAACTTAGTAAAAACCACACCAAACTTCACCACTATTTATACATGCACTTCCAGCGTGTTGCCGCATCAACGAACATGCTTCGACACTCGTTCAAAAATGAGATCAGGAAAAGCATAGATTTGTTGCAGGTCGTTACCCTTTAACGAAAATTTAAGGATTTTTGTAAGAAAAATGCCCTTTTTAAAGAGAAACCCATAGTTTTTTTAAGGGAAAACTGCAATGAGTTTTTTGAACTCGTTAGTAACTTGCACTCAGCATTTTGCGTATGGAATATACCTATATCATCATAGACCTCAATGCAGCGACCAAGCTACAACTGCAACTCTATTTGGAGGAGTATGAGGATTTGACCTGTATGGGCGTAGCCGCCAGTGCAGCAGAAGGGCTGGACACCATTCTGAAGTTCACACCGGACCTTGTGCTGATCAATCTTGGTGAAGATGGCATGGAATACTTTCAAATGGTGACGGAACTGAACCAATACATGCAGGCCCTACCCCTTATTATAGGATACTCCACTTCCAAGAAATATGCCTACAATGCCATAAAGAGTGGTTTCTTTGATTATTGGATCCTTCCTCACAACGAATTTGATGTACGCAAGACCATCCTGCGCCTCCGCAAAAGGCATCCTAAACAGGATATGCCATCCACCATCTGCCTTAAATCCTATAACGATTATAGGTATCTGGACACCAAGAATATCCTTTACCTGAAATCGGACAACAACACCACGGATTTTTTCATGAGGGATGGCAATGTGATCAGCGCCTTCAAAACATTGAAGTCGTTCGAGGACAAGCTGCCCAAAGCATTCATCCGCATCCACCAGAGCTATATCCTGAACAGCAGGTACGTGTCCCGCATCAACTATGGCAAATCCATGTGCACCTTGCGACATGGGAACGAGGAGGAACTTCCCTTCTCCAAGACCTATAAGGACAGGATAGATCTTCTGAAGGAAATGCTCTCCAAAACGGCCGTAAAGGCCCTTAATTGACAAAATTCTAACAGTTTATGGTAGTATGCTCACAGAATCCCTACGGATTCTAAATAGTCCATTCTGCAATGGGCCATCCTATAGGTCTTGGGTACTTTTGGTCTAGACAAACCAATTTAATTAACACCCTAAAACCTAATATTATGAGAAAACTACTAAGTATTTTGGCCCTTGCTCTATTGACCGTTGGATTCTACTCTTGCGAAACAGAAACCGATATCCAAGAAACAGAAGCACTTTTCCAACAATTGGATCAAAATGCAAATGCAACTGATGGTGATCAATCAAATGATGATGACCGTGGCGATGACGAAGGACTTAACTAAGATCTTTAAATAAGGTCATTGATGAACAACCTCATACGGTCAATACTCTTATTGTTGATTTTAGGCGGAACTCTGTTCTGTTACAGGGACGAGTCCCCAAAAAAGATACAGTTAGAAGGCAATAGGACCACTGCGCCGGAACAGGCATTCAACCAACGGACACTTTTTGGGATAGACCAAAAAAGGATATTTCGCTTGGAGCAGAGTGCCAACGACGACCGCAGCCTATGACCACCATATAAATTTGAACCAAAGCCCCATCCCCTGAAAAGGTCTGGGGCTTTTTTAGTACCTTGTATCAACAATAAACAACCCGTTGCCATTGAAAAGTTGGTCCCTTTTATCGCTAGTCTTCATCTTTCTTGGGTGTTCCGAACCATCCACAGAGAATACTTCAGTCCAAAGCACAACAGCGGACGCCGTACGTAAATGGGTCAAAATGGCCAAGGACAGCACGCAACTGCCCCTTGAAGAACGAACGCGTTTTTTGGAGAATGCCAAAAGGGAAGCCTTCGCTTCTACCAACGACTCCATAATCTTAGATCAACTTTTGACCATTTCATTGACCTATAAAAGCTTGAAGGATTCCCTTGGGTTCCGGGACACCAACAAACAGATTATGATGATGTCCAAAGAAACGGATATGTTCACTCCACTTGGCTATTCGCACTGGGACATGGCCTCCTTTTTTAAATCGTATGGAGCTCTGGACAGTGCCTTCTACCACTATAAAAAAGCATTGAACAGTTTTGAACAGCTCCCAAAAAGCCCTGAATCAAGTTCCCTGAAAGCTAGAATTTTATACAGTATGGGACAGATCCAGGATTCCTACAAGGACTATTTGGGCGCAGAAATCAGTGCCACCACTGCCCTGAGGATTTTTGATGAATTGGGAGATACCGAAAGAATCTATAATTGCTATAATTTGTTGGGTATTCTTTCCAGTGGCATGGGGGACAGTGAAAAATCTTTGGAATATTACCAAAAAGCCGGCTCATATTTGGATAAGCTAGACTCTTCTGAAGCTGCAGAATTTGCCTGGCAAAATCAAAATAATATTTCAAATGCTTTATTGAGAAATGAAGACTACAACAAAGCCAAAGACTCATTTATAAAATTATTGGAAAATAAATCTTTAGAAAATAAAGATTCTGAATTATATGTACTTGCACTTACAAGCCTTGCTTATGCAATTTTCAAGGATGAAAACAATTTTATTGAATCAGAAAAATTGCTGAAAGAAAGTATCATCGCCAACGATAAATACGGCCATACAGAACACCAAGCCCGGACAAAGCAGTATTATGCCGAATTGTTGGCTGCCAAGGGTGATACGGCCAACGCCCTACAATACGCCAAAGAATCGCGGTCTGTGGCCCAAGAAACCCGCAACAATGACCGGCTGCTGGAAGTGCTCCGGTTGCTCACCCAACTGGACAAGACCAATGCAGCCTCGTACTCCAATGCCTATTATGATCTCAACGAGGTCATCCAAGAAGAAGAGCGCACCAAGCGGGACAAGTTTGCCCGGATACGCTTGGACACTGATAAGATCAAGGAAGAGAACGTGCTCCTTTCCCGAGAAAGACAATTATGGGCCGGGGCCGTACTTGGTCTCGTTGTATTTGGGTTGACCACCACGGTGATCGTTTTACAGTACATCAACAACAATAGGCTCAAGTTCAAGCAAAAACAGCAGGAAAGCAATCAGGAAATCTACAACTTGATGCTCTCCCAGCAGGGCAAATTTGAAGAAGGCAGGCAGTTGGAACAAAAACGCATTTCCGAAGAACTCCACGACGGTATCTTGGGCGAAATGCTCGGCATACGGCTGTTACTGAGCGGTTTGAATGAACGAGGGGACAGCAATTCAGTGGAACAACGGGCTGCGTTCATAGAGAAACTACGGGAAGTGGAGGAAGATATCAGGAGCATTTCGCACGAACTCAACCATGCCTCTTATGAAAAATTTCATAATTTTATCGTGTCGTTGGAGGAACTGGTCAGTGGCTTTCAAAAGTCTTCCGGCATATCGTGTTCTTTCAGTTATGACAAAAAGATACACTGGGACAACCTGTTGGGCGATATCAAGATCAATGCCTATCGGATTGTACAGGAGACACTCAAAAACAGTGCAAAGCACGCCAAATGTAAAAATATCGCCATTTCCTTTGGCTCGGCGTCCGGCATACTGAAGCTGACCATCAAGGACGACGGCATCGGGTTCGATACGACCAAAGGAAAGAGAGGAATCGGCATAAGGAACATCATATCAAGGGTGAAGAAAATAAACGGCGTCTTCGACATTGAAAGTACAAAAGGAAAGGGCACCACGATTTCGGTGTCCATCCCTGCAAAATATATTGAACCCACACAGGCCAAGGACCCCACAAGCTTGAAACCTGTAATGAACACTTAAACCTACGAGAAGCAAAACAGTTATGAAGACATTGAGAATCTTGGCAATAGATGACCACGAAATGACAATGCTAGGATACAAGTTTATCCTGGAGAACATTGATTTTGAGGGCTATGACATCATTGTTGATACCGCCAACACCTTCGAGGGCGGAAAAAAACTCATCGAAGACTCAGTGAACTCCTTCAAGTACGACATCCTCCTTTTGGATGTTCAATTGTTCGCCCCGAACGAGAACCAACCGCATTCGGGTGAAGACCTCGGCATATTGGCCCGCAAATTGGTCCCCGAAAGCAAGATTGCCTTTATGTCGTCTTTCAGTGACAATTTCAGGATCAACAGCATTCTAAAATCGGTGGACCCGGACGGTTATCTGGTAAAAACGGATATTGACCCCAAAACCTTGGAAGATGCCGTGAAGACCATTATCCTGAATCCTCCTTATTATTCATCAAAGGCCTTGTCCGCCATCCGCAAGAAAATGGCCAACGACATCGAGTTGGATGAAAAGGACAAACAGATCTTATACCACCTTTCCATGGGCACCAAGAACAAGGATCTGGAAAAACACATCAGGCTTTCCCCCTCCTCCATCGAGAACAGAAAACGGCACTTAAAGACCCTTTTCGGCACGGAGAACGAGAACGACATGGCCTTGATCATTGCCGCAAAAAACAGGGGCTTCATCTAAGACCCAAACTTCAAAATGTGTTTTTGGTCGAACTCCGTAATTGGTTTTACACATTCTTGACGTAAAAAGCCTACAAACTAAGGGAAACCCATAGAATTTTTAAGGATTTTCTTCAATCCCAACAAAAAGATTCATCCTAACTTTAAGGTTGAAAGAAAATTACAACCCGTAGCATATGTCACTCCCAAGGAAAAACAACACTGATCATCAGCATAGTGGCGCAAAGGTATTTGAGGCCGCAAATGGGCTGGACGAGTTTCTGAAAACCATTGAAAAAGATTTTTTTGCCGAGGTCAAAATGCATTTCAAGCACGACAAGGAAAGCAAAAAAACCGATATGGTCCTAGATCTGCACTTTAACTTCGGTATTACGGAGAGCCTTCATTTCTTTACGAGCGGCACATGGGGCGGCATGACATTCCCCGAAAGGGAGCACAAGGTCTCCTCTACCCTTGGAAAAGCCTTTATGGAGCTGAACTCCAAAAACAACTTTCTTTTGGATATATCGGAAGCCTCATTGCATTTCAAGGATACTTCCATCATTATATCCAGGGTCTATGATCAAAGCATTCCAGACCAAATAGGCAATATCATGCTAAAGGCCAGCGAACACTTCGTGTACTACACCAAGGGCCTTACCGAAATGCCCTATGAAATTTTTGTGCCCGTATACGAATATGGTGCTCCCAACATATTTGAGCCAAAAAAGGAAAAAAGCAGTTATTTTGATTATTGGGGACTTTACTTCGAGGACGAATCCCACCAAGTGATGATCTACTCCCTACACAAAAGAAAAATGTACGAAGTAGATCTGTTCCTTTTTGAATAGCACGAACTTAAGCAAGCATCGATACTAAACACTGAACAAAGGTCGCGATTTCATCAAATCGTTGACCTTTTGTTTTATCTGGGCCAATTTCTCCTCATTCCCAGGGTCCATGATCACCTCGTCGATAAACCCAACAATGGTCTCCATATCCGCCTCTTTCAACCCTCTGGTGGTGATGGCCGGGGTACCAAATCGGATGCCCGAAGTAATGAACGGGGATTGCGTGTCAAAGGGCACCATGTTCTTGTTGGCCGTAATGGCCGCATGTTCCAACGCCTTTTCGGCATCTTTACCTGTGATGTCCTTGTTCCTTAGGTCGATAAGCATCATGTGGTTGTCCGTTCCCCCAGAGATCACTTTATAATCCAGGGCCATGAACGCCTTGGCCATTGCGGCAGCGTTCTTCTTCACTTGGATCATATAGTGCAGGAACTCATCGGAAAGTGCCTCACCAAATGCAACGGCCTTGGCCGCAATGATGTGTTCCAATGGTCCACCTTGGTTACCGGGGAACACGGCAAGATCCAAAAGGGCCGACATTTTCCGTAGGGTTCCGTTCTTCAATGTGATGCCAAACGGGTTGTCAAAATCCTCACCCATCAAAATCAGACCTCCTCGAGGACCTCGCAAGGTCTTGTGGGTGGTCGTGGTCACAATATGGCAGTGAGGGATGGGGTCGTTCAAGATTCCCTTGGCGATCAATCCTGCAGGGTGGGAAATATCGGCCACCAAAATAGCGTCAACACTGTCAGCAATCTCACGGAAACGTTTAAAATCCATATCACGGGAATAGGCAGAGGCCCCGGCAATGATCAACTTCGGCTTCTCCTTGTCCGCAATTTCTTGGATCTTATCATAGTTGAGCATACCTGTTTCCTCATCAACCCCATAAAAAACAGGGTTGTACAGTTTTCCGGAGAAATTTACGGGCGACCCATGGGTCAAGTGCCCTCCATGGGACAGGTCAAAGCCCAAAATGGTATCCCCGGGCTGCAAACAGGCATGATATACAGATGCATTGGCCTGGGATCCGGAATGTGGCTGAACATTCGCGTAGGCGGCCCCGAACAGTTCCTTGGCGCGGTCAATGGCCAGTTGTTCCACTTGGTCCACCACTTCGCAACCTCCATAATATCGTTTTCCGGGATAGCCCTCAGCATATTTGTTGGTCAATACGGAGCCAGCGGCCTCCATCACCTGCGGGCTGGTAAAGTTCTCGGAAGCTATCAGCTCTATGCCTTCAATCTGCCTGTCCTTCTCTTGTGCTATCAGTTCAAAAATCTTATGGTCTCGTTGCATCTGCAAATTATTTTGATAAGCCGCAAAATTACGAATTGGAAGGGGATTTATGCCCAAAAAAAACAACATACATCCCAATTTTATCAAACGGAAATTAACAAAGTTGGAACTATCGTTAAATGCTCTATATTTGAAACTTAAACCCCACCTGCACACTACCTGTGCGACTTTTTCGTTTATAGATAACCGTTTTTGGCACAGCTATTGAACTCGATCAAACAACCAATACACCATCATCATGAAAAAAATACTACTCTTGACCACGATTTTGATGATTGCCGCCTGTGGAGGCGTCAAGAAGACCCAAGAAGCCCTGAACACCGGTAACTATGTTACCGCCATGGACAAGGCCATAAAGAACTTGGCGGAAAACAAGACCAAAAAAGGAAACCAAGAATACATCACACTTTTGGAAGAGGCCTTTGCCAAAAATGCGGAAAGGGAAGAACAGGAAATTGCCTTTTTACAGAATGACGGCAATCCTGCCAACCTAGAGACCATCTACAACAAATATGTGCAGTTGAAACGGATACAGGAACGCATCAAACCATTGCTTCCCCTCCGCATCAACGACCAGGGAAGGAATGCGAAGTTCCATTTTGAGAACTACGACAACGCCATTCTGAACACCAAGGACGAACTCTCCGAACATTTATATGAAAATGCCATCGGTCTATTGAAAAGTGCCAAATACAAAAGTGACTATCGAGTTGCCTATGACGATTTGAAATATGTGCAGGAAATCAGTCCCGGATACAAGGAAACCGTATCCAAAATGGACGAGGCCTACAACAAAGGATTGGAGTTTGTTCGGGTCGAGATCGGAAACCTGACCGAGCAGATCATCCCTGAGCGGTTGGAAAGGGAGCTTCTGGACTTCAATGCCTTTGGCATCGACAATTTTTGGTTGCAATACCACACCAATCCATTGGCCAACGTGAAATATGATTATGCCATGAACTTGGATTTCATGGAGATCAATGTATCGCCAGAGCGCGTGAACGAGACCCAGATCATCAAGGAAAAACAGATCAAGGATGGTTGGGAATATTTGCTGGACCGGAACGGAAATGTGGTCAAGGACAGCTTGGGCAATAAGATCAAAGTGGACAAAATGCGCACCGTGACCTGCAAATTCTTTCAGTTTACCCAGACCAAAAGTGCCCAAATCGGGGCCAAGGTGCGGTTCACCGACCTGAAGAGCGGACAGGAGATCAATGCCTACCCCCTATCCAGTCAATTTGTTTTCGAGCATATCTTCGCCAACTATCAAGGGGACAAGAGGGCCTTGGAGAACGATCTTCTGGTGTACCTGAACGCCCGGGAAGTACCTTTCCCCTCCAATGAGCAAATGGTGTACGATGCCGGGGAAGACCTCAAGGCGAGGCTCAAGGGCATCATAGCAAAATATCAGTTCAACTAGATCCTAAAAGACGAAAGCCCCCAATCGGGGCTTTTTTTATAGGTAATCTTTTAGGTCCAAATCCGCAATGGCTCCATGGGATGTGTGAAAAGTCACCTTTCCATTTTTGATGACCAGCAATTGGGGCGACTCGTGCCTTACCCCAAACCGGTCCGCAATCGCATTGGAGAGATCCCTGTGCGTCTGAATGGTCAAAAAATAGAGGTCACAGTCCAAAGCTGGATCATAGGATCCCTTGAACATCTTTAGCACCATACTACTGATACCGCAGGTGGATGAGTGCTTGAAGATGACCTGTGGCCGCTCCTCGGAACTTGCCTTTATAGTATCCAATTGTTCCATGGACTCCAAAAAAATCCACGGTAATTTCTTATCTTGTATGTCGATTCGCTCCTTCTTTCCGAAGATACTGTCAAATATTCCCATGATGCAAATTTAAGAGATAAGTCGGGAAGGATAAAAAAGCTTACATCTGACGAAATGTCTTGTGTTTTCTGGATTTTCCAGACATTTTGACAGTACTCCGACCGTGGTAGGATTGTTGACATATCAGAAAAAAAACAACGACTATGAACTTTAATAATTTTACCATAAAATCTCAGGAAGCCATTCAACGGGCCCAACAATTGGCCCAAGAACTAGGTCACCAACAAATTGAGAACGAACACCTCTTCAAGGCCATTGCGGAAGTTGACGAAAACGTACTTCCCTTCATCTTGAAGAAATTGAACGTGAACGTGAACCTGCTCAACCAGATTTTGGACAAGGAACTTCAGAGCTTTGCCAAGGTATCCGGCGGGGAGATCATGCTTTCCAGGGAAGCAGGGAAAACCGTGAACGAAGCCAGCATCGTTGCAAAAAACATGGGTGATGAATTTGTTTCCATCGAACACCTTTTGCTGGCCATATTCAAATCGAAGAGCAAAATAGCGCAGATCTTAAAAGATCAGGGCGTCACGGAGAAAGATTTGGCTGCCTCCATCCAGGAATTGCGCAAAGGTGGCAAGGTGACCTCGCAAAGTGCCGAGGAGACCTACAATTCCCTGGATAAATATGCAAATAACCTCAATCGGCTTGCGGACAGTGGAAAATTGGACCCTGTGATCGGGCGTGATGAAGAAATCCGAAGGGTTTTGCAAATCCTGTCCCGAAGGACCAAGAACAACCCCATGTTGGTGGGTGAGCCCGGTGTGGGTAAGACCGCCATTGCCGAAGGCTTGGCTCACCGAATTGTACAGGGCGATGTCCCCGAAAACTTGAAGGACAAGATCATTTACTCCCTGGACATGGGTGCATTGATCGCTGGGGCCAAATACAAAGGTGAATTTGAGGAGCGGTTGAAGGCCGTCATCAAGGAAGTTACCTCCTCCGATGGCAACATTGTGCTCTTCATTGACGAGATCCATACGTTGGTGGGTGCCGGGGGCGGACAAGGTGCCATGGATGCTGCCAACATCCTGAAACCTGCTTTGGCCAGAGGGGAATTAAGAGCCATTGGAGCGACCACACTGGACGAGTACCAAAAATATTTTGAAAAGGACAAGGCTTTGGAGCGTAGGTTCCAAAAAGTAATGGTGGACGAGCCTGATACCGAGAGTGCCATCTCCATTCTCAGGGGCATCAAGGAAAAATACGAGAGCCATCACAAAGTCCGCATCAAAGATGAGGCCGTGATCGGTGCCGTGGAACTTTCCCAACGTTATATCACCAACCGTTTTTTGCCCGATAAGGCCATCGACCTTATGGACGAAGCAGCATCCAAACTTCGCATGGAAATCAACTCCAAACCCGAAGAACTGGATGTACTGGATCGGAAGATCATGCAGTTGGAGATTGAGATAGAGGCTATCAAACGTGAAAACGACAAAGCCAAGTTGCAGACCTTGAACTTGGATCTGGCCAATCTCAAAGAAGACCGCAACGAGATCTTTGCCAAGTGGGAAAGTGAAAAAACAGTGGTGGACAACATCCAAAAGACCAAAGAGGACATTGAAAACTACAAATTAGAGGCCGAACGCGCCGAACGGAACGGGGACTACGGAAAGGTGGCCGAACTACGGTATGGAAAGATCAAGGAAGCCCAGGAGAAACTGGAAAAACTACAGGATGAACTTGCAAGCCAACAGACCGCTGGCACCTTGATCAAAGAGGAGGTCACTTATGAGGACATTGCCGAGGTAGTGGCCAAATGGACAGGTATCCCCGTGACCAAGATGATGCAGAGTGAACGCGAAAAACTCCTGAAACTGGAAGATGTGCTCCACAAGCGTGTGGTGGGCCAAGACGAGGCCATCATTGCCGTTTCGGACGCCATACGAAGAAGCAGGGCCGGATTGCAGGATTCCAAAAAACCCATTGGCTCCTTCCTTTTCTTGGGAACCACCGGGGTCGGTAAGACGGAGTTGGCAAAAACCTTGGCAGCCTATCTGTTCGATGACGAGAACGCCATGACACGGATAGACATGAGCGAATACCAAGAACGCCACTCCGTGAGCCGACTGGTAGGTGCACCTCCGGGGTATGTGGGCTATGACGAAGGAGGTCAGTTGACCGAGGCCGTGCGAAGAAAGCCCTATTCCGTGATCTTGTTGGATGAAATAGAAAAAGCGCACCCGGACACCTTCAACATCCTGCTTCAGGTGCTGGACGAAGGTAGATTGACCGACAACAAAGGCCGGGTGGCGGATTTCAAGAACTCCATCATCATCATGACGAGCAATATGGGCAGCCACATCATCCAAGAGAAGTTTGAAGATGCCGTGGATTTGGAAAGTGCTTCGGAAGCTGCAAGAATTGAAGTGATGGGATTGTTGAAACAAAGCATTCGCCCAGAATTCTTGAACCGAATAGACGACATCATCATGTTCGCACCTTTGAACAAGTCGGACATCAAGGATATTGTGAGGCTGCAATTGGACAGTCTGAAGAAAATGTTGTCCAAACAGCACATTACGTTGGATGCGACCGAGGAAGCCATTGCTTATCTGGCCAAAAAAGGGTTCGATCCACAATATGGCGCCAGACCCGTAAAGCGATTGATCCAGAAAGAGGTGCTGAACAACCTCTCCAAGGAACTGCTCTCCGGAAAAATCACGACCGACAGTATTGTACTCTTGGACAGTTTTGACGACCAGTTGGTGTTCCGAAACCAAAATGAGTTGGTGGAATAATTCTCTCCATCATCCACACAATAAAACCTTCCTCAAGCCAATGGGGAAGGTTTTTTATTTGTCACATTCCAAAGCATGTTGTTTGAAATCCAAAACGATCAGGGCGTATTTCATTTAAATCCTTATTTTAGCTCAAACACATTTCCTAAATATGCCACTCCTCATTGCCGTCTTGGGCATCCTACTGCTCTTTTTGTTGATTGCCAAATTCAAGTTGAATGCCTTTCTGTCCTTTATCATTGTATGCCTTTTTGTAGGGGTCTTTCAAGGAATGGAACTTGGAAGTTTGGTGTCATCCATCCAACGCGGCATCGGGAACACTTTGGGCTTTTTGGTATTGATATTGGGACTTGGCGCCATGTTGGGCAAACTGGTCGCCGATAGTGGGGCCGCTCAACAGATCACCACCCAACTGGTGGCCAAATTCGGCATAAAACATGTGCAGTGGGCCATGGTGGTCACAGGTTTCATTGTGGGCATCCCCATGTTCTATTCGGTGGGTTTCGTGATTCTGATACCTTTGGTATTTACCGTTGCCATTTCCACCGGACTGCCCCTGCTCTATGTGGGGCTGCCCATGCTCACCTCACTTTCGGTGACCCATGGCTATCTCCCGCCCCACCCTGCACCCACGGCCATTGCGGCCATGTTCAATGCGGATATTGGAAAAACATTGATGTATGGGCTCATCATTGCGGTTCCCGCCATTATTGTGGCCGGTCCCGTTTTCGCCCGTACCATCAAAAAAGTGGAGGCCAAACCCTTAAAGGAATTTTACAACCCCAATATCATCCCGAAGGAAGAATTACCATCGACCTTCACCAGTATTTTTACTGCCTTATCACCCATATTGCTGATAGGCATTGCCATTGCCGCGGAACAATTTCTGGAAGAAGGCAAACTCCGGGAAGTGCTCATGTTCATTGGAAATCCAGTGATTGCGCTCTTGATTTCCGTGTTGCTCGCCATTTACACCTTGGGATTGTCCAAGGGTAAGTCCATGTCCACCATCATGGCTTCCGTTTCGGCATCCGTGTCCAGCATCACCATGATCTTATTGATCATTGCAGGGGCAGGGGCGTTGAAAGAAGTGTTGATCGACAGCCATGTGAGCGATTACATTGCCGATAGCCTAAAAGGCTCCAGCATATCTCCCTTGGTCCTGGCCTGGGTCATCGCAACGGCCATTCGGGTAAGTGTGGGGTCGGCCACCGTTGCAGGTTTGACCGCCGCCGGAATCGTGCTCCCCTTGGCATCAGGCACTGGCACAAGCCCCGAACTGATGGTCCTCGCCATAGGCTCTGGCAGTTTGATGCTTTCCCACGTCAACGACACCGGTTTCTGGATGTTCAAGGAATATTTCAATCTTTCGGTAAAGGAAACCCTGTCCACTTGGACCGTTATGGAAACCTTGGTCGGCATTATGGGGCTTATCGGGGTTTTGGTTTTAAATACAATCATCTAAACATATGAACAGTACACCTTCAAAGCGAGTTGAGGAATTGAATCTTCAGCTCCCACCTGCCCCGCCACCTGCCGGGGTGTATAGACCCATATTGGTCGTCGATAATTTTTTATACGTATCGGGTCAAGGCCCTGTCAATCTTGATGGCTCCCTCATGATAGGTCGTGCAGGGGACAATCTGGATGCCGACCAGGCCAAATTGGCGGCCAGACAGGTTGGATTGACGATGCTATCCACCATCATTACCCATTTTGGGAGCTTGGACCGCATCAAAAGGGTCGTAAAAGTGCTGGGGATGGTCAACTCCACCCCAGATTTTGGGAAACAACCCTATGTCGTCAATGGATTCAGTGAATTGATGGCCGATGTTTTTGGAAAGGAAAACGGTATTGGCGTGCGGAGTGCCGTGGGGATGATGCTTCCCGGCAACATTCCCGTGGAGGTCGAGGCCATGTTCGAACTTCATCCATAGCCCCATGTTCATATTTGATGTGCACTTGGACCTCTCTATGAACGCCATGGAGTGGAACCGCGACCTGAGGCTCCCCGTTTCCGAAATACGGGAGCGGGAAAAGGGAATGACCGACAAACCCGACCGTGGCAACAATACGGTCTCCTTTCCTGCCATGCGGGAAGGAAATGTAGGTCTTTGTGTGGCCACACAGATTGCCCGTTACGTAAAGAAAAGCAACCCACTTCCCGGTTGGCATTCCCAGCACCAAGCCTGGGCCCAGACCCAAGGACAGTTGGCATGGTACAAAGCCATGGAAAATGAAGGGGAAATGGTCCAAATCACCAATTTGAAGGGTTTGGACAATCATTTACAACTTTGGCAAAGCGAACAAGAGCATAAACCCATAGGATATATTCTGAGCCTGGAAGGAGCCGATTCCATTGTGGATATGGGCTATTTGGAAAAATCGCATGAAGCTGGTCTGAGGGCCATAGGTCCTGCACATTATGGTCCCGGAATCTATGCTCATGGTACGGATTCTGTTGGGGGCATTGGGGCAAAGGGAAGGGAGCTCTTGAAAAAAATAGAGGAACTCAACCTCATTTTGGATGCCACGCATTTATGCGATATGAGTTTTTGGGAAACCATGACCGCCTATAATGGTCCGGTCTGGGCCAGTCATAGTCTTTGTCGGAAATTTGTGGACCACAACCGACAGTTTACGGATGAACAACTCAAGGAATTGATCCAGAGGGAAGCCGTGATCGGGATGGTGCTGGATGCCTGGATGATGGTCCCTAATTGGATCAGGAGGAAATCTGACCCAAAAGCCATGGGGGTCTCGCTCGAAATCATGGTGGACAATATAGACCATATCTGTCAGTTGGCCGGAAATACAAATCACGTAGGTATTGGCACTGATTTGGACGGCGGCTTCGGAACAGAACAGGGGCCCTATGATGTGGATACGATTGCCGATCTGCAAAAAATCCCCGAACTGTTGTCCCAAAGAGGATATACGGCAGCTGATATTGAAAAAATCACCAGCCAGAATTACCTCAATTTCCTGAGAAAGGTCTGGAAATGATGGTGACATAGCCATCAAAATCCCTATCATTTCATTTTTGAAGCAAGTAAAGCGGTTCAACACTGTTAAAATAATGGCTTTTAAGCCGCTATAATACCAAACAGTATTGTTTTTTTATATCTTCGTTTTACCCGAACCAACCTATACCACCATGTCCAAAAAAGCAGAACGCACCACCGCTTATATCATTGAGACGGTAGCCCCCATCTTTAACAAGCACGGATATATTGGAACTAGCATGAGCGACCTAACCGAGGCGACAGGTCTCACCAAAGGTGCCATTTATGGCAATTTTGAGAACAAGGAAGCCCTTGCCCTCTCTGCTTTTGAATACAACCGGAACCAATTGCTAAGTGCCATAGACGAACAATTGGGCGCCGAGGAAGATTCTCTTGGAAAATTGTTTTCCCTTATCAATTTCTATAAACAATACGATGTCTTCACCCTCCCGATGGGTGGATGCCCCATTCTGAACGTTGGGATTGACGCCCAGGGCAATAACACCCTGTTGGCCGCTGCGGTAAAGGAAACCGTCAAGGACATCGAAGGAAAAATAGCCTTGGTGCTGGAAAATGGGGCCAAACAGAACGAATTGCACCTTCCCGTTCCCCCCTTACAGTTTGCCAAACAGTTGTTCACCATGATCCAAGGGGCCGTTGCGATGAGCACCATTACCCGTGACCGCAAATACCTCATCAATACGCTTACCTATCTGGAGCATTTGGTGCGAAAGGAAATCAAGAAATAGTTTTTCAATTCCCTCTTACCCTGAAAATCCAGGTTTTATCGGGGTATTTCCCATTGAACTTGCTGTCCCTAGCCGTCCGCGCTTCGTCCATCGTATCGTACCGCTCCAAATACACATAATTGTACTTATTGGCTTTTCGATAAAAGGATTTGGGCTCCAATCCCTTTGTCCGAAGGGTCTTCATGAAGTTATCAAAATACTTTTGGGTACCGTACACATTGGCTATCAAATAAAAACCTGGTTCCAGCCCTTCTTCACCTTGCACCTCCTCATATTTTTCGTTGGGCCGCAATTCCACGTTCTGGTTTCTGAGCCTTGCCAGACTGTCCTGCTCCTTTTGCAATGACACCTGTGCGATGCTGTCCTTTCTTTGCTGTTCGCGCAATTGTTCGGCCAGTTTTCTGGCCCGGGCCAATGAATCCCTTTCTTGCTGAAGTGCAGCTTCCCTTTGTAGTGCAAGTTCAGCCTCTTCTTCCCTCTTCAATCGCTCCTGCTCCAAAGCCACTTCCTTTTCCACATCAAAGCCCACCACTTTTTTACGCCCATCCGGTTTTCCAAAGCGATAAGAAGCGATGATCTCAATGGTAGGATTCTCCTCTTCCAAGGAAGAATCCGTTCCAAATTCCATAAGTCCACCAATTGAAAACGCATTGGCCAAGGTAACTCCCAATCCACCCGAAACTCCATAAAAACTATTGTAGCCCCCCTGCAGCCAGAACTTGGATGTGGACAGAAGCCCGTTCAGACCAAATTGGGTATCTCCTTCGGGCACT
Source organism: Flagellimonas hadalis (assembly GCF_007785775.2). Taxonomy (GTDB): domain Bacteria; phylum Bacteroidota; class Bacteroidia; order Flavobacteriales; family Flavobacteriaceae; genus Flagellimonas; species Flagellimonas hadalis. The sequence goes on from NZ_VNIK02000001.1 coordinate 643,950, forward strand.
GACTTCACATAGATCATGGGACGTACAAAACTGTCGCCCAAACCACTGGACAAGATCACTGGGAAATCATGTCCCAAAGTCCCCATGATGGTCTGGAAATTCTCTGTTTCCCCTTCCCCTGAAAGATAAAACCCCACTGCGTTCTCAAAGGCCAATCCCATACTGAACTGGTTGACCAACAAAAGGAACCCCGGTGAAAATGTCATCCGAAAACCTTCAAAATCTTCCAAAATGGTCGGATCTACCTCTCCATTCTGCCCAAAGCGTTCATCGGCCACGGTCTGCTGAAAGGCAAAGACATTCACTCCTGCCAACAACTGGACTTCATCGTCCAACTGAAATGTATGGGTGTAATTGGCATTTCCGCCCGTAAAAAGGAAAATACCTGTATTGTGCTGTAAGAAACCAAGGCCAGCAGTGGACCGAGCATTGATTTGGTGGGTATAATTGGCAAAAATAGTAGTGGGGTCCCCATCAATGTCCTGCCATTGCCATCGGGTCCAGAGGGAGAGGGAATTGGGCCGGTTCCAATCTGGAGCGTAAGAGGCATTCATGAGGCTTGAACCGAACTGCACAAGGGTATGCTGTCTCAAATCGGTGGGCAATTGTGGTTCCTGGCCCCTCGCCATCGTCAAAACCATTGCCCACAGTGTGCAAACGAAAATCCTACGCATACGATAAAATGAAAATTAAACGTTACTTTTAAATCAAATTAAAAAACTCGGGGAACCTTTTAGATCAAAACTATGCGAACCATCAAACCTCTAATTGCCCTTGCAATTTTAATCGTTGGAAGTATCAGCTGCAAAAAAGATACGAAAATTGCGGAAGACCCGATCATATCCACTTTCTATTTTATCCGACACGCCGAAAAGGACAGGACAGACCCCGAAAACCCTGACCCCGAACTGAACCAGGATGGTCTCAACAGGGCCATCAGATGGGCGGAGGTATTCGACCCCATTCCCTTGGACGTGATCTACTCCACCAATTATGAGCGGACTTCCATGACGGCAGCGCCTACATCGGTAAAGAAAAACATCGATGTGAAATATTACGACCCCAATGCTGTGGACATTGAGGAGTTCAAATTGGAGAATGAAGGAAAAAATGTGCTGGTCGTGGGCCATAGCAACACCATACCTGCTTTCGTGAACCGTATGATCGATATGGAAAAATATGAAGACATGGATGACAGCGACAATGGCAGTCTGTTCATTGTCCGGATCATTGACGGTATCCCGACGGATATCCGTTTGAAAATGGATTAATCGTTCCGCACTTTGATATCCATTATCTCTATTTTGGATAAAAGTTCCAATTCCCCTTTGTCATATAGCTTTGCTATTTCCAAAATATCGGAATCCTTGGTCTTGGGCTTATAATTCTCATAATCCACAAAACGGATACTGTCCACGTAACGTTCATTATACGCTTTTCGAAACCGTTGTCCACCTCCATCCACATGAAAGTCATAGGCCAAGTAATCCGGTTTAAAACTTTCCGTATCAAACCAATATAAATAAGTATCTTCAAAGTCGTCACCGCCACCTTGTTGATCAAAGGTCACCTTGATCTTATAGTACTCTTTTCCTCCGACGGATTCCTTACCCAGCAATTCCTTGTTCACGGCCGCATCGTTCAATCCGAAAGGCAAACGCACAAAATAATGCACTGAATTGATGGAATTGGCATATTTGACCGCCATGGAATCGGGAACAGCCACCAAGGAATCGTTCATGTATCTTTCAAAACCAGTGTCCTTTTTCACATCGGTGATGGTCACGGAATCCAATCGGGAAATCCGTTTGAACACCCGCTTTCCGTTTTCATTCCTGGACACATATTCCTTGTCCCTGAAGATAAAAGAGGTGCCATGGTCATTATAGAGAACTCCACCACTGGCGGCAATCGACTTATCCACAATCTCTTGGGCCGTAAGCTCTTCTTTGGAGGTTTCTTTGCAAGCAATGGACAACAATACAAAAAGGAGCAGAAAAATTCTTTGCATGGGGAACAGTTTGGTATATAATCGTAAAATCTAATGCAACATTACAATTTTCTTGCCCAAGAGTTTATATTTTTGCGCACAATGCAGAAAAACATCAACATAAAGAACAAAAGGGCCCGGTTCGATTTTGAAATCCTGGACACCTATACGGCTGGGATCGTTTTGGGAGGTACCGAGATAAAATCCATCCGGTTGGGAAAGGCCAACCTGTCACAGAGCTTTTGCGAGTTCAATGACAAGGGGGAACTTTTTGTGGTGAACATGCAGGTGGACGAATACAGCCATGGCAGTTACTACAACCACAAACCCAAGGCCGAACGCAAATTGCTCCTCAACAAAAGGGAACTGAAAAAACTGCGAAAAGAAGTCACTACCACGGGGCTGACCATCATCCCTCTCAATCTTTTCATCAATGACAGGGGTTTGGCCAAGGTGAACATAGCACTTGCCAAAGGAAAAAAACTGTACGACAAACGGGAGACCATAAAGGACCGGGACAGCAAGCGCAGTCTAGATCGCGTGAAAAAGAGTTTCAACGACTGATTGGTTACTGGGTTATTGAGTTATTGGTTTATTTAGGGTTTGATGTCCAAAGTCGAAAGTCAATTACTGAGTTACTGCCAACTGGATTATTGAGTTCTTGTCTCTTGATTCTTTTCTCTTTGTTTCCTTCTCTATTTTTTGTTCTTGAGCTTGGCCCTTGAACTTGCACTTGTGAATCAATTCTTGTCCTCCAACAAGGGTACAAACCTAAAAGCTCCCAACTCCTGTTTTTGGAATTCCTTCTCGGACTTTCGCACAAAAAGGGTCATGACCTGCTCATCCACCCCAACGGGAATCACCAACCTGCCCCCTACTTTCAACTGTGACATCAAAGGTTTTGGTACTTCGGGAGCGCCTGCCGTCACAATGATACTATCAAATGGGGCCTCTTCCGGCAGACCTTTGTAACCGTCCCCAAAAATCAATTTCTTGGGTCGGTAATTCATCTTATTGAAGAACAGTCGTGTCTTTTTGAACAGTTCCTGTTGGCGTTCAATGGTATACACTTTGGCCTTCAAATCCAACAGAACGGCGGTTTGGTAGCCACTGCCCGTGCCAATCTCCAACACCTTGTCATTGGGTTTCACTTGGAGCAACTCGGTCTGAAAAGCCACGGTATAAGGTTGGGAAATGGTCTGGTCCGCCCCAATGGGAAAGGCTTTGTCCTGATAGGCATGGTCCTCAAAACCACTGTCCAAGAACAAATGCCGTGGTATGGTCTTTATGGCTTCGAGTACCTTTTTATCTGTTATTCCCTTGGCTTCCAACAGTTCCGCCAATTTGTTGCGCATGCCCCTATGCTTGAGCGTATCCTTCATCGTCTTTGGTCTGGTCCACGAATTTAAAAAGTTCCCCAATACTTTACCGCCAGTTCGACCCTATTTTTTATGGAAGAGTGGTATCATATCCTTATTTTTGACAAAAACAGTATTATGCTTAAAGTTGGTGTCCTCGGTGCGGGGCATTTGGGCAAGATTCACCTCAGGCTGTTGAACCAGTCCGAAAAATATGAGCTTGTGGGCTTCTACGATCCCGACGAGATCAACGCAAAAAAAGTGGCTGCCGAATTTGGCTACACCCATTTCGAAAATATCAACAACCTGATGGACGCCGTGGATGTGGTGGACATTGTGACCCCCACCCTCTCCCATTACGAATGTGCTAAAAAGGCCATTGGCAAGGGAAAACACATTTTTATTGAAAAACCCATCACCAACACCTTGGAAGAGGCCCAAGAGCTGCTCCAACTTTCTGAAAAACATAAGGTAAAGGGGCAAGTGGGACATGTGGAACGTTTCAATCCAGCCTTTTTGGCGGTGAAGGACAAAATACAGAACCCCATGTTCATCGAGACGCACCGCTTGGCGGAATTCAATCCCAGAGGGACCGACGTGCCTGTAGTTTTGGATTTGATGATCCACGATATCGACGTGATCCTCAGTGTTGTGCCTTCCGAAGTGAAACAAATCAACGCCAGTGGGGTTTCCGTCATCAGCAATTCACCAGACATTGCCAATGCCCGTATCGAATTTGAAAATGGCTGTGTGGCCAACCTTACCTCCAGCCGCATCTCGCTGAAAAACATGCGGAAATCGCGCTTTTTCCAGAAGGACGCCTATATTTCGGTCGATTTTCTGGAAAAAAAGGTAGAAGTGGTCAAAATGAAGGACGCTCCCGAACAACCTGGTGATTTTGATATGATATTGCAAAATGCCGAAGGGGAGAAAAAACAGATCTATTTTGAAAACCCCGAAATCGATGTGAACAATGCCATCTTGGACGAACTGGAAACCTTTGCGGATGCCATAAACAACGACACAATACCTGTCGTGAGCCTGGAACAGGGAACAAAAGCATTGCAGGTGGCCCTTCAGATCATCGAGTCGTTCAAAAAACAATAAGCTGTTGTCCCGTCCTTCAACTGCCTCCTTCGACTACGCTCAGGGTGACAGTTCTAGATGACAAAACTGACAACACGATAACTACAACAACAATGGAAAAAATAGCAGTGATCGGTGCAGGGACCATGGGCAACGGAATCGCCCACGTTTTTGCGCAAAACGGATTTCAAGTAAACCTTATCGATATTTCACAGGTATCTCTGGATAAGGGACTGGACACCATCACCAAAAATTTGGACCGGATGCTGGCCAAAGAGTCCATCGATGAAGCAAAAAAAGAGGAGACCCTTTCCAACATCACCACTTTTACCGCTTTGGAAGAAGGTGTTTCCGATGTGCAATTGGTCATCGAGGCAGCCACGGAAAACCTCGACATCAAACTGAAGATTTTCAAAGATCTTGATAGAATCTGCAAAGCAGGGGCCATTTTGGCCACCAACACTTCTTCCATTTCCATCACCCAGATTGCCGCGGCCACCCAACGGCCCGAAAAGGTCATCGGCATGCACTTCATGAACCCCGTGCCCATTATGAAACTGGTGGAGATCATACGCGGGTACAGCACTTCGGACGAGGTGACCCGGACCATCATGGAGCTGTCCAAAAAGTTGGGCAAGACACCCACCGAGGTCAACGATTATCCAGGATTTGTGGCCAACCGCATCTTGATGCCGATGATCAACGAGTCCATTGAGACGCTCTATAACGGCGTTGCCGGGGTTGAAGAAATCGACACCGTGATGAAATTGGGCATGGCCCACCCGATGGGGCCGTTACAATTGGCGGACTTTATCGGGTTGGACGTATGCCTTTCCATTTTGAACGTGATGTATGACGGTTTCAAAAATCCAAAATATGCCCCTTGCCCCCTATTGGTGAACATGGTGATGGCAGGAAAACTTGGGGTCAAATCCGGGGAAGGCTTTTACGACTATTCCGAATCCAAAAAAGCGGAAAAGGTGTCGTCCCAATTCAAATAGACTGCATGGCGACCATACGACCGTTCAAAGCCATCCGTCCCACCAAGGACAAAGCTTTTTTTGTGGCCTCGCGCTCCTACGAGGAATATGGCCCGGATGAACTGAATGCCGTGCTCCAGCACAATCCCTTTTCGTTCCTGCACATCATCAATCCAGGGTTCAAGTTTGAAAAGAACATCACGGGAAAGGAACGCTTTCACTTGGTCCGCAACCGCTACTTGGAGTTTTTGGAGGAAAACATTTTTCAAAAAGATGGGGAAGCGGGTTTTTATCTGTATCAAATTGAAAAAGGGGATTTCAAGAGTCTGGGGTTCTTCTGTGCCTGTAGTGTGGAAGATTACCGCAACGGCACCATCAAGAAGCACGAGGACACCATCCAACAGCGTGAGACACTTTTTGCGGATTACCTTCACACCGTTGGGTTCAATGCGGAGCCCGTGCTGATGACCTATCCCGACAATGAACTGATCAATACGATTTTCCAACGAAAAATACAGCGGGAACCCGAGTACGATTTCACCTCCACAGACCGCGTCAACCACAAACTTTGGCGGATTTCCTATCCGGAGGGCATTGAAAAATTGCAAAAGGCCTTTGAGCAGATGGACTCCCTGTACATTGCCGACGGACACCACCGCAGTGCCTCTTCCAATCTTTTGGCGGAATACCGGAAAGCCGAGAACAAATCCCATATAGGAACAGAGCCTTACAACTATTTCATGGCCTATCTGATTCCCGAATCGCAGATCAGGATCTATGAGTTCAACCGCATGGTGAAAGACTTGAATGGCTATGCCACGGATGAATTCCTGATCCAACTGGACAAACATTTCATAATCGAGAAACGGGACGATGGGCTGTGCAGACCAAAACAAAAACATGAATTCAGCATGTATTTGGAAGGTGACTTCTATTCCCTACACCTTCGACAGACCCACTATACCTTTACGGATGCTTTGAGCCATTTGGACACCCAAATCCTGTTCAAGACCGTTCTGGAGCCCATTTTGGACATCAGTGACCTCCGCAACGATGCACGAATTTCCTACGGGTGCGGGAAGGACAACCTCATCCGGATGAAGGAAGGCGTGGACAAGGGCGATTTTGCCGTAGGGTTCAGTCTAGTACCTACTACCATTGAAGAAATCAAGGCCATTGCCGATGCTGGTTTGGTAATGCCCCCAAAAAGCACGTATATTGAACCAAAGCTCCGCAGCGGGCTTGCCATTTATGAACTGTAAGCTATGTCGATAAAAGATAACCTCCACAATATCAAATCCGAATTGCCCGAAGGGGTAACCTTGGTCGCTGTTTCCAAGACCAAGCCCAATGGGGATATTTTGGAAGCCTACGAAGCGGGGCAACGGGTGTTTGGCGAAAACAAGGTGCAGGAAATGGTGCAAAAATGGGAAGAACTGCCCAAGGACATCGAGTGGCACATGATCGGACATTTGCAGCGAAACAAGGTCAAGTATATGGCGGAGTTCGTGTCGTTGGTCCATGGGGTGGACAGTCTCAAGCTACTGAAGGAAATTGACAAGCAGGCCGAAAAACATAATCGGGTCATTCCCTGCCTGCTCCAAATGCACATTGCCGAAGAGGATACCAAGTTTGGATTGGACGCCACTGAACTCGAAGAACTGCTCCTTTCCGATGAGTTCAAATCCATGAAAAATGTGGAAATCAAAGGATTGATGGGCATGGCCACCTTCACTTCGGATGAGGCACAAATCCGAAAGGAATTTGCACAACTGAAATCCATCTTTGATGGTTTACAAAAAAAACTGCCCGGTATTTCCATCCTTTCCATGGGCATGAGCGGCGATTATGCCATTGCCATTGAAGAGGGCAGCACGATGGTGCGCATTGGAAGTAGTATATTTGGGACCAGGAACTATCCATAAAATTCAAGCATTTTCATGTACGCCATACTCGATATTGAAAGCACGGGAGGAAAATACAATGAAGAGGGCATCATGGAAATTGCCATATATCGTTTTGATGGTCATCAAGTAGTGGACCAGTTCATCTGCTTGATCAATCCTGAAAGGGAAATCCAACCCTTTGTCTCCAAACTCACGGGCATCAACAACAAAATGCTCCGCTCCGCCCCCAAGTTCCACGAAGTGGCCAAACGCATTGTGGAAATCACGGAAAATGCCATCATTGTGGCGCACAATGCCCAATTCGACTACAGGATCCTCCGGACCGAGTTCAGGCGTTTGGGGTATGATTACCAACGGAAGACCCTTTGCACCGTGGACCTTTCCAAACAATTGATCCCGGATGCTGAATCGCACAGTCTGGGAAAACTGGTCCGTTCGCTCGGAATTGCCACAAGCGATCGTCACCGTGCCAATGGGGATGCCCAGGCCACCTTAAAATTGTTCAAGTTGCTCCTGGGCAAGGATACGGACAAAAAGATCATCACGGAGGTCATGCGCGAAGAGACCCACGGGGAACTCTCGCCCAACCAATTGGACATTGTTCTGAACCTTCCCTCGGAAACCGGAGTGTACTACATGTATGACAAGGACGGGGCCATTATTTTTATAGGCAAGACAAAGAACATCAAAAAAAGGGTGAACCAACACTTTACCAATGTGGGGAGCCTTGCCAGAAAGTTGCAAAAAGAAACGAAAAAGGTGGCCTTTGAGGCGACGGGCAGCGAATTGGTGGCCGTTTTGAAAGAGTACCTCGAATCGTTCAAGAACAAGCCGAAATACAACAACAATCCCAGGAAAAAGCTTTTCTCGCACATCATTGGACCAGAACAGAACGAATCTGGGTACATTACCCTGAAAATTGAGAAGAGTAGGTTTTTGAAACCTGATAAAATGGGGTTCAATGGATTGGCTTCGGCCAAAAGTTTCTTGGATAAGATACGGTCCGAATTTGAACTATGCCCCTGCTCCATCGATGGGAACAATCAGACCCCAGATGAGAACGGTACCGCTGAAGAGTGCAACACCAAGATCATGTCCGCTCTGGAAAAATACAACATCCTTGACAAGGACATGGTCATTTTGGACCGGGGACGCCAAACCGGTGAGCGCAGTTTTATTTTGATCAAATCCGGTGTGCTTCAGGGGTATGGACATGTGGAACTCAATTATCAGATCAATAATATTCATATCTTGGAATCGATTATGACGCCAATGTCCGGTGATGAGAACACCACTTTCATCATCCAATCCTTTTTGAGAAAGAGCAATGCGCCAAAAACCATTGCGCTAAACCCAAAACCTTGAAAGCGTACAGACCACATAGCGGATGGAAGAGCAAACTTCATGAAATCATCTATGAAGCAGATACTCCTGCGGGAAAACTGTTCGACATTGTACTGTTCTTTTTGATCATCGTCAGTGTAATCCTGGTGATGCTGGAAAGTATCGAGGAGGTGGACCAAAAGTACCACAGATTGCTCCTGACCCTGGAATGGTGCATCACAATATTTTTCTCCCTGGAATACATTGCCCGTCTCATCAGCATAAAAAAACCATGGAAGTACGTCTTCAGTTTCTATGGCATCATAGACTTTCTTTCCACCATCCCATTATATCTTTCCTATATATTGGCCGGTTCGCAAGTGCTTTTGGCGGTAAGGGCCTTCCGGCTGTTACGGGTATTCCGGATTTTGAAACTGGTAAAGTTCATCGGCGAGGCATCCCAACTGCAATCCGCCCTTAAGGCAAGTCGGACCAAAATCGCCGTGTTCATCTACGTGGTGTTGATCCTGTCCGTCATTTTGGGCACCTTGATGTATCTTATTGAAGGGGATGAAGCAGGATTCACCAGCATTCCCCGAAGCATCTACTGGACCATTGTCACCCTCACCACTGTCGGTTATGGGGATATTGCCCCCCAAACACCTTTGGGACAATTCTTGGCCACGGTGATCATGATTTTGGGATATGGGATCATCGCGGTTCCCACTGGGATTGTCACCGCCGAGTTTTCTAGGAACGGCAATAAGGGAAAAGAAGGTTCCAATGTGGTCCACGTAAACACTCAGGCCTGCCCCAATTGTTCCGCCGAGGGCCATAGGGACGATGCCACACATTGCTATAACTGCGGACATCCATTATGAGCCAAAAAGTCCTGTTAGCAGTGGTAGGTCCTACGGCCATTGGAAAAACTTCACTCGGCATCCTCTTGGCCAAGCATTTTCAAACGGAAATCGTTTCTGCGGATTCCCGTCAGTTCTTCAAAGAGATGGAAATAGGCACTGCTGTTCCCTCACCTTCAGAACTGAAGGAAGCACCCCATCATTTCATCCAACACAAGAGCATTTTTGAACCCTATTCCGTGGGCGATTTTGAACGTGAGGCCATGGAACTATTGGAAACGCTGTTCCAAAAACACAACATTGTGGTCATGGTCGGCGGCAGCGGACTCTATGTGGATGCCGTAGTGAATGGCCTGGATGAATTTCCCGAAGTTGACCCTAAAATCCGTGCTTCGCTGGACCACAGACTGCAAGAGGAAGGTCTGGAATCCCTCCAAAATGAATTGAAGCGTCGAGACCCCGAATATTACAACGTAGTGGACTTGGACAATCCCCACCGACTGATCAGGGCACTGGAGGTCTGTATTTCGAGTAATGTCCCCTATTCCTCCTTCTTGGGCCATAACAGACCCGCGAGACCGTTCAAAACGCTTTATATCGGTCTTGAAGCCCCAAGAAACATCGTTTATGAACGAATCAATGCCCGGGTAGACCTGATGATGGAATCCGGGTTGCTGGAAGAGGTTACCAAGCTCCACGCCCATAAAGCATTGAATGCCTTACAAACAGTTGGCTACAAAGAACTTTTTGAATATATTGACGGACATTGTACCCTCGAATTTGCCGTTTCGGAAATCAAGAAAAATACGAGGCGTTTCGCCAAAAGGCAGTTGACATGGCTGCGAAAAAACGAAGGCATACTCTGGGTGGAATACGATGCAGAACCGAACAAAATGATCGAACAGATAACCAACCGACTCAAAACCGTTACCCATGCCTAAAAAGAACATCGTTTTGGTGGTCATGGGAGTGAGCGGTACCGGAAAAACAACTGTTGGGAAATTGCTCTCCGAAAAATTGAAATGCCCATTTTTTGATGGGGACGATTACCATCCGGCGGAAAATATCAAAAAAATGCAGAGTGGCACTCCCTTGGACGATGACGACCGCAAAGGGTGGCTCATTCGGTTGAACCAATTGGCCCTGGAACACAAAAAATCGGGTGCCGTGATTGCCTGTTCCGCACTGAAGAAAAATTACAGAGGACTTTTGAGGGCCGGTTTGGGGAACAATATCCAGTTCATTTACCTAAAAGGGTCTTTTGAACTTATCAAATCCAGACTGGAAAACAGAAAAGACCATTTCATGCCCCTACATCTCCTGCAATCACAGTTTGATACTTTGGAACCTCCCTTGAAGGCTCTTACTTATTCTGTTGAGGACAAACCTTCCAAGATTGTTGGGGAAATCGTCAAAGAACTCAAACAATAGGGATATGTCCATCTCTCCCAACAAAAAAGCCACCTTTAAAGGTGGCTTCTTATTCTCTGATCCATTTCTTACTGGTTTTCGGCCTTGACCACCAAACGGAAACCTTCTCCGTGAATGTTCAAGATTTCCACCATGTCGTCACGCTTGAGGTACTTTCTCAGTTTGGCAATATAAACGTCCATACTCCGTGATGTAAAGTAGTTGTCGTCCCTCCAGATTTTGGTCAGTGCCAATTCTCGGGGCATGAGATCATTTTCATGGAGTGCCAACAAACGTAAAAGTTCATTTTCCTTGGGCGACAATTTAATGGGCTCCTCTTCTTTGAATTTCAGGAAGCGTAGTTTTGAGTTCAGGTGGAAATTCCCGATCTGGAACTCAAACTGCTTACTGTCTGCCAAGGTACTGGACGCTTTTCTTTGAAGAATGGCCTTTAGCTTCATCAACAATACTTCGGAATCGAAGGGCTTGTTCAAATAATCATCGGCACCTGCCTTATATCCCTTCAAAACATCTTCTTTCATGGTCTTGGCGGTAAGGAAGATGATCGGAATGTTCTCGTTCTTCTCCCGGATTTCCCTAGCCAAGGTAAATCCATCCTTGTAGGGCATCATCACATCCAGGATACAGACATCGTAATTGTCCTTCTTGAATTTTTCAAAACCTTCCATTCCATTCTTGGCCAGAACAACATCAAAGTCGTTCATGTTCAAGTAATCTTTTAGTACGATCCCAAAATTTGGATCGTCCTCTACCAATAGTATCTTCTTTTTTTCTGTTTCCATAGTTTGATTTTAAATCAAGGGAAGTTTTATAAAGAACGTGCTTCCTTTTCCTTTTTCGCTCTCGGCGTAAACTTCACCTTGATGATCTTCAATAATTCGTTTCACATAGGCCAATCCCAATCCATGGCCTTTTACATTATGTATGTCACCGGTATGTTCCCGATAAAATTTCTCGAACACTTTCTTCAGTACGGCCTTGCTCATACCTGCACCTTGGTCCTGTACCTTGATGATGATGTTGTTCTTCACCACCTCCGTGAACACATCAATTTTTGGGGTTTCGGGCGAATATTTCACCGCATTGTCCAAAATGTTCACGATCACATTTGTCATGTGCATATCGTTTGCGAGCACATCCGACCTTTCGGCATCCAGATGGGCATTCACATAGCCACCCCTATCCTGCACTATCAACTCCACATGGGCAATGGCATCACCTATAATATCGTGCATGTCCACCCTGTCCTTGTTGATGTCCAATTGGTTCTTCTCCAATTTTGATATCCGAAGGACGTTTTCCACTTGGGCATGCATCCGTTTGTTCTCGTCCCTGATCATCCCCAAATACCGCAGCACTTTTTCCTTGTCCTCGATGGACTTCGGGTTTCGGATGGCTTCCACGGCCAGGTTGATGGTGGCAATGGGGGTCTTGAACTCATGGGTCATATTGTTGATGAAGTCCGACTTGATCTCAGATATCCTTTTTTGCTTTATCAATTGATAGATGGCACTGGTATAGGCTATCATGATGACCAACGTGAAAACCAAGGACAATAGCGCCATTTTCATGATAGAACTGAAAATGAACCTTTTCATGGTCGGGAAGGTCAGCAATAGTGAAAAACTGGTATATCCCTCGCTATCCTCAAAAATAGGGGCCTTATACATCTTCACTCCAGAAAACTTGAACTTTTTCGACCTTATCTTGGTGGGATATCCCTGACTGTAGACCCCATATTCATAATCGATGTTGATGTTTCTGTTTGACAGTTCTTGGCTCAACAACAGTTCCAACTCTTGTTTGGACACTCTTTTGTGTATGGGCCTTGTCTTGGCATATTCCATGAAAACATCTTCCCAAGCCGCTCTTTCTATACTGGTAAGTCCGCCTATCTTTTCCATTCGTTGGATGGGCGTAAGTCGATTGAAACTTTTGCCGTCCAGGCCATACTCTTCCTTGAACACGGCTTTGGTGCGCTTACTCGTATAGTTTCTGAGGGTTGTGGTGTCCTCACCCGTAGTGTTATCAAAGAACGTTGATGATATGTTGTAATCTTCCTCTAGGATTCCATGGGAATAAAAAAGAATCTCGTCGGAGTTCAAATCCCTATCCACGAACAAAAAATTCCGGAACTGTGTGCTCTTCGGCTCGACACTATCCACCATGGAGGCCAGACGATCGGAATATTCTTTCATCTCCATCATCTCCACCCTATCCGCCACTTTACCCAAAATGTCCGTTACCGTCCTTGAGAACTGTTCTTCCTTGTCGTTTATAGATGTCCGTATCCAATAAACCTGAACGAAAATTATTCCTAAAAGGGATAAACTCATCAGAATGACCAGAAGAACGAATAGCTTCTTGTTCATTGTGCCAAAATTAAAAATTTAACATTTAGGCCTTTGGCCGTTTAACCTAACCTTAACAAAAATGTTAAAATTATGTCGCCATTGCCATAAGTTTGGTGTGAAGTTCTTTAACTCGCTCCTTTACGGTTTCCAAATCTAGGTTCTCGATACAGAAATGGGCCAAATCCAATTTGTCCGCATCGTCCATTTGGTTTTTCATCCGTTCCAATACGGCTTTTGGCCCCACGCCGTCCCTTTCCATCACTCGCTTAAGGCGCACATCGAGAGGCGCTGTCACCAAAATGATGTGGTCGTAGTGGTCCTGGGTCCCATTTTCAAAGATCAAGGCGGTCTCCTGTACCACATAGGGTACATTTTGGACCTTGGTCCATTCCCTGAAATGGTTTCTTACTTCGGGGTGCACGATCGCATTGAGTTTTTGCAGCAATTCTGGGTCATTGAACACCTTTTCTGCCACAAAGGACCTGTTCAGCTCCTTGCCTTGGTATGCGGTTTCACCCAAAAGATCCATTATGGCTTTTCTGACCTTGGGAGAGGAGGTCATCAATTGTTTGGCCTCGGAATCGGAATCGTATACGGGTACCCCCAATTCCCTGAACATTCTGGCCACGGTACTCTTTCCGCTGCCAATTCCTCCTGTAAGTCCAACAATTCTCATAACTGTTTCAATACAAAATTGACCGTATTGTTTTCCTGCAACCTTACATCATAGACATTCTCGGGACGCTGGGTTATTTTCAGGAACAGGGTACTGCCTCCGGAGCCGTTCAGTTGGGCATAATCGGCCACTACTTCGAAATCGGCCTTGGAAATTTCCTTCAAACGATCTATCGTTGCCTTGCAGACCACCGTCACCCTATCCGGAAAGGTCTGCACCTGATATCCTTCGGGAATGTTCAACACCTTCACAGGAACCTCAAAAACCTTTTCCGAAAACTTGGCCACGCTCCCCGAAACAACAGCCTTCCCTGCAGAAAAGACGCTGTTTTCCAATCCTTTGGGCAGCATCAAGGACACTTCGCGTGAAAAATCACTGGAAACGTCGTTCATCTGCAGCGCCGACGTGGTAATTTCATTGATGCTATCAATTTCCCATCTTGGCCCTTTCACGACAATATGGTCCGGGGTGATCAAAATCCCTCCTTCCAACAAATAGTTTTGTTGGAGTTGAAGGTTCAGGTTTGCCTTGATGGGCACTTCTTTTGAGGCCACACGGTACATATCCACAACAAGTTCCCTCCTATCCAGATCCATCAACGAGATGCTGGGTGACAGCTGTAGGTCCATTTGCTTGCGAAGCTCTTCACCGGCCAATATGTATTTTCCATTTTGAAATGTGGTTTGGGACACATCCACATCAATGCGCTCCTTAAAAAAGTTATGGTACAGAAACTGGAACCCGCTCGCCCTGATCTTTGCCTGGATCACATCCTCCGAATCCTTGCCCAACAAAAGGGTGTCCGGCAAGTTCCTGTAATTGAGGATGAAATCGGTCCGAGATTCATACGATTCGGACAGGTTGCTGATGAACCACGACAAAAAAGAGCATAGCAGAAAGAGTGAGAACACTTTCACTTTCTTTTGATTGAGCCCGCTCAGCAACTTCTTGAACACTACTTTTTCTTGAAAAACAATTTTGGAAACAGCTCCTCTGGTTCCTTGCTACTAAAAGTAAGCAAGATCGTGGACTTGAGAAAACCTATTCCGTACCCATAAAATTGGGTCAATGCGGCATAAAGGGCCAAAAAGGCCACTTTGACATCCCTGTTTTTGACCCATGCATCGAGAAACAAGGTCAAAAAGTAAACGAGATACAGCATCAGGGGAAGCCACATCCCGAAAAAAGCGAGGATCAAAGACAGACAAAGTCCCAACATAAAAAGCGTGGGGAACCAGTAGGTGGGCCTTGCAGTGCCCGGGTGCCATTTGTTCAATATGGGGCGCACCATGCCGAATTTGTTCACTTGGATATAAAACTTTTCCCAATCTATACGCCTTTTATGGTACACAAAGGCGTTGGGAAACAATCGGGAATCGAAACCTGCCTTCCAGATACGGAAAGTAAGGTCGGGGTCCTCGCCAGGATGTATGCGTCCAAAACCGCCCACTTTGGCAAAGGCCTCACTGGAAATCCCCATGTTAAAACTTCGCGGCTGGAATTTACCCACCGACTTCTTTCCTCCACGGATTCCCCCAGTGGTAACAAAGGAGGTCATCACATAATTGATCGCTTTTTGTACCGTGGTGAACGATTGGTCCGCAGCGTCCGGTCCACCAAAACAATGTACAAACTCCCTTTTCAGTTCCTTGTCCACTTCGGTGAGGTATTGTTGGGGAAGGATGCAATCGGAATCGAGGATGATGAAATAATTCCCCTTAGCCTTCTGCATGCCGAAGTTCCTGGAATCGCCGGGACCGGAATTGGGTTTATAATAGTAGGAAATATGGAGCTTGTCCTGAAACCCTTCCACTACCCTTTCCGAGCTTTCCGAAGAGCCATCCTCAACGATGACCACTTCAAAATTTTCCTTAAAATCCTGTTTCCGAAGGCTTTCCAAAAGCTCCCGGATTTCTTCAGGTCGATTATAGACGGGGACTATTATGGAGAGAAACAGCTGCATTGAAAATAAAGATGGGGTTATCGTTGGAATTGATCACGTGTCACATCGAGCGCAGTCGAGATGTACTTTATGGTGTTTCGCGTTCTCGACTGCGCTCGAACTGACAGATCAACCTTGATTCTCTGCTGTAGAGCAAGTATATTGCTTATTTGCTAAACTCATCGATTACCTCTTGGCTTACCCCGGTGTTCGAGAACCCACCGTCGTGGAAGAGGTTCTGCATGGTCACTTTTTTGGTGAGGTCCGAGAACAGGCTCACGGTGTAGTTGGCGCAGTCATCGGCCGTGGCATTGCCCAAAGGGGACATTTTCTCGGCATAGTTGATGAACCCGCCGAACCCTTTCACACCTTGTCCGGCAGTGGTCGGGGTCGGAGATTGGGAAATGGTGTTCACACGAACCTTTTTTTCCTTTCCGAAGAAATAACCAAAACTTCTGGCCACGGATTCCAAATAGGCCTTGTTGTCAGCCATATCGTTGTAATCTGGAAAGGTCCGCTGTGCCGCCATATAGGTCAGGGCCACAATGCTGCCCCACTCGCTCATGGCGTCGGCTTTGTACAATGTCTGCAATACTTTGTGGAAAGATAACGCGGACACGTCCCAGCCCTTGGCGGTGAAATCGTAGTTCTCGTCCGTGTAGGCCCGTCCCTTTCTTACGTTAACGGACATTCCTATGGAATGAAGGACAAAATCGAGCTTGCCGCCCAAAACTTCCATGGATTGCTCCACCAGGTTCTTCAGGTCTTCTTCATTGGTGGCATCTGCGGGAATGATCTCTGAATTGGTCTTTGCGGCCAGTTCCTTTATCTGCCCCATACGCATGGCAATGGGTGCGTTGGTGAGCACAAAAGTGCCTCCTTCTTCATGGACCCGTTCCGCAGTTTTCCATGCAATGGAATTTTCATCCAATGCTCCAAAAATGATTCCTTTCTTACCTTTTAAAAGATTGTATGCCATATGTTCTTTCAATTGTTGATTGTAGGACAAAGATATTTATTCTGATCCACTATTGCCCAATAAAAGAGCAAAAGACCGCTATGCTGTTAGAGAATAGAAAAAAGAATAGAGCAAAAAGACTCATAACCCTGAACCCCTAACCCATAACTATTGCAAGAGTTCCCGTGCATGCGCCAATGCGGACTCGGATATACTCTTGCCGCCCAACATTTCCGCAAGTTCCCTCACTCGCTCCTCCACGCTCAACTGTTTGATGTGGGTGCTCGTCCCCTGCTCGCTCTCCTCCTTATATACCTTGAACTGGTATTGTCCCTTGGAGGCCACTTGGGGCAAGTGGGTAATGGAAAACACTTGCATGTTCCGGCTCATTTGCTGCATGATCTCGCCCATGCGGTTGGAGATTTCCCCGGAAACCCCGGTGTCGATCTCATCGAACATCAAGGTGGGCAGGTGTTCGTAGGCGGCCAAAATGGATTTGATGGTCAGCATGATGCGGGAAAGTTCCCCACCAGATGCCACTTTCTTCAGCTCCCCATAACTGGAACCCTTATTCGCCGAAAACAAGAATTCGAGATCGTCTTTTCCATTGGCCTTGAAGGTGTTGGATGGGTTTATCTCGATCTTAAAAGTAGCTGACGGCATTCCCAGGGATGCCAGGTTTTCCTGAAGTACCTGCTTCAGTTTGGGAACAATGCCCTTTCTGGCTTTGTGTATGTTTTGGGCCCATGCTTCCACTTGTTGGGTGATCCGGTCCACTTCGCCTTTCTTTTCCGCTATTTTTGATTCGATATTGGCAACAGCTTCCACTTTCAGGGCCAACTCATCACGTAGAACGATCAATTCGGCAACTGTGGCCACGTGATGTTTTTTCTGAAGGTCGTACAGGAGTTGCAACTGACCGTTCACGACTTCCAATCGTGCCGGATCGGCCTCCACGGTATCTTTCAGTTGTTCTATTTCCGAGGCAATATCGTCGGTTTCTATCAAAACGGATTCAATTCGTTCGCCAAGCGATTTGTATGCAGGACCAAACTCGGTCAAGGCCTGAAAGGCACGTCTCAAATCGGCCAATCGGCCCAAAATGCCCAATTGTTCATCGTTCAGCAATTGATGTCCGGTGGAAAGCTGCTCCATGATCTGTTCCACATTGCTCAACTGCTCATACTCCGTTTCCAACTCCTCCTGCATGCCCTCTTTCAACTTGGCATCTTCCAGTTCCTTCAGCAAAAAACTGTTGTATTCGTGCTCCTTGTCCGCATTGGACTGGAACGTTTCCAATTCATTCAGCTCTTTGGCGGCCTTCTTCAGCAGTTGCAATTGCGCCCCATACTCCTTTAGGTTGTCGGCATTTCCGGCCAAGGCATCCACCACCTTCATCTGGAAGTCGTTCTCCGTGAGCCGCATGGTCTGGTGCTGGGAATGCACATCCACCAATTGGTCGCCCAAAGCCTTCAACACGTCCAAAGTGACTGGGGTGTCATTCACAAAGGCCCTGGATTTTCCACTGGGCAGGATTTCCCTGCGGAGAATGGTCACATCTTCATAATCAAGGTCATTTTCCTTGAAAAACTGTTGGAGTTGGTACTTTGAAAGGTCAAACTCAGCCTCAATGACACATTTTTGCTCCTCGTTCTTTAGGGAAGTGAGGTCGGCACGCTTGCCCAGCACCAAGGAAAGACCTCCCAACAAGATAGACTTTCCTGCCCCGGTTTCCCCAGTAATGGTAGTGAAACCTTTGGGAAACGCAACGTTCACATCGTCTATCAACGCATAATTTTGGATGGAAAGATTTGTCAGCAATTCTGAAGATTTTATCCGTAAATATAAATCTCTTTATAGAACTGCACTAGTATTTTATCTCATTCCAGGTGTTGGAATAGAATGGCGCCACTTTGTTGAGGGTTTCCTTCAGTTTGACGATATCCACCTTGGGGCCATCGGAAAAGATGTTCTGGATCTCCTCGGACTTGGCATCAAAAAAGGTTTGGATCAGAAAGGCATTGGGCCTTCGCTGCACCAGGGTCTCAAAAAGCCGAAGGCTTCCCGCGACAATCTGCTTGCCGGTGCTATTGTTGTCCGCCAAAATGTCCAATCCCTTCCTGTGGTAGTTGTACATGGCTATGCGGTATTCCCTGAACGAGTTGCTGAGCAGGTTGTCCACCAGCTCAAACCGGGTGCGCTGCCCTGTTTCCTGGCTCCAACCACTATAATTGGAACTCTGGGCCTGGGTAACAATGTTCTGGGCCCTTCGGTAAAAATCGTTTCCTCCTTCCAATGAAAAGGTATCGGCATCCAATCCCAAAACCATATAAACGTAGTAGGACATCACGGCCACTAGATTGGAATCGAAGGAGTTGGGGTTGTAGACCAAGGGCTGAAACTCTTGGTACTGAAAATTGAAGGCATCGTCCTTATAATTGAACACAGGACTTTCGTAGGAAGTGTTGAACACCGGCCTTGACGACTGGATCTGTATGTTGGCCTCAAAACGGTCCGATTCGTATTGGGTCACCGTGATGAACATCCGCGCATTCACCCGTTCGTTCTCCCGATACGTCCTGTTCGTCCATTTGCTTTTGTTGACAAAATCGTTCAGGGAACGCTCCAATGTTCTGAAAATCTGTTGATTGGTCTGTCCAACCTGATCAGAATTGACTGTCACCACACAATTGAGTTCTTGTGCGGAAATCGACAACGAAATGAAAAGTAAAAAAATGGACAACAGTGTCTTATGCATGGATCTTGGAGATGATTTCTTCCCAAATGTCCGAGGCCACTTCGGGCTTCGTCTTCAATCCAAACGTTTTTATGTGCAAATTCTTATCAATGAAGGTAATTTTATTGGTCCCCGAACCAAAACCTGCACCATCCTCCTTCAGCGAATTCAAAACGATACCGTCCAGGTTCTTGCGTTTCAGCTTGCCCTTCGCATTCTCCAGCTCATTTTCGGTCTCCAGGGCAAAGCCCACCAAAAACTGATGTGTTTTTTGTTCTCCTAGGGACAGGAGAATATCCGGATTCCGTTCCAGCTCGATCTGCATGTCGCCATCCTTCTTCTTGATTTTTTCCGTTGCCACCTTTTTGGGTCGGTAGTCAGCGACCGCCGCTGCACAGATGGCTACATCCATATTTTTGTAGTGGCGATGGCAGGCATCGTACATTTCCCGTGCCGATGTGACCCTGATCAATTCGACAGAGCTATGTTCCAGGTTCAAATAGGTCGGGCCGGACACCAAAATCACCTTTGCCCCAAGGTTTGCTGCCCTTTTGGCCAGCTCAAAGCCCATGGTCCCCGATGAATGGTTGCCCAAAAAACGGACGGGATCTATGGCTTCGTAGGTAGGTCCGGCAGTAATCAACACCTTTTTGCCGCTCAAGGGCAATTCTTTGGCCAGATCTGCTTCGATAAAACTGATAATGTTTTCCGGTTCTGCCATACGTCCCTCTCCATGTAAGCCACTGGCCAATTCCCCGGTTTCGGCAGGTATCATGGTATTTCCAAAGGATTCCAATTTTTCGATGGAGTTTTTGGTCGATGGATGTTTGTACATGTCCAAATCCATCGCGGGTGCAAAATAGACGGGGCATTTTGCGGAAAGATAGGTGGCCAAAAGTAGATTGTCGCAAGTGCCGTTGGCCATTTTGGACAACGTATTGGCCGTTGCCGGGGCAATGAGCATGATGTCCGCCCAAAGACCCAACTCCACATGGTTGTTCCATGTGATGCTCCCATCCTCTTCGTTCACAAAATCCAGCAGAACGGGATTTTTGGACAAGGTGGACAGTGTGAGGGGGGAAACAAAAGAGCTGGCACTCTCGGTCATCACTATTTTGACCTGGGCACCAGCTTTGATCAGTAACCTAACCAGAAATGTGGTCTTGTACGCGGCGATTCCCCCGGAAATACCCAAAAGGATGTTCTTACCGCCAAGCATTTCTTAGGCGTCTTTCTCTGTGTTCCTATAATAGATTTTGTCCTCCAACCACTCCTGAACGGCCAAAGCATGGGGTTTTGGCAATTTTTCATAAAACTTGGACACTTCAATCTGCTCCTTGTTTTCAAAAACTTCCTCCAAGCTATCGCTGTAGGTGGCAAACTCCTCCAGTTTTTCCAACAACTCTTTTTTGATGTCGGAGTTGATCTGGATAGCACGCTTGGATGCTATGGAAATGGCTTCGTAAATGTTACCGGTCTTGGAGTCGAACTCGTTCCTGTTAAGGGTGGCAGTAGAAACCGGAGCTTTGGTATTCTTCAAATCTTGCATAATGTGTGCAGCTTTAAAAACTTTTTATTTTGATACGGTGGCGGTATAGGCGCCCAATTCTTTCTGGATGGCCTTGGCAAGGTCATCCGCCTCGTCCTTGAACTTGCTTTCAGGAAAATAGCGTATTAAATTGTTGTATGATGCAAGGGCGTCTTCCAAACGCTCCTTTTTCTTGTCCTCGGTACTGTTCATCGCCAAATTGGTGGTCGCTTCAATACGGTAATACAGTGCTTCTTCCCTGTAGATGGAACCTGGATTGTCCGAGATAAAATTGTCAAGGGCGGTGATGGCAGAAATCAAAATGGGATAGTTGAACTTGCCCAATTTATTGAACTGCTTGGCTATCTCAATCTCTTTTTTCTCTTTTTTGGTGGTCAGCTCAGTGGCCATGGCATTGGCCTCTTCGAAAAATTCCGACTCTGGGTAGGTGTTGATAAAGACCTGTAGCTTGGAGAGTGCCTTATCGGTATCCGTTTGATCCAGTGTGTAACGTGGAGACAGTTCATAATAGCTCTTGGCACCATAAAAACTGGCCTCTTGTATCTTTTCACTTCTGGGGTAGGATTTCACAAAGCGCTCAAACTGATATCCGGCCAAATAGTAATCCTCGTTTTTGTAATAACAGTCGGCAAAGAAAAACATGACCCGTTCGCCTTGGGGTTTTCCAACGTATTGTGGAGCTATCTGCTCGAACAGTCGAACTGCTCTTTTGTAATCCCCTTCGTTGTAGAGTTTTTCGGCCAAATCGTATTTGGCCTTGGAGTCCGTGTTCTTGAGTACTTTTTGGTACTCACTACAGGACGTTAGAAAAACTACTGCTACGCAAAGAAGGAGAATTGACCTCATTTTCAAAAACATTTTGCAAAATTAGTGATAATGAACGGATTTAAAAAAAACATTTTACCACTCAAAAGTAAGGGTATAGAGGTCACTCCCCAATAATCAAGGGCAATATTTAACGAATTTTAAACACGGGCCGCATCCATCGACTTCAAAAAAGTCTGGATCTTGCCTTTCAAGGATGGACTCGCCTCCACCAAGGGCAACTTCACCACGGCCTTGGAAAGTCCCAGATTTTCCAGCACACTTTTGATGCCCGCCGGGTTTCCTTCCTCAAAAATAAGTCCCATCAAAGGCAGGAGTTGGTAATGAATCTGATAGGCTTCCGTGGCATTTCCTTGGAGACCCAAATCCATCATTTTGGAGAATTGGGAGGGCAATCCTTGTCCCAGGACTGATATCACGCCTGCCCCACCCGCCAAAACGGTCGGAAGTGCCGTGAAATCATCCCCGGAGATGACCAAGAAATCTTTGGGTTTGCCAGCGATGATCTTATCGATCTGTACCATATCGCCACAGGCTTCCTTGATCCCGATGATGTTGGAAAAATCGTGTGCGAGGCGTAATGTGGTCTCGTGTGACATGTTACTTCCGGTCCTCGAAGGCACGTTGTATAGGATAACAGGCTTTGTGGAAGCTCCCGCAATGGCCTTGAAATGCTGATAGATGCCCTCTTGGGTAGGCTTGTTGTAGTATGGGGACACGGAGAGGACGGCATCATATTCCGTCAGATCCAACCTATTCAATTCCTCCACAAGTGCTTCCGTATGATTTCCCCCAACACCCAATACCAAAGGCAATCTTCCGGCATTGGTGCGCACCACTACATCCATGACCAATTGTTTGTCGGCCTTGGAAAGCGTGGCAGATTCCCCAGTGGTGCCCAACACCACCAGATAATCAACACCTCCTTGGATGTTATGCTCCACAATTTGTTGCAGGGCAATGGTATCCACGGATAAATCTTCCCTGAACGGAGTAACCAAAGCGACTCCTGTACCGATCAATTGTTCCATTTATATTTCGTTTAAAACCTTTAAATATTTTTTCAATTCCGCTTTGAACAATTTAAAATCGTTCAAGGGCGTGTTCAAGATCAAATCGTTGATCTGTTGATCCTGGGACCCCAAGCCGACCTTCAAACGTGCCTGTGTCTTGAAGGACAGCAGCTTCATCATCAGGTTGTCCTCCTCATAATAGTTGATGAGCATATCGTACTCCCTGCCCAAAAACTCCAGTACATATCCGTTCTCTATTTGCCCTTTCCACCCTAGGTCCTTATCCGAGAACATTTGGATGGAATAGGGGGAATTCTTGTCATATTCCCTTTTGTACCCCACGATTTTGATGGCATTGGGGCGTAGCGAAAATTCCTCGATCAATTCGTAAAAGAGCTCGGCCTTCTGGAAATTGTCCACATCGACTATACAGCCAACACGGGTAATTCCCCTTTCCCGGTCTATGGGCAGTGGAGGCTTTTGCATTTCCTCCTTCAAATATTTGAGCCCAGATTTAACCTTAAATTTGTCTTGGAGTCCCCTTATGAACATATTTTTGTGCATTTTTACAAAGGTAAATAATCTACCAAGACGACTTAACAAAGATACGCACGTGATTGATTTAAAATTTAAACAAATTGTTGCAATTGTAACTTTTTGTTTTTTATTCTCCTGTAAGAATACTACCGGCGAGCTCGTCGAAATTCAAGGAAAACAGGTTCCCATTGATGCTTCCATCAAACCGACCGAATCCATATCCGAATTTGTCGCTCCCTATAGAAACCGCATAGACGAAGTATTGGACAGCACCCTTGCCTTTGCCCCAGAACCATTTTTATTGGACGATGGCAAACGGAACACTTCCATGGGCAATTTGATGGCGGACATTGTTTTTAAGGAAACGGCACCCATTTTTAAGGGCAGAACGGGAAAAGAACTTGATTTTGTGGTACTCAATTACGGCGGTGTACGTTCCATCATCTCGGCAGGCAATGTGAGCGCACGCAATGCGTATGAGGTGATGCCCTTTGAAAATTACATCGTTGTGGTGGAACTCGATGGTTCTGCCGTGAGAAAGCTCATCGATTTTTTGACCAAGGCCACCCGAAGACATCCCATATCCGGCATACAGATCGTAGTGGACAAGAACGGCGGGCTGGAATCCGTGGACATCCATGGGGAACCTTTTGATGAGTCTCGTATTTACTACGTCGCCACTTCCGATTATTTGGTACAGGGCGGGCCGAGCGTTGGCTTTTTCGATGAAATGATTTCCGTATCCGATACCGATTACCTATTGCGGAACGCCATAATTGACCATTTCAGGAAAGTGGACACCTTGAAGGCCGTGGTGGACGATCGCTTTATACAACTGGAAAATTGAAATGTAAAGAGTTATCAAGTTATTGAGTTAATCAGTAAACGGTTTGTTTCAATAACTCAATAATCCATAACCCAATAACTCTTATGAAAAATAATATTCATAAAAAGTGAAGTCATACACTTAAGTGTATAGTTTCAAGCAACACATGTGACCAATGAAAAGAAGGGATTTTTTAACGAACACCGCAGCAGCCTCTACCCTTATAGGCCTGGGGGGATTGGGGATGAACTCTTGTTCCCGTTTGGGTCAAAAGCACATCACGATTTTGCACACCAACGACGTGCACAGCCACATAGATCCATTTCCTGCTTCCCATTCCGAGTTCGCCAATTTGGGCGGAATTGCCAAAAGGGCCACTTTGGTGGAACAGATACGCAACGAAAATCCGAACACCCTGCTCTTTGATGCCGGGGATATTTTCCAAGGAACACCTTATTTCAATTTTTATGGGGGCGAACTGGAGTTCAAGTTGATGAGCAAATTGAAGTATGACGCATCGGCCATCGGCAACCATGATTTTGATAATGGGATCGATGGGCTGTTGGCCCAAATGCCACATGCCTCCTTTGAACTCCTCTGCGCCAACTACGATTTCACCAACACGGTGATGAACGGTTATGTGAAACCTTACAAGACCTATTTGGTGGACGGCGTCAAAATTGGGGTCTATGGGCTTGGCATCGAACTTGACGGTCTGGTGACCAAAAAACTGTACAAAGAAACCGTTTATCTGAATCCGTATGAGATCGCTTTGGATATGGAGCGAAAATTAAAGGAGGAAGAAAACTGCGACCTGGTCATCTGCCTTTCGCATTTGGGATATGATTACGACAATCCCGAAAGGCCCATGGACACCCAATTGGCCCAACGCACCCATTATACCGATCTGATCATTGGAGGGCACACCCACACCTTTCTGGAAAAACCTGATGTGCGGACCAACCGGAAAGGCAATGCCGTTTTAGTGAACCAAGTGGGTTGTTACGGCATCAATTTGGGACGCATCGATTTCTATTTTGATCCCGATAAAAATGCCTCCGCCGAAGGAGTGAGTATTGTGGTTTGATGTGCTGCGGGAAGTTTCAGGTTTCAGGTTTCAGGTTTCAGGTTTCGGGTTTCAGGGCTAAGTTCAAGAGCAAAAAACCCAATGACCAAGCATCAAATTCCAAATTCCAGTTTGCAGTAAGCAGGGTTTTAGTCGGCAGTAGCAGAACAACCAAAGTCTATTTTCTATGGTCAATGTTCTTTCGTCTCTTTGGACTTCCGACATCAGACTTCTGACTTCTGACTTCTGACTTCTCAAAGATGAGCCTCCACCAAAACCTTGAGTTCTTCGTCCAAACCATATTCCGGAAAAGGCTTGCCCGCCTGTCGGTACCAATAACCCGCATTCCACTTATCCCCTTCCCAGCGATGTAAATACGCATGGATCCAACTGCCCATGGAAGTGTGGATCTCCTGTGCTATGTCGTGCGAAGCATCCCAATCCTCCTTGGCGGCAAACCAAAGGGACCGCAAGGAATCTGGCCAATCCTTGGGCGGAGCGTTCAAATCCAGGCTTTCCTGAAAGGCTTCGTAGGTTTTGGGGATCATGCTTGCAGCTTTTGTAAAAATTCCTGTTCGGAAATGATGGGCACTCCCAGACTTTCTGCCTTGGTTCTTTTGCTGGGCCCCATATTGTCCCCCGCCACCACAAAACTGGTTTTGGAAGAGATGGAAGAGGCTACTTTGCCCCCATTGTCCTCGATCAGCTTTTTCAATTCGTCCCTACTGACGGTCTCAAAAACCCCTGATACCACAAAGATCTGTCCTTTCAATTTATCCGTCTGGTTCTCCAGTTGTTCTTCCGACAAGGAGAATTGCAACCCATAGGATTTCAAGCGGTCAATGATTTCCAAATTGGTAGGCTCGGAGAAAAAATTGACCACACTTTCCGCGATACGCTCCCCTATTTCATCCACGGCCACCAATTCCTCTTGGGATGCGGCCATCAAGGCATCGATGTTCTTGTAGGCCTTGGCCAGTTTTTTGGCCACGGTCTCGCCCACATATCTGATACCCAAGGCAAAAAGTACCCGTTCAAAAGGTATGGATTTGGAGGCGGCCACCCCATTCACCAGATTTTCTGCGGATTTGTCCGCCATACGTTCCAAGGGGACCACCTGTTCCTTCGTCAAGGTGTAAAGGTCTGCGTAGTTGGCGATCAACCCTTGTTTGAAGAGCAGTTCCACCGTTTCGCTCCCCATACCCTCAATGTCCATGGCCTTTCGGGAAATAAAATGCTGGATGCGCCCCGTGATTTGGGTAGGACATCCCGTATCATTCGGACAGAAATGTTGGGCCTCTCCTTCTTTTCGGATCAGTTCAGTGGCACATTCAGGACAATGCGTAATATATTCGGTCGGTTTGGAATTGGCAGGCCGCTTCGTAAAATCTACTGCAATGATCTTAGGGATGATCTCCCCCCCTTTTTCCACGAAAACGGTATCTCCCTCCCGAACATCCAGTTTGGCAATCTGATCGGCATTGTGCAAGGAAGCGCGCTTCACCGTGGTACCTGCTAATAGAACAGGTTGAAGGTTTGCCACAGGTGTTATGGCACCGGTCCTTCCCACCTGGTAGGTGATCTCATTGAGCACCGTGGAAGCCTGTTCCGCCTGAAATTTGTAAGCCATGGCCCATCGCGGGGATTTGGCGGTGTAGCCCAGCTCTTCTTGCTGCTGTATGCTGTTCACCTTGACCACTACCCCATCCGTTTCGTACGGCAAGTGGTGCCGATTGGTGTCCCAATGTTCCACAAACTGCATCACCTCGGCGGTGGATTTGCAGAGCTTGGCCACCGTCGGAACCTTGAAACCCCAAGACCGGGCCTTTTCCAAGATCTCAAATTGGGAAGATATGCCCAAATTGCTGCCCGCAATACTGTAGAGCAAGCATTCCAAAGGACGTTGGGCCACAAGGGCACTGTCCTGCAACTTCAAACTGCCGGA
This sequence comes from Flagellimonas hadalis, assembly GCF_007785775.2. Classification (GTDB taxonomy): domain Bacteria; phylum Bacteroidota; class Bacteroidia; order Flavobacteriales; family Flavobacteriaceae; genus Flagellimonas; species Flagellimonas hadalis. The sequence goes on from NZ_VNIK02000001.1 coordinate 671,313, forward strand.
TGCTGTATTCCTTGGGTTCATGTAGGGGTCTTCACCAGCCTCTATCCGTTCATGGTTCATTTTGGCAAATCCTTCAAGAGTCAAAATAATCTCTCCCCGGATATCAAATTTAGGGGGATAATCCCCTTTCAATTGCAAAGGGACCGAACGTATCGTCTTGATATTCGTGGTCACATCATCTCCCTGAAAACCATCGCCCCGAGTGACCGCCCTTACCAATTTCCCATCTTCGTAGGTGAGGCTGATGGAGGCCCCATCATACTTCAACTCACAGGTAAATTCGACCTCTGCATCACCCAGAATACGCTGGATACGCTTTTCCCAATCCTCAAGGTCCTCTTTGGAATAGGAATTGTCCAAGGAATACATCCGATGCTCGTGCACCACGGTTTCAAAGTTCTTGGTGACCATGCCCCCTACCCGGATCGTGGGCGAAGCAGGGTCATAAAACTCCGGATGCTGCGCTTCCAATTGCTGGAGCTCTTTGAGCTTCATATCAAATTCATAATCGGAGATGGAGGGTTGGTCCAGCACATAGTATTTGTAATTGTGCTCGGTGAGTTCTTTTCTGAGGGATTCTATTTTTTGTTCTATGCTCATCTGTCTTATTATCCGATTTAAAAACATCCCTAAAGTCCCCTACCATCGGCAGGCAGGCCTTTGGGGACAATTGCTTTTAGCATTCGATCATTGCCAAAGATGTCCTTTCGCAGTTCAATTTCCGAAAAATTATGGGCTTTCAAAAGTGCCTTTGTCTCCTCGCCCAAATACTGGTTGATTTCCAGATAGAGACCCCCCCCTTCTTTCAAACGGGTTCTGCCAAATTGGGCAATGGCACTATAAAAAACAAGCGGGTCCCCATCGGACACAAAAAGCGCCAAAGATGGTTCATGGTCTTTCACATTGTTCTTCATTCCTTCCTTTTCCAACTCCCTGACATAGGGCGGATTGGATACGATGATGTCAAAATCAAGTTTAAGCTCAAGCTCAGGTTCAAGTTCAGGGGCAAGGATGTCGTTTTTTTGAAATGTGATGTCCACCTGGTTCAACCTTGCATTTTCACGGGCGACTTCGAGTGCCTTTTCAGAAACGTCGAGGGCATATACTTTAGCATGAGGCAGGTGTTTGGCCAGTGCAATGGCAATGCAACCACTTCCGGTGCCGATATCCAAAATGGTTAAGGGCGATGGGTAAAAGTCCATGTTTCCAGCTTCCGACTTCCGACTTTCGACTTCTGACTTCCGACTTGCCACATCCTCCAAAATCCACTGCACCAATTCCTCGGTTTCTGGTCTTGGGATGAGTACGGCTTCATTCACGTGAAGCTCCAGATCCATAAAATGGGCCGTTCCCAGAATGTATTGTAGGGGCCGTTCCTGTTTCAATTGGGACAATGCCTCAAACAACGGCTGCTCCTCCTCTTTGGTCAAGGTGAGTTCGGGCTGGATGGCCAAAACAAATCGCTCCAATTTCAGGTAATGTTCAATGCACCGATAAAAAAAGGAATCGATTTCTTCCTTGGGATAGGTCTTCCCCAATTCTTTATGAAAAATGTTCTTGATTTCCTTGAGCAGCATTACAACTTTTTAAGCATCCAAACGGGACAGGAATAGTGCCCTGTGTTCCCCAATGGCGCATCGATATATTCAAAACCATTTTTCTTGTAGAGTTTTTGGGCGGCCTCCATGTAGGGCATGGTTTCCAGATAACATGCATCAAATCCGTACTCTTTGGCCCTTTGCAGACAAATCTGTATCATTTCCGAACCGATGCCCTTGCCCCTGGCCTCTTCCAGAAAATACATCTTTTGCAGCTCGCAAACGTTGCCCTCGAAGTTCTGCAATTGGGCAATCCCAGCACAGCCGATGATCTTTCCATCGTGCTCCACCACAAAATAGGTTGCCTTGGGCACGTTGTATTCGGCATACATATCATCCAGAGCTTTGTCCGCATAGGCGGTGCCCACTTTTGGGACCCCCATGTCCTCCAAGACCTTGCGGATCACCTTGGCCACTTGTTCATTATCTTCGGGCTTGATTTCCCGAATTTTTGCATTTCCCATAATGCCGTTTAATATGCTATTTTTGCTGGGTGAATATACATCAAAAATATATCCTCCGTTGCATGGAACTGGGCAAAAAGGGACTGGGAACCACGGCCCCCAACCCCATGGTGGGATGCGTGATCGTGCATGATGGGAAAATCATCGGGGAAGGCTTTACCAGCCCTTATGGCGGGCCCCATGCAGAGGTGAATGCCATCAACTCCGTCAAGGACAAAAGTGTACTTTCACGAGCTTCGCTCTATGTGACCTTGGAACCCTGTTCGCACTATGGAAAAACACCTCCCTGTGCCGATTTGATTGTAAAACACAACATTTCAGAGGCATTCATCGGGCTGAAGGACCCCCATGACAAGGTAGCCGGAAAGGGCATCCAAAAACTGGAAGAAGCAGGTTGCAAAGTGACCATCGGCATCTTGGAAGAGGAATGTAGGGAGCATCACAAACGATTTCTGACCTATCAGGAAAAGAAAAGACCCTACATCATCCTGAAATGGGCCGAGACGCAAGATGGGTTTATGGCCCCCGACAAGACTAAAAGGAAAGACAAGCCAGAACCGTATTGGATCACGAATCCCTATTCCAGACAGTTGGTGCACCAATGGCGGAGCGAGGAACAGGCCATTTTGGTCGGGACTAATACCGTTTTGGAGGACAATCCGAAATTGAACACTCGGGATTGGGCGGGGAAAAACCCGATCCGAATCGTTTTGGACAAAAATCTGAGGATAGGCCCCGACTTCCATGTGCTGGACGGATCAGAGAAGACCATAGTACTCACCCAGCACACGGACGCTACAAAATATATTGATGGAGTTGCCTACGAAGTCTTGGATTTCAACAAGCCTTTGGCCCAGCAGGTGTGCGATGCACTCCACAAACAGTCCATCAGCAGTGCTATTGTGGAGGGAGGTACAAAAACCCTTCAAACCTTTATTGATGAAGGGCTTTGGGACGAAGCCCGAATATTCACCGGAGCCGTTCGTTTTGGCAATGGGATTGCCGCCCCAAAATTAAAAGCAGTCCTTCAACATAGGGAAACCATCTTGTCCGACATTTTATCCATCTATACCCCATGATCAAAAACATCATCTTCGATTTTGGCGATGTGCTCATCAATCTGGACAAGCGGGCCACCGCAATGGCCATGGTGAAATATGGGTTTCAAGGCATCACTCCTGCCTTGGACAGCCTGTTCAAGGACTATGAAAAAGGAATGATGGATTCGGCCAGCTTTCTTGGCGAAGTGTCCGGGCTTTTCCCCAATGCGGGCATAGCGTACCTGACCCATGCCTGGAATGCCATTTTATTGGATTTCCCTGAGCATCGCTTGGAGTTTCTGGAAAATCTTGCACATGAAAATGAATACCGCCTGTTCCTGTTGAGCAACACCAACCACTTGCACATGGAATGTGTGAGGGAGCAAATGGGCATGGAGCGTTTCAACAGGTTCAAAAATGCATTTGAGGTGTTTTATCTGTCCTACGAAATGGGCATGCGGAAACCCGACGCCGAAATCTTTGAATTTGTGCTGGAAGAAAACAATTTGACTGCCACGGAGACCCTTTTTGTGGACGATGTGAAGGAAAACACGGATGCCGCTGCGCTTTTGGGCATCAATGTTTGGAACCTTAGGGTGGGCCAAGAGGACATCACCCAACTAAAATCGTACCTATAAATGATAGACCTGGCCCTTAGCGTTCTCAGCTCCACCCTGATCTTCGTCGCTTTCAAGCTGTTCGATGTCTATAAAGTACAGACCCTGTACGCCATCATCACCAACTATGTGGTGGCCTGCTTGGTGGGCCTGTTTTTGTACGAAGGGAATGTGGACGTAGCGCAATTGACCAGTACTTCGTGGTATTGGGGTCCCATTGCGCTTGGCGTACTCTTTATCACCATCTTCAACCTGATGGCAAAGTCCACACAAGTTTCCGGGGTTTCCGTGACCTCGGTGGCCACAAAAATGTCACTAGTGATCCCCGTTGTGGTCGGAGTGGCTGTATATAAAGAAGAACTGTCCCTGCTCCAAATCATTGGAATCGTGCTCGCCCTGTTGGCTGTTTACCTGTCATCCCAAAAGGAGAAGGGCATCACCATCAACCGAAAGGATCTCTTACTCCCGTTATTGGTGTTTTTGGGTTCGGGCATTATTGATACCAGCATCAAATATTTTGAAGAAGAACACCTGACCGACCAAGAGATTCCCATTTTCTCGTCCATGGTGTTCGGTTGTGCCGCCCTGACCGGATTGATTTTCATCGGAATCAAGTCCTTCAAGACCCCATTGAGGGTCAACTTCAGGAACATTCTTGGCGGTATTGCCCTTGGGGTGCCCAATTACTTTTCCATTTTCTTTTTGATACGGGCCCTTCGCTCGGACATGCTCAACAGTGCTGCGGTATTCACGCTGAACAATGTGGCCATCGTTATGCTTTCCACCATTCTGGGCATCCTACTGTTCAAGGAACGATTGAGGCCGAAAAACTGGGGTGGTGTTGCTTTGGCCATTCTGAGCATCGTGCTTGTCGCTTTGTTTTAAGCCTCAAAGGAATTTAAATCTTTCAGTACAAATTTTGTCGGGTTTTTCAATGCGATGAAAGCCACTCATTTCACAACGGTCAATTGAAAGGGGAAATCCGTCAACCCAACGGCGGGTTCCATCAGATCATGCCCTTGGTATCCATTGCTTTAGCCTACATTTATCTATTGACCAATAACTCTCCCAATGAAAAACCTACTCTATGTTATCCTGATCACAGGAATGATATTGTCTTGCAGCAAAGATGATGACCCGAAACAACCTCAAAACAGTCCCCCCACCATCAATGCACAGACATTTATTGCCCACGAGAACATCCCCGATGATGAAATCGTCGGTACTGTTATGGCCACTGATGCCGATGACGACGCTTTGACCTTCAGTATCAAGACCAACAGTAATGATCTCTTTGAGGTAACCCCTGCAGGCGCTCTTAGCCTTGCCAATGGAAAGAGGCTCTCCTTTGCCACCGCCCAAACCCATGAAATTGTTGTGAGCGTAAGCGATGGTACCATCGATTCCAATGCAGAGGTCACCATCAATGTCACCCAGAACCAAATCCCCTCCATAGCTGACCAGAGCTTTGAGGCGGCCGAGGACATTGCTGACACATCGGTTATTGGAACCATTATGGCCAATGACCTTGACGGGGATGCACTGGTGTTTTCCATTACGGTAAACGACAATGACCTGTTCGAAATCTCGGAGTCCGGTGAATTAAAACTGATGAACGGATATCACCTTGATTATGAAACTGCTACGGAACATGTGATAACCGTCAGTGTTTCTGATGGGATCAACAGTGTCGAGGCCCAAGTCACCATAACCGTGACCAACGTGATTGATACCCTTGCCGAAGAACCCGACTCCTTTGTTACCAAATGGAAAACCGAAACGGACAATGAGACCATCGTCATTGGGGTGAATGACCTTTACTCCTATGATTACAAAATTGATTGGGGCGATGGCACCGTCGAGGAGATTGCCCACAATTCCAACCCAGAGCATACCTATGTAACCGCAGGTACCTATACCGTGGCCATACAGGGGGATTTTCCTGCCATACAAATGGGCAATGCATCCATTCATGCAGGCAAGCTAGTGGAAATTACTCAATGGGGCACCATTTCTTGGAAAACGATGGAATCAGCCTTTAAAGGATGCCACAAAATGGAATATCACGCAACGGACATGCCCAATCTCTCCCAAGTGACCAACCTTTCCTATATGTTTTGGGGGGCACGTTCATTTAATGGTGCCATTGGCAATTGGGACACAGGCAATGTAACCAATATGTCGGCCATGTTCTATTATGCCGAATCCTTCAATCAAGATCTCAATGATTGGGACGTAAGCAAGGTCCAAACGATGAATTCCCTGTTCGCACATGCCCTTGCCTTTAATGGAAACATCAGTGAATGGAATGTGGGCAATGTCGTCAATATGAACAGCATGTTTTACAGGGCTCTCTCCTTTAATCAAAACATCGGTGGTTGGAATGTGGGCAAAGTGGGGATTATGACGAGCATGTTCCAAGCAGCAGAGATGTTCAACCAAGACCTCAATAGTTGGAATGTAAGCAATGTGGCCGATATGTCAGGAATGTTTCGCTCAGCCACTGCCTTTAACGGGGACATCAGTGCATGGGATGTAAGCAATGTAACAGATATGTCCAGCATGTTCCATTTCGCTGCCTACTTTAACCAAGATATTGGCGGATGGGATGTAAGCAAGGTACAGAACATGGGATTCATGTTTCATTCGGCTGTCTCTTTCAATCAGGACATTAGTGGGTGGAATGTAGGACAAGTCAACCAGATGTCGTCCATGTTCTCCAATGCTGCTTCATTCAATCAGGACATTGGGGGATGGAACGTAAGCAATGTCATACAAATGTATGAGATGTTTGCCAGTGCCATCTCCTTTAACCAAGACATCAGTGGTTGGAATATGGGCAATGTATCAAATATGCAATACATGTTCAACTATGCAAGTGCCTTTGACCAAAATCTTGGGGCATGGAACATTGCAAGTTCAGGGCACTTATATGGCATTTTTAACAATTCAGGGCTTTCCACCGCCAACTATGACAATACCCTTATAGGATGGGCCGCCAATCCCGACACACCCGATAATATTATATTGGGTAATAATAATTTGACCTACTGTAATGGCGCTAATGCAAGGGATGAACTAATCAATATTAAGGGTTGGACCATCATTGATGATGGTATTGACCCCAATTGCAATTGAGCCTAATATAATAGTGGTAGCTTTGCCCCAATGGAAAAAGAGGATACCTATAAAACCATTGGGGCACCCTCCCCGGAAATTTTATATAAGGACAAGAAGAGTAAGTTCTTTGCGTCGGCATTCCCCATTACTTCTGAAAATGAGGTAAAACCGATTGTGGAAGAACTTCGCAAGAAATACCATGCGGCCAACCATGTCTGCTACGCATGGCAGCTGGGCGAGAAAGAACGTTCCTACCGCGCCAATGATGACGGGGAGCCCAACAATTCGGCGGGCATGCCCATTTATGGACAGATTCAGTCCTTTGATGTCACCAACGTGCTGATTACGGTGACCCGGATATTCGGCGGCACCAAATTGGGGGTCGGCGGATTGATACAGGCCTACAAGACTGCGGCGCAAATGGCCCTTGAAAGTGTGGAAATTGTGGAACGTGTCATACAGGACCGGCTTCTGCTCCGTTTTGGCTACCCGGAAATGGACAAAGTGATGCGGGCCATCAAGCAAAAGAACCTCGACATGGTTTCCCAAAAAATGGACATGGATTGTGAGTTGACCATTTCGGTCCGGTCGAGTGAAACGGAACAGGTGTTCCAACTTTTCGATGAAATGCAAGGGGTGGATGTGTCTATTATGTAATGGAACCAAGACCGCTTCGCTTTAAGATATAAGAATAAAGACCTTTTGGTTTCGGGTTTAAGGTTTTAGATTGAAGGCTAATGAAATCTGTACACTAATAGCAGGTGTATTGGAATTTGAAACTTGATGTTTGAAGTCAGATGTCGGAAGTACAAATTGGTTTCCAGTTTCTTGGTTCCTGATTCTTGTCTCTTGGTTGTCCTCCCTATATTCTTTTCTCTATGTTCTATTTTCTTTGTTCTTGAACTTGTCTCTTGTCTCTTGTCTCTTTAAAAAATTCAATTATCCAGCTTTTCCAAGATATAATCCGGGCACTTGATGGGCTTTCCCGTCTTTTTGTCCATAAAGGCCAGAACGGTATGGCCTGTGGCCAACAGCTCCCCTGATTCGTTGAAAACCCTGTAATCAAACGCTATCTTGACGAGCGGCCTGCTCTTCAGGCTGGTCTCCACAGTAAGGAGGTCGTCGTAGAGTGCAGATTTTTTGTAATCGATATGCAAGGATATTACGGGGAGCATCACCCCATTGTCTTCCATACTTTTATAGGTGATACCCAAGGCCCTGAGCCACTCCACTCTTCCCATCTCCAAGTATTGTGCATAATTCCCATGATAGACCACGCCCATTTGATCGGTTTCTGCATAACGGACACGAAAAGAATGTGAATTTAACTGCATACTTTAACTTAAAAATTATATATTTAAAGTCTTGGTTAATTTGCAAGCAACATGCGAAAAAAAAATAGAACATTCAATGACAAATTGATTTTTTTTTTAAAAGAATTGTTCACATATTTGTCGCATCCAAAAGCGTCTAAGATACCCATAGATGCTGCATCAAAAGTGTTATAGCTAACCAACAAAAACAAGGAAAAACTTCTATGAGTGTCACTGCTAATTCCGTATGGAACAACTGTTTGGCTTTTATCCAGGATAACATCCAACCGCAGGCATTCAAGACTTGGTTCGAGCCCATCAAGCCCATCAAACTAACGGACAAAGCACTCAGCATCCAAGTTCCCAGCAAGTTTTTTTACGAGTGGTTGGAAGAGCATTACGTGAAGCTTTTGAAGGTGGCCCTGACCCGCGAACTGGGTAGCAGTGCCAAGCTCATTTACATCATAAAAATGGAGAACAAGTACGGTAACAAGGAACCGTTCACGGAACAGATTCCGAGTTCCAACCGTACGGCGGTCGCACCCCAAGAATTGGATGTACCGATCACCTCCAAAAGTCCTGAACTCAAGAACCCGTTTGTCATCCCTGGCATCCGTAACATCAAGATAGAGTCCCAACTCAATCCCAACTATAATTTCGACAATTTCCTGGAAGGTGATTCCAACCGTTTGGCACGATCCGCAGGTATGGCCGTGGCCAACAAACCGGGAGGAACTTCCTTCAACCCATTGCTTGTCTTTGGCGGGGTCGGATTGGGAAAGACGCACCTGGCCCATGCCATTGGTGTGGAGATCAAGGACAAATACCCGGAAAAGACGGTGCTCTATATCTCTGCGGAGAAGTTTACCCAACAATACATTGAATCCGTAAAAAAGAACACCCGGAACGATTTCATCCATTTTTATCAGCTGATCGATGTGCTCATCATAGATGACGTGCAGTTCCTCTCTGGCAAATCTGGGACCCAGGACGTGTTCTTCCACATATTCAACCACTTGCACCAAAACGGCAAGCAAGTGATCTTGACCTCGGACAAGGCGCCTGTGGACATGCAGGACATTGAGCAGCGGTTGCTTTCCCGTTTCAAATGGGGGTTGTCCGCCGAGCTCCAAAGCCCGGATTACGAGACCCGGGTTTCCATCCTGAAGAACAAACTATACAGGGACGGTGTGGAAATGCCCGATGACATCATAGACCATGTGGCCCGAAACATCAAGACCAATATTCGCGAATTGGAAGGTGCCATCATTTCCTTAATCGCACAATCTTCCTTCAACAAGCGTGAGGTCACTTTGGAACTGGCCCAACAAGTGGTGGAAAAGTTTGTCAAGAACACCAAACGCGAGGTTTCGATTGATTATATCCAGAAAGTGGTCTCCGATTATTTCGAAATGGATGTGGCCACCCTTCAGTCCAAGACCCGGAAACGACACATTGTACAGGCCCGGCAATTGGCCATGTTCTTTGCCAAAAAATTCACGAAGGCCTCCTTGGCCAGCATCGGCTCCCAAATCGGGAAAAGAGACCATGCCACAGTGCTCCATGCCTGCAAAACGGTCGATAACTTGGCCGAAACCGACAAACAGTTCCGAAAGTACATCGACGACCTGAACAAAAAGTTCAGCTAGGAACCAATCCCTTTTTTTATGAAAACCAAAGTCTTGATGGTCTGCTTGGGCAACATTTGCAGATCACCTTTGGCCGAAGGTATCTTGGCATCCAAAGTGGACCCAGACCATGTCTTTGTGGATTCTGCCGGAACCGGGGGATACCACATAGGAAACCCACCTGACCGAAGATCCATTGCCGTGGCCCGAAAATATGGATTGGACATCAGCCACCAAAGGTGCCGACAATTCTCCAAAGCGGATTTTGCAGCGTTCGACCTGATCTATGTGATGGACCGAAGCAATTTTTCCAACGTGGCCCGTTTGGCCTCCACATCGGAAGAAGCCCAAAAGATAAAACTGTTGTTGGAAGAAGTCCCATTGGGCATTTCCGAAGTCCCAGACCCCTATTATGGAGAGGCCGATGGTTTTGAGGAGGTGTACCAAATGATCGATAGGGCTTGCGAGGCTATTGCCAAAAAGCTAAATTGACCCCATGGAAGAGAACAAACCTGGTTTGGTCGTGGGCAAAGTCTATTTGATTCCCACAACACTCGGAGACAATGCCCCTTTGGAAGTGATGCCCATCTCCATCAAGGGAACCATTGAACGCATCGACCATTATATTGTGGAAAACGAGAAAACGGCGCGTCGTTTCATCAAAAGGGTGAGCCCTGGCAAACCACAGCCCAATCTCATCGTCCAGACCCTGAACAAATACACCAACCCGGAAGAGATTCCCTCCTACTTGGACCCCTGCATACACGGTCACGATATTGGTCTGTTGTCGGAAGCTGGCTGTCCCGGCATAGCCGACCCCGGTGCCGATGTGGTCCGTGTTGCCCATCAAAAAAGGATACAGGTGGTCCCGCTGGTGGGCCCCTCCTCCATTTTGATGGCCATGATGTCAAGCGGCATGAACGGTCAGAATTTTGCCTTCAATAGATATTTGCCCATAGACAATGCCGAGCGCAAGACCATGGTGAAGAATTTGGAAAAGCTGTCGCGGGAGAAAGGGCAATCACAGATTTTCATGGAAACCCCTTATCGGAACAACAAACTTTTGAAAGAGCTGCTGCGAATCCTCCAAAAAAGCACCCGCCTTTGTATTGCAAGCGACATTACGCTGCCGACGGAGTTCATCCAGACCAAAAGCGTGCACGAGTGGGGCGAAATTGAACTGGATTTGGACAAAAGGCCCACCATCTATATCATTCAAGCATAAAAAAACCCGGAACAGGTCCGGGTCTTTTATTCTTTTCCTTGGTCGTTCCTAGACCTTGGCGTTCTTTTTCTGCTCAATGTTGGAAATGTCATATCCCGCAAATTTTTTCATGTAGTACGAGATACTACTCCCATAAGCGTCCGTCACATCTTCCTGTCCATAGGATCGTAGATACTTCTTCACGTTTCCAGCCCCGGCCAAATGTGCCGCGGCCAAGATTCCTGATTCCGTAACTTGTACACCGGCTATTTTCTTTCCATTGAAACGCTTGATATCCCTTCGTAAAATCCATTTGTTACGCGCAATATTGGCGGCAAACGCCTTTTCCTGCAATATGGGGTCGTCCAAAAAGGCATCCATGTCATAAATGCCCATAAGATTGAGGGTGCTTCCCCCAAATTGGTACTTCCCCAAATAACCCAATGAATTTACTACGTGATATCTGCCCTGGGACTCTTTGAAGGCAAGCGCCTCCTTGAAACCGTTGTAAGCCTTCCCGAGAAAGGGAGGTACAACTCCTGTTTCACCCACGGACGAAATGGAATCCAGCGGTGCAAATTGTTCTAGACCTGTCTCAACCTTCAATGAATCGGGAACCTTATAGTCCACCTTTTTCATCAGGGTATAGGAACCAAAACTTGTCAAAACTACGATCATGGCAAGATGTAGAACGAAACCTATCCATCTCTTCATAATGTTCATATTTGTGATCTCGATACTATATACGTATCAAAAATCAATTTGGCCGGCAAATATAGGGGGAGTTCATTTAACGGGTTGAGTAAAGCTCCTAAGATTTTCTTAAATGAGGCTTAAAATCCGTTAAAGGGCTGACAATTAACGTCAAACAACATTATCTGAGCACTTTTTGCTCATTCAACCATCGGGTATACTGTACCTTATTTCGGTTGTGTTGCGCCAAAGTTTTGGCGAAAATGTGGTATCCGAAGTTGGAAACGTCCGCCACAAAATAGAGATAATCGTGCTTTTCGGGGTTCAAAACAGCGTCTATGGAAGAGATGTCCGGCATAGTAATGGGCCCCGGTGGAATGCCCGCATACTTATAAGTATTGTAGGGCGAATCCATTTCCAGATCCCGATAGAGCACCCGCTTGATGATGGTGTCGTAATTGCCCGTTTCCTTTTTGATGGCATAGATGACCGTAGGGTCGGCCTGCAACAGCATCCCTTGCTTCACCCTGTTCAGATATACCCCGGCAACCCGTGGTCGCTCATCGGCCTTCACGGTCTCTTTTTGCACAATGGCCGCCAAAGCGGTGACCTCATTGGGGGTAAGTCCAAGGTTCTCGGCCTTTTTTCTGCGCTCTTCGTTCCAAAACCTGTCATATTCCGTCCACATACGCTCCCGAAAACCTTCAGCACTCGTGTTCCAGAAAAATTCATAGGTATTGGGCAGGTACATACCTAGTTTGCCGTCCTCGTCAAAATGGGACGCCTTCAAAAAGGCAGGATCGTTGAATGCTTGTAACAGTGAAAGACTGTCCGCTTCGATCTGTTCTGCTATTCTTCCTGCCAAGGCTGGCAAGGACTCTTGGTTGTTGAAGGAAACCCGCACAGGGAGATTGGCACTGCGAAGGGTATTGATGATCTCGTTGTTGTTCATCCCTTTTTTCAGGGCGTATTTGCCCGGTTTCACATTGGTAGTGTATCCCTTGCGACGGGCAACGGCCTCAAAACTGGAAAGATCCTTCAACAAAGGTTCCAACGAGGTCCTTACATCGGTGAAAATGGCATCGGAAGGAATGTACACATAGGCTTCCTCATTGTTAAACTGGGTGTTCGGGCTAAAAATGGCGCTATAGATCTGGTAAACCACAAATCCACAGACCAAAAGTCCCAAAATGGCAACTGCCCACAAGATTTTTTTAAGATACATCCGAATTTATCTTTTGAAACATGATTTCATTCTTGAACCCTGAACTGGTTCTTATCCATTCCTTTTTTACGCCGATGGGGACAAAGCCCATTTTCTCAAAGAGGTGGATACTCGCTTCATTGTCCTCCAAAATATTGGCGTACAATTGATGAAGGTCCAAAGTGGAAAAAGCATAATCACATAACAGGGACAATGCTTCGGCACCTAAGCCCTTGTTGCGGTCGCCTGGGTTGGTGATCACAATGCCAATGCCCGCTCTTCGGTGCTTGGGGTCAAAATCGAACAGGTCGATCAAACCGATGCATTCCTGGTCTGCCCTGCAAATACAGAGACGAAGCTGTTTCACTTCGTAGATGTCCCGATGAGCGTTCTCCAGATATAATTGGAGCACTTTTCTGGAATAGGGTTTCAACGTTCCACTGATCTCCCAAATGGCCGTGTCGTTCTCCAGTTCGTACAAAAAGTCCAGGTCCGTGGGCTCCAACGCCCTGAGTTGGACTTGCTTTCCTTTTAGATTGAGCATTCCACTTCTCCTTTAAATACTTGATCGGCAGGCCCTTTTAGGAATACATTGGTATATGTTCCGTCCTGCTCTTCAAAACCAATGGTCAAATCACCTCCCCGCGTCTTGATGTTGACGTTGTTGGCGGTCGTTTTCCCCGAGCTGTGCATGGCCAAGGCCACCGCGGTGACCCCGGTACCACAGGAAAGGGTCTCATCTTCCACTCCCCTTTCATAGGTCCGCACCTGGAAGGTATCATCGTTCAATTGCTCCACAAAATTAATGTTGCTGCCCGATTGTCCATACAATCCGTAGCGAAGTTTTTTTCCTTCCTTATATACATCAAAATGTTCCAGATCTTTTACCAATTGCACATGGTGGGGGGATCCCGTGTTCAGGAAACTGTAGTTGCCCTTTTCATGGATCTCATCCACATCCACCATCTTCAGGTTGACGATATTGCCGTCCACATGGGCATGGTGCAAACCATCCACGGCATTGAAGACCGCATCGTTCCCCACAACACCTAAATGATTGGCAAAGGCCACCAAGCATCTACCTCCATTGCCACACATGCTGCCCTCGGCCCCATCTGCATTGAAATAGACCATCCGAAAATCCGACATTTTGTCATTTTCAAGAAGGAGAAGGCCATCGGCCCCTATGCCAAAGCGTCTATCGCAAAGGTATGCCACTAAAGTGGTATTGTTTTTGGGAAAAGTATGCTGACGATTGTCCATCACGACAAAATCGTTCCCTGTTCCTTGGTATTTGAAAAACTGCAGTTTCATGATTGCTTGCAAAGGAACAAATATAGCGTATTCTTTAAGGATATTTTTGCAGTTAAAACAGCGTTAAACAGACCACGTCAAAAATGCAATTCTTTTAAATTTGTTGAAGCTAAATGTTAAATACGTATTGAGTTATGAAGAGAATAGCCAATTTATTCATCGTATCACTTTTTGCAGGCGCCATCACACTCGGCGCATACAAGTTGTTCTTTGAAAAGGACAATTATAAATGGGTAGCCTCTGGACAGGAAATGCCGTTTGTGGCGACCAGTAATGTGCCCGTCTCCGCCAAAGGGGCCGGAATCAATGAGGTTGACTTTACCCTCGCAGCCGAAAAAACGGTCAATGCAGTGGTACACGTCAAAAACCTGACCATAAGCAAAGGCCCCAGTAGCCTTTCTGATTTTTTCTATGGATTTGAACGCCAACAGACCCCTCAAGTGGGAACAGGTTCAGGTGTCATTATTTCCCCGGATGGTTATATTGTCACCAACAACCACGTGATCGCCAACTCCAGCCAGTTGGAAGTCACCCTGAACAACAACAGGACCTACAAAGCTGAACTTGTGGGCACCGATGAAGATTCCGACATAGCACTGCTGAAGGTGGATACCGAAGAGGCCCTGCCCTATTTGGCGTTTGGGGATTCCGACAATGCCAAGATCGGGGAATGGGTACTCGCCGTAGGAAACCCGTTCAACTTGACTTCCACCGTAACGGCTGGAATTGTGAGTGCCAAGGCCAGGTCGTTGTCGCCCTTGAAATCACAATCCTTTATACAGACCGATGCGGCCGTGAATCCTGGTAACAGTGGCGGAGCCTTGGTGAACACCAACGGTGACCTGATCGGGATCAATACCGCCATTACCTCACAGACCGGTTCCTATGTGGGTTATGCCTTTGCCGTGCCCAGTAACATTGCCAAAAAGGTTGTGGAGGACATTATGGAGTTCGGCAATGTACAGAAAGGTCTTTTGGGCATTTCTGCCGCAAACATAAATTCCCCAGCCGCCATAGAAAAAGGCCTTGACCAGTTGGAAGGTGTGTATATCCATAGCGTTGAAGAGGAATCCGGAGCGGATGAAGCTGGACTACAGGAAGGTGATATCATCAAACAGGTGGACAACATCACCATCCATAAGTTCTCCGAACTCAACGGTTACCTTTCCTCCAAAAGACCGGGCGACATGGTGAAGGTGACCGTGGACCGTGACGGCAAAAGTTTTGTCAAAAATGTGACGCTGAAGGAGCAACAATCCGTCACACTTCCTGTGACCAATTTTTTGGTTAAAAACCTTTCCAAAGAGGACAAGAAGAAATTTGGGGTATCCAAAGGGGTCAAAATCATAGCCGTCCCCGAGGCATTCAGCCAATACCAATTGAAGGATAAGGTCATCATTGAGTTGGATGGAGAAGAAATCAACAATATTGATGATGCCGAAGAACATTTCGGAAAAATCTCCAGATATGGCAGAACCAGTTTCACCATGGTGACCGAAGAAGGCGAAAAAGTACGAATGATCCTTTGATAGAAGTGCCTGAAAAACACTTGAAAAGCACCCTTAAAATGGGTGCTTTTTATTTTTCAAATTCTTTTACGAAAACGTTTGAAATATTTATTTTAGCCCAAAATTTTTCAACTATAGAACCGCAACCTATTCCATGAGCAACATCAAGTCTTACGAAAAAGAGCTTGCCTTTCAGGCAGATAGAAGAAAAGCGACCACAGAGTTCATCAAGATCATCAGCGACCTCTGGTATGACAAATCCATTGAGGTCGTCCTGTTCAGAAACCAGGTCATCGATAAGAATGTCAGTGACATCATCAACCTGCACGAATATGCGGGAGAATTTGTCCAGAAACCCATCTCCATTTTTGATTCTGTGGAAATTTTGAGGGCCATCAACGACATCAATCTGCCCCCAGCGAAGCTCGACATTGGAAAATTGACCTACGAGTACCATTCGGACGACAACAACCATCTCAATGTCAAGGCTTTTGTTATAGAAAAATTGAAGGACGCCGAGCATACCAAGGAAATCAAACCCAAGGATGTGGTGCTCTATGGTTTTGGCAGGATCGGGAGGCTCGTGGCCAGGGAACTCATGGCCAAGACAGGCAGGGGAAGTCAACTTCGCTTAAGGGCCGTAGTGGTGCGGGACGAATTGAACGAGGAGATTTTGGAAAAAAGGGCGGCTTTGCTCAAAACCGATTCGGTACACGGACAGTTTACAGGCACTGTGGATGTGGATGCCCAAAATCAGGCACTGATCATCAACGGGACTACTGTAAAATTTATCCGTGCCAACAAACCTGAAGACATCGATTATACGGCATATGGAATCTACAATGCCCTCATCATAGACAATACAGGCGCTTTCCGTGACAAAGAAGCCCTTTCCAGACATTTAGAATCCAAAGGGGCCAGCAGGGTTCTCCTCACCGCTCCGGGCAAGGAAGTCCCCAATATTGTCCACGGCGTGAACCACAAGAGTTTTGACCCGGACAAGACCAAAATCTACTCGGCGGCTTCCTGCACCACCAATGCCATAACCCCTATTCTAAAAGTGATGGAAGATTCCCTGGGTATACGGAAAGGGCATTTGGAGACCATCCACGCCTACACCAACGACCAGAACTTGGTGGACAATATGCACAGCAAATACCGTAGGGGCCGTGCTGCCGCCCTCAATATGGTCATCACGGAAACCGGGGCAGGTTCTGCCGTGGCAAAGGCATTGCCATCCCTTAAAGGAAAATTGACCTCAAATGCCATTCGGGTGCCCGTACCCAATGGTTCCTTGGCCATACTCCACTTAGAGATCAAGAACAAAACCACTGTGGAAAGCATCAATACCATCCTGAAAAAATATGCCCTCGAAGGGGACTTGGTGGAACAGATCAAATATTCCCTGAGCAATGAGTTGGTGTCCTCTGACATTGTGGGCACCTCCGCCCCATCCATTTATGACAGCAAGGCGACCATAGTTTCCGCCGATGGAAAAAGTGTGGTGTTGTATGTGTGGTATGACAATGAATATGGATATTCCCATCAAGTGATCCGGCTTGCAAAATATATTGCCAAAGTAAGGCGTTATACGTATTATTAATGATTATACATAGGTGTAGATACGTCCGGTAAACAGGTTTTTCTTTTGAATTTTGGTTTATTGGTGTAATTTCGTCTTACCCTTAATCTAAATTAAATACGAGAACACTTTGACCATGAAGCATTTACGAATTTTGTTTGCAGTTGCCCTGCTTGCACCCTACTTTTCATCCTTTGCGCAAGAGGAAACCTCCGATGAACCACAGGACATGACCATCAAGGGTCAGTTTGAGGTCATGGAAAGACAATCCACCAACTACAGGTCGGGAAATGGCGTTCCTTATGAAGTCATTAAATTATCTACACTCAATGAGGTGAAGAGCAACATCTTTGATTCCATCAACACGGCTTACGGATCCATAAAGACCCTTTCCGCCACCATAACCGCCAATGAGGCCGAAATAGAGAACCTCAATACCAAGTTAAGGGACACCACCGAAAAACTGAACACCATTACAGAGGAAAAGGACAGCATTTCCTTCTTTGGTCTGCTGATCGGGAAGGGAACCTATAATTTTATCCTCTGGTCCATCATCTTTGGACTACTGTTGCTGCTTTTGTTCTTCATTTATCGATTTAGGAACAGTAACTTCTTGACCCAACAGGCCAAATCCGCTCTGGCCGATCTGGAAGAAGAGTACGAAAGCCATAGAAGAAAGGCCTTGGAACGCGAGCAAAAAATAAGCAGGCAACTACAGGACGAGTTGAACAAGCAGAAAAAATGACCCGAAGGCTTCCCAAAAAGGAAGCCTTTTCTTTTGCGGCCGCTCAAAGTTTATATCAGCTTTCACTACTTTTGGGCCGAGAATCCATAACATCCCTTATCCATGCGGATAGACATTATAACAGTACTGCCTGAACTTTTGACCAGTCCTTTTGAGGCCTCTATTTTGAAACGGGCCATTGAGAAAGGATTGGTAGAGATACACCTCCATAATTTGAGGGACTATGCCTCCAATAAGTACAAACAGGTGGACGACTACCAGTTCGGGGGCGGCGCAGGCATGGTGATGATGGTGGAACCTATTGACAAATGCATTTCAGGGTTAAAGGCCGAGCGCGATTATGACGAGGTCATCTACATGACCCCGGACGGGAAAACCTTGAACCAGGGCATGGCCAATGAACTGTCCCTAAAGAAAAACCTGATCATACTCTGCGGCCACTACAAAGGCGTTGACCAAAGGGTGCGCGACCTATTCGTGACCCGCGAAATCTCTATTGGCGACTATGTCCTTTCCGGGGGCGAGCTGGCCGCTGCCATCGTCTGCGATGCGGTCATCCGACTCTTGCCGGGAGTTTTGAACGATGAGACCTCTGCCCTAACGGACACCTTTCAGGACAACCTGTTGGCACCTCCTGTTTACACTCGGCCTGCCGAGTACAAAGGATTGGAAGTGCCCAAGATCTTGTTGAGCGGAAACCTGCCCAAGATTGAGAAATGGCGGGAGGAACAGGCGCTGGAAAGGACCAAGGAAAGACGTCCCGACCTCTTGGAATGATCATTTTTTTCCAAACTGCCCCAAAAACCACCAAAACACCTTGTCATTTCTAAATATTGCATTATTTTTGCAGTCTCAAAATCAACCTCTGACGAAATACGTGAAAGTTGGTCTTGGTAAACGTTAAAAAAATATACCATGGAATCCTTAGTAAAATTTGTTGAAGACGAATTTGTTCCAAAAAAAGATTTTCCAAATTTTTCATCCGGTGACACCATCACCGTGTATTATGAAATCAAGGAAGGTGAAAAAACACGTACCCAGTTCTTCAAAGGAGTTGTGATCCAAAGAAGGGGAAGCGGTGCAACAGAGACCTTCACCATTCGCAAAATGTCCGGTACCGTAGGTGTGGAACGAATTTTCCCTATCAACATGCCCGCATTGCAAAAAATTGAGGTCAACAAAAAAGGTAAAGTACGCAGATCCAGAATCTTCTACTTTAGAGGTCTTACCGGTAAAAAGGCCCGTATCAAAGAAGTCAGGGGCTAATCCATTGTCCCAAAAAAAGAAAGAGCACCCAAAAGGGTGCTTTTTTTATGAACAATTGTTGATAACCTCGGTTCATACGTTGTTGATTTTTAATCGGTTATAAAATTTGATTATCCCAAGGTTTGTTATACTTTAGTACAAGAGATATGAAAATGATACCATTCAGGACCTTATCTCGATTTTAAAGTTGACGTTCTTTAAAAACCGAGGATTCCCCTTTTAATTGGTAACACTACTGATCACAAAAGGAATTTCAAATTGGGACAGGTTTAGGCAGGTCTCGAAGAGAAATAATGGATTTTATGTGCGGAAGGGAGAGCAATTTCCCCTCTTGATAAGATTTAGGGAATACGGTACACTTTGCATGATGGAGTTTAGTTGAAAAATTAAAAACACACGCAGGGGAAACGTTAAAGATCTGTGGAAGCAATCCAAGATTGCAGGTTTTGCAGCAATGCAGGACAATCCAAGATTCTTTTCTGAAAGCCATATCTATGTTCAGGCACAGATATGGCTTTCGTTTTTTTCACGCATCCGCTTCTCCCTGTTAGTTTTATTGACCGTTCAACGTACATAAAATTGTATATTTGCAACCGCTCAAACATTATACATATAAATGGCTAAAATCTATTACACAAAAACCGATGAGGCACCCGCCTTGGCAACCTTATCTTTCCTACCCATTGTAAAATCCTTTACCGAAACTGCCAACATCACCATTGAGACCAAGGACATCTCCTTGGCCGGCAGGATCTGCGCCATGTTTCCCGAGTATTTGGAAAAGGACCAACAAATCCCTGACGATCTTGCCATTTTGGGCGAACTGGCCAAAACACCTGAGGCCAACATTATCAAATTGCCCAATATAAGTGCCTCCATCCCACAGCTGAAAGAGGCCATTGAAGAGCTACAAAAAAAAGGGTACAAGCTCCCCAACTACCCCGATGAGCCCAAAACCGATGAGGAAAAGACCATCAAGGCCAAATATGACAAAATCAAAGGGAGCGCGGTAAACCCGGTGCTCAGGGAAGGAAACTCTGACAGAAGAGCCCCAAAAGCCGTAAAAAACTACGCCAAAAAACACCCACACAGCATGGGCGAATGGTCATCAGATTCGAAGACCCATGTGGCCAGCATGTCCCATGGGGATTTCAAGTCCAATGAAAAATCACTCACCATGGCCAATGCGGACGATATCCGTATTGAACTGGTGGGAAACAATGGAGAGACCCTTATCCTAAAGGATAAAGTGGCCCTTCAAAAAGAGGAAGTCATAGATGCCACCGTTATGAGTAAAAAGGAATTGGTGGATTTCCTTACCAAAGAGATTGCAGATGCCCGCAAGGAAGGCCTATTGCTTTCCCTGCACTTTAAAGCGACCATGATGAAGGTCTCCGACCCCATCATTTTTGGCCATGCCCTAAAAGTATATTTTGCCGATCTGTTCCAGACATATGGTGACACGTTTGAAAAATTGGGCATTGACCCCAATGACGGTTTGGAAACCTTATTGGACAAAATTGGTCAGCTACCGGCCGACCAGCACAAAGAAATCCAGGAGGCCATTGCCAAAAGCATTGAAAACGGCCCTGATCTGGCCATGGTCAATTCAGACAAAGGAATCACCAACCTGCATGTGCCCAGCGACGTCATCATCGACGCCTCCATGCCTGCCATGATCCGCAGTTCAGGAAAAATGTGGGACAAGAACGGCAAGTTGAAAGACACCAAGGCCATTATCCCCGATAGTAGCTATTCGGACATTTACCAAGCCACCATAGATTTTTGCAAAGAACACGGTGCCTTTGACCCCACCACTATGGGAACCGTTCCCAATGTGGGACTCATGGCACAAAAGGCAGAGGAATACGGTTCGCATGACAAGACCTTCGAAATCCCAAGTGCAGGAACCGCAAGGGTCGTGAGCATTTCCACTGGAAAAACCTTGATGGAACATCCAGTGGAGCAAGGTGATATCTGGAGAATGTGCCAAGTGAAGGATGCCCCTGTACAGGATTGGGTCAAACTGGCCGTTTCCAGGGCAAGGGCGACCGATACCCCGGCCGTTTTCTGGTTGGACAAGGACAGGGCGCACGATGCGGAATTGATCAAAAAAGTAAATCGATACCTCAAAGACCATGATACGGATGGTCTTGACATAAGAATCCTTTCGCCATTGGAAGCCACCAAGTTCACCCTAAAGCGTATAAAGGAAGGCAAGGACACCATCTCGGTTTCCGGAAACGTGTTGAGGGACTACCTTACGGATCTCTTCCCTATTTTGGAAGTGGGTACCAGTGCAAAAATGCTGTCCATCGTACCCCTTATGAACGGTGGTGGATTGTTCGAGACCGGCGCAGGCGGCTCTGCCCCCAAGCACGTGGAACAATTCCTCGAAGAAGGCCACTTGAGATGGGATTCCTTGGGAGAATTCCTCGCATTGGCCGTGTCCTTGGAATTCTTTGGTGAAAAGAACAACAACAAAAAAGCCAAAGTCATTGCAGATGCCCTGGACAAGGCCACCGAGAAATTCTTGGAAAACGACAAATCCCCATCAAGAAAGGTCAACGAACTGGACACAAGGGGCAGTCACTTCTATTTGGCACTCTATTGGGCAGAACAATTGGCCAACCAAAATGAGGATGGCGAACTGAAAGCGACCTTCAGCAAGGTTTATGGTGACTTGTCTTCCAACGAGGCAAAAATTGCCCAAGAACTGATAGATGCCCAAGGAGCACCTGTAAATATCGGAGGCTATTACCTTCCAGATGCAGAGATGGCATCAAACGCCATGCGACCCAGTACAACATTGAACAACATATTGGGTTCCATCGCATAGCACACATCAAGTCAAGAACTTGAAATTAAAGCGCAATTCTGAAAATGGCCAGGATTGCGCTTTTTTTTGTTCAAAATTGATGTGGAGTATGTATTTTTAGGGGAAAACCCTGTTCAATGTCCAAAAGACTTTTGGCTATTTCGGCCTTCCTGCTCCTTCAACACGTTTGTGTCCAGGCCCAGCAAAAATTTACCCTTAGCGGCACCGTTTCCGAAGCCAGCAGTAATGAAACCCTAATCGGTGTCACCATTGCTTTCCCAGAATTGGGCACAGGGACCACGACCAACGAGTATGGCTTTTACTCCATCACCCTTCCAAAAGGCGACTACAGGATCATGGTCAGCTATTTGGGGTTCCAAGATGTGATGGAAAATGTAGCCTTGGACCGAAACATCAAGAAGGACTTTTATTTGGCCGAAGAGGCCGAGGAACTGGATGAGGTTGTTGTCACGGATGATGTGGAACGATTGGACATCCGAAAGCCCCAGATGAGTGTGAACACACTGACCGCACAGACCATCAAACAGATTCCCGTGGTGCTCGGTGAGGCCGATGTCATCAAATCCCTTTTGTTGTTGCCCGGAGTTTCCAATGCCGGGGAGGCCTCATCGGGATTCAACGTCAGGGGCGGTGCCGTGGACCAAAACCTGATTCTTTTGGACGAGGCCACAGTGTTCAATTCCTCACATTTGTTCGGTTTCTTCTCTGTTTTCAATCCCGACGCCATAAAGGACGTGAAATTGTTCAAAGGAGGTATCCCTGCCAGATACGGCGGAAGGGTATCTTCAGTTCTGGAGATTTTTCAAAAGGAAGGGAACAGCAAGGATTTCAAGGTAAATGGCGGGATTGGAGCCGTGGCCAGCAGATTGCTATTGGAAGGACCCATCATCAAGGACAGGACCGCTTTTCTTGTCGGTGGAAGGGCTTCGTACGCACATTTGTTCCTTCCGCTTTTTGATGTGGACAACAAGGCCTATTTCTACGATCTGAACACGAAGATCAACCACAAGATCAATGACAACAATAACATCTACCTCTCAGGCTACTTCGGAAGGGATCTTTTTAGCATCGGGGATCGTTTTGTGAACACCTATGGCAATGCCGTCGGAAACTTTAGGTGGAACCATCTGTTTTCGGAAAAACTCTTTTCCAACCTTTCGCTCATCTATTCGGATTATTATTATGGGTTAGAGCTTGATTTTGTGGGATTTGAGTGGAATTCCGGCATCCAAAACTTCAACCTCAAGTACGACCTGAAACACTACCTGAATGATAAGGTACAAATGAACTATGGATTCCAAAACATCTATTATGTCTTCAATCCGGGCGAAATAACCCCAAATAGCGCAGACTCTGGTATTGTGGAGGAGCAATTGACCAAAAAATACGCCAACGAAAGTGCCATCTATATTGATGTGGAACACGATGTGACCGAAAACCTGAGCATCGAATACGGTCTTAGGGCAAGCCAATTCAACCGATTGGGGCAGGATGAATTCTATGTGTACCGAAACAACAACCCTGTGGAATTTGACCCCTTCACTTTGGTCTATCGCGAAGCAGAACCCATCGATTCCATCAACCCAGGAAGGTCCGGTACCCTGAAAAAATTCTTCAACTTGGAGCCCAGAGTGTCCATGTCCTACAATTTCAACGAAAAAAATGCCATCAAGGCAAGCTATACGCGCTTGTCCCAATACCTGCACCTCCTGTCCAACACCAGCTCCCCTACTCCCCTGGATGTATGGACCCCTAGCGGCCCTTTTGTGAAGCCCCAATTGCTGGACCAATATGCCGTCGGGTATTTTAGGAACATCAAGGACGGGGAATACACGTTCGAAACAGAGGCCTTTTTCAAGGACATCCAGAATAGGATCGATTATATCGATGGGGCCAATCTCATCGCCAACAATGCGATAGAACAGGTGATCCTCAACGGACAGGCCCGCGCCTATGGTCTGGAAATACTCTTTAGGAAAAATGAGGGAAGGTTCACGGGCTGGTTGGCCTATACCCTTTCCAAATCGGAACAACGGACCCCGGGAAGGGATTTGGATTTTGACACGGGCCGACCCAACCTTGAAACAGGGATCAATCTTGGGCAATGGTACAATACCCCATATGACAAAACCCACGACATTTCCCTCTTTGGCAGCTTTGATCTGAATGATAAATGGAACTTCAATGCCAATTTCATCTATCAAACAGGACAGCCCACCAACTATCCCATTGGGCAATTTGAATTTGAAGGAACCACCGTACCCTATTATGGCCTGCGGAACAAGGAAAGATTGCCCGACTATCACCGACTGGACATTTCGGCCATACTCACCCCTAGGAAGAATAGGTCGCGAAAAGTACAGGCCGAATGGGTTTTCAGCATCTACAACCTGTACAGCAGAAAAAATGCGGCCTCCATCAACTTTAGGGAGAATGAGGACACTGGGCGAAACGAGGCCTTGCGTACCTCCATATTCGGCATCATCCCATCTGTGACCTACAACTTTAAATTTTAGCACCATGAAAAACGGAATTCTATATACCATCGGACTTGTATTGCTCTTCGCTTGCGAAGATGTTGTGGATGTCGATTTGCCCGAAGTGGAAGCCAAACTCATTGTTGATGGCCTTTTGCGAGTGGACAAAAGCCAGGAATTTGTGAACGTGGAGATCCGAATGAGGGAAACCACCAATTATTTTGATGAGAACGAGTCCACCCAAGTGGAAAATGCAGTGATTACCTATGGCAAACCCCTGAACGGCGATATTTTTGAAAGTTTGGCCTTCTGTTCCCTCGCCGAAAAAGAGCCGGGAAGCGGCATCTATGTCCCAGACCCCAACTTTTCATCGGACCAACGTATCCGGACCTCCTTTGTGGAACCGGGAATGGTCTTTATCCTCGAATTGACCCATAAAGGCAAAACCTACTATGCGCAGACCGAATATGCCCCGACTGTCCCAATAGATAATTTAGAGCAAGGGGACGACACCCTTTTTGACGAAGAGGAGACCGAAGTGATCGTAACTTTTACGGACGACCCCGATCGCGACGATTTCTATGTATTTGATTTCGGTTTTGGAGAGTTCCTGACCGTGGAGGACCAATTCTTTCAGGGACAAGAATTTGAGTTCTCCTATTTCTATGACGATAGCCTCAATGCCGGACAGGATATCACAGTGAGCATTCTAGGGGCCACCCAAGATTTTTACAACTACATGGACTTGGTCATCGAACAGACCACTAATACCGGGGGTGTTTTTCAGACTCCTGTGGCAACTGCCAGGGGCAATGTGTTCGACATTACAGGTTTGGACAATATTGACATTTTTGACAATGTGGAGCGCCCCAATGACTTTGCCTTGGGCTACTTTGCGGTGGTACAGACGTATTCCCGTACCCTAACTATCGAATAGTCACAGTATGAAATAGAGCAACAGGACCATCAAAATGCCTGTAACCCCTTGTAGCAAGGTCCCCAGTGTATGGCCCCGCAAAGCGGTCTTTACATTGATGTTGGAAAACTGGGACACCACCCAAAAATAACTGTCGTTGATATGGGACACCGTCATGGCCCCGGCACCTACGGCCAATACGGCTAAAGCCTTGTCCGTAAGGGAGAGCAGTCCAAAGGTTTCCAACAAAGGGGCAATGATGGCGGAAGTGGTGATGATGGCCACCGTGGAAGAACCCTGTGCCGTCTTGAGCACGGCCGCGATCGCAAAAGCAATCAATAAGCCCCCTGCTCCCGTACTGGACTCCAAATTGATTATGGATGCAATATCAACGGTCCGCAATATCGCCCCAAAAGCACCTCCCGCACCCGTGATCAATACAATCGCCCCAGCCTGTTTGAAGGCTTCGGACACCCATTCCCCTCTCTCCTTCACAGGCGACTTCCTTCCCAATGAAAAAGCAAAGAACACTCCAATGAGCAAAGCGATCACGGGACTGCCCAAAAAATCGAGCACGCCAAAAACCCACCCCTTACCCAAAGGGTAAGAAGGATAATTGGCCACAGACTTCAATGCAATCAAGATAATGGGGACCAACAAGGGCAAAAAAGCCTGAAAAGGTTTCACCGTTGATGGCATTTCTTCTTTTTCCTCCGTTTTTTCAGCGGTATCTTCTTCCTCAAGGAATCTGGCAATAAATCTGGCCCAAAAATAGCCCGTCAAGGACACGGGTAAGGAAACCAAAAGTCCCAACACGAGCACCAATCCCAAATCAGCCTCCAAAATGGCCGCTGCGGCCAAAGGTCCCGGGGTCGGGGGCACAAAAACATGGGCGGAATACAATCCCGTGGCCAATGCAATGGCAAACACCAGTACAGGAATGCCCGTGCGTTTGCTGATGGCCTTGTTCAAGGAAGAAAGGATGATGAAGCCCGAATCACAAAAAACGGGGATGGAAATGACGTATCCTGCCAAGTTGATGGCCAACGGCGATCGTTTCAACCCTATCAAACCCAAAATACTGTTGGCCAATACCTGGGTGGCCCCAGTTTTTTCCAAATAAATCCCGATGACCGTTCCAAAGGCGATGACCAAACCAATCCCGGAGAGTGTCTTGCCGAACCCCTCCCCGATGGTCTCCATGATGCGTTGGGGAGACAATCCCAAAAGAAAACCTGAGATCACCGCAGCTATGGTCAGGGAAAAAATGGGATGCATCTTGAATTTGACCGTGGCGATGATGATAAAGAGCACCACCGCTCCCAGAACAAATATTTCCATGGTTAATTTTTGTGCATTACCCTCTAAATATAAGCCATTATTGCTACTTTGGTCCCATGAGGCACACCGACAAGGAACTTTTGGTAAAAGGATTGAAATCGTTTGGCTATACGGTCCTGGCCATGTTCGCAGGGCCACTCTTGATCTATCAAGCGTTTAAAAATCAAGACCACCCATTTTATTGGCCCGTATTGATTGTAGGCATCATCTGTGCCGGAACTGCCATTTATTTGGGATTCCGCTCAGTAGGCATTGTCATGGATGCGGTTTTTGGGAAAAAGACCAAAGATTAGTCCTTGGGGTCGGGAGGACGATTCTTCCACTTGTTGGTCAGTTGGGCATAATCGTAGTCCAAAACCGATTTTTGGCGTTCCAACTGATTGGCCACAAAGGCGCGTTGCAAAATATCCTCAATGAGATAGTCCTCATGCACCAACTCCGGATGGAATTCTTCTTTCAGACTGATCTTGAACATACTGGCCGTGGTATTGTACCAAAAGGCACGCCATCCGCTACGCAGTTCCTTTACCAGGTCAAAGGCCGTGGTCCCCGTCTGACGATGGATCAACTTGACCAAGATCTGTCCTTCGGTACGGGTAAGCTTCTTGAGTTCCTCTGAAAATTCCCCTTCGATGTATTTCTGTACCTTTTTGGTATATTTTCTTTGATGCCGCTTCTTTTTGATATGCTTCAGGCTGTCGTTGAGTTCCACCAAACGCTCCGCGGCCAATTTGGCATAGGGATAGACCTTCAATGTCTTTCTGCGCAAGATCAAATAGCGCAACCGCTCTTTACGATCGGCAAAATCGAGCTCCCCAAAAATATAGACTTCGTCAAGTTCAATGGAACTGAGCAGGACGGAATCCCCTTCAAACCGCACATAATAATCCTCAATGGAATCCTTTGGATACAACAACGAATCCTTTTCGGATTCTTGAGAAAATCCAAGGGTGCATAGCACGAGAAAAACGACAAGAAAACTATTGCGCATCATTCGGTCAAATTCTCAAAAGTCCTGCCAAAATTAAGGATAAAGGTATGATTAGGCCATTGATGTACTCCAAACTTTAACAAAAAGTAATATCTCTTTCAAATACCAAAAGCCAAATTCCAATAACCAATAACTGAACAACCTAATAACTAAGTAAGGAGTGTGCAGTATGCAGTTGATAATAACTCATCCGCGACCAAACCACCCAATACCCCTGCAACAAAAAACAAACGAAACTGGAAGATTTTCAAAATAACACTGAATATTCTTAAGTTTGTGGACTAAACGAAATACATGGCCACAACAAAAATCATCAATAAAAAGTCCCTTGAATTTTTAGAAAAATACCTGAACAATCCCTCTCCCACAGGCTACGAATGGGAAGGCCAGAAAATCTGGATGGACTACCTCAAACCCTATGTGGACGAATTCATTACGGACACCTACGGAACGGCCGTGGCCGTCATCAACCCCAAGGCAAAATACCGGGTGGTGATCGAGGGACATTCGGACGAAATTTCTTGGTACGTCAACTACATCACCGACAACGGATTGTTATACGTCATCCGAAATGGGGGGAGCGACCACCAGATCGCCCCATCAAAATGGGTGGACATCCACACCAAGAACGGCGTGGTGAAAGGGGTCTTTGGCTGGCCAGCCATCCACACCCGTGATCGCGCGAAGGAAGAACCGCCAAAATTGGAGAACATTTTTATCGACATCGGCGCCAAGGACAAGGCCGAGGTGGAGAAAATGGGGGTGCATGTAGGCTGCGTGATCACCTACCCCGACCAGTTCCAGATATTGAACAAGGACAAATTTGTGTGCCGTGCGCTGGACAACCGTGTGGGTGGTTTTATGATTGCCGAAGTGGCCCGTCTGTTGCACGAAAACAAGAAAAAATTGCCCTTTGGCCTCTATGTGACCAACTCGGTACAGGAAGAGATCGGTCTTCGTGGTGCAGAAATGATCACCCAGACCATAAAGCCCAACGTGGCCATTGTCACTGATGTGTGCCATGACACCACCACACCCATGATCGATAAAAAGAAAGAGGGTGAGATCTTGATAGGGTCCGGACCTGTGGTTTCTTATGCTCCAGCCGTGCAGAACAAGCTCAGGGAACGCATCATCGAAACAGCCGAAGGCAAAAAGATTCCGTTTCAGCGATTGGCTTCCTCAAGATACACCGGAACGGATACGGATGCCTTTGCCTATAGCAACGGTGGTGTGGCCTCTGCCCTGATTTCACTTCCTTTGCGCTACATGCACACTACGGTGGAAACCGTGCACAAGGACGATGTGGAAAATGTGATCCGATTGATCTACGAAACCTTGTTGACCATCAAAGAGGGAGAGACATTTAGTTATTTTGACTAATTTATAGATTATGGTCATGCTGAACTTGTTTCAGCATCACATACCGTTTGATATGAGACCCTGAACCAAGTTCAGGGTGACGTAGTCATGTAGTTCTGAAATCTTAAGACTGGTTCAAATGGCCTGAAAATCTTCGGAAGAACTATTGGTTTTCTATCTGTGGTCGATGGAACAATTTCTTATCTTTATGAACCTATGGACGAGCTGGTAGATATTTTGGATGAGCAGGGCAACCCGACCGGACAATCCTGTTTGAAGTCGGAAGCGCACCGAAAGGGGCTGTGGCATCCCACCATCCATGTTTGGCTCTACAATAAAGACGGAAAGGTACTGATCCAACAACGTGGAAAGCATAAAGATACGCACCCCCTACTTTGGGACGTGTCGGTGGCCGGCCATGTGGCATCTGGGGAAAACATCCCGCTTGCCGCGGTCAGGGAAGTACAGGAGGAAGTGGGACTCATCATTTCCGAAGCGGACTTGGAGCCCATTGGTACTTTTAAGGCCATCCATAAGATTTCCGAGGATTTCATCGATGCGGAGCTCCACCACCTCTTTTTATGTGAACTGAAAGTTCCCCTCACCGCACTGACCAAACAGGAAAGCGAAGTGGATGCCCTGGAATTGATCCCGCTCTTCCGATTTGCCGAAGAAACTTGGGGACTGGCCAATACGGCCAAATATGTGCCCCACGGCCCCACCTACTACAAAACCATCGTAAAGGAAATCAAAAGTCGGATTTGACAGCTTCTGCGAATTGTGCAAAAGCATCCAGACCATAGGCTTTCTGGTCGCCCGTTTTCATGTTCTTGGCCACAAATTTGCCTTCGGCAAGTTCCTGTTCGCCCAAAAGGACCACATAGGGAACTCCACGCTTATCGGCATACTTGAACTGCTTTTGCATCTTGGCATCCATGGGGTACAGATCGGCCCTCAAGCCCAATTTGCGCAAAGAGGTTACCAATTTGAGGGCGGCCAAACCTTCCTGTTTGCCAAAATTGAGACAGAGCACGTCCAAAGAAGTGTCCAAACTGTCCGGAAATAGACCCAATTCTTCCAGAACGAGATAGATGCGGTCCAACCCAAAGGAAATGCCCACACCACTGACGTCCTTCAAACCAAAGATTCCGGTAAGGTCATCATAACGGCCTCCACCTCCAATGGAACCCATGCTCACGCCCTCGGGAGCGGCTACTTCAAAAATGGCCCCGGTGTAGTAGTTGAGCCCACGCGCCAAGGTCACGTCCAATTGCAATTGGGCGGATTGCAGCCCGATCATCCCCACGGTGGAAATGATCTCTTCCAGTTCCGCAACCCCGAGCATGCCCACTTCAGAGTTGGCAAGCAGGGTTTTTAGTTGCTCCAATTGTTCCGAAGCGGAGCCTGTCATCTCGAACAAGGGCTGCGCTTTGGCTATCGCATTCTCGGAAATGCCCTTTTCCTTCATTTCGGCCTTGACCTTCTCCTCTCCTATCTTGTCCAATTTATCGAGGGCCACGGTAAAATCGACCAACAGATGCTTGGCCCCGATCACTTCGGCGATTCCTGACAGAATCTTACGGTTGTTGATCTTGATGGTGGTGCCTTTCAACCCCAAATCGGTGAAAACGGCATCGTAGAGTTGTACAAATTCCGCTTCCTGCAACAAGGAATTGGCCCCTACCACATCGGCATCGCACTGGTAAAACTCACGGAAACGGCCTTTTTGGGGCCTGTCGGCACGCCAAACGGGCTGAATCTGGTATCTTTTAAAAGGGAAATCAATTTCGTTTTGGTGCATCACCACATAGCGGGCAAAGGGCACGGTAAGGTCATAACGAAGGGCTTTTTCGGATATATCTTTGGCTATTTGTCCAGATGAACTTGATAATATTTCATCAAGAGAATTCTCAATAATTTGGGTGACCCTTAGTTTAAAATAATCTGAGTCAATATCGGTTTCTAAAAGTTCTTCTAAAATTTTTCTATTGGTCGATGATTCATTTAGAATTAAGGCATTTATCTTTTTCTCATCTAAATCATCAATTTTTCGTAAACTCTTGACATATTTGTTGATGTCATTTTCCTTGTTAAAAAGTTTGCGTACGAAATCTATACTGATATTCCTCAAAAAAGGGCCGCTATTCAAAATCTTAAAAATCAACCGATCCCCTTCTTCCCCATATTTACCCATCAACGTGTCCGAATTTTCAAAAGATGGGGTCTCTATCGGCATGAAACCAAAGGTTTCAAAATGCTTTTTGATGTTTTGGATGATATAGTTGCGCTTAGCGACCTCCGCTGGTGAAAAATCCCGGGTTCCTTTGGGTATGGATGGTTTCTGTGCCATGTGGTTTTTAAAATTCTGGTGCAAATATACGCTTTAGGTTGAAGAACAGGTAAACAGGGAACAAGTACAAGTGTCAAGTTCAAGGTTCAAAAAACAAACTCCAATGTTTCAACAACCAAGTGATGATTACCTGACACGAATTGCACGAATCATCACGAATACTTTTGATTTTGTGACTTGCTCTTGCATTTGTATTTTAATGGGGCTACTCCATAATCTGCTCAAACCATTGGTAGAGCTCACCTTTGGTGATGACGGCACCTTGTTTGATGATCTCGAACTTATCCACGTTCTTGTCCTCTCCATAGGCTTTGGACGCGGTAAGGTATTCCACGAAATCGGACTGGAAATTGCGCTTGAACCAATCGAAGCCCACCTTGGTGCGCAGGTCAATTTCCGGGTTCAGCACTTTTACGGAAAGAAGTTTCATTTCCTTCTCCGTAAGGTGGAACAGGTGCATGTGCTGTTCAGAAATGTTCTCCAGGTATTCCACTTTGGACAACACTCCTTCCCAGATCAGGTCGCTGAACACATCGATCTCCTCTTCGGCCATCTCAGGTTTATCTGCTTTCAGGGTGGCCCATTCTTCGGCCGTGATGGACTGGGTAGCCAAAAAGTTGATGAATTCCGGATGTAGTTCCTCCAATTGTTCCTTGGTCAATCGTTTGTACTTCATGGTGCAAAAATAAAAAAGGCTGGTTTTTGATGCCCTCAAAACGGGAACAAAAAAAGGGCCATGCAAGCACGGCCCTCTCAAAATCATGTCAAATTGAGGTTAGTTAGCCTCGGCGATCACTTCAAAAGGGAATTCCAATACAACTTCCCTGTGAAGTCTGATCACAGCCTCATAAGGACCTGTCCTTTTGATGGCTCCACCTTTGATGTTGATGAATTTTCTATCGATCTGGTGTCCTTCCTTGTCCAAAGCGGCAGCAAGGTCAATATTGGTCACCGATCCGAACAATTTGTCTCCGGCACCTGCCTTGGCAGCGATACGGATCTCCAATTGTTTTAGGCCTTCGGCAATTTTGTTGGCCTCATCAACGATTTTCTTCTCTTTGTGGGCCCTTTGCTTAAGGTTCTCGGCCAAAACTTTTTTGGCAGATGGAGTGGCCAATGTGGCCAAACCTTGTGGGATAAGGTAGTTTCTGCCGTAACCGTTCTTTACGGTAACGATATCATCCTTAAATCCCAAATCCTGTACATCTTCTCTTAGAATAAGTTCCATTCTTCGGTATTTTTTATTTCAACATATCGCCAACGTACGGCATTAACGCAATGTGACGGGCACGCTTAACGGCCTGGGCCACTTTTCTCTGGTATTTCAAGGAAGTACCTGTAAGTCTTCTGGGAAGCAGTTTTCCTTGTTCGTTCACCAATTTCATCAAGAAATCCGGGTCTTTGTAATCAATGTATTTGATACCTGATTTCTTGAACCTGCAATATTTCTTTTGCTTGTTGGTCTCGATATTGAGAGGGGTCAGATATCTGATTTCCCCGTCTTTCTTCGCTTTTGCTTGTTGTTCTATGGATGCCATGTCCCTATGCGTTTGCTTTTAGTTTGGTTCTTCTTTTCTCTGCCCAAGCAATCGCATGCTTGTCCAGTTTAACGGTCAAGAAACGCATGATGCGCTCATCTCTCCTGAATTCAAGCTCGTAGGGGCCGATGGCCTCACCTGGGGCTTGGAATTCGAACAAGTG
This sequence comes from Flagellimonas hadalis, assembly GCF_007785775.2. Lineage (GTDB taxonomy): Bacteria > Bacteroidota > Bacteroidia > Flavobacteriales > Flavobacteriaceae > Flagellimonas > Flagellimonas hadalis. The sequence continues at coordinate 704,586 of NZ_VNIK02000001.1, forward strand.
GTAAAAACCACTTTTTTTGTGCTGAATGGGATAGGCCAATTTTTTAAGTCCCCAATCTTCCTTGGAGACCATTTTGGCACCATTCGTAATCAAGAAATCCTCGAACTTCTTGACTGTTTCCTCTATCTGGGTCTCAGATAGAACGGGATTCAAAATGAAAACAGTTTCGTAATGGTTCATATTATATATTTTTAAAGGAGCGCAAAAGTAATAATTATTCCTTCTCCCTGCAAGAAAACCAAAAAAACTTCGTTTAAATCACAAGAGTTATCAACACCGATGAACCCAATAAACCTAAATAACGTAAAAGGTAATATACACAACAAAATAGACCATGTTTACATCTTTTGTTGCTCCTAAGCGTCTTTTTTATGTAATTTGCCGATGATTTAAAACCCTACAAATCACCCCATTCTATGAAATTAAAAAGTATAATTGTAGACGATTCTTCCATGCAGCGGATGGCCGTTGCAAAATTGGTCAACAATCATCCACATCTTGCTTTGGTTGCTGAATACAGTAACGCCATTGAAGCCAAAAATGGCCTGAAAAACCACGACATCGACCTTATCTTTTTGGATGTTGAAATGCCTATCATCAGTGGTTTTGACCTTTTAGAGGCCCTAGAGAACCCACCACAGGTCATTTTGATCACAGGAAAACCTGACTATGCCCTCAAGGCATTTGATTATGACGTGACCGATTACCTTCACAAACCCATCACCTTGGCCCGTTTTGAGGCCTCTGTAAAAAGGGCCGTTGCCAAATTTGAGCAATTGAACCGAGTGGATGAGGACGAAGAGCACATTTTTGTAAAGAGCAACCTTAAGAAACGCAAGGTTATCCTAAACGACATTAAATGGATCGAGGCGCTCGGGGATTATATCAAATTGGTGACCGATGAGGCCAATATCGTGATCTTGTCCACCATGAAATCTTTCGAACAGCAGTTGCCTGCCGAAAAATTCCTGCGCATCCATAAATCGTACATCGTGAATCTGGAAAAAATCGAGAAATTCAACAGTAAAAATGTTGAGGTCGGTGGCAGACAGATCCCATTGAGCAGAAACAAAAAGACTGAGCTGGCAGAAGCGCTCGCCAACGTATAGTCAAAAGCTATATGTGGTCCACATTGTAGACCAGTCTTACACTTTTATACTTTGAAATAGCATTGAAGGATTTTTCAATCCTTTTAATGCTATTTTTTGTTTGTGCCAACGACTGGTTTTTGGGAATCTTGATCAAGATGTTTTTCAGGTAGTCCCGACGTATCCTGCCCACAGGAGGGTATTCCGGTCCCAAAATCTGGTGCCCCAACACATTGCGGAGTGACTCGGCCAGCCATTGGGCGGCCTCGTTCAGTTTATTGAAGTCCCTGTCCTTTAGCGTAATCTTGATGATCCGCACCAAAGGTGGGTATTTGAACTGTTCGCGCTCGTACAACTGCTCGGCGAACATTTTATCGTAATCATTGGTGGTGACTTGCTGCAGGATCTGATGGTAGGGATTATAGCTCTGGATGAGCACTTTTCCCCTTTTTTGGGTCCTCCCTGCCCTACCCGCCACCTGGGTAAGCATTTGAAAACTCCGTTCGTGGGCTCGGTAGTCGGGAAAATTGAGCATGGTATCCGCATTCATGATGCCCACCAAGCTCACATTCCTGAAATCCAGCCCTTTGGTCACCATTTGGGTGCCCACCAATATGTCCATTTCTTGGTTCTCGAAGGCGGAAATGATCTTTTCATAGGCATACTTTCCCCGTGTGGTGTCCAAATCCATCCTACCAGTGGCAACATCTGGAAAAAGTTGTCCCAATTCTTCCTGTATCTGTTCCGTTCCAAAGCCTTTTTTGTCCAAAGTGGGACTGCCACAGGCCAGACATGCTTGTTGCAAGGCCATGTGGTAACCGCAATAATGGCACCGAAGCTGATTGATGCGCTGGTGATAGGTCAAGCTCACATCGCAGTTGGGGCATTGGGCCACGTGCCCGCAGGTAGTGCACTCCACCACTGGGGCAAACCCCCTTCGGTTCTGAAAAAGAATCACCTGCTCCCCTGCTTCCAACGTTTCGGAAATGGCATTGATCAGGGTTTCGGAAAAATGGCCCTTCATCCGTTTCTTTCGGGTGGCCTCCTTGATATCCACCAAGTTGATGTCGGGCATCAGCACATTGCCATATCTCTGATCAATGGAAGCATAACCATACTTCCCCTTTCTGGCATTGTACATGCTCTCAATGCTCGGCGTGGCCGACCCCAAAACGGTATGGGCCTTGTGTAGCGAGGCCAGCACAATGGCCGCATCACGGGCATGGTACCGCGGTGCCGGGTCAAACTGCTTGAAGGAATTTTCATGCTCCTCGTCCACTACGATCAATCCCAAGTTAGAAAAGGGCAAAAAAAGTGAGGATCGAGCACCAATGACAATCTGTGCCTTCTCGGCATTTTTCAGCACATTGTTCCAGACCTCCACCCGTTCATGGATGCTGTATTTGGAATGGTAAACGGACACTTTGTGTCCAAAATAGTCCCTCAATCTATTGATCAACTGGGAAGTGAGTGCAATTTCGGGCAAAAGGTATAGGGACTGTCTGCCCCCATCTAGGCATTGTTGTATCAATTTCACATATACTTCGGTCTTTCCCGAAGAGGTCACCCCATGCAATAACACGGGCTTGTTTTCAGCAAAGCTGTTGTTGATATCCTCCAGTGCCTTGCTTTGGTGTTCGTTCAGGGCAATGTTCCGAGCTTCCTCGGATTCCTCGTTGTACTCCACCCGGTCCTGCCTGATCTGATATTCTTTTAGAATATCTTTATCGATAAGGGTCTTGATCACGGCCTTGGAACTGCCACTATGCTTTTCCAGTTCTGTGATGGGGATGGGTTTGTTGTTCCCACTCCGCAGTTGAAAAAGGGAGAGTACCACCTGGCTTTGTTTGCGTGCCCTGGAGAGTTCGTTCAACAGTTCTTCCAACTGTCGATCATCGTCATATTTCTCGGAAAGTTTCACATAGCGGACCAATTTGGGCTTGTACTGCTCGTAGAGTTCTTCCTTTTGCCGGACCACTCCTTTCTGTACCAGTCTATTGACCAAGGAGAGGACATTCTTTTTGTCCACGATATCGCTGATTTCCTGAACCTTCAAGGCAGACTGATGCCGCAATGCTTCATATACCAGAAACTCGTCGTCACTGAGTTCCATTTCATCTACGCTGGTCTCCTTGTTGGGCAGGATCAAGGTCTCACTTTCCAATAAAAAGGCACTGGGCAGGACACTGCTGACCACTTCCCCCAGAGTGCACATGTAATATTTGGCCAACCATTCCCAATGTTGCAGCTGAAATGGACCCAAAAGGGGGGCATCGTCCAGAATTTGATAGATTTCCTTGGCTTCGTAAGCAGTCGGGGCGTTTTGGTGCACCCGATAGGCCAAGGCCGTATAGATCTTTGATTTCCCAAAGGGAACGGCCACTCGCATTCCCGGTTGGATAAAGCCTGCTTCCTGTTGGGTGATGCTGTAGGTGAAAAGTTTTTCTAGGGGGATGGGTAGAACGACTTCCAAAAAATATTCCATACGCTACTCCTCAATCACTCTGTGCCAGGTCTGTGTTCGGTGCAAAAAGGCCAGGTAGCCCCTTACTTTGAGGCGGTTTTCGTTGTCTTCGTCCAACCAGACCTTGCCCCGAAAGGTCATTCCCTGTTCGGGATCGAACAACCTATCGCCTTTGTATTCCCCTTTTCCGTTATGCTCAAAATCGTCCATGATCTTCATGCCCAGCACCGGTTTGTCCTTGAGCTCGCCATCACACTTGGTGCATAGGGCATCCTGTTTCCCTTCCTCCAATATTTTGACCACTTTGGCATGCATCAGGCCATCTTCCTTATAGATTTCGATGATTGCCTTGGCAATGCCGTTACGGTCGTCCACAGTCTTCCATTTGCCAAAAACCGTTTGCGACCATGCCACCTGAAAACACAGAAAACCCATTATGAAAATCCACTTATTGATTGTTCTGTTGCCTTTCATGTCGCTTTTTTAGTGAGTTGAGGGTTGCATTGAGCTCAAAGCCCAACAGTAATATATTGGAATTTAACCAAATGAACACCATTAGGATCAATAATCCTCCCAATGCCCCATAAAGTTCGTTGTATCTGGCGAATTTTTCCACATAAATCCCAAAAAGATACGAAGTCAAGAGAAACAGTAAAGTGGTCATCAGTGCCCCGGCAGAGAAAAACTTGGCATTTCTTCCTTCGGCAGTCCCAAAATAATAGAGAATGGAGGTGGTAAGGTAGGACAGGCTCAGAAAAAACACGATCTTGGCAATTTGGATCCCAACGTTGTCCCCTTGTTCAACATCGTACCCCAAGGTCCTCCCAAAATACTCATTGGTATACTCCAAAATGTAAAATTCAAAATACACAAAGACCACGGCGCCGATGATCAACAAAATGGAAAGGATGAGCCCCACCACAAGGGCATAGGCATATTGCCTGAAAAAATTTCGGGTAAGTTCCACATGATATGAATTTTCGAACCCTCCGAAAATGGCGTTCACCCCATTGGCCACTAAAAAGATGGACACAAGGAATGCGGACGACAATAGGCCTCCCTGCTTCTGGTCCTTTATCTGCTGATAGATATCCCCAAAATAATCACTGGTGGCCGACGGAAGGAAGGATTCCAAAAAATCGAGGAACTGTGCATCGAAATTTTCATTGCCTACGCTCACATACGGGATGATGAAGGGTATCAATGTCACCAAAAAGATGAGCAATGGGAACAGGGCCATAAAAAGACTGAAAGCAATGGAACTGGCACGGGAGGACAAAGTCCCCTTTACGATGCCCACTAAGTACATTTCGATCACATCATAGAAGGAAAGGCCCTCAAAAGCCTTTAGTTTAATGCGTTTCAACACACGCACCAACCAATTGACCACGGGTATCTTTTCCAATTGCTCTTCTATGGCCACTGACATGCTATACCGCTTTTAAACTTAAATCCATATTGTACACAGAATGGGTCAGCGCTCCGGAGGAAATATAATCCACCCCACACTCGGCATAGGCTCGGATGGTTTCTTCGTTGATCCCTCCAGAGGATTCGGTCTGGCACTTCGCTCCTATCCGTTTTACGGCTTCCCGGGTCTGTTCGTAATCAAAATTGTCCAGCAGGATGCGGTGCACCCCATCGGATTGCAGAATCTCATCGACCTCATCCATATCCCTCGCTTCCACAATGATTTTCAGGTCCTTGCCCTTGTCCTTGAGGTATTTCTGGGTCTTTTGGATGGCCTTGGTGATGCCTCCCGCAAAATCGATATGATTGTCCTTCAACATCACCATATCGTATAGGGCGAACCTATGGTTCTCACCACCGCCTATCTTCACGGCCCATTTTTCCAACGCCCGGATGCCCGGGGTGGTCTTTCGGGTGTCCAAGATCTTGGTGTCGGTGCCATCCAAAAGGGACACAAAATCCCGGGTCTTGGTGGCAATGGCACTCATACGCTGCATGGCGTTGAGCACCAACCGCTCCGCTTTTAGGATACTTTGGGAACTCCCTTCCACATAAAAAACGACATCCCCATATTTTACAGGATTTCCGTCCTCTATCAGCACTTCCATCTTCAATTTGGGGTCGATATAACCAAACACCAACTTGGCAAACTCCACACCGGCAATGATGCCCTCGTCCTTCACCAACAGCTTGGCTTTTCCGGTGGCCGATGCCGGAATGCAGGCCAGTGAACTGTGGTCGCCATCCCCAACATCTTCGCGTACGGCGTTGGAAATGATCAGGTCCAGTTCCTTTTGAAATTGTTCTTCGGATATCATGCATTTGGGTTTCCACGAAAATACTAAAAACATTGGTGTTGTTTTGTTATTTGGTTATTGAGTTATTTGGTTATTGCAAACTGCCTACTGCTTACTGAGCCATTGGAATTTCAGGTTTGGGATTTGATCGGAAGTCCAAAGTCCGAAGTGATTCGTGCCTATTCAAAATTAGTGTCAAAATAGACGAAAGAAAATAGACCATAGAGAATAGACTGGTTTTTTCTGCTTGTTTCCGTTTCAGGTTTGGGGTTTCAAGTTATTCCGTTATTGGGTTATTGGAATTAGGTGCTTGCTGGGAGGAGTCCGAAGTCCGAAGGGACAAATGAACATGGAAAATAGAGAATGGACTTTGGTCATTCTGTTATTGGTTATTGGATCATTAAAAACCGCCGACTGCTTACTGCCTCTTTGTTCTATTTTCTTTCGTCTATTTTCCCTACCCTTGAACCTGAAACCTGCACTTGAACATTTGACCCCATGCCGACTTCGGACTTCGGACTTCGGACTTCTGACCTCTTCCCCCATCAACCCAAATGCCCTATCCGTCAACCCAAACCCCGCATCCGTCAGATCGTGCCCTGAACTCTCCCACAAATGCCCCATCTTGCTGCATTATTCATTATTCATTCTAACAATAAAAACAAATTGAGTATGAAAAACACTTTTAAAAAATTAGGTATTGCACTTATGGCCATGGCCCTGCTCTGGTCCTGCGGGAAGGACGACGGACCCACACCCGTGAATAACACCGCCCCGGTGATCGCCGCACAGGAGTTCACCGTCAAGGCGGATATCACCCCGGCCGATGCCATCGGAACGGTAGTGGCCACCGATGCGGACAAGGATGCACTCACTTTCAGCATCAAGACGAACGACAACGATGCTTTTGCCATTTCATCCTCAGGGGTATTGACATTGGCACAAGGCAAATCACTGCTGATTTTTTTCGACACTCCCAAGCGTTTCATCACCGTGGAGGTGAGCGATGGGGAGGCCAAGGCCTCCGCCGAGATTGCAATAAATGTGACCGATTTTCCCATTGTGAACGTTCCCCCAGACTTAGGAAATTTTGAATTCACCGTGGCTGAGGACATTGCCGATACCGATGTGATCGGTGTCGTTGAGGCCTTCGATGTTGATGGAGATGAACTGACCTACAGCATCGTCGGGGACAACCTCTTCGAAATCGATCTCGCTACCGGGGAGCTCTCCCTCGCCGAGGGCAAGAACCTCGACTTTGAGACCGACACGGAGCACAGCATCACCGTAGAGGTGAGCGATGGCACTGCCGCCGCACAGGCCACGGTGACCATAAAGGTCACGGACGTGGACGAGCTGGCCAGCAACCCCAACGCCTTTGTCACCACTTGGAGGACCACAGTGGCCAATGAGCAGATCACCATTGGCACCAATGATGGCCTTACCTATGACTACACCATCGACTGGGGCGATGGCACGGTGGAGGAGATCACTGCGAGCGAAAGCCCCTCCCATGCCTATGCCACTGCTGGAGACCATACCGTGGCCATCTTGGGGCAGTTCCCACAAATTATAATGGGTGACCATGAGTCAATGGCACCAAAACTCCTGTCCGTGGACCAATGGGGCAACATCCAATGGGAGAGCATGTATGGGGCCTTTGCCCTTTGTTCGAACATGACCTATAAGGCCACGGACACCCCGGACCTTTCCCAAGTCGTGGATTTGGGCTATATGTTCTACAATGCCACAGCCTTTAATGGAGACATCGGTGACTGGAGTGTTGGAAATGTCACCAATATGGCCTTTATGTTCTCTGGGGCCTCCTCCTTTAATGGGAACATCGGTGCTTGGGACGTGAACAATGTGGTCAGTATGGAATTGATGTTCTATCAGGCCACAGCTTTCAACCAGAACATTGGTGGCTGGGGCACCTTCAGCTTGGAATATGTCTCCTATATGTTCGCAGGGGCCACGGCCTTCAACCAGCCCATTGGCAGTTGGGACACCTCCAGCGTGACCAGTATGGAAGGTATGTTCGCCGGTGCCACCTCTTTTAACCAAGGCCTTAACTTGTGGGAAACCTCCAGCGTCACCAGTATGGAGGGCATGTTCCAGAATGCTACCGCCTTCAACGGAAACGTGTTAGGTTGGGACACCTCCAGTGTTACCACTATGGAAAACATGTTCAATGGGGCCACTTCTTTTAATAGTTCTTTGGGTGATTTTGACATCTCCAATGTGACCAACATGGCAGGGATGCTGGACAACACGGCCTTGACTACCCAAAACTACAGTTTTACCTTGGCCGGTTGGAACGGTGACCCCAATACCCCCGATAACATTGTATTAGGTGCCACAGGTCTAAGTGTTTGCGGCAATGCAGCGGGTGAAATTGCTCGCTTCGACCTTGCATCAAATAAAAACTGGATTTTCATCGACAATATTGATTGTAATTAAACGCTGGAAAGAATTGTTTTTGAAATTAATACCGGAAGGACAATAATGCCCTTCCGGTTTTTGTTTTATAGCAAATTGGATTTATATGGGCGATGCCTGTCATTCCAAAAACACGGAGTGTTTGAAAAATCCCCCCAAAGAAGATGCTTCACTTCGTTCAGAAGGATAAAGTCTACTGTAAACTGACACATCCGTAACCTGAAACCTAAAACTTGGAATCCAAAACCCACAATTCCACTTCCCTTTGAACTTGAAACTTGCACCTGAACTTTTGACCACAATCTCACTTCAAACTTTCCCCATAAAGATTTACTTTTGGATCATGCAGATTACATTGATAGCCATAGGAAAAACAGACAGGTCCGAACTGGAGCAACTGATAGCCCTGTATGAGAAACGGCTAAAACACTACATCAAATTCGAGTTTGTGGTGCTACCCGATATCAAGAACAGTAAAAACCTTTCCGAGGCCCAACAAAAGGAAAAGGAAGGGGAACTTATCTTGGCGCAGTTGCAACCCACCGACACCCTTATTTTACTGGATGAAAATGGCAAACAGTACTCTTCGGTGGATTTTGCCCAATTCCTCCAAAAGAAAATGAACAGTGGCCTCAAAAACTTGGTTTTGGCCATTGGAGGCCCTTATGGTTTCAGTGATGCGGTGTATGCAAAGGGCAATGGGAAAATCAGTCTGTCCAAAATGACCTTTTCACACCAAATGGTCCGCTTGTTCTTGGTGGAGCAATTATATAGGGGGTTCACCATCCTGCGGAATGAACCGTATCATCATCAGTGATTGTTGGAGCCATTAGTCAGGAGCCAAGAAAAAACTGTCCTTATTCTTCCTGCCTTCGGCAGGCAAGGTTTCTAGGAGCGCAGCGGTCCGCGTCTATTAATAAAGAACCCTAAACTTGATCGTGTTTTCCACGTTCTTCAGTTCCTTCACCACATCTTTGTCATACTCCCTGTCCAGATCGGTAATCACATAACCCACTTCAGGGTCTGTGGACAGGTATTGTCCGGTGATGTTGAGACCATACTTGGCCAACACTTCATTGATCTTCGCCATGATGCCCGGCACATTTTTGTGGATGTGCAAAAAGCGATGCGCCTTGTTCTGCTTGGGCAACCTGATGTTAGGGAAATTCACGGCATCCACCGTGTTCCCTGAATTGATATAGTCCATGATCTTGCTGGGCACAAAATCGGCAATATCCCGCTGTGCCTCTTCGGTGCTACCACCAATATGAGGAGTGAGTATCACATTGGACAGGCCTTGCAAAGGCGTTTCAAAAGCGCCATTGGCACTTGGTTCGGATGGGTACACATCCACCGCTGCACCGCCCAATTTTCCGCTTTTCAACGCTGATGCGAGTGCATCGATGTCCACCACAAAGCCCCTGGAGAGGTTGATGAGCATGGCGCCATTCTTCATCTGGTTGATCTCGCGTTCGCCTATAAAGTTCTTATTGGCCTTGTTGTCATCCACATGGAGGGTGACCACATCGGACACGGACAATAGGTCTTCCAAGGTGTTGCATTTTACTGCATTCCCAAGGGCCAATTGATCGTTCACATCGTAGTAATACACATGCATACCGATGGCTTCCGCCAATACGGACATTTGCTTTCCGATATTGCCATAGCCGACAATCCCCAGATTCTTGCCCCGGACTTCCCTTGAATTGGAAGCGGTTTTGTTCCACTCCCCGTTATGGATCTCGGTACTGCGTGGGAAGATACTGCGCATGAGCATAATGATCTGTCCAACGGCCAGTTCCACCACAGACCTTGTGTTGCTATAGGGCGCATTGAAGACCACTACCCCTTTCTTTTTGCTGTATTCCAAATCGATTTGCGTGGTCCCGATGCAGAAAGCGCCCACCACCAACAGTTTATTGGCGGCATCCAATACCCTTTGGGTAACCTGTGTCTTGGAGCGGATACCGAGTACATGGACCCCTTTGATGCGTTCCACAAGTTCGTCCTCGGAGAGACTGTGCTTCACCAACTCCACGGAAAACCCATCTTCGGATAGGTTTTCAAAAGCTGCTGTGTGGACATTTTCCAGCAAAAGGATCTTGATTCGGTTCTTGGGATAGGACAGGTTTCTTGGTAAATCGTTCACAAACAAAAATTCATCTAGGTTAGGTGCTACGTGATCGGCATTGTTGGCCGCCTTTTCACGGTGCACGTTTTCAGTGTAGGCAAAAAACTTATGGGCTATCCCGGCCTCGCGCATCACATAATCGCTATAACCGTCGCCAATGACCTGAACCTCGCCTTCCAGACCCAGGTTTTTCAAACATTCTATCTTTCCATTGTGGGAAGCGAGCACATTGGTCTCATCAAACCCAATAATATTTCCTTCTCCATCAAACTTGAAGGTATTGGCATATACCCTGTCCGAAGGAATCTTGTATTCTTCGACTATGGGATCTATGAATTCCTTGAACCCACAGGAAATGACATAGATGTCTTCTGAAAATTCATGAAAAAAATCCTTATTGGCCGCAATGGATTTGGATATCTTTTGACGAAGCTCGGCAACAAGGTCCTGAAGATCGTTCTTGTTCGCATTGAGCAGACGTATCCTTCTTTCCAAAGATTCGGTGAAGGAAATGTCTCCATCTATCCCCAAGTTGGTGATTCGTTGGATTTCCTTTACGATCTCGTCCCTTTTGGGATTTCCCTGAAGGGTCATTTCCGCCAAAACATCCAACGCTTCCACCCGTGTGAGGGTGCTGTCAAAATCGAAAACATATTTGCGGCCCGTTTGCACCATGGATTCCATCAAAAAAATTAAGGCGTAAAATTAAGGATTAATTCCATCCCTGAAATCGGGACCGCCCAAAAACCTTACAGAATTGTCGATAAATCAAAAAACCCTTACATTTTGTTTCAAATGGCACCCAAAATCCAACTTTTTGCAATTAGGCAGGAAAGGCAAGCACCAAACCTAAAATTCCAAAATCCAGCTTTCTTCGGTCAACGCCCAAATAACTCAATGAAAGTAGGCAGTAGTCAGTAAGCAGTTTGCAATGTTCAATAACCCAATAACAGAATAACTAACTCAACCAAGCCTATTTTCTATGGTCTATGTTCTTTCGTCTATTTTGAAACGAATTTCACGAATAGGCACGAAATAATCCTGACTCCTGACTCCCGACTTCAAATATCAAAACCAACGTCGGGTCAGCTTGCAATAAATGCTGTACTCCTTCCCGAACATTTTCGCCAATGCCTCTTCTTCTCCCTTGATCTGGAAACGGTTCATATAGGACACAAAACCTGCGGCCAGAAGGGTATTGAAGGCGTTCCCCAATTTCAGCCCAAAGGCCAAAAGAAAAAGCAACATCCCCAGATACATGGGGTTTCGGGTGTAGTTGTAGATCCCGGAAGTCACCAATTGGGATGCCTTGCCCGGACTGAGTGGGTCCGTGGTGGTCTTGGCCTTGATGAATTGTATGACCGAAATGAAAATCACCACAAAACCCAAGGTCGCAAGGAACAGGGCAAGTTCCCTTCTGCCAAAAAAATCAAAGTCCCCAACGGGCAGGAACTTGGCAAGGACATACATCAATCCCCCAAATAGCAACATCACCAAAGCCGGTGGCAATTTCAATTTCATGCGACGTGTTTAAGTTTCGAAATTACTACTTTTGATCCTCAAATAGAACCCTCCACGCCTTGAAACTTGTTTTTGCCACCCACAACGACCATAAACTGCACGAAGTCCAACAGCTCTTACCCGAATCTTTCGAACTTTTATCGCTAAAGGATATTGGGTGCTTTGCTGAAATCCCTGAAACGGGCCTCACTTTGGAAGAAAATGCAAAGATCAAGGCCGATTTCGTGACCCAAACCTATGGTTTGGATTGTTTTTCGGACGATACAGGTCTTTTGGTGGACAGCCTCAACGGGGAACCTGGCGTATATTCGGCAAGATATGCAGGGGGACAAAAAAATGCTGGGGACAACATGGCCAAGCTATTGTCCAAGTTGGAAAAGAAGGACAACCGTTCGGCCCATTTCAAAACTGTTATACACTTGAATATCAATGGAAAAAGTTTTGCTTTTGAAGGTATTGTCGAAGGTTCCATCACTGAAAGCCAGCAAGGGAACGGAGGCTTCGGCTATGACCCCATCTTTAGGCCAAATGGGTATATAAAAACATTTGGAGAGCTGTCCGCGGAGACCAAAAATGCCATAAGCCACCGAGGCAGGGCCATTCAGAAATTGGTGGATTTTTTAAAAAACAGCACCCCTTAGTATCAGCTGAACAAATTTAATGTACCTTTGCCGCTTTAATAACGCCGCCGGTATGGGCAAGGTGTTGCGATGGGCTTAAAGGGTTATAGAAAAATCGCTCTGTGCAACACAACATATTTGCGATTTTAAGGTATACACCACTATGACAAAATTTGAAGCCTTGGGGTTATCTCAACCCCTATTGGATGCCATTTCCGATCTTGGATTTGAATCCCCCTCCGAAGTACAGGAAAAATCAATCCCCGTTTTATTGGGACAGGACACCGATTTGGTGGCCTTGGCACAAACAGGAACAGGAAAGACCGCCGCTTTTGGTTTTCCCATGATCCAGAAAATCGATGCGGACAGCAGGACCACGCAGGGACTTATTCTATCCCCTACCCGTGAGCTTTGCCTCCAGATCACCAATGAACTCAAGCTCTATTCCAAATATATAAAAGGACTGAACACCGTGGCCATTTACGGCGGTGCCAGTATCACGGAACAGGCCAAACAAATTAAACGCGGCGCGCAGATCGTTGTGGCCACTCCTGGCCGTATGAAGGACATGATCGGACGTGGGATGGTCGATATTTCAAAAATTGATTACTGCGTTCTGGATGAAGCCGATGAAATGCTGAACATGGGCTTTTATGAGGACATCAAGGACATCCTTTCCAATACGCCCCAAGAAAAATTGACATGGTTGTTTTCGGCCACCATGCCCAAGGAAGTGGCCACCATTTCCAAAAAATTCATGCATCAGCCCGTTGAGATTACAGTGGGCACCAAAAATGCTGGTGCTGCCACCGTACAGCACGAATATTATGTGGTGGGCGGCCGTGACCGATATTCGGCACTGAAACGCCTTGCCGATGCCAACCCTGGCATCTTCTCCGTGGTCTTTTGCAGGACCAAGCGGGATACCCAACGTGTAGCGGAAAAATTGATCGAGGATGGTTACAATGCCGGAGCACTTCACGGTGACCTGAGCCAGAACCAACGGGATATGGTCATGAATGCTTTCAGAAAGAAGCAAGTGCAGATGTTGGTAGCCACCGATGTGGCCGCACGAGGAATCGATGTGGACGATATCACCCACGTGATCAATTACCAGTTGCCCGATGAGATAGAAACCTATACCCACCGAAGTGGGCGTACAGGAAGAGCTGGAAAATCAGGGATATCCATGGTGATAGTTACCCGTTCAGAACTCCGTAAGATCAAATCCATTGAGGGTAAGATCAAGCAGGACTTTATTGCCAAAAAAATCCCTTCGGGCATCGAGATCTGTGAAATCCAGTTGTACCACTTGGCCAACAAGATCAAGGAAACCAAGGTCAATAGCGAAATAGAAAGTTATCTTCCCGCCATCAATGACGTGCTGGAAGGCATAGACAGGGATGAACTCATCAAGAAAATCGTTTCGGTAGAGTTCACCCAATTTTACAACTACTATAGCAAGACCAAGGACCTCAACTCTTCCGACTCCGACAGGGGAGAACGTGGCAGTAGTGAGGATAGAGGCGGAGACATCCCTTCAGAAGGTTCCGTGCGCTACTTCATCAATATAGGTGAGCGCGACGGCTACGACTGGATGTCACTCAAGGATTTCCTAAGGGATACACTGAACCTTGAAAAAGAGGATATCTTCAATGTGGACACCAAGGACAGTTTCTCCTTTTTCAATTCCGATGCGCAATTGACGGATCTCATCCTGCAAACCTTTACCGAATTCAAGGTGGACGGACGTTTCATCAACGTGGAAGTTTCCAAAAACCCTGGAGGGTCTGGTGGAGGCAAAGGCGGCAAAAAACGCGACAGGAAACGAGGCCATCGCAAAGGTGGGGACAACCGATCCTTCAAAGGCGGTAAAAAAGGCGGCTTTAGCAAAAAAGGTGGCAAAAAGAGGACTGGCTTTTATTAGTTAATTCTATATTAAATGCTACGGGGGTACTGTAGTTTTTTCTTTGTTTAGTACTTTTATACCTACTAAAATTGCATGAGAAGAATATTACTTACACTTTTCGCCCTTGTTTCCCTTCATGGCATTGCCCAAGATGATTTGGAAAACCAAGAGGTAGGGGAACTTACCGCCACGGTGATCAATGCGCAGAGTGATATGCCTTTGGAAAGTGTCCACGTCATCAACCTGAACCAGGTAAAAGGGACCATCACGAACCAAAACGGAAAATTTACCATTCCGGCAGCGGTGAACGATACCCTTTACCTCTCCTATTTGGGTTTTAAGACGCAAAAAGTAAGGGTCACGAACGATATGTTCAAATTCGGGGACACCAAAATTGCCCTGACCGAGCTTGCCTATGCACTGGAAGAGGTCATTGTAAGGCCCTATCAGCTTACGGGCTATCTGGAAATCGATGTGAAGAACCTTCCCATCAATACTGCGCCACAGTACAGCATCTCGGGCCTCAACACCAGTTATGAAGCCGGGAACAAGAGCCCCAGTGCCGTGACCAAGGTTTTGGGGGCCATACTCAACCCTGCCGACCTTTTGCGCAACCTTTTTGGCAAACAGCCCCGGCAGATGCGCAAATTGCGCCAGATCAAGGAAGACGACAACATCAGGGACCTGCTCGCCTCAAAATTTGACCGGGAAACCCTTACCGAACTGCTCCAATTGGAAAAAGTGGACATCGAGGACATCCTCAACAACTGCAACTATTCCAAGTCGTTCATCAGCACGGCCAACGATCTCCAGATCTTGGATGCCATCTCCAGTTGCTACGAAGAATACAAAGTATTGAACCGAAAACAATAGAACCGTTCATTTTCCAGTCTGGGCCCAGCTATAAATAAATTTTATATTTCCATATGCATTTTATAGCTTTAGACAAAATCCCAATACATGAAAAAGCTACTTGTCGTCATGTACACCATTCCCTTGTTCATCGGCTGTAAAGAGGTTAAAAAACAACCTGAAAAAATACAAGTAGTCCAACAAGAGGCTCCCAAAAAGGAAGTCCCTTTTGTTTGGGAGGCCGCCAATGTCTATTTTCTGCTGACGGACCGTTTCAACAACGGAAATCCTGAAAACGACGTCAATTTTGGACGAACTGAAGAGACGGGTGTGCTCAGGGGATTTATGGGCGGTGACCTGCAGGGCATCACCCAAAAAATTGAGGAAGGCTATTTCACCGATTTGGGCATCAACGCCATTTGGTTCACCCCCGTTGTGGAACAGATCCACGGGGCCACGGACGAAGGCACTGGAAAAACATACGGCTACCATGGCTATTGGGCCAAGGACTGGACCGCCATAGATCCCAACTTTGGCACCAAACAAGATTTGGGGAATTTGGTGAAGGCCGCCCACAAAAAGGGCATCAGAATACTGTTGGATGTGGTGCTGAACCACACTGGACCCGTTACCGATCAAGACCCGGTATGGCCGGACGATTGGGTGAGGACGGGACCCAAATGCGAGTTCACCACCTACGAAAATACCACGGCTTGCACCTTGGTGGAAAACCTGCCGGACATCCTTACCGAATCCAACGAACCCGTGGAGCTCCCAGATGCGCTTTTGGCGAAATGGAAGGAAGAGGGCCGTTTGAGCAAGGAACTCGATGAACTCCAACTTTTCTTTGAACGCACAGGCTACCCAAGGGCTCCGCGCTACTACATCATCAAATGGCTCACCGATTACATCAACGAGTTCGGGGTGGATGGATTCCGCGTGGACACCGTAAAGCATGTGAACGAAGACGTTTGGGGCGAACTGCACAAAGAGGCCAACATCGCCTTCGAAATGTGGAAAAAGAAACACGAGAGCAAAGTGTTGGACGACAATCCCTTCTACATGGTGGGCGAAGTCTATAATTATGGTATTTCCGGGGGACGCCAATTTGATTTTGGTGACAAAAAGGTGGACTTTTTTGAGTATGGGTTCAAGAGTCTGATCAATTTTGAGTTGAAGACCGATGCCGACAACGACTACGAATCCATCTTTAAGAAGTATAGCAACATCCTCAATACCAAATTAAAGGACAAAAGCGTGCTCAATTACCTGACCTCACATGATGATGGGGCACCTTACGACAAGGAACGGAAAAAGGCCATTCGTGCCGCCAACGTGCTACTTTTGACCCCTGGTGCCTCCCAAGTCTATTACGGGGACGAAACATCCCGTAGCCTCACCATTGAAGGTGCCGAGGGCGATGCCACCTTGCGATCCTTTATGAACTGGGAAGAACTGGACAGCCTGCCCAATGTGCAACAGATCCATAAACACTGGCAAAAACTGGGGCAGTTCCGTAAAAATCACCCGGCAATAGGTGCTGGCAAGCACAAAAGATTGGGGAAATCCCCCTATGTGTTCTCCAGGACCTATGTCAACGGTGATTTCAGGGATAAAGTGGTCGTGGGACTGGACTTGCCCAAGGGCAAAAAATCCCTTTGGGTGAAAGGCTTCTTCGGGGACGGCACCAAACTGTACGATACCTATTCGGAAACGGAGGTCATTGTCAACAATGGCAAGGTGATTTTGGACAATGATTTTGACATTGCCCTACTAGAGTTGGTAGAATAGGCCTTACTGTCTTGAATGCAATGCAATCCGATTGCCCTCCGTATCCAAAAACACGGCCATAAAACCTATTTCCTTACTGATTTGGGTCTTGGGCTGCATAATTTTACCTCCGTTAGGCTCAATGCGGTCGAGTTCGTTCTGCACGTCCATACTATTGAAATAGAGCAATGCTCCCTCACTCCTACTAGGTTTGTACCAATCCTTATTCTGGATCAAAGATCCTGCCGCACCAGGTTTTGCATGGTCCGTGGGGAACCAGCCCATTTTTGTGCCACCGAAATCCTGTAGGCTTATTTCTACCTGAAAAACTGCTTCATAAAATGTTTTGGCCCGTTCCATATCCTCCACTGGGATCTCGAACCAGCCCACCATATTGTAATCCATATCTGTTATTTTTCCAAAGTTGTCTTGAGGTTTCTGAGACCTTCCTCAAAATCTTTACCAACGGCTTTGTCCATGCTCATGAACAACATCATAATGGTCATGGGGAATTTGTTATGGCCGGAAAACCCCCAAGTGACCTTGGTCCTGCTCCCATCCAAACTTTCTGTCACCAAATAAGCATCCGAAGTGGATTTGAAGGGTTTTAGGAACCGTAGCTCGGATTCCACACGCTCTCCTTCCACGATCTTTGTGATTTCCTGTTCCCCTTCCCCTACTTGCTTGTTGCCGTTCCAGTAGTTGATAGCCCCAACTTCGCCATCGGTTCCAGTGAATTTTTGCTCCATGTTCGGGTCCCTTCTGGCCCAAGGGGACCATTCATTTTGCTTTTTCAAGGATTTGAGATGGGCAAAGACCTCATCCTTTGGCCGGTTTATCTCTATAGATCGGGAAACGTTGTAGGTCTTGGGTGCAATTGTTGCCAGAATCAAGATCAACAAAACAATTCCGAGGATAATGTAAAGTGCTGTCATCATGCTTGTAAGTGATTGGTTAACAACTAAAAGTACAAAAAAACTTTACTCTGAGCGGTATCTTTTGATGATTCCCTTCACATGGTTGATGGATTTTTTGGTCCAATCCATTCGTTTTTCAAGAATCTCATCCTCAGATAGTTGCCAATCCAACCCAGACCGTCTCACTTTTTGGGCCAGATCCTGTATGATGATGGCCGCCGAAACGGATACGTTCAGACTTTCTGAAAAGCCCACCATCGGGATTTTTAGAAAAACGTCCGCCTGCTGCATCACCTCATCACTGAGCCCAGCCTTTTCCGTGCCAAAAAAAATGGCCGATTTGCTTTCGGGAAAAAAGTCGTTGAGCAGCGTGGAATTGTCATGTGGCGTAGTGGCGATGATCTGATACCCTTCTTCCTTCAGTCTTGTCACGCAGTCCCTTGTTTTCCTGTATTTATGGACATCCACCCACTTTTCGGCGCCCATGGCAATATTCTTGTCCAATTGCTTGGCAAAACGGTCTTCCACCACATGGACTTGCTGCACCCCGAACACATCGCAACTTCGGATAATGGCACTGGTGTTGTGCATTTGGTACACATCCTCAATAGCCACGGTCAAAAAATTGGTGCGGTGTTGCAGCACCTCCAAAAAACGCTGCTTGCGTTCCTCTGTGAGATAGCTTTCCAGATATGCAAAGAGATCATGATCGAACATGGGCCGCAAGATAGACAAATTTGAAATGTGCCGGATCCAACATGGACCATGCAGTCCCTTGTTCCAATGGCAACAGGCAACTCTTTACCCTATGAAAAATGATAAGAACTGTCAAATTCACGTTCGGAACAATAATTATTTTGTTGTTTTGTAAGGCAGGTCGACATCTGGCAAAAAAGCCTGCTTTCCACCAAAACAAGAATTGATGAAACTACAGTGTTGCCAGAGCACCGTTCTCAACCAAAAACGAAAAATGATCAAAAAAATCATCCTGACCCCTTTTCAGAGTTTTGTAAAAATCGAGGGCTTTAGTGGCATCCTATTGCTCATCACGACCATAATAGCACTTATCTGGGCCAACTCACCATTCGGGGACAGTTACCAATCCATCTGGCAATACAAGCTAGGGTTCAGCACTCCATTTTTTGAATTGCAGAAACCGCTCATCCTTTGGATCAATGACGCCTTGATGGCCATTTTCTTTTTCCTGATCGGATTGGAGATCAAAAGGGAATTTTTGATCGGGGAACTCAATTCTGTAAAAAAGATTGCTTTCCCTCTTTTTGGAGCCTTGGGTGGCATGTCCGTACCGGTGATGTTTTACCTCTTCCTCAACCATAATCCAGAAACCCAAGTGGGATGGGGCATTCCCATGGCCACCGATATTGCATTTTCCTTGGCCGTCCTAAACGCATTGGGCTCCCGCGTTCCTTTGAGCCTCAAAATCTTTTTGACCGCATTTGCCATAGTGGACGACATTGGGGCCGTTCTTGTTATCGCCATTTTTTACAGCAGTGACATTGATATTGCCCTATTGCTCTATGCCTTTGGGCTTTTGGCCATACTCTATGCCATTGCCTACAAAGGGATTTACTCCAAATACCTGATTACTTTTTTTGGCATCATCATCTGGACACTGTTTTTAAAGGCCGGCATCCATCCGACCTTGGCCGGGATCCTATTGGCTTTTTCCGTTCCCATCAGACAAAAGGTTGACACCCCTGAATTCATTGATAATCTGACACGGATCACCAAACGCATCAAAAAGGCCAAAGTTTTGGACAAGTCCATTCTGTCCAAAGAACAGATTGGGGAAATCGATGCCCTGGAATATTGGACCGATAAGTACCAGTCGCCCCTTCAACGTCTGGAACACAATCTGCACGGCTGGGTCGCCTATTTCATCATCCCGGTTTTTGCCCTGGCCAATGCAGGGGTATCATTTAGCAACTCGACGGAACTGGATACCCAACTGATCATCAACATGACCATCTGCCTTGTGGCCGGAAACAGTATCGGGATCTCAACCATCATCCTATTGGCAAAAAAAATCAAATTGATCGAGGTGCCAAACGACATCGGGACGCAACAAATCATCGGGGTCGCCTTTTTGGCCGGTATCGGTTTCACCATGTCCATTTTCATTGCGGGCCTTGCCTTTGAAAACGACCCGATCAATATAGACTCGGCCAAAATCGGGATTCTTGTGGGATCGTTCATCTCTGCAGTGATCGGTTTCCTCATTCTGAGATGGAGACCACGCAATGCAACCACCATCAATCCCTAATAATACACAACCATGAGCAAACCAAAAATAGTTGTACTTACCGGCGCGGGCATGAGTGCCGAAAGCGGACTGAGCACCTTCAGGGACGCCAATGGCCTTTGGGAAGGCCATGATGTGATGGAAGTGGCCTCGCCCCAAGGTTTTGCGCGCAATCCCGAATTGGTGCTGGAATTCTATAACCAGCGTAGGCGGCAATTGCTCCAAGTAAGCCCCAACCAAGGGCATTTGGCCTTGGCGCAATTGGAAAACCGATTTGATGTGAGCATAGTGACCCAAAATGTTGACAATCTCCACGAACAGGCGGGAAGTTCCCATGTGGTGCACCTGCACGGTGAACTTTTCAAGGTGCGGAGCACCAAAGATGAAAATCATGTTTTGGAATGGAAGGAAGACCTTGTGCTGGGCGATCTGGATCCACACGGACATCAACTACGGCCCCATATCGTTTGGTTCGGGGAAATGGTGCCCTTGCTCCAAACAGCAGCAGAGATCACCCAACAGGCCGATGTGCTGATCATCATCGGCACCTCCATGCAGGTATATCCCGCAGCCAGCCTGATCCATTATACGGACGGCCAAACGCCCATTTATTTTATAGATCCCAAACCAACTGTGCGTGCATCGGATTTTGGCAACCTGACCATCATCCCAAAAACAGCAGTGGAAGGTGTTCCGCCCCTTGTGGAAGAACTTTTCAGTACTTGGCCCTAGCGCCATCGGCCCAGGTCACCAAAGCGATGATCTGTTCTTGGGTCAATCGGGCATCGCCGTGGGTCCAGGTGTATTCCTTTAAGGGCATACCCCCTTTTTTCACCTCTTCCACCACTTCTTCCAATTTATGGTCCTTCTTTTTGGCCGTATAGTTTTCCCAATCGGAAAAATTGAGGTGTTTCTTTCCATCTTTGATGTGATCGGACAACCAATAGGAAACCGGCGCCACATTGTTGTACCAAGGATACACTGTATGGGCACTGTGGCAATCGTAGCATGCCGATCGCAAAATCTTCTTTACTTGTGCACTGGGCTCGGTCTCCGCCTCAAAAGCAGCTACATAATCGCCTTCTGCCTGGTTCTTTTCAGGTCGGTAAAATTGCATGCCTATCAAGACCACCAATAGGGCAATCGCTATTTTTTTCACTATTTTCATCACGAAAAGGTTTCCATAAATATACTTTTTTTTGTGACTGAAAAAGAACTACTTATCACACTGGACTCTGGAAGGCTTTCCAAGCCCCAAATAGATCGATTGGTGGGCGAGCTTGAAAAACAGCCCGAACTCGCCAAGATTCTCTTTGCACAGGTATTTGTGGAAGACCGGGAGGGCACGTTCAATGCCAGCTGGACCTTTGATCACCTGATGCGAAAAAAGTTGGAATACCTGTTGCCCTTCTTTGATGATTTTGCGGACAAGTTGGCCAAACTGAGGACCGAATCGTGTATCCGTCCCATGGCCCATGTATGCGAAATGGTCTGTATGGCCTATTTTAAAAAGAAGGAACCGGCTTTTACACAACATATTACCGACACCCAACTGGAACAGATCATGACCGTGTGCTTTGATTGGCTCATCAGCCCCATGAACATGGCACCAAAGGTGTTTTCCATGACCAGTCTGTACTATCTGGGGCAAAAATTTGATTGGGTGCACCCAGAATTGAAACAGGTTTTGCAGGACACCTATGCCGATGGAACTCCGGGATATCGGAACCGGGCCAAAAAAACCCTGGATAAGTTGGCCCGATTAGGGCATTAAACTTTGTGAGATTAAGTATCTTTGCTGCTTTC
The DNA here is from genome assembly GCF_007785775.2 of Flagellimonas hadalis. Classification (GTDB taxonomy): domain Bacteria; phylum Bacteroidota; class Bacteroidia; order Flavobacteriales; family Flavobacteriaceae; genus Flagellimonas; species Flagellimonas hadalis. The sequence goes on from NZ_VNIK02000001.1 coordinate 726,633, forward strand.
AAAAATTTCTTGACCATGTCTTTGACCCAACTCAATGCGATTTCGCCCATTGACGGCCGATACGGAAACAAAACCAAGGCGCTAAGGGATTACTTTTCCGAAGAGGCCCTGATCAGGTACCGTGTCCTGGTAGAGATTGAATATTTCATTGCCCTTTGTGAGGTGCCTTTGCCCCAATTGGCCGATTTCGACAAAGGATTGTTTCCCAATATTCAAAAAATCTATTTGGAGTTTTCTTCGGAAGATGCTCTGGGCATCAAGGAAATTGAAAAGACCACCAACCACGACGTAAAGGCCGTGGAGTATTTCATCAAACAGAAGTTTGATACGCTTGGGCTACAAAAATACAAGGAGTTCATCCATTTTGGACTGACCTCACAGGACATCAACAATACGGCCATCCCACTCTCCATCAAGGAAGCGATGAACGAGGTCTATGTCCCTTCTTATTTGGAAGTATTTGAAAAATTAAAGGAGCTGGCCAATGAATGGGAAAACATCCCCATGCTGGCGCGAACGCACGGACAACCTGCATCACCTACCCGATTGGGCAAGGAAATCGAGGTGTTCGTGGAGCGATTCAAGGAACAGTTCAATTTATTGAACGACATCCCGAGCGCGGCCAAGTTTGGTGGCGCCACCGGAAATTACAATGCACACAAAGTTGCATATCCAAGCATTGATTGGAGGGCATTCGGGAAACAATTTGTCCAAGAAAAACTGGGACTGCACCACTCCTTCCCCACCACGCAGATAGAGCATTACGATCACATGGCGGCACTTTTTGATGGTCTCAAACGCATCAACACCATTTTGATCGACTTGGACAGGGATATCTGGACCTATGTGTCCATGGATTACTTCAAACAAAAGATCAAAAAAGGGGAAGTCGGCTCATCGGCCATGCCGCACAAGGTAAACCCCATCGATTTTGAAAATTCGGAGGGCAACCTTGGCATTGCCAATGCTGTTTTTGAGCATCTATCGGCCAAATTACCCATTTCCAGGTTGCAACGCGATCTTACGGACAGCACCGTGCTCCGCAATATAGGTGTTCCCTTTGCCCATACCATTGTTGGGTTCCAATCGACCTTGAAGGGATTGAACAAACTGGTACTTAACCAAGAAAAGTTTGAAAAGGACTTGGAGGACAACTGGGCCGTGGTCGCCGAGGCCATCCAGACCATTTTGCGAAGGGAGGGCTATCCCAATCCGTACGAGGCCCTAAAGGGCCTGACCCGAACCAATGAAAAGATCACCCAAAAATCCATTGCCGATTTTATTGAAACCTTGGAGGTTTCGGATGCCATCAAAGCTGAATTGAAACAGATCACGCCAGCAAATTATACGGGGGTCTAATGAGTCTTTACCAAAAAATCCTATTGACTTTTGGTTTTCTCTTTCTCTTCAGTGGATCTCTGATAAAAATTTTGCACTGGGAATTTGGCCCCATCAATGGCGCCCTGTTGATAGCTATTTCCTATCTTCTACTTTTCACTGCAATACTTCTTTACATTTGGCGGAAACCCAAAAAATAGCATTGGCGAATTATGCCAGGGTGTAGAATGTGTTTTTAGTTTAGCGTTGGTTCATTTCTTCAGTTGTTCCAATCTGCTGATGGCGTTCTGGTTTTGGGAATTCAATTCCAACGACTTTTCAAAGCTTTCAATGGCTTTTTCCTTTTCACCCAAATACAGATACCCCTCCGCGAGACTGTCATAAAGATTGAAAGAATTTGGGAAAAGTGTTATGGCCAGTTTAAATACATGGATTCCTTGGGAAGATCTATTTGGATTGAAAACAAGTTGAAGGCCGAGCATGTTCAAATCACCTTCCTGCATTTTGAACGAAGGGTGGCTTTTCAGTATTGAGTCATATAGCTGATGTAGGTTTTCATAGTTTTTGGCCAAAGCCAAATCATTGAAATCCTGAAAATTGAATTTCCTTATTTTTGGTTGTTTGATGGTTTGGGTTACCAGCGACTTTGCCATTCCATTGGCCAAGGGACCATTTTCGATGAATTCGGATGCTTTTTTGTCTTGGTTCAAAGTGGCCTCTATAAAGTTCAAGGTGTAAGCCGCGACCCATTTATAGGATTCCATGATTTCTGGATCGCTTTTGTCCTGTCTAGGATCCCTATGGGCAAAAAGAACGCCCAGTGAGCTGAAGTAACTATGCGTCAAATCATGGAACTTCAAGCGATACGATTTACTGTTTGAAATACTGTCATACAATTGGAATCTTGAGTTCAGTTCCGCATCTATCTGGTCTTCCTTCAAGACGATTTCAGGGATGTCCTTCTGTGCCATATGAATGTAGGGGACATCTATTTTTCCAGCATCAAAAAAAGGGGATCGATTGAGCAGTCCATATTGATACCGCTCCGTTCCGTCAAGACTGACAACGGCTTTTACATGGTCGTTCCGATTCTGCACAATGATATTCGACAATCCACCAAAACTGAAACCCATGATTGCCATTCTATCGTAATCCACCATTGGAAATTTCCCTGCTTCTTTCATCAAAAACTCCACATCTCTGGCTTGGGTCTCCATTTCCTTGGCATTGTTGTTGCCAAACCAGCGGGTTTCGGTTCCCTTACTTGGGCTTGACATGACCACAAAACCGTGACTTGCCAAATATTCACAAAGGGCAAAGTTCTCGATGGATGATGCTTGGAAGCTGGGCGCATAGATGATTACCGGGAATTTCCCTTTTCCAAATTCCGCACTGGCATATGCCGTCGTTTTTTCTTCAAGATGCTTTTGGTTTTCGGGTGTATTGGTATAATAGAACCAGTTCAACAGTTGCTCGTTGGGCAAATGTTCCCACTCCTCTTCTTCTTTCAATATTTCGAAATAATCCACGACCTGTAAGGGTTCCAAACCTTCAACATTTTGCCTGGAAGGGTACCACATACTTACGGAAATTGGCCTTGCCACCTTGGCTTTGGTGTAGTCATATATCCTGCTGTAAGTCCTTGTGCTGTCTGAAGTGGTGTAGTGCCGAAATCCTACATTGTAATGGCCATTTTCAAGGTCGATTTCCTTGAGTGAAGTCTGAGCAGTGATCAGATACACTTGGAAAAGCATCAAAATTGATAGAATGGTCAATCTCACAATAAATAAGTTAGCGTTCACTTTCAAAGATGCCATGATTCCTTCTTTGTTACAGTTTTTGCTCTCTGAATCCAACTTGGTATGATTTCTTGTGTTCAGAATGACATATATCGTGTCAGTTCGAGCGGAGTCGGGAAGGAACTTAATGCCCCTCGATCACAACCATTTTGACACCCCTAAAGCCCCCTAACTTCGGCAGGCAGGCCTCAAGGGGACAACTGTATTACCCTTCTTTGCGGATTTCCACTTGATGGGGATATGGAATCTCAATGCCCGCTGCATCCAGAGCAAGTTTGCAATTCTCATAGGTAGCAAAATACACATCCCAATAATCCTCGGGTTTGCAAAAGGGCCTTACCGCAAAATTCACGGAGCTGTCCGCCAGTTCCAATACATTTACCGAAGGAGCTGGCTCCTGAAGTACTTTTGGATTGGAAGTCAGCACATTCAGAAGTACTTCCTTGGTTTTTTTGATGTCCTCTCCATAACCGACCCCAATCACCGTGTCCACACGCATCTTCCCCTCTGCCGTATAGTTGATGATGTTCCCGTTGGCCATGGCACCATTGGGGACGATGGCCAATTTGCTCTGCGGTGTGATCAATTTAGTGGTAAAGATCTCCACTTCTTTTACCACTCCCAATACACCTTGGGCCTCAATCAAGTCCCCGATGCGATAGGGTTTGAAAATCATGATGAGTACCCCGCCCGCAAAATTGGAAAGAGATCCCTGCAAGGCCAATCCCACGGCAAGGCCTGCAGCGGCAATCACGGCCGCAAAGGTGGTCACATCCACACCCAATCTTGAGATCACAACTATGACAAGGAAAACCTTCAGTGCCCATGAGAACAGGTTCAACAGGAATTTTTGGAGGGATTCGTCATATTTGCTCTTGGACATCATTTTTCTGGTACCCCCGGTAATTTTCTTGATCACCCAGATGCCCACAAGGTAAATGAGTATGGCGGTAATGAGTTTAGGACCAAATTCTTTGGCCAATTCCAGGCCATAATTCATCCATTCTTCAGCTTTTTCCATGATGTTGTTTTAGTTAGTGTTCTTACAATGGGACACTAAGTTAAAAAAGATGGTCACAAGAAGGGGTGAAAAATAGGACCAAAAACAAACGAGGGCGACATATGTCGCCCTTCTTCTATGATATGATGGTCGGTTTTAGCCTTTCAAAAAGTCGCCGATCTCGCCCAGACCCTCCCCCTTGTATTCGGATTTTTGGATGGCCTGCATCAACTGCATGATGTGGGCGGGGTTCATGTCCTTGCCCAGAACGCGCACTAGGGCAAAGCCCTTGTCGTCACTGTCCCCATAAATGATCACTTCGTCAATGGCATCCTCATCGCCAAGGTATTTGATCACTCCTTTGCCGTACTTGGAATTGATCTTCATCAGTTCCACAAACTTGTCGCCTTTGAGGATTTCCTTTACTTTTTTCTTCTCCATCTCAAATTCGGCCTCGTTCTCGGAATTCTTTTTGAAGGCCAACAAATTGAACTTTCGCAAGGATTCCACGGCTTCCTTTTGGGTTGGGGTCAAATCCACGCCGTCCATTTTAAGGATACTGGCCGGAACATCGATGGACAGGAAATTGGGGTTCTCGGAATTGTCCACATAATATTCCTGTAGGCTCTGCTGCGAAGAACAGGAGGCCAAAACGATGGCCATTCCTGCCAAAATGCTTTTAATAATAGATTTCATCTGTACTTTTTTTGATTGATTCGTTAAAAATCAGCATGTCAGCTGACAGTTATTGGTGGTTGGGTACTGCGTTTTGTTACACATCCATCCAAAACTATCAGCTGACAAACTTCTTAGTTGTCCTTTCCTGCTTTGTTCAGTTCTTCGGGTAGGTTCATCTTCTTGGTCAATGAATTGATCTTGTTCAGGTCGATATCCCCCGTCAGTGATAGGATCACCGTCTCGAAGTTACGGCCATCGGCGTTCACATCCTTCATTCCTGTAATGAACATCAACAGTTCGCTCACATGGTCCTCGTCCCTACCTTGTTTGATGTAGAACTTCACGTTGGCGTCCTTGTCCTTCACACGCATCAACTCTTCCATTTTGGAGGAACCCAAATAACTGTTCACGGCGGACTTCATATCGGCACCGATATTTTTGTTATCGGTGGTGAACACCTTCAAGCTTTTTAGGCTACTGGCAATGTCCATAAAGTCCCTGGCCTCTGGATCGTCCACTTCCACATCTATCTTGGCCAACAGGTTGAACATGCTCTTGTTCACCACCACCGAGGTGACCTCGTCCATATCCTCAAACTTGTCAAAAAGGGATTGTGAAAACCCTGCCAAAGGCAACATTGCCATCACTGCGATTAAAATATACTTTTTCATCTTTTTCGTTTTTTAATTGTTGTTGTAAATCTTTTGTTTTGCTTCTTCGAACTCTTTTAGGTAGGCCACTTTTTCCGTGCCCCTCCCAAAATTCTCGGCCAAGAGTTCAAAGGCCTTTTTGGTTTCTTGATAGGCATACTCTGCCTGTTCAAGCTCCCGTTGTTTTCTATCCTGGTATTGTTTTCCAAAATAGATGCCAAAGGTGAGAACCACTGCCGCTGCTACGGATAGCCACTTGTAATAGTTTACTCTAGGTTTTAATGGTACCTGCTTGGTGTACTTTTCTTCCTTGGCATTGGAAAAGTAGTTGAACATGGGGCGGTACTGTTGCAAGTGTGTGGCCACATCATCTTGCGAGAAGTATTCCCTAAGTTTCCGTTCCTCGTCCACGGTGGTCGTGGCTTCGAAATACTTTTCCAATAATTTTTCTATGTTATCCAATTCCATAGTTGTGTTTTTTTATCAATTCTTCCCTTACTGTTTTTCTTGCTCTGGACAGTGCCACTCGCACTGCGGTGGGTTTCATGTCCAATAGGTCGCATATTTCCTCAAATTCGTATTGTTCCACGTCGCGTAGCTGCAATACCATCTTTTGTTGTTCGGGCAGTTCCTTCATGATTCGCTCCATCCATCCCACACTGTCTTCGGCTTCGAGTTGGCGCTGTAACGAGATGTTCTCGTCACTGTAATTGCTGTGCACCAGCTTCAGGTTGCCCGCCTGTTTGGATTTCAATCGGTCCAAACAAAAGTTCTTGGTCATGGTCATGGCAAATGCCTCAACGTTTTTGTACTCACCCATGGACTCATTCTTTGCCCATAGCTTCAGCAAAATTTCCTGTGTGGCGTCTTCCGCTTCCTCCCTGGACACCAACAGGCGTTTCGCGAGTCGGTAGAGTTTGTCCTTAAAGGGCATCACCACGTTCAAAAATTCTGTCTGTTTCATTTGGTTGTCAGTTGTTTTGGTCCTCATTTATCGACCTACACTATCACGACGACACATATCGAAATTTGTTACAAAAAATTTGTAATCTCCTTTTATGTGCCTATTTTGCGTAGTGGTTCTTTCAATTTTACCATACATTCCAAACCCCCATTCCAACCTATTCATCGAATTGGAATGAAAATTGAGGAATTTTTATAAAATTAAGCTATGAAAAAATATTTCTTTCTATTGGGCGTTGCCTTGATCTTTTCTGCTTGTAGCAATGACGACGGAATCAAGAACGGCCCCACTCCAAACCCTGACCCAGACGCCGATGTGACAGCCCAGAACTTTATGTGGCAAGCCATGAACCTTTGGTATTTTTGGCAAGGTGAAGTCGCTGATCTAGCGGATGACCGGTTTTCTTCGGATGCTGAATACACGGCTTTTTTGGAATCCTATACCGATCCTGAAAATTTTTATTATAGTATTTGCAACAAACATAGTCGGATAGTTGGTACTGAAGCTGCCATAGATCGTTTCAGCTTTGGAGATGATGACTACAAAGAATTGGTAAGCAGTCTTTCCGGCGTATCCAAAAGTAATGGGTTGGAGTTCAATTTGATGTACAAATATGCAAACGGGAATGAAATCTTTGGATACGTATTGTATGTACTTCCTGATTCCAATGCTTCTGGCGCCGATATTGTCCGAGGGGAAATGTTTACCCGTGTCAATGGTGTGCAACTAACGGACAGCAACTATATCAATTTGTTATTTGGCTCCAACGACACCTATACGTTGGGCATGGCACACATAGAAAACGGTGATTTTGTGAATGACAGTAAAGAAGTTACCCTGACCAAAGTGGCCAATCAAGTAGAAAATCCTATTTTGGTAGCCAAAACGCTGGACGTAAATGGCACTAAGGTAGCCTATTTGATGTACAACCGTTTTTTGAGCAGTTTTGACGAACAACTCAATCAGGCCTTTGCACAGTTTAAAGCGGAAGGGGCCACCGAACTCGTACTGGATATGCGCTACAATCCCGGTGGCAATGTGAACACTTCACGCCTCTTGGCCAGTATGATCTATGGCACCCACACCGATGAAGTTTATATAAAACAACGATGGAACGATAAAGTCCAAGCCCAATTGACCAATGAATTTTTGACCGATTATTTTGCCAATACCACGGGCACGACCAGCATCAACACCCTTAACCTAAGCAGGGTCTTTGTATTGGCCACCAACGATTCGGCCTCAGCCAGCGAACTGGTGATGAACGGATTGGCACCTCATATGGAAGTCATCCACATTGGTGAGACCACTAGAGGTAAAAATGAATTTTCCATAACCTTGGTGGACGATCCGGATAATACCTTTGTTTATAATAGTAACCGTGAGGACAAAATCAACCCAAACAATAGTTGGGGTCTCCAACCTTTGGTTGGACGTAATGAAAATGCAGCTGGGTTTTCCGATTACACCAGCGGCCTGGTTCCCGATATTGAGTTGGCAGAAGACATTACCAACTTGGGTATTTTAGGAGAAATGGATGAACCTTTACTGGCCCGTGCTTTGTTAGAAATCTCAGGAGGATCTGCCAAAATGGACTTTACTGTTGAAATGCCGGCGGAGCCGTTTACTTCCTCAAGGCTCCAAACACCTATGAGAGACAATATGTACCTCGACAAACCTTTGAATCTCCAAATACAATAAAAAAAGCGGCCTTTTTTGGCCGCTTTTCTTTTTTAAAGGTTCAGGTTGAGACCCAACCTAAAATTTCGTCCCCGGGTGGTGAACCCTATGACTTCTGTGTAATCCTCGTTCAGTAAGTTGTCCGCTGCCAAGAACACATTGAGTTTGTTCGAAATCAACTCGTGCCCCAGATATAGGTTCACCAATGAGAATGAATCCAACTCAACATCCGTAAAGCTTACAAAATCCGTATCGAACCGTTGCCCCGTGTAGGCATAGCTCAACGATACATTTGTTTTCTCGCACAATTGATACCCCAAGGTCACATTGGCCTTGTGTTTCGGAATGCGGATGGCATTGTCCCCTTTGCGTTCCGTAAAGGTATAGTTGGCATCTACGGTCAGGGCATCCAAAGGAAACCATACCGCTTCCACTTCCACTCCATTGGCATCGATCTCATCGGCAATGTTGATGCTCATAAAATTGACATCATACCCAATGGCATTCTTTTCATTTCTGTCAAAATAGACCGTGCTGAACCGCAGCCTATCGTTCACCTTGAATTCAAGTCCTCCCTCGATGGTCCTGTTTTCCTCGGGCTCAAGGTCAGGATTTCCGCCAAATGCACCAAAAAGTTGGGTCAGGTTGGGCGTAATGTATGAAGTGGCATACGAACCGAGCAATTTCACATAGCCATTTGAGGTCGGGAACACATAGGACGGATTCACGTTGTACACCACATGGTTTCCATACTCCGAATGGTTGTTCAAACGCACACCCGCATTCAGGTTCAACCCAAAATCGGAAACATAGACCACATTGGCATAGGGATCCACAATAGTAAAATCCACATCTTCTGAAAAGACAGCTTCATCCTTGATGTAATTCACCCCAAGTATGGTATGCCACTGCTCCCCAAAAACATATTTGTTATAGAAATCGAGTACCCAATTGCTTCCCTCTGAAACACTTTCACCAAAAGTGTCCTTGGAATTGGTCTCATAATCGGTAAGCGCTGCGTTTAAGTGCAGAGAACCTTTTCCATAAGCAAGGGAAGAGGACACCCCCACCCTTTCCTGTTCGTTCCTCCCTATGTTCGGGGCGTCTGCATTCGATGCATCATATTCATTGCTGAACTTGGTCTGGTTGCCATAGACCGACACCTCAAAATCTTTGGAAAACTGGTAGCCCAACCTCACATTGGTACTGTAATGTGAAAAAACATCCTCTTCATTTTCAGGGGTCACCGCTGCAGAGAGCCCGCTTTTGTACCGGTTCGAAAAGTCAACCACATAGTTGAACTTGTTCAAGGTACCATTCACATTGACCGCATTGCTGATGCTTCCCAGATCATAATTTTGATCCTCTGCGGTCTGGTTGGTACCGATACTGGTACTGAAACTGCCCGAAATGTCCTTTTGGGAACTTCTCTTGGTAGTGATGTTGATTACGGCCGTAGCTGCATTGGTGCCATACAAGGTACTCGCAGCCCCTTTGATGATCTCTATGGACGCAATATTTGTGGGTGAAAGCAATCGTAGGTCGTACTCCGCCGAAAATGTGGAAGGGTCGGACACCCTCACCCCATCAATGATCACCAAGACCTGTCTTCCCCGACCGCCGCGGGCATAAACGCCCAAGACATCACCGTCTCGGCCACGGCTACCGGCAATCTCGATACCGCTCTTGGTGTTGATGATCTCCGCGACCGTCTTACCTTGGCTGCGTTCCAGTTCCTTTGCGGTGATCTGTATCACAGTCTTTCCTGAATTTTCTCGTTTCAGTTCAAATTTTGAATCGCTCACAACAACCTCATCCAGTTGCTGCACTTTCAAGGAATCCTGCTGCGTGTTTTGCGCAAGAAGTCCCTTGCCCGCCAATAGGGCGGCCAATAACCAAAAATGATTTTTTTTCATTTCGTTTACGTGAATAAACGGGAGTATAGTATGGTTTCCATACGTAAACTTTTATCCCGAAAGTTTAACATTGTTTGTTTGAATTGGGCAGGTCTCCTGGCTCGTTTTAAGTTGCTTTACCTTCCCATCCGTTTTACGGACAGTGGTATCGAAGAAAACAACATCCCTTCGGGGTGCCTTTATGGGGACACAAACTTACAGTTGCGGGAACAGCTCCGGATTTGCACCGGATTCCCTTTTAATCGTACAGGAAAAATGTCCTGCACGAACCTAAATTCAGCGCGAAAGTAATCATTCCGTTCATTCTTTTTCTGCAAAAGTCAAATAATCTTACTTTTGGCACCATGGGAAGAAAACAGCTTTACATAGGATGCATATTTGCCCTTTTGACCCTCATCGGGTGTGGTAAAAAGAAGGTTCCCCTTGCCGAAACCTCTCCCAAAAAAGACCAAAACATACGGCATGCCACAGGGTTTACCGTGCATTCGGACAATGATGTCACCATTATAGAGGTCACGGCCCCATGGCCCGGTGCGCAGCAGTCGTTCACCTATGCCCTCGTCCCCAAGGAAAAATTGGCGTCCATGACCTTTCCAAGGGACGCATATGATGCCATAGTGGGTACTCCCGTTGAAAAGATGGTGGTCACCTCCACCACCCATATCCCCTCCTTGGAAGCCTTGGACGAATTGGATGTAATCACAGGCTTTCCCAATACGGATTTTATCTCATCGCCAAAAGCCAGGGAATTGGTGGATAATGGACAAATCAAGGAGCTGGGCATGAACGAAAGCATCAATACCGAGATTGCCCTGGCCATGAAACCCGAAGTGGTGATGGGTTTTGGGATAAACGACACCAACAAGGCCTATGAAACCATAAAACAAGCCGGGATTGCTGTGGTCTATAACGGCGATTGGGTGGAGCAGACGCCGCTGGGCAAAGCGGAATGGATCAAGTTCTTTGCACCTTTTTTTCAGAAAGAACAGCAAGCGGACAGTATTTTCAAGGAAATCGAAACATCCTACCTACAGGCCAAACAATTGGCCCAAAAAGCAACAGAAAAGCCGACGGTCCTCACTGGCGGGCTCTACAAGGATGTTTGGTACGTGGCCGGGGGCCAAAGTTGGATGGCCCAGTTCCTGAACGATGCCAATGCCGACTATCTTTGGGCCGACACCGAAGAAACGGGAAGTATCGGACTTAGTTTGGAAGCTGTTCTGGAGAAGGCACAACAGGCCGATTTTTGGCTCAATCCGTCATCACAAACATCATATGAAGAACTCGAAAGCGTGAACGTACACCACAAACAGTTTAAGGCCTTCACCCAAAAGAAAATTTATTCCAACGCGATAGAGAAAGGGGCCAAAGGAGGGCTTGTTTTTTATGAACTTGCCCCACAACGGCCCGATCTGGTCCTAAAGGACCTCATCACTATTTTGCACCCTGGATTGCTGCCCGATCATGAACTCCGATTCATCAAACCGCTACAGTAAATGCAGGGACCAGCACCATATCGCCTTTCCTTTGTCCTATTGGGCATCGCCTTGGTACTCGCATGGTTGCTGAACATCAGCTCTGGGTCGGTGAATATTCCATTTTCCGAAGTGGTTTCCATTCTTTCGGGCACCGCCGCCCAAGTGGATACCTGGAACTACATCATCTGGGACTTTAGGGTGCCCAAGGCCTTCACCTCCATTTTGGTGGGAGGCGGACTTTCGCTGAGCGGACTTTTGATGCAGACCCTCTTCCGTAACCCATTGGCAGGACCTTTTGTACTGGGCATCAGTTCCGGGGCCAGTTTGGGCGCCGCACTGTTGCTTATGGGAACCTCATTGTTCGTTGGGATGGGCTCTATGTCTTTTTTGGGTGATGTTTCCTTGGCCCTCGCTGCAAGCATTGGCAGTTTTTTGGTGTTGGCCGTGGTGATGGTCGTAGCACAACGTGTGAAGGACACCATGGCCCTTTTGATTATCGGGTTGATGTTCGGCAGCATCACTTCCGCAATCGTGAGTGTCCTGGCCTATTTTTCCAGTGCGGAAAACCTCCAACGGTTCATTTTTTGGTCCTTCGGAAGTGTGGGCAACCTCAGTCCGCAGCAGATCCTTTTGTTGACGGGCATTGTTTTGATGGGCATCCTGCTCAGCATCATCTCATTAAAACCATTGAACGCCTTTCTTTTGGGGGAACGTTACGCACAAAGCTTGGGGGTTTCCCTGAAGCGGTCCCGGTTCATCATCATCATCGCAACCGGTCTATTGGCAGGTGGCATTACGGCTTTTGCCGGACCCATAGCCTTTGTGGGGTTGGCCGTGCCTCACCTCACCCGGCAGCTATTTGATACCATGGAACACAAAGTGTTGGTGCCGGCCGTGTTTCTCTACGGCTCCATATTGATGTTGCTCTGCGATATGATCGCGCAATGGCCCAACTCGGCCAATGTACTGCCCATCAATGCCATTACCTCCTTGGTGGGTGCGCCGGTGGTGATATGGCTCTTGGTCCGAAAACGCAAAATGCTATTCTGATGGAAAACAAGAACAAGACCATCCTCTCAACCAAAGGACTGACCATCGGATATGGCCCAAAAATGGTGGCCAAGGACATCCATTTCGTTTTGGAACCAGGGGTATTGTGCGGAATTGTGGGTGTCAACGGCATCGGAAAATCCACCCTGCTCCGTACCTTGGGAAGGTTCCAACCCAAACTATCGGGAAGCATACAACTGGAAGGAAAAAACGTGGAGGACCACTCCCCTTCCGACCTTTCGAAGAAACTGAGCGTAGTGTTGACCGAACCACCCGCTTCCAAAAACCTTACCGTTGGGGAGCTCATTGCTCTGGGCAGACAACCCTATACCAATTGGTTGGGCAACTTGTCCCCCGAAGATCAAAAACAGGTGCAGGACAGTCTGGATGCCTTTTTATTGAACGAACTCAAGCACCGAAAATGCCACGAACTGAGCGATGGGCAATTGCAACGGGTATTGATTGCACGCGCCATGGCCCAGGACACCCCGGTGATCATTTTGGATGAGCCCACCACGCATTTGGACCTCTATCATAAGGTACAGATCTTAAAAATGCTGCAACAACTGGCCCACGACCAACAAAAGACCATTCTTTTTTCTACCCATGAGATTGACCTTGCCATTCAATTGTGTGATAAGATCCTGATTCTGGATGGGGACACCAACCCCTTCGGCGACCCTTGTGAACTGATTGAACAAAAGCATTTTGAACGTTTGTTTCCTATGGAAATGGTACAGTTTGATGCGAAGACCGGTTCATTTAAAATCACCAAATAATGACTGTGATCCGTTATCTTTATCCTTCAGAAACCATTACATGAGCACAGAATTGATCTACGTCATCATCGCAATATTCACTTTGGCCCTTGGGCTTTTCGGGGGCATGTACATCCAAAAACTGAAGACGAAATCCAATATAAGCGATTGGAATAACCGGGAAGAAAAGGCTAATCAAGAGATTTCAATACTTAAAACGGAACTCAAAGAAATACGGAATCAAAAATCCGAACTTGAAATTGCCTTGGCAAAAGAAGAAGTCAAATCTGAAAATTTGGCTGGAAAACTTGTGGAGCAAAAGCAGGAAGTGGAAAAGCTCCAAGAAAAGTTCACCAAGGAATTTGAGAATCTGGCCAACAAGATCTTGGAGGAAAAGAGCGAGAAATTCACCAAAAGTAATAAAGAGAACATTGCAAGTATTTTAACTCCCTTGAATGAGAAAATAAAGGAGTTTCAAGAAAAGGTGGACAAGTCTCAACATGAAAATATTCGAATAAACGCTTCACTCAAACAACAATTGGAAAGTTTACAGCAACAAAACCTCAAAATCACCCAAGAGGCCGAAAACCTCACCAAAGCCCTCAAAGGTGATAGTAAAATGCAGGGGAATTGGGGAGAACTGGTGTTGGAACGCGTATTGGAAAAGTCTGGCCTTGAAAAAGATAGGGAATACAGTGTACAGCAAAGCTTCACACGGGAGGATGGCGGAAGGGTCATGCCCGATGTGATCATCCATCTTCCGGACGGCAAGAAGATGGTAGTGGATTCCAAGGTTTCATTGACGGATTACGAACGCTACACCAATGCCGACGAGGAAGACAAGCCCAAATTCCTGAAGGACCATATCAACTCCCTAAGAAGGCACGTGGAGCAACTCTCCGCCAAAAAATACGAAGACCTATACGAAATGGAAAGTCCGGACTTTGTGTTGATGTTCGTTCCGATAGAACCTGCCTTTGCCATTGCCATCAACGAAGACAGTTCCATCTACAACAAGGCATTTGAGCAGAACATCGTCATTGTCACCCCCTCCACTCTTCTGGCCACACTCCGCACCATCGATAGTATGTGGAGTAACGAAAAACAGCAACGGAATGCCATGGAAATTGCAAGACAGGCCGGGGCACTTTATGATAAGTTCGTTGGTTTCATGGGTGATTTGACACAAGTGGGCAAAAAGATGGACGATGCCAAAGGAGAATACAAAAACGCTATGAACAAATTGTTCGATGGGCGTGGAAATATCATCACAAGTATCGAAAAGCTCCGTACCATGGGGGCCAAGGCAAAAAAAGCACTCCCTGAACCTATTTTGAAACGCGCCCAAGAGGACGATGAAGATTAAACACGCTGACCATGAAAAAATTCCTGACCATCTTTATTGCTGTCATTGTATTGGGGACAGCGGCCTATTTTGCCTTTGTTTACTATGTTCCGTTCAGTGAAGGATACCGCTCCGGGGAGCTTATCAAGTTCAGTCGGCGTGGTGTCATGGCCAAAACCTGGGAAGGGCAGATCAGTCAAGGCCTCGGTGGCACCAATGTATTTTCGTTTTCTGTAGAGGATAAGGAAAAGGAGATCATCGAAAAGATGAAGGAATACCAGGGCCATTACATCAAGGTCACCTACAAGGAACGCTACGCCACCTTTTTCTGGTTGGGCGACACCAAATATTTTATCACAGAGGTAGAGGAAGAAAAATCGCCTCTTTTTAGGAATTAGACACACCCCTTACCCCTCTTTTTAGAGGGGAATAGTGCTTCCCTCCTAATAAGGAACGCTACGCCACCTTTTTCTGGCTGGGCGATAACAAATATTTTATCACAGAGGTAGAGGAAGAAAAGTCACTTCTTTTTAGAAACTAGACATACCCCTTGCCCCTCTTTTTAGAGGGGAATAGTGCTTCCCTCCTAATAAGGAACGCTACGCCACCTTTTTCTGGCTGGGCGATAACAAATATTTTATCACAGAGGTAGAGGAAGAAAAGTCACTTCTTTTTAGAAACTAGACATACCCCTTGCCCCTCTTTTTAGAGGGGAATAGTGCTTCCCTCCTAATAAGGAGGGACAGAGGGAGGTGTAAACCCGTCCGCTTCAAAACCCAAAATATAATCCTCTATCTCCCGTAGGACATTCTCCATATCCTTCAAAACCTGATGGTCCGAAAATCGGAGTACATGGATGCCCAGTTCGTTCAATCGATTCGTTTTTTTCACATCTTTTTCCCAAACTTCCACGATTTCATGTGAATAACCATCAACTTCTATGGCAAGTCGTAATTTGTTACAGAAGAAATCAACGATATATTCATCAATTGGCTTTTGTCGGTGAAAATCATATCCATGCATTTGGTCCCTCTTCAACTTCTGCCACAAGAGCACTTCGGACCTAGTGGCATTGTTCCGCAATTGTCTTGCAAGTTCTTTAAGCTTTGGGTTATATTTGATGATCATTTCATTCCGCCATTGTTCCTTTTCAAAGGGGATTAAATCCCAACAAAATATGAAAAAATTCAAATCGTCCAAGGAAAGCAGGGTATCCATCACCGAACTGATGCTGCCCTCCCATTCCAATTTTGGGGGCAAAGTGCACGGGGGGCACATCTTGAACCTGATGGACCAGATTGCCTTTGCCTGCGCCTCCAAACACTCCCAAAGTTATTGTGTGACCGCCTCGGTGAATCGGGTGGATTTCCTGAACCCCATCGAGGTGGGCGAACTGGTCACGCTAAAGGCCTCCATCAACTACACGGGCAAGACCTCCATGGTGGTCGGGGTACGGGTGGAATCCGAAAAAGTGACCACTGGAGAGGTAAAACACTGCAATTCTTCCTATTTTACCATGGTGGCCAAGGGAAAGGACGGCAAGAACAAGACCGTTCCCGGGTTAATCTTGAAGACCAAACAGGACATTCGCCGTTTTGCCCGCAGCAAGGAACGGAAAGAATCCGCCTTCCAACGGGACAGCAAGTACGAATCGGCCAATTTTAAGGTAAACGATTTTCTGGAATTCCTACAAGGGGAGAACGTTACGATGGATTTTGATTGAGTTGGACCGCGGCCTCCTCATCCAAAAACCAAACCAATTTTCCTGATTTTGGGTTGACCAACGATGCCGGATACACTTCTGACCCTTCCGTTTTTTCAATGATGGCCTCCACTTTTTCCGCTTTTGATGCTCCTGTGACCAAAAAGGCCACTTCCTTGGCCGTGTTGATCACTTTCCCATTGATGGACACCCGTTTCTGGCCAGAATCGGGGTGTGTCGCCACCACGCAATGGTCCGCGGCATCCCAAAGCTCAATTTGATGGGGGAAAATGGAAGCCGTATGCCCATCATCGCCCATACCCAAGATCACCAAATCGAATTGGGGCACTTCCCCCACTCGATCCAAATCAATTTCAAGCAGATTGGCATAGCGCATCGCCTCACCTTCGGGATCCTTTTCACCCAAAATACGGTTGATGTTTTCGTGGGGCAGATCAATCTTGGAAAAGAGATGTTCCACGGTCATTTTGTAATTGCTCTCATCATCCGTTGGGGGCACACAACGCTCATCGCCCCAATAAAAATGCACTTTGGTCCAGTCCACTTTATCGGCAAAGTTTTGGGCCAGCACATCGAACACGATCTTGGGGGTGCTCCCTCCGGAAAGTGCCACATGAAAAGCCTCATGTTCTCCCGCTTTTTCCACAAAATAGGCTGAAAACTGCTCAGCGACTTCGTTTTTGTCTTTATATATTTTTATTTCCATGTAAATATCTTTTGTGTTCCCAACATCTCCAACCTTCACTTCCGACTTCTAACAAATCACACAATACCCCGGATCATCGGCCAAGTTCTCCCCTGGGTTTCGCCAGAATCCTTTTCCATCAAAAAGATCATCAGCATTTTCAGGGCCCCAAACACCAGCGGCATAGCCGTACATGCGAACATCCTTCCCATTTTGCCAATAATTGAGAATGGGGTCCACAAATTCCCAAGCAGCTTCTACCTCATCGGCACGGGCGTACAAAGTGGCATCGCCCTGCATGGCATCCAACAAAAGGCGTTCATAGGCTTCCATCACATAGGTTTCGGCCAAACTTGAATAATAAAAATCGAGATTGGCCCTTTCCACCCTAAATCCTTGTCCTGGGACTTTCACCCCAAACTTGATCAGAATACCTTCATCAGGCTGTATTCTGATAATGAGTTTATTGTCTTTGCGGTGCATCCCCTGCTCGTTGAAGATTTGGTGGTGTGGTTCCTTAAAATGGATGACCACTTCGGTTGCCTTGGTGGGCATCCGTTTGGCCGTCCGTACATAAAAGGGCACTCCGTGCCAACGCCAATTGTCCACATAAAACTTGATCGCGGCGTAGGTCTCCGTAGTTGAATTGGGGTCCACCCCATCTTCTTCCCTATAGCCTTTTACCTTTTCTCCATTTACCACGGATTCTACATATTGCGCCCGTATGGTGTTTTCGAAAAGTACTTTTTCATCCGTCATTACCCTGAGGGATTTCAAGGCTTTCACCTTTTCATTTCGGATTTCCTCCGCTTCTGCCCCAATAGGTGGCTCCATGACCACCAACGATACAATCTGAAGCAAGTGGTTCTGGAACATGTCACGCAATGCACCGGATTTGTCGTAATAACCACCCCGTTTTTCCACTCCAACACTTTCGGCATTGGTAATTTCCACATGCTCGATATAATTTCGGTTCCAAAGCGGTTCAAAAATGCTGTTGGCAAACCGCGTCACCAAAAGGTTTTGCACGGTCTCCTTACCCAAATAGTGATCTATGCGGTATATCTGGGGTTCCGTAAAATATTGATGGAGTCCTTTATTCAGTTTTTTGGCCGTTTCCAAACTATAGCCAAAAGGTTTTTCCACGATCAGACGTTTCCAGCCATTCTTTTGGGTGTTCATTCCAGCATCGGCCAGGTTATGTGCCACGGTCTCGTACAAGGTAGGCGGCGTGGACAGGTAATAAATAATGTTCCCAGAAGTTTCATGGGCCGTCTTCAATTCTTCCACACGTTTGCGCAGACTTTTGTAATCGGTATCATAGCTATTGCCCAAATCTTCATAAAAAAGCTTGTCGGCGAATCCTTTGATTTCATCCTTACCCAGTTTCTTGGTCTTTTCCTTCAGATAATCACTTTCGTAAACCACACGGTCACGGAAGGTTTTATCAGTAAGTTCACTACGGCTCACCCCCAAGACCACAAAATTTTTGGGCAGGTGATTGGCAACGTATAGGTTAAAAAGGGCTGGAATCAGTTTTCTAGCAGTGAGATCTCCCGATGCCCCAAAAATTACGAGCATCTGGTTTTCGGTCTTTTTCATCATCTTTTTTGGTTTCTGGTGGATTGGATCCAATCACCTTCAATGGTTATCCCAATGAAGCCGTTTATTTTTTGAGCATGACGAATATAAGGTTTATTTTAGGTTCGTAATTCAAGAAAGGGCATCCTTAGGGTTGTCTTAACAACGAAAGAAGATAAAAAAACAAAATGGCAGACACGTATGATTTTGGCCTTGTGGGCCTTGGGGTAATGGGACGCAATTTTATTCTGAATGTGGCCGATAATGGATTTACCGCTTTTGGTAACGATTTGGATGAGGAAAAAGTGACAGCTTTGATCACAGAAGGGGGCAATACGGACAAAGTTAACGCTTCCACCGATGTAAAAACCTTCGTAAATGCCCTGACCACACCCCGAAAGATCATGCTTTTGGTACCGGCCGGAAAAGTGGTGGACATCGTCATTGAAAATTTGTCGATTTATTTGGACAAAGGGGATATCATCATCGACGGGGGAAACTCCTTTTTTACGGATACCGACCGTCGTGAGGCCTATTTAAAGGGAAAAGGCATCAACTTTTTTGGAGCCGGGGTGTCCGGGGGAGCCAAAGGGGCCCGACGTGGTCCAAGTATCATGCCCGGAGGGTCCAGAGAAGCCTACCAACATGTAAAACCCATTTTTGAGGCCGTTTCCGCCAAATACAAAGGTGAGCCCTGTGTGGCCTATCTGGGTCCAAAATCAGCAGGAAACTATGTGAAAATGGTGCACAACGGCATCGAATACGGGTTGATGCAACTCACCTCGGAAATCTATGACCTGCTGAAAAAAGCAGGCGGACTCTCCAATGCGGAACTGCACCAAACTTTTGCCAAATGGAACGAAGGTAGGTTGCAATCCTTTTTGGTGGAGATCACTTCTGAAATCTTTGAGCAAAAAGACGATTTGGGCGATGGCGAACTCGTGGACAAGATCTTGGACAAGGCCAAACAAAAGGGAACCGGGAAATGGACCTCTCAAAATGCCATGGACCTCGGTATTCCCGTGCCCACTATCGATGTAGCGGTGAGCATGCGGGAACTTTCCGCCTTAAAGGACGAACGCATCAAAGCAGACAAACTGTATGACCGCCCAACGCCCAACGTGGTGGAAAAAGCCGATTTTATCTCCAAAGCAGAACAAGCATTGTATTTTGCCTTTATCATCACCTATGCGCAGGGCATGCACCAATTGGCCGACGCCTCCAAGGAATACGGCTACGAACTGGAACTAGGTGAAATTGCCAAAATCTGGCGGGCAGGTTGTATCATCCGCGCCGCTTTGTTGGCAGACATTACCGATGCTTATCAAGCCAATGAAAAATTGGAAAACCTATTGCTCTCCCCTTCCTTTGTGGAAAAGGTGAAAGAAACCGTGGCAGCCGCACGGCAAATCACGGCCTATGGGGCCTTGAACGGGATTCCTTTGGCGGGACTCTCCAATGCCCTCACCTATTTTGATGCCTATACCAGCAGCCGATTGCCGTTGAATTTGATTCAGGCGCAACGCGATTATTTTGGTTCACACACCTATGAGCGCGTGGACCGTGAAGGGATTTTTCATACGGAGTGGGAGGACAATTAATGATTAATGATCAATTATCAATACTTACAATGAACAAAATCTTTTTCTCAATAGTCTTCACTCTATGCCTAACCTTTGGTTACGCCCAAAAAGCACCCTATATCATCTACAATGCCAAAGGCAAAAAGGTGTCCTATGAAAAAATGGTGAAAAGCTTGGAGAAAAAGGACATGGTCCTCTTTGGGGAACTGCACAACAACCCTATTTCACATTGGTTGCAGTACGAGCTCACTTCCGACCTTTATGCCAAAAGGCCGCTCATTCTCGGTGCCGAAATGATCGAGGCCGACAATCAGGATGAATTGGACGCCTATCTGGCAGGCACCATCGACTACAAGGCCTTGGATTCCACCGCCCGACTGTGGAACAACCACAAAACTGATTATGCTCCTTTGGTGGATTTCGCCAAGGACAAAAAACTGGTCTTTGTGGCCTCCAATGTACCCCGTCGCTACGCCAGTCTGGTTTACAAAGGAGGTGGTTTTCAAGCGTTGGACACCCTTACCCAAGAGGAAAAGTCATGGATAGCCCCCTTACCGATCGCTTACGACCCGGAACTGCCCGGATATAAGAACATGTTGGCCATGATGGGCGACCATGCCACACCTTCCATAGTAATGGCCCAGGCCATCAAAGATGCTACCATGGCACATTTCATCTTAAAAAATTACAAGGAAGGTAGTATGTTCCTCCACTACAACGGAGCCTACCACTCCAACGACTATGAAGGCATTGTGTGGTACCTGAAAAAAGACCGCCCCGATTTGCAGTACGGGACCATTTCCACCGTGATGCAGGACGATGTGCACCAATTGGAAGCCGAAAACATGGGTATTGCGGATTTTATCATCTGTGTGGACAGCAACATGACCACTACTTACTGACCATCTTTATTCTTCTTCAATTTTAAGAGGAATTATTTCGTATTTTTAGAAATCAAAAACTTACTAATCCCATCCTAGTAAAAAAATCACTCGTCACCTTGCTCCTCTTGGTGGCCATAAACCTTATAAATACAAATGAGCCCAAAATTTGAAGCAGGCATCAATATTGCCATAAAAATCCCAAAAAGTAAATACGACAAGACAGTTGCTTTTTATAGGGATATTTTAAAATTGGAAGTAGAGGAAAAACCCATTGACAACCCAACGGTTTCAAGAACACATGAGGTGAAATTTGGCAACAATATCATATGGTTGGATTGTGTGGACAACTATACACATTCAGAAACTTGGTTGCAACTTACTGTTCCTGATGTGGAAGAAGCAACAAATTATCTAGAACAGAACGGAGTGGAAACTTGTGACGAAATCGAGGAAATCCCACAAAACATGCACTGGATCCAAGATCCCGCGGGAACTGTATTCAACCTACAAAAGAGATAAAAGCCACACATTGGGACAAGACGAAAAAAATCAAAGAACAGCTCAAACTCCTTTTGCCCAAACCTATTTTCACGGCACTAAGGCTGACTTGAAAATCGGTGACACCATCGAACCTGGGTATAATTCAAACTTTGGTCAGCGGAAAAATGCCAAGTACATCTTTCTGACCGCTACTTTGGATGCTGCCATCTGGGGTGCCGAGCTCGCTTTGGGAGAAGGTCGTGAGCGGATTTATCTGGTGGAACCCACCGGAAAAATTGAGGATGATCCGGATTTGACCGATCAGAAATTTCCTGGAAATCCTACTAAATCGTATCGTTCCACCCATCCTTTCAAGGTGGTGGGTGAAATTACTATCTGGCAAGGACATCCGCCCCAGCAGGTCAATGCCATGAAGGGACATCTTGAACACTTAAAAGATCAAGGGATTGATTCACTGAATGATGAATAGCCCTTAAAGCACAGAAATCATATTGAAAAAGCCCATTTACAAATGTAAATGGGCTTTCCTTTGGGTAAAACAATAGCCAATACAGTAGGCCAAGCTGATTTGGAATCCTTAATTCCAGCCGCCGCCCAAAGACCGGTACATCTTTACCTGGGCCAACAACTGGTCTTTTTTGGTCTCCACAAGCTCCATTTTGGACTCCAAGGCCTCCCGCTGTGCCAAAAGCACCTCGATATATTCCACTCGTGCGGATTGGAACAAACGCGTGGAAAGGTCAATGGATTGGGTCAGGGCCTGCACTTGACCGTCTTTCAATTCATAGCTCTTTTTCAAATTGTCGATATTGGACAACTGGTTGGCCACTTCGATATAAGCATTCAAAATGGCCTTTTCATATTCGTACACCGCCTGCAACTGCCTGTCCGTAGCATTTAGATACTGCGCTTTGATCGCATTTCTGTTGATCAGGGGCGCCACCATATCACCCATTACCGAATACAGAACGGATTCTGGCGTGGTGGTCAAATATTTGGTGTCGAATGCTTCCAACCCCACACCCGCTTTGATGGTAAACTGCGGATAAAAACTGGCCTTGGCCGCTTTGGTGTCCAATTTGGCCGCTGCCAATTCCAATTCAGCTTGGCGCACATCGGGACGGTTCTGCAACAATTGTGATGGAATTCCTGCATACAATTGATCAATCGGGGTATCAATAAAATTATCTGAAGTACGATTGATATGCTGTGGTGACCTACCGATCAAGAAATTGAGTTTGTTCTCGGTCTCCACAATCTCCTGTTGGATTTCATATTTATGACTTTGGTTCTTCAACACTTCCGCCTGAAAACGCTGTACCGCCAATTCGGTGGCACGTGCCGCCTGCTTCTGGAGTTTCACCATATTGAGGGCGTTCTGTTGGATTTCCAAGTTTTGGTCGATGATGGCCAATTGGTTGTCCAAGGCCATCAGTTCATAATACGAATCCGCAATCTCAGCTACCAAATTGGTGACCATGAAATTCTTCCCTTCCACGCTGGACAGGTATTCGTACACGGCCGCCTTTTTCTCATTGCGAAGCTTCTTCCAAACATCGAGTTCCCAAGTGGCAAAGGCACCCAGACCATAATTGGTCAAAGGTTCGGGAAATTCTTCCCCTTCCTTCACTTCGAGGTTCTTCTCCACGGCGCCATTGCGGGTATACTCGCCTACTTTTTCCACTTCGGCACCGGCCTGAAAGTTGACAAAGGGCAAATATTCCCCGGTTTTGGCCCGAATCACGTTCTTGGACATGTCCACTTGTTGTAACATGATGTTTAATTCCTGGTTTTTCACCAAGGCCGTATCGATCAAGGCAATCAGGTTGGGATCTTTGAAAAACTCCTTCCATTGCACCAACCCCGAGTTCACGGTGTCCGTGGACTGGTTTCGGTACTGCTCGGGAACAGCCGTGTTCTCGTCCCTGATCTCGCGGGTGGGCACACAAGAATATAGTGCCACTACTGCGAGAATGCCTATCACTATTGATTTACTATTCTTCATCGTCGTCACCTTTTTTCTTTTTGTTTCCATTTCGTGTGGTCATTTTTTTCAACAGTTTGTTCACCTCTCGCAAGCGTGCACGTAGTTTACTCTCCTTGAAGAATTCTTCGGAAATCGGTTCGTCATGCTCATCCTTGATAAGGCTCTTGCCTTCGGACATCTTGGCAAACACAAAATACAATCCAGGGATCAACAATACCCCGAAAATAGTTCCGATGAGCATCCCTCCCAGTGCTGAACCGCCAATGGTACGGTTACCGATGGCTCCGGCACCTGAAGCGACCACCAAGGGGATCAATCCGGCGATAAAGGCAAAGGATGTCATCAAAATAGGTCGGAAACGCTGCTTGGAACCTTCAATGGCGGCTTCCAAGATCGTGGCGCCTTGTCGGTGTTTCTGAACGGCAAATTCCACGATCAAAACCGCATTTTTACCCAGAAGTCCCACCAACATGATCACACCGATCTGTGCATACACGTCATTGGCCAATCCCATCACCTTCAACAGGAAGAAGGAACCAAATACCCCAACGGGCAAGGAAAGGATAACGGCCATCGGGAGCAAGAAGCTTTCGTACTGGGCTGCCAATACCAAATACACGAAGATCAGTACCACGATGAAAATGTAGAGCGACTCATTACCGCGCTGCGCCTCATCGAAAGACAATCCTTCCCAGGCAATATCGTAGCCACGGGGCAGGGTCTGTGCCGCCACTTCCTTAATGGCATCGATGGCATCGCCCGTAGTGTACCCCTTGGCGGGCAGACCATTGATCGCGGCTGAGTTGTAGAGGTTGTAACGGGTGATCTCATTGGGACCCAATCGCTTTTCCATCGTCATAAATGCGGAATAAGGCACCATTTCACCCTCTTCATTCTTCACAAAAAGTTTCTCCAAATCCGATGGCAATGCCCGATATTCGGGTGCGGCCTGGGTATATACCTTAAAGAATCGACCGAAACGGATGAACCCTTGCTCATAGGTACTACCGATGAGGATGTTCAGGTTTTCCATGGCTTTTCCTATGGAAACACCCTTCTGCATGGCTGCCTTATTGTTGATTTTCAGCTCATACTGCGGATAATTGGCCGCGTAGAAGGTAAACAGACCTGTCAACTCCTTACGTTGCCTTAGGGCGTCCATAAAGTCATTGTTCACCTTTTCAAACTCGTGGTAATCGGTACCGTTCGTCTTGTCCAACAAACGCATGGCGAAACCACCGGAAGAACCAAACCCAGGAACGGCGGGGGGCTCAAAGTATTCTATGACCGCTCCCAGGTCTTTGGTTTCTTCCTCTAATTCTTCCATGATCTCGTGTACGGTATGCTCCCGTTCGGACCACGGTTTTAGGTTGATAAGACAGGTACCGGCATTGGAACCCCTACCCTCGGTCATGATCTCATATCCGGCCAAGGACGAAACAGATTCCACCCCCTCGGTCTCTTCGCAGATTTCCTGAAGTTTTCGTGCCACGGCATTGGTACGCTCCAAGGTAGCACCGGGAGGGGTCTGGATGATGGCGTAGATCATTCCTTGGTCCTCATTGGGGATAAATCCGGCAGGCAACACTTGATTGGTAAAAAAGATTCCCGCGCAGAACGCCAAAAGGATTCCAAAAGTGACCACCCTTCGGTTTACGATCTTGTTCAAAACGCCCACATATCTTCCGGTAAGTTTTTCAAACTTGCCATTGAACCAATCGATAAAACGGTTCACAGGGGATTTCCTCCGTTCCTTGCCATGGGTGCTCTTCAACATCATGGCACAGAGTACCGGGGTCAATGTCAATGCGACAATGGCAGAAATCACGATAGATCCCGCCATGGTGATGGAAAACTGTCGGTAGAAGACCCCAACTGGTCCCGTCATGAACGAAATGGGGATGAACACGGAGGTCATTACTAAAGTAATGGCGATGATGGCTCCCCCAATTTCCCCTAAAACTTCATAGGATGCCTTGTACGGCGTGAGGTTTTCTTCGTGCATCTTCACGTGCACCGCTTCCACCACCACAATGGCGTTGTCCACCACAATACCAATGGCCAAAACCAAGGCAAAGAGTGTAATCAGGTTGATGGACAGTCCGAACAATTGCATCACAAAGAAGGCACCGATCAACGATACGGGCACCGCAATGATCGGGATGAGGGTTGAGCGCCAATCCCCCAAGAAGAGGAACACCACAATGGCCACCAAAATGAACGCATCACGCAGTGTATGGAGCACTTGGTCTATGGAAGCGTCCAAGAAGTTGGATACGTCGTAACTGATCTGGTAGTCCATGCCGGGTGGAAGATCGGCTTCCAATTCTTTCAATTTTGCTTTTACCTCCTTGATCACCTCACTACCATTGCTACCAAACGTTTGTTTTAACACAATGGAAGCAGAAGGTCTTCCATCCAAATTGGAATAAATATCGAAAAACTCACTACCGAGCTCCACATCGGCCAGATCGCCCAATTTTAGGATTTCCCCTTCCTCATTGGCTTTAATAATAATATCCTTGTACTGCTCGGGTTCACTATATCGGTCTTGGTAGACCAACACATACTCCAGGGATTGGGCATTTTTACCTGAACTCTGTCCCAATCTACCGGGACGGGCAATGATACTCTGCTCTTCCATCGCCTCCAAGATTTCTTCTGCAGACACACTATAGGCCCGCATACGATCCGGTTTCAACCAAATTCGCATAGCAAACTTTCTACTTCCCAAAATTTGGGCAGTGGCAATACCATTGATCCTTTGGATTTCAGGAATCATTTTGGTGTAGGCATAGTTGTACAGGAACAGCTCATCTGCATTGTCCTCCTTGCTATAGAGGTTTACGTACATCAGCATGCTGGGAATTACCGGGGTAATGATCACCCCTTCCCGCTGCACCAGATCGGGCAACAAGGGCATCACCTGGTCAACCCGCGTTTTGACCCGTACCACTGCTTCGTTGGGGTCCGTGCCCGGTTCAAAAATGATACGAACGGTTCCTTCCCCGGCACTGGTGGCATCGGAAGCGATATAACGCATGCCCTGCACCCCGTTGATCGCCGTTTCCAAAGGAATCAAGGTCGATTTCACCAATACGTCGGCACTGGCACCAGGGTAGGCAATGAATATGTTTACGGTTGTTGGAGCGATCTGCGGAAACTGTGAAATGGGCAATTGCTTGATGGCAAGCAGCCCCGTGAACACAATGATCACCGAGATCACAATGGCCAATACTGGCCTATGGATAAATTTTTTGAACATCTTGTCTGAAGATTTTTAGGTTGTTATTCTGCGTACAGGTCCAGGCTCGTCAAGATCTTGTCCGGTTTCTCGAACACATAATGGATCTTCTCGCCGTTCTTGACCATACGGATGCCTTCCAACAAGACCTTGTCATCCTTGGACAATCCCTTTTCCACCACAAAGAGGTGCTGTAGCTCGGCCCCGATCGTTACTTCGCGTTGGCGCACCTTGTCATCCTTGTCGATAACGAATACGTACTTTTTGTCCAACACCTCAAAAGTGGCCTTTTGTGGAATGAGCAGGACATTTTTTAGGGGAACGGTCATCAAAATGCTCCCGGTCTCTCCATGGCGAAGGATCCTATCTGGATTATCGAATGTGGCCCGGAAAGCAATGTTCCCTGTCTCGTTGTTGAATTCCCCCTCAATGGTTTCCACAACACCGGGTTGATTGAATTTTTTGTTGTTTGCCATCAAAAGTTCCACCTCTTGCTTTTTGTCCTTTTTTGCACTGGTGATGTAATCCAGGTATTCGGCCTCGGGCACATTGAAATAGACCCACATTTTGCTGTTGTCGGACAGGGTGGTCAACAACTCCCCTTCGTCCAAAAGGCTTCCCTCCCTAGCTTCAAGGTGGTCCATGATGCCATCAAATGGGGCGCGGATGTCCGTAAAGCCCAAATGGGTCTCTGCGAGGGCCACTTCGGCCTTGGCCCTGTCAAATTCAGCTTTGGCCATGGCCAGTTCGTTGGATGAGACCACGTTGCCGTCCGCCAAAAGTTGGGTGTTCTTGAATTCAATTTCGGCGACTTCGGCCTCTGCCTTGGCCTTTTGGAGATCGGCCTGATAGACATTGGGCATGATGTGGAACATTTGTTGGCCTTTTTTTACAAACTGGCCCTCATCCACATAAATGTGCTGTAGATATCCTTTTTCCAAGGCCCTTAGCTCAATGTGCCTAATGGAGTGGATCTGGCAGACATAATCTTTGGTGATGGAGGTGTCCTTTTGGATAGGACTGGAAACGAGGTACTTGGTTTCGTCCTTTTTTTCGTGTTTTTTGGATTCGCAACTTGTATAACAAAGCAACACAAGCATGCCAAGGAAGATGGTAACTTTCCTCATGGTTTTTACTGGTTTAGAAATTGATTTGTGTGATGTACTTTAGGAAATCCCTATCGTCGTGATGGGATTGCCCGGTCAATGAAAATGGCCCAGTTGGGCTTGGAAGGGAAAACCGTGGAAATCGGGTCTTCCCATTAAAAGGAAATGCTAAATTCTAAAAACTTGGAACCTAATATGTCGCTTAAGATCAACGATGCTGGAATCCAAGGCCAAATGCCTAGGATTTGTTCCAAGTTCACTGGTATACTGTTCGCCGATGGGAACATAAAAAAAGGCAGTCAAATAACTGCCATGTCCAAAATCTGAATTGTATGAAGAAGTTTCTTCGTCCTTTTCCTCTTTCTCACCTACCTCGGTCTCGGCATAGTGTTTTTTCTCCTGTTCCAAATGTTGCCATCCGATGGAAGAGGCTGGACATTGGTCTTGTTCGTACTGGATGACACAGGCATTCTCCGGCTCAGAATCATACTGCGAATCCGCATACAGATTGATGAACCCTCCCAACAAAAGGACGCATAGGGGAAGAAAATATAAGTTGAATGCCTTTTTCATTTGGGCAACAAAACTAGGTCACCGAAGTTTCTCCAACAAATAGTCTGTGTTAATTATGGTTAAAATCAGAAATCAAGAAATCATTTTTGCCATAAAATTTGTATAGACAAACAATACCTCCATTAAGTGTAAAATAATGGGTATTGTTTTAACAAAAGTGATGATGCTCATCTTATCCACGACCATTTTCCATTTTCCTACGTAACTTGTCCGTTCCAAAAACCATTTTCATGAAAAGGGCAACGCTTGAGTCATTTTTTGGGCACTTATGCCAGTATGTGGCCGTATCGAAAGAAGAGTTTGGCGATATACTTTCCTTTTTTGAAGAACGCAATCTGGCCAAAAAGGAAATCTTGATGCATGCCGGGGGTCCATGCACCCATGCCCATGTGGTCCTGAAAGGTTGCATGCACATGTACTTCGTCAATGAAAAAGGGGTGGAACGTACTGTGCAATTTGCTTTGGAAAACTGGTGGTTGACGGATTTTTTGGCGTTCCAAAACAAGGGAAATACGGACTTTTCCATCCAAGCCGTGGAGAAAAGTGAAGTGCTCTCCATCAGTCTGGACCAACAGGAACGGTTACTCGAAAAATATCCAAAACTGGAACGCTATTTCAGGATGATCTACCAGACCGCTTATGGGGCGTCCCTGATGAGAACGAAATACCTATCCGATTTTTCCAAAGAAGATATCTATTTACATTTCGTGGAGCATTACCCAACATTTGCCCAGCGAGTGCCACAATACCTGATTGCTTCCTTTTTGGGACTCACTCCTGAATATGTGAGCGAGATCCGAGCAAAAAAGCGTTCTTAAACCAGTTTAAGTTCTAGGGACAGCCCCTGGCCTACCTTCGCATCAACAATCCAAAAACAGAAAAAGATGGAAAAAAGAATTCAAATTGATGTGGCGGAACCTTTGGCTTTCAAGGCCATGTTCGGACTGGAAAAATACATCCAACAGAGCCAACTGGACATAATCCATTATGAATTGATCAAGATTAGGGCCTCCCAACTCAACGGATGCGCTTTCTGTATCAACATGCATACCAAGGATGCCCTAAAAATGGGTGTAGATCCCCAACGGTTGTTCCTGTTGGATGCCTGGTGGGACACTGAGCTCTATTCCGAAGAGGAACAAATCATTTTAAAAATGACGGAAGAAATCACCTTGGTGCACCAAGAGGGGCTGAGCCAAGAAACCTACAATCGAGCTGTCCAACTCTTTGATGAACATTATTTCGCACAGATTGTCATGGCCATTGTGACCATCAATGCCTGGAACCGAATTTCCATCAGCACACATAAGCCCTTACAGGATTGAGCATGTATCAAAAGTACATTCAAAGGCCCCGATCGGGGCCTTTTGTTTTTGAAAAACAATTAAACCTTATATTCGTCCCAAAGCTAATACACCACTAAACCATCCTTATGAAAAAAATGGCCCTCCTGTTGTTCGTAAGCCTATCGTTTACGTCCTGCATCGATTTCAAGACAAAAAAATCCAGTTCGGAGCCCAAACCTGAGGATTTCACCACCGTTGTGGTAAATGACAGGTACCAAATAGACATCCCAAGGTTCATGAAGAGCACCACTGGCCTGAACGATGAGGCCTCGCTTCAATACCAAAACCTGTTCAAAGAGGCTTATACCATTATCATTGACGAACCCAAGGATGAGTTTATGGATCTTTTCAAGGAACTGGACAGCTATGACGAAAATCTCTCGCTGATAGAAAATTACAGGGACATCCAACTGCAACTTTTCAATGAACGGATGCGGGTCAACACACAATCTTCGCCCAGGTCATTGAAAATAAACGGTCTTGATGCCCAACAAGTGGACATGGACGCACATGTGGATGGCGTTGATCAGGAAATCTCCTATTTCCTGACGTTCGTCGAGGGACCGGAAAATGTGTATATGATCATGGCCTGGACGCTCAAAAGCAAGAAAGAGGAACACGCAAAAACCTATGCTGTGATCGCGGAATCTTTTGGGTTGCTGCAATAGACATCTTTCCCGCTCTCAATCCCTCTCCGCTACCTCCATTTGGTTTGTGCATTTCACCCGATTTATTGCGCATTCCATCCTTTGATCTATTTCGTTCAACGGCGATTTTTTAAGTTTGTTGGTCGAAATAACATGCAATATTACCCCCATGAAAAAAACCTTATCCCCAAAGCTAGGTGCGCTCCTTTTTATTTTTTTGACTTTTATGGCCTGTAGTTCGGAAGACGGCGCAAATGGCCTTGATGGAATGGATGGCATTGACGGAATTGATGGAACGGATGGAACGGATGGAACGGATGGCCTAACCAGCTTGATCAGTACAACCGTGGAAGAGCCCGGCACTAACTGCGCCAATGGCGGATTCAGACTTGACATCGGATTGGACAGTAACGAGAATGGCCAATTGGATGCAGGAGAAGTTTCTTCCTCCCAATATCTTTGTAACCTTGATCCTGCGGATGGCCTCACCAGTTTGATCGGTACAGTGATTGAGCAACCTGGTGCAAACTGCGCCAATGGCGGATATCGATTGGATGTTGGTTTGGACAGCAATGGCAATGGCGAATTGGATGAGTCCGAGGTGACTTCTTCAGAATACCTTTGCAATGCCGATGCCGCTGACTTCAACTACCAATCCTATGCATCGTTGATAAGCCAGACCGGTACTGATGATCCTGTAAGCAGTGTATTGGATAACAGCCTTGGTCTCAACATTGTATGGGCAAGGGAATCCCAGGGAAGATATTTGGGAACTCTGGATAGGTCCATTGATATTGGAAAAACGGTCATCTTCTTTAGCACTCCCAGCTCGCATACCGGCGTAAGGGGTGAATTGGTGAGCGACAACCAAATTAGGCTGGAACTACAAAACGGTATCAACGTATTTGCCGATAACTTTGAAAATCTTTCTTTCGAGCTTAGGGAGTACGAATAGAAACATCCTGCTCAAAAGCCATTCATTTGAATATATTTCAACCCGGAAAATTATGAAAAATTTCACCCCATTTAGCTTGCTGATCGCGCTTATCGCCTGTGTATCCACCTATGGACAAAACTCCTTTCCCGCATCTGGCAGTGTGGGAATCGGAACATTGACCCCCAACCCTAGTTATGCTTTGGACGTCAATGGAACCGTAAACGCTTCGCAAATTTTTGCGACCCAACTCAATGTGACCGATTTGTTGGTCAACGGTTCAGCTGTGCAAAGTTCACCTTGGACCATCAACGGAAATGACCTATCCTATACCACAGGAAGTGTCGAGGTAAGTACATTGGATGCCACTGCCCTGCTCCTCAACGGAACCAATGTGGTTTCCTCTCCATGGACCATCAACGGAAATGACATTTCATATACAACAGGTGATGTAGATGTAGCAACCTTAAATGCCACCAACATATTACTGAACGGCTCACCTATAGACAGCGGCTCCTCTCCATGGACCATCAACGGAAATGACCTATCCTATACCACAGGAAGTGTCGAGGTAAGTACATTGGAGGCTACTAGCCTTCTTCTTAACGGAACCAATGTGGTTTCCTCCCCGTGGACCATCAATGGGAATGACCTATCCTACACCGCAGGGGACATCGAAGTAGGCTCATTGGATGCCACTAGCCTTCTTCTTAATGAAACCAATGTGGTTTCCTCCCCGTGGACCATCAATGGGAATGACCTATCATACACTGCGGGGGACATCGAAGTAGGCTCATTGGATGC
This sequence comes from Flagellimonas hadalis, assembly GCF_007785775.2. Classification (GTDB taxonomy): domain Bacteria; phylum Bacteroidota; class Bacteroidia; order Flavobacteriales; family Flavobacteriaceae; genus Flagellimonas; species Flagellimonas hadalis. The sequence continues at coordinate 758,887 of NZ_VNIK02000001.1, forward strand.
CACTAGCCTTCTTCTTAATGGAACCAATGTGGTTTCCTCCCCGTGGACCATCAATGGGAATGACCTATCATACACTGCCGGAACGGTTGGGGTATCCAACCTGAATGCTTCCGGAAGCGTTGGTATCGGCACAACGAACACGCAAGGGTATATGCTCGCCGTTGCAGGAAATGTGGTAGCAGAAGCCGTAAAAGTGGAACTTCAAGGCAATTGGCCTGATTTTGTGTTTGAAAAGGAATATGACCTGATCGGTTTGTTGGAGACCGAATCATTCATTAAAAAATACGGCCACCTTCCCAATGTGCCCAGTGCAGAAGAAGTAAAGCAAAACGGCATAAGTTTAGGAGAAATGGATGCCAAGCTACTACAAAAAATAGAGGAACTCACTCTCCATACCATCCAACAACAAAAGGAAATCGAGGATTTGAAAGCTGCCAATCAAAAATTGGACGAACAGAACAAATTGATCCAGAACCTACTGGAACGATTGGAAAAAGTGGAAAACGCTTCCAAGAAGCCATAAAAAAAAGCCGCTGAAATTCAGCGGCTTTTTTAGTTGCCCTTCTCGCATTTTATTTGCTCAGATACATCTTTCTTCGCGAGTATAGATTATAGAACTCATCATCCTTCAGACTATCGATGAATAAGATGCTCTCTCCGGTACTTTTCATCTCTGGCCCTAGGTTCTTGTTCACGTTCGGGAACTTGTTGAAAGAGAACACGGGTTGTTTGATGGCGTATCCTTCCAATTGTGGGTTGAACACAAAATCCTTCACTTTTTTCTCGCCCAACATCACCTTGGTGGCATAGTTCACATAAGGTTCTTTATACGCCTTTGCAATGAAAGGAACGGTACGTGATGCCCTTGGGTTCGCTTCGATGATGTACACAATATCGTCCTTAACCGCAAACTGGATGTTGATCAACCCTACCGTGTTCAATGCCAAGGCTATCTTTTTGGTATGGTCTTTTATTTGCTGCATTACAAATTCACCCAAGTTGAACGGTGGCAATGTCGCGTTTGAGTCCCCAGAATGGATTCCACAAGGCTCAATATGCTCCATGATCCCAATGATATACACATCCTCACCATCACAAATGGCATCGGCCTCTGCTTCTATCGCCCCATCCAGATAGTGGTCCAAAAGCAATTTGTTGTTGGGTATTTTTCGCAACAGGTCCACCACATGGGCCTCCAGTTCTTCTTTGTTGATCACGATTTTCATCCCTTGTCCACCCAATACGTAGGATGGTCTTACCAATAACGGGAAGTTCAGTTCATCGGCCAGTTCCAGTGCCTCATCGGCAGTCTCCGCCACCCCAAACTTTGGGTAGGGAATACCGTTCTCCTTCAGCAAGGTGGAGAAACTTCCCCTGTCCTCTGCCAAATCCAGGGATTGAAAACTGGTTCCTATGATGTTGATACCATATTTGTCCAATTTCTCGGCCAATTTCAAGGCGGTCTGCCCACCCAACTGCACAATCACCCCCTCGGGCTTTTCATGCAGGATGATGTCGTATATATGCTCCCAGAACACAGGCTCAAAATACAGTTTGTCCGCCGTATCAAAATCAGTGGAAACCGTTTCAGGGTTACAGTTGATCATGATGGTCTCATAGCCGCACTCGGCAGCTGCCAGTACTCCATGGACACAGCAATAATCAAACTCGATGCCCTGTCCAATTCGGTTGGGTCCCGAACCGAGCACCACCACTTTTTTCTTATCGGTCACCACGCTGTCGTTGGCTACATAACGATGCCCATCGGCTGTTTCTATTTCCTCTTCAAAAGTGGAGTAATAATAAGGAGTTACGGCCTTGAACTCCGCTGCACAGGTGTCCACCAACTTATAGACACGGTTGATGCCCATATCCATACGTTTGCCATGGACCTCGCTCTCCCAACAGTCCAGCATGTGGGCTATCTGTCGGTCGGCAAAACCTTTCTGCTTGGCCTCCAACAAAAGGGCCTTGGGCAGACTTTCTATAGTGTATTTTGAAATTTCCATCTCCAAGAAATGGAGTTCTTCGTATTGCTTCAGGAACCACATGTCTATCTTGGTGATCTCGTGGATCCGCTTCAACGGAATACCCAACTGAATGGCATCATAGATCACAAAAACCCGGTCCCAGCTGGGCACACGGAGCTTTTCCATGATGGTGTCATAATCTTTGTACCCCTTGCCATCGGCACCCAATCCATTTCTTTTGATTTCCAAAGATTGTGTGGCCTTGTGTAATGCTTCCTGGAACGAACGGCCAATGCCCATGACTTCCCCAACGGATTTCATCTGGAGTCCCAAAGTCCTATCCGATCCCTCAAACTTATCGAAGTTCCAACGGGGTATTTTCACGATCACATAATCCAACGTGGGCTCGAACAAAGCCGAAGTGGACTTAGTGATTTGGTTGTCCAATTCATCCAAGGTATAACCAATGGCCAATTTGGCGGCAATCTTTGCAATGGGATAACCTGTTGCTTTGGACGCCAATGCAGAAGATCTTGACACCCTTGGGTTGATCTCGATGGCGATAATGTCTTCTTTCTCGTCCGGGCTAACGGCAAACTGCACGTTACATCCCCCCGCAAAATCCCCGATGCTGCGCATCATGTGGATGGCCATGTCCCGCATACGCTGGAACGTCCTGTCCGAAAGGGTCATGGCTGGGGCCACGGTGATGGAGTCCCCTGTGTGGATACCCATCGGGTCCATATTCTCAATGGTACAGATGATGACCACGTTGTCATTCTTGTCACGCAAGAGCTCCAATTCGTATTCCTTCCAACCCATAAGGGCCTTGTCGATCATCACCTCGTGGATGGGCGATACTTCCAGACCATGGCTCAACATATCGTCAAAATCCTCGGGATCGTACACAATACCTGCCCCGGCGCCACCAAGGGTGAAGGAAGCCCTGATCACCAAGGGAAAACCGAACTCTTGGGCTATTTCTTTTCCTTTTAGGAAAGAAGTGGCCGAGGCCTGGGGAGGCATCCCTATCCCAATTTTAAGCATGAGCTCCCTAAATTTTTCGCGATCTTCGGTAATGTTGATGGCATCGATATCCACCCCGATGATCTCTACTCCAAAATCCTTCCAGATGCCTTTTTGGTCGGCCTCGATACAAAGGTTCAGCGCGGTCTGTCCGCCCATAGTGGGCAGAACGGCGTCCACATTGGGGTGTTTCTTTAAAATCTCAACGATTGATTTGGTGGTCAGGGGTTTTAGGTACACATGGTCCGCCATGGTGGGATCGGTCATGATCGTAGCGGGGTTGCTATTGATCAAGATGGTCTCGATACCATCTTCACGAAGCGACCTAAGTGCTTGGGAACCAGAATAATCAAACTCACATGCCTGACCGATGATGATAGGGCCAGAACCAATAATCAAAATGGATTTTAAATCTTTTCTTTTCGGCATTTTTGTAGGGTTATTGCTTGTTTTTTGCTTTCAGGTCAAAAAAAAGGTGTTACCTAGAAAAGTAACACCTTTAATTTAAATCTGAAATGCTATCATTATTTTTTATGTCTTGGCTCAGAGGAAACAGTTAATCTCTTTCTTCCTTTGGCTCTTCTTCTCGCAAGAACTTTTCTACCATTGGCAGTCGCCATGCGCTCCCTAAAACCATGCTTGTTTCTTCTCTTCCTTTTTGACGGCTGATACGTTCTTTTCATTTCGGAACTTTTTATGGATTTTGTTCGTGGGAAATGTTTTCCCGAAAAATTCTGGGCGCAAATATACGAAGACTTTTTACTTTGGCAAGTCCCAAAAGAAAATATTTAAATTTGTTTTTAGTACTTTTGCCACCTCTAAAACATTCGGTAAAATCTCCAACTCTATGTTCAACAAAAATATCAAACTCGTTATTGCAGGTCTTATCATTGCTTATGCCGTGTACCAGTTCGTGGAGGGCAACATCGGCAATGGCATTGCCCTTATCCTGTTCTCCTTGGTGTTCATTTTCCTGTACTTCAGGAACGAGTTTATCCTCTTGGCCTTTCTGCGCATGCGCAAACAGGATCTGGAGGGCACCCAAAAATGGTTGGAGAAGATCAAGAACCCAGAGGGAGCACTCATTAAAAAACAACAGGGCTACTTCAATTACCTGCACGGGATCATCTATTCCCAAAAGAACCTGACACAGGCGGAAAAATACTTCAAAAAGGCCTTGAAACTGGGACTTACCATGGATTATGACGTGGCCATGGCGAAATTGAGCCTTGCCGGGATCGCCATGCAGAAGCGCAGAAAGCGTGAGGCCACCCAATTGTTGCAAGAGGCCAAAAAACTGGACAAGAACAACATGCTGACCGAGCAGATCAAGATGATGCAGCAGCAGATGAAGAAAATCTAAGGGTATTGCTTAAATAGGGCATAAATCCAACCGTATCGGACATATCTCCCCTTATGCACTAAGGCTCACTAAATTAATCGGAGAGTCAATTGGAAATTATTGTATTTTTCCAATAAAAACCAATGATCATATATGGCGCCAGGGCGGTTCATTTGAAATCAGCCCAATCTAAAAACACTATTTGTCCGAGCTGTAACACACAAGGTTCTTCAGTAATCAGTATTTATAGAAAACACGCTCATATCTTTTGGATTCCCTTATTCCCAATTTCAAAAAATGGCATCTCACAATGTCAACATTGTAAGAAGGTGCTCGAACCCAAAGAAATGCCCGAGCCTATCAAAAGGGAATATGTCAATTTAAAAAATGACGCAAAGGGACCTGTTTGGCAATTTGTAGGATTAGGAATTATCGCCGCATTGATTTCCTGGGGTTTTTATGCAAATGCAGAAGACAAGAAAAAGGAAAGCGCGTATTTACAATCTCCACAAACGGGTGATATCTACAGTTACAAAGTAGAAGGTGGCCATTATTCTACTTTTAAAATTATGAGCGTTACACAGGATAGCATATTCATTTCACCAAATCAATATGAAATAAACAAAATAGGGCGGGTGCACACTATTGATAAACCTGAGAATTATTCAGAGATTTTATATGGTATGTCCAGAATAAAAGTAAAAGAGATGTATGAATCTGGTGAAATCTATGGTATAAATCGGTAATAGCAATCTTTGTTTGATCAAGCCAATCATTCAACAAACCACACTCTAAACAAAAAAGTATTATTTTTTTGGTTACAAAATCCTATTTACCCACACCCCCTACACGATAATACCCCTTGTTCGGGATTTCGATCACATATTTTTTTCGGGAGCTGTTGTTCAAATGGGGCTCCCGCAACCAAGGGTTGTGCCTTTTCAGCACTTTGTAGTTGATCTCGTAGAGCTGGGCAAAGTCGGCCCAACTTGTCACGGCCGTGTCCACTTCCACGGTGAAGGTGGGCACTTTGGTATATAGATCCTCTTCCTCTACCAAAAACCCATACTTTTCGGGGTTGGCAATGATCTCTTTGATGGCCATGATACGGAACACGTAGCGGCCTGTCTCCTCGCCCAATAACAGATCGTAGTAATCCCCGGCCTTCTGGATGCCCATAAACCGTTGGATGCCAGCAGGACCTGCATTGTAAGCTGCGGCAGTAAGTGTCCAGCTGCCAAATCGCTCTTTCCATTTCTTCAGATAGTCACAGGCCACCTGGGTGGATTTCTCTACATGGTAACGCTCGTCCACATTATCGTTCACCTCAAGGCCATATTCCCTTCCGGTATCTTTCATGATCTGCCAAAAACCGGTCGCTCCCGCAGGTGACACCACATTTTGAAGACCGCTTTCGGCCACGGCCAAATATTTGAAATCGTCTGGGATACCGTTCTTTTTCAAAATGGGCTCTATGATAGGGAAATATTTGTTGGCACGCTTCATCAGCAACAAAGCGTTGGACTGCCAGTAGGTGTTCACCAAAAACTCCCGATCTACGCGCTCCATGATCTCCGGGTCGTCCAGAGGAACGGCTTCACCCGCAAAATTGAGGTCTTCGGGAATCTCTATGGCACTGATCCTATAGCCCTGGGCCACATTTTTGTCGTTTTCCACCGCTGCTTCGGGAGTTTTTTCCTCAACAGGTTCAGGGGTCGATTGGACCGCAAAAATAAAGGTGCCGGTCACCGCAATCAATCCAATAAATGCCAATATGTTCTTCAAGTGTTTCATAGCCAAAATTTTTATAGGGTACCGTAAAGATACTATATAGACGCCCTTATCCTAAAATTATTGTGGGGAGATTTTCATTGAACCACCTCGCCCGGTGTATGATCATGGTGTGGGTACCGTTCTTCACCACTATGCATTCCTTGATGTTCGCCAATGGAAAAACACTGTCCTTTTCCCCTTGGATGTGCACCAAGTTCGGGGGCGGCACGGTCTGGTCCCAGTTCACGATCTGATCAATGGACCAATCGATATACTGTTTGTCCCGGACAGAAAGGTATTTTTCATAGAGGTGCAAACGCTTGGTCACTGTTTCGCCAAAGGCATATTTGGCCAAGAGCTCCACATTGGTCACCAATCCCGTCGGGAGCAGTTTGTGCACCTTGGTATATTTGGCAAAAAGCATCCGCTTGGGAAGTTCCGACCTGCTTTTTACCGAGGACACAATAATTACCTTTTTGGGGTGGATGAACTTGGCCATCTCCTGTACCAGCATCCCCCCGAAGGACACCCCCAGCAATACAGGATTTTCATGTTGTATGCGTGTACACATTTGCTGCGCGTAAGCTTCTAGGGACATCCCTTTTTCCGGAATGGACCAATCCAACAAATGGACCTCAAAAGTTTCGGGAGAAAGATGGATGCCCTCAAAAATAGATGGTGCGGCTGCCATTCCCGGCATCAGGTACACATGGGTTTTTGTATCGGGCATATTTCATCAAAGATCGTCAACCACTAGGAAATTAACAATTTTTTGACTAATTTTGTATCCCTTTTGCAGCTGACCCCAGTTATTGAACTATTTTTTTTAGGGGATTGTTAGAATTATCTTTTGGATGATCTAAATCTTACAGAGTCATTAAAAACAGTACTATATGACAGAAATGGAAATTAACGACAATAGTTTCTTGCGCCAGTTTGAAACTAAGGTCAATGGGCATTTAGCCAAAATTGAATACTCTTCCCAGGAGCGCAAGGTATTTTTGACCAAGCTGGTGATTCCTGAGGAAATTGACCAAGAGGGGTTCAAAGAGGACTTCATCAAAGCCGTTCTGCACCAAATCCAAGAGAAAAACCTTCGCGTGGTCCCTACCAGTCCGCACATTGCAGGTTTCTTGAGAAAGAACAGACAGTACAAGGAAATGTTGCCCGTGGGAATCCGCATCTAATACGCAACAACCATCCAAAAAAATCAAAGCCCTCCCTTCCGGAAGGCTTTTTTTATGCCAAAATGGTATCGGTGACAAACTCGAAGCGCACCAGACCATCCTCATCGATCTCGGTAAGCTCCACCTGGTGCAACGTGTTCACCAGTTCAGGGTTCCAAGGTGCCTTTACCTTCACATAATTTTCGGTAAACCCATGGATGTAGCCCATCTTGTTCTCCCCTTCGAACAATACGGTCCTGGTAGTGCCCAGTTGGCTCTCGTAGAAGGCCCTTCGTTTTTTGGCAGATAGGCCACGGAGCATTTTACTGCGCTTGTTCCTCACGTTTTTGGGAACCACTCCCTCCATGTCGACCGCCAAGGTGTTGTCCCTTTCGGAATAGGTGAAAACGTGCAGGTATGAAATGTCCAGTTCGTTCAGGAAATGATAGGTCTCCAAAAAATGCTCATCGGTCTCCCCGGGGAATCCCACGATCACATCCACTCCTATGCAGGCATGTGGCATGGCCTTTTTGATGCGATTCACCCGATCCACATAGAGATTGGAGAGATACCTTCTTCGCATCAACCGCAAAATAGTATCGCTGCCGCTTTGCAGGGGCACGTGGAAGTGGGGCACAAAGGAATTGCTCTGCGCCACAAAATCGATGGTCTCGTTTTTCAACAAGTTGGGTTCTATGGACGATATGCGCAGGCGATGGATACCCTCAATTCGGTCCAGGGCTTTCACAAGGTCAAAAAAGGTATGCTCGTGCCGCTTGTTGCCAAACTCACCCTTTCCATAATCCCCAATGTTCACCCCGGTCAGCACAATTTCCTTGATGTCCTGCGCTGCGATCTCACGGGCATTGTGCAGCACGTTCTCCAAGGAATCGCTTCGGGAAATGCCACGAGCCAAGGGAATGGTACAATACGTGCATTTGTAGTCGCAACCGTCCTGTACCTTCAAAAAAGCACGGGTACGGTCCCCGATGGCGTAGCTGCCCACATAAAAATCCGCTTCCTCGATCTCGCAGGAATGTATTTTGGCCTCCCCTCGACTGCGCTCGGGATGACTCAAAAGGTCGTTCAGGTAATCGGTGATCTTGAATTTCTCGGTGGCACCCAATACCAAATCCACCCCGTCCACAGCGGCCAGTTCTTCGGGCTTGAGCTGTGCATAGCAGCCCACAGCGGCCACAAAGGCCTCTGGATTGGCTTTTTGGGCCTGTTTCACGATGGTCTTGAAGCGCTTATCGGCATTCTCGGTCACCGAACAGGTGTTGATCACATACACATCGGCCCGTTCGGAAAAGTCCACCCGCTCAAAGTCCTCCTTTTCAAAACTCCGAGCAATCGTGGAAGTTTCGGAAAAGTTGAGCTTGCAACCGAGCGTGTAAAATGCGACTTTTTTATTCATCCAACCATCTGACTTTAGGGCCGCAAAGATAATGATTTGTTGGGAGTTATGGGAATGTCTAGAGAGCGTTTCAAAAATCTGTATGTGCACCAATCTTTCCTTGGGACACAGCCATGTCCTCCCATTTCTTGTATGTTCCTATGCTGAAAATCCCTACCTTACTACCTTGATTTCTAAACCCAACCGTATGAAACTTCGCATGTTGTTCCTTGGCCTTATCATTTTGGTAGGCCAATCCTGCAAACAAGAACCCGTTTCTTCCCTTGCCAATTATCAGGGGAACGAAACCTATACCGTGATCGTCGGTGAGAACAAGGTGGGCCATCTCAAGACGACCACCGTGGGTGACACCATCCATGTCGATTACGATTACAAGAACAACGGTCGTGGTCCGACCATGAAGGAAACCATTGTGCTGAACCCAGAAGGCTATCCCATCGATTGGAAAATCACGGGGAACACCACCTTTGGCAATGCCGTGGACGAACATTTCTCCCTTGAGCGCACAAACGCTTCGTGGACGGATGCCACAGGTTCCGGCAATGCGAGCGTGGAAGGCGCCCAACTCTACGTGAACCAGTTCGGGAGTCCCTATTCTTCCGTGCTGGCCGCCAGATTGCTGCTGAACGCCCCCGAGAACACCTTGCCCGTGCTTCCTGCGGGGAACCTGACGCTGACCGAGATGGAGAAAATCAGTGTGCCGCAGCCTTCCGGCGAGGGCGAACTGGCCCTGACCACCTATGCGCTTTCCGGGGCCGAACTGAACCCCTCCTATTTTATCCTGGACGACCAGAAACGTTTCTTCGCCTCTATTGACCCTCGCTACATTGTGATCCGGGAAGGATTTGAAGCCGTGGAAAAGGACATGCGCCAACTGGCCGAAAACTATTCGGCCCAACGCTACGAGACCCTTCAAAAGAAATATGCCCACAACTACGATAAAAAAGTACGCATCCAGAACGTACGGGTGTTCGACCCCAAGACAATGGCACTCACCGACCCGGTTTCCGTGGTGGTGGCCGGTGAAAAGATCACGGCCATCGAGGCGGCCGATGCCACTGGCGAGAACGAAGTGGTCATTGCGGGGAACGGTGGCACCTTGGTGCCAGGTCTGTACGAAATGCATGCCCACTCCGGCGACAACGGTGCCCTGTTGAACATCTTGGCAGGGGTGACTTCCTTCCGCGATATGGGGAACGACAACGAAGTGCTGTCCGACCTTATTGAAAAAATCAATTCAGGTGTATTGGCCGGCCCACGCATCACCCGATTGGGCTTTATCGAGGGCAAGAGCCAGTTCAACGCCAACAACGGGATCATCGTGGAAAGTGAGGCCGAGGCCCTGGCCGCCGTGGACACCTATGACAGTCTGGGCTATTATGGCGTAAAACTCTACAACAGCATGAACGGAGATTGGGCACCCGCCATTGTAAAAAAAGCCCACGAAAAAGGGCTGTTCGTGACCGGGCACGTGCCCGCCTTCTCCAACGCCAATGCCATGCTGAATGCCGGGTTTGACGAAATGACGCACATCAACCAGACCATGCTCGGTTGGGTGCTGGAGCCCGAGGAGGACACCCGTACCCTGCTCCGCCTTACCGCCATGAAACGTTTTCCCGGACTGGACTTGAACAGTCCCAAAGTGCAGGAAACCCTGGACCTCTTCGTGACGAACAAAACAGCCATTGACCCTACCCTCTCCATCCATGAAAAATTGATGCTCTCCCGCAACGGGGAAGTATCGCCCGGCACCGAGGATTACATCGACCATATGCCGCCCAACGAGCAACGCGGCATGAAAGTGGCCCTGGCGCAGATTGCCGATGCGGAGGAGGACAAGGCCTACCGCGAAGCCTACCAAAAAATCGTGGAAACCCTCAAACTGATGAAGGAAAAAGGCATTTTGATCGTGGCGGGGACCGACTTGGGCGGGGCCTTTAACCTGCATCGCGAACTGGAACTGTACACCGAACAGTTGGGCTACACCAATGCCGAGGTGCTGAAGCTGGCCACCCACGACATGGCGCAGTATTTGGGCCAAGCCGATCTTGGCAGCATTGAACCCGGCAAATTGGCCGACTTCTTTTTGGTGCCCGGCAACCCGGTGGAGGACATCAAGGCGATCAAGAGCATAGCCCTGGTATCTCGGGGAGGTACGTTTTACTACCCCACCGAGGTGTACCCCGAGTTTGGCATAGCGCCTTTCACCCAAATGCCGGAAGTAAAGGAATAGTAGGTTTCAACTACAGTTTAAAAAAGCCAGTGACAGAAAATGTTGCTGGTTCTTTTGTTGATAAAAGCCCCTTACCCTTAAAAATTGACACGAAGCGTTTTTGGAAATGAACACAGCACAAAAACTGGGCTTTGATCCCCACGCCAAACTATTGATGATCCATGCGGACGATGCCGGACTCTCACATGCGGAAAACCGGGCCACCATACAGGCCTTGGAAAAAGGTATGGTGAACTCCTACAGCATTATGGTGCCCTGCCCTTGGTTTCATGAAATGGCCCTCTTTGCCAAAAGCCATCCCCAATACGATATGGGCCTGCACCTTACCCTTACCTGCGAATGGGAAACCTACCGTTTTGGTCCCGTGTTGCCCGTGTCGGAAGTGCCCGGTTTGGTGGACGAACATGGACATTTCTTTAGAAAAAGGGAACAATTGCGCCAAAAGGCCACCGCCGAAGAAGTGGAAAAAGAACTAAGGGCCCAGATTGAAAAAGCCCTGCACTTGGGATTACGACCCACCCACTTGGACTCCCATATGTACAGCGTGGGATCCCACTCCGATTTTTTTAAGGTGTACAAACGCTTGGGGGAAGAGTACAGTCTCCCCGTGTTGATCAGCAAACAGATGATGGAGATGGTGGGACTGGACCCCATGGTGCACACAGCCCCCGACGACCTGACCATTGACCATACCTATTTGGGTGCCATTGCGGATTTTGAAAAGGGCCAATTTACCCAAGGGTACCAAGATATGTTGGAAAACCTACAACCGGGCCTGAACCTGATCTTGATCCACCCTGCCTTTGATGAGCCGGAAATGCAGGCCATTGCCATAAACCACCCCAACTTTGGGGCCCAATGGCGACAGATGGACTTTGACTTTTTTACCAGTGAAAAAACCAGGGAGACCCTACGAAAACACCATATTGAACTGGTGACCTGGGGCGAACTCATGGCCCACCGAAACACGTCCCAAATTTAGCTTGATCCCTTTCACGGATTACACGATTTGTTACTGTTTCTATGTTGATAAAACTTGAAAACTAGATGGTTACAGATATTGAAATTGTAGTATTTTTCACAGAACTTCGTTGCAAGTGCTGAACTCGTTTCAGTATCGGTCGATACAATTCATTGAAACGAATCCTATCTTTAGCGTTAGCTGTAATAAAAACCAAAATTGAATTTCATAAAAAACTTATTTAGAAATCATACAGATTATCAAAACTGGTATTTTGAAACTTCTTCAGTGAATTATCTACTAGATGAAGTATTTACTGGTCCAGAAAATAGTTCGATAAAGACTAGAAAACTTCAACTAAAAAAAAGCAGAAAATGGTATATTTCGAATATAACATTATGGGAAATGTTTTTAACCAATAATGAAGAAAGAAGAAGAGAGTTATTCGATTTTTCGAGGTGCCTATTTTATAAAGACTTGATGCCAAGTATTGAGGAACTTTTAATTAACTATATTAATAACGGCTTACCAAATATTGAAAAAAGATACAAGTTAAAATCTAAATCAATTTTCAGTACTCACTGGAAAAAATCTTGTCGGAATTTATCCTACTTTTTTGAACCAGAAATAACTGATTTAAAAAGGCATACCGAATATTATAGATTTTTAGGAGAATACTTTGTCAAAACAAATAATGGATACGTGTTAAAATTTGATGAGAAAATTTCTCTGGATGGTAAAGAATTGGAAATGGAAAATATCCAAAAATCGTTTCAAGAACTTATCTCTGACTTATCGGATAAAGAATATAAAAAACATGAACAGTATATAAATTTATCATTCCAGCTTGTTTTGGTAGTATTTTGCTATGGAATTAACTTTAATCAGCAAATAACAGAAGAATTTTGGGACAAAATTGGAATTGAAAATCCGAATGATAGAATCAGTTATGTTGTAAAAAAAATTCCAGACCTATTTTACAGAGGTCCGATTTCCAACATAGCTAAAATGATTTTATTACAAGCAGATACAAAATCTACAAGAGGAGTTTATTTTGATGCCTTGCATTCGGTTTATATAACTTATAGTGACTTATATTTCAGTGATGACGAACATTTTGATAACCTCAAAAAAACAATAAAAGATCCTAACATGCTTAAAATAAAAAAAGTTAGTGAAGTAATTTAATTACTACAGCTAACACCGTATATAATTTATTGCTAGTTCTAGCTTACTTACGAAAATCCTCGCGGATTTCCAGTTTGGTGTGTATATGCAAAGTTGAGCGTTTAATCACGTGGCCAATCGTAACCCAAATATTTAAAGGATCATTTTTTACTCATTTGTCTTTTCGGAAATACTCGGTTCCTTTTTATTGACCAAGTCCTATTGTTAGTTTGCTGTCATAGAAGTAGATGGTGCTTAACAAAACAATCCAAAGCCAAAGTCTGACCCCTATGCCACTTTTTTCAACAATAATCATTTGGTTCCGTCCGTTCTACTTGCATATTAATCCATAGAAACCTCAACCTACAATGATTTCCAAAAAACTTTTTTTATCTGCGCTTTTCTTGAATTTGCTATTCGTTTCCTGTGAAAATGACGACACAGAAAACGACCCCGAAGATCCCATTGCCGAAACGGAGCTGTTGGGTACGTGGAACTTCGTGGCCTATATTGATGATGAGGGAGAAGAACCCGCAACGGACTGCGAGAAAAACCAAACCTTGACCTTTGAGGAAGATGGGGTTTTTCGCTTTACCTATTATGATGATTCCGAAGGACCTTGCGAGAAAACCCAAGATTCACAAGGTACATGGGAGCTTATCTCCGATGGTGTAATCAAAACGGACTACACGTATGGCGATTATGTAGATCAAGATAAATTTGAAGTTGGTTTTGAAATCTCCGACAATGTTATGACCCTTTCTATTGATGAAGGGGAAGGAGAATACCAAGAACGGTATGAAAAACAATAGAAAATGTAAAACTATAAAAGAGGCCCTTTTCAGGGTCTTTTTTTGTTTAGGTTACCTAAACCTGGAGATTATTTAACCCAGACCAAAGCATTCTATAACTTTAGTTATAGTTTCTTTCATTTGAAAACTGGGGAAATCAATAATTCCGCCACTTCTTCGTGAACTCAAAAACGTGTTCCAAGATGCGGGCCTCCATATCGTTGAACGCCATGTTGCGCCGTTTCATCATGGCCGTGGCCACCTCAAAGGCCTTGCTGGGCAAAAAAGTGGTAAAACCAGCGGCCCCGCCCCAACTATAGCTGGGCACAAAATTCCTTGGAAAGCCTGTTCCAAAAATATTGGCGTTCACCCCTACCACCGTTCCTGTATTGAACATCACATTAATGCCGCATTTGCTGTGGTCGCCCATCATCAACCCACAAAATTGGAGGCCTGTACGGGCAAAGTTCTCGGTCCGGTAGTTCCATAGGCGCACTTCGGCATAATTGTTCTTCAAGTTGGACGTATTCGTATCCGCCCCGATATTGCACCACTCCCCCAGCACCGAATTGCCCAAAAAGCCATCATGGCCTTTGTTGGAGTTGGCGAACAGCACCGAGTTGTTCACCTCGCCACCCAGTTTGCAGCCAGGTCCGGCCGTGGTGGGACCATAAATTTTGGCGCCCATCTTCACAATGGCATCCTCACAGAGCGCAAAACCGCCACGCACCATACTGCCCTCCATCATCAGGGCGTTCTTGCCAATGTAAATAGGGCCTGTGGAGGCGTTCAAGGTACAGAACTCCACCGTGGCCCCTTCCTCCAAAAAAATATTCTCCTGGGCCAACACTCGATTGGTCTCGGAAATGGGTTGACTTTTTCTGCCTGCGGTCAACAGGTCAAAATCGGCCTGCAATGCCTCCCCGTTCTTGGAAAAGATGTCCCACGTATTTTTGACCGTGATGCCTTCAAAGACATGGTCGACCATTTGATACTGCGAAGCGTCAAAAGTACCGTCAAGAGTTGTGGTGGCGTAGGCGATGTACTCGCTGCCATCCATAAGGGCTTCGCCCGGTTGCAACTGTTGGACGGCCCGTACCAAATTTTCATTGGGAAGATAGCTGCCGTTGATCACCACATTTTTATCACTTGTCCGCAACGGGAATTTTTCCGAAAGGTAGTCCTCCGTTTGGAAGCTCAGCGGCGCACCCAGCCATTTTTCCCATTTTTCCCGAATGGTGAGGATGCCGATGCGCATCTCGGCCACAGGGCGGGTCAGTGTAAACGGAAAAAGGTCTTCGCGGTGGGTACCATCGGAAAGAATAAAGTTCATAAGCTATGCTTTTGACTGCCGTAAAAATAAAAAACGCCCCCGAAAAACATCGGGGGCGCTCCTATAAATCGTTAAAAAGAGTGACCTATTCGGCCTACTCCTCTTCTTGCTTGAACTTTTTGTACTTGTTCTTGAACTTATCGATCCTACCAGCGGTATCCACCAATTTGGTCTTACCGGTATAGAAGGGATGCGAAGTCCTTGAGATCTCCAACTTCACCAAAGGATATTCCACACCATCCACAGTGATGGTCTCCTTTGCCTCTGCAGTGGACTTGGTGATGAACACATCCTCGTTTGACATATCCTTAAAAGCCACCATTCTATAGTTTCCTGGGTGTATATCTTTTCTCATCGTCTTAAATGCTTAATCTCAGAATTTTCGAGGTGCAAATTTAATGATTTCTTTGACACGACCAACTCAAAAGACCTAAAAAATAAAAAAGTAACTTTAGCTGTAACAAAAAGCGTGGTCTGCGCACTAATGGACTACAATCAACACAAAAATAAAAAATGGAAGAAAAACAACCAAAAACCGGAAAATTCGCCCTCAATTATGGACTATTGTTGGGCCTTGTCTCTGTGGTGTTCGGCGTAATGCTCTACACCCAAAAAATGCACTATGAGATGAATGCCTCGATCATCGTGGTCTCCATCCTCATTATGGCAGGCGTCCTCTTTTTTGCCGTCAACGCCTTCAAAAAGGCCAATGGTGGCTTTCTGACCATTTCCGAGGCTTTGAAAGTGGCCGTTGGTGCCGCGGTGGTGGGAGCCGTGATCTCCTTGGCCTACCAGTACATCCTGACCAATTTCATCGAACCCGACTTTTTTGACAAGGCCATGGAAATAGCCAAACCCAAGGCTTTTGAGCAAAATCCCAACATGACCGAGGAGCAATGGGACCAAGCTGTGGAAATGCAAAAAGGATTTGCTTGGATCCAATACCCAGTGGGCTTGATCATGAACAGTATCTTCGGCTTGGTCATCGGACTGATCGTGGGACTGATCTTGAAAAAGAGCAAACCGTCCTACTAAGCCAAAAAATACTACTTTTGAAAGGAATTCCAGAAACAAGCAATGCAGATTTCCATTGTAATTCCTTTGCTCAACGAGCACGAATCGCTTAAAGAACTACATGATTGGATTGTACAGGTGATGCAATCCAATCATTTTTTATATGAGATCATCTTTATAGATGATGGCAGTACGGATGGCTCTTGGGAGGCCATTTCCGAGCTTTCCCGGCAGAACGAACACGTTAAGGGCATCCGTTTTTACAAGAACTATGGGAAGTCACAGGCCCTGCATGCAGGGTTCAAGGCGGCCACGGGCGATGTGGTGATCACCATGGACGCCGACCTTCAGGACAACCCCGAGGAAATTCCCGAAATGTACCGCATGATTGTCCAAGAAGGCCATCAAGTGGTATCGGGCTGGAAAAAAAAA
The DNA here is from genome assembly GCF_007785775.2 of Flagellimonas hadalis. Classification (GTDB taxonomy): domain Bacteria; phylum Bacteroidota; class Bacteroidia; order Flavobacteriales; family Flavobacteriaceae; genus Flagellimonas; species Flagellimonas hadalis. Next base: position 775,512 of record NZ_VNIK02000001.1, read on the forward strand.
CGGTACGATTCCATCATCGCCAAGAACATCCCCTCCAAACTCTTCAACTGGGCCGCCCGGAAAACATCCGGTGTGCGACTGCACGATTTCAACTGTGGGCTCAAGGCCTTCAATAGTGACGTGGTGAAGAACATCGAGGTACACGGGGAAATGCACCGCTACATCCCCGTTCTGGCCAAAAATGCCGGTTTTTCCAAGATAACGGAGAAAGTGGTACAGCACCAGGCCCGAAAATACGGTTCCACCAAATTTGGTGCGGAACGTTTCATCAACGGTTTTTTGGACCTGATCACGATTTGGTTCGTCTCCAAGTTTGGCCGTCGTCCCATGCACCTTTTTGGCGCATTGGGTGTGCTCATGTTCTTTGTGGGCCTTTGTTTCTCCGTCTACTTGGGGGTGGATAAACTCTACGTGAACAAAACTGGTCGGTTGATTACCCAACGCCCGCAGTTTTTCATTGCCCTTACCGCAATGATCATGGGTACGCAATTGTTTTTGGCAGGATTCATCGGGGAGATCATGGTACGTTCCAGAAAAAACGACACCCGTTACAATATCTCCGATAAAATTAACCTTTAAGCCTACCCAAACCTATAATCTTTGTATTTTTAAGACGCATAAACACTATACAAATGGATTCCATTACCGCTACCGCACAATCTTGGTTGACCGATTTTTTTGATGAAGGAACAAAAAAAGAAATCCGACATCTCATTGAAAAGGACCCCGAAGAGCTCAAGGACCGATTCTACAAAAATCTGGAATTCGGAACAGGCGGAATGCGGGGCGTGATGGGCGTGGGCACCAATAGAATCAACAAATACACCTTGGGAAAGAGCACCCAAGGCCTCAGCAATTACCTCAAAAGGACCTATACCGACAGTGATATCCGGGTGGTGATCGCCTACGATTGCCGACACAATTCCGATACGCTGGCCAGAACGGTGGCCGAAGTTTTCTCTGCCAACGGCATCAGGGTCTATCTGTTCTCCGAACTCCGTACGACCCCAGAACTCTCTTTTGCCGTGAGACAATTGAGCTGCCATGCCGGGATTGTGTTGACTGCATCGCACAACCCACCGGAATACAATGGATACAAGGTATATTGGGCCGATGGTGGGCAGATCGTGCCACCGCAGGATGGGGAAATCATCTCGGAAATCGATTCCCTTTCTTTTGAAGACATCCAATTTGGTTCGAATGCCGATTTGATCCACCTGATCGATAAAGATGTGGACGAGGCCTTTTTTGAAGCCTCCGTTGCCAATGGAAACTTCCATGCGAAGGGAAAGGACAATTTCAAAATTGTGTTCACTTCGTTGCACGGCACCTCCATTACGGCCATACCCGAAGTGTTGAAACGGGCCGGATACCACAATGTCACCATCATTGAAGAGCAGGCAAAGCCCAATGGCAATTTTCCAACGGTCAAATCGCCCAACCCAGAGGAACCCGAAGCCTTGGCGATGGCCATTGCAAAAGCGGAGGAAATTGGGGCCGATATGGTGGTGGGCACCGACCCTGACAGTGACCGTTTGGGTATAGCTGTCCGCAACCTGGAGGGCAAAATAGAACTGCTGAACGGCAACCAGACCATGGTGTTGATGACCAAGTTTTTGCTGGACCAGTACAAGAAAAATGGATTTAAGGGCAACGAGTTCATCGCCACCACCATTGTGTCCACTCCCATGATGGAGCAAATGGCCAAAGCCTACGGTGTGGAATTCAAAACGGCACTGACCGGGTTCAAGTGGATAGGCAAAATGATCAAGGATTTTCCTGCTTCCAAGTTTATTGGAGGTGGCGAGGAAAGTTTTGGCTACATGGTGGGCGATTTTGTCCGGGACAAGGATGCTGTAACCTCTACCCTACTGGCCTGTGAGATTGCCGCCAACGCCAAGGCGAACGGCAGTTCGTTCTACAAAGATCTTATCGATTGCTATGTGCGGTTTGGTTTTTACAAGGAAAAATTGATTTCCCTCACCAAAAAAGGGATCAGTGGTGCGGAAGAGATCAAACAGATGCTCAAGGATTTCAAGGAAAATCCAGTGGCCTCCGTGCAAGGCTCCAAGCTGCTTTGGGTCGAGGACTACAACACCTCCATGGCCAAAAATGTGCAGACCGGCGAGGAACGGCCCATCCATCTGCCCAAATCCAATGTGCTCATCTACGAGACCGAAGATGGTACCCGAATCGCGGCCAGACCCAGCGGAACGGAACCCAAGGTGAAGTTCTATATCAGCACCAATGCAAAATTGGACAAGGCGGAGGATTATAAATCCGTAAATTCGCAGTTGGAAACCAAGATAGAAGGTATCCTATCCGAGCTGAATCTGTAAGTGAATGAACTACTTTAAAAAGATCCTCCGTTTTGCGGGACCTTACCGTAAATACGGTTATTTGAACATATTTTTCAATGTCCTTTACGCCCTTTTCAGTGCGCTTTCCTACGCTGCACTGATTCCCATGCTGAACGTGCTCTTTGATAAGACCAAACAGATCAACGAGGCGCCAAAGTTTGAAGGGATTGGCAAACTCAAAGATTATTTTGAAGGATACATGAATTACCAGGTGACCCAGTTTTCTGGTGAGGATCCCATGAAAGGGCTGTTGCTGGCCGTTGGGCTGATATTGACCTTGTTCTTTTTCAAAAATGTATTCAACTATCTGGCCATGTATTACATCACCTTTTTACGCAATGGTGTCCTTAAGGACATACGGAACAAGATGTATGAGAAAATCGTGGACCTCCCCATTTCCTATTTTTCGGAAAAACGAAAAGGCGATGTCATAGCCCGGATCACCTCGGATGTATTGGAGATCCAGCATTCCTTTCTGTCCATTTTGGAATTGATCGTACGTGAACCGCTCACCATTCTGTTCACCATAATTGTAATGTTCCTCATCAGTGTGAAGCTGACCATTTTTGTGTTCATTTTTATTCCCATTGCGGGAATGTTGATCTCAAGGATCGGGAAATCGCTCAAGCGAAAATCGGACAAGGTCCAAAAAGAACAGGGCGAATTCCTGTCCATTGTGGAAGAAACGTTGGGAGGCTTACGGGTGATCAAGGCTTTCAATTCGGAATCCAAGTTTTACAATACCTTCAAAAATTCAACGACCCGCTTCTTCAAGTTTTCCAATTCGCTGTTGAACCGTCAAAACCTGTCATCCCCCATCAGTGAATTCCTTGGGATTGTGGTTTTTGGTGTGCTCCTTTGGTATGGCGGACGCATGGTATTGGTAGAGAATGATTTGGACCCAGCATCCTTCATCACCTATATGGGACTTGCCTTTAACATCCTTACCCCCGCCAAGGCCATCAGCAAGGCTTCGTATGGGGTAAAAAAAGGCAATGCAGCAGCAGAACGTGTGTTGGAGGTTTTGGAATCCGAAAACCCCATCAAGGACATGGAAGGGGCTTTGGAAAAGACAGATTTCAGTTCGGGCATCGAATTCAAGGACACTTCTTTCAAATATGAGGAGGATTATGTCCTGAAAAACTTCAACCTAAAGGTTGAAAAAGGGCAGACCGTTGCCCTGGTGGGCCAATCCGGAAGCGGAAAGAGCACCGTGGCCAACCTGATCACCCGTTTCTACGATGTGAACAAAGGGGAAATCGCCATAGACGGGACCAACATCAAGAACATTACCAAAAAATCCCTTCGCGGCATGATGGGATTGGTGACCCAGGATTCCATTCTTTTCAATGATTCCGTGAAGAACAATATTGCCCTGGGCAAGGAAAATGCGACCATGGCCGAGATCATAGAAGCAGCGAAAGTTGCCAATGCACACGATTTCATCATGGAACTGCCCCACGGCTACGATACCAATATCGGGGACGGTGGGAACAAGCTGAGCGGGGGGCAAAAACAACGCTTGTCCATTGCGCGGGCCGTGCTGAAGAACCCTCCCATCATGATCTTGGACGAGGCCACATCGGCCCTCGACACCGAAAGTGAGCGATTGGTGCAGGATGCCCTTGAGAACATGATGAAGAACCGTACTTCCATCGTGATCGCCCACCGTTTGTCCACCATCCAGAATGCAGATTCCATTGTGGTGATGGGCAAGGGCGAAATCTTGGAACAGGGCACCCATGAGGAACTGATGCAGTCTGCAAAAAATTACAAGAAATTGGTAGAGATGCAGTCGATCACTTCTTGATCGGAGTTTGGGTAGGCAGTTTCCCTTTTTCCTAAAAAAACATAGGGTAATTGTTTATTGTCAATTGTTCATTGATTATTGAACATTGGCCATGGAAAAATTAAACCATTTCCCCTTACCTTAGTCATAGCATCAAATCGTACGACCATTGATCGCTGAGGAAACTTTAGTACAGGAACTCAAGAGCAAGGAAAGCCAGGCAAAGGCCTTTGAAGTGTTGGTGAACACCTACAAGGAACGCCTTTATTGGCACATACGGCGGATTGTCCTTGACCATGACGATGCGGACGATGTGTTGCAGAACACTTTTATAAAAGTGTACAGGAACATCGATGGGTTCAAGGGCGACAGCAAACTGTACTCCTGGATGTACCGCATCGCCACTAACGAGTCGTTGACCTTTTTGAAGCAAAAATCAAAAAAAATGGGCATCGGCGACCAAGAACTCAAGGAACGCATGGTGGAAAACCTTCAGGCCGACGTCTATTTTGAGGGTGATGAGATCCAGTTAAAGCTGCAAAAGGCATTGGCCACCCTTCCGGATAAGCAAAAACTGGTCTTTAACATGAAATATTTTCAGGAAATGAAATATGAGGACATTTCCGAGGTATTGGAAACCTCGGTCGGGGCCTTGAAGGCATCCTATCATCTGGCCACAAAGAAAATTGAGGCGTATCTTAGAGCAGATTAAACCTTTGGCACGAATCGAAGTCATAAAAACACCATGAAAAAGAACAACGAAAATAAGTTCAATACCCCGGAAGGTTACTTTGAGAGTTTCCATGACCGCTTGATGGACCGGATCCAAAAGGAAGAAGGCGGCACTGGTTCCAGCATCCCCAATACTGATGGCTTTACCGTGCCGGGAAATTACTTCGAGGAGGTCGTTCCAACGATTCTCTCCAAAACAACAGCAGAAGGCGGGAAGGTCATCCCACTGGGCAGCCGTCGGAATTTTTATTACGCAGCGGCAGCGATTGCGGCCATTTTTCTGTTGGTTTTCGGTATCAACTGGAAGACAGAAACCACTCCTTTGGGTTTTGATGATTTGGCCAGTGCCGAGATAGATGCTTATTTTGAAAATCATGAGATTGGGCTCAGTTCCTATGAAATTGCCGAGGCCATTCCTTTGGAAGACATCCAGTTGAACGATGTGCTGGCCGAGGACCTGACCAACGATATCCTTTGGGAATACTTGGAGGATAATATGGAAGATATTGAGGATTTACATTTAGAAAATGAAGAACATGAATAGAAGAGCACTTGTATTGTTTACCCTGATCTTGACGGTCTTTGGGCTACAGGCCCAAGGTCAGGCAAGGGACCGCATCAAGACCCTGAAAGTGGCGTTCATTACCGAAAAGATAGGGCTTACCAGCGAAGAGGCCCAGGTTTTCTGGCCCATATACAACCAGCATGAAGAGGCCCTGGAAACCATCCGCAGAAAAGAACGCATGGAACTAAGGTCACAGATATCCTCGGCAGAAGGCTTGTCCGAAAGCGAATCCGAAGCCCTGTTGGGCAAAATGCTTGCCCTCCAAAACGAGAGGCACGGCGAAGAACAGGATTTCATGGCAAACATCCGAAAGGTGATCCCCGCCAAAAAGGCACTCTTGCTGATCAAGGCCGAGGAAGATTTCAAAAGGCAGTTATTGCAACAGTACCGCAAGCGAAAAGGCGGTGGATGACGAACAACTACATCAACTAATTGAACTCCAATTTGGCGATACGCTTGCTTCCTCCGGCATAAGCGGTGGAATCATTCAAAAAGCGCAGGGTAAAGAACGGTTCTTCACTCAACTCCTTCCAGTTTTCACCACCATCACCCGAATAAGAAATGCCCGTAAACCCAATGGCGACAAGCCCCTTCCCTTCCGAATTGGGCACAAACTGCACACAACTTTTATAATCCGGTTCCTTTCCATCGGCAATCAGGTTCCATGTTTTTCCACCGTCCACGGTTATGATCTTGTTCTTTTGGTTGAACTCAGGTGAAGTGTAGTCCCCTCCAATGGCAAACCCCACATACTCGTCATAAAAATCCATGGAATAGATGCCCTGGGTAGGCTCTTCGTGAATGATGGGTGTCTGTTGGATTTCCCAAGTGGCCCCATTATCCGCAGAGTAATAGATCCTGCCTTCAGTGGTCCCGATCCAAACCTTGTTCCCAGCTATGGCTATGTTGCTATTGCTGGCCGCAAAGGCTCCCTCACCTTCTATACCTTTTGGCAAACTGGCACAAGGCAGTTTGCTCCACGTCTGTCCGCCATCTTTGGTAAGGATGATGGAAAGGCATCCATCTACCGTATCGCCTACCGCGATACCAAAGGTATCGTCCCAAAAGGCCATGGCGTCATAGAACACCCCTTCCCCTTCTTCTTGGTACACCACTTCCATTTTTCCACCGCTGCCGGTCTTGTACAACAGTGCAGGACTCTCTATGGACAGCATAAAAAAATCGTTGGTGGTCTTGCCCACCGCCCTAAAACTGGGCGTCAACGAATCGTATGTCTGCATATTGGCGCGCACTTTGTGCGAAGTGACATCCACTGTTCCGTACATTCCATTGCTCCCGGCAAAGGCCAGCGTTCTACCGTCCAAAAACGTGATGGCACGGATGCTCACCGAATCTTCATAAACAGGTGTCACGGTCACCGATTGGAACGGCTGGTACTTTTGTTCTTCGGCACAAGAGGCCAAAACCAAGACCATCAAAAGAAAAATGGAAATCCTCATTACATTTATTTTCTTCAAAAGTAAGGAGAAATGGTACCTTTGCAACCTTATTTTGTATCATGCGATTGCACCGGAACCTAGTTTTTGCCGTAATAGATGCCTTGAAGCAGATTTTCAACGATGGGGAATATGCCGATAAGGTAATAGAAAAAGTACTTCGATACGATAAACGTTGGGGTGCCCGCGATCGTGCTTTTATTGCCGAGACCACTTACGACATTGTGCGTTGGAAGCGCCTCTACACCGAGATAGCCGAAGCGCATGAACCCTATAGCCGCCAGCATTTGTTTCGACTTTTTGCTGTATGGTGCGTGCTGAAGGGCATTTCGTTGCCCGATTGGAAACAATTGGAAGAAACCCCGGAGCGAAGGATCAAAGGGAAGTTTGACGAACTGTCCAAGATCCGAAAGTTTCGGGAATCCGTTCCCGATTGGATGGACGAACTCGGAGAGAAATCCCTGGGCAACAAGCTCTGGACCAAGGAAATTGCCGCACTCAATCAACAAGCGGATGTTATTCTGAGGGTGAACACACTCAAGATCACCAAACCACAGCTCAAGCTATTTTTGGCCAAAGAAGATATCGAAACTGTGGATATCGACGGGTATCCAGACGCCTTGAAATTGAAGGAGCGCAAGAACGTGTTCACCACGGAAGCCTTCAAGGATGGGCTTTTTGAAGTGCAGGATGCCTCATCACAATTGGTCGCCCCCTATCTGGAAGTGCAGCCCGGGCAACGCGTGGTGGACGCCTGTGCCGGTGCCGGTGGCAAGACCTTGCATCTGGCATCGCTCATGCAGAACAAGGGACAACTCATCGCCCTTGACATTTATGAGAGCAAGTTGAAAAAACTCAAGATCAGGGCCAGACGGAACGGGATCCATAATTTCGAGACGCGACTTATCGACTCCACCAAGGTCATCAAAAAACTGCACAACAGTGCCGACCGATTGCTGTTGGACGCCCCCTGCTCCGGCTTGGGTGTCATCAAAAGAAACCCTGATTCCAAATGGAAGTTGGAGCCTGAGTTCATCGATAGGATCATGGGCGTGCAGCAGGACATCCTTCAGAACTACAGCAAAATGGTAAAAAAAGGGGGGCAAATGGTCTATGCCACTTGTTCCATACTTCCCCAAGAGAACACCGAGCAGGTCAAAAAATTCCTGGAATCGGAAAACGGCAAGGAATTCGAATTGGTAAGAGAACAGAACGTTTATGCCTCAGAAACCGGTTTTGACGGTTTTTATATGGCATTGGTGAAAAAGATTTAATTCTGTCAAGAGCCTTTTACACCCCTCTATAAATTTCGACTACAACAATCGTAGATTAGGCTACATATATCCCTTCGTTTCAGGGCAACTTTGCTGTGTCAATTCTTAACAATCAAAATTCTACAAAAATGGACACAAAAAAAGTATGGTTGGTCACCGGAGCTTCCAAAGGTTTGGGGCTTACTTTGGTAAAAACACTATTGGATCAAGGTTATCGAGTGGCGGCCACATCACGAAGTTTAAGTGCATTGGAAAATGCCGTGGGAAAACATGAGGCTTTCCTGCCGCTGCAAGTCGACCTGATGAGTGAAGAAAGTGTGAACACTGGCATTTCACAAGTAATGGGCCACTTTGGCCGTGTGGATGTGGTGGTCAACAATGCCGGTTACGGGCAAAATGGGACCTTGGAGGAAATTTCGGATGCTGAGGCACGACAAAATTTTGACGTGAATGTCTTTGGCATGTTGAACGTTATTCGAAAAGCGATGCCCCACTTACGGGAGCAAGGGTCCGGACACATTTTCAATATCGCCTCGGTGGCGGGTGTGGTCGGCAATTTTCCCGGATTTGGGATTTACTGTGCCACGAAGTTTGCCGTGGTCGGTTTGACGGAGGCCCTGTCCGTGGAAGCGAGTCCCTTCGGAATCCATACCACTTTGGTGTATCCTGGGTATTTCCGTACCAATTTTCTATCGGATGATTCCCTAAAATTGGCCAAAAACCGAATGGATGTGTATGCCCAGGCCCGTGAATCGGAACGCTTGCACAAAGAAGAGATTGCCGGAAACCAGTTGGGTGACCCCGAAAAGGCCGCAGAGGTGCTCATCAAAGTGGCCGAAAGTGATGATCCCGCCCTACATTTGTTCCTGGGCAGCGATGCCTATGGTATGGCCCAACAAAAATTGAAAACCTTGGAAACTGCCTTGGAAACCAACAAGGAACTAAGCCATTCCACGGATTTTAAAAATTAATATGTAATTTCAGAAGGGGGGAAGGCTTTGCCTTGCCCCTTAACCTTCAATAGATCATGCACACGTTCAATACCCTAAGCGAGTTCCATAAATTTTGTGCACTGCCCAAACCTGAACACCCTTTGATCAGTGTGGTCGATTATGGCCAAGTGGATTATCAGACCGTCGAAAACCAAATCACTTGGACGCAAAATTTTTATTCCATCGGATTGAAACGGAATGTCTCTGCAAAGGTACGGTATGGACAACAGGAGTACGATTTTGACGAAGGGCTGTTAACATTTATTGGCCCGAGACAGGTATTGCAATTTGAAATGCTGCCTTCGGAGAAGAAACCTTCGGGCTGGCTGTTGCTCATCCATCCTGATTTCTTGTGGAATACCCCATTGTCCAAGGCCATCAAAAACTATGAATTCTTTGGTTATGCCATCAATGAGGCCTTATTTCTTTCCGAAAAGGAAGAAAAGACCATGGTTGACATCTTGTTGCACATCCAGCAAGAATACCGGTCCAACATCGATAAATTCAGTCAAAACATCATCATTGCCCAACTCGAATTACTGCTCAACTATGCCGAACGCTATTATCAAAGACAATTTCTTACGAGAAAGATCAATAACCACGAGGTTTTGGTTCGGTTGGAGGATTTTCTCGGCTCCTATTTCAACGGAGAGGAAGCCATCAACAAAGGGATACCGACCGTCCAATTCGTAGCGGATACCTTGAATGTTTCCCCGAATTACCTAAGCAGTCTGCTCAAAGTACTGACCGGACAAAGCACCCAACAGCACATCCATGACAAACTAATTGAGAAGGCCAAGGAGCAATTGTCCACCACCCAACTTTCGGTCAGCGAAATTGCCTATACCCTTGGTTTTGAGCATTCCCAATCGTTTAGCAAATTGTTCAAAAACAAAACAAATCAATCGCCAGCCGCCTTTAGGGCTTCCTTCAATTGAACTGATCATGCACAAACATTTTTTTGAGTAGCCTGGGGTGGGTTTTGATAGATCAAAAAAGGTTTCTGATGAGATTTTTCAGAAGGTGGCGCAGAAATTGGACCCAATCCGTTTCTTGTGAGCAAAGATAAATGGCCATGATCAGTAAAAAGAAGAGAAACATGAGCATTTCCTTTCTTCCAAACCAATTTTTCTTATCAGCCATAGCTAATATCTTTAGATCTTGCACTTTCAAACTTAAGAATAAGGGTTTTATCCGATGATTGTCAATTGATGAATGCCCGTTTTGGATTGACGGATCCAATATCAACACCGATGGTTCAAAACTCTGTGGGAAGAAAGCAGGAATTCCACTCCAAAATCGTAAATTTGCACTTTCTTAAACCGCTCAACGCATCACTAGTATGATCCATTTTTTTGGGGACAAGGCTACTAAGGTTTTTGCCGTCCAGACCGCTCAGGAAATCGCTCAGGAAGACAACAATAAACTGACATGGTTGTTCGGCAACCAACCCAAGATAGAAGCGGCGTCACTCGACGCCTTTTTTGTTGGCCCACGCGCCGCCATGGTGACCCCGTGGAGCACCAACGCCACCGAGATTACACAGAACATGGGCATTTCGGGCATCATCCGTATTGAGGAGTACCATGCTGTCTCCGAAGACTTTACGGATTATGACCCCATGCTCTCCCAAAAATATAAGGGTCTGGGACAGGATATTTTCACCATCAACATTGTTCCCGAACCCATTTTGGAGATTGAGGACATAGCTGCCTACAACCAAAAGGAAGGCCTGGCCTTGAGCGAGGAGGAAGTGGAGTATCTGGAGGGTCTTGCAAAAAAACTTGGAAGAAAATTGACAGATTCCGAAGTATTTGGTTTCAGTCAAGTGAACTCGGAGCACTGCCGACATAAAATTTTCAATGGAACTTTTGTGATTGATGGCGAAGAGATGCCTTCTTCCCTATTCAAATTGATCAAAAAGACTTCCGAGGCCAATCCCAACGATATCGTTTCTGCCTATAAGGATAACGTGGCCTTCATCAAAGGCCCCAAAGCAGTCCAATTTGCCCCAAAAAGTGCCGATAAACCCGATTTTTACGAGGAAAAGGAGTTTAATTCCGTGCTTTCCCTAAAAGCGGAGACCCACAATTTTCCCACTACCGTAGAACCCTTCAATGGTGCCGCAACAGGCTCTGGGGGCGAAATCCGCGACCGTTTGGCAGGTGGAAAAGGCTCCCTGCCCTTGGCTGGGACCGCAGTATATATGACCTCTTACTCCCGTTTGGAAGAAAACCGTCCGTGGGAAAAAGGAATGAAAGAACGGGATTGGCTGTATCAAACCCCAATGGATATTTTGATCAAGGCCTCCAACGGTGCATCCGACTTCGGGAACAAATTTGGACAACCCCTGATCGCGGGTTCCGTTTTGACTTTTGAACATCAAGAAGAAGCTCGCAAATTAGGCTTCGACAAGGTCATCATGATGGCTGGTGGAATCGGGTATGGCAAAACCGAACAGGCATTGAAGGACACCCCAAAAAATGGAGACAGAATAGTCGTTCTAGGTGGTGACAACTACCGCATTGGAATGGGCGGAGCGGCCGTGTCCAGTGCAGATACGGGCGAATTCAGTTCGGCCATCGAGTTGAATGCCGTACAGCGTTCCAACCCCGAAATGCAAAAAAGGGCTTCCAATGCCATCCGTGGCTTGGTGGAAAGCCATGACAATCCCATCGTTTCCATCCATGATCACGGAGCAGGTGGTCACTTGAACTGCCTGTCCGAATTGGTGGAAGAAACCGGTGGAAAAATCGATACCGACAAACTACCCGTAGGCGATCCTACCCTATCCAAAAAAGAATTGATCGGCAACGAATCCCAAGAGCGTATGGGATTGGTGATTGGCGAAAAAGATATGGCATTGCTTGATCGTGTGGCGGCCCGGGAGCGTTCGCCCATGTATCAGGTGGGAACTGTTACAGGCGACCATACATTCACCTTTACCTCTGGTACCACTGGTGAAACCCCCATGAATTTGGAACTTTCGGATATGTTCGGAAGTTCTCCCAAGACCGTTATGGCAGATACCAAAGCCCAGCAAACTTATCCTGCCCTCTCCTATTCGTTGGAGCATTTCCACGATTATTTGGAACAAGTGTTACAATTGGAGGCTGTGGCATGTAAGGATTGGTTGACCAACAAGGTGGACCGCTGTGTGGGTGGCCGCGTAGCCAAACAACAATGTGCGGGACCACTGCAATTGCCTTTGAACAATGTTGGGGTGATGGCACTTGATTTTAAAGGCAAGGAAGGGATTGCGACCAGTATTGGGCACTCCCCTGTCTCGGCCTTGATCGACCCAGTTGCGGGAAGTAGAAACAGCGTCGCAGAATCCTTGACCAACATGGTTTGGGCGCCTTTACAAGATGGTTTGAAATCAGTTTCCCTGTCCGCCAACTGGATGTGGCCTTGCCGCAACAAAGGCGAGGATGCACGTTTGTACGAAGCGGTAAAATCCCTTTCGGATTTTGTGATCGAGCTGGGCATCAACGTTCCTACCGGAAAGGATTCCCTTTCCATGAAGCAAAAATACAAGGACGGTGAAGTATTGTCTCCAGGAACCGTAATCATTTCTGCAGCAGCACATTGTGATGACATTACCAAAATTGTGGAACCTGTTCTACAAAAAGAGGGTGGGGACATTTATTACATCAATTTATCCAAAGATGCCCACAAACTGGGTGGATCATCCTTTGCCCAAATCTTGAACGGTATTGGGGATGAAGCCCCATCCGTTTTGGATGCAACATATGTAAAAACGGTTTTCAATACGCTTCAACAATTGATCAAAGACGGGCAGATTTTGGCCGGACACGACATTGGTTCGGGAGGTTTGATCACCACTCTACTTGAAATGTGTTTTGCCGATAACAACTTGAGTGCCGAACTGGATTTGACCACTATTGGCGAGTCGGATATCATCAAACTGTTGTTCTCTGAAAATATTGGGGTCGTGCTTCAATCCAAGAATAGCTTTATCGAAAACGTTTTGGCTTCGGCTGGAATCGAATTCAACAAAATTGGAAGTGTTTCCGCTGGCAACATTTTGTACATCAAAAACAATGGTGTGGAAATCGGCCTGAACATTGAATCGCTTCGGGATACCTGGTTCAAAACCTCCTATTTATTGGACAACGAGCAAACCGCCAATGGTTTGGCCAAAGACCGCTATGCCAATTATAAGGAGCAACCACTTAAATATGTTTTTCCTTCCCATTTTACAGGAAAACTGTCATCTCGAGCGCCGTCGAGAGGTACTGAAAGGCCAAAAGCAGCTATTCTTCGTGAAAAAGGAAGCAACTCGGAACGCGAAATGGCCAACGCCATGTATTTGGCCGGGTTTGATGTGAAGGACGTGCACATGACCGACCTCATTACGGGCAGGGAGACTTTGGAAGATATCCAATTTATCGGTGCCGTGGGAGGCTTTTCCAACTCGGACGTGCTTGGCAGTGCCAAAGGTTGGGCAGGTGCCTTCAAATACAATGAAAAAGCCAATAAGGCCTTGAAGGATTTCTTTGCCAGACCCGATACCCTTTCGGTGGGCATCTGTAACGGTTGCCAGTTGTTCATGGAGTTGGACCTTATCAACCCAGAGCATGAGACCCATGGAAGAATGACCTATAACGATTCGCACAAACACGAAAGCAATTTTACTTCGGTAAAGATCCAGGAGAACAATTCCGTGATGCTGTCCAACATGGCCGGCACCACCTTAGGAGTATGGATCAGTCATGGTGAAGGAAAATTCAGTTTGCCACATAGCGAAGACCAATACAACGTTGTCGCAAAATATGGTTATGAAGGCTATCCTGCCAATCCCAACGGAAGTGATTTTAACACGGCCATGCTCTGTGATAAAACTGGGAGGCATTTGGTGACCATGCCGCATATTGAACGTTCCACTTTTCCATGGAACTGGGCCCACTATCCAAAGGATAGACAGGATGCCGTTTCCCCATGGCTACAAGCCTTTGTGAATGCAAAAGAATGGTTGGATGCCAAAAAGAATGAACATTAGAAGAGCGACACCCGCTGATGTCCCCCACATAATCCAAATGTTGGCCAACGATGAGTTGGGCAAGCTTCGGGAAGATTTCCGCAATCCCTTGCCCGATACCTATTATAAGGCTTTTGAAAACATTGTCAACGACCCCAACCAAGAATTGGTGGTGATTGAAAACGAGGATGGTGACGTTATCGGGACACTCCAATTGAGCTTTATCCAATACCTTACCTATCAAGGCGGAATCCGCGCACAAATCGAAGCAGTGAGGGTTCATGAACAGTATCGAAAAAAAGGCATCGGAAGACAATTGTTCCTATGGGCCATCGAACATTCAAAAGAAAAAGGAGCCCATGTGGTGCAGTTGACCACTGACAAGAAAAGACCCGATGCTTTGGAGTTTTACAAATCCTTGGGTTTTAAGGATTCCCACGAGGGGATGAAATTACATCTACTCTAAAAGTACCGAATATATTTCACAGAACATTATCCAAATCCTGTCTCCCAACAATTGCCATTATTTCTACGATGTCACCATTCATTCTGAAGTAAATACTGTCGGCTCCGCAAACACAACGTCTATAGCCCTTTTTGATATAGTCCACCGATTCAAATGAATATGGGCGTTGGGCAATCATTTCAAAATATTCAAAGAAGGAATCGAAGTATTTATCGGCCTGGGAGATTCCAAATTTTTTGATTCCATAATGATGAATACGGATCAAATCATTCTTGGCCTCATTGCTCAACCTATATTTTGTCATCAAGCAAAGACTTTGACTTTCTCAGAATTTCATCTTTACCCTCATTTGTGAATCCACTGTCTTCCGCTTTCTCCAACTTTGTCCTGATCCAATCAACTTGTACCTGCTGTCTTCTAGCCTGTCTGATCAAATCGTTGACAAGCTCACTTTTGCTCGAATACTCTTTATTATCCACCTGCTCTTTTAGCCACTCATCATTTGGCTTCGTGAAAGAAATGCTCTGTCTTGTCATAATCGATATACAGTTTGATGTAAAATTACACCAAAATTGAACCATTCGCAAATTTGAATCCTCTATCCCGATATATCACGGATTCCCGCGAGGGCTTGAAATTGCATTTACCTTAAAATTGGCAAATAATTATAGCTGTTTTTAAAAAAGTCGTTTTAAAATACGGTTTCCTTTCCCTATTTTGCAATTACTTTTCAGAAACTTACTATGCAAAAAGTTACCCGTCTATTTGATTTTCCCTACCATCAGTTGGAAAATCTGCCCCTACAGAAGTCATTGGTCACCAAATACAATGGCAAATGGGTGGCGACCTCTACCCAAGAATATGTGGACAAGGCCAATGCCGTGAGCAGGGCCCTCTTGCGCCTGGGCGTGAAACCGAACGATAAAATCGCCGTTATTTCCATGACCAACCGAACGGAATGGAACATCATGGATATCGGCATACTTCAAATAGGCGCCCAGAATGTGCCCATTTACCCCACCATTTCGGAAGAGGATTACGAATACATTCTGAACCATTCGGAGGCCAAATACTGTTTTGTTTCCTGTGAAGAGGTCTTGGAAAAAGTGCTTACCATCAGTTCCAATCTTCAAAATTTGAAGGAAGTTTATTCTTTTGACGAACTGGGCAACTGCAAGAACTGGAAAGAACTCTTGGAATTGGGTACCGACACTTCCAACCAAGATGAAGTGGAACAAATAAAGGACAGCGTACAACCGGGTGACCTGGCCACATTGATCTATACCTCAGGAACAACAGGAAGGCCAAAGGGGGTGATGCTCTCCCATGATAATATTGTGTCCAACGTCATCTCCAGTGAGAAACGTGTCCCGTTCGAATCCGGTGGAAGCGCACTCAGTTTTTTGCCCATTTGCCACATTTTTGAGCGAATGATCCTCTACCTCTATCAATATTGCGGTATTGAAGTTCACTTTGCGGAAGGGTTGGACAAGATCAGTGACAATGTGAAGGAAGTGAAGCCCAACGTTATGACCGTGGTTCCCCGCCTTCTGGAAAAAGTATATGAGGCCATCATTGCAAAAGGGACCAACTTAACGGGCATCAAAAAGAAACTGTTCTTCTGGTCCGTGGAACTTGGGCTCAAGTTTGAACCTTATGGAAAAAATGGCTGGTGGTACGAAAAACAATTGGGCATAGCCCGAAAGTTGGTTTTCAGCAAGTGGCAAGAAGGTCTTGGCGGAAACTTATCTGTAATGGTTTCGGGCAGCGCGGCCCTTCAGCCCCGGTTGGCAAGGGTCTTTGCCGCAGCAGGCATGCCCGTGATGGAAGGCTACGGACTTACGGAAACCTCCCCTGTCATTGCGGTGAACGACCAGCGCAACAAAGGTTGGAGAATCGGAACGGTCGGCAGAATCATTGATGGTGTTGAAGTAAAGATTGCTGAAGATGGCGAAATCCTATGCAAAGGGCCCAACGTGATGCTGGGCTATTACAAAGATCCTGAGAAAACGGCAGAGGTCATGACGGGCGATTATTTCCATACCGGAGATATTGGCGAAGTGGATACCGAAGGCTTTTTGAAAATCACCGATCGTAAAAAAGAGATATTCAAGACTTCGGGAGGCAAATATGTAGCCCCCCAATTATTGGAAAACCGCTTCAAGCAATCCCGATTCATTGAACAGATCATGGTGGTGGGGGAAGGAGAGAAAATGCCCGCAGCACTCATCCAACCCAACTTTGAATTTGTGAAACAATGGGCCAAAAGACATGGCATCACCCTAGAAAATAATGCGGATATGGTCAAAAATGAAAAGGTCATAGCCCGTTTCCAGGAAGAAGTGGACCTTGCCAATGAAGATTTTGCCAAATGGGAAAAGGTAAAACAGTTCCGGTTGACTCCAGACGTCTGGAGTGTGGATGACGGACACCTCACCCCTACCATGAAATTGAAGCGGAAGATTGTCAAGGAGAAATACTTGGATCTCTATAATGATATTTATGGGCATTGATGCCCAACTTACATAATCAATACAAAACACGGCCCACATAATTTTGTGGGTCTTGTTTTTTGGTCGATCAATTAACCGTTATTTATTATGCATGCATAATAAATTTTATTATATTTGAAAACACCAAACCTGTTCCATGAAAGATTTGACCATTGATTATGCCCTCAGGGCCACATGGCAAGCCGTTATCAAGATGTATAATGAAGAGGCCAAGAACTACGGAGTCACCATGGCCATAGGGTTCACCCTGCTGAGCATCGACCCAAAAGGTGGCACGCCGAGTACCGCCCTGGGGCCAAAAATGGGAATGGAGGCCACAAGTTTGTCAAGGATCTTAAAAAATATTGAGGAAAGGGGATATATTCAAAGAAAGCCCAACCCCAACGATGGAAGGGGCGTTCTCATCCACCTTACCCCTTTGGGGCTCGAAAAACGGAAAGAATCCAAAGATGTCGTGCTCCGTTTCAACGATGTGGTCAAAGAGCATGTCTCGGATGGGGACCTGGCCGGGTTTTTCAAAACAATGGAAGTGATCAACAAACTCATTTCAGACAAAAAAGTCTATATCAAAACAACGAAATAATTAAAATACAAACCTGCACATGAAAAGGCATATAAACAAAGTTGCCGTAATAGGCTCCGGTATCATGGGAAGTGGCATTGCCTGCCATTTTGCCAATATCGGTGTCGAGGTATTATTGTTGGACATTGTTCCACGCGAACTCAACGACAGGGAAAAGGCCAAAGGACTTACACTTCAGGACAAAGTCGTCCGGAACCGCTTGGTGAACGATTCGTTGGCCGCTGCACTCAAATCAAAGCCCTCCCCCATCTATCATCCCAAATTTGCAGACCGAATCACTACAGGAAATTTGGAAGATGACATTTCCAAAGTGGCACAAGTGGACTGGATCATTGAAGTCGTCGTTGAGCGTTTGGACATCAAAAAACAGGTTTTTGAAAATCTGGACAAACACCGAAAAAAAGGCACCCTCATCACCTCCAATACTTCGGGCATTCCGATTAAATTCATGAGCGAGGGAAGAAGTGAGGATTTCCAGGAACATTTCTGCGGAACCCACTTTTTCAACCCGGCCAGATACCTGAAACTGTTCGAGATCATTCCTGGTCCACATACCTCCCAAGAAGTTCTGGACTTCCTCAACGGATATGGGGAGCAGTTCTTGGGCAAGACCTCCGTAGTGGCCAAGGACACCCCTGCATTTATTGGAAACCGGGTCGGGATTTTCAGCATCCAAAGCCTTTTCCATGCGGTAAAAGATCTGGGCATGACCGTTGAAGAAGTGGACAAGCTCACGGGGCCCGTTATCGGTAGACCCAAATCCGCCACCTTCCGCACCGTGGATGTGGTTGGTCTGGACACTCTTGTCCATGTAGCCAACGGAATCAGTGAAAACTGCAAGGACGATGAACGCCATGAACTGTTCCAGTTGCCCGATTTCATCAAGACCATGGTGGACAACAAGTGGTTGGGCAGTAAATCCGGGCAAGGCTTCTATAAAAAAGTTACAGGTGATGATGGTAAGAGTGATATCCTCACTTTGGACTTGGATACTATGGACTATCGTACCAAAAAAAGCGCAAAGTTTGCCACCCTGGAACTCACCAAGACCATCGACAAGGTCATTGAACGTTTTCCCGTTTTGGTGAATGGAAAGGACAAGGCAGGCGAATTTTACAGAAAGAGTTTTGGTGCCCTTTTCGCTTATGTTACGCACAGGATTCCAGAAATATCGGATGAACTTTATAAAATTGACGATGCCATGAAAGCCGGCTTTGGTTGGGAACACGGTCCTTTCCAAATATGGGATGCCGTGGGACTGGACAAAGGCTTGGAACTCATCAAGGCCGAAGGCCAGGAAGCTGCCCCGTGGGTCGCTGAAATGAAGGCTGCCGGAATCCATTCGTTCTATACCGTAAAAGATGGCGCCACGTATTACTATGACATCTCCAAAAAGGCCATGGAAAAAGTGCCCGGTCAAGACGCCTTTATCATTCTGGACAACATTAGAAAGTCCAAGGAAGTGTTCAAAAACAGTGGGGTGGTGATAGAAGATTTGGGCGATGGCATCCTAAATTGTGAATTCCAGTCCAAAATGAACACCATCGGCGGCGATGTGCTCGCCGGTCTGAACAAGGCCATAGACCTGGCCGAAAAAGACTTCCAAGGACTCGTCGTCGGCAACCAAGCAGCGAACTTCTCTGTTGGGGCCAATATCGGGATGATATTCATGATGGCCGTGGAGCAAGAGTATGATGAGCTGAACATGGCCATCAAAATGTTCCAGGACACCATGATGCGGATGCGCTACTCCTCCATCCCCACCATTTCTGCCCCACACGGCATGTGCTTGGGAGGTGGATGCGAACTTTCGCTCCATGCGGACAAAATTGTGGCCGCTGCCGAGACCTATATCGGCTTGGTGGAATTTGGTGTCGGTGTGATTCCTGGCGGGGGTGGTTCCAAGGAAATGGCCCTTCGGGCATCCGATACTTTTAGAAAAAATGATGTGGAACTGAACGTGCTCCAAGAATATTTCCTCACCATCGGAATGGCCAAGGTATCCACATCGGCATACGAAGCCTATGATTTGGGCATCCTTCAAAAAGGAAAGGACATTGTGGTGGTAAACAAGGACCGTCAAATCGCAACGGCCAAGGCCCATGCCAAGCTCATGGCCGAAGCAGGATACACCAAACCCGTAAAACGCAAGGATGTAAAAGTACTTGGAAAACAAGCTTTGGGCATGTTCTTGGTGGGAACGGACTCCATGGAGGCCGGTCACTATATCTCCGAACATGACAAGAAGATTGCCAACAAGTTGGCCTACGTGATGGCCGGAGGAGACCTATCGGAAGCTACTTTGGTCACCGAGCAATATCTTTTGGACCTTGAGCGTGAAGCTTTCCTCTCCCTGTGTACCGAAAGGAAAACTTTGGAGCGTATCCAACATATGTTGAAAACGGGGAAACCACTGAGAAATTAGACATAAGACTTTTTGACGTAAGACATAAGAAATGGCGGCAAAACATAATTTTAGAAAGTTAACCATTTGGAAGGAAGGCATTGAATTGGTCAAAGAAACCTATAAGAGCACCAAAATTTTTCCCAAATCAGAGATCTATGGGCTATCCAATCAAATGCAGCGATGCTCCATATCAGTTCCTTCAAATATTGCAGAGGGAACCAGTAAAGGTTCAACAAAGCATTTTTTACAGTATTTGGAAAATGCTCTTGGTTCTGCATTTGAATGGGAGACACATCTCATTATTGCATTCGAAATTGGGTATGTTTCAGAAAGCACTTTCAATCATTTGGAAAATAAAATTCAATCAATACAAAAGATGATAACCCGGTTCATGGAAAATATTGTAAACCATTAGTCCTATGTCCTACGTCTTATCGTCATAAATCAATTAAAAGCAAGATGAAAACAGCATATATCGTAAAAGCATACAGAACAGCAGTGGGCAAGGCCCCAAAGGGACTGTTCAGGTTCAAGAGACCGGACGAACTTGCGGCCGAGACCATTGAACACATGATGAAAGAACTTCCGCAGCTCGACAAAAAACGCATTGACGATGTCATTGTGGGCAACGCCATGCCCGAAGCCGAACAAGGACTCAACATGGCCAGACTCATCTCCTTGATGGGCTTGGACATCGATGACGTACCTGGAGTGACCGTCAACCGTTACTGTGCATCGGGATTGGAAACGATTGGGATCGCCACGGCCAAGATCCAATCCGGAATGGCCGATTGCATCATTGCCGGAGGAGCAGAGAGTATGAGCTACATCCCCATGGGCGGTTACAAGCCCACCCCCGACTATGCCACGGCCAAAGAAGGGCACGAGGATTATTATTGGGGCATGGGGCTCACCGCAGAAGCAGTGGCCAAACAGTTCAAGGTGTCCAGGGAAGACCAAGATGTTTTCGCCTACAATTCCCATATGAAAGCCTTGAAGGCCCAAGAAGAAAACAGGTTCCAGGAACAGATCGTTCCCATAGAAGTGGAGCACACATTCGTGAACGAGGCGGGCAAAAAAGAGACCAAGACCTACACCGTGAACAAGGATGAAGGGCCACGCAAGGACACCAACATCCCTACATTGAACAAGTTAAGACCTGTTTTTGCTGCTGATGGAAGTGTCACTGCCGGGAATTCCTCCCAAATGAGCGATGGAGCGGCTTTCGTCATGGTCATGAGTGAAGACATGGTCAAGGAACTGAATTTGGAACCCATTGCCCGATTGGTCAACTATGCTGCAGCAGGTGTGGAACCGAGGATTATGGGAATTGGCCCCGTGAAAGCCATTCCAAAAGCATTGAAACAGGCAGGGTTGAAACAAAGTGACATTGATCTAATAGAGCTGAACGAAGCCTTTGCATCACAATCCTTGGCCGTGATCCGCGAACTGGACCTCAATCCGGAAATTGTGAACGTGAACGGAGGCGCCATTGCCTTGGGCCACCCCCTCGGATGTACTGGGGCCAAGCTTTCCGTCCAGCTTTTTGATGAAATGCGCAAGCGCAACATGAAAGGCCAGTACGGCATGGTGACCATGTGTGTGGGCACAGGTCAGGGAGCTGCGGGGATATTTGAGTTTTTGAACTAATCACAAGAACCGGGAGCCAAGAAACAAGAACCAAGACGATGGGAAGACATAATTTCAAAAAACTCAAAATCTGGCAAGAAGCAATGGACCTGGTGAAGGAAACGTATAAAATAATTGGTGGATTTCCCGATGTAGAAAGATTCAACCTTTCTTCCCAATTAATTCGTTGCGCTGTTTCAATTCCTTCAAATATAGCGGAGGGAACCAGCAAATCAACAAACAAGCATTTCAATAAATATATTGAGAATAGCCTTGGTTCTAGTTTTGAGTGGGAAACGCAATTAATTGTTGCATCGGATCAGAATTATATTTCCAAAGAAAAATTTGAACTTTTAGAGTCTAAAATCCAACAACTACAAAAAATGATCTCAAGGTTTCAAGATGGTTTAAAGTAAGTCCTGATTCTTGTCTCCTGAATCTTAAATCTTATAAAGTATGAGCACAGAAACAACAAACAAAGACATCCTCAGAGGTGGTCAATTTTTGGTCAAGGAGACCAAGTGCGAGGATATTTTCACCCTCGAAGACCTCAACGAAGAACAAAAAATGATGCGCGAAAGCACCAAGGAATTTGTGGACCGCGAACTTTGGGCACATTGGGAACGCTTTGAGAAAAAAGACTATGCCTACACCGAGGAATGCATGCGAAAAGCCGGGGAGCTTGGGCTGCTCAGTGTTGCCGTTCCCGAATCCTACGGCGGCATGGGCATGGGATTTGTTTCCACCATGCTGGTCTGTGATTACATTTCGGGGGCCACTGGTTCTTTCAGTACCGCATTTGGGGCCCACACGGGAATAGGCACCATGCCCATCACCTTGTACGGGACCGAGGAGCAGAAACAAAAATACGTACCCAGATTGGCCTCTGGGGAATGGTTCGGCGCCTACTGTTTGACCGAGCCAGGGGCAGGTTCCGATGCCAATTCGGGCAAGACCAAGGCCGTGCTTTCGGAAGATGGGAAATATTATAGCATCACCGGACAAAAAATGTGGATCTCCAATGCAGGGTTCTGCAATATGTTCATCGTCTTTGCCCGAATCGAGGACGACAAATACATTACAGGTTTTATTGTGGAAAATGACCCGGAAAATGGCATCACCTTAGGTGATGAAGAGAAAAAACTGGGCATCCACTCCTCCTCTACCCGCCAAGTGTTCTTCAATGAGACCAAAGTGCCGGTAGAAAATATGTTGTCCGAAAGGGGAAATGGTTTCAAAATAGCCATGAATGCTTTGAACATTGGACGGATCAAATTGGCGGCGGCCTGTTTGGAAGCACAACGTCGTGTGCTCAATGAGGCGACAAAATATGCCAATGAGCGTATCCAATTCAAGACCCCCATCATGAATTTTGGTGCCATAAAGGCCAAAATTGCCGATATGGCCACCAATGCCTATGTGGATGAAGCTGCTTGCTATCGAGCCGCCAAGAACATTGAGGACAGGATTGCCATTCGAGAGTCAGAAGGCAACTCGCACCAAGAAGCGGAACTCAAGGGTGTCGAAGAATACGCCATAGAATGCTCCATTTTGAAGGTGGCCGTTTCCGAACACGTGCAACACACCACCGATGAAGGTATCCAGATTTTTGGCGGAATGGGCTTCAGTGCCGATACTCCCATGGAATCCGCTTGGAGGGATGCACGAATCTCCAGAATTTACGAGGGAACGAACGAAATCAACAGAATGCTGGCAGTGGGCATGCTCATCAAGAAAGCAATGAAGGGCCATGTGGACCTCTTGGGGCCAGCTACAGCCGTTGGTGAGGAATTGATGGGCATTCCTTCTTTCGACACGCCCGATTTCTCCGAACTGTTCGCAGAGGAAAAGGACATGGTGGCCCGCTTGAAAAAAGTATTCTTGATGGTTGCGGGGAGCGCCGTACAAAAATTTGGGCCCGATCTGGACGAACACCAAATGTTGTTGATGTCAGCCGCTGACATCCTCATTCAAGTCTATTTGGCCGAATCGGCCATCCTTCGCACCGAGAAAAACGCCAAACGTTTTGGCGAAGAGGCACAAGTTGCACAGATAGCCATGTCCAAACTGTATCTGTATCGAGCCGTGGACATCATCAGCCAAAAAGGAAAAGAAGCCATCGTTTCATTTGCCGAAGGGGATGAACAACGGATGATGCTGATGGGACTGAAACGCTTTACCAAATATACAAACCAACCCAATGTGGTGGCACTGCGCACACAAATTGCCGACAAAGTAGCCGCTGACAATGGGTATACCTTTGACTAATTGAAGATTGCCGAAACAAAGCAAATTTCGATGAACGCCCCTTTTAGGGGCGTTTTTTTATCCCAATGATTCCAAGATTCGTTCCTCGCTCTCTTTCTTTGAAAAGTTGATGGCGCACTCTATCAATGCCAAATGGGAATAGGCCTGCGGGAAGTTGCCCAACAACCGTTTGGATTTGAAATCGATGTCCTCACTGAACAGCCCCAAATGGTTGCTGTAGCTGAGCAAACGTTCAAAATGTTCCAATGCCTTTTCCTCCTCCCCAATTTTGAACAGACTGTTGATGAACCAAAACGTACAAATGGTAAAAGATGATGAAGGGAGTCCAAAATCATCCTCATTCTTGTACCGATATAACAGACCATCGTTGCTTAGACCTTCCTCAATGGCCTTTACGGTGCTCACAAACTTGGGGTCACGGGCGTGGATGAAACCATAGGATTCCATCAACAGCACCGATGCGTCCAAATGCCTCGACCCATACGATTGTACAAAAGCATTGATGTCACTGTTCCATGCATTTTTATGGATGTCTTCCTTGATTTCCTGTTCCAAGGCCGTCCACTTTTCAATTTTCCGGGTCTTGCCGAACATTTTGGCCACCTTTATGGCCCTGTCCAATGCCACCCAGCATAGCACTTTGGAAAAAGTGAAGTGTTTGTCCTCACCACGGAACTCCCAAATACCCTTGTCCGGCTCCTTCCAGTGCATCCCCACGATCCAGACGATGCCTTTGGTAATGCTCCAAAGTTCCTCCCCATTTTCGATATCGTTGCTGAATTTCACCAATTGCTCGTAGATCACGTCCATCAGAATACCGTAGATGTCGTTCTGTTTCTGCTTGTAGGCCGCATTGCCCACACGAACGGGCTTGGAGCCTTTGTAACCTGCCAAATGGTCCAGAGATTTCTCTGTCAGTTTCTTTTCCTTGTTGATACCGTACATGATCTGGAGCTTTTCATCCTTGTCCGGCATAAGGTCGATGATAAACTGCAGATACCTTCGGGCCGAGTTCATGTGTCCCAGTTCGGAGACCACTTTGATCACCATGGAGGCATCCCTTATCCAGCAAAAACGATAGTCCCAGTTTCTCACCTCACCAATGGTCTCTGGCAACGAGGTCGTGGCAGCGGCAAGTACCGCCCCTGTCTTGTCATAAGTGAGCAATTTCAGGGTGATGGCGCTCCTAGTGATCTCATTGTTGAATTTTTTATAGGTTGGGGCCTTGTGCACCCAATCCAGCCAATACACCTTGGTTCTTTCAAGCTCCAGGCCCATTTTTATGGTAGTGGGCTTCAGTATCTTTTCATTGTAACAGATCAGAAAATAACCATCTTCTTCCAAAATCAGTTCCTTGGAACCTATCACCCCTTCCTTATCAAAGGAAGTATAGAGGAAAAGGGTGTCATACTTTTCCTGATGGGTAAGGCTGGCCACAAAATCCTCCTTGATATAGGTCAAGGTCTCCCCCATGGCATATTCCAGTTTGGGGTCGTACGTGATGCGCAGTTTGGGCCTTCCGGAAATATATTTGACATATCGCACGATTTCAGGGGGGGCATGGTATTTTCCATTTCTCTTCAAATATCTGGGCATAAAGTCCATCACTTCAAAAACATTGTCCCCATCGGCATAATGGGTTGTCAATATGGCAGTGTCCCTATAATATTTTTGGTCTATCTGATAATTGCCCACGGCCTCAATCCCAAAGCTCCCTCCTTTTTTCTCATCCAATAGTTTGGCAAAAACCGAGGTGGAATCGAATTCGGGCAAACAGCACCAATCCAAGGAACCTGTCTTGGAGATCAAAGCCGCACTTCTGCAATTGCCAATAATTCCATAATTTAAGTTATCCATACATCAATTATTCTGAAAAGGTTTCGTGTGAATTGTTTTTGCGGTCGAATTTCCCGAAATTTAAAGAAACTTAATTTTAAAACCTTTCAAAAACCTTCCTTTTATGGGCAAAACTATCATAATCTCAAATCGGCTACCTGTTCAATTGCAAATCAGCAATGGCTCCATCAATGCCATTCCAAGCGTTGGGGGGCTTGCCACAGGGATGAAATCCGTGCACAGTGGAGGTGAAAGCCTATGGATAGGTTGGTCTGGGCTAACGGACGAGGAAACGCCGCCCGAACTGGAAGGAAAAATTGACCAGGCCCTCAAGGAAAATGGTTGTGCCAAGGTCAAATTAAATGCAAACGACATTGATGGTTTTTATTATGGTTTCAGCAACCGTACCGTCTGGCCATTGTTCCATTATTTCTTGGAGTATTCCGAGTTTGAACTCGATTTTTGGGAAACCTACCGATCCGTCAACCAAAAGTTTGCCGATGCCATCATCGAAAAATCGGAAGAGGGCGACACGATTTGGGTACACGACTACCAACTGATGCTGGTTCCCCAAATGGTGCGGGAAAAACGACCGGATACTTCCATTGGTTTCTTTTTGCACATTCCCTTCCCTTCCTATGAGATCTTTAGGACCCTGCCCTGGAGGGAAGAAATTTTGGAAGGATTGTTGGGCTCGGACCTTATCGGGTTCCATACCTATGACTACGAAAGGCATTTTTTAAGTTCCGTGAGAAGGTTGTTGGGACTGGAAGTGAGCTTCAATGAGATCTATATGGACAACCGGGCCATCAAAGTGGATTCTTTCCCTATGGGAATCGATTATAAGAAATTCCATGATGCGGCCCTTGCACACGAACAGAACTACAATGAGGAGAGAAGTGATTTCCAACTTCGGTTGGACCATCATAAGGCCTCGGCCCCGGACACCAAATTGATCCTTTCCATAGACCGATTGGATTACAGCAAGGGAATCGCCAAGCGACTCAATGCCTTCGAATATTTTTTGAAGAAATATCCCCAATACCAAGAAAAGGTCCGCTTGATCATCCTTGCCGTTCCCTCAAGGTCCAATGTGCCCCAATACCAATTGCTCAAAAAGGAAATCGATGAATTGGTAGGTAGGATCAACGGGGAGCTTTCCACCGTCAATTGGACACCGATATGGTATTTTTACCGCTCTTTGCCCTTCGAGAACCTGATCGACCTCTATACCTCTAGCGATATTGCCTGGCTTACGCCCCTTCGGGACGGAATGAACCTGGTGGCGAAGGAATACATAGCCACGCGAACAGACAAGACCGGAGTGTTGATCTTGAGTGAAATGGCCGGGTCTGCCTATGAAATGAACGAGGCTCTCCTCATCAACCCCAATAATTTTGAGGAGCAGGCAAATACCCTGCAACAGGCCATTAACATGCCCAAGGAGGAGCAGATCAATCGCAATACCTTTCTCCAAAACCGTTTGGAACGTTACAATGTAGAGGTGTGGGCCAATGAATTTATGAACGCCCTGAACGAAAAAAGGGATTTGGGACGGGCCTTTGTCTCCGAAAGAATGTCCAAGGAAATCTTGGCCCGAATTGCGGACCGATATTCCAAGGCCAAAAAACGGCTCTTGTTCCTGGATTATGACGGCACCCTGGCCGGTTTCCACAAAGATCCCCAAAAGGCTTCCCCAGACGAAGAGCTCTATGAACTGCTGGACCAATTGCACGAACAGGACAATACTACCTTGTTTTTGATCAGTGGTAGGGACAAACAGACCTTTGGCAAATGGTTCCTTCCCAAAAAATACAACATGATCGTGGAACATGGGGTCTGGATATCCAAGGATGGCGAAGATTTTAGAATGTTGGAACAAGTGAAGGGCGACTGGATGGGAAAAATACGTCCCGTCCTGGAATCCTTTGTGGACAGAACCCCCGGCTCCTTTATCGAAGAAAAGAATTATTCCTTGGCCTGGCATTATAGGAACACGGACCCTGATTTTGGTGAAAAAAGGGCCACAGAATTGAACACGGTGCTCAGAAGTCTCATCGGTAATGACGATATTAGCGTGCTCAATGGCAACAAGGTCATGGAAGTGAAGAGCAGCAATGTGAACAAAGGAAGGGCGGCCGTTCGGATGATGGGTGAGGACAATTACGATTTTGTCTTTGCCATCGGGGATGACTGGACGGACGAATTCATGTTCCAAGAGCTACCTGATTCGGCCATTACGGTGAAAGTGGGACTGAAAAAGACCCAGGCCAAGTACCATGTGGAGAGTACCAAAAAAGTAAGGGAACTTTTAAAACGGTTTGTGGAACCATGATCCAAAGACTTTTAATCACAGTCTTCATTTTGACATATGCCTTGGCAAATGCCCAGGCCAACACGGAAGTTTATCTTTTTGACCTCACCCTGAAAAATGGGACCTTGGTATTGTCCAATCCAAAGAACATTTCCAACAATGAAGGCTATGACAACCAACCTTCCTTTTGGGACGATGATACCGTTATCTTCTCATCCACAAGGGAAAACCAGACCGATGTGCTGAAGTTCAACATTACACAAGGCAGCACCACATCTTGGCTGACCAATACCCCGGCCGGAAGCGAATACTCCCCTTTGAGGGTTCCTGGCAAAAATGCCATCTCTGCCATTCGTTTGGATTTGGACGGACTTCAGCGTTTGTATGAATATGACCTAAAAACTGGAGACTCAACCCCAATCACCAATCTAAAGATTGGGTACCATGTTTGGGTCAACGACCATATCCTTGTGGCAACCGTATTGGTAGAAAATCGTATGGATCTTGTGGTGATTGACCTAGATAGAAATTCCACCACCACCGTGCACAAAAATGTGGGCAGGTCGCTCCATAAAATTCCGGATACCGACCTTGTGGGTTTTATAAGCAAGGGAAGTAAAAATTGGGCCATAAAATCCCTTGACCCAACAACGGGTATGACCACAAAAATCACGGACACCTATCAAAATGAGGAAGATATTTGTTGGGTCGCTGAAAATACCCTCATCACGGGAGCGGGAAAAACATTGCTGACGCTGGACATTACATCTAGTACGGATTGGGAACCTATTATGACCTTCCCACAAGAGGAGATCAACAACATCAGTCGTATTGCCGTAAACCAAGGCAGAACCCGTTTGACCTTTGTGGCGGACGAATCCCCTGCCAAAATCGTCCAAAAACAAGTGGAAACGTTCAATAAACGAGATTTGGAAGGTTTCGTTTCCTGTTATTCCGACAATGTCTTAGTGCAGCGGTTTCCCAAAGAGACCATGTATATTGGAAAAACCAAAATGACGGAAAGTTATGAACGGTTCTTTGCCAACACTGTCAAATCCAATGTGGAAGTGGTCAGGCGTATCGTCATCGGCAATAAGGTGATCGACGAGGAAACCACCATGGTGGATGGCAGACAAGGACATCAAGCGGCACTTTACGAAGTTAAAAATGGCCTCATCACCTCCATGACCTTTATATTTCCGGACCAGCCTACTGCCGATGCGGAGACCATTGTCCAGGAGCAATTGGATGCCTATAACGCCAGGGATATCGATGCATTCATGGACACCTATTCGGACAATATCAAATTATATGTGTATCCGGACAAGTTGCTCTCGGAAGGCAAGAAAGCAATGAAGGCACAGTACCATGGATTTTTTGAAAACACACCCGACCTGAACTGTACCATCAAAAACCGAATCGTGATCGGCAACAAGGTGATAGACGAAGAGTCCGTGACCGCCAATGGAACCACGGAATCTGCCGTGGCCATCTACGAAGTGGAAAATGGCAAAATCTCAAAAGTAACTTTCATTCAATGATTTTTTATAGATTCTCACCTCAAAAACCAACCCCAACTATCATGAAATATTTTTTTACAATTCTTTTCGCAATATTTTCTTCCTTAGGTTTTGCACAGACCGACTTGCGTGTTTACGACATCATCAATTCGGTATCCGCAGATCGTATTGGCAAAGATGTGGAAACCCTTGCCAATTTTGGCACAAGGCACACCCTGAGCGACACCGTTTCCCAGACCCGTGGCATTGGGGCCGCCAGACGATGGATAAAATCGGAATTTGATAAAATTTCCTCCAATTGCAACGATTGTTTGGAGGTCTTCTATCAAAAAGATCTCGTGAAAAAGGGAGACAATGCCCGAATCGTTCACGATGTTTGGGTGGTGAACGTAGTAGCCATCCAAAGAGGTACAAAATATCCGAACCGTTTCATCATCATGAGTGGTGACATCGATTCCCGGGTGAGTGATCCTGCCGATTTCACTTCGGATTCGCCAGGGGCCAACGACAATGCCAGTGGAATGGCGGGCACTATTGAAGCGGCCCGTGTACTTTCCAAATACCAATTTGAAAGCAGCATCATTTATGTTGGGCTATCGGGTGAAGAGCAAGGTCTTTACGGCGGAAAAGGATTGGCGGCCCATGCCAAGGAAAAGGGATGGGACATTGTGGGCATCCTGAACAATGACATGATCGGCAACATCACTGGAGTGGATGGCGTGGTCAGCAACCGGGATTTCAGGATTTTCTCCGAACCCGTACCGCCTACGGAGACCGAACAGCAAAGAAATGCCAGGCGGTTCTATGGTGGCGAAGTGGATGGTATTTCCCGCCAACTGGCGCGTTATGTGTACCAGACCACAAAGACCTATATGCCCGAAATGAACCCCATGATGATCTATCGATTGGACAGATTCGGGCGGGGCGGACACCACAGGCCCTTCAACGATGCTGGATTTGCGGGCATCCGAATCATGGAAGCCCATGAAAACTATACGCAACAACATCAGGATATCCGCGTCGAAGATGGCATTGCCTATGGCGATGTGTTGGAGCATGTCAATTTTGACTATGCCAAAAAACTAACGGCCGTCAATGCCATCAACCTGGCGTCCATCGCTTGGGCCCCTCCAGCGCCGGAAACCGTAGAAATTGGTGGAATTGTGGAGCCCAGTGCCAAATTGAGATGGAGCAAGGTGGACGGTGCCGTAGGATATAAAATTTATTGGAGGGACACCACCTCCCCTACTTGGGACCATTACAGGTATGTGGGAAATGTGACCGAGCATACGCTGGAAGGTATTGTCATCGACAATTACTTCTTTGGAGTAGCGGCTGTTGGGAAGGATGGGCATGAAAGCCCTGTGGTTTTCCCCAACAAAGTGTTCAGATAGCATACATAATACATTGATACTACATATGAAGCATTTTTATTTCGCATCCCTCCTCCTATTAGGATTGAGTATGGCATCTGCCCAAAATTTTACGAGACAGGATACCCTTAGGGGCAGTATAACCCCCGAACGCGAATGGTGGGACCTCAACCATTATGACCTGAATGTTAAGGTAGAGCCTTCCAAAAAATTCATTTCGGGCCACAATGTGGTCAGATATAAGGTATTGAAGGAGGCCGAAGTGCTTCAGATCGATCTTCAAAAGCCCATGCAGATCACCTCCATCACCCAAGATGGGAAAAAACTGAAATTTACTTCGGAAGGCAATGCACACTTCATTCAATTGAAGAAAAAGCAGGTCCCCGGTGAATTCAACGAGCTCAAAATCGAATATTCGGGACATCCAAGGGAAGCAGTACGTGCCCCTTGGGATGGTGGTTTTTCGTGGAAACAGGATGAGAACGGCAATCCCTTTGTGGCCACATCGTGCCAAGGATTGGGAGCCAGTGTCTGGTGGCCCAACAAAGACCACATGTACGACGAAGTGGACAGCATGCGCATCAGCGTGACCGTTCCCAAAGATCTGATGGACATTTCCAACGGGCAATTGGAGAGTGTTGAGGAAAAAGGTGATTTCACCACCTACAATTGGGTAGTAAAAAATCCCATCAACAACTACGGTGTAAATGTAAATATTGGCAACTATGTACATTTTGACGAAGCATACGAAGGTGAGAATGGCCCTTTGAAACTGGATTATTATGTATTGCCCGAAAATCTGGAGAAAGCCAAAAAGCAGTTTGTCCAGACCCCGATGATGCTGCAGGCTTTTGAGCATTGGTTTGGCCCCTATCCTTTTTATGAAGATGGGTTCAAACTGGTGGAAGTTCCCTATTTGGGGATGGAGCACCAAAGTTCCGTTACCTATGGAAACCGATACGAGAATGGTTATCTGGGCAGGGATCTTTCAGGTACGGGCTGGGGGCTTCAATTCGATTTCATCATCATCCACGAAGCAGGCCATGAATGGTTTGCCAACAACATTACCTACAAAGACATTGCGGACATGTGGGTGCACGAAGGATTTACCGCCTACTCCGAAAACCTTTACCTTGACTATCATTTTGGCAAAAAGGCATCCGCTGAATACGTCATTGGTACACGTGCCAATATACAGAACGACCGACCGATCATAGGGCCTTATGGGGTCAATCAAGGAGGGTCGGGAGATATGTACTACAAAGGGGCCAATATCCTGCATACCTTGCGCCAATTGGTGGAGGATGATGAGCAATGGCGGCAGATACTACGAGGGCTGAACAAGGATTTTTACCATCAAACGGTGACCAGCCAACAGATTGAGGACTACTTGAGCAAAAAAACAGGCAAGGACCTCTCGGCATTTTTCAACCAATACCTGCGCACCACCATGATACCCACATTGGAATATCAGTTGGAAAATGGTTCCATCAAGTATCGGTATGTGGATGTGGTGGAAGATTTTGACATGCCCGTCCGTGTTTTTGTCGATGGAAAGGAAAAATGGTTGTTCCCGAGTGCGGAATGGAAAACGGAATCCATGGACAGTACAGAACTAAAGTTTGATGTCAATTTTTACATAGAGACCCAAAAAGTCTGATTTGGAAAAACACCCCGAACATTACTTTAAAAACGATGCCGAGTGGCGCGAATGGCTGCATGAGAACCATTCCACCTATACCGGGATCCATCTTATCTTCTATAAAGTGGACCACCATAAGGAAAGTATGCGCTGGGAAGAAGCCGTGAGGGTGGCACTTTGCTATGGGTGGATCGACAGCACGGTGAAAAGCCTTGGGGATGGGAGACGGAGACAGTATTTCTGCCCCAGAAAACCCAAGAGTACGTGGAGCAAAGTGAACAAAGACCACATCAAGGAATTGGAAGCCGATGGGTTGCTGCACAGGAGTGGTCTGGAAGCCATAGCACTGGCCAAAGCGAACGGCTCTTGGACAGAACTGGATGATGTGGAGAACGGCGTGGTCCCGCAAGATCTTCAAAAAGCATTCAGCAAAAACAAAAGGGCTTTCACCAACTTCCAAAGTTTTACCCCTGGCCAACAAAAAAGCTACCTCTATTGGCTGAACCAGGCCAAGCGGGAAGAAACACGGGAAAAACGAATCCAAGAAATCGTGGAACTCTCCGCAAAGAACATCAAGTACAGAAACCAATGAAACCCATGAAAACCAAACTCACAACCTATTGTTTTGCACTTTTGACCCTATTGTTGACCGCCTGCCAGACCGAGACCAAGGAAAAAGTGGACCTAGCCATCACCAATGCCTATGTCATCCATTTGGAAACAGGGAAAGTAGAGCTGCAGGACATTTACATTTTGGACGGCAAGATCAAGGCCATCAAAACGGCACAAAGTGAGCAAACGTTTGAAGCGGATTCCACCATCGATGCCACAGGAAAATACGTATTGCCCGGTTTTTGGGACAACCACATCCATTTGAGGGGCGGCGATTCGCTCATAGCCAACAACAAGAACTTTTTAAAGCTCTTCATTGCGAACGGCGTCACCACAGTGCGTGATGCCGGGGGCGACCTTACCCCTTCCGTTATGGATTGGAAATCGCAGATTGCCAAAGAAAAACTCATAGGCCCCACCATTTTCACCGCCGGGCCCAAAATTGACGGTCCCAATTCCACTTGGGCAGGTTCGTTGGAGGTCCAATCTGATGAAGATGTTGAAAATGCCTTGGACTCCTTGGAAAAATTACAGGTGGATTTTGTAAAGCTCTACGACAGCAGGATTTCTGCGGAAAACTACCTCAAATCCATAGCACGGGCCGAAGAAAGAGGTCTGGTCGTATCGGGACACATGCCCTTTACCGTAACCTTGGACGAGACCATCGAAGCTGGGATGGACGGCATCGAGCACCTGTACTACATCATGAAGGGCTGTGCCAACAACGAAGTGGAGGTCACTGAAAAATTGAAGAACGGGGAAATGGGCTTTTGGGGCGCCATGCCCGCCCTTATGGACGCCTATGCGGACAGCACTGCCCAAAAGACATTCACCCAGTTGAAAGAGAACGACGTTTTTGTGGTGCCCACCCTCCACATTGGAAAAACCCTAAGTTATTTGGATGAAGTGGACCATTCCAACGATCCTTACTTGAAATACATGGGCAAAGGTATCATCAAAACCTATGAAGGAAGGATCAAAGGTGCCCTGAATGCCTCCGAGGAAGCACGGGAAAACCGGAAACAACTGGATGCTTTTTTCGGGGAATTGGCCAAATCCCTCAATACCGCCGGTGTGTCCATGTTGGCAGGCTCCGATTGTGGCGCCTTCAACTCCTATGTCTATCCTGGAATTTCACTGCATAAGGAACTGGAAGCCATGGTGGCCAACGGTATTTCCCCATTGGACGCTTTGCGCACATCCGCCCATCATGGAGCCCAATTTTTGAAACAGACTGAAGATTATGGCGGCATCTCCGAAGGAAAAGTCTCGGACCTGGTCATTTTGGAGGGGAATCCGTTGGAAGACATCACCCATACCCAAAAAATGTATTCGGTGGTCAAGGGGACCCAAGTATTTTCCAAACAACAACTTCAGGAGTTTCTCAACAATGCCGTCATGGACTGACCTCCTTACACCTTTACTCCGTTAACATGTTTTTAAGAAATACGGTCAGTGTTTTTGGTATCTTTAGACGAAGAAACAACCTTAAGAATGCGAACCACGCCCCGCTGTACTGATATTTTCAGGTCAATTTTCCTTTTTCCAACAAAATCAACTGAAGCAAAATGAAAAAAATCATGATGATTGCCCTTGTGTCCCTGGTCTGGGCCTGCAAGGAAGAAAAGAAAGAACCGTCCATAGCGGAAACCATGCAGACCTACACCATTGCCCAGATGATGGACAATGAGGCTATCGGCGGAGGAAGTTTCTCCCCTGACAACAGTAAATTGCTGATCTCCAGCAACCGTTCCGGCATCTACAACATGTACACCATCCCAACTTCGGGTGGCGATATGCTGCCCGTGACCCAATCCGACAGTTCGTCCGTGTTCTCCATTTCCTATTTTCCAAAAGATGAGCGCATGCTGTTCCGAATGGACAACAATGGGGATGAAATCTACCACATCTATATGCGGGAGACGGATGGTAACCACAAAGACCTGACCCCTGACGAAGGCGCACGATCATTGTTCTACGATTGGGCAACCGACGATACTTCCTTTTTCTATGCTTCCAACAAAAGGGACAATCGGTTCATAGACCTCTATGAAATGGATTTGGAGACCATGACCCCTACCCTGATCTATCAAAACGACGATGGGTATGACATCAATGTCATTTCACCGGACGAAAAATATGTGGCACTCAGCAAATCCATCAATACCAATGACAGTGACCTGTTCCTGTACAACCTGGAAACCAAGGAACTTGTCAAGATAAACAAAAACCAAAGTGGCAACAGTGGACAGGATTTCTCGCCCGATGGCAGTGCGTTCTACTACACCACCGATGATGGCAGTGAATTTTCCTATTTGATGAAGTACAAATTGGACGATGGTTCCTATGAAAAGGCCATGGCACGGGATTGGGACATTGTCGGAATGGGCTTTACCGATAACGGGACCTACCAAGTCACCTATATCAACGAGGACGCCAAGAACACCATCGAGGTGATGGAAGTGGCCACGGGAAAAAACATAGAACTTCCCAAGATTGAGAACATGGAGGTCACCAGTGTGGCCTTTTCCGATGATGAAAAACTGATGCGCTTCTACGCAGGGGGCTCGCACACCCCTTCCAACCTCTATGTGTACAACTTGGAGACCAAGGAACAGAAACAGCTTACGAATGTCCTCAATCCTGAAATTCAGGGGCAGGACCTCGTCAAAGCAGAGGTGATCCGTTACAAATCCTTTGATGGGGTGGAAATTCCGGCCATCTATTACAAGCCCCATCAAGCCTCCGAAGAAAATCCGGCACCTGCCTTGGTGTGGGTACACGGTGGTCCGGGCGGGCAATCGCGCCAAAACTTCAGTGCCTTCATCCAATATCTCGTCAACCACGGCTATGCCGTATTGGCGGTGAACAACCGCGGAAGTAGCGGATACGGAAAAACGTTCTACCAAATGGACGACCTCAACCATGGCGACAAAGACCTCAAGGATTGTGTGGAGGGCAAAAATTGGTTGGCCCAACAACCAGGCATCGATGGCGAAAAAATCGGTATCATCGGAGGATCTTATGGCGGTTACATGACCATGGCCGCCCTCACCTATGCCCCGGAAGAGTTTGATGTCGGCGTGAATCTCTTCGGGGTGACCAACTGGATGAGGACCCTGAAAAGCATTCCACCATGGTGGGAATCCTTCAAAGATGCCCTCTACAAGGAATTGGGAGACCCCTACAGTGCGGACTCCGTTCGGTTGAAGCAGATTTCCCCACTTTTCCATACGGACAAGGTGACCAAACCGCTCATCGTGCTCCAAGGTTCCCAAGACCCTAGGGTTCTCCAGGTCGAATCGGACGAGATAGTGGCCGGGGTCCGTAAAAATGGTGTGCCCGTGGAGTACGTGCTCTTTGAGGACGAAGGGCATGGATTCGTGAAAAAAGAGAACCAAATAGAAGCGTATAGCAAAATATTGGAATTTTTGGATGTGTACCTGAAAAAAGAAGAACAAGGTGCAGCTATTAAAGATGGAAGTTTATGATCAAAAAAGTATTGCCCCTATTCTTATTGTTTATATCGATGGTTTCAAACGCCCAACAACCTGGAGAGGATGAGTGGGGAGCTTGGTACATGTACTTTGGCACCAACAAGGTTTCGGAAAAGTTCAGCATTCATACGGAGGCGCAGGCCCGGTATTATGAGACCACCAGCAATTTCAACCAATTGTTATTGCGGACAGGGCTAAATTACCATATCGACCCCAATGCCATTGCCACGTTTGGTTATGGCTACATCGATACGGACAATTCCTTTGGGGAAATACCCGGTGAGGTCAATAGCATAGAACACCGGATTTTTGAACAGTTTATTCTAAAGAATAAGGTCTGGGAATTTCTTTTTGAGCACCGCTACCGCTTGGAGCAACGCTTTTTGGATTTTGGCGATGCCACGGACACACAGCATAGGGCCCGTTATCGCTTACAGATGACCTTGCCCCTTACCAATACCTTCTACCTGAACTTTTACGATGAATTGTTCATCAACCTTCAGGACGATCTCTTCGGTCAAAATCGACTTTATGCAGCCGTAGGTGTGAATGTTACGGAGAACAGCAGTGTGCAGTTGGGATACCTTCGCAACCAGTTTTCCAATGCGGTGTATGACCGCTTGCAGGTCGCCGTTTTCTACAACCCAGACCTAAGAGGACTGTTCGCTAAAAAGAAGCCTTGAGAAATACAATGGCCAAAAGGGTTGACACCTCCCTAAATAATGAGTAACTTAGTCATGAACCTAAAAATTCTTACAATGAAAAAATTACAAGCAATAGCATTTGGACTTATATTGACCATGTCCTTTAGCTGTAAGCAAGCCAAAAAAGAGGCAGAAGAAACCACTTCGGAAGTCGAGGAAACGGTGGAAGAGGTAGTTAAGGAAGAGCCCAAGAGCATAAGTTTTGAAATGGAGCCGAAAAGCGAGAGCAACGTGACGGGCGAAGCCACCTTTACAGAAGAAAACGGAAAAGTGGTCATGAAGGCAACGTTCAGCGGTCTTTCGGAAGGCGAGCATGCCATACACCTCCACGAAAAGGCCGATTGCTCCTCAGCGGACGGAACATCAACCGGCGGTCACTGGAACCCGACTTTCCAGCCCCATGGCAAGTGGGGAGCCGAGGATGGCTACCACAAGGGTGATATCTGTAACTTTGTAGCTGATGCAGAGGGCAACGCCACCGTGGATTTTGCTACCGATGAATGGTGCATTGGCTGTGATGATGAAACCAAGAACATTTTGGGCAAGGCGGTGATCGTGCACCAAGGAGTGGATGATTACACCTCACAACCCAGTGGGGATGCCGGTGCCAGGATTTCCTGTGCGGGCATTATCCAATAGACAATATAGAACAACAAGGGCTGCCCGAGGGCAGCTCTTTTTTTAGGCTTTCATACAAAACATGGAAATCATGAAAGAATATACAAACGGGGAAATTTCCGTGATATGGAAACCCGAGCTCTGCCAACATGCGGGGATATGCGTAAAAATGTTGCCCAAGGTCTACAATCCCAAAGAGAAACCTTGGATAAAAGTTGAAAACGCCACTTCCGACGAGCTGAAGCACCAAATCTCAAAATGCCCATCGGGAGCACTGAGCTATCATTAACGACCCACCCAAAAGCGCCATGGAAAAGAAACACCAACTTGTGGACAACGAGGCCGCCAAACGGTTCCAGTTTGAACTGGACAATGGCGACATTGCAAAAATCGAATACATCAAGGCACAGGAAAAGATATACCTTACCCATACCGAAGTCCCCATAGGTTATGAAGGGCAAGGCATTGGGTCGGAACTCATCAAACAGACCTTGGAACATATCAAGGAACAGGATTGGACCCTGATTCCCCTATGCCCCTTTGTGGCCAAGTACCTCCAAAGGCACCCCGAATGGAAAGTATTGGTGATGAAAGGAATCAACATCGGATAACTTGGACATCACTTACTTTTCATATCTTTAGCCATAGGCTATGCAATTGGACAACCTCATAGAACGATTTCAAAAAAAGGATAGAGCTGCTTTTGAAGCACTGTACAATATGTACGCAGAAAATCTATGTGGGGCCATCAATGTCATCCTCAAAGATCCTGAACGCTCACAGGAACTTTGTCAGGATGTATTTGTTAAAATCTGGACCAAATCCGACCAATACGACACCTCCAAAGGCCGCTTTTTTACCTGGATATTGAACATCGCCAGAAATGCCGCGATCGATGAACTGCGCTCAAAAAGCCATAAAAACCAAAAGAAAAACCTCTCTGTGGAATCTCTCGTAGGTATCTATGAAAACAGTGAGGATCTGAACGATAAAGTAGATACTATTGGCCTGATGTCCCTATTGAAAGGGCTCAAGGATAAATGTATCCTGTTGATAGACTTGCTTTATTTCAAAGGGTACACACAAAAGGAAGCCGCGGAGGAGCTCAAAGCACCAGTTGGCACCATAAAAACTCGTATTAGAAGCTGTCTTTCCGAGATCCGGAAGAATATGGCGTAAGTTATGGAAGTTGAAAAATACATAGCATCAGGTATTTTGGAACTCTATGTCGCAGGGGCACTTACCCCTGAAGAAAACGTAGAGGTACATCGGTATGCGGAACAATATCCAGAAATAAAAATGGAAATTGAGGCCATTGAGGCCACCATTATGAAACTCTCCCGTACCGCTTCTCCTGAGTTGCCCAAGGATGGTTTCAAGAAAATCGAGGCCGAACTGGACGATGTGATCACATTTGTTCCGCCCACATCCAAGAAGAAGGCCCCTTGGGGCAGCTATTTGGGCTGGGCCGCTTCTTTGTTGCTTGCCGCTGG
This sequence comes from Flagellimonas hadalis, assembly GCF_007785775.2. Taxonomy (GTDB): domain Bacteria; phylum Bacteroidota; class Bacteroidia; order Flavobacteriales; family Flavobacteriaceae; genus Flagellimonas; species Flagellimonas hadalis. Next base: position 815,158 of record NZ_VNIK02000001.1, read on the forward strand.
CCTATTGTGGGTCTATACCGAAAACAACAACCTCAAGTCAGAAATAGAGGTGTCGACCCAAGAAAAGCTGGACCTGGAAGAGACATTGTCCAACATCAAGAAGGAGGCCGCCCGACAAGAGACGTTTTTGGACATGTTGAGAGATCAGAATGTCACCGTGATCGCCCTAGGTGGACAGGCCGTCTCCCCGGAATCCTATGCCAAGGCCTATTGGGACAAGGCAGAAAACAAGGTGGTCATCGACGCAAAGGGATTGCCCGAACCCCCAACAGGATTCACCTATCAGGTCTGGTCCTTGAAACTGGATCCGCTCACTCCTACCAGCATTGGTCTTTTGGATGATTTTGTCTCAACCGAGGATAAACTTTTCACGCTCGATAACGCCAACGAATCCGAGGCATTCGGAATCACATTGGAACCTGAGGGCGGAAGCGAATCCCCCACGTTGGAGCAGTTGTATACCTTGGGAGCTGTGGGCAGGTAACGAATCTAAAAAAAGAAAGCAGCCCAAAAAAATTTGGACTGCTCCCCAACCTAAAAAAAAAGCGTGATACTCCAACTATAGTTTAAGGCCCACTCCAAATCCAAAGATCCATGGGTCAATATCCACATCTGCTTCTACGGTAGCACCCAAAGCTGTGGTGGCATCAACTGTGGCCGTGGTATTCAAAAAGAGTTTTTTGATGTCCAGGTTCAAGAACCACTTGTCGTTCAACATAAAATCGAAGCCGCCTTGCAGGGCAAATCCCACTGCCGTATCATATTCCACATCATTGGCCACAGGTCCTTCGTCCACACCATAAAAAAGAGTAAGGTTGACCCCGGCACCCAAATAAGGGACAAAGTTACTGCCCGTAAAATGATACTGTCCTGTCAACGTTGGGGGCAATAGCCAAACGCTTCCCAAATCGATATCCCCTGCAGCAGTGCCGATGGCCTCCACATCGTGTTTCGTGGTTCCCAAAATGAGTTCCGCCGACCAGTTTTCCGTAAAAAAGTAGGTAATATCAAATTCGGGGACAACAGCAGTGGAAATGGAAACGTCCCCGCCTATGGCCTCAATTTCCGCACCTTCGTCCGGAGCCACCACAATGCCCCTCAATCGAAACTGCCATTTTCCAAAATCACTGGTGGGTGAATCCTGGGACATTACGAAGTTTGAAAATCCCATGAATACCGCTACTGCAAAAAGTATTGTCTTTCTCATTTTACTGTTGTTTAAAGATGGGACAAAACTAGCCTTAGAGGTTTTCCGGATATATGATGTTTGTCATTGGATAAAAAACAGAAAGCGTGTATCCCAAGGGAAACACGCCATAAAAAAGACTTTCACAGCCTATGGTTTTAGAACCACTTTTTCCGCTTGAAAATGATGATGGAAACAATGGTGACAACCAGCATCAACCCCAAAAGAACGAAGTAGCCGTTGGGCCATCGAAGTTCTGGAATGTTTTCGAAGTTCATCCCATAGATCCCGGCCAAAAAGGTAAGGGGTATGAAAATGACCGAAAAAATGGTCAGGGTCTTCATCACCTCGTTCAACCGGTGTCCCTGGATACTGAAAAACAGGTTGATCTGGCTTTCCAACTCGTGGATATCCGAATCGATATCGTTGGTCAGACCATTGATCTGCTCCCTGAGCTCGCTGAAATACTTGTTGTGGAAACCCTTCATTTCCGCTCTTTCCAGTTTGATGATGATGTCCCGAAGTCCAAGGGATGCCTTTTTGAACTCGTTGATCATGGATTTCTTCTGCTCCACCTCGAACATGAATTGAGGGGTCGGTTCTTGGTTTAGGATGGCATCCAGGGTATTTTCCATCAAAACAATTTCCTCGTATTTGTCCTTGTAATTGGTGATCAAAGTTTCCAAAATAAAGAACAACAAGTAGTCCGCTCGCTTTTTTCGGATGATGCCCTTGTTCTCAAAGATCCGTTGACGGATCCAATCAAAATGGTCGCCCCTTTTTTCCTGGATGCACCAAATGAAATCCTTGGCCACCACAAAGAACATCTGCTCCGATTCCAAACTCTCATGTTCCGTCTTCACGATCCTAGCGGCCACAAAGAGTTGTTCCTCGAGTTCGATCACCTTGTTGCCCATTTTTTGGTTCAAGAGGAGCCTGAGCAAAAAGTCGTCCAGATTGTTTTCCAGCACCATCTGCCTGAACTCATCCATGTATTCAAGGCCATAGGTATTGACCCATGTGATGGATTTGTCCCCTTTGGAGAGGATGATGTCATCCTGCAAGGAGAATTGATGGCTATTATAGTTCTCCGGGGAGTAATTGATCACCCATGTATTTTTTTCAAATTCTGTCTCCATTGTTATACAAGTGAAATGGGTTATTTGTAGTTTAGAGCATAAGTTAATCCAAAAATAGCAAGAACACCCCATGATAGACCCTATGTCTTTTAAAACCGAGATTCTGTTCACGGTTATCCTACTGGCCTTCATACTTTTACTGAACACGTTAACCAAAAGGGGCATTAGAAGATTCGGCAAGAGCAGTTCCATCGACATGAACAGCCGGAAAATCATTTTCTACCTCAGCAATTTGATTTTTTACCTATTGGCCTTTGTCGGGATTTCGTTGATCTGGGGCGTCAAGTTGGAGGATTTTTCCCTTTTCCTGTCCTCGGTGCTCGCCATTTTGGGCGTTGGCTTTGTGGCCCAGTGGTCCATACTGTCCAATTTGACCGCCAGTGTGATCTTGTTCTTTAGCCATCCTTTGCGATTGGGCGACCGGATAAGGGTCATGGACAAGGATTTTGACTGGACCGGACGAGTGGAGGACATCAGTGGTTTTTATCTGTTCATGCGCACGGATGATGGGAGAAGGATAACCATACCCACCAACCTTGTCATCCAAAAAGGGATAGAAATTTTGAAGGATATCGAGGAAACTTCCGATGAGGAGGAGATTATCGAAAATTGATCAAGGGCGCCCAGCTACGCCGAACACCCTTGAAAACAACAACCAAGTCCAAACTTGGAAACCACTCGTTGCAAAATTTAAAATGCCTCATAGGCTCACTATCCCTGATTCTTTCAGTGGACCCAATTCATAGACGGCGCCCAAGAGTTCTTTTTTGATTTCCTTGACTTTCTTTTTGTGTCCGTTTGCCTTGTATATTTCAGCGACGCAGAACAGAATTTCAGGTTCAAAGGTTTGTCCATCGACATGGTTTTCCACCAATTCCAACGCCTGTTCCTTTTCGCCCCTCTTCAGCAGACTATAGGCCAGCCAACCATAGGTTTCTGGGGTGGGTCTGTTCCTCACTTCCTGTTTGGCCAACTGCAGCGCCCTGTCCATGACATCCATATCCAGATAAAAACCCACGTTATAGGCGTTGTACATCTGCCCATAGTCTTCCTGCACCACTCCTTTGTAATAGTTGTCCAAAGACTGTATACGAAGTGTCTCATCGCCCGTGTATGAAGCTATTTCGGCTTTCAGCAGATGGTATTCGGGCGATTTGTTTCCCTTGATGATGGAGTCCAATATCCGAAGGGCCTCTTCGCCATTTCGTTCGTGGGAATATACGATCCATGCTATTCCTCTTTTTGCATCGGCATTTTTGGGGTCTATTTGCAACGCTTTCAAATAGAATTGATAAGATTCCTCAATGCGCCCCGCATGTCCGTACAGATTGGCCAAGTTGGTATAGGACAAGAGCAACTGATTGCTGTCCTTGGAGGATTCCGCCTTCTCACTTGCCATTTCCATACAACGGATCGCCGCTTGCATATCTCCTTCGTGATCGTTCCATTTTGCCACACGGACCAGATATCCAAAATCGTACTGGTTCCGAATGCTGTCCAAGTACATTTGCGCCTGCCCATAATTGCCCAGTTCCATATGGATATCGAACAAAAGGTTCTGGGTGGCATTGACACCACCTTTTATTTTAACGGCCTGGCTGGCCAACTCCAATGCTTCTTTGAAGCGGTGCTGGGAAATATAGTTTCTCGCCAGAGCCCTTAGGTACTCCACTTTTTCAACATTTGCCATCTTCACTGCTTTTTTCAAGGATTGTTCCGCTCTCTTCAAATGCTTGATGTCCCCTGTTTCCTGAAAAAAACGGGTATATTCATCGGCCACATACCCCAAGCTCACCAATTGTGTGCTGTCCTGCATGATTTGGTGGTCCCAGACCTGAAAATCTTTGGAGGTGGTCTTGACCGGTTCTGTTTTCAAAAATGGGTCATAGTCCTGCCTGTTCGTTTTGAACCCTTCCTCCTGGATACAGGAAAAAAAGATCAGACCCATGAAAAGCAGACAGAGGTACTTTTTTGTTGTTTCCATATAGTGTTGTTGTTTTATAAAAGGGAAGGGATTTCTCCCCTCCCTCTCCTTTTCATAGCAATTACTCAGGATTTCCCAACCAAGGGAAAGTTGTAAATAGTGATTCCAACTGTTGATGGAGCGTCGATATAGTATGCAGCCACCAGTCACAATGGACAGCACTTTTATGCATTTTAATGTTTTTCATTTCTGTTCCTACGCTTATACCTACGGAACCCTTTTGGGTTGGGTTTGGAATTGAAGTGTTAAAAAAAACTTAATGAAATTTTAATGCACCGATTCTTCATACTTTCCGATAATTCCCATATTTTGTTTTACTTTGGAGCTCAAACCATGCATGAATGAACCCTTCTGCCTCTGGATGGATCAACAAATTTGGTCATCTTGCCAACAAAGAGAACGCAGGTTTTTCCGATTTCGAAAGCCTGTACCTGGAGCTCAAGAAGAATGGGTTCGTATATGGGGTACACTTGGACATTGCCCCGTTCATTGAAGTGGAACATACACTGAGCGAAGACGAGATTGCCAAGATCAACCTGCTCACTGCGCTCTACTATACCTATACTTTTGAAAAGGGGAAAACGGACTTTACCGATTTTGTCAACACGGTTTTCGAGTATTACAAATCCCTGGACGTGGGGCGGATATCGTTCCTCAACAAAATACTCAGCGGTTCCAAAACCGAGTCGCAGCTCGAAAAACTCATCGACTCCCGAATATATTTGGGGGGCAACGCCTTCAACCGTGCCTTTGGAAACAGCCTCACCAACTCCTTGCTCTATGTGGATGTGCTCATTTTTATGGTATATCTGAACGGAAAAGCCGACGTAAAAGGACATGCCCAACTGCTCGAATATGTGACCATCAACATTGCCTACCATGCCCTCAATTCCAAAGAGACCGACGGGAACGATGCCAAGCTCATCCAACTTTTGGCCTCATCCCTTACCTATGTCAACCTCGGTGAAACGAAATTCGATGGCTCCTATCTTGATCTTTTGGACAACAAATTCACCCGGTTCGAGAAGGACTATTTTTTGGATATGGCCTGCTTGACGATCTGGGAAGACAAGTCACTTGACTACACAGAATCCGATTACATTTTTGGTCTTGGAAAGGACTTGGGCAAGTCGGAAGAAGAGGTAAAATTGGAGCTGGAATTTGTCAAACATTTCTTTGATGGAAACAAGGAAAAGGTACCTTACCTGAACGACAAAAATTTGGCCGTACAGTTCTATGAAGGCATGTCAAAAAATGTGAGCAAACTCATTTTGAGGAACAGCAAAAGACTCAAAAAAGAGTTGACCCAAAGTCGGGAACTGGTATCACTTTTGTCCAAATCCACCGTCAAAGATCTAAGTGAGGAAGAAAAGAAAAAAGTACAGGAACAATTGGTGGACATTTTTAAAAGTATTCCGTCATTGGCCATTTTTATGCTGCCCGGCGGAGCCGTTCTTTTGCCTATTTTCATCAAGCTTATCCCCAAGTTGCTCCCCTCTGCTTTTGACGACAACAGGGTGGAGGAAGATTGACTCTTTTTCAGCAAAAAAGCCACTATAAGAAAAATTTATAGTAGCTTTTAAATTATATTTAACATTTTGGTAATCAATTTTTTGAATTAATCTACTCCAACCATAACTTAAAGTCCTTTACCCGCTCCCTGCTCACGATGATTTCTTGCTCATTGAAGCGTTTCAACTTGATCTGGAGCCTTGAATTTGTATAGGAAATGATGTCCCCGATGTGGTTGATGTTCACATAAAACTTGCGGCTTATCCGGAAAAAAACTTTGGGTGAGAGCTCCTCTTCCAACTGTTCCAAAGTGGTGTCCAAAAGGTAATTCCTGCCGTCCGAAGTGGCCGCATAGGTACCCTTGTTCTCACTGTAAAAACATTCCACCTCATCGGCATTGATGATCTTGAGGTGCTGCCCCACTTTTACGGTAAAGCGTTTTTTGTATTCCCGTTCCAGGGGGTTCACCAATAGGTTTTTGATGTCGTTGAAATCGACCGAAATTTTCCTGCTCTCCGGCTTGAAGTTCCTGTACTTTTTCACGGCACTTTCCAACTCTTCATCATCTATGGGTTTCAACAAATAATCGATGCTGTTCAACTTGAATGCCTGGAGCGCATATTCATCATAGGCGGTGGTGAAAATGATGGCACTCTTCACATCGACCACATCAAAAATCTCGAAGGAAAGACCATCGGACAATTGGATGTCCAAAAAGATAAGATCGGGGTGGGGGTTGTTCTGGAACCACTCGATGGATTCGTCCACCGAATGGAGCATGGTGGAAACTTCCAGGTCCAAGTCTGCCAATAATCTGGCCAACCTTCTTGCGGCCGGTTTTTCATCCTCAATGATGATCACGTTCATGGTAGTTCGGTTTTGGTTGTATGGTTTTTGATATCGTTCTGTTTATGCATTTTGAACAATGCCCGTTCATTTGTATCTGTCCATTTCATTCCTGTCCTCGTCCATATATTTTTGGATCTGGCGTTCCTCCCATTTTTTGAAGAACGGGAATTTCCCTCGATAAACAATTATCGCATGCACAAGCAATATAATTCCCCATATGGCAATATTGGCATTGACCCAGTCAAAATAATAGGTCTCCGTTGGGAAACCTTCCGGCATGAAGGGGTGCAATACCCCACTTTGGAGCAGGAACAGAAATCCATTCACAGCGATAAAGATCAGTATGTGCCTGTAAAAACCCTTCAGCTCCTTGATCCGCTTGTTGGCTCTTTCCAGGCTTGTTCCACTTTGGTCCATGGTCATTTGTATTTGTCCATTTCCTTTTTATCCTCGTCCATGTACTTCTGGATCATGCGTTGTTCCCAATTCTTCCCCAACATCGGGTTGAACCCGAACACATACACGGCATGGAACGCCATACCCAATCCCCATGAGAACAGGGTGACAAAATGGGGCCATTGCCAAAAATTGTCCGTTCTAAGATACACATTCACCAAAATAAATGCATTGACCACAATATAGATCGCCAAGTGAATGTAGAACCCCTTAAGTTCCTCTACCCGCTTCTTGGCCCGTTTGTACTTGTCTGTCTTGATGTCTTCCATGATCATTTCCATTTTTGGGTTTTGTCGTCCTCGTTCATAAACTCCTCAATCTTACGCTGCTCCCATTGTTTTCCAAAAAATGGGTTAAGGTCGAAGGTCTTCAGGGCGTGAAAAATGATTCCGATGCCCCAGCCAAATGCGGCCCAAAGGAACCACATGTATCCAAATCCTGTAGTGAAGTAGTTGACCAGTGCCAGACCGGATATGACCACGATGTAGGAGAAAAGGTTGCCGTAGAACTTTTTAAGTTCCTCCACCCTTTCCTTGGCCCTGATGTACTTGCTCTGTTTGTCAAAATTTTCCATAGTGTTGTTTTTTAACGGAATGTGACAGTTAAATATACTCATTGTTAAAATTCTTTGTTGTCCATTAACTCCCTGATCTTACGCTCTTCCCATTCTTTTCCAAAAATGGGGTTGTAGCCATGGGAGGTCATCCAGAGGCTCACAAGTCCTATTCCCCATCCCACGGTCGGGAAAATGGCCCAAAGGAAATCCGTTGTCCTAGAGTTGAGCCACCACAGAAATGGGATAACGAGACAGTAGGACACCAGGCTATAGTAAAAAGATTTCAGGTCCTCCACTCGCCTCTTGGCCCTGTCATAACTGTATTGTCTTGAATCTTCCATTGTTCGATTGTTTTTTGATTACACTGTAAAATTCGCAATACGCCTCGAGGAGTGAAAAAGTAGTTTCCTGGACTGTTGTTTTTGGGGGATGAACTGTGGGGTCTAGGGTCTAGGGTCTAGGGTCTAGGGTCTAGGGTCTAGGGTCTAGGGTCTAGGGTCTAGGGTCTAGGGTCTAGGGTCTAGGGTCTAGGGTCTAGGGAAAATACAAAATTGGAAGAAACGAACTTGTTCTTGACATTTTAGTTGAACTTGAGCTTGAAATTGGACCTCCCCTTTAATCCTTCCTCAAAAATCGTCCTTTTCCATGAGTTCCCGAATCTTTCGTTCCTCCCACCGCTTGCCCCAAAGTGGATTGTAGCCAAAGGCTTCCATGCCGTGCATCAACACGCCAAAGCCCCACCCCAAGGTCGGGAAGATGGCCCAGAGGAAATCCGTCGTCCTGGAGTTGAGCCACCACAGAAAGGGGATGACGATACAGTATGCGGTCAGGTTGCCATAAAAGTCCTTAATGGCCTTTACCCGCTCCTTGGCCTTGATGTAGCGTTTTTCCTCAATATAGCTTTGCTGGGTCTCCACCACGGAGAACTCTTGGGTGAGCATGGGCAATTCCACACTGAAGTCCGAAACCGTTTTGTTGATGACCACCCCACGGTCGGTCAGGATATTGTAGCGCTGCTTGATGTTCTGCAATCCCACCCCACTGCTTTTGTTCACCACTTGTTTTTCTTGGAGATTGTTGCTCACCACCAGCATGGATCCTTTTTCGAACACCTTGATGTGCAACGGTCTGGATGCCTTGACCACATTGTGCTTCACCGCATTTTCCAACAGGAGTTGCAATGACAAAGGGACAATTTTTGCATCGGGCACAGAGCACTTTTCAGGAATATCAAAGACAATACTGTCTTCAAAACGCATCTTCAACAGCCCCACATAGGTCTTGGCAAAATTGAGCTCCTCGTCCACCGTCACCAAATCCTTGTTCTTCTGCTCCAAGACATATCGGTACACTTTGGACAGCGAGGTGGTGAATTTCTGGGCCTGCTTTGGATCTTCCTCTATCAGGCTTGTGAGCACATTCAGGCTATTGAACAAGAAATGGGGGTCCAATTGGTTCTTAAGCGCATCGAAACGCGCCGAGGCCGTACCCGCTATGATTTTCTGCTCCTTTACCTGTTTCTCTTTGTAATATTTGTAGTAGTAGGCGGCATAGAACAAAATGGCCACGACCATGGAAATCAAAAAAGAGGTCAAATAATATTGTGGGCGTTCCCCAAAAAGAAATTGGTCCAACGGCACTTTATGGACCAACACCCGAACCACCAACCGGGAAAGAAAAATACCCAAAATGGAGGCGGTTATGTTTCCAGCCAAGCCATAGGCAATGTACTTTCGGGTGAACAGTTCCTTGCCGTATTTCCGCATCAACAGGATGAAAGAACATGCATTGCACAGGTAAATGATGATGGAAAAGAGCATGGTCTCCAAAAAATCGTCCCAAAGTTCTCCTGCACTAAAATCCCAGCCATTCACAAAATAGATAATGAGGAAGACCACATAAATGGCCATCCCCACTAAAATGGATTTGAAAAGTTCCTTGAAAAAGAGTTTCATCCGATCTTATTTACAACTTGCCAAAACCTCCTCTGCCCTTTCCTTGCCCCAAGAAGGGTAAAACGGGGTTTCGGATTTAAAGGTAGCAAAAAGTTCCAACGCCTTTTCCACATCCTTGCAATACGGGGCCGTATCCTTTCCAAAATACCGGGCCGCACCCATGTCCCATTCCGCCTTTGATAGTACGACCCTAGGGTTGTCCGGGGCCAGTTCCATTGCCGTTTGGTAGAGTTGGACGTTCTTTTGGGACATCGTCATGCCGTAGGTGGCACCATCAAAAGCGATCCAAGCCGTATTGATGAGCGCTTCCTGGATCAAAATCTCCGGATTGTCCGGCGAAATGGCCTTTGCCACGTCCAAGAATTCCTTGGCCTTTTCCAACTGCACAGTCAACTTTTTCTCATCCTTTTCGCCAAAAGAGATGACCGTGTTGACCTGCGAAGCATAGTAATAGGGCAACCAATTGTCGGGTTCTGCCGTGGCTATCCGCTCAAAGAGATTGGAGGCCTCCCCCGTTTGTCCGCTCTCCCACAATTGGAAAGCCTTTTCCATTCCTTTGGTGTAACGGTCCTGTGCGCTGGCCGTAAAAATTACAAGAAGTACAAATAAAGAAGTTAGTTTTCTCATGACTGTCGTTTTTTGATTCCCGTATTGGGCATCCATTATTGATTGTTTGTGATTATCGTGCCACAAAAGTGCACCAACGGAGCCGGCAAGGAAAAGAAGGTTTACCGAACTGTGGTTTTTAAGGGATGAATTGAAAAACCAAACCACATGGGCAGTATTTCATACTTTAGCAGAAAGAAGAACAATCCCTAAAATATATGTACACCCCGCCTCACTATCAAAACAACGACATTGCAGAGATCAAGGATTTCTTGGTCCAAAACAGTTTTGGCATTCTCATCAATATCATCGACAACAAACCTTGGGGCACCCACATCCCTTTGGAACTGGAAACGGATGGAAATGGGCATGATGTCTTGGTTGGGCATATCGCAAAGGCCAATCCGCAATGGAAGGGTTTTGATGAAGAAGCGGAAGTGCTTTGCATCTTCAACGGGCCGCATGCCTATGTTTCCTCTTCATGGTACAAGGAAGAGGAAGTCCCCACCTGGAACTACATCGCCGTGCACGTCTATGGCAAATTGAAGGTCTTGAGTGAAGCGGAGACTATGCAATCCATGCACCGATTGGTGGAAAAATACGAGCATGACTCCAAGGACCCCATATCGCTGAAAAATATGTCGGTAAAAACCCTTCGACAGGTAAAAGGAGTGGTCGGCTTCCAAATCCAGATTACGGACATCCAAGCGACTTACAAGCTTTCCCAGACTCGTGTGGAAGACCACCCCAAAATCATTTCCGAACTTGGCGAAAGGGATGCCGGGAGCAAGGCCATTGCCCAAAAAATGGACGCTAAAAACTCTTAGGGTCTACTCAACATCTTGAAAAATGGCATCTGCCCAATTGGAGTATCTAGGGTTTTCCACGTGCATGATCCAAAGCTCATCAGTATATTTTCCTTTCATTTTGGATCTATAGGCTGCATAGGCATCTTCATTTTCCTGATATTTGGCCAAGTACACATAATTGAGACCGTTGTCCGGATTCTTGAAATATTGTGCCTCCAAGCCTTGCTTCTTCAGTTTTCCCATGAACTCCCTTAGGTAATTCTCATTTTTGAAAACATTGGCCACAATGTAGTGTCCTTGCCCCACTCCGTCCAGATTGATGAATTTCTCGATGGGTTTGAAGGCACCTCCATGGAAGGTTCCCTCCTTCTCCTTTTCCACTTCTTTTGGAGTGTTCTTGGTCTTGGCATTTTGTACCAACGCAGTACTTTCCATAGAACCGTAAATGGAATCCAGGTCATCGCTGTCGGCCAAATAGAGTTTTTGTGCCTTTGCTTCTATTTCGGGTGTTTTGTCGCCTGTATGCCGTTTCACGATGCGCATCACCATTTCAAAACGCTTTTCCATATCACGTTCCCTGTTCCTCTCCAAGGAGTCCATACGATAGACCAGTTCGTTGATCACCGCATAATTATCCTCCTGCTGCTCCCTTAACTGGGCAATCTGCTCCTCCCAGAACGCCAAGTCTTCCTTGTTGGTGGGACGCAATGTGGTCTGGGCATCCAGCTTGCCCCTTGACCCGTCCTTTTCCTTGTTGTCCTTCTTATCGGCAGCTGCCACAAAGGTTCCTTCTATCGGTTTTTTGGTCTCCCCATCCGGATTTTCCTCATTGGAAACGAAGGTGTTTTTGGAAAGTGTGGGAACAAAGGAGTAGGCAATGGAGATTTCGTGCGTTACCCCAAGATTGGCAATACTGTTGCTGATGTTCTTTTCAAAATTATAGCCAAAGGAAAGTCTTCTGTTCAGATTGAAGCCGGTTCCGGCCGAAGCACCGTACAATTGATCGTACCCGCCTTGAATCCAACCCAACTTGGGAAGGTCCAGAATGATCCCTCCGCCAAAAATGGGGTCTTCCACTCCATCAAAACGTGCCCTTGCCAAAGGCAACAGCCTGCCATCCTCAAAGATTCCCGCACCGTTTGCGAACTCATGGGTGAATTGGATGTGGCCCGAAAAAGTCTTTTGGCCCAACTCGGTCAAAGATTTGCCCGAGTTGATGTTGTAGTCCACCAAATTTTGGGCAAACACTCCAAAATCAAACTTGCCCAAGGACAGGTTGATGCCGGGCTGGAAAGAAAGGATGGAGTTCTGGGAAGCATCCCTCAACAAGGGATCGTCTTCCAGGGCCACCGCGCGACTGGGATCATAACTGCTTACGTAATAAGGGATGTTTACCCCAAAGGTGAGGCTGCTCTCTTTTCCCAATTTGATGCCATGCGAATAATTGGCCATCACCCCCAAGTTGGAGATCACCCCTTCTTGTTGGTTGTAAAGGCTAAAGCCCAGACCGATCATGTCGTTGATCCTTCCGCTATAGCTGAGAAAATAGTTCTGCCTATTGTTATCAAAATCAGCACTTTGACTTCTGTGAAATAGGTTGATATACGATTTATCCTCCCTCACTGCCGAAAAGGTGGGATTGATCAAGAACCTGTTGAATTTCAATAAGTTCTGAAATGGAACATCGTAGCTCACGTAGGGGTTGCTCTCTTGGGCAACAGTTGTCTGGCCCATCATCAAGCTGACTGCCAGAACATAAAAGACCCGCTTACATTTAGGTAGGGGAAATTTTTGGGGGAATAAAAGTAGTTTTACATCCATAGCCGATTGGATTTTGTAGGTTAAGTTTCCTGTTTGGGACAGGGTTGTTTTTTTGATTCGGTCTCATTAGCAAGATTTGGGAACTTGTAAGAGTTTTATTACTAATTACAATGTAATATTACGCAAAATATCGGCTAAGCGCCAATTTTTTCGTTGAACGGTGAGGTGAATTGAATATTTAACGTATTAGTCCTCAAAATATTGGGTGAAATACCCAAAAAAAGCTAAAAAATCCTCTTAATTTTGAGTAAGACATATACATCCTAAATGACAGAGCCAAACACCTTATCCATTGTCCCCTATTCCGACATTCACAAGGATGCCTTTAAGGCGCTTAACGAGGCCTGGATCACCAAGTATTTCAAGATGGAAAAGATGGATTATGCCTCACTCGACCATCCCAAGGAATACATTTTGGACAAGGGCGGCTATATTGCGGTGGCGGTTTTGGACAGCCAAGCTGTTGGGGTGTGCGCACTGATTCCCAGCCAAAAGGAAGGATATGATTTTGAACTGGCCAAAATGGGTGTGTCCGAGCATGTACAGGGCATGGGAATAGGCAAATTGCTGGGACAGCACATCATTGAAAAAGCAACGGAAATGGGTGCCAAAAAACTCTATTTGGAGAGCAATCGTGTCCTCGGGCCCGCCCTTTCCCTCTATCAAAAGTTGGGTTTCAAGGAAATGGTCGGGGCCACTTCCCCTTATGAGCGTAGCGACATCCAGATGGAACTGGACCTTCGTTCTTCGGATGAATCATCCCTATCATGATTTCCCCTTTCCGCCATAAATTTGCCATCGTCACACTTCTTGTTTCATATCTCATTAAAAATGAGTACCTTAATACTGTTCAACCTAAAACCTTTCAGCCATGGGAACAGTAAAGAAATTGAACAAATGGGCCAATGCCCACACCTATTATCCGTTGGATTTTTTGCGGGTGGCCCTTGGAATATTCCTTTTCATCAAAGGAGTGGAATTTATGGCCAATCATGCGGAAATGGCAGAAATGGCCAAGCCCTTTGAAGGTATACCAGGTGGCATGATCATTCTCCATTACATTGCCCCAGCACATTTTGTGGGCGGGATATTGATCGTTGTGGGACTGTTGACGCGCTGGGCGGCCATTGCACAGCTACCCATTCTGTTCGGGGCCATCCTTACCAATTTCCTGGGCACCATGGATGTGGGAAATCTATCCATGGCGATGCTTGTCCTGCTTACCTGTCTCTTCTTCATTGTCTATGGGTCAGGGAAACATTCGGTGGACTATTATCTCAAAATGGAGAAATAACCTAAAGGTTATCCAACTGGTTGCTCTTTCCGTCTGAACTGATGGTCCAAAAGAAGCCCACGAAGAAAAAACTGTCCGCCGCAGGGGTAATGGCATGTCTATCAAAGGTCCCATTCATGTTGGGAGTGTCCGCATATTGGTAATTGCTGATATTGTTGAATCCCAACATATTGTTCACCGAAAAGTAGAGGATTTTCTGTTGGTCAATCAAATACGCCCAATTGAAGCTCAGGTTATTGAAGGACCTGGTCTTTTCCGCCATAAATTCCGGGGTGTTGGGATTGTGATAAGGCCTTCCCGAACCGTAGGAATACGTAAACCCGACCTGTGAACGAAGCTTGTCCACCCAATATTTGGTCACCACGGACAGGTTGTGCTTTGGGGCGAAATTCGGCGTGGCCCTTTCGCTAAAATTTTGATAATCCCTTTCCGTATCCAAATACGAATAGGAAACCCAATAATCCAGATATTCAATGCTTTTGTTATCCCGCCAGAACAGGTCCAGGCCACTGGCATATCCGGAACCGGAGTTGGCATAAACGGAGCCAAATTCGGGCATTTCGGTGTCGTATTTGATCAAATTGTCATAATCCTTATAATAGGCCTCAGCCCTAAAAGTCTTGCCATTGCCTATATATTGATAGTTCAAGATATAGTGGGATGCCTTTTCAAAATGTACGCTCCCATCAAACTTGACCACATCTGAAACTGGTCTTTGGTAAAAATCGCCATAGGCCAAGGAGAACTGTCCATTTTCACCTGGCTTGTAGGCCAACGATACCCGCGGTGAAACGTTGAAATCATCCAACAGGGTGCTGTGCTCTCCCCTGACCCCAAGTTTCATGGCGAACCTATTGCTCAAAAAGATGTCGGATTCCGCAAAGGTGGCCCAAAGTTGCCCATCATAGCCAGTTCCAAAAACAGTATTTTCCGTATCGGTATAGGTTTCTTCAAAATCCGAAATGAAAACCTCCGCCCCGACACTCAGACCAAATCGACTGTTGAAGTTTTTCCCGGCCTTCACCTTGATATGGGATGCCGTTTCCTTAGTGTCGATTTGGTTCTCTTCAACCCCTATGTCATTGGTATCCCAAGAGATGGAAGCCCCGGAGACAAGGCTCCAGTTATTTTCAAAAAAATACTTGTACGAAGAGTTAAAGTAAAGGTTGTTGTTGGTCATCTGAAAGCGTACAAAATCAGTATAATTGATATCTTCCTGTTCTATATCCAAATTGGCGTGGTTGAAGCCCGTGTAGAGCTTGAACATACTTCTTTCCCCCTTGCTCCTAAATACCGCTTCCCCGGAAATGGATTCGTAAGGTCTATTCCAACGAGTCCCATTTTTGGAAGGGATCAAGGCTTCATAAGGCGCCAAGTTGATGTAGGATGTGTTCAGGCTCAGGGATTGATCACCCCAGATCTTTGTATGGCCCACCCCGCCCCCTACGGACATGATGGAAATATCCGTTTTCTCCTGTTCGGGCACATCGGTGGTGTTCAGCAAAAGTACACTGGACAACGCCTGTCCGTATTCAGCGGAATACCCTCCCGTACTGAAGGTGATCCCCTTAAAAAGAAAAGGGGAAAACCGGCCCCGGGTGGGAATGTTGTTGGCCGTGGCACTGAAAGGCTGAAAAACCCTGAGCCCGTCTATGAACACCTGGGTCTCCCCTGCTGTTCCACCACGAACGAACAAGCGCCCATCTTCATTGATGGTGGTCGTTCCCGGCAATGTCTGGAGTGCAGCCACAAAGTCACCTGCAGCCCCGGCCGTGGTCACAATGTCCAACGGTTTCAGCACCGACACTTTGGAATTATCGCCCGCTTCAAAGGTTCCCGCGGTCAAGGTGACCCCCGACAATGAATTGATGGCCTCCACCAACTGGATCTTTAAATCCTTGAAGTAAGCAATGTCACCGATCTCGTAATGAGATTCGTAGGACAACATGGAAACCACCAAGGTCTGGGTTCCCGTCTCCGGGGTTTCAAAGCTAAAGTGACCGTTCTTGTCGGTGGATGCACCATCATAAGTGCCCTCCACATATACATTGGCCCCCTCGATGGGATTCTTCTTGGCATCGGTCACCGTACCCGATACCGTTGTCTGGGCCATCATAAAACCGAAGTTGAAAAATAGAGTGAATACAATAAGAATGTTTTTCATGACTGTTCGTTTGATTGATGCCACAAAATTGTCCCTTAACCATCAGCCTTGCCAAAAGGAAATACCCAACTGTGGATTTTTCACGATGGATCGGGATTCCGTTTTGCCCATTACAGTTCAGCCCAAAAAACCGACAGTTCAGTACTTCCCAATTTTTGAAAAGGGAATTGCGACCGAGATTTGTGGGAACATTAACTTCAAAAACAATCCTTATGAAAACTGTTACCCTAGCATTGAGCTTTTTTTTGGTGGGCCTGATATCCAAAGCGCAAGAAAAAACAGGTATAAACATTACCGTTACCATTGACAATGTGACCAGCAATGAAGGAAAGGTCATGGCCGGGCTTCATACCGCAGAGACCTTTATGAAAGGACCAGGCGTCCAAAACCTTGAGAGCACCATCGAAAATGGAAAGGTGGTACTGACCTTTACGGATGTTGCTCCGGGCTCCTATGCCATCATGGCGATGCACGACGCCAACGGAAACAACCGAATGGACTACGAGTCCAACGGGATGCCCAAGGAGAGTTACGGCTCCTCCGGAAATGATATGTCGTTTGGACCGCCCAATTTTTCCACTTCCAAGTTTGAGGTCGGGGAAGAGGACCTGGAGCTGACCATACGATTTTAGCATCTCTTTCAACCTAAAAAAGCCTGCTTCGAGCGGGCTTTTTGCTTTTTCCCAATCCAAGGACTTTCGTATAGATTATCCTGATGGTTTTTCATACTTTTATATTTCAAATTTATTGTTAGATGACCATCACCCAGCTTCAATATGTACTAGCGGTTGCCGAGCATAAAAATTTCACCTTGGCCGCCGAGAAGAGTTTTGTTACCCAACCCACCTTGAGCATGCAGGTGCAAAAATTGGAAGATGAACTCGGGGTACTCATTTTCGATCGTAGCAAAAAACCCATTTCCATCACCGAGGTGGGCAAGAAAATTGTGGCCCAAGCCAAAAATATTGTAGCGGAAGCAGAACGCATCAAGGATATTGTGGACCAGGACAAGGGGTTCATCGGCGGGGACTATACTTTGGGCATCATCCCAACGGTAATGCCCACCTTGCTGCCCATGTTCCTGAACACCTTCATCAAAAAATATCCAAAGGTGAACCTCATCATCAAGGAGCAGTCCACAGATAACCTGATCAAGAACATCATGGACGGCCACTTGGATGCCGGAATTGCTGCCACTCCTCTGGAAATAGAGTTCATCAAAGAAAGGCCGCTCTATTATGAGCCATTTGTAGGGTATGTGCCCAAAAGCCACCGATTATCCCAAGAAACGGAATTGACCACCGACCATTTGGATGTGAACGATGTGCTTTTGCTACAGGACGGACACTGCTTCAGGGACGGGGTCATCAATTTGTGCAAAGCGTCCAAAAACATGAACGGGGAACATTTCAAAATAGAAAGTGGCAGTTTTGAGACCCTGATCGGTCTGGCCGATGAGGGTATGGGCATGACCTTGTTGCCCTACTTGAACACCCTTCAATTGGGGCAGCAAAAAAGGGAAAGCCTGAAACCGTTCAAAAACCCTTCCCCTGCACGGGAAATAAGTCTGATCTACCATAAGAGTGAACTGAAAATCCAGATCACGGAGGCCCTGAGGGACGTGATTTCCAGCATTGTTAGGGGTGCCATCACCTTTCAGGACGTGAAGATCATCAGCCCGTTGGCCAAAAATTAAAAGGGCCGCATTTCTGCGGCCCCAGTTTTAAGCTTTTAACAATAGTAATGTGGGTTGCAACTCTGGTTTGTCCACAATATAAAATTGCAACCAGATTTTAAGTTCCTCAATTTCACTGGGCAATAGCCTTGAAATAGCTTTCTTCAATTCCTTGGTGAAGAGTTTTGCATCAAAACTTACCTTTTGAAGGATGGTTTTGGTGTAATCCAACATAGCTCTTGGCATAGAAATTTTATTAAATTGGGTCATTGGTTGTGCTCTAAATTAGCGAAAAAACCTTTTTGAAAAACCAAAAATCCAGTTAAAAAATAAATAACTTCGTGTTAACCACAACGTACAAAGTGCATGGATATTTCACCTGACAACCACCTCCAAAAAACGATTTGTCTCCTTCCCTTTCTATTTGCCCTCCTCGCCAGCTGCTCCCCTACACGTAAGTTTGTGAACAGCGAATTGGAGAAGGAGAGTCTCACCAATTCCTTCCATGGCTTGGTCGTTGTAGATGCAAAATCGCAAAAAACCATTTATGACAACCATGGGGACAATTACTTCACCCCGGCCAGCAATACCAAGATCGTTACCTTCTACACAGGCGTGAAACTGTTGCCCAAAAATATCCCCACCTTAAAATACGCTGTTGCCAATGACACCTTGTTCATTGAAGGGACTGGCGACCCGTCGTGGCTGCAACCCCATCTGAAGGACAGTACGGCCGTCCACTGGCTGAAAAACCAAGGGGCCATTGCCCTCTATACCAAAAATTCGGAGGAGCTCCGCTTTGGACCAGGTTGGGCATGGGAAGATTATGACACTTATTTTTCCCCCGAAAAGACCACTATTCCCTTATATGGTAATGTCGCTACCATTTCCAATGCCGGAAAACTGGAAGTGGCCCCTTCCTTTTTCCTTGATTCCACGGAAGTCAGGGAAAATCCGTTTAGAAGGGACGAGCTTACCAACCATTTTTACATTGCCCCCACAGAACAGGACACCCTGGAAGTACCCTTCATCACCAGTGACAGCCTCACCAAACAACTTCTGGAAAGAGTGCTCCAAAAAAAGATTGCATTGGTGGACCATTTTCCCAATACGCCCAAAGAGACCTTATATGGTATGGAAACGGATTCCATCTTTAAGCAGATGCTGTTCAAAAGTGATAATTTTTTGGCCGAACAGTTATTGATGGCTTCCTCTTCCATGCTGTCCGACACTCTGGGGACCCAAAGGGCCATCACCTATATGTTGGAGCATGATCTGGCCGATCTGGAACAACAGCCCCGATGGGTGGACGGTTCCGGGCTTTCGCGCTACAACCTGTTCACTCCACGTTCTTTTGTGCAAATTCTCCAAAAACTTTATGCAGAAGTGCCCGAGGAACGCCTCTTTGGCATATTCCCGATGTGGGGGCCAACAGGTACTGTGGAAAAATGGGAAGACCCCAGTACGGAGCCCTTCCTGTTCGCCAAATCCGGGTCGTTTGGCAACAATTACAACCTGAGTGGTTATATCAAGACCAAGAAAGGTAAATTGCTCATATTCAGCTTCATGAACAATCACTTCAAGGTGCCTTCCTCCGAGATACGGAAAACCATGTACTCTGTGCTCAAGGAACTCCACCTCAACTATTGACCAAAAACAGCATTGATCTGTGCATATTGGAGCAGCATGATGGTCTTGGCATCCTTGATCTCGCCTGTTTTCACCATTTCGAATGCTTCATCAAATCGGATTTCCAGCACTTCAATGTTTTCGGTCTCATCTTCCGCCCCACCTCCTTCACTGACCTTCATGGAGGCTTCGTATTCACCAATAAAGAAATAGAGGATCTCGGTGACGGATCCAGGGGACATGTAGGCCTCGAACACCTTTTTCACCTTGTCTATCTTATAGCCTGTCTCCTCCTCTACTTCCATTTTTATGGTCTGCTCGGCATTTCCTTTTTCCAAGAGCCCCGCACAAGCCTCGACCATCATGCCATCCGCGTTTCCGTTCAAATAGGTGGGCATCCGAAATTGACGGGTGAGCACCACGGTGCCCTTTTTCGTATTGTACAACAAAATAGCAGCCCCATTACCGCGGTCGTAGGCTTCCCTGGTCTGGGTTTCCCAAGTCCCGTCTTCCCGTTGGTACTCAAAAGTGACTTTGTTGAGGGTGTACCAATTGTCGGACAGCAACTCTTTTTTGATATTCCTAATGTTTCCGTATTTCATAGGTGGGTCTAAACGGTTACAGTTTTGTTCAAATATCGGCGGAATGGAAGCATTTCTTTATAAACCTCCACTATTTTTTCCTTGAAATCGGGTCGGAACACTTCTTCCCGTGAAAATTCATGTGCCACGGCAAAAGTCTTGTTCTTCAGCAAATCGATATGCGGATGGTCGTTGGAAAACCCTTTGGGGACGTTGGTCAGTTTTTCATCTTCATACAAACTGCCAAACGTCTTTTTGAACGAAGGTTTGTCCAATATTTCCTGCAACACCTCCCCATCATAATCGATACCTTCCCGAATGCTTCGCAGCGTGTTCGGATCGGGCCGCCAAAAACCACCGGCCAACAGACACTGTTTCAATCCAATCTCGATGTAGAAATCGGCCGAATGGGGCGCTTTGTCCAACCCTGCACCAAAATGATCTTTGTACACCGGTTTATTGGGGTGGAACATCAAATTGTTGTTGATACGGTTGATTCCTTTCTTGCCCGGGGTCGGATAGTAATCGTCATGCAATTGTGCCATAGTGAGATCAAGGTCGTCCAACCACGATACAAAATCGTTCCGAAGGGTGCGGTACCATTTGCGGTTCGCATCCATCCATTCCTTATTGTTGTTTTGTTGCAGTTCTTCCAAAAATTGGAACAGGTCTTTGAAATTCATGGGCTTGATGGTCAATGTTTGATACGACCTTATGTACGGTATGATTTTAGTTGGTTCCCTTTATGATACTTTTCAATTTTTCCAGTTGCGTGTCGGATTTCCAAAGAATCTGATCCATGTCCCTTTCAATTTTGATGTCGGGCGCTGTACCAAAACCGTCAAGGATTTTTCCGTCTTTTTGAAAGGAGACCATTGTACTGATCTTTCCAAACAATTTGGAATTGGGCAAATCGAACCAATCACTATTCCCACTGGAGCCATCAGTTGTTGTGCCCACAATGGTGATGTTGGGAAGGCCTTTGAATACAGAGACGAAAATGGATGCCGCACTGAAAGTCTTTTCATTGGCTAGGATATAGACAGGCTTGTCATAATAAAAGGATTGCCCGGTCAATTTTTTCCCGTTCAACAGGCCAAAATAATATTCGCTGTACTTGGTGTCATCCATTTCATATATCGGTTTGAAGGTGTTCAAAAACGTATTTACAGTTGTCCGCTCCCGTCCCGTCAATTCCGACATTGGATACAAAAATCGATTGTTCAAACTCTGCTTGTAGTCTTCTGGTAATGGAATTGGTCCTCTCTGTCTGGTAACGTTCACCACATGGATGGAATCGGGGTGTATCACATATTTTGCAAATTCATAAAGCAAGTCACGGGTCCCACCACCATTGCTCCTCACATCGATGATCAATGCTTCGCTATCGTCCTTAATGGATTTCATAAATGAATTGAACCGCTCAAAAAGAAGGGGCGCCTCTTCTTTGCTCGCCATTTCAGGGAGCTTGATATACGCAATGCCGTCTTCTATATCGAATAACTTTTCAATGACTTCGGGCTTGTTGTAATCTTCATCTTTTACAAAAAGATATTCCACTCCAAACTTCTCGTCCCACGGCCGTAATCGTTCCGACCTGTCAACTACAGGTACCATCACGACAGTATCCTTTTGCCAATTGCCATCGGAAAGTGTCAACTTGATCTCTTTGGGCAAGGGTTTGTTGAGCAGCCTGTAATTTTTTTCAATGTCCCGAATATCCCTCACGGCCAAAGTGAAATAGGTTTGCTTCGGGGCAGTTATATCTTCGGGGCGCGTCTTTTGCAGAAAATCCTGGATATCGGTTCCATCGACTTTTTTGAGAAAAGGGAATCGGGGGTAGCGTATTCCCAATTCGTTGTCCTTGCCCATATTCAAAACAACGACCTTATCATGGAGCGGCGCATAGATGAATGGCAAAAAGAGGGATTCATTCAGATCATAACCTCTTATCGTAGCCATAGAGGAATGTCTGTCCCCAATTTTCCCCAGCGTTTGGCTCAGAAAAAGGCCAAAATCTTCAAGTTGGGTGGAATCCCCTATTTTCTTCAGATAGCCGTCAAAATCACTGTTGAAATCATAGCCATTCAGATACACATAGGAAGACTTGTCGTCAAGCGTCTTTCGTAAAAATTCAATATCACCTTGTATCTGTTCCTTGGTCAACACATCATCCTGAGCAAGGGAAATGAAGACATTCAAACAGCAAAAGATGGTAATCAGGGTTTTCAATTTCATCAGGAAGTTTCTTTTTTAGAATTATTGGTAATTGGTTTCCAGAGGGTTTAAATGAAAAATTGGATGTCAAGTTTTGAAACCTAACATCCAACTTCTTTTGATCTAGTTCTAAAATCGGTTGTCCCCGTCCAGCAAATTGCCCAATCCGCCCAAGATACTACCCTCGCCCTTGTCCTTTCCGCCCCCTTTTGGAGCGGCGGCCCATACGCGGCCGGCCAATCGGCTGAATGGCAAGGATTGGACATAAACGGTTCCTGGTCCACGAAGTGTGGCAAAGAAGAGGCCTTCCCCGCCGAACACGGTATTTTTGATGCCACCCACAAATTCGATGTCGTAGTCCACGGTCTGGGAAAAGCCCACGATACAGCCCGTGTCCACTTTGAGCACCTCACCTGGGGCCAATGTTTTTTTCGCCATGGTCCCGCCTGCGTGCACAAAGGCCATACCATCGCCTTCCAGTTTTTGCATGATGAAACCTTCACCGCCAAAGAAACCCCGGCCCAAGCGTCTGGAGAACTCAATCCCTACGGAAACACCCTTGGCCGCGCAAAGGAAGGCATCTTTTTGGCAGATGAACTTCCCTCCTTTTTCCGAAAGGTCTATGGGTATGATCTTGCCCGGATAGGGTGAAGCAAAGCTTACGTTCTTTTTGCCGTGGCCAATATTGAGGAAAGCGGTCATGAACAAGCTTTCACCCGTGAGCAAGCGCTTGCCCGCGGAGAACAGTTTGCCCAAAACCCCAGTGTCCTGATTGGAACCGTCCCCGAAGATGGTATCCATTTTGATATCGGAATCCATCATCATAAAACTGCCCGCTTCCGCTATGACAGCTTCTTGGGGATCCAGCTCGATCTCCACATATTGCATTTCCTCCCCGTAAATGTGATAGTCGATTTCGTGTGCGTTCATTTTTTGATCGTTTTTTGATTATTGTTTATATGTTGGTCGGTTAGGCGTTTTGTTACAACCATCTGTATAGAAAGGTGCATCATCTTTTCCTAATTACCATCACCTTTTACCATATCTACCCCTTCACCTTCACCGTCCACTCAAAATGAAAGGTGGAGACCTCCACCCCATCTGCATTTACCCCTACGGATTTCATCCAGCAGGTTTGTCCTTCCCCGGTTTCCACTGTTCTGCGGATGGCATCGGCAATCAATGGGCCATCTTCACAGGTAAATGAAATGCGTCCCGTGGCCTTTTTGGTGAACGTGGCCTTGTTGTTGGCCACAAGCATGGACACTTTTTTGCCGCTTTTTTGGATCTCGTTCATCACCAAAGCACCCGTGCTGAGTTCGGCAGCCATGCCCTGCACGGCCCAAAACATGGATTTGAACGGATTTTGATTGATCCATCTGTGCTTTACCGTGGTGATGGCCTTTTGCCCATCGATGTATTTGAGACGAACCCCGCACCACCAGGCCGAGGGGAGTTTCAGAAATGTAAAGGTGTTGATTTTACTGGGTGTCAGTGCCATAAACTAAGATTTAGATGCCTAAAAATAGGTAAAAACCTGCTATTTTAAATTGTTAAAAAAAAGTTAATTATTAGTACTTTGTTTTGCATAGTACTGTCTTTTGGATATATATTTGCATCGTAAGCTAATAGGTTAACCCTTTTATACATCAAAATCATCAATCAAAAATGGCAGCAACATTGACCAAACACGAACGAAACTTATCCGCGATCATCCATGCGTCCACGTTCTCGAAGTATTTCATTCCCTTTGGGAACTTCATCGTCCCCTTGATCTTGTGGATGTCCAACAAAAAGCAGTACGACTTTGTGGACTATAACGGGAAGCAGGCCCTCAACTTTCAGATCAGTATGTTACTATACTCCATAGTGGCGGGCTTGATCACCATTCCCTTTTTCATTGGGTCCATGCCCGGTCTGTTTGATTGGGATGTGTTCGGGTTTCACCGCTTGAGCGATCTCAACAATCTGAACATCCATATCGACAGTGACGATTTTCGATTTGGACGTTTGTTCTGGCCCGTCGGAATAGCCGGGGCCATACAGGTGGGGTTGGCCATAGCTAACATTGTGTACAGCATATTGGCCACCATCCGAACCAACGAAGGGCAATATTTCAAATATCCGTTCACCATTAAATTCATCAAGTAATGCGTTGGACAACATCAATATCGATCATGGCTTTCATTGGCGTTTCAACTTTGGTGAACGCACAGGTTGAGGAAAACTCCGAACTATACCGGGCCATTGTACGCATGGATAGCATTTATTTCAATGCCTACAATACCTGTGACATGGAAAAACAGGCTGAAATCTATGATGCGGATTTGGAGTTTTATCATGACATGGGTGGTCTATCCAAGGACAAGCAAGGTATTTTGGAAAGCATCGAAAAGAATATTTGTGGAAAAGTGACCCGGGAATTGGTTCCTGGCAGCATAGAAGTGTACCCAATCAATGGTTTTGGAGCCGTTGAAATGGCACTGCACAAGTTCCATAACAAGGAAGAACCAAATGCACCATCCCATCCAAGTAAGTTCATCGTTATTTGGAAGCAAACTGGGGACGATTGGAAAATAAGTAGAGTTGTGAGCCTACATTAAATCAGACCGTATAAGAGTTTATCATCAATCAAAGAATAGGAGTTTAATCATCGATCAAAAAACGAAAAGTTCATCAATCAATCAATCAATCATCAATCAAAAAACGTTTCCACTCCCCTGCTCATCACAGGGGACGGAGTGGGAACAAGGCCAGACCCGTTTTGGCAGATCAAAAACGAACAGTTAATTTAATAGACCCATGAAGTTATGAACATAGAAAACACAAAAGCACAGATGCGCAAAGGGGTCCTGGAATACTGCATCCTGTCCATCCTAAAGGATGACGACAAGTATGCCTCGGAGATTCTGGATGCCCTGAAGGACGCAAAGATGCTGGTGGTGGAAGGTACCATATACCCTTTGCTCACAAGGCTGAAAAATGCCGGATTGCTCAACTACCGTTGGGAAGAATCCACATCGGGGCCTCCCCGCAAATATTACGCGCTGACAGAAACAGGGCAACTGTTCCTCAAGGAACTCAACGGCACCTGGGATGAACTAAGAAATGCAGTCAATCTGGTAACCAACACAAAATAAGTATCAAAAATGAACAAGACAGTTAATATAAATTTGGCAAATACGCTCTTCCACATAGACGATGATGCGTACAACAAGCTGAGACGCTACCTGGAGTCCATCAAACGATCGTTTGCGGGCACCAAGGGAAGCGATGAGATCATAGCCGACATCGAGGCAAGGATCGCCGAGCTCTTTTTGGAAAAAATGGAAAACGAGCGACAGGTGATCACCCACAAGGAAGTGGACCAGGTCATCGATGTGATGGGACAGCCCGAAGATTATATGGTGGACGAGGACATTTTTGAGGACGACCCCAAAAGGACCCATGCCGAACCCAGTCCGAAGGCCAAAAAACTGTACCGCGACATCGATCATAAGTATATTGGTGGGGTGTGTGCCGGTCTGGAGCACTACTTGGGGCTGGATGCACTATGGATCCGGATCATTTTCCTCCTTTTGGCCGTTTTCACCTCCGGCTTTGGGCTGATTGCCTATATCCTACTGTGGATCTTGGTCCCGGAAGCGGCCACTACCTCCCAAAAATTGGATATGCGGGGGGAGCCCGTCAACATCAGCAATATAGAACGCAAAGTTAAAGAGGGGTTTGATGATGTTGCCGACAAGGTAAAAAATGTTGACTACGAAAAAGTGGGCAACAAGGTCAAAAGCAGCTCCAAGACCTTTTTTGATACCATCGGGGACATTATCCTGTTCCTGTTCAAGGTATTCGGCAAGTTCATAGGCATATTGCTCATCATCATCGGGGCATCCACACTCATCGGTCTGTTCTTCGGACTGTTCACTGTGGGCATGTTCGATGCGGTTCATTTCCCAGGAGTGGATTTCTACGAGATCGTGAACACCACGGGAGCGCCTGTTTGGGTGGTTTCCATACTGCTTTTCTTTGCGGTCGGCATTCCTTTCTTCTTTGTCCTTTATTTAGGATTGAAGATTTTGGTGAACAACCTGAAATCCATCGGGAACATTGCCAAATTCTCCCTTTTGGGGCTTTGGTTGATCTCCGTTGGGGCCTTGATCGCCCTTGGCATCCGTCAGGCTGCGGAATTTTCGAACACGGGAAGCGTGCACGAACAAGACCAATTGGTCCTGGAAAACGTGACCGATACGCTTGTCATCCGAATGAAGAACCCCGGCTACGAATACACTAGGGATGATATCCATTTTGGACGTATGTCCTTTGCCTATGACAAAGATGACAATAGGGTACTCATTTCCGATGAGGTGCACATCAACGTGAAAAAAGCGGAGGATTCTGTTGTTTCCCTGTCCATACGAAAGGATTCCAACGGCAGTTCCTCACGGACCGCCCGGGACAGGGCCAAAAACATTACGTATGGCTACGAACTTTTGGGCAATGAGATCATTTTGGACGAATACCTTATCACCGATATTTCCAATAAGGCCAGAAACCAAGAAGTGACCACCACCATCCATATCCCCGAGGGCAGTATGGTACGGTTCGAGGAATCCACAAGGTACCATATAGGCAGGGGTATTGCCAATGATAAGGATTATTACAGAAGTAGTATTGTTGGCCACATTTGGCTCATGGGCAAAGATGGAGAGCTAAAGTGCCAGGACTGCCTTGATGAAGATAATGACGAAGAAAGGAATGGGAATGGCAAGATCATCATCAATGAAGACGGAATAGACATCGATATCAAGGATGCCCAAGATTCCTTTGAAATGAAGATCAATGAGGATGGCATCAAGGTAAAGGCCGGGAACTAAAAACTACAATTGGGAGCTCAAATTCCACAATTGGGTAGTATAAAATTCAAACAATACGCTTAAAATAAGACATTTACACTGTTGAATTTCAGTGCAGATCACAACTAAATCAATCAATAACAGCTGTCCGGTACAACTGGACACAAAAAACAACAATCATGACAACACTAGCAAGATTAGCAATCGCAGTACTATTATCCCTGTTCGCGTCCTCCTGTATGATGGACATGAACTTTGGGAGCGGCAAGACCGGTAACGGCGAAGTCGTAGAGGAAAACCGCAACGTGGATGAAGATTTCACAGTGGTATCCGCTTCGGAAGGAATAGACGTATTCGTGACACAGGGCGCGGAGTACAAGATCACTGTTGAGGCCGATGAGAACATCATTGACCTGATCGGAACTGATGTCAAGGATGGAAAATTGAAAATCCATGCCATTGAGAACATCGGAAGGGCCACCAAGAATGTGTACGTGACCCTTCGCAACGTGGATGCATTGGAAAGCTCCAGTGGGGCCGACCTTATCGTCCAGAACATCATCGAGACCGGGAAGATAGACCTTGATGCCAGCAGCGGGTCCGACCTTCAGGTAGAAGTGGTGGCCGATGAAATCTCTGCCAATGCCAGTAGTGGTGCGGATATCCGAATAGCAGGAAAGGCCGATATGCTCTATGCCGATGCCAGTAGCGGTTCCGACATCAAAGCCAGGGACCTTACCGTGAAGACCTGCCACGCCGATGCCAGTAGTGGGGCCGACATTTCCGTGAACGTATCCGAGTCCTTGGTGGCCGATGCCAGCAGCGGTGCGGACATCTCCTACACAGGGGATGCCAGTGTGGAGACCAAAAAATCGGTTTCGGGAAGCGTGCGTAAATATTGATCCAATTCTCTTTAAATATGCAAAGGCCCGCCGAGTTTTTCGGTGGGCTTTTGTCTTTAATAAGTATAGGCGAAACCCTATCTTAGCAGGATGATAAAAAAAGAAAGATCCATGCAGATAGCAATCAAAAAATACACCTTACAACTTGCCCATACCTTTACCATTTCCAGGGAATCGCACGACACTCAGGATACTATGATCGTGGCCCTTTCCCATAAGGGAAAGACCGGATATGGCGAAGCCACCTCCAATCCCTATTACAAAATCACCGTCGAGAGCATGACTGCCGAGATTGAAGCGGTCAGAGAGGCTATAGAAGAATATGATTTTGATAATCCGGAAAATTTCTACCGGCATTTGGAATCCTTAAACCTTGAAAAGTTCACGTTATGTGCGTTGGATCTTGCTGCCAATGACCTATACGGAAAGTTACTGGGCAAACCTCTTTATGAAATCTGGGGCACTGACAACAGCCACTACCCGATCACCAATTATACCATCGGCATAGACACCGTTGAAAAAATGGTGGAAAAGCTTCAAGAAATGCCATGGCCCGTTTATAAGATCAAACTGGGTACCCAAGACGATGTGGCCATAGTTCGGGAGCTCCGTAAACATACTAAAAGCATTTTCCGCATAGATGCCAATTGCGCATGGACTGCCGAGGAGACCATCCAAAATGCACCACTGCTGAAGGACCTCGGGGTCGAATTTTTGGAACAGCCCCTGAAGGCCGATGACTGGGAGGGCATGGCAAAAGTAAAAGCACATTCCGCACTGCCCGTGATCGCCGACGAAAGCTGCATTGTGGAAAGCGATGTGGAAAAATGTGGCCCTTATTTCCACGGCATCAATATCAAACTGACCAAATGTGGCGGTCTTACCCCTGCTAGACGGATGATAAAAAAAGGGAAGGAACTGGGACTAAAGATCATGGTGGGCTGCATGACGGAATCCTCCGTCGGAATTTCCGCCATTGCACAATTGACCCCCCAATTGGACTACGTGGACATGGACGGTTCGCTACTGCTCAAACATGACATTGCCCGCGGTGTCCAAATTTTGGATGATGGAAAGGTCATTTTTCCCAAACTTCCCGGAAGTGGGATAGAACTGTTGTAATGTCGCATTCCATCGCCCGCATACCCGACCGATTGGTCCAAGTGGAAGGCAAGACGTACTTCTATTTTGGGGGCACCGCCTACCTTGGGCTTCAATCCTATCCTCCCTTTTTGGAGATTTTCAGCAAAAATGTAGAGAAATGTGGCATGCACTACGGGGCATCGAGAAAATCCAATGTCTCTTTGGACATCTATGGAATTGCGGAGGACTATTTGGCAAAATGGGTCGGGGCGGAAAGCTGCCTTACCCTGTCCTCGGGATATTTGGCCGCCCAATTGGTCATCCAGACCTTATTGCAGCAAGGACACTCCTTGTTTGCCGCTCCCAATGCCCACACTGCGCTCCATTTAGTCGGAGTGAACAAAACGGAGAGCTTTGAAGATCTTAGTGATCGCCTCCAGAAAGAAATCAATCGAGGTGGCCCAATGCCAGTGCTGCTTTTTGATACCATTGACTTTTCAGGGAAGCAGTTCCCGCATTTTCATGCCCTGAAAAAGCTTCCTTTGGAAAAGATCATGCTCGTAGGTGATGATTCCCACGGCATCGGTGTTGTCGGAAAAAATGGGGTTGGTTGTTACGACCTGCTCAAAACGTTGAACCCAGCCAAGTTGATGGTCTGTTGTTCCTTGGGCAAAGGTCTGGGCATTCAGGCCGGAGCCATATTGGGAAACGCAGCGGATATGGAACTGCTACGCAATACTTCCTTTTTTGGAGGGGCGAGCCCTGCCCTACCCGCTTTCATGGGTACACTGCTGGATGCCACCGACATCTATGCCGAAAGGAGGTCCAAACTCATGGAAAATGATGCGTTTTTTAGAAATGTATTGCATCATCCTTCCCTTTTCAAACACATGGAAGGGCATCCTACGTATGAGTTTGAAGATGCCGATTTGGCAAGGACCTTGGAAAAAAATGGTTTCATCACCACCTATTTCAATTATCCGGATGCGTACGGGCCCATAGTAGGACGTATTGTTTTGAGCGCCTATCATGACAAAGAGGATATCCAACAATTGGCCAACTGTTTGAACGCACTTCAAGACTAGTTGATGAGTGCATTTATAAATAATTAAACCGAGTTCTACAATGAAAATTCTATTCTCCCTTCAAAAAAGATGCTGTTTTTATGCTTTGCTGACCCTTGTTTTCATGGCATGTGAAACAAAGACCGATACGGGGCCCAATAAAGTTGAAGAAGCCATTTCTTCCATTAAAAGCACCTACGCTCCCGATACGCGGGTGGTCCTTTTCGATATCGAAGCGATACAAAGCCCTGAAGGATATACACTAAAAGGGGGCACAAGCCTTCCAGAAGCTTTGGATGCTTTACGGAAACAGCTGGAACAGGAACAAATTACGTTTCGGGACAGTGTTGAGGTACTTCCTTCGGCAAGTCTGGAGGGAAACATATATGGTGCCATAGCACTTTCAGTGGCGAATTTAAGGTCCCGTCCCGCCCATTCCGCAGAAATGGTAACCCAAGGAACTTTGGGAATGCCCGTAAAAGTGTACCAAATGCATGGTAGCTGGTACCGCATCCAGACCCCGGACCACTATTTGGGGTGGGTGGACAGCAGAGGAATTGAGTTGATGGACAAGACCCGTTTCCAAGATTGGCAAGATTCGGAAAAATTGATCTATACCCAAACCTATGGACATGCTTTTGCCGAAGCAAACTCAGCTGCACAAGTGGTATCCGACCTTGTTGCAGGCAATATCCTAAAGTTGATTGCAGAAGATGGAACTTTTTATCAGGTGAAATACCCTGATGGAAAAAATGGTTTTGTTCCCAAATCCGAAGCATCTCCATATCTGGATTGGAAATCAAACCTGTCCTTTAGCAAAGAAGCCTTGGTGGAAACCTCCAAAACGATGCTGGGTGTACCCTATCTGTGGGGAGGCACCTCCACAAAAGGTGTGGATTGCAGTGGTTTTACCAAGACCGTGTATTTTATGAACGGCATGATCATTCCGCGTGATGCCTCGCAGCAGATACATGAAGGGAGTTTGATAGATGATTCAAGGGAGTTCGACAAGCTCATTCCCGGAGATCTGCTCTTTTTTGGAAGAAAAGCCACTGATTCTACTTCGGAAAGGGTGGTCCATGTAGGGATGTGGATCGGGAACAATGAATTTATCCATTCCGCCGGGAATGTGCACATCAGCAGTATGGACAAAAATGCAGACAATTTTGACGAGTACAATTATGACCGCTATTTGAGAAGCAAACGTATTCTGAACCAAAAGGATGAAGGTCTCCTGTACTTGACGGAGCAAGATGTTTTCTAAAATCCAGTGAACAACCATAAAAAAGGCCATCCGATGGGATGGCCTTTTTGCATTTATGACTAACTCGTCGGATCCTATTCATCCCACCAAACGGGAACCACGGGATCCTGCTGGTTGGCCAATACATTAGCCTCATTCCTAGTTAGCTCGGTAGAAGGATAATTGGCCCTTCGGAACCATTGTCCTGGGAACTCGGTGTCGGCACTTTCTTCTTCACTCCTAATCTGCAATCCAGTGAAAACCTCATCGGAGAAATCATATCTCCTGTAATCCACAAAAGTCTCTGGGTTTAGGAAGTTATGGATGTATTTTTCCTTCATGATGTGGTGTAGCATAAGTGCTCCTTCTCCCACATCGATGGCGGCGTCGGCCATATAGTCCGCACCATCCACATCATACATTTCCATACTGGCAGCTATACCGTCCATGTAAGCGGCATAAGCAGTGGCGTTGGAACCTACACTGGTCGTTGTGCCCCCATTGGCCAAAAATGCAGCTTCAGCTTTTATAAAAAGTACTTCAGCATAGCTGATGAGGATGAGTGGGGAGTCCACACTGGTATAAAAACCATCTTCCCTAAATCTTGCATTGGCATCAGTGCCATCGGGAGCTATACCTCCACCACCACTGACGAATCCTTTGTACTCGGCCTCATCTCCATTTTCAGCAAACAAGGGCAGTCGTGGGTCGATTTCCACAACACCACCCAAAAAAGGATAGTAATCACCGTTCATTGAACTCACCAATTGGCTGGCTATGTCCTTGCTCAGGTTACCTGTTTCCCTGGCCAGTATCTCTTCGGAATACCATGGGTTGATGTTCTTCTCATTGTAGTACATGGCGAAGTTGTCGTCATTGGACGTAAAGCCATTTTCAACTGTTGAAAGTACTTCTGCTGCGGTAACCACTCCTTTGTTCACCAAATGGAGCTGATAACGGGCTTTTAGGGAATAGGCCGCTCTCAGCCATTTTTCCACATCGCCATCATAGATCAAATCCGATGCACCCAGCCCAAAACCAGAGGTATCGGGTGCGCTCAATTTTGCTATGGCACCATCCAATAGGGTGAACACCTCGTCGTAAATTTGCTCTTGCGTATCAAAACTCGCAAAGTTATTATCAGGGCCTTGCGTAGCATCGGAATAAGGAATATTGTCCCATGTATCCGTGGCCATACCAATATTGGCTGCAATAAGGATATCTGCTATGGCCTCAATGTGCGTGGCTCCATTCTCTATCGCCTTTTGCTTGGCAGCTTCAAGATTGGGCAACACATAGAGATAGACCTGACTCCATAATCCATCGGCAGAGGTCTGTCCTGCCGCGCCACCACCCGTGGTCACAAAGTTCTGCACGTAATTGCCAAAAGCAAGCTCTGCAGATCGTTGTCCCTCCAATGTACTGTGAATGGCCGGGGCCATGAGGTCCTGCATGCGCAAATCTTCCAATGGTGCTGTATTGGAAGGCGTGTTCACATCAAAATAATCTTCGCTACACCCCACATAGGCCACTGTGGAGAATAGTAGAAATGCCTTTATTATTTGTATTTTTTTCATAGTTCTTTTTTTAAAATGCAATGTTCAATCCAAAAGAATAGCTTTCGGCCAAGGGTATGTTCAATCCAGTGAACCCATATACGTTACTGCCCGCACTGTATTGGTTGCCCTCTGGGTCATATCCATCGAAAGGTGTCCAAAGAAGGATGTTGTTGGCACTGGCAGATATGCTTACCTTATCCAGATTCAGGTCTTTAATGAACCTACTCTGAAAATCATAGGACAAAGAAATGTTCCTGAGTTTTACCCAAGAGGCATCCTGTACCAAAATTTCAGAAGCGCGGTTATACACATTGGAATCCCTATAGTAGTTCTCGTCTATCAGGGCTTCGGTGGTATTGGGCACAAAACCACCGCTTCCGTCATCCATCACACCGTCCAAGACTACATTGACATATCGCTGTATGGTACTTGAAGGGGTACCGTTCCGGATGGCATTTCGAATACCTGCATCATACAAATCTCCTCCTTTTTTCCATTCCAATAGGAAGTTCAAACCAATTCCCTTGTATTTGAAATTGCTCCCCAAAGAGGAAATGAAATCCGGGAAAGCGTTTCCGACCACTACCCTTTCGTCTATGTTGATGACAGGGTAACCGTTGGCCCCGATGTATCGCTCCCCATTTTCATATCGCCATTTGTAGCCGTACAGGTTGCCCATTTTGTCCCCGGCCCTTACTTCAGAGGTTATACCAGTAAATCCAGAATCGGCAAAGACCACGGATTCAATGTCCTCGGGAATTTCCAGTACTTTTCCTTCACTGGTGGACCAGTTGAGGATCACTTCCCATCTTAGGTCTTGGTTTCGGATGATGTCCGCGCTCAACAGGAACTCGTGTCCGAAGATTTCGTAATCCCCAGCATTTCTGGTGATTCCCGAAAGTCCTGAAGAATAGGCAGTCCCCACCGTAAATATCTGGTCTTTGACCCGTGTGTTATAGTAGGCATAATCCAATCGGATCCTATCGTTCAAGAACCTGAGGTCTGCTCCAAATTCGGTAGATTGGTTTCTTTCTGGCACGATGTCCAAATCTCCCAACAGGGTGCTTCTTCGGTAACCTCCGACACCTCCGAACGGAAAGTCGCTATCTACGACAAAATACTGTCCAATATCCCCAAATCCAGGTCCTTTACCGACCTCGGCCCATGAGGCCCTAAGTTTTCCAAAAGTGAAGATGTCGTTTTCCCCAAAGAGGCCAGAAACATCATAAGCCAAGCTCACCGAGGGATAAAAGAACGATCTGTTCTCTTTTGGCAAGGTGGAAACCCAGTCATTCCTGCCGGTCAGTGAAAGGAACAGTTTATCCTTGTACCCAAACTTGAGTTCGCCAAACACCCCAACATTTCTGAGCTGGACTATTTCCTTGTTAATGAAAAAGTTTGTGGTATTCCCAATTTCGTTTACCCCAGGTACGTTCAGGCCTTCTCCCCTTGCTTCCAAATAAGATCTTTTGGAATCGGACAATTGGTGCCCCAAGGTAAGGTCTGTGGTGAAATCATCGGACCAAGCTTTGTTCATGGCCACCAAGAAATTGGATTCCAGACCTGTGAAATTTACATTTTGTTCCAAAATGAAACCGCCTACTTGTGAACCTCCGTCCAAATCAGGTCCCACATATCGGTTCCTTGCATCGGAATAGTTGTCTATCTGTGCCGCGTAGGTGATGGTTACCCAATCCTTGGGAGACCATGTAAGGGTCGTGTTTCCTATCCAACGGTTCACATCGTCCTCCAAGGTACTGGTTTCCAACAAGTACCTTGGGTTATCAATGATTCCAAAGGAATAATCCCTTTCACTGCCATCGGCATTCTGATAATCGTTTATGGGGAATGTCCCTGCAAAATAATACAGGGCACTCATCACGGATTTATCACCTCCATTGGCCCGCTTCCCCCCAGAATTGGTAAAGGAGATGGAACCGTCTATGTTGAAGTTGTCCGTGACTTTATATCCGGCCTTCAACCTGAAATTGGTCTTTTTGTAATCCGTGTTGGGCAATACCCCTTGCTCGCTATTGTTGCCCATGGAGAAATAATAGTTCAATCGCTCGCCCGCCCCACTCAGGTTCATGTTGAGTTGGGAATTAAACCCTGTCCTGAAGATATCGTATGGACTATAGAACCTATCATCGGAAAGATCAACAATGTTTCCTTCGCCCAGATCATAAGAATCCAAAGCATATTCCGGGCCCCATGAATAGAAAGACGTGGAGTTCTGGACCCTGTTGAACCCTGTTTCGGAGGTAGGGTCATAAAGTGTCCTTGGCGCACCACCAAATCCTTCCCTATACTTAGTTTGGAGCGATGGCGTTGTTTTTACATTCCGGAAAGTTGTTGAGGCCGAGATATTGATCTTTGCCTTTCCTTGCTTCCCTTTTTTTGTGGTAATGATAATGGCACCATTGGCAGCCCTTACCCCATAAAGTGCAGTGGCGGCAGCCCCTTTAAGTACGTTGAAGCTCTCTATATCCTCAGGGTTCAAATCACCGGCCCTATTTGAAAAGGCGAACTGTTCCGAACTGTTAGGTGAATTAGAACCTGCACTGGGCCTAACTTCCCCGGAAAAGGTGTCATTGTCCAGAGCGAGACCATCAACAATGATCAACGGTTGGTTGCTCCTGTTGGGGTTCACGGAAGTCACACCCCTGATCAGAATGTCAACACCACCTCCCGAAGTACCGGAAGACCTGTTTATCTGTACCCCGGCAACTCGACCTTGAAGGCTTTCAATCGGGTTGGACTGGCCAGCCAGATTAAGATCCTCGGTGTTTACCTTCGTAACAGAATATCCCAAGGATTTCTGCTTTTGCTCCACACCAAATGCGGTAACCACCACCTCATCGAGCTGTGTGGAGTCTTCTTCCAACACCACATCGAGCGTGGTTGACGAGCCAACCGTTACATCTTTGGTGATCATTCCCAAATAGGAAAATCTAAGTACCTGCCCGCTAGAGGCATTGATGGAATATTTTCCATCAAAATCAGTAGTTGTCCCGTTGTTCGAGCCACTTACCACAATGGTAACCCCAGGCAACGGTGTGCCCGAAGTATCGGATACCGTACCTGTGATGGTCTGTCCAAAAGCGGCAATGCAAGAAAACACTGCAACAAATGTTAAATAAATGCTTTTCATTTCTTTAGTTTGTGTTAATACTTCTGAAAATTGCCCAAAAAATTTTACAAATCAAACATTTAAGTAAAAAAATGTTTATCACTTAAAAATAATGCTGTTTTATGCAATTATTATTAAATCATCCGCAAATCTTTTGAAAAAGACATTTTGCCCTAATCTTTATAAGACTTTATATCTCATTCTATCTGAAAATACAATTAAACATATGTTAAAATTTTAAGTCTTAAACTTAGATTTTGACAATAATTATCACTACCTTATAGATATTCTTTAACCTCCTTAACGTCAATCTCTATGAAAAAATCAGTTTTTATCATTGCATGCTTTGTCGTTTTCTTAATGGCCGGGAGCTTTAAGGGAATGGAACAAAATCGTCCCTCCATCGAGGGTACGTGGGAATTACAGAGTTTTTATAGTTATGACGGTGAGAACATCACGGATACTATTGAAAAATCTGATGGATATCGACAGGTCAAAATGTACTCCAAGGAAAAGATCATGTGGACCAGATATGTGCCCGATGACCCCAATGGCAGATTTGGCTATGGCTCGTATAGGACAACGGATTCTTCCCTGATAGAAGTAATTGAATATGGGGACGATGAAATGATGAAGGCCCTGGACACCATGCGCAACTTCACTTTTGAACTGGTGCTCACAGCAGATTCTTTTAGCCAGATTACCGTGGACAATGATGGCAACAGGACCTTTTCTGAAAACTACAAAAGAATCGACTGAAAAAATATCCAAAAAAGAAAAAGGCGCTTTTGACAGCGCCTTTTTTATAATGGGTATTGTATTCTCTGCCTAAGAAGAGGCCAGTATTTCCTTGCTCTCCACAGCGGCCAAATACCGTTCGGCATCCAAGGCGGCCATACAGCCCGTTCCCGCAGCGGTAACTGCCTGTCTGTATATTTTGTCCTGGGCATCTCCACTGGCAAATACACCAGGTTTATTGGTCTTGGTGGACTTGGCTTGGGTGATGATATACCCTGTTTCGTCCATATCCAACTGTCCCTTGAAAATATCCGTATTGGGTTTGTGCCCAATGGCAATGAACAATCCGGTCACGGCAATATCCTCTTTTTCACCGGTCTCGTTATTCACCATTCGGATACCTTCCACCACTTGGTCCCCAAGCACTTCATCCACTTCGGTATTGTATCGGATCTCGATGTTGTCTATGCTGTTGACCCTATGCTGCATGGCCTTGGAGGCCCGCATGTGGTCCTTGCGTACCAGCATAGTCACCTTTTTACAGATATTGGCCAAATAGGAAGCCTCTTCGGCAGCGGTATCCCCTGCCCCTACTATGGCCACTTCCTGGCCTTTGTAGAAAAATCCGTCACAAACGGCGCAGGCCGAAACTCCACCTCCCCTTAATCGTTGTTCACTGGGAATGTTCAGGTATTTGGCCGAAGCCCCTGTTGATATGATCACGGTCTCCGCCTCTATCACCTTGGATTCGTCCACGGTCACCTTATGGATGCCCCCAATCTCATCACTGAAATCCACAGCCGTCACCATACCTATCCTAACTTCCGTACCGAACCGTTCGGCTTGCTGTTGTAGCTGCATCATCATGGTTGGTCCGTCTATCCCTTCGGGGTATCCAGGGAAATTGTCCACTTCGGTAGTGGTGGTCAACTGCCCGCCTGGTTCCATACCTGTGTACATAA
Source organism: Flagellimonas hadalis (assembly GCF_007785775.2). Lineage (GTDB taxonomy): Bacteria > Bacteroidota > Bacteroidia > Flavobacteriales > Flavobacteriaceae > Flagellimonas > Flagellimonas hadalis. Next base: position 853,125 of record NZ_VNIK02000001.1, read on the forward strand.
CAGGTTTCAAATCTGCCCTAGCGGCATAAATAGCAGCCGTGTACCCGGCCGGTCCCGAGCCAATGATCAATGTTTTTATTCTTTCCATCTGTTCTGACATATCAAAAATCTTCCTCTGTTGGTTCACTTACAAAAGTAGGTTTTTTGCATAAAAACTTACACTGTGGGATTTCCATGTTTTCTTAAAAGATGTGAACAATTGGAGTTGACCAAAAGAAAAAGGAGCCATTTTCATGGCTCCTTTCCAAATAAAAGTAGGTCAAATTTACGGGAACATATATTTTGACTTTGAAACCGTTACGGCCGAGGGGGCTCAACCTCAAAAACCCCCTGGCGCAACGTAAACCTCCTTTTGATAAGATATTGGGGGAAAGAACACTAGAGTACCCTACTATCACCCCATCCTATTAGGTGGCTTTCTTTTGATTTCGTGACAAACATACTACTGGATTTTATTATTTATGGGCACCAATTAACGGATGGGGCTTTTGGCTTAACGGATGGCCGTTTTCAATTCATATTCAAAAAAAAATCCGTACTCGTAAGAAAGTACGGACTAAATATACAACTGTTTGATAATAAACAGGTTACTTTAAAATCGATGAAATCAGGAATTGTATTTGAGTTTCCGCTCAATGGTCTCGATCATCACATTGGCGATGTCCATTCCCGTAGTATTCTCGATTCCTTCCAATCCGGGCGAAGAATTTACTTCCAAAAGCAAAGGCCCTCTATTGGAACGGATGATATCCACCCCTGCCACGTCAAGATTTAGCACTTTTGCCGATTTGATGGCGAGTTTTCGTTCTTCTGATGTGATTTTGATCAAGGATGCAGCCCCACCTTGGTGGATGTTGGCCCTGAATTCCCCTTTTTGGGCCTGACGCTGCATGGAGGCCACTACCTTGCCATTCACGACAAAGCAGCGGATATCCTGTCCGTTGGCTTCTTTGATAAACTCCTGCACCAATATGTTCGTCTGCACGCTCTTAAAGGCATTGATGACACTCTCGGCGGCCTTGTTCGTCTCGGCCAACACCACACCCTTGCCCTGCGTACTTTCCAATAGTTTGATGATCAAAGGTGCCCCGTTCACCATTCGGATCAGGTCCTTGGTGTCCATCGGGGATTTGGCAAATCCCGTTATGGGGATATGGATATCATTCTTGGAGAAAAGTTGTGAGGCGAACAGTTTGTCCCTGGATTTGCTGATGGCATCGGCCGTGTTCAGGCAATACACCCCTAGGGTATCGAACTGTCTCAACAGGGCGCAACCATAGAAAGTGACCGATGGCTTGATCCTTGGGATCACCGCATCGAACTTATCCAAAATATTCCCTCCCCTATACCTGATCTCTGGTGAACCGGCGTCCAGTTTCATGTAAACGTTCTCCACATTCAAAAAGACCACTTTATGCCCTCTCATCTCCCCGGCCTCAATGATTCGTTTGTTGCTGTACAGTTCAGGGTTACTGGCCAAAAGGCCCAAGGTCAATCCAGACTTGTCCGATTTATAGGGACGGTACTTGATGGCCATTTCTTCCGGGGAGATATTGCCCATGCTAAAACTTTTGGAGGGGTCCACCAAATACCTCTCGTTGATGGCCTCCCGCCCCAACAGCATACGATATTCCATGGTGTCCCTATTGGCCAAGGTAAGTTCAATATCGAAGATCTTTCCCCCAAGGTTCACGGGCGTCTTTATCACAGGCCGTTCCTCGGATATGCCCTGCGAACTTTTCACACTACGCATATCCACCAACTTGGACTGGCACAATATGGAAATGCTCCTGTTGTCCTGCAATGGGTTTACCTCAAACCTCACCCAATCTTCCAGCCCTTTGGTAAAGATTTTGATCTTGCTGGCTTGGATCGATGATGTCTTTGCGCCGGAATCCACCCTGGCCTTGATGGCAGGTATCCCAAGTTCCTCAAAACGGCACCATTCCTCGCTGCCCAATATGTCCAAATTGTCCAAAATAAAATGCTTTTAATTGATTATACGCATGATGAAAAGGTCCAACACTTCGACCAAAATCAGCAAAATAATGATCCATTCCAGCCTACTGCTCTCCCTGTGGTCCATGATGTCCTTGAAAAGGCTTAGGTTCTCTTTGATGATGTATCCCTGTTCCTTGATGGTCCTATAGCGTTCCTTCAGATCAAAGATCTGTTTCAAATTCCTGTCCAACCGATCGAGGGCCTCATCTTCCCACACCACTTCCGGGGAATCAAAAATATAGAGGTTTTCAGAAATCTGGTTGTTGATGTTCAGGACCCTGGCAATGTATCTTTTGAGTTTTTTGCCCCCTAGGTCCAACCGACCGTGGTGTTCCAAATAATTGGTGTGCTCCCGGGTCTCTTTCATGATTTGGTCCGAAAGTCCGGCAAAGTGATCCAATGCCACGGACTGTGATAGGTGCAGCAGGGCCAATCGCATTCCTTCCACATTGGATTTTTGCAGTTCTATCTTGTTATTGGTCACTTTGGATGGCTCTTCATCGGAAACAAGTTCTATCTCCATTTCATCCGTAAGCTCAGATCGGTTCCAACCTTCACAAAAAGGTTTCAGGGCTTCCAAAACTTCATTCATCAAGTTTTCGTCAAAACCATAAAAGGAGACAATCCCGTACCTGAAAACATACAGATATTGTGGACCATCGGCATAGAAAAGTTCGTCCCTGTCGCCAAAGATGAGTTTTCTTCCAATGGCCTGTCTGTAGGCAGAAATGTCTATGTTCCCTGCAAGGTGCAGGGCTATGGCTTTTGAATCCATGGTATCTATCAGGTTGCGAAAATCTCCTCTGGGTCCCTAAAGCTCTTGAACTCCACCATGTAGCCGTTGGGATCTTGTATGAAAAAGGACAGGTGCTCACCGACCTTGTCCTGCATGAACGTGGCCTCGGTGGTCACCTCGAGGTCCAACTGGAACAGCCTTGAATACAACTCTCCCCAGACATCTACGGGAACGATCACCCCAAAATGGAACGAGGGCAGGATATAATCCTCCAAGCGGTAATTCTTGAAATCAAAGTTGAAGTTTCCCGATTGGGTAAAGGTGAGCTGGTTGCCAAAGAGGTCAACATCCAGCCATTTTTCAGTATGTCTGCCCAAATTGGCCTTGATTACATCTTGATAAAAGACACGGGTCTCTTCAATATCCTTACATGGCAAGGCGAGGTGGAACTTTGTATCCATTTTCTTTGTTTGTTTTTCTTCCTAAACTTTTAAAATAGGACCGAACGGCCATCCGGTCCATTTTGTCCATAAAGGGCAAGGCTTCTTTCCATTCCAACCAAAGGGCTTCTTCAAACTTGTATTTTTCCTTTACTTTTATGGCCCTTGGTTTCATTTGGACCAAAAAATAATTTTTCACCATGTTCCCCATCTTCCATTTTTTCGTGTGGGAAAGATAAAAACTCAACTGTGCTTCGGACAGTTTCAACTTTATTTCCTCACCCACTTCGCGAACCAGCGTTTCACTTTCCGTCTCCTTCTTTTTCTTCACACCACCGGGCAAAGTGTACCTTAATGGACCGCCCACTTTTCTTAGCACGAGAACCTTGTCCTTGTGTATGGCAATCAATCGGGATTTGACTGTTTTTTTCATAAGGCTCCTCTTTACTTAAGGAATGTAGATGGAAATTACGCATATATAGTCTGGTTTCAATGCATCCAACCTATATTTTTTCCTCCATATGTTGTACAGTCTTTAAAGGATGGGGCTACTCATCCTCCTCGTCACCCTCCAGACCTTCAGTGTCCAAGGAGCTTTCCTCTTCTGAATCGGAATCGGTGTCGACGTCCTCATGGACTTCCATGGCCATCACCAAACGTTTGCTCACTTTCACGAGATATGCGGTGTCCTCTGTACGTACTTCGATGCATTCCACCACTTCGTTGCTGGCATTCCGGTAGGTGACAATATCATCGTCATCATACCCATCCGGAAATTTCTCCACGAGTAGGTTCAATATATGGTTATCGAGTTTTTTATAGTCCACGATAACACGCTTCAACGTCATTGGTTGTCTGTTCTTCATCATTACATGTCTAGGAGGTAGGCAAAAATTAGGGGCGCCACAATGGTCGCATCCGATTCCACAATGAACTTGGGGGTGTCTATATCCAATTTCCCCCATGTGATCTTTTCATTGGGCACGGCACCGGAGTAGGACCCGTAACTTGTGGTGGAATCACTGATCTGACAGAAATAGCTCCAGAATGGGGTATCTGTCTGCTCCAAATCCTGATAGAGCATGGGCACCACACAAATGGGGAAGTCCCCCGCAATGCCCCCCCCTATTTGGAAGAAACCGATACCTTTTTCAGAGTTTTTCTGGTACCAATCGGCCAAAAAGGTCATGTACTCGATTCCTGATTTCATGGTGCTCGCCTTCAGCTCGCCCTTGATCACATAACTGGCAAAGATGTTCCCCATGGTGCTGTCCTCCCAACCTGGGACCACTATGGGCAGGTTTTTCTCTGCAGCGGCATACATCCAGGAATCCTTGATGTCTATCTCATAATATTGCTCCAAAACGCCCGAAAGCAGGAGCTTGTACATAAATTCATGGGGGAAATAGCGCTCGCCTTTGTCATCGGCATCTTTCCATATCTTGTAAATGTGCTGTTGCAAACGCCTAAAAGCTTCCTCTTCGGGGATGCAGGTATCGGTAACACGGTTCAGTCCCTTTTCCAACAGTTCCCATTCTTGCTCTGGGGTGAGGTCTCTATAATTGGGCACCCTTCGGTAATGGGAATGGGCCACAAGGTTCATGAGGTCCTCTTCCAAGTTGGCACCTGTGCACGAGACGATGTGCACTTTATCGGTGCGTATGATCTCGGCAAAGATCTTGCCCAGTTCCGCCGTGCTCATGGCCCCGGCAAGGGACACCAACATTTTGGAACCCTGCTCCAACTGGGCCTCATAGCCCTTGGCGGCATCCACCAATGCGGCAGAGTTGAAGTGCAAAAAATATTTTTGAATGAATTGTGATATTTCTCCTTTATTGTTCATCGTAATCGTCAATTGGGTTTACGGATTTCTTAAAGTTATCATTGTTTTCCTCAAATCCGTCCTCTAAGTAATCATTCTTTTTTAAAAATTTATAGCTCAACATTTTGTAGTACAGCTTTGCGGCCAAAAAATCGGAAGACCTTTCCTGTGTGTTGGGGCACAGTTCCACAATATCAAAGCCCACTACGTTTTTCTCCTCAAAGACCCTTTTCAGGAAATCCAAGGTCTCGTACCAGAAAAGCCCTCCTGGTTCCGGTGTCCCGGTAGCTGGCAATATGGAGGGGTCAAAAGCGTCCAGGTCAAAACTGATGTAAACGTTATCTGTCATCAGATCTAGAGCGGTGTCCGTCCAAAAATCATCGGTGACCATTTCATGTGCAAAGAACACCTTGTCCCGGTCCATGACCAAAGTTTCCGAATGGTCCATACTTCGGATGCCCACCTGCACCAAATTGGTGATTTCGTTGGCTTCTCGCATGGCACAGGCATGGTTGTATGGGGAACCGTTGTATTCCTTTCTCAGGTCGGCATGGGCATCCAAGTGCAGAACGGTAAGGTCCTCAAAACATTCATTGAACGCCCTGATGCCCCCAATGGAAATGGAATGCTCCCCACCGATCATCGTGACCAGTTTGTTCCTTTTGATGTATTCCTTTACGGTTTTATGGACGGCATCCACCATCTGTTCAGGGGAATCCAGCGCATCGATGGGATCGGCCAGATAAATGCCCTGTCTGTAGGCTTCGGTATCGGTTTCAATGTCATACCACTCCATATTCTCCGATGCTTCCAAAAAGGCCTCGGGACCTTTGTCGGCACCCTTTCCCCATGTACTGGTGCCATCATAGGGCACGGGCAACAATACTACTTTGGCTTTTTCGGGAGATGCGTATTCCTTTGGAATACCGGCATATATTCTATTCGTTTTCATTTGGGATCATTGTTCATATCAATTTTTGCTGGGCACGGGCAGCTTCTTCGAAGCTACTAGGCTATCCGATGATTTCTTCGCCCCATAACCGAGTATGGAAAGGAATTCGCCCGCAGTTTGTTGTTCAGCAAAGACAGAGGTCTTCAACTTCCCTTCCTTGTCCTTGTTGATCAATATATGCTTGGGGTGCGGGATAAGGCAGTGCTGTAGCCCCCCAAACCCACCAATGGTTTCTTGGTAGGCACCCGTATTGAAGAATCCGATATAGAGCGGCCTGTCCTTTCTGTATTTCGGAAGATAAATAGCGTTCATGTGCTGCTCCGAGTTGTAATAATCGTCACTATCGCAGGTGAGTCCACCCAACAGCACCCTTTCATATTCTTCGTTCCACCTGTTGATGGACAGGGTAATGAACCTTTTGCTGATGGCCCACGAATCGGGCATGGTGGTGATGAACGACGAATTGATCATGTTCCACTTTTCCCTGTCGTTCTGCTGTTTTTGATAGAGGACCTCATAGATGGTGCCGCCACTTTCGCCCACCGTGAAACTTCCAAATTCGGTGAAGATATTGGGCACCTCCACTCCGGCCTCCTCACATGCCTGTTTGATCTGATGGATGATCTCATCCACCATGTACTCATAATCATATTCGAACGCCAAGGAGTTTTTTATGGGAAACCCACCGCCAATATTGAGGCTGTCCAAGGTTGGACACACTTTTTTGAGGCTAATGTACACCTTCAAACATTTCAAAAGTTCGTTCCAATAATAGGCCGTGTCCCGGATGCCCGTATTGATGAAAAAGTGGAGCATCTTCAGCTCGACCTTGGGGTTCTCCTTTATGGATTGGTTGTAGAAAGGGACAATGTTCTTGTAGCCGATGCCCAACCTAGAGGTATAGAACTCAAATTTAGGCTCCTCCTCGGAAGCGATTCGGATTCCGACCTGGAAATTATCCTCGATGGCTTCTCCCAACAATTCTATTTCTTCATAATTATCGATGATCGGAATACAGTTTTTGTGGCCATTGTTGATCAAACGGGCTATGTTCTGTATGTATTGATCCCTTTTGAAGCCATTGCAGATCACATAAGTATCCTTGGTAATCTTGCCACTTTTTCTCAAATGCTCGACGATATCTATATCAAATGCCGAAGAGGTCTCTATATGGATGTCATTTTTCAGCGCTTCGTTCAGCACATGCTCAAAATGTGAGCTTTTGGTACAGTAGCAATAGTGGTACGAACCTGCATAATTGTGCTTTTTCATGGCCTCGCCGAACCATTTCTTCGCCCGTTGGATGTTGTCCGATATCTTGGGAAGATAGGTAAACTTCAAGGGTGTTCCATAGCGCTGTATCAAATCGTACAGGTCTATGCCGTGAAACTGTAATTTGTTGTCCTGTAGTGTGAATTCCTCTTGTGGAAAATCGTAGGTCTGCTCGATCAGATCGATATATTTTGTTTTCATTTAAATTTCGTATTGATAAAAAAACTGATAAATAATTTTTGGTCAAATGAACAGCAAGTTCTCAGATACGAAACTCAAATACGGTATAGGCAACAAAGAAGGGAGTCCGTGAAAAATCACGGATGATGGAATGTTTTTCGGAAGTCGTCCCTAAAATCCGGTGTCTTGACCTGAAGACGGCTTTTTGGGTTGACTTCCTTGTTCCCAAAAGCCCGAACATGAAAAAAGTTTTCAACGCGATTAGGTGATGTGCCCCAATATTCTGGACTCATTCAGGGGTCAAACATAAACAAAAAACAAATACGTCAACTTTTTTTATAAAAAAAAATAAACCAGCATAACACACTGAAAAACAGAGGATTAAATTTTAATAATTCCATCACCCTGCTGCTATTTGCTCCAAAGGCAATAAAATAAGAACCTGAATACCTCCATGGGCATTCCAAATTTGATGTTACCCCACTAAGGGCGGTCTCTCGTTGATGAAGGGTTGGCTGTAATGCCGTCTGCCCGTGGCTTTGTACAAGGCGTTGGACAGGGCTCCCACAATGGGCGGCAATGAGGGTTCGCCCAAACCGGTTGGGTCGATGCCATTGTCCACAAAATAAGTCTCAATTTCCTTGGGGGCTTCGGCATTCCGTATCAATCTGTACCTATCAAAGTTGGATTGCTCCGGTTTTCCATCCTTGAACGTCATGGCACTATAGGTAGCGTGGCCTATGCCGTCCACAATGCCTCCTTCCACTTGGTTTTTGGCACTCATTGGATTTATAACTATCCCGCAATCCACGGCACACCATACTTTGTCCACTCTTGGTATTCCATCACCATCTTCCAGGTCCAAAACTTGGGCTACATAGGAATTATGGCAATAGTATGCTGACACACCTCTCGATTTACCGCTATCTGTACCCCAGTTGGATTTTTCTTTTACCAATTTGAGTACGCCGGCATAACGCTCGGGGTCGTAATCGTTTTTCTCGGGTTCGCCCACAGGACTGTTGATGGCCCTATCAAAAAGCTCCAATCGAAACTCGATGGGGTCTTTTCCTGAAGCTTCGGCCACCTCATCCATAAAGGCCTGCTCCGCTCCTGCGATAAAGTTGGAACGGGGGGCACGCCACGCTCCAGTGGTCACATTGGTCTGTAAGCTATGCTTCTCGGCCAAATAGTTGTCCACGGCACCTGCTGGAAAACGGTTTTCAAAGATAAGGTCGTCATTGGTACCCGCTCCCCTTACATGCCAAGCAATAAGGTTGCCGTTTTCATCCAGTCCTGCTTTATATTTTACTTTATAAGCCGGTCTATAAGTTCCTTGGGTCATATCGTCTTCCCGGGTGTAGACCAACTTGACGGGAGCATTCATTTTTTGGGAGATGACTGCCGCTTCCACGGCAAAGGTTCCGTAAAGCCGTCGACCAAAACCACCGCCCATTCGGGTCATCATCACATCTATCTTTTCCACGGGCATGCCCAATCGGGACGCCAAGGTCAGCTCCAAAAACTCTGGGGTCTGTATGGGCCCCAACAGTTCTGCTTTTTCGGGAGTGACATGGGCAAAAAAGTTCATCGGCTCCATGGTATTGTGCGCCAAATAAGGAGCGGAATAAGTGCTCTCCACAATCTTTGCTGCCTTTTTGAAGGCCGCTTCCACATCCCCGTCCTTACGTGCCGGTTGCTCGGGTGCTTTCTCCAACAATGCGGTCAGGGCCTCATCATGGTAAGCCGTGCTTTCGAGTTTGGAATCTTCTTCCCACTCCACTTCGAGGGCTTTCTTGGCCTGCATGCATTCCCAGGTACTGTTGCCCACAATGGCCACAAGTTCGGGAATCCCTCCCCCATCGGACCATTGCTTTTCCGTGTCTTCCTGATACACCTCAAAATGGAACACATCTTTGATTCCGGGCATCGATTTCACGGATTCGGCATTCATTCCCTTATATTTCATCCCAAAAGCAGGAGGGTGTACGATCATTGCGGTCAACATTCCTTCGCGCTGTACGTCCAGACCGAACAATGGCTTTCCGGTAACAATTTTTTCGCCATCCACATTTTTCTTGTCCGTCCCTATGATCGAAAAACTCTTTGTCTCTTTCAGTTCTACTTCCTGAGGCACTTCAATATTGGAAGCGGCAGAGGCCATTTCTCCGAAACTGGCCGACTTGCCACTGGCCTCATGCATCAACTGTCCTTCTTTTGTGGTGATTTCACTGGAAGGAACCTGCCAGGCCTGTGCAGCGGCCTCTTTCAACATATGACGGGCGGTTGCCCCGGCCATGCGGAGGCTTTCCCAACCTTGTCGGATGGACTGGCTTCCTCCAGCCAATTGTCGTGTAAAAATTGCGGTGTTCAAGGGAGCTTGTTCCACAATGACATCTTTCCAGGCCACATCCAGTTCTTCCGCAATGATCATGGGCATTGCAGTCTTTACGTTCTGGCCAATCTCGGGGTTGGGCGACATGATGGTCACCAAACCATTGTCCCCTACCTTGAGGAATCCATTCAGCTCGAACCACTCCTTGGGCAAACTCCTGACCTGCTCCGGGGTCATTTTGCAAGATGCCAACCAGTTGAAGCCCAGAACCAGCCCTCCACCGGCCAAACCTGTATTTCTGATGAAGGCCCTTCGGCCAATTTTTGTCCTTACGAGTGTCATGATGTTTTTTTTTGATGTAGTGGATTACGATTTTGCGGCAGTTTTCACGGCTTTGCGTATTCTGAGGTATGTGCCACAACGACAGATGTTTCCGTTCATGGCACTTTCGATTTCTTCATCCGATGGATTTGGGTTGCTCTCCAAAAGCGCGGATGCCGTCATAATCTGACCGGCCTGGCAATATCCACACTGGGGTACATCTACCTCCAACCATGCTTTTTGTACGGGATGGTCGCCATTTTCGGACAGTCCTTCAATGGTCGTGATCTTTTGCTCTCCTATGGAAGATATGGGAAGAATACATGATCGGGTCGCCTTGCCATCCAAATGTATGGTACAGGCACCACATTGGGCTATGCCACATCCGTATTTGGTGCCGACCAAGCTCAAATGATCGCGCAAAACCCATAGGATGGGCGTGGATGGATCTACGTCCACCTCTTGTTTTTTTCCGTTGATGTTGAGTGTATATGTCGCCATGATGTAAAAAATTCCTCTTGAAGGTAAAGATTTCCTTCTAAAAATGGCTCACTTTCCTTGAACATCGTTAAAAAATTAACATCGATTTTACGTTTTGGAAGGTTACTTAAAATCGATTTAAATAAGGAACCTCTTTCTACATATGGTTTTCCAGGTACTGAATACGATCCAATCCTATCGAAACTGCAAGCGGGCAAGGACAGGTAGGTGGTCCGAAGGGTACCTGCAATCTTTGGAATCGCTCAAAATGGCACTTTTGAGCACTTCAAATTCATCGGAAACAAAAATATAGTCTATCCTTCGCTCCACAGGTTTGTTGAACTCAAAACCATTGAAAGTTCCTGTGGGTCCAAAGGCATTTTCACCTGCGGCCAGATGGGCATCGGCCATTTCCGTGAGAATCACCTGAACCCCGGGACTATCGCTTTCCAAGTTGAAATCTCCCGTCACCACGACTGGAAGATTGTCAGGATTCAGTTCCTTTATTTTTTTGAGGATGAGTTTGGAGCTCTCCTCCCTCGCCTTTACCCCAACATGGTCAAAATGGGTATTGAAGACCATAAACTTGTTGCCATCTTCTTTGCTTTCAAAGAGTCCATAGGTGCAGATACGCGGCAAAGCGGCGTCCCATCCTTTGGATGGGGTTATTGGTGTTTCGGACAACCAAAAGGTGGATTGGTCCAACAAATTGAGTTTTTCTTTATTATAGAATATAGCGGTAAACTCCCCCCTGTCATCCCCATGATCACGCCCTACACCAAAATAGGTATAGTTTCCAAGTCCGTTGTCAATGTCCTTCAACTGATGCACAAGCCCTTCTTGGGTGCCAAAGACATCAGGTGCATGGAAATTCAGTTGGGAAATGAGAAACTCTTTTCGGTTGTCCCAATTATTAGGTTTGTCATCGGGGTTGTCATACCGAATATTATAGGATATGACATCGATTGTTTGACTTTGGACATTGAATAATGTGCCTATTGCAAAAAGGGCTATGTAAATATTTTTCATTGGATGGGTGTTCCTCTCAGTTTTTTAAAAGCTTCATACGTTTTGTCCACTTTTTCCTTGGGAGTGGTCTCAAACTCTTTCTCGGTCACTTTGTAATAGGTCTGCAAGCTATCCAATTTTTTGTGCATTGCCGTTATGATATCTTTATATTCTTCATCATTGATGGCATTGTGCTGTTCTTTGGGATCTTTTTCCAGGTCATAAAACTCCCATGCATCGATATCGTCATAAAAATGGATGAGCTTATACCTTTCCGTCCGTACCCCATATTGCCGTTTTACCATGTGGAAGGCCGGAAAATCATAATAATGATAGTAAACGGCATCGTTGAATTCATTTGTGGCCCCTTCCAAAACATCCCGGAACGACCTTCCCTGCATTTCCGAAGCATATTGGGTTCCTCCTGCCAAATCCAAGAAGGTCGGTGCAAAATCCAGATTCTGTACCATGGCATCGATTTTCGTGCCCGGTTTGATGACACCCGGCAACTGCATCAACAAGGGCATTTTCATGGATTCCTCATACATAAAACGCTTGTCGAACCAACCGTGTTCCCCTAAATAAAATCCTTGGTCCGAGGTATAGACCACCAAGGTGTTTTCGTCCAACCCGGTCTCTTCCAAGTAATCCAAGATTTTCCCAATACCCTCATCCACAGCCTTTACCGTGGCCAAATATTCATGCAGATACCGTTGGCCCTTCCACTCCGCCAGTTCCCTTCCGTGGAGGTTGGCTTCCCAAAAGGCATTGTTCTTTGGCAGATAGGCCTCGTCCCAAATTTTGCGTTGTTCGGGCGTCATTCGTTCAAAATCTGTGGTCCACGGGTTATGGGCCAACTCGGTACTTCCGTGCGCTTTGCTCAATTTCAGGTCGTGCCCCTCGTACATATCCTTATAAATGGTCTGTTGTTGCTCGGCCGCCGCCTGTTGGGCCACAAATTCAGGAAAATAGGTATCCGGCAACGGAAATGTTATCGAATCATAGACATTCAGATGACGCAAAGCGGGCATCCAATTGCGGTGTGGCGCCTTGTGGTGCACCATTAAATAGAACGGTTGCTTCAAACTGTCCCGTTGCTTCAACCATTCCAGACTTTTCTCCGTGATGAGATCGGTAGCGTAGCCTTCCACCACGGTAGTGTCCTCTCCCTGTATGAATTCCGGGTTGTAATAGTTTCCTTGATCGTTCAAAATTTCCCAATGATCAAAGCCCGTGGGCTGACCGTGTAGGTGCCATTTTCCGATGATAGCGGTTTCGTAACCCAACTTTTTCAAATGTTTTGGCAAAGTGGGCTGACTGTTGTCGAACCGCTCCCCGTTCATCCGAAAACCGTTGATGTGGCTGTGTTTTCCCGTTAGGATGACCGCCCTGCTCGGGCCACATATCGAATTGGTGCAGAAATTGTTCTGAAAGATGGCCCCGTTTTTGGCAATACGGTCAATATTGGGCGTGGGCGCCAATTTGCCCAGTTCGTGCCCATACGCACTGATGGCCTGAAAGGCATGGTCATCCGACATGATGAAGATGATATTCGGTGGGCCTTTGGCCACTTCCTCCTTTGGTTTTTCCTGTTGTTTGCAGGCCAAAACCAATACCAAACCTGCCAATATCCATCCAGTTCGCATCATATTCTATTTTAAAGTGAATGTTTTCGATAGCTCTGCATCTGAATTGGTGCCGACAAAAACCTCGAAATCCCCAGATTCAGCCACAAAATCCAACTGACTGTTGTAAAATTTCAGGTCGTCCGGCGACAAGGTGATGGTGATTTCCTTCTTTTCCCCTTTCTTCAAAAACACTTTTTGGAAACCTTTCAATTCCCGTTTTGGTGGGGTGATGCTTCGGACAACATCCCTCAAATACAACTGCACCACTTCTTCCCCATCATAATTTCCTGTATTGGCCACGGTCACCGTTGCGGAAATCGATTCTCCCTGACCAATGCTCGACTTATCCAATTTCAAATTGGAATATGCAAACTTGGTGTAGCTCAGACCATATCCGAAGGGTAATAATGGAGAGTTGGGTGAATCCAGATAATTGGACCTGAACTTTTGGAATTCATCATTTTCAGGAGCTGGTCTGCCCGTATTCTTTACGCTGTGGTAAATGGGAATCTGTCCCACACTTCTGGGCCAAGTCGCTGTTAATTTTCCTGACGGATTGTAATCGCCAAAAATTACATCAGCAATGGCGTTACCTGCTTCCACCCCGGGATGCCATACTTGCAGAATGGCTGCGGGCAGTTCAAATTCTTCGGGGATGGTCAATGGTCTGCCACTCATCAACACCAAGGCCACGGGCTTGCCTGTTTCAACCAATGCCTTGATGAGTTTCTTTTGACTATCCGGAATCGAAATATCGGTACGACTTGCTGCTTCTCCGCTCATTTCGGTGGCCTCCCCCACCACGGCCACGACCACTTCGGAGTTTTTGGCCAAATCCACGGCTTCTTTCAGCAGGGTTTTAGGGGAACGTTTATCGATTTCGATACGGGGACCGAATACGTTCACTTTTTTGGCAAATTCAGCATCATCCGAAATATTGGCTCCCTTGGCATATTGGATAGTGGCATTGGGAGCCACATTTTTAAAACCTTCCTGAATCGTCACGGCCAAACTCACATCTCCCGTAGGTGCCCAAGTGCCCAACATGTTGTTCCGGCTATCGGCCAACGGCCCGATCAGGGCAATCTTTTTGTTTTTTTGAAGGGGCAATAGTTGGTTTTCATTTTTCAACAACACAAAGGAACGGGCGGCCAATTTCCGGGCCAACGCCCTGTTTTCAGCGGTGAGAATGTCTGTTTCGGGGCGTTTGCTGTCCAAATAACGGTAAGGATCTTCAAAAAGTCCGGAAATGTATTTGGCCTCCAACACCCTTCGGCAGGCATTGGTGATTTCCTCCTCGGTCACTTTGCCTTCATCCAAGGATTTTTTCAAGGTGGTCAAGAATCCTTCGCCCACCATATCCATATCCAACCCAGCTTTGAGTGCCAAGGCGGAAACAGCCTGCAGGTCACCAAGACCGTGTGCAATCATTTCGTTGAGGGAAGTGTAATCAGAAACCACAAAACCATCAAAACCCCATCTGTCACGAAGCAAATCGGTCAACAACCATTTATTTCCTGTGGCGGGCACGCCATCAACATCGTTAAAAGACGTCATCACACTGGCAGCCCCGGCATCCACAGCGGCTTTGTAAGGTGGCAAATACTGATTGAACATCTTGATCTTGCTCATATCCACCGAATGGTAATCCCGGCCCGCTTCCGCTGCACCATAGAGTGCAAAATGCTTCACACAGGCCAGCATGGTGTGGGCCGAAGCCAAATCATCACCTTGGTATCCCTTCACCATGGCCTCGGCTATCTTGGAACCCAAATAGGGGTCTTCGCCCCCCGTTTCGGCTATTCTTCCCCAACGTGGATCACGGGCAATGTCCACCATAGGGGAGAAATTCCAGTTGATGCCATCTGCAGTGGCTTCCCGAGCGGCCATCTGGGCAGCTTGTTTTACCAAATCCATGTCCCAACTGGCCGACAATCCCAAAGGGATTGGGTAGGTGGTCTTGTAGCCATGGATCACATCGGAACCAATGAGCAATGGTATGCCCAATCGACTTTCCTTAACGGCCAATTCTTGGGCCACCCTGACTTTATCGGGTCCGGCCACACCAAAAAGTCCCCCTACTTCGCCTGCTTTGATCTTTGCTTCCACATTTTTGCTGACCACTTCACCCGTGGCCACACCTCCTCCGGGGGTCAAAAGGTTGAGTTGGCCTATTTTTTCCTCAATGGTCATCTTTTGCAAAAGTGCCTCCACTTCGGGGATTCGCTGTTGGGCATTTGCTCCCCAAAAAGAGAGCGCAACTAGGGCTATCACTATTTTTTTTGTGGACATGATTCGGTTGTTTTGTTTTGGTATTTTATTCTGATTTGACAATGGCTGTCCGCTCGGAGATTCCATTGTTATTAAAAGCCTCTATCTGAAAATAGTAGGCATCGGTCCGGTCCATTCCCGAGAAATAATATTCGTTTTTCCCATAGACCATGATACTTCCGTAGAGCTTGTCCTTGGATTTTCCAAAATAGATGACATAGCCATCGGCAAGATCGTTCTGTTTCCAGCGGAGCCAAGAGTTCCTCCGTTCCCCAAACTTTTCCGGACTGGAGCGCAACACGACAAAGTCTTCAACAGGTTGTGGTTTTTCACCTGCACCCTTACCAAAAACCCGAAAACCGCTCAGGGCGAACTTGCCCGTGGGCATTTTGATGTTCTCGATTTTGAGGTATCTGGCCTGTGCTGCCTTTTTCAATTCGATATAGTCATGGGGCACATCGGTCTGGTTCTTGCTTTTGTCCACCAGAACAGACCATTTTTTCCCATCATTGGATGCATAAATCTTGTATTGATGATAGACGCCCTCGGATTTGCCCAAAAACTCCACATCTTGATCGGCATAATTGATCTGTATGGCATGGATAGTGGAAACTTCCCCAAGATCGGTCTGGAACCACTCACCCTTATTCCCTGTTTTGGCACTCCAATAGGTCTTCATGTCCTCATCCACGGCAAAATTGGGTTGATAGCCTCCCAAAGTGGAAGAGGTTTGGACGGGTTTGTTGTAATTCAACAGCATCCAACCTGTGAACAGTCCTTGGATATGATTTGCATCTTCCTTTGGAAGATAGGTCGGGTAATCGCCATAAGCAGTATTGCAATACATGACATCGTCCTCATCAAAACCTGCTGGCCAAATACCGATTCGGCGTTCAAAACTGTTCTTTTGATTCAGAATTATGGTGGAAACGTGCCACCAGTTTCCAAACGTATCCTGATAAGTTGCGCCATGGCCTGCTCCCCTAGCAAAACCGCCTGGCTTGTATGAAAACGGATTGTGGTCTTGATACGCAAAGGCGTCCAAGGGCTTATCGCTCACATACACCCCATCGGCATAACCGCTGAACTCGGTACCTGGCGCTCCATATTGAAGATAATATTTTCCGTTGTGTTTGGTCATCCAGGCCCCTTCCATAAAAGGTTGGAGAAAGGTATTGTCGTTGTGCTCGCCAAACCGTTCCCAACCATGGTCTTCGGGAACCAAGGAAATCAAAGGTTTTACGTAGCCTTCGGATTGCAGGGTCTTGGTGTTGATCTCGGTGCCCAAAATGGGGAACACGTTGCTGGAACCCCAATACATATAGAGCTTGTCCGTATCCTCTTCGTACAAGAATCCGGGATCCCATGCACCTGCTTTTAAGGAATCTACGGCAATTTCCCAATTGTCCGTGGTGGGGTCCTTGCTCTTCCACATGGAGAATGCTGGCCCGTGGGTGGAACCGATCAAGTACAGTTCATCCTTCATCACAAAGGCCGCTGGGGCGCACAGTTCGTCATAGACCTTATTCCTCTCCCTCAGAAACTTTCGAGGGATGAATTTCCAGTCATACATATCATCGCTCCACCAATAACCCCATTGGTTGGTGGAAAAGAGAAAATATTTATCCTTGAAGGTGACAATCACGGGGTCGGCCGTGGCCCTGTGTTTGCCATGCGTGGCAAAATTGGGTATGGGCGTGTAACCATAATCGATGTTGATGGGGTTGCAATAGGTTTTTTGTTGCGCATTCAGATTTTTTGAAAATCCAATCAACACAAAAACTCCTATGACCAACAATCTTTTCTGCATGATCTATGGGGTCGTTTTTTTATGTGAAAACAACCAGGGCAATAGGTCAGGTTCCGCAAAAGCTGGGTCCCAACTGCCGTGATTGGCAAAATCATATAGGGTGAATTTTGGATAAACCCCTGCCTTGAGCAGAGCACTGACCATTTCCATGGACTGGAGCGGGTTTACCACATTGTCCTGTGCCCCGTGGAATACCCACAAAGGGGTGTTTTTGGCATAACCAGAAACCGAATTGGGGTCACCTCCGCCACAAATGGGAATGGCCGCCGCAAAAGTATCCGGCCTACGGCTCAACAGCTCGAAGCTGCCCATTCCGCCCATGGAAAGGC
Organism: Flagellimonas hadalis; assembly: GCF_007785775.2. GTDB lineage: Bacteria > Bacteroidota > Bacteroidia > Flavobacteriales > Flavobacteriaceae > Flagellimonas > Flagellimonas hadalis. The sequence continues at coordinate 870,710 of NZ_VNIK02000001.1, forward strand.
CCATCAGGTAAATCTGGTTTTCATCGGCATAGGCTTGTTGGATGGTGCTGTCCAACAGGTCCATCACCATTTTCAATGGCTTGGTGGGGCCACTATCATATTTAAAATTGAGTTTTATGGGATATGTGCTTCGGTCCACATCCACATTGGACCAATAGCTTTCCTTGGGACATTGTGGAAAAATGACAATGGCGGGATAACGCTCCTGAAGATAATCCGTGGCAAACAACTTGCCTCCATGGACCAATTGGCTCTCATTATCGTTTCCCCGTTCCCCGGCTCCATGCAAAAAGAGGATGACGGGATAGGTTTCCGTTTCCTTGAAATCTTTGGGGTACATGATCCGATATCGTAAGGTATCGTTTCCATCGACCAACTCCTTTTTTTCATACTTGGATTGCCATTGGGCCGAAACCAAAGTGCCCAACAATAGCATTAACGGTAGAACTAATTGTTTTTTCATCTGTTCAATATTATAAGGTTACAAAAAATGAAGAAACAAAAAAACCAGCGAATGTACAGACTGAGTGATGTATTTTCATATCAAAATCCGAGTTTGGTGAGTCCTGCCTGTACATCTTCATTGGCCATAAACAGATTCCAGAGGAGTCCTGTGCGATGGTTTTCGATCATGATGATCTGAGGTCCTTGATCAATGGCCAAATAGGCCTCAGCCACCCAAAAATTGTACTCTGGACTGAAGGCATCGTAAAAACCGGCAGGCCCCAGCAGTTTGTCTTTGTTTTTGTAAAAATAGTGCATGGCCTTCAAAGATTCCTGAGGAGTGTAGGGAATGGAGCTTATGGCCGCAGTGGGCGATATGACCCCGATATCGTTGGATGGGCTGTGGGCATTGTAACCCATGCTCCCATCGTTGTTCCTGGAGTAACTGGCGGTAAGCCCCCAACAGTCTTCCCCATAATCCTCAAATCCTTTTGGATTGGCAACACAATACTCATAATTGATCTTGGAATGGTTGACGTTTACGTTCCAATAATCCACATACTCATCGGAAAGGGTTTTGGGGTTGAGCCCCAAATAGGAATAATGCGCCCAAAACAAAGGGCCCCCAAATTGTTCGTTGCCATTGTGTTTTACCAGCAACGGATACCCATATTGGGTGTTGGATGATTTGATGCCCCCATTTGAGGCCCAACCGTTGGCATACACTTCCTTTTCAATGCCAAAATCGGGTGAGGCCGCGGCCAAAATATAGGTGATCAGCACTTCATTATATCCTTTTAGCTGTAGATTGATGGCGAAATCGTGGTTGGGGCTCCAATGCCAGTATAGCACATTTTGTCCTTGGGTGTACCAGTCCCACTCCACACCTTTCCAAAGCTCATCAGCCTTTTGGGCCAATGCTTGTTCCTCAGCCGAGCCATTTTTCAAATATTCCTTGATGCAGATCAATCCCTGGGCCAAAAAAGCGGTTTCCACCAAATCTCCCCCATCATCCAAAGAGCTAAAGGGAATCACAGCCCCGGTGGAACCATTGATCCAGTGGGACCATGCGCCATGGAAACGATCTGCATTTTCCAAAAAATCCAAAAGCGTGGTCAATCGTTCCACACCTTCCGTCCTGGAAATAAAGCCACGTTCGATCCCTACCAAAATGGCCATCAATCCAAAGCCAGTACCGCCTGCCGTCACCACCTGCGAATCCCTGTTCGGGTCATCGGGATGGTACCTTTCCTTGGCACCTCCCGAGTTTTGTTCCGCAAAGTCCCAAAAGTACTTGAAGGTTTCTTTCTGCACCAAGTCCATCAGCTCATTGTCGGTGATGGTCGGCACGTCATCATCCGAGCCATCGTCGGGAATCTCGGGAGTTGTTGGCACATAGGTGTAGTCATCACCTCCGCCGCACGAGACCACTAGGGCCAGGAGAAAGATGAGAGCGTATGCTTTTTTAATCATCATTCTTTAGGTAAGGGCTATCAAAGCCCAATTTTGTCAATCCATTTTTCACTTCTTCGTTTGCCATGAACAGTTTCCACAAAAGACCACTCCTATGGTTTTCTATCATGACGGGTATGGGCCCTTGATCTATGGCCAAGTATCTGGGCAAGTACCAATCCTTTTCCAAACTGAAGGCGTCATACGGACCGTACTTTCCGATCAAACTATCCTGCCGGGTGTACATATACCTTAAAAACTGTGTACTCTCTTTGGGTGTGTAGGGCATGGAGGAAAGGGCGGCGGTTGGCGATATCACTCCCAAGTCCTCGCCTGGCCTGTGGCCCGCATATCCTTTGATGGAATAGCTTGAGGTCAATCCCCAGCAATCTTCCCCATAACCTTCATATCCATCTGGATTGTCCACCGCATATTTGTAGTGGATCATGGCATGGTTGGTATTGAGCTTCCAATAGTCCCCGAATTGATCGGTAAGACCCTTTGGGTCCAATCCCAAATAGGAATAGTGCGCCCAGAAGAGTGGCCCTACGGGAGCATCATCGTGCTCAAAGTGGTTGAGTTCGGTCTCCAGACCATAATAAGTAGTGTCTTTGGCTATCGCGCCATCCAACGCCCATCCTTTTTCATAAACACTTTTATTGATGGAGTGTGTCGGGGATGCTGCTGCGAGAACGTACATGATCAGGCATTCGTTGTACCCCCCAACGGGAAAGTTCATTTCCCATCCATATTCGGGACTCCAATGCCAATAGAGTACATCTTCGCCACCTTTGGTGTACCAGTCCCACTCGACTCCTTCCCAAAGTTCTTGGATCTTTTGCGCCAATTTTTGTTCGCGCTCGTTCCCATCCTTGAAGTATTCCTTTACGGTCAAAAGGCCCTGTACCAAAAATGCCGTTTCCACCAAGTCACCTCCATTGTCCTTTGGACTGAAAGGGGTCACTTTTCCCGATGGCAACAACCAATGGGGCCATGCTCCATGAAACCGATCGGCCTTTTCCAAAAAGTCTACAATCTTTTCATATCGCTCCAAAGCCTGTTCCCGAGTGATGAACTTGCGCTCCACACCTACTAGGATGGCCATAAGGCCAAAACCAGAGCCTCCTGTTGTGATGATATCCTTGTCGTGGTTGGGATACTCGTTATCCATGTGGAAACGCTCCCTTGCCAATCCTGAAACTGGCTCTGCACCTTCCCAAAAATAGTTGAAGGTCTGGTACTGGACAGAGTCCATCAATGCCTCATCCGTGTAGGAGATGGCATCCTCGCTTTTGCTTGTTGAATCCCCTTCTTTTTTGTTTTTATGGCCATTGCACCCTATAAGTAAGGATGCAACAGCCATTGGAACTAAAATTAACCTCATATAAAAACTAAACTAACTCGACTAAACTAATTATTGTATCAAATTTTGAATTTCCTCTTGTGTGAGTGCTTTGCTATATAGCCTTAACTCATCCATTTGTCCTTTCTCTGTTTTGTGGTCCCACCCACTAAAATTGGGGTCGCCGGACATGATCACCAAATCTCCCACACCTGTCCAGTCTATTCCGGTAAAAGCAGTTTCTCCAACCAATTCCCCGTTCATGTACAGTGCTGCATTGGTTGCCGAAATCGAGATTCCAAAATGTACCCACTCGTCAAGGGTCGGGTCTATGGTGGCCGGGGCTCCTGGGTTCACCCAGGTGGCATTGGTGCCATTGCCCACAAGAAGTATGAATTTCTGTGCGTCCGCACTTCCTTCGCGGATCAATCCGAACCCACTGGGCTTATCGGATGGAGATGCCGGTTCTGCTGGCGCAATATTGATTATTCCCGCCCTTGTATCCGATGGGTCGACTTTCAACCAGAATGTGGCACTGAATTCATTTCCTTGGGCCAAACCGGTTGATGGGAACCTCAGATAGGAATCCGCAGCCCCTTGGTATGCATTTCCTGATACCCCACCAACAAGGCTCGGAAATCCCACTTCGGTAGCATTTTCACCACTTAGGGCTTCAGTATAGCTTCCATCAAAGGGTAAATAGAATGTAGAACTCGACTCCGTGACCTGCTTTTGAATTTCCTGTTGCGAAAGTGCTTTGTTAAACAGCCTCAACTCATCCATTTGCCCTTTCTCTGTTTTGTGGTCCCACCCATTAAAATTGGGGTCGCCGGACATAATCACCAAATCTCCCACACCTGTCCAGTCTATTCCGGTAAAAGCAGTTTCTCCAACCAATTCCCCGTTCATGTACAGTGCTGCATTGGTTGCCGAAATCGAGATTCCAAAATGTACCCACTCGTCAAGGGTCGGGTCTATGGTGGCCGGGACTCCTGGGTTCACCCAGGTGGCATTGGTGCCATTGCCCACAAGAAGTATGAATTTCTGTGCGTCCGCACTTCCTTCGCGGATCAATCCAAACCCACTGGGCTTATCGGATGGAGATGCCGGTTCTGCTGGCGCAATATTGATTATTCCCGCCCTTGTATCCGATGGATCGATTTTCAACCAGAACGTGGCACTGAATTCATTTCCTTGGGCCAAATCGGCTGATGGGAACCTCAGATAGGAATCCGCAGCCCCTTGGTATGCATTTCCTGACACCCCACCAGCAAGGCTCGGAGATCCCACTTCGGTAGCTGCTGTAATGGTAACCTGCTCATTAAAATCGCCATCAAAAGGCATATAGAACATTTCTCCATCATATATAGGTACATAAGGTGGTGTTTTCTCAAAATCAATAGAAGATGTGGTGGTTTTTCCATCTATGTCCGTAGCCGTTATGGTCAATGTGTGTACCCCCGTGGTTACATTGTCATATACCAAATCATCCTTTATAAAGTAACGGTAATCCAAGAACCCCGTATAACTGGCAATTTCGGTCCCATCCATTGCAACAGAAACAGTGCTGATCTCTATATCATCCCTAACTTCAAAATCGATAGTGATAGCTGCAACAGCTTCTGGTACTTTTAACTGAAAACCATCTATAGGTTTGTTAATGACTATTGAAGGTGCCGTTTCGTCCACTCCCGCATCCACTGCGGTAATGGGATCTATTCCCTCATTACAGGAAACCACCAGAAGTCCCAAAAGGAACACTATGGATTTAACTGTGTATTTCATCTTTCGTAGTTTATTTGGTTAATGTTAGTTGCCCCCGTTTCCCAGGGTTGGCAATGCGTCCACCTGGGCCTGTGGGTAAGGCAGCAATTGTTTGTCCGCTGAAAAGGTCCTTCCATCGTAGCTCAGTTCGGAGAAATTGTCCAAACGGATCATGTCGTAGTACCTGATCCCCCATTCCAAGGCCAGTTCGGCAAACTTTTCATCCATGACCTGATCACTGGTAACACCGGACAGTCCGCCCAAACCTGCGCGGCTTCTGATGAGATTTACAGCTTGGTCCGCTGTCATACCGGTACCACTGGCACCACGTGTCAGGGCTTCGGCGTACATCAACAATATCTCGGCATAGCGGATGACGATCATATTCTTGCCTCCTCCATAATCATTACGCCCCGTAGTGATCTGAACGGATGGCAGATAGTGTTTTCCGCTGGAAAAAAGTGCCCGTGCATAATCGTTGATGACGTCCCCATCTCTTGTGGTATTGTTCACAAAGGCAGGTAGACTTGCATAATTGGGATCGGTCTGAAGTTCTGCGATACCTCGGTTCGTCCAAAGGACACTGGTCTCCAACCTGACGGTTTCATTTCGGTCCAACATGAATTTGATGAACTTCATACTGGGCTCATAAAAACCCCATCCATCTGAAGCATTTGCCCTTGCCGGAGTCCATCCTTGGGGACCAAATGGGCCATACAAATGATAGAACGTATCCCCAGTACTGGAACCATAATCGGAAAATTGCATTTCGAGCAAACTTTCATCACTCAACTCACCTGGTTTCTTGAACAGACTGTAAAAATCAGGATACAATGTAAACTTATTGGAGCTGATGATGGCCCCGCAGGCATCGGCCACGCCTTGGTAGTTCTCCATTTCCAATTGGGCCATGGCCTTCAAGGCATAGGCCGTATATCGGGTCACCCCACCAGGTACATCGGTCCTTTCGTTGGGTCTCAAATTGGGCAACAACGGAATCGCTTCGTCCATTTGATCGGATATGAACTGCATGACCTGATTCTTGGATGCCGGTCCGTCTGCAATCTCAGTATCCGGTGTGGTTGTCTGGATGATGAACACATCGCCCCAGACCCTTGCAAGATTGAAGTGCAACCATGCTCTCAGCACTTTGATCTCAGCTATGTACTGGTCTGCAGTGGCCTGTCCGTTTTCATCGGCAAAGCTCTTAAAGTTTTCTATCAGCCCTATTTCGGTGTTGAGGCCGACAATGTCACCGTAGTGGATGTTCCACAAGGAGTTGTACATCCAATAATCTTGCGTATATACAAAATTGTCAGTGTCCGCAAAGGGCTGCTGATCGCCCAATCCACCCGCATTGACATCATCCCCACGGACGGAGAGCAACAAGGGCTCTTCCCATCCCCTAGTGGCAAAAATGTTGTAGGAACCTGCCAAGGCTTGGATCATATTTTCGGTGTTCGAGTAATCCAGGTCATCTGCATTGAGCTGTCCTTCTATATCGTCGAACTTGTCACTGCACGATTGGATGAAAAACATCGCAATGAGTGCAAACGTCCATTTGCTGATTGTGTTTTTCTTATTTTTCATTTCAATTTTTTTATAGTTTAACATTGACACCTATGGTGTATACTGCCGGTACCGGATATGTTTGGCGATCCACCCCATTGGAAACTTCTGGGTTGAACCCGTTGTAGCTGAACAAGGTAAGAGGTCGTTCGGCTGTGAGGGTAAATTTGAAGTCAGGTGCATTACCTTTGAGCTTATCGCCCCTTAAGGTATAGGCCAACTGAATGTTCTGGATCCTGAAAAAATCCCCATCCTCTACCCAGAAATCACTGAGACGTTGGTTCCAACTGTTGCGAAGGCCCGCTGATGATGGGTAGGTATTGCTGGTACCTTCCCCGTGCCAACGGTTTTTGGCGAGATCGGCGTCCATATTGGTATCACTGGTGAAGATGATCTCTCCCCGTTTCCTGTTCAATATTTTATTGCCTGTTTGTCCATAGAAATTCATGGAAAAACCAAAATCCTTGTAGTTGACCCCAATATTTCCACCATAGGTGAACTCGGGTAGGAAAGATCCTAGGACTGTTCTATCTTCATCCGTGATGCTACCATCCCCGTTCCTATCGTTATAGATCAGATAACCAGGCTGGATATTCTGTCCATTGTTTATGGCATTCTGCGCTACCGGATCGGCATCTATCTGGGCTTGGTTTTGATATACCCCGGTAGTTTCATATCCATAAAAGGCATATAATGGCTCCCCAACTATGGTCCTTTGACGGAATTCGGCAGATCCCGAGTCGATATATCCACTCTCATTCTCAATTTCAAGGGTTTCATTCTTGACTGTGGTAAAATTGGCCCCTACAGTATAGCTCAGGTCTTCCGAGATGTTATCGCTCCAGTTTAGGGCCACTTCCACCCCCGAGTTTCGGATGACCCCTGAGTTTCTGTCAATGGTGACATTGGCTATGGGGATGTAAACGGGCATAATGGCATTCTCCGTATCCCTGATATAGTAGTCAGCCTCCAACGACAAGCGGTTGCTGAGTGTGGTAAGGTTGATACCAAAATCAAGTTCTTCCACCACTTCCCAACTCAAGTCGGAAAAATTGCTCGTAGCTGTGATACCGGTTACCGGGTTGTCCCCCAAATCCACGGTTACATTGCTGATGGTGTTAGATCCAGAACTTGCGTTGACATTGTCATTCCCCAAGCGGCCCCATGCGGCCCTCAGTTTCAAGAAATCGAAAATGGAGTTATCCTGCATGAACGGTTCTTTTGAAATGACCCATCCGGCACCCAACGCAGGGAAGTAACCCCATTGGTCTTTCGTGAACTTGGATGATCTATCTGCCCTAAATGTTCCATATAATAGATATCTGTCCTTAAAGTTATAGGAAACTCTTCCGAAATAAGATTGACCATACACCCTTTTGTTTTCTTCTTCCACATTGTTGTTGAAGGAGAGTGGGTCGGCAAAATCCAAGTACCAAGAGGTTTCATAGTTGATTCCCGCAATATCCGTACCTGTGGCCTCGAACCTGTTCGATGCCTCGTCCCTGTATGAAGCACCTGCCATTATGGTAACATGGTGGTCCTCATTGTAGGTGTCGTTATAGGTCAAGATATTGTCCCAGATCTGGTTGTAGTAGTTGTTCTGTTTTCTGTTGATGTCCGAAAGACGCTGATCGCCGAATCCCATATTGTAGGGCAAATTCACATAGCGCTCTTCCAAGGCAGAAAAATCTACATTATAGGTGGTCTTGAAGGTCAGTTTGTCCTTGATGAAATCCGTCTGTAGATAAATGTTGGCCAACAACTTTCTTATTTTCAACCTATTGTTATTGTACTCCATGTCTGGAAATGGGTTTTGTGTACCCCTGTATCCCAATGCCTGTGCATTGGCATAGCGTACGGGAGTGGCAGCTGTGTTCAACTCATCAAAAACAGGGAGTATCGGAACTGCAAAGTATGCCTTGAACCATGCCGAGTCTTCTGGCGTAAACTGTGTGGCATTACTGAACACGGTGTTCACCCCCACTTTTACATTATCAGAAACATCCACATCCAGTTTGGAGCGGATATTGAACCGCTCGTATTTATTCTTCATATCGAGAAGACCTTCTTGGGAGAAATAGTTGGTCCCGATCGAGTAAGCTACATTTTCCGTACCACCGGTTACGCTCAACCCATGGTTTTGAATGATCCCATCCCTGATGATCTCATCAAACCAGTCCGTATTCACATTGGGCACATTGGGGTTGACGCGGCTTCTTCCATAGCGCTGCATGGCATTGAGCACGAATTGGACATCTGCAGCAGAACCTGATTCCACGGCCATGGTCGCAAATTGCTCTGCGTTGGCCATCTGCAATACATTTTGGGCGCGTTGTATACCTGTGTAACCGTTATACTCGATTTGTGGTTTCCTGTTCTTACCACCAGATTTGGTCTCAATGATGATGACCCCGTTGGCGGCCCTTACCCCATAAATGGCAGAAGAGGAGGCATCCTTGAGCACGTTCATCGTTTTGATGTCATTGGGGTTCAAAAAGTCGATGTTGCTGTAGAACATCCCATCCACTACATATAATAGTTCTGTTGCATCAGAATAAGTTCCCAATCCTCGAATCCTGACGGTTGGTGATGCTCCAGGGCTTCCTGTGGTCACGATCTGTACCCCGGCCACTTTGCCCTGCAGCGACTGCACCGGGTTGGCAGATGGGGTTTTTTCAATCTCCTCGGCATCCACCGTTACAATGGAACCTGTCAAATCGGCCTTTCGTTGGGTACCATAGCCCACAACGACCACTTCATCCAGACTTTGGGTGTCTTCCTGCATGTTGACATCAATATTGGCCCTGTTACCAACTGGAACTTCTTGAGTGGCAAAACCTATATAGCTGAACACCAAGGTTCCGTCCCCTGGCACATTGTCCAAGCTATAGTTACCATCAAAATCTGTTTGGATTCCCGTTGTTGTACCTTTTAAGATAACACTGGCCCCTGGCAACGGTTGGCCCTGATCGTCCATTACCGTTCCCGAAACCGTGATATTGTTTTGGGCAAAAAGTACTGCCTGAAACAACATAAACGAGATTAGCAAAAGTTTGCTTTTAATTTTCATAATTGTGCAAAAATAGAGTTAGATTTTTACTAAATTAACAAAACCTTAAATGGTTGGCGTACAGAGGCAATACATAATAAATACATCATTAAAATACCCCTGAAAAGGCCTTATTTCACTGTATTTGCAGTAGTTTACCTGTAATGACTGTGAAAAATATTAACATTGTGATGTAGTGATGATGTAATTCCAAAAAGTAGGAATTTTACCTTAAAACCATGTGCTATAGGCCTAGAAGGTGATAAGGAAATTAGAGAGGTTTTCTGAACTATCAATTTCCAGTTTTTTCCGTAGTCGATACCGATGTATCTCTACACCCCTGACCGATATGGCCATGAGCGGGGCAATTTCTTTGGTGGAAAGGTTCATTTTGAGATAAGCGCAAAGTTTGAGATCCTTGGGTGTCAAGGTAGGATATGCTTTCAACAGTCTCTCAAAGAAATCTTCGTGGAGTTCCTTAAAATTGACCTCGAACCGTTTCCAATCCTCTGTGTCCTCAATGGAACTGTCCAATTTTTTGATGAACGATCGGTACCGCTGTGAATTGGAAAACTTGTCCTTGTTCACCAAAAGCATGTTCTTGATCTCCAGCATCATCTCATTCTTCTTGGCAATGTTCAGGGTGGTACTCGCAAGTTCATTCTGTTTCAGCCGGATTTCCTTGGCGAGTTCCTCCTTTTCAAACTGGGCCAATCTTTCCTGTTGTTCCTTCTCCATTTGCTGTTCCAGTTCCCGCTGTTTACGCCCCAATTTCCTTCTGTTGTACCTGCGCACCAAGATTATCGCCAAAATGGCCAGCACCCCATACAGGACCAGACTTAAGGTGGAAAGGTACCAAGGGGGCAAAATGGTGAATTTCAATATACTGGGTTCTGAAAGTTGATTGTCCATACCTGCTGTGTGGACCTTGAAAGTATATTCCCCAAAGGGCAGGTTCTGGAAATTGATGAAACCGTTTTCCACGTGTTCCGAGTATTCTTTGGGGCCCTTCAACTCAAAATGATAATGGGGAGAAATATAATTCGGGGAAGCCACCTCTATGGTGATGGCCTGGGAATGCCTAAAGGACAGTTCCATTTGTTCTTGCCCAATGGGGTGTGTACCCTTTTGATCGCGCAATACAATGATATTGGGCACAGGAAGTATCAACTGCTGTGATTGGCCCTTCAACATGGACTGGTTGACCCGCGCAAAACCATCGCTCAGTGTAATATAGGAAAGACTATCGTTCACCTTGACCACCTTTTGGGAGTCAGGGGCCAATCGTTCCCGCAATGGCAGGTCGGTGACCATCAGGCTATCTTGCTTAAGATTGGTGAATATGATCGCTTTTTTGTCTTCTCCATCCACAAACCAATAATGCTCCTCATCAAAGAAAAGGAGTTCCTTATCCTTATACTCCTTGAACTCTTCAAAAGTGACTATTTGGTCACCAATGGGATTGTACCAATACCATTGGCCCTCACTGTTCAGCACAATATGGTTCTTGATGTTGTATATCTTCACATTGTACTCACTTGGTGCTCCCTCGCCATCAAATTGCTGTACACTCCCTACCCTATCGTAATTTCCACCATCAAAATGGATCCTGTAGAAACCTTTATAAGGATGGGCCGCCCATAGTATTGTTGGGGTCTCAAAACAAAGGTGCTTTACCGGAAAATCGAATCCTTCAATCTTGGTGATCTCCCAGTCCCCATCGTCCTTTTTCACGAATTTTGAAAGCCCGTTGTAGGTACCCTGAACATACAAGGCATTTTGTCCAGGCACCTTTATGGTCTGATAGCCTCCCGTAATGGACCCCAAAGGAATAAAGCCATCTTCCTCCACTTTGTATGTACCCGTATTGTGCCCGCAAAGCAGGTCACCTTCCAGTTCCACCAAATCCCATACATGGCCTTGTGAACCGTTCACGAACTTGAGTTCGTTCCCTTCAAAATAAAAAACACCGGTATTGCTCCCCAAATAGAGTTTGCCTTTGTACGCGGCAATATCATATACCATTCCCAGAGCCCCTGTATAATCGGTATAGTAGGAAATGGGATTGTTGAGTTTTACACGGGCAATACCATTGTCGAGTCCCAACCAGAGTTGGTCGTTATACAATAATATGGAAAGGACCGTATTGTTCTGCAATCCAGATTCCCTGTTCAATATTTGATAGCCTCCCGTGAACGAGTCATAGAGGTACATCCCATTTTTGATGGTACCAAAACCTATCCGGTCCCTACCAAGCAAGGACATCTTGTTCAATTGGTGCTGTTTGAGTTCTTCGTTGATCTTGGCCGACCATGGACGGAGGTTTTTTCCATCAAAAAGGTAACATCCACTGAGCTTGGTACCTACCATCAAACTGCCCTTGAAGACCACCATGTCGGTAATCGTTTTCCCCATAAGCAAATCCTGGTCGGGCAAAGGTACCAACTCCTTGCCCTTCAGCTCAAAAAGACCGAGAGGCCCGGAAGCGACAATGAGCTTATCATTGAATTCGATAAAATCAGATACAAAATTGGGAGGGTCCACCACTTCTATTTCATTTCCATCATAACTATAAATAGCCGAGAAGGAACGGAACAGTACTTTATTATTGGATGGGAATATTTCCCAAAACTCCTCGCTGGTGAAGGTATGGTCCGTGATCAAATGTGTAAGCGAGGTATATTGGAGTTGCCCAATTTCATTTTTCACCCAATAGCCAAACTCTTCATACGATCCGGTGTACACCCGGTCTCCAATGGATTCTACCGATCTGATGATGGTATTGTTGGGCAGTTTGTTGAGGGTCCATTGTTCCCCATTAAAATAGAGCAATCCCTTGTTATTGGCCACAAAAAGCTCCCCGTCATCGTTCACCGCAACATCCCAGTTCTTGCTCGCCCCTTTATACTCCAACAAGCGGTAGTTATAAATGGGCGGGAGCATGTTCTGTCCACATAACCATAGAGGGAAGAAGAGGATACAAGTCCTTATGAACCTATAAAGCATATTGTTCGATTAACCTACCACCAAAGGTCTTTCCTTTCCTTTAATATACAAAACAATGTGGATGACAATGCAAATCTTTTCAGGAACACGCCCCCATTGTGTTTCAAATACGGGAAAGTACTCACAAATAACTGTTCTCGAATAATTGAGCTGAACGTATTTTTCTCATTTACAGGACTATTTAACATTTGACAACCTATTTTAATCTTTTCCTAATCTTTTTTCCTTTTTCATAACCTTTATTGTTTTCTCCTTAATCCGTGGCCATATTCCACAGATCTATTTTAGCGCAATAATACACCAAGGGGTTAGAACAGACTTCTTGGCACCATATCCAACCAAATTTAAACTATGATTCAAGTAAAATGTACTTGCGCCAATACACCCTACAAGTCAGGAAGAGCTTTCCGTCGGACTTGTTTATTGGTATTTGCCTGTATGGGTCTTTCGCTCCAGGCACAGACACCCAACGATGCCCTGATGATGCCTTCCAAAAACATCTGCGTGCTTCTATCGTATGACTTTGGAACTTTTGACCGCTATTGGGAGGGATCTTTATTAAGGTCCAATGAGACCATTGCCACAGTGGACCAAAAAACCATCATGCCCATGGCCGCCATCGGTATTTTGGACGACCTTAATTTTTATATCAGCCTACCCTACATCAATACCGAATCATCCGAACCCAATGGAGGAAAATTTGCCGGTGCCAAAGGATTTCAGGATATCGGGCTTGCGCTTAAATACCGTGCCATACACCGAGATCTGGGCGCTGGAAAGTTCACAGCCCTCGCCACGGCTGGTTTTTCAACCCCTTTCACCAATTATCTTTCGGATTACAGGCCCTACAGCATTGGGGCGGGTGCCCCTGAGTTTTCCTTGCGAGGCATAACCCAATACCAATGGAACAACGGTTTTTATGCCCGTGCCTCCCTCGCCTACCTATGGCGCGGATATACCGAAGCGGAACGGGACTATTACTACAACAATGGCAGCTACTATTCCGCCTGGATGGATGTGCCCAATGCATGGACCTATGAGGGCATCATCGGGAAATGGCTGCTCGATAGGTCTTTGAAACTTGAGATGAGCTATTTCAGCCTTACCTCGACCAGTGGTGATGATATCCGGGCATACAATGCGGCACAACCCACCAACAAAGTGGAATCCGACCGCATAGGTTTTTCAGCGCAATACTTCTTCAAATCGTTGAAAGGATTTGGGATAGTGGCCTATCACAACCGAGTGGTGGACGGAAGGAACGTTCCCAAGCTGAGCAATACGGGCTTTGGCATCACCTACCAATTCAATGTCATTAAAAAACAAACTGAAGCGACCGATGAACAATAAGATATATACCCTATTATTGGCCGTGGGCCTCATTACCTTGGCCTCTTGCGAAAAAGATACCCCACAGTACCTTCCGTATGAAAGTTATGCGTACTCCGAACCTGATGAAGATGGTGGCGATTGGGTTCCCGTTCTTCAAGAATCTGGAGCGGCCATTGAGATAACGACACCAGAAGCGACCGATTCTCAATCCTATTTGGATGAGCTCGAAGATATGAAAGAAGCCATGGCCAGTATGACCTCTGAACAGAAAAAAGCGGTAAAATACTGGACCAACAACCCGGCCATTCGTTGGAACGAGATTGCCCTGGAACTGATCGCCAAATATAATCTCATCCCCGGGCCCAATGCTGACGGCACCTATACCCTGCCCAACCCTTCCAACCCAGAAGGACCACCGGCATTTCCCTTTGCCCATCCACCCTATGCGTGCAGGGCGTTGGCCTATATGTCCGTGGCGCAATTTGATGGGCTCATCAGTGCATGGCACCACAAATACAATTACAACAGACCAGCACCTTACCAACTGGATGAAAGCATCGACTACGCCTATGAGGACAATGATATTCCCTCCTATCCTTCGGATGGTGCGGTGGTTGCAAGGGCATCAAGGAACATCCTAACGGCCATGTTCCCTTTGGAAGCCGAATACTTGCAAGAACTAGAGGAAGAACATTTGGAAAGCCTGATGCTTTCTGGGGGCAATGTGATGAGTGACATCGATGCCGGAGTCGAAATCGGCGATGCGGTATCTTCCACAGCCTTGGCACGTGCCGCTAATGATGGCATGAAGAATGCACAGACCCCAAAGGCCGTATCGGACTCCATTAAGCAGGCTGCTCTCGATAGGTTTGGCTGGGCTTGGGACAATCTGGAAATCCCAGTGCGCCCCGTGGGCCTCACCCCGCTCTTTGGCAAAGTGACCATGTGGAGCATTGACGATGTGGAAAGCGTTCGTCCCATAGCCCCTCCTCAATTGGATTCACAGGAATTTTTGGATGATATAAAACTACTGAAAGACTACGCCGACAACATGACCGACGAACGCCGTAGGATCGCCAACTTTTGGCAGGACGGGCTTGGCACCTATACACCTCCGGGACACTGGAACCGTATTGCCAATGAGCTTATGGTGGAATATCGGTTGAACCCCTTGCAGACCACTAGGACCTTGGCCTATATGAACATGGCCATCATGGATTCCGGTATTAGCTGCTGGGATGCCAAATACTATTACCACTATCCCAGGCCCATACAGATGATCGAAGGGTTCAAGACCATTGCGGGTACGCCCAATTTTCCGAGCTATACCTCTGGACACAGTGTGTTTTCGGCTGCGGCATCGGAAGTCCTTTCCTATGTTTTCCCAGAGGAAGCATCCAAGATGAGGGCTTGGGCAGAAGAAGCGGCGATTTCCAGAGTGTACGGCGGCATCCACTGGAGTTTTGATGCCACTGTGGGCACGGAACAAGGACGTAACGTGGCCCAATACACCATTGATAGGGCCAAAGCAGATGGTGCCGACCAATGATTTTAGCTAAACGCTGACTATTGTTCTAAAAGTAAGGTTGATTCTCGGCGTTTTCACCAACTTTGTTGGTGGCAAACGATGCAACCAATGGCTCTGGGTATATCCCTTCATTACCAAGAGACTCCCATGGTCGAGGATCAGCTCTACTTTTTCCTTGGTCTGCTTGTGCTTGAACGCAAATTTACGTTCGGCCCCAAAACTTAGGGAAGCTATGGCCCCATTCCGCTTCAGGTCCTTCTCCGCGTCACTGTGCCAGGCCATCCCTTCCTCCCCGGAATGGTATAGATTCAGTAAACAGGAATTGTAGGTCTCCCCAGTGCGTTTTTCGGCCAATGTCTTCAACTCCAAGAGGGCTTTTGTCCATGGCAGTGCCTTTTTGGTATGGTTCGAATAGGTGTATTCAAAGGGTTGGTCCCCATACCAAGCCACTTTACGTTTGGTCTCTATGCGCTTGCCATAGATGATGGCCACATCGTTGGTCCAGGCAATATTCGTCAAAAGTTCTTGAAAATAGGCATCCGCAATGTTTCGGGCCATGACAGACCCATAATAATTCACGGTACCATCCTTGGGCAACCAATTTTGACCCAGATCTATTTCAGAGCTGAACAAATCCATCTTTCCATTGTTTATAGGCCTCCTTCATGCAGTGTCCGCAAGGTCGGAACCCCATTTTACGTGCCTCGGTATCTGATTTAAAAAAAACTCTGTTCTCCCGCTTCATACGTTTGCCCGAAGCACACCCCAAGGTACCATATATTTTCAACCTTTTGTTCCCACCCAGCACAATCTCCCCTTTTCGGATCATGTTCAGGACTTCCTTTTTATCGGTATCGGAATGAAGTACCATTTCTCAACTGACGGCATCGTGAAAAATGATGCCTAGCGTATATCTTTCACCATGGTGCAGTTCGCTCACCCCATGCCTCATATTCACCCGATAATATCCCCTTGTGCCTTTTACCGGTCTAAAATTCGTGGTGAAGAGTACCATATCCCCTTTCTTGGGCCTGAGCACAATGGCTTTGGATTGGGCCCTGGGTGTCTGCTGGGTCATCACGAATTCACCTCCTTGGTAATCGGTATCAGGGTCGCTCAAAAAAAGTACGGCCTGGACGGGAAAATAGACTTCTCCGTACAGATCTTGGTGCAAAGTATTGAACCCTCCCTTTCCATATTTTAAAATAAGTGGGGTAGGTTTCAACTGGTTCAGCTCCTTACACTGATCTATCAATTCCTGATGGGTCTGTGGAAAAACCCTTTGTATGTTCAACGCTTTCATCCAAAGATTGGCAACGGGCACCAAATGTGGGTACAATCCTTCCCTGAGTTCTTGGATGGGTTCGGGCAATGGATAATCAAAATATTTGTATTCCCCCAACCCGAAGCGATAGCGTTCCATGACCACGGTCTTCCTGTACCCTTCTTTCCGATCGTATAATTCCTTCAGGGCATCGCACCTATCTGGTTCCAAATAATCGGAAACCAAGGCATATCCCTTGTCATGCAGACTTTCTTCCACTTGGTCCCATTTGACCTCGGAACTTTGGTGCATTATTGTATTCATGTTGACTGTTCGTTTTTTGATGGATGATGGATTGTATTGTTCTTTTTTTGATGGATGTTTTACTCGGCTGGGGCCATTTGTGCAGCTTCCCACCCTATGATGGCACTTTTTCGGGTGCTGCCCCACATATAGCCTCCCACTTTTCCGGTCGATTGGATCACCCTGTGGCATGGGATCAAAAAGGCTACGGGGTTTTTCCCAATGGCCGTGCCCACGGCGCGGGACGCTTTCGTCTTTCCATTTTATGCGCAATGGATCCATATACTTCCAGGCTGCCGGTCGGGATCTTGAGCAGGGTTTCCCATACTTTCAATTGGAAGGGCGTACCATGCAAATGCAGTTTGATCTGTTCCTGCTTGCTCCAATCATCCCTAAAAATGGCCAGTCCGTCCTGCTGGTTCTTGTCCAACAACTGTCGATAGGTTGCATTGGGAAAACGGGACTTTAAATCCTCGAACCCCTCTTTTCCATCATCCACAAAGGCCATATGGCAAATGCCCTTGGGCGTGGAGGCAACGATCAGTTTTCCAAAGGGGCTTTCCGCAAAGCTAAAGTTGATTTCCAAATTCTCTCCCCCGTTCTTGTATTCCCCCGGGGTCATCCCTTCAATGTTGACAAAGAGGTCGTGCAATCTTCCCGTCCCTGAAAAACCTGTTTCCATTGCCGCTTCGGACAAGGTGACCTGTGTTTCCTTCAACATTTTCTTGGCATGTTCGACGCTGATGTACTGCATGAACTTTTTGGGACTTACCCCGGCCCACTCCGTAAAGAGCCTTTGAAAATGGTATGGACTCAAATGAACGGATTCCGCAATCTCGTTCAGGGAGGGTTGCTCCTTAAAATTGCTCCGTATGAAGCTGATGGCCTTTGCCACCCTATCGTAATTGAATTCTGCCTGCGTGTTCATAATTATCATATTTGAACCAAAAGTACATGGCTCAACTTGAGGATAAAACCCGAATCTTGCTGACTATTGATCGGGAGTACTTACCCCGCCAACATTTCCTGGCTTTTCTTCAGGATGTCGGCCACCCTCTTTTTCAGCGCATCGGGTTCCACGATTGTGGCATAGTCCCCGAACATGAGGTACCATCTGGCAAAGCCATTTTCCATATCGGCGGTCATAAAGGTCATTTCCATCTGTCCGCCCACAGGTTTTTCCGAAACAAAGCCATAATGCTTTCTGCCTCCCCGAATGTATTTGGCCACGGATTTTTCCACCAAGATCTTCACCTTGGTCTTTTCCACCTCTTCCCTTTTTTCACGGTGTTCGTCCATGGTCCCGTGCTCCAGCATAAAATCCATCGAGGTCCTGGCGATGTGGTGTATCCTGTCCGTCCGGAAATGTCTGTAGTCCATCCGCAGGTGGCAATAACCCAGAATGTACCAAAACCCGTTTTCATTGAAAAGGCCCACGGGCTCTATCCTACGTTCCGATGGGGTTTCTTCCCGGAGCGATTCGTACTTTAAAAAGACCTGTTTCCGCTCGGCAATGCTCTCGAACAGGATTTCAAGGGCGTTGGGCACCTCTTCGTTGAACAGCACTTGGCCCGGCACGATGGATACCTGTGACTCCAAGGCTTCCACCCAATCCTTTTCCTTGCCCCGAAGCACCGATTTCAATTTGTACATGGCCGACTCGTAGTAGGCCCCGAGGGACTTATCGGTGAACTTTTGCATGAGTTTTTCCGCCGCCACAAAACTTCCGGCCTCTTCCCGGGTGAACATCACCGGGGGCAGACGATACCCTTCCATAATGGAGTAGCCCACGCCCGCCTCACTGACTATGGGCACACCGGATGCCTCCAAGGTCCTGATGTCCCTATATACGGTACGAAGGCTCACATCGAAGCGGTCTGCCAGTTCCTGTGCCTTCACAATCCGTTTGGACTGCAGCTGTATCAAAATGGCGACTATCCTATCAAAACGTTTGGCGGTGTCCATTCCCATAATTGCGTGAGCTATCTCCCAAAGATAGGATTTCAATCCAAGGACCTGCGTTCTTTTCTTTCCCATCTTGATTCATTTATAATATTATTATCCTTGGCAAAGCTAGGCCCACATGGTGACAACGGCTTGTCAAGAACTTTTTTTTCGGTCGATTTTTTTTCTACTGACAAAGGGCTGTCACACCCCCCTTCTAATTTTGGTTTCAGAAATCATAAACCTTTAAATAAAACGTCATGGAAAACAACGTAAAAAATCAAACTGAAGCACAAGTCATCTCCCCTGCCCAACTTTTGGAGCACTACCAAGGCCACCGCGGTCTTACCAGAAGGGTAATCGAAGCGTTTCCAGAGAAGGAATTCTTCAACTACAACATTGGGGGAATGCGCACCTTTGCCGAAATGACCATGGAGCTTTTGGGGATAGCCGTTCCTGGGCTGAAGGAAATCGTGACCCGCGAAACCACAGAACTGCAAGAACATTTTGAGCACGGGAACCAAAAGGCCAAGATCTTGGAAAGATGGGACCAGGACACGGAAGAGATCAACAAACTTTGGGGGCAGATCGAATTGGAGCGCTTCCAAGACCATATAAAACTCTTCGGCCAGTATGAAGGCACCGTGCAATCCTCCATTTTCTATTTTATGGACAATGAAATCCACCACCGGGGGCAGGGCTATGTCTATCTGAGGGCATTGGGCGTTGAACCTCCGTTTTTCTACGAGCGCTAAAAACGAATGTAATGAAAACCGTTTTGGTATTTAGGACTTCGGTATTGGGCAAGGGTCACATCAGGACACTTAGACCCTTATTGAACCAAGTGATCGACAGGAACGGGTATTGGAATTTTGACCTGGAGGATTGTGACAACATTCTCCGGGTCGAAACCCAAAATGTACAGCCACACACTATTTCAACTTTATTGAAAAAAAATGGATTTAGTTGCGAAGAACTCCATTGAAATTGTTTCCCGAAAAACGACCGATGATAAAGAAATCGGGCATGACCTTCGATCAAGGGATGTTGACCGAGTGTTCCGATTTTGGACCATTCGTCCCCCTAAACAGCATAAGCCGGCATCCTGATCTTTTGGATCAGATGCCCGCTTTTTGTTTAAGTTGGTTGAACTGGGACAATAGCTCCTGATAACGTTCCTTTTCTTCTTCTCCCGGCTTTTTGTCACTTCCACCCAAAATGTTGTTCAGATACGATATTTGGGCCACCATCATCTGCTGGGGATAGGCTCCTTCCTCATTTTTCAATTGTGGCAACAGCTTCTTGAGGTCCTCCAATTGGGTTTCGTCGGTCTTGTCCTTTTCCAGCTTTTTAATTTTTTCCTCCACATCGTCCTGCAATTTTCGTGCATCGGACAATAGGTCCATCACTTTTTGTTGTAAAGCCAGTTGCTCTTCCATATCCGATAGGGAAATGCCCTCTTCCTCCAACTTGGGGTCGATAAGCACCTCAAAAGGTTTCTCAAACGATTGTCCATCCACCGTAAGTTTCGCGGTATAGGTGCCGGGGAGCACCATAGGTCCACCCTTATAGCGTCTTCCCTTGCGCTTGTCCCAAGGCCCTTTTTGGCGAAGGTCCCATTGGAACCGGTTGATGCCTTTTTTGGTTTCCAACTTGCTGTCCAGATAGACAAAGGTCATGCTAAGGCCCATATCTTCCACTTTTTCTTCCGTCGATTCCAGTTGGGTTGAGTCGCTCACAATGGTGGCCACTTCTTTGCCCTGCCCGTCCAAAATTTGGAGACTGACCCCTTCTTTTACTTCTTTGGGCAAATAATAATCAATGACAACGCAGGTGGAGGGATAATTTGGAAAATCCCCACCTCCCCAAGGCGTTCTGTACCGAATGGTGTTGTCCGGTTTGAACAAGACGGGCTCATCCTTCAATTGGTCCATATTTTTGTCCTGAAGGGCCGTGACATTGTCCAAGATCCAAAAACCGCGCCCCATGGTGCTCAGGATCAAATCGCCTCGGAAAAGAATGATGTCCGTGATGGGCGTCACGGGAAGGTTCTGTTGGAATTCCTTCCAGGTTTTCCCATCATCAAAGGAAACAAACATGCCAAATTCCGTTCCTGCATACAACAATCCTTCACGAACGGGATCTTCCCGTAGCACACGGGCGGTGTAATCCGAAGGTATGCCATTGGAATCCGTGCTGATGAGTTCCCAACTTTCCCCGTAATTCTCCGTTTTGTAGAAATAGGGCTTCGGGTCCCCCAACAAATGTCGGTCCACCGCCACATAGGCCTTTGCCGGATGGAACTGGGAAGGCTCCACGGACTCCACCCTTCCTCCTTTGGGCAGTTTCTTCGGGGTTACGTTTTTCCAAGTCTTGCCACCATCTTTCGTCACGGAAATGACCCCATCATTGGAACCGGTCCAGATAACTCCTTGGCTGATCTTGGATTCCCTGATGGAGTACAATGTGCTGTAATATTCCTCACCGGTGATATCGCGGGTAATGGGATTTCCCGA
Source organism: Flagellimonas hadalis (assembly GCF_007785775.2). Classification (GTDB taxonomy): domain Bacteria; phylum Bacteroidota; class Bacteroidia; order Flavobacteriales; family Flavobacteriaceae; genus Flagellimonas; species Flagellimonas hadalis. Next base: position 892,223 of record NZ_VNIK02000001.1, read on the forward strand.
AATGACTTGTTTGTCCGGCTCGTTCGCTGTCAGATCAGGGGAAATGGTCTCCCACTGCTGTCCGCCGTTGTTCGTTTTGTGCAGGTATTGTGACCCCATGTACACCACTTCGGGATTGAAGGGCGAAACATGGATGGGGGCCACCCGCTGGAAGCGATATTTTAAATCCTTTGGATTGTGTCCATAGATATTGGACGCCCCGATGGAATACTCCCTGTCCATTCCCGTTTTTTTGCTGTACACACTGAAACGTCCCTTACAATTGTTGTACACGATGTAATGGTTGCCGGGCATGGGAATAACCGGTCCCGTTTCGCAGCCCCCTACGTCCATCATCATCTGGGTTCCCTGCGTACCCGTGGCAGTCGGAGCCCTACTCGGGATGGCCAAAGTGGTGTTGTCTTGCTGTGCCCCGTACACCCAATAGGGATATTGATCGTCCACGGCAACTTGATAGATCTCGGCCGTGGGCTGGTTGAACTGGGTGGACCAGGTCTTGCCACCATTGTGGGACACGTTGGCACCGCCATCGTTACATTGGATCAAAAGATCTGGGTTGTTGGGATTGAGCCAAATGTCATGGTTGTCCCCATGCGGAACGCTCATCCGTTTCCACGTCTTTCCACCATCCGTTGATTTCACCAAGGGATTGGCATTGGAATAAATAATGTCTGGATTGGTAGGGTCCAATTCAATGTTGGTGTAGTAAAATGGCCTGTTCACCAAATCCTCATTGTCCGAAACGTGGGTGAACGATTTGCCTTGGTCCACGGATTTGTATAGCCCCCTATCCTCTCCCGGGGCTTCAATGACGGCATATAGTATACGTGAATCGACCGGGGAAACTGCTAGATCGATTTTGCCTAGGAGTCCTTTGGGCAATCCTTTTTCCAGTTTTATCCAGTCTTTGCCCCCATTGATGGACTTGTAGATGCCCCCTTCACTGTTCTCCCCACCAGAATCGATGGTCCATGGGGTGCGACGGGCCTTCCATGCCGCCGCATAGACCACGTTGGGGTTTCCGGGAAGCAGCTCCAGGTCGGCAAAACCTACCTCATCGGACACAAAGAATACCTTTTCCCAGTGCTGTCCACCATCCGTCGTTTTGAAGATACCACGCTCACTGTTCGGTTTGAATGCATTGCCAATGGCCGCCACCCATACCGTGTTATGGTCCGTAGGATCTATTTCCACAGCACCGATCTGTCCCACATTTTCCAGTCCGATATGCTCCCAAGTTTTTCCTGCATCGATGGACTTATACACTCCTTTTCCTTCGATGATGTTACTGCGGATACCGTCCGACCCCGTTCCCACATACACGATGTTGGGATCGTTGACGGCCACTTCGATGGCCCCGATGGACGGCGTCTTGAAATAGCCATCGGATACATTGTTCCAAGTGGTGCCATAATCGTCCGTTTTCCACACACCACCACCAGTAGCTCCCAAATAGAAGGTTCCGGGCAACATGGGGGTTCCCGTGACCGTGGTCACCCGTCCTCCCCGAGAAGGTCCGATGGTACGGTATTCGAATGCCTTGAAGTCTTGCGCGACCAAAGCGCAGGTAACAAAAAATGATAGTGTAAAGTAAAAAGAGCGTAGTTGTAATGCCATGAGTCAGTTAAAGTTGTTCGATTCTGACCAAATCTAATAAATACTGCTCAATATAACGTCCGAGGGTAGGAAATTACTGTCTTTTATATTTTGGTAAAAAAACAGTTTCAACATCAAGAAACTGCCAAACATCGATGTATTTTGCAGGACATCCCCAAATATTGGGGAAAAGTAGGGGTTTGGCTTTCTTTAGTTTAATTGTATCGAAGGATATATAAACAAGTACGATCCTGTCTTCCCAAAGGGCGGTATCTACTAAAAGCCTACTTTATGCGCCACTCAATTCCATTTCTGTCCATGATAGCGGGTGTGCTTTTGCATGTCGCTATTTTCGTGTTGCCCTTTATTTCCAATGCACAGTTCGATAAAAAAGATAACATTTCAGGTGCCATTTCGCTCCGCTCCCAGGCATCCATTCTTTTGACCGGGAAGAAAGACCTCGCATTCGATGCTATCAGAAGCAATACCGATCTGCCCTTTGTCCCTCTTTCCAGTTTGGAGGAAAACATGGGTTTTTCCCATGAAAGTTATTGGATCAGGTTCACTTTGGAAAACCCCGACCGGACAGCTTCTGAGTATTATCTGGAGACAGCAAGGCCCATTACCGACATTGTAGATCTTTATTTGGTGGACGAAGATGGCGATGTTCAGCGACAGCATAGTGGAGATAAGATTCCGTTTTCAAAAAAGACCGTGGCACACCGAAAGTCCATTTTTGACATTAGTTTGGAACCCTTTCAAAAAATGGAGGTCTATATCCACTTGAAAAGTGATGGTGAAGTAGTGATGACCCCGCTGCAATTGTATCCAAAGAATACGTTTTTTGAGCTGACCTATCAGGAACAGGTTTTTTACGGCTTCTTTTATGGGATATTGATACTGGCCTGCATCATCTACCTTTTTTTCTTTTTTGCACTGAAGGACAGTGCCTTTATATATTATGGCCTTTATGTACTCTTCATAGCCCTGATGCAGTTTTCGCTTGATGGATTTTTCCATCAATACTTTACCCCACAAGGTGGTTGGCTTTCCGATAGGGCGGTATTGCTCACCGCCTTTGTCTCACTTTTCTTCTTTGGAAAATATGGGGATACCTTTTTGAACTTGAAAAAGCATAGCCGATTATTGCACCTATCGGGCAAAGCTTTGGGCATTGGGACACTTGCGGGAATCGCCATCCTCTGTGTGTCTCCGGCCTTACCCGCTTTTTGTTATCCACTTGCCAATGGCGTGGGCATCTTGGTCTTGGTCCACATGATTGCTTCACTAGTGATGGTCAAGATGAAAAAGGTGAAAGTGGATCCCTACTTTGTCATCGGTATTTCTTTTTTGGTGCTTGGTTTTGTCATTTTCATCCTCAACAACTTCAATACCATAGAAAACTCTTTCTTCACCAACAATGGGGCAAAGTTTGGTATTGGACTGGAAATCATTTTCCTGTCCATCTCCATGAGCAATAGGATTCGGGACCTTCGCATGGAGAATGAAAGGAACCAGCTATTGGCCCTTCAACGTGCGGAGGACATGAACGACATCAAATCGTCGTTTCTTTCAAACATCAGCCACGAACTGAGAACACCCCTAAACCTAATCATGGGCATGGCAACATCGCTGCAACAAAACAAGAAAGAGACCGATCTGGAAGAAAAATGCAAACTCATTTTGAGTTCTTCCAAGAACCTTTTGGGATATATTGAGGACATCCTGGACTTTACCGTGATTGAGAAGGGTACCCAAGAACTGAAGCTGGTCTCTTTTGAACTTCCATCAACCTTATCAAAAGTCATGGAGGCACATCAGAAAAAGGCGGAGGCAAAGAACTTGGAGTTCGACTTCTCCTTCCAAGGATCCTTGCCGTCGAGAATCATTGGGGACAAGGGAAAACTGGTCCAGATATTGAACCATCTTCTTGACAATGCCATCAAATTCACCAATACCGGAAGCATAACCGTGGCCCTAAACTGCAAATACAAGGGCAAGAGCGGGGTGGTCTTGGATTTTTCCATTGAGGACACCGGCATTGGGATTTCCAAGGAAAAGATGAGCACTGTGTTTGAATCGTTTACCAAAAAATCCTTTATGGACAAGAGGGAGTTCAGTGGTCTTGGTCTTGGTCTGTATATTGTTAAAAATTATGTGCACCTACATGGGGGGACAATCAACATCACAAACAATGCACAACAGGGCACCACTTGCGAGCTGAGCCTAGGCTATGAAATGGACGACACAGAACTGGTGCTGGACCAAAATAAAGAGATGGCCGCAACGGATAGTTTGGGCACACGGGACATTCTACTTGTAGAAGACAACAAAATGAACCAAACCGTGGTGAAACTATTGTTCAAAAAATGGGAAGACATCAACCTCACCATTGCAAATCATGGGAAGGAAGCCTTGGAAATCATGAAAGAGCAAGCTTTTGACCTTGTGCTAATGGACCTGCAAATGCCCGAAATGGATGGTTTTGAAACAACCTCCAGGATCCGAAGTGGAAAGGCCAGCTGTGATCCCCAAATCCCCATTCTTGTGGTTACGGCTGACAGTACCAGCAAGACACGAAAGGAGATATTCAGATTGGGGGCCAATGACCTGATCACCAAACCAATCAACGGAGCATTGTTGTTTTCCAAAATGAAAAAGAACATCCCCAAAAAACCATATGTAGCCTAAGGTCCTATGAAATTTGCTGGATACCACTATGCAAACAAGAGCCTTCACTACAGTGAGAATGCAGCAATGAACATCTTCACACTTGACCAAGCCGAACGGATGCAATATGTGCTGAAAAACCATACCGGGAGGATGAGCCTACTGACGGGTCCGGCCCTTTGACGACCGCCTTTATGCAGGGCCGTGCCTATCTGATCATGGAAATGAACTCGTCCTTGACACCTTCGCCGATGACCACGGAGTTATAAGTGCAATTTTTCATGGCGACGGGGTCAAAACTGTACATCTTTATTTTGGAGGGCTTGAACTCCTTGCATTGCAAGTGGGTGAACATGTTGAGTGCCGCTTTGGAAGTAGAGTATGCGGTAAGACTGTATCCTGAATAACAAAAAGATTCATCCTTCATCTTGCTGATGTCTCCCAACGAACTGGTAATGTTGATGATACGGGGATCATCACTTTTCTTTAGCAAGGGCTTGAGTGCTTGAATGACGCGTATGACAGAAAAGAAATTGATTTCGTAAACTTCTTTGATATCGTCTATGTTGATCTGGTCTATTTTGTGCCCAAAACCATTCACGATTTCCGCGTTGTTGATCAACAGGTCCAACTTCCCATAAGATTCACAAATGGTCTTTTCGAATGCTGCAAGGCTATCCGGGGACGTAAAATCAACTTCAAGGAGTTTAAAATCCCTTGGCCTTTCATCTTGGGCAATGAGCTTAGCATAACTCTCCTTGCAAGCAGCGATCACAACCTCATAATGGTTGTCTTTTAGGATACTTGCAAATTTCTTGCTCAATCCATTACCTGCTTCCGTGACAACAGCAACATTCTTCTCATTCATTACAATCCATTTAAAACATTTTACAAATTTAGCATATGGTCTTTCATGGTTAAAAACATAGTGTTCAAAATAATTTGGTCGGTCCGGTCATTCCATCACTGCATTACATCCTCCTAAACTGATTGGGGGTGAGCCCACTTAAATTCTTGAAGAACCTCGTAAAATGTGTCGGTTCTTGAAAATTCAATCTGTAGGCAATCTCCGCAATGTCCAATCCCGAGTATTTCAGGAGGCTCTTGCTTTCTATCAAAAGTCGTTCCTGAATAATATCCTTGGCACTTTTGCCTGTCAATTTTTTTATGGTCGTTGTCAAATAGTTGGGGGTAATGTTCAGCTCTTCCGCATAGTCTCCCACATTTTTGGTGTCCACATACATTTTATCCACCAATGCCTCAAACTGGTTTGCAATGACCTGTGCCCTGGACAGATGGTTCTCGGTGGTCTTGTGCCGCTCATGGATGGCCTTGCAAAAAAAGAGCAACGAGCCCAGCATGCCTTCCAGCATCCTTTCTTGGTAGGGATGCGGGTTCTTGAACACGGAGTGCATGCGTTCCAAATCCAGGTTCAATGATTCATGTTCCTCTTCGGTGAGCATCATGACACTGTTTTCCGTCATTTTCAGAAAGGGGAAATCATGGGTCAAATCCGGGAACGAATTCATCAAAAACTCCTTTCGGAACATCACAAAAAAACCAGAGATGTTCTTGTCCCTAAACCACGAAACGACCTGCCCCGGAACAACGAACCAAAGTGGAAGTCCATCAAAATCCAACAAATGTGTATTGAGGTTGAACTTACTTTCCCCTGTATAATTGAGCAATCCGATCTGATAAAACCCTTGTCGATAAGGGGGCATACAACTTCTGATGGAGGGTCCCATATCCTCTACCTGAAAAACATCAAAGTTTGGAATATGACTTTTATGAGCAAAGCCGATCGCCTCATGATGATCATGTGGGTTTTCAAAAACAGGAATATCTGCCTTGCTCAAATTTTTCTCCATATCATATAGATGGACCATGTATTAGTCCATATCAAATTGACAATCTTACACTTTTCAGTCTTGCTTGGCCCCTATGAGGTCCATGGCCTCCATTTTATCGTCCAATTCTTCCTCGGAAACGATTTCCCATCCCCCGCCCAAGGCCTTATAAATGGCGACCAAGGATCTTGCAGAGGATATTTCACTCAAAGCCAAGGTGTTTTCTGCCTGCAACAAGGCATTGTCAGCACTAAGGTAATCAATGAAATTATCCAGTCCGGCATTAAAACGTTGCTGGGCAAAGGTGGCCGCCTCGGCACTGGCCTTGGACGATGTTCTCAGGATTTCCCTTCTTTTGAGCTCTTGCGTGAAATTGCTCAACGAGGTCTTGATTTCCTCCAATCCTTCCAAAACTGTTTTTTCATATTGGTTGAGCGCTGCCAAAGTTAGCGCATCGTCCCGTTTGATCTGCTGTCTTACCCTTCCCAGATCAAAGGCGGCCCAACTTATATTGGGGAAAATACTCCATGTAAACGATTCCTTGCTCCCAAAGTTCGAAAAATCTATGGCCGAAAAACCAATGGACCCTCCAAATGCAATCTTTGGGTACAGGTTGGCCACGGAAATATTGTACTGGGCTATCCGTTGCTGTAATAGGGCTTCCGCACGCCTTACGTCCGGTCTGCGACGCAACATTTCGTCAATATCGCCGAGAGCCACGGAGGCTGGCAAACTGGGCAAAGGCTGCTTGTTCACCACCGAAGCATCCAAATTTCCGGGAACGCTGCCCACTAGGACGCTCAGGCTATTCTTCAGGGCTTCTATCCTTGCCTCTATCGGGGGTATGCTCGCCCGCGTCATTTCCAACTGTGCCAATGCCCGCGATACGTCCAAACTATTACTGGTACCGGCCTCGGATAATTTGACCGTCAGATTATAGGTCTCTTGCTGCCCTTCCAGATTCCGTTTGGCGATGTCCAATAAATATTGGTTGCCCCTCAGCTCGAGATAGTTGTTCGCCACTTCGGCAAAAATACTGATGTACACCCCGTGCATATCGGCCAAGGCCTGTTGTCTGTTGGCATAGGCCCCTTTGATCCTGTTGGACACCCTTCCAAATACATCCACTTCCCAGAAAGCATCAAAACTTGCATTGTAGGTACTGTAGGTGGGGTTGACTCCCGACACAAAAACATTTTCCCCCAATCGCGTTCGTGTATAACCGCCATTTGCGGTGATGCTTGGCAAGCGGTCCCACTTGGTTTCCTTGAGCATGGCCCTGGCTGCCTGAAAATTGGCGACCGCTGAGTTGATATCCAAATTGTGTGCCCTCGCCCTATTGATCAGACTGTCCAATACGGGATCGTTGAACTCCGACCACCATTCCGTTGCAATGGCAGTACTTTCAAATGTTGCATCTTCCAATTCGGTCTTGAGAAAATCCTTCCGTACCGAAATGATATCCCCTGTGTCGTGCGTCCTTTTCTGTATCCCACACGAGCTGATCAACAGGGCCAGGACCATCATTACATATATATTTTTCATCATCTTACTTTTAAGCGTTCAGTGCATTGGGCACCTGTTCTATTTCTCTTTCATTGCTACGGGTCGTCCATTTCCTTCCCAAATAGTAGAATACCGGGGTAAGGAAGACACCGAACAAGGTCACTCCGAGCATTCCACTGAACACGGCAATTCCCAAAGAAACCCTTAGTTCAGCGCCTGCACCTGTGGCCAAGGCCAAGGGTACAACGCCTAGAATAAAGGCCATTGCGGTCATCAAAATGGGTCGCAACCTCAGTTTGGATGCTTCTATTACCGCTGTTTTCAATTCGGTTCCCTGCTCTTCCAATTGTTTTGCAAATTCCACGATCAAAATGGCATTCTTGCTGGCCAGACCCACGAGCACCACCAACCCTATCTGCACCATGATGTTATTGTCCAATCCGGCAAGGTCTATTCCCAAGATGGCGAACAACAGTACCATGGGCACAATAAAGATCACGGCAAGCGGCAGGACCAAACTTTCAAATTGTGCCGCGAGCAACAGAAAGACAAAGACCACGGCCAAAAGGAATGCTATCCCGGCCGTATTTCCGGCCTTTTTCTCCTGATAGGCGATTTCTGTCCACTGGAAGGAAATGCCCGGGGGCAGTATCTCTTCGGCCAACTGTTCCATACGTTCCAATGCCTGTCCGGAACTGTACCCCGGTGAAAAATCACCGTTCAAAGAGGCGGATGGGTACAAATTGAACCTAGGTATCCGCGAGGCACCGGCAATGTTCTCCTGCTTGGCAATGGTCCCCAAGGGCACCATGTCCCCGGCATTGTTGCGTACCCTGATCTTGGATATGTCCTCCGGGGTCAATCGGTTTGGGGCATCGGCCTGGGCGGTCACCTGAAATGTCCGTCCCAGATAATTGAACTCATTGACAAACGCAGAACCCATATAAATTTCAAGGGACTGGAATATTTCCTCAACATTGACCCCTAATTTTTCTGCCTTCACCCGGTCTACGTCCAAGTACAATTGAGGTGTTTGGTTGTTGAAGAAGGTAAAGACGTTGCTCAACACGGGATCTTGGTTGGCAGCCATGGCAAGTGCATTTGTGGCTTCCAATAGCTTATCCGTACCCAAGTTTGCCCGGTCCTGCACCATCATCTTGAATCCTCCCGCATTACCAATACCACTTACGGATGGGGGTGGTATCACAAACACAATGGCATCATCGATTTGGGACAATTTTCCACGCATGGTCGCCAACAGTTCCTCATACCCAATTCCCCTGTCGTTCCTTTCCTCAAAATCATCAAGGGTCTGGAACACTGCTGCTGAATGGGACGCATTGGTAAACGATGCAGGATCGAAGCCTGTAAAGGAAACAGCGGTATCAATACCATCGATTTCCAAGGAAATATCCAATACATCCTGCACCACTTCATCCGTTCGTGATAGGGATGACCCAGGGGGCAATTGGATCAAGGTGATGAAATATTGCTGGTCCATGGCAGGAATGAACCCTTTGGGCACCCTGCCAAACTCCAATCCGGTGAGCAAGATGAGTCCAAAATAGACCACCAATACCATTACCGATGTCCTTACCAATCGCTGGACCCCTCTTCCATATCGTTCCGAAAGGTTTTCCATGAACTGGTTGAACTTGTTCCCTATATAAGCAAAAGGTTTGAGCAAGGGAATGGTCTTCCTTCCCTCCTCCTTTTCTTCGTGGCGCATCAACAAAGCAGCCATGGCGGGACTCAAGGTCAATGACACAAAGACTGAAATTGCCGTGGCCACCGCAATGGTCACCCCAAATTGTTTATAGAATTGACCGGATATGCCTTCAAGAAAAGCCGTTGGAATAAAAACGGCGATCAGCACCAGACCTATGGCCACCAATGCGCCACCAACTTCATCCATGGTCTTGAAAGCTGCCTCTTTGGGCGAATAGCCTTTCTTTAGATACCGTTCCATGTTTTCCACCACCACAATGGCGTCATCGACCACAATACCAATGGCCAGCACCAGACCGAACAGGGTCAAGGTGTTCAGGGAAAACCCAATGGCCTGCATCACGGCAAAGGTTCCTACCAGGGAAACAGGGATGGCCAAAATTGGGATGATCGCCGCACGCCATGATTGCAGGAACAGCAGAATGACCAATACGACCAGGATGATGGCCTCAAATATGGTGCGATAGACCTCATCCACCGATTTTTGGATAAACTCGGTCGGGTTATAGGCAATCTCATACTTCAGGTCCTCCGGGAAATTCTTTGAAAGCTCTTTCATTCTGTCCTGGATCTCTGCAGCAGTTTCCAAGGCATTCCCTCCCGGTTGCTGGAAAATGGGCATGGCAATGGCGGGATTTTTTCCCAAGTAACCGCGGGTGGCATAATTTTGGGCACCCAGTTCCGCTCTTCCCACATCCTTTAACCGAACGATACGGCCATTGTCCTGGGATTTGATGATCACGTTTTCGAACTGTTCCGTTGTCACCAATTTGCCCTGGGTCTGAATGTTCACCTCAAAGGCAGTTTGGCTCCCCGAAGGCAATGCATTGAGCGTACCACCGGCAATCTGGACGTTTTGGGCGCGTAAGGCGGCCACTACCTCTGCCGCTGTCATATCGAGGCTGGCGATCTTATCGGGATCCAGCCAGATCCGCATGGCATATTCCGCGGCCCCAAAAATCTGAATGTCCCCGATTCCCTTGATCCTGGCCAACTCATCCTTCAATTGTAGTACGGCATAGTTGCCCATATAGATTTGATCGTACGTATTGTTGGGGGAATACATATTGACCACCATCAACATATCAGGGGACACTTTTTTGGTCGTGATCCCCAATCTTCTCACGGATTCTGGCAAACGGGGCTCCGCTATGGCCACCCTGTTCTGTACCTGTACCTGTGCCTTGTCCAAATCTGTACCCAACTCAAAGGTCACCTGTAGAATGACACGTCCGTCTGCAGATGATTGTGAGGTCATATAGATCATGTCCTCCACCCCATTGATTTCCTTTTCCAACGGAGCCGCAACGGTTTCCGAGAGTGTCTTCGCGTTCGCGCCCGGGTACATGGCCACCACCTCTATGGTAGGGGGCGCCACATCGGGAAACTGCGATGTGGGCAAGGACATGTATGCCAATCCTCCAACGATCAGTATGAGCACACTCAATACTGCTGCAAAAATTGGTCTTTTTATAAAAATGTGACTAAACTTCATAATTCTAGATCATTTGAGATTGGGCAATAGGATTCCCTTGCTCCCTTATGTCCAAACCCATTGTGACCTGGCGAAAAGGAGCTCCCTATCAAAAGGGGCAATCTGTTTTTTTAGTTTTTACTACGTATGTCGATTTGGTCAGTGGGCTGATGCCAAATCTGCTTTCTGGGGACTGATGGTCGATTCCCGAGGATTCACCACCATGCCTGGCCCAATTTTTTGGAGGTTGTTGGTAATGATCTTGTCGCCGGGAGAGAGTCCTTCCCTAACAATCCGCAACCCATTGGAATGCAGCGGTCCCAAAACCACGTTCTTGCTCGTCACTTGGTTGTTTTCTCCCAAAACGTAGACAAAGCGCAGTGATTGATTGGTGCCGATGACCTCATCTGGAACCATAATGGCCTCATGCTCGTCACTACCACTGATCCTTGCCTTCCCAAACATACCGGGTTCCAACAAGTGATCTTCATTTCGTAGGACGGCACGGCTTTCAATGGTGCCCGTTTGGCTATCGATCTCATTGTCCACAAAATCCAGTGTGGCCTCGTGCAAAAATTCGTCCTCATCCAAAAGTTTGATCTGTACCGGTAAACCTTCAGATCGTGCAGAACCCCGTTTTCCATCTTTGGCCAAGCGCACATATTTCAAATAATCGGATTCACTCCCGGTGAAATAAAAATGTATGGGGCTTGTGGCCACTATGGTGGTCAACAAGGTTGAATTGGCGCTGCCGCCATCCACCAAGTTCCCTTCGTTCACCTTGTCCCTGCTCACCAAACCGGAGATGGGGGCTTTCACTTGGGTAAACTCCAAATTCAGTTCGGCATTTTCAACGGTTGCCCGGGCCAACTGCACACTTGCTTCTGCATGGACCAGGGCCTGTTTGCGGCGATCGTATTCTTCCGTGGAAACAGCACCCGTTTCTCTCAAGGATTCCACTCTTTGGAAATTGTCCCGTGCTGTTTTGAGGGATGCAAGCGCTTGTCCATGGTTCGCTTTGGCCTCGTCCAAGGCAATTTTGAAAGGTCTTTGGTCAATGGTAAAAAGAATCTGGCCTTTATTTACGTGCTGTCCATCCTCAAAATTCACTTTTTCCAAAAAACCACTGACGCGGGCACGGACCTCTACCCTGCTACTGGCTTCAAATCTACCTGTATATTCATCCCATTCCGTGATGTTCTCGTGGACTGGGAGTGCCACTTCTACCGGGAGGGCCGCCATTTCGGCTTGGGGAGCTTCATTTCCACTGTCCGCTGTGGTGAAGGCATAGATGAATATGGTTATCGCCAAGAGCATCAGACCAATGGTCAGGTTTTTCTTCGTGTTGAAATTTAATTGCATCATGATCTTATACTTTGATTTTAATTTACATGACAAAATTATAGGGGAAGGGAGCCATGGGGATAACCATAATGGTTTCAGAAATGACCAAAATCTTAACTACTGGGCAAAAAGGCGCTTTTATGGTCTTTTTTTATGAAAAATCTATAAAAATACCAAGTGGCCCATCATGCAGTTTGTCCAATTTTCGAAAACAAGGAACAATAATACACTGAATAACTGTATATTAGTATTGAGCCCTACACATAGGGCCGACCAGCAAAAAGGTTTCGTTCCCCAAACAATACTTGAAAAGACTGGACTATGGAGTTAAAACTTATGCGCATCCCTCGGATTCTCCATTCACGGGCCAACTTCGTAAGATTCACCCATTTTGGAAAAACCTTATCATACCAGCAACAAACAAATATGAAAAACTTATTTCCCGCCCTCCTTGCTTTTTGTTTGGTTGCATCTTGTGGCGACAAAGGTTCCAAGAAAGAGGAACAACAAGATGAAAATCCAAAAAGGCCCAATATAGTCTTCATCATAAGTGATGACCATGCCTATCAAGCGATCAGTGCCTATGGCGGCAGGTTGGCCCAAGTGGCCCCCACCCCCAACATTGACAGAATTGCAGAAGATGGCATGTTGTTCGAGAACTGTTTGGTGACCAATTCTATCTGCGGCCCTTCACGTGCCGCCATACTTACCGGCAAGTATAGCCACCTCAATGGATTCATCGACAACACCATTGGTTCCAAATTTGATTTTGATCAGCAGACCTTTGGTGAATTGCTACAACAGGCGGGCTACAAAACCGGCGTTTTGGGCAAGCTCCATTTGGGGGACACACCTTCAAAAGGATTTGATTATGTGGACATTCTACCTGGACAAGGCTCCTATTACAACCCGACTTTCATCAACAAGGAAGGACAATATGAACTGGAGGGATATACAACGGAAATCATTACGGAAAAAGCCATACAATGGATGGATTCCGTTAAATCCGAAGAACAACCATTCATGTTGTTCCTTGGCCACAAATCACCACATAGACCATGGCAACCCGGCCCCAACGAACTGGGCCTGTACGAAAATGTTGAGATTCCGGAGCCTGAAACCTTATTTGATGATTATTCCGGGAACCGTGACATTGCCGGCATGAACTATATGTCGATTTCCGAGGCCATGAAAATTGAACAGGATCTTAAAATAACTGATGGTCCCCAAGCTGGTTTTACCAAGGAACAACAACAAAAATGGGACTCCATTTATCGTCCAATAAACGAAAAATTCAAAAAGGAGAACCCAAAAGGGGACGACCTTATCCGATTCAAATATCAACGTTATATGAAGGATTATCTGGCAAGTGTTGCCGGGGTGGACAAGGGTGTGGGCAAGGTATTGGACTACTTGGTGAAAGTTGGGCTGGACAAGAACACCATAGTCATTTACACTTCTGATCAGGGGTTCTATTTGGGGGAACACGGTTGGTTTGACAAACGTTGGATGTACAAGGAATCACTGAAAACCCCATTATTGGTGAAATGGCCAGAAAAGGTGGCTCCTGGAACCATCAACAAAGACCTTGTTTCCAATCTGGACTTTGCCGAGACCTTTCTGGATATCGCACAAACCGAAATTCCCAGGGATATGCAAGGAAAAAGTCTAGTGCCCATTTTGAAGGGAAAAACGCCCAAGGATTGGAGAAATGCGCATTATTACCATTATTACGAACATCCTTCCGAACACGATGTAAGACGACATTACGGCATTACCACAGATCGTTATAAGTTGATCCATTTCTACTATGACTTGGATGTATGGGAACTGTATGACCTTAAGAAAGACCCCAACGAAATGAACAACATTTATGGAGACCCTGCATATGCCGATATTCAAGAAAAGCTTCACAAAGATTTGGATGGATTGAGGCTAACATATGGGGACAATGACTCCTTGAGCCAAAAATTCATTGATGAATACCATGAAAAGGTCAAAGAAAATCCTTTGATTGAATATTGGAAACTTTCCCCTGATGAAATGAAAAGGTTATATCAAGAATATTTAAAAACACAGAACTAGTGTATCGGTCTTTACCTCTACATTTTTGGCTTTGCAATCTGATTGGGGAGCAGTGAAGGGGCAACTTTTGGGCAAAGTACATGGCATTGATATGGAAAATTCCATGTAGGATGAAATATTCATAAATACAATGGCCCTTTGTTGATTCAAAGGGCCATTGTATAGGATAACACAAAAAGGTTGGCCATTAAAGGCTTTCTATTTCCCTTTTTAATTCATCCTTTGCCTTACCGGTCTTTTCTTGTAGTTTGCCCAACATCTCCTCAAACTTGCCTTCGGAGTATGCAAGGTCGTTATCCGTAAGCTCACCATATTTTTGTTTGAACTTACCTTTCACCTGTTTCCATTTTCCTTCCAATCGATCGTTGTTCATAACTTTTGCTTTTAAATGTTTATACCCCTAAGATAAAATCCTTCACCGAGCTCCATTGACCTAAAAAATTTAAATCTTGACCCTAAAGCACATAATGGTATCATTTTGAGTGACCAACTCATTGATAACTGTTTACAGGCAAGAAAAATGGCAATCGGGGCAATGGCCAAGATTATATTTCATGAAATTTGATGGCAACTGATGACTTTTTCATTGAACATAAAAACTGATATCATGCCAAATCCGAGTATAAAAGATGAAGAAAAATATGAGGCCCTGCGTGAAAAAGGGTACAGCAAAGAAAAATCCGCACGAATAGCCAACACCCCCGATGCCGGCAAGAAAGGTGGCAAGGCACGGCCCTATGAGGAGTGGACAAAGGAGCATCTTTACAACAAGGCCAAAACAGTGGGAATCGAAAACCGTTCAAAGATGAACAAGGCCGAACTGATCTATGCCCTTCGAAACAATTGACATGAACCATACAAGGCTTTTTTCCCTTCAAACTAAATGTATTATGCCCCATACCCATCCCCTATGAAAACAATAGACCCCAGCTTGATCCGACAGATTTTTGTGCTCCTTTTGATCGTATTGATAGGTGGGCTCATTGCATTCGAAATGATACCTTACCTCTCTGGGGTACTTGGCACGATCACCATGTACGTAATTTTGACAAAACCTATGAAATGGTTGGTGGGCAAAGGGTGGAATCAAAGATTGGCGGTAGTTCTGCTGATGTTTGCCTCCTTTATCATGATCTTAATGCCCGTGAGCGGGGCAATCCTGATGTTGGGGAACAAGATCGGCAACGCGGTGAAAAACTCCAAAAAGGTGGTCTCCGCCCTCAAGGGACAAGTACAGGAACTGGAATCCTATGTGGGATTTAAGTTTATTCCAGATATAGATGCCACAGGTACTTCCGATTGGTTATCGGATAGCCTGCAGGGCCTTGCCGGGGGTACCTTCAACACGCTCATTGCCATCTCCATCATGTATTTTTTGTTGTACTATATGATGACCAATCGTACAAAACTCCAAGATTCCCTCTTCAAATATGTTCCCATGAGCGATGAAAACCTAAAGCTCATTGGCAATGAGGTCACCGATATTGTTAGGGCCAATGCACTGGGCATACCTTTGGTGGCCTTGGCCCAAGGTACCGTGGCATTGATCGGCTTTTTGATTTTTGGGGTCGAAAGTCCGTTTTTCTGGGCAGTCATAGTCACCATAGGGTCCATGATCCCATTTGTGGGAAATTTTTTGGGGACCATTCCCGTGTTCATACTCGCCCTGTCCAATGGAAATACGTTCCAGGCTTGGGGCATTCTTTTGTACGGGATCGTTGTGGTGGGGTCCACCGACAATCTGATCCGACTCTATGTACTGAAAAAATTGGACAATGTGCACCCACTGATCACCCTGATCGGGGTCATTGTGGGCATTCCGCTGTTTGGGTTCATAGGTTTGATATTTGGTCCTTTGCTGGTGAACCTATTTCTCGTGGTCCTTTACATCTACAGAAGGGAATATGGCAAAAAGGACGAAGAGCAACTGTAATCGATTCTATTTTATCGAACCTATTTATCACCACCAAGTATTTTGACTTCATTAAAACTTGCCATAATTTGGTGAACCGATCTTAAAAAGATAGGGGCAAAATATGTCCAGTACAACAAATGAAAAAATCATCGCGGCCAAAGCTGCCTTAAAACTGGTAGAACACGGAATGGTCGTTGGGCTTGGTTCAGGCTCCACATCGGCCATTATGATTGAACTGTTGGGAAAAGCTTGCAGAGAAGGCTTAAACATCAAAGGTGTTGCTTCTTCCGGCATCTCAGAGAAATTGGCAATCAAAGAAGGTATTCCTGTCATATCTCTCGATGTGGCTCCCAAAATCGACATCAATATTGACGGTGCCGATGAGTTTGACACAAAACTACAGCTCATTAAAGGGGGAGGCGGTGCGCTGTTGCGTGAAAAAATAATCGCCCACTTTGCTTCCAAAAATGTGATCATTGTAGATTCAAGCAAAAAAGTCGAACAGCTGGGGAGCTTTCCATTACCCATCGAAGTGATTCCATTTGCACAAAGGAAAATCATGGATGAATTGGGCCAAATGGGTCTAAGCCCTCAAGTAAGACTTCACAATGGCAAAGAATATAGGACCGATCAGCATAATTCCATCTTAGATCTGGACATCCAAGGGCAAACAGACCTTGAAACATTGCAGTCAAGCTTGATCAACATTCCTGGAATTGTGGAAACGGGACTCTTTTTGAACACCACAAACCTGATCATCATGGGGTCAGGTAATGAAACCAAGACTTTTCAATAAGCAAAATCCATTGATATACAAATATTTAGCATGAAAAGCTATATGTCTCAAGAAGTCATCCGAAATTACAACATATAGTATACTCCCGATAAGAACACGCTTTATATGATTTTAGTTGATATATAAAAAAAATACAAGACGCTGAAAATCAAAATATCAACAGTTTTTTTATCATGTTTAAAAAGGTTAAGTCTGGATAACAGGAAGAAAGTTAATTTCATAACATTATAACAATCAGTGTTTTAAACTATTATAAAAACCGATCAGCCTAACTTTAAACTGTCATCAGAACAGTTTCAATAGTAATTGGCTTATTTGAACCAAATCTCAAATAGAGTCAATTTTGACCAAGGAAATATCATCTACAACTTTAAGTCTTCTGAGATTTCCAAGGCTGTTTCGATTTCCTTTACCAACTCCTCAACCATCTTGATCCCTTCCAGCTTTCCCGAAGGGAATGAAAACAACCCATTATCATTCATGACTGCCAAATACATCTGTCTATCCTGAAATGATAAATATAGGGGACGGTCAAATCTTTCCTTTAAGGACACTATGCGTTCCATAAGCGAAGAGGACAAGACATAACGGGCTTCCACCTGGTCTGTCCCATACACCACAAAATCCTTGGTAAACCTTGGGTCCTCCAAATGCATTTTATGTTCTTCCTTGAAGTTAGAACTCACCAATCTGTCCCATTTGGGCATCTGAGCGTTGGGCAAAACCACGGTATGCCCGTCCAGTTTCTTTGTGAACTTAAGCCAACAGAACATACCTCGATATGTGAAATAGTGATTGTCCGCCGATGTATTTGAAACCATGTTCCTGAACACATATCCATAAAGCACTACCAACAGGTTCAGGATGGGAATGCGCATTAAACCTCCGGTCACCTTGTTGGATATATTTTGTTCCACAATTCCGATATCCGCGATGTTAATGGTTGAATGGTCGACCTTTCCCCTTATCTGCCCATAGCTATATATTGGCGTATCCTTTTTTACCCATGCAAAGAGTTTGCTATGGACGATCTCTTTTATGGGAGCGGGAAGGCCTTGGCTAAATTCCACCTGTGGGAACAGCATTTTTATCATTTTCGCTATGGTCTCCTTTTCCCTAAGTTTGAATCTTTGAAAAGCTCTGGCAAAAAGAACAGTGGTCGGGTACAGCAAAGCCAGCAATCCTACGATTGGGTAGATATTCGCATATGGGTTGTCCTGGGTGGGCAGATAGGGTTCTAAAACAGACCGAAAACCGAAGTTCAATGTCGGAAAATAATTGCTTGCCCATAGCAATATCATCCACAAAACATATAAACCCGTAACGCCCCACATTACTTTTTGAAAAAAGAGGGAGCGTTTCCTCTTTTTGTAAATGTCGTTGAGCGCCGCGCTGGTTTCGCTATATGCTTTTTGTATAAGGTGCTGCATGGTCTTACCTTGGCCAGTCCATAGTGTTCCAAGGGCTATTGGGGTTTTCCAGGACCTGTTTGTAGATATGGTAGACTTGTTCCTTATAGGAATCGTAATCAGCCTTCATATCCAAGGCAAAACCAATGGCGAAGCTTTTCCCGAATTCTTCCCACGATGAAAAATGGCGCAATGCCAATTCCTTGGCAAAATGGATGACCTTCCATGCATCCTTTTCAGAAATCAGACCTCCAGTATATGCCTTTCTGGCCTGCCCCACCAACACCGCTGCATCGTAACCCGCTACGCCAAGCTCCAATTCGGAGTCGAACGTTAAAATGCCTTTTTGCTTCAACGTGCCCAACGCTTCACCATTATTTAACCACTCCAAATAGCGGTGTGCACGCTCATTATTGCCAAACTTTTCATCCATTAGTCTCTCCCACTGCTCTTTTGGCTCTTTTTGAATCATAGGATAGATGAAATCGAAATACCAGCGACGTCCATCTTTCATAAAATACTCGGTCAATGACCAATAACCTTCAGGCGTATCTATCCCCCACCCCTCCAAATAGGGTTTTATATCATTCGCTTGAAGAAATGTAAGTGTGTTGAAGTCGGCCTTCCACCATTCTGAAATTGGAGTGTACAGGGCAAGGGCAAAGCGTTGTTCCTCATTCAGGTTGCTGTTGGATGACTTTTTGAATCTTGCTTCCTTTAACTCTGGGGCATCATATTCCTCCTTTCCTGTTTTGAAATAGCGATAGGCATATGAGGCAATCGCCAATACCAGGATTACGTAACTGTACCAAGGTAGATTTTCGAACATTTGCATGGTTTATGGATTTAATAGTTGGTCAATGTCTATTTCTTTCTGTTCCGCTTTGGGTATTTCCAGCAATACGGCAGCTTTGTCCTTTCGTAATTTTGCCATCAGGTTTACCGGGAACATTTGGATTTTGGTATTGTAAACCGTTACTGCCGCATTGTAGGCCCTACGCGCCGCCGAAATATGGTCCTCGATATCGGTAAGTTTATCCTGAAGATCAAGGAACTGTGTATCCGCTTTAAGGTTTGGATAATTTTCCACGTTCAGGTGAAGGCCGCCCATGATCTTTGTCAGCTCGTTGGACGCCTGTATCTTTTCCTTTGGTTCCGAGGCCTCATGTATTTGGCTGCGAAGCTCGGTCACTTTTGTCAATATTTCCTTTTCGTGCGCCATATACTTGTTGAGCATGGCCACAAGGTTCGGGATAAGGTCAAATCGCTTCTTCAGATAGATTTCAATACTGCCAAAGGCTTGCGCTACTTGGTTCTTCCTAGAGATGATCTGGTTGTTGGCGATGATGGCCATTAAGCCAATAAGTCCCACAACGGAAATGATGATAATGATGATTTTCATACTCAAGTTTTATTCGTTTTGTATTCTTTCCCATTGAATTTCAACACCGTGGTTTCAGTTGAAATTGTTTCTTTGGCAAGGCAATCCCTATTTTCATCTTCTTCGTTTTTGGTTTCGGTAATCTTGCTTTTCACCAAAATATCAAACCAGCCGTTGGTCCGCTCTTCGGACAAAAGGAGTGTCTTTTCCGTACGGGTAAATTTACCCTGACAATCGGTATCCCATTCGCCGCCATAATCCATGACACTATAATTGCTCAGGATTTTTTGTAGCTCGTGACCAGATTTCACAAAAAGTGAAAGGGTCTCGTTCTCATAGGGGTTTGCACTGGACATTCCATGATAGCGTATCCGTATGCCAAAAGCCCTTTTTCCTTCGGATAGATCGTACGGGGCCGTATCTATCTTGATTTCCTGAAGTGCTATCGCATCAGAGACCCAATGGTTGGTTTTGGCACTTTCAAAGAAACTGTGCGTGATGTCCCCAGTTTGATAATCGACAATGACGATATGGCTGTTGAGTTCAAAATAGTGTTCTCCCCCATCAACAATTTCGGGAATGACAACGATTTCCCCATCTGGGTATTGGTTCAAGTTTTTTGAAGCTATCAAATCCGTTTTCACCTCCAAAGGATGAAGCCCAAGCGCATTCAAGACAGATAAAATCAGGGGATATTCCGAAAGGGTTTCACTTAAGATCTTGGAATCCGTTGCTTCTATGCTTCCATCACTTTGGATGCTGTATTCTTCTTGTTGGATCTCCTTTTTTTCTGTCCATAAAATACGGTTCAATGTAATTTTGTTCTCGCTTATCCTCGATTCCATTCTGGACATGCCTTCAGCAATCTCATCGTACGCAATCAATTGATGGTCGATGATGTTCCCTTCTAAATCATAATTGACCAATGTGGATTCCATTTCATGATCCCCTTTTTTGAAGGTCACCACCACTGTGTGAAAGTTTGGTGACAATTCAACTTTGTACGAGTCCATCGCCTGATATTTGGAACCTTCGGTATAGAAATCGGGATATATCCTTTCTATGCTTAAAGCTTGGGCATTTACACTTTTGATATCACCTTCATCAATAAAATGGTCAAAATTTGTAGTATCGATATAGGGCAACGCCTTGGTTTTGGTATGGGAGATCACCTCATCAAAACTTAGCGTGGTTTCCCCGTTGTTGGTTATGGTCTCCAAATGGGTCGCCTGTTTATCCTGTTCATTTTCAATAATTTCCAATTTCTTTTCCGTTCTTGGATTTTGATTGCAGGAGAACAACAAGATCATTACGGCCGCATACATTGGTTTCATCTCTTCAAATGGTTTTGCTTTTATATAAGGTCAATGGTTTTTTCCATCAGATAATGTAACGTGGCCACAACAACTAGGATAATCGATAAGGCCAGCATACGAACCAATACTTTATTCGTGCCAAAAATCTGTTTCTTTCGAATCAAAAAGACATCGGACAGTATAAAGAGGGTTGCCACTATGCTCCCAATAATCAATCCAATGCGGACTAGCCCGAACAGGTATATCTTTCCAAAGAAAAAATCCCAAAGGTTGGTTGCTTCGGGCAATGGCCCCAAAACAAGGTACATATAGCCGATGCCCAGAAGTAGGGCGGCCATGGTCCACCAAGCATATCCCAAAACAATTTTGATCCTCTTTCGACTTGATTTGATTCCTACCTTGTTCATTTTTCTACGGGATGACCAAAATTTCTGTTCTTGAAACCTCTCCTTTCTTGAAAAAAATCAGTTTGCCACAATAAAGATCTTGGTCATTTTCACAAAGATCCATTTGGAACGTTGCCAACAGAAAATCCGAATACATGGACAATTCTTCCACGACAAAACCACCGAGATCTTCCTCATTTTCCAAAAAATAGGCCGTTCCCGCATCTGCAAAAAGATTGATGCCCCAACTCTTACTGTATTTATAAAAACGGAATATATAGTTTGATGCGCCTTCGACCTTTTGATTCCCCAATCTTTGGTCCACATGCTCCAATACAAATTCTTTGATGGAAATATCCAGTCCATTTCTGTCCTCCAGCGGATTTTTGATCAAGTACAGGTCGGGATACACCTTGGATTGGATGAATTGCATTTTTTTAAAAAAAATGTGGTTGACACCCACAACCAAAACGACCAAACCACAAGCGGAAAGGGTTACCACGGTATGCCCTTTACTTTTGAACATGAACCTGAGCAGTTTGTAACCCAGGAATACCAGAACAACCAACAACAAAATCAATAAGGCAAGGATGATTATCTCCATTTTGAATGATTAAGGTTGTACCCGTTACTGTTCATTGTAATGGTTTTTGACCTCGGTCAAGATGGCATACAGGACCTTGTCATTTTTTTCTATTTCCCTTCGTTTCCAAAAGGTGTATTTCCAATATTGGCGATGTATGTTTCGGGTATCCGCTTTAAAGTACAGGTCTTCAAAAAAAGCCTCCTTATTGTTTTGGCCCGATATTTCTTCATGGGCGGACAACAATTCGTCCACTTGCTGTTCAAATACTTTTTGGTACAGACTTTTGGTAATGCTTTTGAATAGATCGGCCTTGTATCGATCAAATGTCTGTTGCAAATTGCCTGGGTTTCGATACCTGTTCAAAAAACCAAGGCTGAGGGCATTCGCCAACGAGGGACGTTCCGAAAAGAGATTGCGCAAAAACGTAGGATCCAGGGCAAGATTGTCATAATCGATACTGGAGCCGATCAGGGCATTCATAAAGCCCTCTTCCCCAAAATCATCGACCACCACATCCAATACTTCATTTAAACACAGGGCATCCCATTTTCCGCTGGCATGAAAGTCTTGCATACAAGGGTTGATGACTGCATACTCGGGTTTCGTGAGATCAATGGATTGATAGATGATGCTATTGCCATAGGTCAAATCCTCCTTGGCCGATTCGTCCGCAATCATTTCGTTCTCAAGGATTACTTCGTTGAGATAATCAACTTCCTGCTTTTCTTCAATCAACTTGAGCGATTCCGATGAGAAATAATAGGCCACACCTACCCATCCAAGACCAATGACCAACAAAATGACAACGGCTTTTTTCATTTCAATCTTTATAATGATTTTGGATCTCCTCTAAAATACCATACACCTCAGCAGCATTGTCTTCCGCGAAACGACGGTCCCAAAAGCTGAATGGCCAGGAATACGCAAAAGAACTGGTATATTCCAGGGATGGAAAATCGAGGAAAACATCATCCGAAACATCGTACATCCTATAAAACTCTTCATAGTTCAGTGTTGCGGTTATGGTGTCATATACTTCCACTAAATCGTCCACAACTTGTTTGCAGAGCTTGTCGTATTTCTTTTTCGAGAAAAAAGTATAGATATGGGATTTGTTGTGATCCCATAGGTTACCAATATTTTCCGCAGATCGGTCAAACGATTTTATCCTTTGGCCGATGTACAATAGCTGGCTCATCCGTTCAAAAAAAGCATAGTTTCGCGCATCGTTCAAATCACCGTAATCCACTTCCAGGTCTGGCTGTTCATAAACAGCGGGCACAACATACAATGCCCCGTAGTCTGACCTGCGGAACTCTTTGGTATTCCTGTCGTATTCAAACGGGATCTTCAAAACAGTGTTCCAATACGTTTCCCCATATTCTTGGCTTTCCAAACTGGCCATTATTTCATCCCTTAGGGTGTTTTTATAGGAAACAGAGCCCACGTTCATGCCCAAATCCAATAGGAATGCAGCGTATCCGTTCAAAACATTTCGATATTCTTGAAAGTGCTTAAAAGCGTCAAGTGCATTTTCAGTGGGGTCATTTTCATGAGGTATTTCAAGAACGCTCATTGCTTGAACAGTATAACGTTCCTTTCTTTTTTGATAGGCCGAATATTCTATATAAGCATAAAATGATGTTGCCGTAAGAAAAAGTCCGGCCATTACAAGCAATGTCACGGTAACGAATCTCTTTTTTGATAAGATCAAAAGCCCCATTATCAGCAGACAAAAAATAGCCGATGCGATAAATAGTATTTGGACAAGTGTCATTATTTTCTGTTTACCATTCTATTCTGCACTTTCCATACTCTTCCTTTATTTACCAAGCTGGGTTGCAACCAAATTTGTTCACAAACAACACCTTTTAACAAAACCTGTTATGTGTTCGATTCCATAGAACAAATACCTCCGACAACTGCTGCCGGAGGTGTTTGATTTGCAATTAATTGCCAAGGTCAAATTCCCTGATTGCCCTAACATGGAGCGGAATCGACTTTTGTTCGCTGCCTTCAAATCCATTAAAGGCTTTAAAAAGGGCAAAGCCGGGTTCAATATTGTCTTGGGTGGAGCTCCAATACGTCGAATTGGTAAAAGAATTTCCTCCATTGGCGGTTATGGTCGGATTTACAATGCTTCTGTTTAGATACAATTCATTAAGCTCGTCCATACTTGGTAAAAACCAATCATCAAACCCATTTAGGGACAGTTCTGCGGCGAGTTTTGCCGCAATTTGTACTTCGGGGCATGCGGATACAATCTCCGTAGTATTGGTTTGACCATTACCCAATGCGGTTCCCGTAGCACCATTTACAAAAACACTTTCGCAGCCCCACTGCACTGCACCTTGGTCAGCAATTGAAGTAACCAAACCATGGTTGTTGTCTGCGGGGTCTACCCAAAAAATAACCCCACCATGATTAAAGTCACCAACCTCATTGGTGTTTGTCAGGGCAACAAACGCATTCGCCGATACCGAATAAGTCCCATTATCTACAGAAATAGTCGCAAGCATGTTGGGGTTGACCTCATAATCGAACAAGGTTTCGTCAGCAACGGTCAACTCTCCAGTGTTTTGGTCTATGCTGAAAGCACCTGCCGGGTTTTGGAACGTAATGGTATAGGTGAGACTTGAACTGGCCGTAGCCTGTAGGGTTCCAATGCTATCGCCATTGGCTGGGTTTTCGTCAATGGTAAAGTTGCCCTGCTGTACGGTTATTTCATCCACATCGTTCAGATTGATGGTCACCGTAGCGGGATTTTCGGCATCATCCACGGTAACGGTCGCCGTGATGGTGGGATTTGTTTCAAAATCGAACAGGTTTGGGTCGACTACGCTCAGTTCTCCCGTTGCGGCATCGATATTCAATGCCCCATTTGGAGTTTGCGAAGCGATATTGAAATTTGTTGCGGCAGCCCCAGATGTTTGAACGGTACCAATGACCTGACCATCGGTTGGGTTCTCATCCACGGACAGGTTAATATCTTGAACAGATACTTCAAATACATTGTCAAGGTTAACCGTTACAGTCACAGGGTTTTCGGCATCCTCAATGGAAATGGTCGCCGTAAGGGTCGGGTTGGTCTCAAAATCGAACAACGAAGCATCAGCAACAGTCAGCTCGCCCGTAGCGGAATCAATGGCCAAGGCACCTGCCGGAGTCTGGGAAGCGATGGCAAAACCTGAAGCCGTACCTGTGGTCTGTAAAGAACCGACAACATCGCCGTTACTGGGGTTTTCATCCATCGTCACTTCCAAGGCCTGTGCGCTTACCTCGTTTACATTGTTAAGGTTGATGGTTACCATTACCGTATTTTCGGCATTTTCCGCATCGATTGTTGCCGTGATCGTCGGGTTCGCTTCATAATCGAACAATGACGCATCGGCCACGGTAAGTTCGCCCGAACTGGAATCTATGTCCATGGCCCCAGCAGGACTTTGGGACACAATACTGAAGTTCAACGCTGTTCCGCCAACTGTTTCCACCGTGCCGACCGTCTGGCCATTGGTTGGGTTTTCGTCCATGGTCACTGCCAAATCTTCAAGACTGATCGGTGTGCCCGCATCGTCATCATTGCTACATCCAAAGCTGATCAGCAAGATGGTCAAAATAAATACATAGGTTAATTTGCTTGTTTTGTTCATGATCTAAGGTTTGATGATTTCCACTAAAATTTTAAGTTGATGCCATTTCAGGCTCAGGACCGCCCAAGGAAAAGTGCAATTGCTGTAGGTAATCCTTAGTAAGAAATGGTTTTCGCAGGTTAAAACTGCAACAAGGAAATGGTCAAAAAAATAGCCAATATATATTCGCCAACTTTCAGCACATATCTGCGAGGTTCAAATGCTTATGTGTTTTTCAAAAGAGGCAACTATTTTAAAATCAGAGTCTTTACGATTGGAATCTAAAAACCATTGTATTTTAGGAAAGTGGTTAGGAACGCTTCTTTTTTTCGTAAGGAAACAGGTATCTTTTTTCCATTTTTTAAATGGATAATGCCCGATCTATCATATTTGTCTATGAATTTCAGGTTCACCATAAAGGATTGGTGCGGCCGGGTAAAATTTACCTTTTCAAGGTGTTCCTCATATTCTTTCAACGGTTTGGAAGCGATATATTTTTTGCCATTGGCCAAGTGGAAAGAGGTGTAACCCTTATCGGATTCGCAGTACAACAACTCTTGCAAGTCTATCACCTGAAAACTATCACTAAGTGATAGCACCAATGTGGAGTCATTTTGGTACCAGGCTTGTTTGGCCGTTTTTAACTGTTGCTTCTGTTCCTTGGTGGGCAGTGTCTTGACCTTGGCAAGGGCCAATTTGAGTTCTTCAACATCCACGGGCTTCAACAAATAATCAACGGCCCCGATCTTGAGGGCCCTGATCGCATATTCCTCGTAAGCGGTGATGAAAATGACCTTAAAATCCAAGTGCTCGGTCTGGTCCAAAAAATCAAAACCTGTGCCGTCCGAAAGGTTGATGTCCAAAAAAACAAGTTGTGGCTTGCAGGTATTGGCGACCACGACCGCATCTTTCACAGACCCACATTCTCCTATGACCTCTACATCAGTTTCCATGGATTGCAATAAATGGAGCAGTCCCTTTCTGATGTATTCCTTGTCCTCTACCAACAATGCTTTCATGCCGTTTCCAGTTTTTCATGGGGCAAAACCAACGTCACCACAGTTCCTTTTTTATTGTACTTGGCCCTATCCTCAATGGCAACCGACCCTTTCATTTTGAAATAGGTGGATAAAATTTTCAATCGCTCGGAGGTTATTTGTGTCGCCAATGATTTTTTGCCGTTTCCGTTCTTTTCCTTTTGGGAATCTATGCCGATGCCATTGTCCTTAATGATGCATACCAATTCTTCATTCAGATATTTTAAGTGCATCTCAATCTTTCTGTCCGTGGTTTGTTTGGCAAAAGCGTGTTCTATGGCGTTTTCAATGAATGGTTGTATGAGCATTGGGGGTATTTTGAACAATGAACCGTCTATGCCTTCATCTATAGTGATCGAAAATTCATAAGCGTCATTTTCCAGGTTCTGAAGGGCCATGTAGTTTTCAACAGCGGCCAGCTCCTGTGAGAGCAACACCATTTTGTCCCTTGAATTTTCCAAGGTTATCCGAAGCAATCTGGAGAATTTGGCCAAATAATCGACTGATTTTTTCTCTTCCTTGTTCAATATCATGCCCTGCAAAACGGAAAGTGAATTGAACACAAAATGCGGATTCATTTGCGAGCGCAGCAATTTTTGCTCCGTGATGATGCTCTGGTTCTTGACCTTGATAGTGTTGAATTTCTGATAAAAGATCATGGAGCCCAAGAAAATCGAGACCAACAAAATACCTATAATGGCCCAAAGTAGATTTTGGTTGGAGCGATCCAGGTCTTGGGAGGTTGCGAGAACGGTTTTTGTAAGTTTCAATTCCCGGATATTGGCAGAATCAAGGGCCTGTTTGTATTTGTATTCATATTCGATTTGCGTGATTTTTTCAATATTCTCTTTATTGAACAAACTATCGTTCAAGGCTTTGAACTGTTGATGACTTTCCAATGCCTTTTTATAGAGATGGGTATTCTCGTAAATTATGGTAAGGAGTCCTGCCGCCTTTTTCTGGTTTTCAAGTAGTTCCAGTTCCTCGGCCATCTGTTTGCCTTCATTGACAAATGCAAGTGCTTCGCGGTATTTCTTCTCAAAAACATAGGTTTCTGCAATACCCAAGAGACTGGTTGGCAAAATATCCCTGTTGCCCGTATTTAGACAAATGTCCCTTGCTTCCATAAAGTTTGTACGGGCCTGCACAGGTTCATCCAACAATAGATTGACTTCTGCAATATTGTTGTAACAGATTGCGGTATGCCTTACATTCTCGATTTGACGACTGGTTTCCAGTGATCTCTGATAATTTTCAAGCGCTTTGGAATACGCTTTTTCATCTTTGAAGATGTTGCCGATACTGGCCTCGTTCATGGCCATGAGTCGTTTGTTCCCGATTTTTGTCGAATAGGCCAAAGATTGCTGGTGATACCTTAGGGATTTTTCATTGTCTTTTAGCGAGTTGTACACTTCACCCAGGTCATGCAGCTTGATGGCCATACCCAGCATGTCGCCCGTTTTCTTGTCAAAGTCCAGTGCTTTGTTCAAATAGTCAATGGCCAAGGGGTAATTGCCCTGTTTTTTATATACAACACCCAAATTGGTATACACGTAAGAAACTCCATCCTCATCGCGACTGTCTTCACTCAATTTCAGGGCATGCTTATAGTTTGAAATGGCATCATTGAAATTTCCACTTTCGGAATAGGCGTTTCCACTGTTTATCAGGCAGGTGACAAGTTCCGTAGTATCTTTTAGCGCTGCATAGATTTCGGAAGCTTTTTTATAGGCTTCTATAGCTTCATCATATTGGGACAGATCGTAATGGGTAATCCCAAATGCGGTATAAATGGATGCAATTCCAGCTTTGTGGTTTATGGATTTGTAATAATCCAACGATTGTTGAAAATAGTCCAGACTTTTCCCATATTCGGATCTTGTATTCTCCAGAATGCCCTTAAGATATAAGACCCGTGCCTTGCCAGCGTTGAAATCCAAACTATCGCTCAAGACCTCCGCTTTTTGCAAATAATCGTTGGAAATTCCCAAATCGGTCCGGAAATGTTCAAAGGCTAGATAATAAAGTAGCATTACTTGTGTCGAATCACTTTCCGTGTGCTTTTCCAATGCTGTTTTAAGACTATCAATTTTCTTGGTTTGAGCCTGTACGTTACCTTGAAAAAACAATACAAAGAGCACTAAGAACCAATGGCAATATCTAAGGGAATGCAACAAAACCCTGTTCAAAAAGACTTTTTTTATTGGATTGGATGAGCAAACCTTAGCAAGCGATGCTTTATGCCGAGAAAAGGTTTGTTCCTTTAAAATCATTGGTCGTATTGAGGTCAATTCTGGACAAAATACGGCTTTTATGTCTCCTTTGAAGGGGAAAAGATGACTTTTCTTTAAGGCGGTCGCACATCAATGTATATCCGTAATGTTTGGATGAATATTTGCGGGGGCAGGGTGGTTATTGGCTTAACAAATTTCCAACTTTTTTCGTCGGGATGACTGAATCACCCATATGATTGTATGTTGTTGTAAATCAGAAACAAGCACAGGTCTGTAAATCAGACTCTGTCTGAGGTTTTAATTCCATTGCGGCTAGCCCCAGTGGAATTAGCGTTTATGACAGGGGTATCCTGTTTCCAAATTTAATATAAAATTGTTGTATGGTCAGGCTCCAATTATGCAGGGGTGCTGTCCATTTCTTCTCGATGTTTTTGGTGGCCAGATAGACCTGCCAAAGACCATATGCCGCGACAACGGTCCGGAGTTCATATCGAAGACCCTATCAAAATGGTGCAAGGGCAAACGGGTGGAGCTCCAGTTCATCCAGCCCGACAAGCCCATGCAGGACGGATATATGGAACGCCTGAACAGGTTTTATAGGGAGGATGTGCTCGACGCCTATTGGTTCAACCACCTGCACCAAATAAAGGCGCTGACCCAAAAATGGATGGAGGATTACAATACAAGGCATCCCCATTCATCAATCGGGGGGAATACAAGAACCGTTTCGGGGAAGAATTCTTCCCCGAAACAGACCACATTAATGATAATTTTATGAATTTAGCGATATCCTAAAATGGGTAAGGCTACAATTGTTCAGGCACTATGACGGTCAAGGCTTTCTTTTCAATACCGATGAAAATGGTATTGTCCTCCACGACATGGAATTCCCCGTCAATCTGGGAATCAAAATGGGTGCCTGGGAGACTTGACAGAGCTAGGGTCGTAGTTTGAAAATGCCTTGCCTCCTTGAGCAAGTGCGGCCGATTCATCAAGAGCAAGACGCCCAACACCAACATTTTGACCCTGTTGACCTTGGTAACGACCAACACATCCAAAAGTCCGTCCTGCAAGGATGCTTGGGGTGTAAGGCTCAGATGGTACCCCATCACATTGGTATTGGAAACAAACACCAAAAAGGGGTTCGTCTTCCATTTCCTGCCATTGGCCTTTATTTCGATCTCCTGGGGTTTCGTCAATTGCTTTAAGGAGGTTATGCACGCAGCCAGATACCCAGATAGGGTACGCCTATTGGACGATTCGTAATTCTTGATGACACTGGCATCAAAACCGACTCCCGTATTACTGAAAAAAAAGCGACCGTTCATCCGCCCCACATCAATTTTGGTCATATGGGCATTCCGCAAAAGTACCAGTGCCTCACACAAGTTTTTAGGGATATCGAGGTTGGAAGCCAAACCATTTCCGGAACCAAAAGGTATGATGCCCAAGGGGATGTCGGTTCCCACAAGACAGGAAGCCACCTCGTTTATGGTCCCATCTCCGCCGCAGGCCACAATAATATGGGCTCCTTCGTGCAAGGAAGCCTTGGTCAATTCCGTGGCATGCCCTGGATAATTGGAAATTTTAAGACATAAATCAAAGTGTTTCGCCTCAAAATACTGCGACAACAATACTTCGTTGATCGTGGAGTCGCCCTTGCCTGCAATGGGATTTACAATAAAATGGACATTCTTCATAGGTTTACTTTTAGATCCAGCCCATTATGGTTGTAGAGGTAATCGGCAAGTTGGTAATAGGAAATGGTCTCGTTCAAAAACGCAGTGTCCATTGGTTCTTTCGATAGGCTGTTATTTTTTTGGTCCCAGTTATATTGATTGGCGGTCTTTCCATCGCCCAACACCATCAATTCATCCTTCTTTAATAGGCCCAATTTTCTGTAATTGCCCACAAATGCACGTTGGTCTTCTGGTTTCATACTGAACACATCGCGACCAAAAAAATTGTTATTATAGTTCCAGCCCAACAAGGAGAAGAGCGTTGGCATCACATCTATCTGGGAACATTGCCGGGTAATCTTATATCCTTTACCCCCTTCCAGATTTACAATAATGGCAGGGATGTGATAGTTGTCCACATCCAATTCCCACTTTCCTGCACTGCTTGCACAATGGTCTGCCATAATCACAATCACCGTGTTGTTATACCACGATTTGGCCTTGGCCTGTCTCAAGAATTGACCAATGGCGAAATCGGTATATTTTACGGCCCCACTTCGCGATGTGCCCGAGGGGATATCGATTTTACCTTCTGGGTAGGTATAGGGTTTATGGTTGGACGTGGTCATGACAAAATCAAAAAAAGGTGTGCCCTGCTCTACAGATTTGTCTGCCTCCTTCAAAACCTTATTGAAAATGTCCTCATCACAAATGCCCCACGCATTTTCAAAAGTGACCTCATCATCTTCAATGTTCTTACGTGAAGTGACAATATCCCGAGAGGGTAAAAATCCACGTCCTCGGTCCACAATGTCAAACCCATTACCACTGAAGAACTTGTCCATATTGTCAAAATACCCATCGCCGCCATAAAAAAAGGTTCTACTGTACCCCTTTTCTTTGAAAACCTCACCGATGGTGAACAGGTTTTGGTTATGCTTGCGTTTTACAATGCTCCTGCCCGGAGTTGGGGGAATGCTCAAGGTAATGGCCTCCATGCCCCTCACGGTACGGGTGCCGGTGGCATACAGGTTAGAGAAATAGGTCTCCGCCTGCGCAATGGAGTCCAGATTTGGGGTCAAGTGATTTTCATTCCCAAAAATGCCCAGATAGTTGGCACTCAAACTCTCCACACAAATCAAGATGATATTCGGTTTTTTTTCAACACCCCCTTTTATGGCGCGAAGAATATTGTCTTCGGGTTCCAGCAGACTGTCCAAAGGACCTGTTACCTGCTTTTGCACCTTGTTAAGGGCTTCTTTTTCAGAAATGGTTTTGTAAAAATCGGTGTAGCTGAGCTCATTGTTCCGAAACGCTGCGAAGAAGGAATATATCCCTGCTTTCGAAAGCTCATTGTTATATCTGTTTTCTGAGGTTTCTGCAGAATCGTTCTCAATGGAAACAGTGTAAAATGACATCACCAAAATGGCCATGGCAAAAGGAACCAACTTCACTTGAAATCCATCATGTGCCGAAAATACCTTTTTGAAAAACCCTTTACGTGCGAAAAGCCAAACTGTAGTTGTAACTAAAATGACCATACCACCGATCAAAAGTGGTAAGGGATAGGATTCGTTAATGTTTTTGACCACTTCGTAGGTGTAGATGAGGTAATCCACCGCAATAAAATTGAACCGTCTTTGGAATTCATCCCAAAAGGTGATTTCCGCAAAAAAGGAAAAGTAAACAACGAGCAATGCCAGGGAGAACCCAAAGTAGACCAAGATTCTATCCAACAAAGAACCATAAAACCGTTTGGGAAAAAGCAAAAAGTACAGGGAGGCCGAAACATAGAAAAAGGACACGGTTCCCAAATCAAAAAACAATCCTGTAAAAAATATCTTCAGCAAACTAAATAGGGAGTGTTCCACTTCCGCAAAATCTAGGATCAGAAAAGATAGTCGCATCAAAAATGACAGTGCCAAAAAAAGAAGGGCAAAGGCATTGACCAGGGCGTAACGCGAGGGAAATAATTTTAACTTCATGGGTATTCCAATTAATTCAATATGTAAATGAGCTTTGTTTTATAGCTTACTCTCTAATTCATTTCAAATTTGAATCCGAGACCAAAATAGTTGGCCTTTAGGCCCGTGGTCCGGTGGTAGTTGTTGTACTTCACATCAATGCTCTTCAATCCAAATCCCAAGGTCTTGAATTGGGTAAAAATGTCCGTATACGTGATTCCAAAACCAATCTGATGGGCGTCGTAAGCCGAAAGATCATAGTCTGAGGTATAATATTGACTTGTGGACAAATGCTCATCAAAAGGAGCGAAATAATCGATCTGGTTCTGGGTGTAATAGCGATAGGATGGATAGAAGGTAAAATTCTGCCCTACTTTCACCGGGATTTCCACACTCGCTGTATGCGACTGCAATCCCCAGTCATCAAAATAGTAGCGATAATAGGTGCGAACCGTCAAAATCTCATTGATATAATGATTCAAACGGATGCCCACGGGTATTTTGAACCGGGTATCGGGCAGTCGTTCCATATCATCGGCCAACATAAACACATCCCTGTTCTGTGCAGAGGTGTAGAACGGAATACTGGCAGGATTTCCAATAAAATAGTTGGGGACATCGGCAAAATAGACCCGCTGCATGGGGTTAGAGAGCCATCCCTGCTGTTGGACCACATCGGCGAAAATTGAAATTTGGGTGTTCTTGCCCAATATCTGCGACAACGAGACTGACAATGCAAAACTGTTCCGCTTTTTGTCCGAAATCAAACTGAAACCCTCCACAGGACGCCAAGTCAATGAACCATTCTTATTGGTTACCAATCCGTTTCTGTTCAAAATATTGACCCCTGAAAAGAAGCCGGCGTTCAAATTGCCATCCACTTCCACATAGCTGTCCAATTCGGTAGGGTATCTAGGGTTCCATTGGTCCAAAAACACACTGCCCTTGAGGCTTAGCTCCGTATTTTTTTCGTTGAAAAGTCGCGTATACCCTCCACCAAAACCAATGGAGGTATAATCATACTCCGTGGCAAAAGACACATTGCCACTCACTATTTGATCGCGGTCGTCCGAACTATGGGAATACCCAATATTAACACTGCCCCAAGTATCCTGTCGGGATGCGCCGGAAGAGGCCACCCATGGACTTCCAATGGCACCGGAATAGCCTCCACCATTGTTGTCATCATCCTCTTCGTCGTCATCATCTCCGCCACCACCCCCACCGCCACCGCTGGAAGCTCCACTTAAACCACCGGAGCCCGTCACATCAAATGGGTTTAAATTGCTGGAAGAGGCAGAAGTGTAGGTTGAAATACCCACATCCACGCTCAGCACATCGTCGTCATTTAAGGGAACGCTCACCACAATGGATGGTGCCACATCCGTAAGCCGCTCATTTCCGATACCACCGGTAACGGATGCATTGTTTCCAGTTTGTTCATAGTAACTGGAGAGGATATCCACTTCGGTGGTTTCCAAGACCCGCTTTTTATAGGAATTGACATTTTCCTGTTGGGCCACCCCAAGTATTGGGATGCATAAAAGTATCAGCCAAAATCTATTCATGCTCTTGTTAATTGCAACCACAACCGCCTCCTGTTTTTCCTCCATTTCCGCCAGAAGCACCCTCGCGGTATACTTGATAACTCGTTTCGAATTTTGCCAGTTTTTTATCCGCCAAAACCATATCTGGATCATTGATATTGACCTTTTCATACTCGTGCAGGACCGCACAAGACGACAGGCTTAACAAACTGTATAGGGCAATTGCTACTTTCTTCATAGTTGGGTTTATCTACTTTGGGTTTCCACGCCTTTCAAGGCAATATTTTTGGAAGTGATGATTTTATTATTGTCGTCGACTAGGATACATTCCACGCCTTTTAATTGATTCACGAAATCCAAGCCGGTATCCACGCCCATCACAAAAATTGAGGTGGCAAGGGCATCGGCCAATTCAGCATTTGCCGTAAAAATGGTGGCGCTCCGCACTCCTTTGCTGGGATAGCCTGTTCTTGGGTCGATGATATGGGTATAGCGTTCCCCGTTTAGAATGACGAACTTCTCATAATTACCAGATGTCACCACCGCTTGGTCCTTTACCGGCAACCAAGAGAAGACCTTATCCTTGTTGAGCGGGTTTACGATGGCCACCATCCAATCCTTGCCATCGGGTTGTGCGCCCCACGCATTTAAATCGCCAGAGGCATTGATGATTCCAGAGGCAACCCCATTTTTCACGAGTAATGCCTTGGCCCTATCCGCTGCATATCCCTTTCCAATGGCTCCGAATCCAATCTTCATGCCTTCATTCTTCAGGAATACGGTCCCATTTTCTTGATTCAAGACAATATTTTGATACCCCACTTTGGCAACGGATTGCTTTATGGCTTCCTCCGAAGGCATTTTCATGACGGAACCGTCAAATTTCCAGATGCGGTCCATGGAAGCATAGCTGATATCGAATGCCCCTTGGGTCAATTTTGATATTTTAATGGCCCTTGTAATCAGGTTGAAAAGTTCTTGGTCCACTTTTACTGGGGCCACTCCTGCATTTTGATTGATTTTAGAGGTCTGCGAATTGGGGTCCCAAGACGAGATCAAGCGTTCAATGCGTGAAATTTCCGCAATCGCCATATCCAGATAGGCATCGCCCTTGGTTTGATTTTCGGCTACCACAGTCAAATCAAACCGGCTACCCATCAATTTTAGGGTACGCTGAAAGACTTGGAGCTGAGTTCCATCATCAATCCCTTGGGAATACCCAGAAATCACAAAAAGGAAAAGGGTCGCACTCAATAAAAATCGATTTATCTTGGACATCTTCAGATTATTGGAATGCGTTCAACTTGTTGAAATAGGCTTTTGGTGTAGTTTTTTCATACCCAGCTTCACCTAGCATCTTCCCAGAAGCATCCAACACCACCACAAAAGGGAAGTATCCGTTGGGATTGTATTTGGAAGCCAACATTTTGTTGTGCTCCTCTTGTGCTTCGGGCAATCTGTTTTTCTGCTTTCTGGGGAAATCGGCCTTGAGCATCACAAATCGGTCCTTGGCCAAATTTTGGAATTCATCGGTACTCCAAACCTCGCGATCTAACTTAATGCAAGGCGCGCACCAGTCAGAACCTTGAAAAACCAAAACAATATTGTTATCGTTCTTTTGGGCCAAGTCTTTGGCCTTTTCAAAATTGGTTTGCCACTCTTGGGCCGAAAGATTTTGTATCAGTAAAAAACAGCCTATCATCAAGGCTGTCAACCATTTTTTGCAATGCATAGTTCAGGTGTTAAAATTCTTTTTCATTACTAAGACAGGCAAAAAACCATACACCCTATTTTTTCTAATTATTTTTGTGCCTTATAAAATAGTTTCGCCCTAATCAGCACATGACAGAGGAAGAACCATCCATTTGCGAGCAAAAAATCTACAATCGAATTTTTCGCACCCATTATGCGGCGGTGACCCGATACATTTATTATAAATGTGGCGACCTGCAACAGGCGGAGGACATTGTGCAAAATGTTTTTGTGAAACTTTGGAAATTGTGCGCCACCGTTTCCTTTTCTAAAGTGAAGGCGTACCTCTACCGCTCGGCCAGCAACTCATTTTTCAATGAAAAAGAGCATGAAAAAATCGTATTAAAGCACTTAAAAAGGACCAATGCTTCTGTGGACCATGAAAGTCCGGAATATTTGATGCAGATGGACGAGTTCCATGAAAAATTGAAGCTGGCCATTGCCTCTTTGCCTCCAAAAGAACGGGAAGTGTATTTATTGAGCCGAATAGAAAAGAAAACCTATCCCGAAATTGCCGAAATGACCGGGGTCGGTGTAAAGGCCATTGAACGAAGAATGGGCAAAGCTTTGCTTCAACTCCGTGAAGTTTTGGGAAAAGAATTAAAATTTTAATAGGGTGAAAGTGGAATCAACTGTCCTATAAATAAGAGCGATTATGCCTATGGATGAAAATTACGCCAACGAAGATTTTTTGGCCCGATGGATTGCCGGAGCGTTGACTCCGGAGGAACAGGCAGGGTTCGAGGCATCTGATGTCCACAGGCAACTTATGGCCATTGATAATGCTGCCAGCTCGCTTAATGGCCCAGACATAGATGTGGAAAAGGCATTGGCTTTGGTGACAGAAAAAAATCAAAACGTCCAAAAAGAACCTACGGTAAGACGCTTATGGTGGGTGGCAGCAGCAGCATCCATTGCTTTGTTATTTGCCGGGTACACCTATTTCTTCGGATATAAAACCTATTCCACTGGTATTGGCGAAAAAGAGACCGTACTTCTTGCGGATGGCTCTCTAATTGAGCTAAATGCCAACTCCAAATTATCCTACAAGCGATTTGGTTGGGAGGAGGACCGCATCGTGGATTTTGAAGGGGAAGCTTTTTTTGATGTGCAACCCGGTGGGGATTTCAAGGTGAGGACCAGCAAAGGAACCGTTTCCGTATTGGGCACCCAATTCAACATACGGGATCGGAAGGATTTCAAAGTACAATGCTATGAAGGTGCCATTGTCTTCACGCCATTGACCAAGTCCAACCCCACCGAACTCTCGCAAGGAATGATGCTTGAAATAAAAGAAGGTCAAATTCAGGAAACCAAATTTTCTGGTGATGCTCCCGATTGGAAAAAAGGGTATTCATCTTTTGTAGAACAGCCTTTTTCAACAGTTCTGGAGGAACTTTCCGTTCAATTTCCGGTTACTTTTGAGTTGAATTCGGTTCAAACCGACCGTCTTTTCACTGGAAGATTTACGCATAAGAATCTTGAAAGCGCCCTTAAGACTACCATGGAACCCATGGGCATCAAATATCATATTTCGGCAGACAAAAGAATTGTTACCTTGTCTATTGAATAGATGAGGCACTTAAAAATCCTATTGTCATTACTCTTTTTGGGCATTTCCATGACCTATGCCCAAGAAAATCTATTTTATGAATTTGAGAACACCTCACTCAAAGAAGTAATTCAGCAATTAGAAGCGGACACCCAACTCAGTTTTTCTTTCGCAGAGGATGTGGTGGACGAAAAAAAGGTTACGGTTCAGGTGGACGGACTCACCCTGCTTGAACTCCTTGCCGTACTCGAAGCACAAACCGGACTTCATTTCGAGAAAATTGAGGGACAGCCTCAAGTCATCGTTACGCCGATTTCAAATTCAAATCAAATCTGCATTGCTCTGCTAGACCAAGAAACCCGATTGCCCATTACGGAAAACCAGGTTGTGGTCGACTCAACCTTGGTACTTGAAACCAATCAAAAAGGGTTGCTTCAATTTGAAAATAAAGGACAATCCAATTATCTGCTTCAAGTTTCGGGTTATGGTTCTGTGAGTATTCAACCTTCGGAGAATTGCGTCCCGATTTATCTTTCTCCCGTCTACAAGCAACTCAAGGAAGTGGTGGTCACTTCCTACATCACCACCGGGATAGATCGTAATCGGGATGGCTCCATCACCCTGACCCAAAAACCTTTGGGGCCCATTCCCGGGCAGACCACGCCAGATATCCTGCAAAGCATCCAAATGATTCCCGGGGTTACGAGTCTGGACGAATCGGCTTCGGAGATCCAAATCCATGGGGGAACTTCAGACCAGAATTTGGTGCTGTTCGACCATATTCGGGTGTTCAATTCAGGGTATTTGTATGGGATGTTCTCAAGGTTCAATCCGTATGCCACCGAAAAGGCGATAATCTACAAAACCGGGACCAGTGCTGTTTATGGAGACCGCGTTTCCGGAGTCATTGACATCACTACCGACGATACCGTAGCCCAAAAGGTTTCTGGAGGGATTGGGATTGATGGCTTGAGTGCGGATGGCTATTTAAAAATACCCTTGTCCCAAAAATCCTCACTGTCCCTTTTTGCGCGAAATGCCTATCTGGATGTATTTGAAGGACCCACCTATGAAGCCTATGAACGAAAAATTTTCAACAATACCGGTACCATAACCGACAGCAGCAGCAATCCGTTGAATGTGAACACGGATGATGATTACACTTATGAGGATAGTGACAATGACTTTCGATTCTATGACCTGAATGCCAAGTATGTGTATCAACCTTCGCCGAAAGACAAGATTGCCATCAGTGCCCTCATGACCCGAAACCGCACCCAATTTTCCTTTATGAATGATGGAGAAACCAAAAAGGACTCCCTTACCACTGGGAATGGTGGGGTGAGTGCCAACTGGACGCATCATACCTCCCCAACCCAAACGGAGGAAATCACTGCCTACTTTTCGTCATATGACTCTTATTATAAAAACGAAGAACTGTTTGGCAATGAATTGGAGGAGACCAATATTCGAGGTAATAGGATCAGCGATTTTGGCTTGGAATTGAAATCAGATAGAACTTTTAAGAATGATGACCGATTGAGCTTTGGATACCAACTCTCCAATACCAATTTGGAAATTGACCTGAGTGCCATATCCAACGTTGAACCGGAAAACAACATCAGTCTCCCCGTACACGAGAGTAATTTTAAAAACGTACTGTTTGGCGAATACACCATTACCAAAGCCAATTCGGGCATCTATAAATTGGGGCTTAGGGCGGTGCATTATGGAAGTTTAGGAAATATTTATCTGGAACCTCGTTTGAATCTGGAACTTCCCATTTCCAAATCTTCGCGGATTCGGGCTGGATTGGAAAGACGGAACCAGCCTATTTCGCAACTGATTGAATTCAACCAAACTGAACTTCGATTGGACAACAACATTTGGCGGCTTTCGGACGATGTCAATTTTCCACTTTTACAAAGTAATCAGATTTCAGCAGGGCTTCTTTTTGATAAAAAGGGATGGACCTTGGATGCGGAAGTTTTCCACAAGCGGCTCACTGGGCTAACCACCTATAGCCAAGGGTTCAATTTGCCCCGGCCAGAACTCAGTGAAGGCAAAAGTCGCATTTTAGGAATGGACTTGCTCGTTAAAAAACGTATCCAAAACTATCGCTTTTGGATGGGCTATTCTTTCAATGATGTCAATTTTACCTTTGATGCGGTTCAAGAAGACAGTTTTTCTGGAAACAATGACATCACCCATAGTTTTCGAATATCCAACAGCATACAATTCAATGGTTTACAATTATCGTTGGGATGGCAATACCGCACTGGTCTTCCCGTCACCCTCATTGAAAATTATGATGAGGAGACCCAGCAAGTCAATTTTGGACCCTTAAATGCGGGTCGTTTGCCCGATTTTCATCGCTTGGATGCCTCGGTGGTCTATCAGTTTGGATTGGGAGAACGTAACTCCAGAATGCAATTGGGCTTTTCATTGCTCAACATTTACAATCGCATTGTCCCGCTTTCCATCATTCACCGAACCTCTCAACAAAATGGCGAGCTTATTTTGGAACAGGTCATCCACAGACGTTCGTTGGGGCTTACCCCAAACTTTACGATAAGGGTCTTTTTTTAGGCTAATTGCATCTTGTCCCAATGTGCAACTCCCTATGAACATTGAGGATTTCCCCGTAAACGGTATCCAGATATGCGTTCAAATCTTCCATGATTCTACTGGTCGGGAACGCTTTTCCCCGCATTTTATCCCAATTGCACACCGGAATGTCCCGTTTGATACTGATTTCTGCACGCTCCTTTTTGACCGTTATACGAACATATATATCATACATGTTCGGGTCATTGCGCTTTTTTCTGACGAAGAAATTGATTCCTAAAGTACTGTCTGTCCGCATGTTGTAATCATTTTAATTGAACAATTGTTATTGGTCGGACTGCCCTTTAACCTCAATCGTTCATACATAAAACTACAACAATCTGTGTACCAGTGTGCACACCTTATTGCACACCAAAAATATGGTTTCAAATGATATCAGATGGAATCATAAAAAATGAAAAGCACTGATAATCATACAATTAACAGTGCTTTGTTTCTGCCAAAATGGCGGTTCGTCGGGATGACTGGAAGAAAGCAGTATTTCCAACTAACTTACAGTCAACACTTTATACTGTGCTCCAAAACTGATTAACCGAACTCTAAACTGTAATCAAAACAGTACATTTAGAGGCAAAACTTATGGTGTTTGCTGTCCTAAATATAATCAATCTCTTTGGCAACCCGCTTTCTTAAATTTAAAAATGTACTGTTATTTGTAATATAAAGTTGGTCAACCTCCCAAAACGCTGCCCAATTTGAACATTGGCAAATACATCGCCACCAAAATTACTCCTACACATACACCAACCACCAAAATAATCATTGGTTCCAATAGTGTGCTCAACAATTTGGACTTTTGGTCAACCTCAATGGAATATTGTTGATTTAACCTTTCAAACATGTACTCTGTTTGATTGGTCTCCTCAGCAACCTTGACCATTGAAATCATTTTATTACTAAAAATGGCATTGCCCCTTAGACTATCACTTAAACTTTCTCCGCGTACGATTTTCTCTTCAACTGAAATCAAGGCATCGTTCAGCGGATAAAAATCTATCATTTTGCTTGCAAGCTCAATACTATTTAATACAGGGACCTTGGACGCAGATAATAAACTGATTGCCCTTGTAAACTGGGACAAATAAACTGCTTTGAGAAAGCTGCCCAAATAAGGGACTCGCATCATAAGATAATCCATTTGCCTTCTAAACCATCGATTGTCAAACAACGTCTTTTTTAAAAATAGGGCGGTTACCAAAAACAATAAAATCCACCAACCATTATGACCAATGAAATCCGAAAGGGATACAATAAAGCGTGTAATCCACGGCAATTCTACTTGGTTTTGCTTAAAAATGTCCTGGAACATGGGAACAACCATTCGCAACATAAACACAACTACCAACATTGCAGTGACCATTATAATAATAGGATAGGTCAGTGCATTTACCAGATTCCTACGCTGTTCGTTTTTTTTTGCGTAAAACAATCCCAATTCTTTGGTTATGGTTTCCAAGGTTCCCGATTCCTCCCCTATCTTGATTGAATAATATTCGTATTCCGTAAACTCCTTCCTATTTTTGATGGCTTCCGAAAAACTGAACCCTGATAATAGGCTTTCCCCGATATTGGCCACTATTTTTTTTTGGGTCTCTTTCTTTTGGCCCTCCTCAATGAGTTTCAAAGCCTCTTTTAATGTTATCCCAGCTTTGAGCAATACGCCAAGTTCTGTGTAGAAATCCTCTTTTTTTTTGTTTGAAAATGGTTTGCTGAACCAAGTAAGTTCCCTTTCCAAAATTGGAATCCTATCCTCAACGGATTTCCTTTGATTTGCGGAAACTTTTTCTATATCTTCAAGCTTAAACCCCATCACTTCATAAAATTTTCAGCAGAGTTCTTTTTGAAGAAGAAAAGCCCCGCATTACCTTCATTGCTAGAAATGGACAGTTCTAGGGCATCGATGGATCCTTCATCCACCTTGCTTCCTTTAAAATACAATTCTTTGATGATAAGGTCCGTATAAAATGTATCTCTATCTTTAAGTATATATCCTTGTTTAAAAGAATATGCGGTTTGCTGTAATTCACCATCAAATTTCAATTCCCCACTTCCAGATATCCATTGAATTCGGGAATAGGAATTAAAATCAATCCACAAAGCCTGCTTCAATTGGTTATGTTCCGTCTTATTGTCATAGGCTTTCTGAATTCCCAGCATTTGCCTTTGAACCAGGTTCAATATTGCAAAGGCAAGCCCAACTACAATTACTGTCAATAGCAATACTACCAACATTTCACTCAATGTGAATGCCTTAATTTTATTTTTGGGGTTGTCCTTCATAAAAAACATACTCCAATTTTTTGATCCCGGTTTCCAATTCCTTTTCTGCCATTATTCTAACAATTCCATTCATTTCAGGATTATTGATGCTTATTTTCCACCCATCCCTTTCTTCATAATAGGGAAGCGCTATCTTTCCATTGGCACGCAAATACTCCAATTTATCCATATAATTGTCCAAGGAGGCATGATTCTCTTGCATTTTGGCTGCAAACAAAGAATTCATAATAAGACTGGCCAACATGAAAATTACAATTATCAATACCGTTGCCACCATGGTCTCCATCAAGGTAGATGCCTTAATCTTTTTCAATATAACCATTTTACCACCGTTTTTCCCGCATTGGACAATAGTCCACCATATTCCTCAGGCAAACCATTCACATCTATATGGCCATTGAACAGATGGTTTTGATA
This sequence comes from Flagellimonas hadalis, assembly GCF_007785775.2. Taxonomy (GTDB): domain Bacteria; phylum Bacteroidota; class Bacteroidia; order Flavobacteriales; family Flavobacteriaceae; genus Flagellimonas; species Flagellimonas hadalis. Next base: position 934,984 of record NZ_VNIK02000001.1, read on the forward strand.
AATACTACCGTTCTCCATGGCAATAAAACTATCCGTGGTCACCTTACCCAAGACATTCCCTTTGAGTTCAAGTGATTTTTCACAATATATTTCTCCGCGAATAGAAGCACCTTCGGCCACACTTATCTGGGGATAAAAAACATTCTCTTGATGGTTCCCCAAATACCCCACCACTCCATTGATCGTGGTTCCTTCTCCAATTAGAATATTTGGGGCTTTTCTACTCTTTTCATACGGTTTATCATCCCTGTCCACCATCAATGCAGATGGATATTCCAAGTACGCTTTTTTACCGATTTGGATTTCATCCAAGGCCAACGCCTGTAAACTGCCCTTAAAACCTTCTTCCACAATAATCTTTGGAGCCATAAAAACCACATCCTTTATATTGCATCCTTTCCCGATGCTAATGGAGCTAGAGGCTTTTACCAAGATATTTCCCCTTAATTCCCCTTCGGAAAAACGAAGTACATCCCCAAAAATGTATTGGGTTGGGGATTCAAATGAATTGATTGCCCTTAAATCCGGCTTGTACCTCAGCTCGTTGCCTTGTATCCCTATCTGGTCATTGAGCAGTAGTTGTTTTAGTTGACTTCTGAACCCACTATCCAAATAAGGCATTGTCTTTACACTTTCTTTTACTTGGCCATAGACCAAGGCTTCATATTGATAGAAACGACCACTGATTCCCCCAGGCCGTATACCTTGCTTGGGCAACAGGACAGTCCCTATAATCTTTGCACTACCCGCAATGATTATAGGTCTATCATTATCTTTTACATACAAGGCGGGAAAGTTCTGCTCTAACTGCCCACCAATTAAAGCAATCTTGCTAAACTCGATTTTTTTAAATCTTGATAGTGCTGTATATCTTTCAAAAATGCCCCAATAGGATTTTGAAACCGTGACCTCAATACCATCATCCATACCTAAATTCAATGTGGTGGATGAATTATTCTGAAAATCTTCCCCCATAGCGTAGCGAATGCCCATATCCGCCCTTTTGATTACCTCCACCACTTTGGAAGTTTTTTTATCAAATAGCCCTTGGGTATGATGGAGCAATACGAAAGTCATCAACAGCACGGCTATAACGGCCCCTATGAACAACACAAACTGTAATGCCCCTGCCCTGATTTTTTTATGGAGTTTCATTGGCCAGTGTTACTGTTTTCACTACTCCTTTATAAGCAACCCTTATGTTTTTGGATGTACCACTTACTAAAGTCACTCCATTTTGTTGGGTTCCTCTTTTCATAAGGTATTGACTTCCCCCTATGGTCACAAAATAGATATGGTCCTTGGTGTGCGCACCCGAAACCAATCCTGTATATATAATATTGGGAAATTCTATACTTTCCTTCTTGACCGGAGCACCCTGTTTTTTCTTTGGCCGGGACGTGTTCCACGTTCCCAAAAAGGGATCCCTATAATTGGCCAAAAGGCTGAATGTATCCTTTTGCGCCCTATTCTTGGACTTAAAATTTGTGGTCTCCATAAAAGTTACCGGTTCGGGGTCTGGAGAAAAGGCACTTATCAATTTGTATCCAATGATGCCCCAAATCACCAATACAAGTCCCAACAATATGTATGTTTTGGTGTTTTTGCTCAATCCGCTACAGTAAAATTAAAGGTGGAACTGGCATCGCTCTTATTCCCTGCGGCATCGAAAGCTCTAACATACCAATAAAAAGTGCCCGATGCCAAACTGGTGGTATAGGTTTTATTGGCCCCCAATGCCTTGGTGGTCAAAGCAGTCAGACTTTCATCCGAAAAAATATAGATGCTGTCCCGTTCAGCTGTTCCAGATATATCCTCCCTGGTCCAGGAAAAGCTTACCGAAGACTGGGTTAAAGATGCTCCATTGGCCGGAGTGGCCAGTTGAGGTGTATTAGGTGGGGTGATATCCAGTTCTTCATCCCCATCCACCTGAAAACTGCTGACGGTAAACACCGTTTCATAATCACTGTTCAGGGCCTTTACCCGCCATGCATAGTTACCGTTTACCAAGTCTTTATCAATACGGGTGACTACATTCCCCAAGGTATCCTCCACAATTACACTGTCCAAAACCATTTGGCTGGTATTCTCAAAATCTGGGGCTGCAATCTGCACTTTGTATGAGGTGGCTTCGTCCACTTTTTCCCAGTTGAAACCTACCGCATTGGTGGTCACCACACTACTGTCCATGGGAGCAAGGATGGTCACCGTTGCATTTGAAATATCGGGTACCTCCAAAATGTCCTCACAGGCCCATCCCAGGAGTAAGACTAGACCACATATCCAGAAAACTCTACTTTTCATGTATTAAAATTTTAAATAGGCTTTGTCCCCGTTCACTTTGGATGCCTTTAAATGGGTTCCCTTTGGGCACTTTTCCCCTTCAGAGATCAAATTCTCAATGATCAGGTTATGATAACGGTCCTCTCCCCAACAAAAGCTGTTGTAATGGTAGCCAAACACTTGAAGCTCGGAGAAAAAATATTGTTTCTCAAATTCGCCATTGATGACCACCAATATAATATTTCCCAATTTATCCTTTTGCAATTGTACGGCTTCGGCCTGGGTAAAGGTAAGCATCTCGGTCTCTGGCACGGTCACATCCAAACCCGTGACCAATTTGTACGCATCATCCTTGGAGGCATAGGACCGTAACCCATCGTTTGTTTCATTATTAAGCTGTTTGGTAAGTCCCAACTTGTCCAATAACTGCAACCGAAGATACTTGGGTTTGTAGGGCAAAGAATCATTATAGGAAATGCTGTTGATCTTTCCGGCCCGTTCTGCATATTTGGCATAATCGGAATAACTTACCTTATTAAAAGGCAGTTGTTGTGCCTGAACCTTGAGCACGGACCAATTGGGAACCCCTACTTGTTCCACTGCACTGTACCACAAATCCCCTTTGGTCTTGATCAGCGTACCCAATTCGGGGAAACCCAATAGGGCCTCTTGTTTTTGGGCTTTGTAAGTAGAACAAGAAAACAGGATTAAAAATCCAAGCATAACACTTGGTGCAAAATATTTTGTCATAGTTTAAAAATATGAAAACACAGTGTATTTTCAATAGTGAATTATAGGAATAATGAAACATGCTTTAAAGTGTTTTCCTCTTGATAGTAGGTGCCCAATATCTTTTCATACACTTAACATAAACTGGAAGGCCCAATTCATAGATTAACCACCAAGTTATTTTAGGATTGCTTTATTGTACTCCCTTATCCAACGGGGCAGATTTTCATCAACATCATCACGTTTAGTATCCTTAATATGCTGTAATAATACGGTAGGCGCATTGGGAAAGAACTCTTCTGGGTCTTTTAATAGTTTCCTGTCCTTTACCAAAACAACTTCGCTCCCTTTCTTGATAAAGTATTTGTTGTCGATCCAAACGGAAAAACCTGACCCTGGCAGGTTTCCCGTGTACCTAATAGAATGACGGTATAGGGAAAGAGGAGTACCTTCTTCCATTGCATACATCAAGCTCTTTTCTCCTTTATCAGAAAGGAGCGATCTGTATATAATAGTATCGTTGATCACCACCTTGTCCAAATTCTTGGGGTACAATTTCATCTCTTTTCCGTCCCTATGTAATCTGAATCCTCCTGTAATGAGATATGTCCCATGGTAGTTTTTGATATAGCCCACAATCTCCGATCCACTTTGGGTAGTGGCCACACATTTGGCCTGTTCTTGGGCCATTAGGACCAATGGCCCCACCAATAAGGAGCAAACAAAAGCTATTATTCTTTTTTTCATAATCGTGATTTAAAATGATATCCCAGTCCCAGTTTTACCACATTTACCTGTCGGTTGTAGTACTATCGTCCAGGCTACCATATTCGGAGTTGTTCATATAATCGTATTGGGCCTTGACAAAAAGACCCATAAAAATATCCAGTGAGGCCGCAACATTCACATTGGGTCCATTGGTCTTGTCCTTTACTTTTTTTGTTTGGCCCGGTTCCAAGGCATTCTCCATACTAAAGGTAGCAAAACCATTACCGGCGCCTTCCTGTTCCCTACAAATTCCTGCTACCAACTCCCCGAACAACCGAGGCTGTATAAAAGTACCGTTAATGTCCGGTTGCGCCGTAAAGTTCTTGTTCTCGAAAGCATAGAATCCCACATTTATGGAAGCTCCCAGATTGATTACCTCACCGGTCATGAAACGAAATTGGGGCCCTAGATCCACATTGCCCTTGTAATAGTCATTGAAATGATTTTCCCAATAGGTATAGAATAGGACACTTCCGCCGAGATTTTCCCTTTTTGGGCATGCAACCCTAAAGCAATCATAAAAACGACATAGGTTTGAATAAGTTTCATATTGGATTATTTCTGTTTAAAAGTGTTTTCCCTCTTTGAGTTATGTATATCAATCGTAACCACTAGTCGTAGAAGACTAGCGGGAGTGGGGCTACGCTTCGAAGAGTCAAGCTATCCCTCTATCTGGTGGAGCATTTATACTCAAACCTACGCGTTTTATAAAGTGCATTAAACCCATTCCATCAAGGGTCAAACCATTTTCCTCGTTCTGCGACTTTAATTAAATGGTTAAAGGAAAATCGCTTTTTTTTTCCCCAATATTTAATAGTGTTTCCCAATGTCTTGATAAAAGGATTTTCCCCTAAAAAGTACCTGTCAAATTCAAAACCAGTCATATCAATATCAAACTCTTTTTCAAAGTCGATGAAGAAAGTTTCTGCATCGAGTCCGTCCACACCGATTGAATCAAATGGTTTATCAATATCAATGACTTGATACCCTAGCCTATCCTTGATAAAAGCAATTAATTTTTCTTTCATGATTAATTTCCTGAGAAATCCCTATAAGTTGATGTACCTCCAATGACTAATTTCATTCCTGCATTCTTATAAGCATTATTTAACATCTGTCTGCCCATTGTCGTTGCTGCATTAGAACTATATAAAGTCCTTATAGGCAATCCTTTAAATATCCTTCCAACATTATTGTGGATTTGAACCCAAACACCTGCTTGGTTTCGGACAACTGTGGTAGAAGTTTTGTACCCCATTTCTATTGCCTTTTGTGTAAAATAACTAGATGTTTTTGAAGCCCCGTCTGCCACAAAACTTTTGGGTGAACCTCTAAAAATGTTATAAATGTTTTTTGCGGCACTTCCCAATGTTAAAATATCAAAGAAAATATTGTTTTCTTCAATCCTTCCCATTCCAGTAGGCAAAATATCTCCTGTAACAGGATGTTGCAAATAAATACCTCCTCCAGTAAGCTGCTGGAATTCATGATACTTTTTTGCACCAAGTTCATAAAAATTTCTTACGTCACTACCATCCCAATTATCGAAATAAGTATTAGGGTTTAGAACATCTGCCGTATTAAATACTGCAACAAAATTGAGGCCGTCATTGAAATTCCCAGTAGCAATAGCTGTTTGACCGCTATATTTGTGTCCTTCTCCGAAATGGAAATATTGTACATTGTCGCCCCCTTTATTACTTAACCAAGTTAAATTGCCATCGGCATCCACCGCCCACTCATCGTTTGTCTTTCCTCCATCAGGATCGGTAAGACTAATAGGATTATTACCTATTCCTAAATATGGGCTTACAAATTCACTATATGGATCTGGAGTCAACCATCTCCCAATCCTTGCATCCCATAATCGTAACTCAAAAGCCTCTTTACCCGTTTCCGGGTCCTTTTCCTGCCCTTGGTAGGCATAGCGGTACGTATTGGCATCTATACTATTGCGCTGAGGCATCATCATCCCAAAAGGGTAGTAATCGTTATGATTTTCATTGGTGGTACTGCTACCGCTCTTTTGGAAAATGGCCCGTACATTGCCCAAATGGTCCGTAAGCTGGTAAGTGGCCACATTGCCCGGGCGGTTGTACACTGCAATACGCTGGTTACCGTAAATGGGCTGTTCCTGTAAGGTACTGCCATTGTATATGGCCATAACGCTGCCCGCTACATCCCGCACATAATAGGTGTTGGCCACTGGGGAGCCACCGCTATAGGTTTCCTTACGCACCCTGTGGTTGCGGTCGTTGTAATAGAACTTTACCATGGTCACATTGTTCTTACGCACCTCTGTAACCAAACCACTGGCATTGTAATAGTATTTTATGCCTTCCTGTACATTCTCCACTAACTGCCCAATCTTGTTGTACACATAGTTATTACCATTCTGGTCCGCAATATCATCGGCCCCGGCCACATCGCCCGCAGCATCATTTACCCGCAACAACTGGTTGGGACCATCCTGCGGGTCGGTCTTATAGGTATAGGCCAGATCGTCCATGGCATTGCCGCCACTGGCATCCTTGTTCCGCTTTAGGGTCTGGATGTTCCCGTTGGCATCGTAGGTAATGTTGGTGACATCATAATCCCCACTGCCCACTTCGTTGAAACCACCCGCAATTTTGGCCGTAAAGGTACTGCCGCTCTGCGCATGGAACCCATTTTGTAGGGTAATGCTATTGCCCGCCTCCAAAGTAGTGGTAGTACTGCTGCCATACACCGAACTATTGGTGATATCCTCTTGGGCAGGCTCATCTCCATTGTTCACTTGGCCATAATCCGCCTGGGCCAACCAATTGTTCCTATCATAGGCAAAGGCGAAGGTACTTTGTTTGCCACTTACCATAAAGGGATCATTGTTCCAACGTATCCCCTTTATATTTCCGTTCAACTGATCCACACCATAGCTTGGGGTGGTAATGTTATTGGTGGTCTTACGGGCATAGTCGTTCTTGTTATAATCCAATTGCATCCCAAAAAGGTCGTTACTGTCCCCTCCGGGGTCATCAGAAGCGCTTAAACTGGGATGGTTGATGCTCTTTAGCTGTCCGGCCAAGTTATACACATAATCAATTCCTTGGGCACCTCCGGCCAATTCAGTGCGTTTTAAAGCACCTGTTTCATAGTATTCGTACTCGGCCTGGGAGGTGTAGGTACTTCCATTGGTAGAAGTCTCCACCTTGATCAATTGGTCTGCATTGTTATAGGTGTATCTATGATAGAACTGTTCACTGGTCACCCCTTTTTGGTAGATGACCTGAGTGACAAGACCCGTAATGGGATCGTATTCATAATCCACTGTTTTGGTACCCAATCCTTGAACCTCCTGCACCAACCATTCTACCCTACCATAAATGTCATAGCTGTACCAGGTTTCACTATAGCCATTAGCCGTATACACCACATTACCCGCCGAAAAATCCAAGGAAGGGTAATTGGATTGACGCGTTCCCAAACTATAGGTCTGTGCCGTTTCGTCGTATTCGGTATACTGTATCTCTGTACGGGTACCGGAAACCATGGCGCCATCGGGGTCCGCAGAAGAAAAGCCGCTATTGGCCACCACCCCACTTTCAATGGGGCGCCCGAAGTTGTCATAATTGGTATATGAGAACTTGTTCGCATCCTTTTGCACACTGTTTTGGGAATACCTGATCTGCCCATCCTTTCGATACTTGAACCATGCCTCGCCTTCATCGGGGCTCTTTGTGTAGGTCAACTGCCCTAAGGTATTGTACTGATAAGTGGTCTTGGGCTTGGTAGCCTTGGTAGTTCCCAAAGGCTGGTAGGATGCAATGAGCCTTCCGGCCTTGTCATATTCATTAAGGCTGTAGTCGTAATAATTCTCCTTGTAGTTTACCGTAACCGGATTAGCAGGGTCATAGTTTTCCACATCATTCACAGCCACCCTGTAAAACCCATTGGGTAAGCTTGTTGAAGGGCTTACAGTAGCCTCAGTAATTAGGTTATAAGTGGTCACCGTATTGCCATTCGTAGTCACCGTAAAGCCCATGCTGCTCCCTTGTGGTACATGGATATCCACAAAACCTTGCTCCAAAATATCAATGCTCATGTTCCTTGCCGTGCTTCCACCGCTGCGCGCCGCAGCCAAAGGCTTGCCATCACTATCAGCAAACACCACATTTTCATTCCCATGCACATCCCTACCCACAGTTTTGTGAATCTTATAATCCGTTGCTGCATACTTGGTCTCCCCAAACGCCACGGTTTGGGAAAGTTCTTGCCCCGCCCGCATGGTAAAGGAATATCCTTGTGGCCATTCTCCGTTGATTTTATTGCCTCCTATGGATTTTAGGGGGACACCAGGGTTCAAGGTACTATAAATGGTCCTGGAAAAAGGGTAGGATGTAATATCCATATAACTGTTTCCCGGATAATCATTATTGTCATTGGATGTGCTATAATAGTTTCCCAAAGTATTGGACGCTGTTCCTACCGTACTTGGATTTCCGGGATTGGATTCAAAGTCCGCTGTGGAATAGGCACTATTTCCCGAATCCCGCATAAAACTGGCCTGGAAGCCAAAAGTGGTTCCAAATGGAGCGCTCAAAGTGGATAGGGCAGCCCTTCCCTGATAATCGTACAATGTTTGGTTGGCCCAAATTTTACTAGTTAAAATGTCCTTGCTCTGTACTTGTTGGACCTTACCCAGTTCATCAAAAAATGAAACGCTACGGCTTTTTACATCACCGTTGACATCAAAACTCTCTATACTGCTCCAGTTCCTATTGGTAGGCAGGGCATCAAAGCCATCTTGACCAAATGCAACCCCACTTACAAGTAAAAGAAGAAGGCTTCTTATCGCAGTCTTTGTTCGATTGTTGTTTATACGACTTTCCATTTGTTATTTTTTTTAAAATGAACTTTTGCTTACCGATGTAGAAACCGTACCACAATCGTTAGGTTTTTCAATTCTAAGGGATATTGACCCTGAGCCTCCACCGCTTGAACTTAAACTAAGGATACAACTAACGGAACCTGAACCAGGAAATACCCCTGCACTGACATCTGTTACACTGCTTCCTACTGTTGGTAGCGAAGAACTTACACCGTTCACAGATACATATCCACTAAATCCTGAACTGGATCCTCCCATATTGGCCGAATAAATGATAGGTGCCCCCGGGGTACCATTTAGAGTTACTGTTTTATATCCATTCCCATTATCTGACGCATTGGTAAAGGTAGGTGAAGCCGTTATTGATACATTCGCAGTATAAGATTGTGATCCATTAAGGGTCAATGTAACCGTTTTACTCCCTGTTGTGCTATAGGAATGGGAAAGTACTGTGGGTGGGTTGTTGGTTCCATTCTGGGAGGTTCCATCTCCAAAATTTACATTCCAACTGGTAACTCCTCCTGACCCTGTAATATCAAAGTTTATGGCACACCCCGTTGTAGCGTCTGATTTGTCAGCCTCAATACTTCCTGAAATATTGCTACAGGTACCCACATCCCCATTTTTATATTGGAGCCTACTTCTGGATATGATCTTGAATCCTCCAGTCACACCTGTTTGGTCCGCCACTTCAGCATATGTACTACACAATTGGCCTCCTTCATTATAAATATATTGCGTAGCGAGGTTATTTGCCCCAATAATATAGGTTAATTCGTCCCACTCATTGTAGACATAGGAACTCATGGAAGATTGTACCGGATGAACCCTAAAGTCATCAAAATAAAGAGTTCCTGAATTTGCCCTAACATATATGGTTTTATTGGAGGAACTCAAATCCACATAATGGTTCAGCAATACCCAATCCCCAGCAATGATTTTTTCTCCATTAAATGATTTAAGGCTAAGTCCATCATATACTCTTGCATTTGCATAATTGTCTTTGGATGCCCACACGGAGATTTTATATTTTCCTGTACGATGCCCGGACATTATTGTCTTAAACCCTTGTTCCGTAGTGACCTTGATTGCATAGCTTCCAGTATGTGAACGTTCTGTGGTTCTTCCCACATCATCTATTCCATCATCAAAAGTATTACCATCCAAATACTCTGCACCACTGTAATACATCTCAGCCAAAGGGGCATTGGCCGTGGCAATGATTTTTGTATCGTCATCACCCATTTTGGTTGCTGCCTTATTACCATTAATGTCTTGAACTTCCAAAACCATGGAATAAGAATCATAGGCATTGATCTGCGAAACCAATTTCCAATCAGTGGGTTGCGAGCTAGCAGAAGTACTCCAATTAAAACCATCATAATCCCCTGAGTATCCAATAAAGAAACCATTACTGTCACTAGCGCCATCCCAAATAAATGATTTATGCTTTCGCCAAACCTTGGTGGTGCTTCCTCCATTACTTGGATTGTATGTCCAAGGAGACCACGTTTTGATTCCGGCCCCGATTAGCTTATAGGCCCCATTGTCCATTACAAAGGTTTTATTCATCGCCTCTTGCACCATCATATTTTTATAGGCGGGATTGGTAACCTTACTACCCATCTCAGCATAACGTGTATAGGCCGGGATTGCCTCAGTTCTAAACTCTGTACCATCACTTTGGATTGTAGTTGTTTTGAGCAACTGACCAGAATAAGGATCATGCTGGTCAAAATAGGTTGTGCTGGTAAATCCTCCTTGTGTAACTGTGGTACTGAGAAGGGCACTGGAATATGTGGTTCTTGTTGAACTGTTCACGTACCATTTATCAGTAATAGAACCACTATTGTAATCCAATATTTTATATTGCTGATAAGATTCCCTTGTGGTACCTTGTGGAGCATTATCCGGTAGTGCATAATTATTTATGGTCTTACTCATCAATTGTCCATAACTATTATAACTGGACGTGGAAATCAATTGCCCCAGACTTGCGGTATTATCCCTAATGTTAAATTGGGCCACTGATACCGACGCATTTGCTCCCGAATTTGAAAAAGTTTCTTCATCCTTTGAAATTTGAATAATGTCCCCTAAAGTGTTAATGTTTGCATTTTTTGGCAAAGATTTAAAAACATATTGGGTATAACCCAAAGACACATTATTGGTACCATAGGCAGTGGTTTTAACATGGGAATACATGGGAATTGGAGGAGGCAGTTCCATACCGTATGGAATTTCCTCATCAGCATATGGGCCAAAAGGAATATAAGGCACTATACCTGAACTTTGGTTTGTTCCCGGAATATTGTAATCATATACTGTTTTATACGAATCCACACCATTGGTGGTCGTCAATGACTTAACCCTGATCGAGGTCGAATAGGCGGCATCAGAGAGATCTACCCTTGTATAAGTATTCCCTGAAACCAAACCATCACAATGTACCCCATAAAACTGGGAGTTTACTGTGGAAGGAGTTCCATTAAATTGAAGTCTCAATTTTTGGGGAGTCAAGACATTTATCACCTTTGCAGTCCCATCAAACATCTCCATACTATAGGTATTTGTAGCATCGCTACAACTTAAAACCTTTCTATGGGTAACTGGCACATCATCATTAAGGCCCACTTCAAAATTGGAAAAATCCACATTCGAAGTAACTTCGAATATATAATTACTATCAGGGTTTGTTGTGGCAAAACTAATGTTTTGACCTAGAGACGCTGAAAAAGTGTCCGCATCGTAATCTATAGTCAATTTTCCTCCTGTTGGCATTGTGATTTCTTGCAAGCTCCATTGATCAGGATCATACTTGTCATAACCCCATTCATCCTTATCCGCCAATGTATATGGTTTGTTTATATAGGAAAAGATATAAGGGGGTATGAGTTGATTGTCCCCTTTACCTTTGAAGGTGACATTCTTCAATGTCAATCTTCCAGAGGCAGATGTGTAGGGTGCTCCCGAAGCTAAGCTATAATCATAGACAAATGAAACAACCTTCGCCGATTTGCTCTTCAATCCCGCCCAATTATTTCCATCTTTGCTATCAAGAACATAATCTTGACGGCTACAGTTAATATTTTTTATACCACCATCATCTGATATATCATCGAACCAATTAATAGTGTAATTGGTATTGGGACTAGGTGTGGAACTCAAATTGGTTGCATTGTTTTTGGTGATGGTCCCTAAGTCTAAGTTTTTGATCAGAACTATTTCTTTAAGCCTTAAAAGACTTTGCTCTTGAAAGTTGAAAGTTCGGGTGGAAGTGTTTTTATCCTTTCGGTGTTTGTATGTCAACTGCTTGCCCCTTGCATCACTACGTTCCTCCTTAACAAAAAGTGCGGTATGGGTTCTAGTAATCACTTTATCCAAATAATAAATCTCTTTGCGTCCCCATGAATAATTTTTTATTTGGTCATTCACTCCGCTCTCCTCATATTCCTCACCATGGGGATTATACCAAATATATCCGTTACTCCACTTTCCATAATCGAAGGCCACCCAATAACCATAATCTGAATCATCCGGAATCTGATTATTGTTCATATCCACATAATCTGGTCCCGTCACTGCGGTCAATAACCAATGGGTTGCAAATTGTTTCAACTGTCGCTTTTCATAAAAAGCATCATCTTCATTGGAATATTGTGGATCCATTCCATATTGCCTAGCGATAACCTCATAGTTATAAACAGGGATGGTGTAGTGATACGTTTTTCCATCAGGTGCCACTATTTTAAAGGCGCCTATTCCATCTGGTTCATGCGCTCCTCCACCATAAGCTGGAAGGCTTGAAATAGTCTTTAAAAGACCTTGGTCAAATCCTATGCCCATCGCAAGTTCAGCATTGGTATAATAGTCCACATACCTGCCCGTAACTCTTCTCGATAAAGACAGGTTTGATGTAGAGGTCAAATAATTAAAAATATTGGTGCTATTTGCCGAGCTGCCATAAAAATTCTTTTGGGTCTGCAGCCATGAAGAGGCATAATCATTATCAAACTGAAAATCGGGCATTTGAGTAAAGTCTGTTGCCGTAGAATAGGAAGATCCCATACCAGGCAACTCATGCGTCAACGTATAGTTTACAAATTGTTGTTCTACCTCTTTATTTAGCCCAATCAAAGCTCCATTTTGGTGTAATCGAGGCGTAATGGACCCTCCTATACCCTGTCCTGTAACACGGTATCCATCATAATTGGGATATACTCCATTATTCGCATTGGAATTGAACGTACTTGATGTGGACACCCCATATATATCTGAACTTACATGTACGTTAGAACTATTTTGTCCTAATGCAGTTCTATTATTCTTAAAATATAAAGGTCCATTGACAATATTGTCTTCTAGGTTATCAAGGTCTATGGTGGTTTTTTGCTTTCCGAATCTAAATGATAGTATCCCACCAGGTACTGGAACAAAGAGTGGAATATTGTATCCACTTTGTTTCACATTCCAATCACTGGCTGAAACCGATTGTGAAAATGAAGAGATACTAGCTCCAGTTCCGAAACCTTTGATTCCTGCAGAAACACCAACACCATGAGACGAAAAATTTACTTCCATACTATTTTTTTTGTTTCCCTCACCCGCCGAGTAGGTTGCATTTGCCGAAATATCCCCACTCCAGTTTGAGCTTATACCGAGGCCTATAGATTGTGTATAACTATTCCCTGTTATATTCGGGTCAAATCCAAAACTCCCCCCTAAACTTATGCCATTGGCCCCAATACTTCCTCCAATGCCAAAACCACTGTTCCCTATAGGAATACCGCCATTGATTGATACACCAGAAGTCCCTACGGACAATCCAACATTCCCAACATTTGTTGTTACATCTCCGACAGTTTTTAGAATACTGGTCCCAACGCTTACCGAACCACCAAAAGCACGGCTATCTCCCCAAGCAAGGTTAAGTCCTATAGATGTTCCTCCGCCCGTAGGGGAAAAGTCAATACTGGCAGAATAGTCTGTATACGTTGTTCCCTTGTTATAAAAATATTCTTTGAATGTCCCTTGGTCCCAGTCATCTGGGTAACCATTTACAGAACGTGTAATTACTCCTGGGTTTACATTCCAACCCAAACCTGCCCAGGTAGCTTCTTGATCCATTGCAATACCTGCATGATAGGCCAAGGACAAGGGATAGCCCCCCTCTGGGGAGGGTACATTCAACAAGGGCAGGACATAACTTAAGTCTCCTGTGGCCAGATTTACCATATCTGTGGCATCGACAGGTTCAAAACTGGATGCTTCTGGTGCGGTAGGCCCGTTATTGGAGGCCAAAAGCATATTCATGGGAAGTAGGCTTGGCAGAAAGACCAGCAATAAAAATGTCGCTACTATTTTGTGGGAAAATTTGGTTTTCCCATTCTTTTCTTTTTTGGAATGGTGAATTGGTCGTCTCATTCTATAGGGTATTTTTAAAATTCAATTTTGGTTGCTCTTTCAGTTTTTTAGAGGAAATTTTGAACCCTACTTCTCCAGTATGAAAGCCCAAATCCTCAATGGTGAAATGAATGTAGTCTCCATTTAATAGCTCCTTGTCTTTGGGATACACCAATAATATGTTGGTGTTATTGGACATCCCATAAATCCTTGGATAGATATAGTCTGCCATGGGAATGGTATCTCTCTTTTGACTAATGAGATGTACTCTTTCCGCCATGCCAAAAACCAACTGATCTACCATAGATCCAAAGGCGGTTCTATCACCAGCCATGCTGTTCAATAATTCTTGTCCATTGGCACTCATACCTAAGTTGAAATAGAGATAATCACCATACTTTTCCCTAAGGCTATCCACTTCTTCTTCTGAATAAATATCCCCAATCGCTTGTTGTACCAGCACGTCTGTTGGTCTGAAAGTCAATGTATAGACAACATTACCAATCTGCCTTTCATAATAATAACCATTGTCCATATCTTTGACATAGGACAATAACTCAGCCTCTGTATCAAAGGTGTTTTGCCTACAACTGCCAAAGAGTATGGCCAAGAGTATCACAATAGCGTTAATTCCTGCTTTGCTCATAGTAAAAATTTCTTAACTGCCCTGATATTCAGCATTGATTCCTTCCAATATGGTTTGGGTCAAATCGGAAACTTCATCTGCGTACATAATGTTACCACCTCCCTTGGCGCCAAAAATGATACGGTATCCTTCCTTTTCTCCATATTCTTTTACATAATCATTGATATCATTGATTACCGTTTGGGTCATTTTTTGATCTTCTTCCTGGATTTGCTTTTGGATGGCCTGCTGATAATTATTAATCTGTTGTTGTTTATTTTGCAGTAATTGTTGTTTCAACTCCAATTCTTTTTTTGTCATAGATGCACGTTCCTTCTCATAATTTTTTAATTCATTTTGCCAATCCGTTAATAAGCTATCCACATTGGCTTTCATTGCATTGGCTTTTTTATTGAAAGCATCGCGTTCGACTTTTGTGCGTCTATACCCCTCAACCAACTTGTTGATGTCCACGTACACCAGTTCCGATTTAGATTGGGTATAAAAAAATGTGGCAATACTTGCTAGGAGTGCCATGAGCGCAATGGGCAATGTGAGTTTGTTCATAGATTTAGTTGTCATTTGCCTGTTTAGGTTTGTTATTTACTTGGTTGATTACGATTAGCTTTTCGAGGTTGTTCAATCTTCCTTCCAATCTTTTATTTTGCTCTTTTTGCTCTTTCAATTCTCTCTGCTGCTGAATCGTATACAAGGTCAACTCCTCAATCTTCTCCAACAACAACTTGTTCATCTCCCCCAATTCAATACCATTTGCTTCCACTTCCTTTGCGGAGGGTATGTTGAGTAGATGGCCCTTTTCTTTAATGTGCCGCTCAACT
>NZ_VNIK02000010.1 GCF_007785775.2 Flagellimonas hadalis
GAACTTGGTGCCGTCCTTGTGCGTGTAGGGCTCCCCTTCTATCTCCCAGCCACCATAGGCGGCATCAAAATCCCCAAAGGGGCGCACTGTGCCCGCTCCCCGTCTGGGTGACTCGTAGGGCCAACGCAACTGGGTCTTCTGCTCTGGGTCCGCCGGGTCAAAAAACGGACCGGCCTCGACCACGGCCACCTTCAGCCCGGCGTCCGCGAGCACCTTGGTCGCCATGCCGCCGCCAGCGCCCGACCCGACAACGATCGCATCGTACAACGTACTGTTCTCCTTTATCTGCATTGTTCCTTTTTTTTATTGTATGTTAATGAGTACCACTGACCATGCCCTGTATGAAGTGCTTGGTCAGTGGACTGTTCAATAATAGCATAGGGAGTTTTCCCTAAACCAATTGTTATGAGTTCTGATTAAATCAATACCCGTTATTGTCTGTTCCCAGACTTGGGTTTCTTTGCAGTTCGGGTCCGGGCAATGGCAAAAGCATATGTTTTTGCTCAATTGATTTCCCTCGCTCCGTAGTATGGCCCACAGCTGTCACGAAAGATATGGAGCCTGGTGCATCTGCCACGGGAAATTGGCCTGTTCGGACAATATCGAACCATGTCCTGAACTCAAATACCAATTCGCGGTGTCTTTCCTTCCATACTTCTTCCACGAAAGCTTCCGTGCCCAATGCAGAAAGACTGGTCTCTATATCAACCAAATCGGTTTCCCAATAAGCCCTGGAACGGACCTGGGCCAAATAGTTCACGGCATCCGCATTTACCCCACTGGACCTTGCGATGGCCTCGGCAGCAATCAATAGTACATCGGCATACCCATAGACCGCAAAATCCTTTCCTGAATTTGCAGTTTCAAAAATGGCCGTGTCATCATGCCATACAAACGGAGCTGGTGCGAAAGTCTGTCCCGTAGGTTCAAAAATAGTGTGGAAATATTGCCTTTCTTGGGCCCTAAGGTCTAGAGCTGGGTCATAAAGGTCTAGAAATCCTTCAGAGGGCAAATAACCTCCATTGGTGATATCATAGAGCACCTCAGAAGCGAGGGCCACGGGATAGGAATACCTTGGATATACCGAGGTACCAATTTCCGGGTCGTATTCCTTGATATAAATATGCTCAACGGCAGATGCATCTGCTTTTCTGATCTTGTTGTAGGCAGAATTTTCAAGGTCAACCACTCCCGGTGACAATTCATCATGCTGAACCAGACCATAGGTCCCATAAGTACCGTTGATGATTTCCTGGGCCAAGGTAGCTGCATCGGCATACCTGTCCGCATTCAAGGGATTGCCGCTCATCGTGAGGTAGACATCGGCCAGCAATGTGGCCACTGCCCCGGCGGTGACACGTTTACCGTTGTCCACCATGTTCGTTGTGGGCAATCCACCCTGTTCAAGGGCTTCGGTCAAATCACTCTCAATGAGTGCATAGACATCTGCCACGGAACTTCTTTCCAAGTAAAGGTTTTCCAAGGATTCATAAGGCTCTGTTGTGAGAGGCACTGGACCGAACCATCTTACCAAATAGTAGTAGGAAAAGGCCCTAAAAAACTTCGCCTCTGCCAACAATTGGTTTTTTGCTGCGTCACCGAGCTCTGGAGTCTCCGGAATATACTTAATGGCGTTGTTCGCCCTTGAGATTCCCAAATACAGGTCTCTCCATCTGTCCTGAAGATACCCCCCTATGTTGTCACCGTTCAGGGTCAACTCTTGGGTATTGCTCACATGCAGTTCCTGCCCCGCATATTCATTGGTAAAATAGCCGGACATATAGCCTCCAAGCATCAGGGGCGTTCCACTGTAGACCCCACCATCCGTCATGCTCGGGGAGCCTGTTCGATACAATGAGTTCACCGCACTGTACGCATGGTCAGGTTCAGAAAAAAATTGGTCACTGTCGAGTTCGCTCAGAGGTTTTTCTTCCAAAAAGTCCGAACAGGAACCCAATAAAATCATTCCGATTAGAAATACTATATATTTAATTCTCATGATGTTTTCTTTTATGTATTAAAATTTGAGGCTGCAACCCAAGGTGAAGGTCCTAGGTTTTGGATACTGGAAGAAAAAGATGTTCTGTCCCCATTGGTTCCCGCCCCAAGAGGTCGATTCTGGGTCGTACCCCTGAAAGTCCTTGGAATGGATCACGAAGGCATTTTCCAAACTGGCATACACCCTTAAGCGATCCATGCCCAACAAATCCAAAAACTGCTGGTTGAAATTATACCCCAAAGAGAAAAGATTTCCCCTGATGTAGGATCCATCGACCACCCATCTGCTGTCCACTTGGCTGTTCTGGCCGGCATAGGCTTGGTTCCTGATTTCCTGTACCATCGTATTTTGGTTGCTCTCGGTCCATCCATCATAGAGTATGGTGGCCAAACCGTTGGCAATTCCCGAACGGTCTTCCGTAGAGTGATAGAATTGTTGCATGATTTCCACCCCGGCCACAAATTGGATATCCGCAGTGAAATCAAAGTTTTTATAACGGAAGGTGTTGATGAAACTACCTGTAACGTCCGGCAAGCCTTTTCCAAGGATTTTCTTGTCGACAGATCGCTTGGCCTCACCGGGTACCGCTCCTACCAAAGCTGCTTCGTCCGCTTCGTCCGTGCCCCATGTGCCCAAACGCTCATACCCCCAAAATGAGCTGAGGGATTCCCCTACCCTAAGGATGGTCTGGCTACCTGACACCCAAAATGGTCCCGGTTCTATGTCTTCATCGTTCTCGCCCAAACTCTCGATCTTGTTCTTATTGTAGTTCATGTTGAAGGACGATTCCCAACCAAAATCTGCGGTGCGGATTATCTCACCGGTAACCATCAATTCAATACCTTTATTGGAAACGGAACCGATATTGTCCCGAACAGAGGTGAATCCCGAAGTATAGGGCACTGGTCTGTCCAACAGAAGGTCTTTGGTCAACTTGTCATAATAGTCAAATTCCAGACTCAACCTATAATCGAACAAAGCCAGGTCAACCCCAATATCAAATTGGCTGGTTTTCTCCCACTCCAGACCAGGGTTGGCCAAGCGGTTCACCGAACTGGAACTGACCCTGGTACCGTTCAAAAGAACCGTTCCAGAGGAAACCGTTGCCAATGAACTGTAAGGGGAAATTTCGGTATTACCCGTAATTCCGTAGCTACCACGCAATTTGAGTCGGTTAACGGCCGTTACCTCTTCCATAAAACCTTCCTCGCTGATGTTCCAACCTGCTCCAATGGAAGGGAAGAATCCATATTTATTGTCCTTTCCAAAGCGTGAAGAACCATCGATACGTCCGGTAAGGGTCAACAAATATTTGTCCTTATAGGTATAACCGGCACGGACAAAATAGGAATTCAATGCCCACTTTTCTGTTGCGGATTCCGGAGCGCTTGGATTACTGGCAGAGCCTATGTTGTTGTAACGGAAAAAGTCGTCACTGAACCCTCTGGCAAAGATGTTGGAGGACTCGTAGTTGCGTTCCTGCCAGCTCAAACCCAGCATGGTATTGATCCTATGGTCCCCAAATTCCTTGTTATAGGTCAAATAATTTTCCTGCTGCCAGTAGGTACTCTTTTCATTGAATATTCTGGCATAACCATCAGGTGCGGAAATGTTCACCAAATCCCTTGGGGAATATTCTTTCTTGTTCCGTATGTTCTTGTCAAAACCAAACTGTGTCCTGAAATCCAGTCCTGGCATAATGTTGAAACTTGCATAGAAGTTTCCAAAAATCTGGTTCCTTTCCCAAAAACGTTCCTGGGTCTCCAAAACATGGACGGGATTGGCCATGGATTCCAAATTGTAGGCATCATCGATCATCTGGCTGTTGCTCCATGTGCCGTCAGGAAATTTCACCGGAAAGATCGGGGGCATTTCTATCATGGTCCTTCTTGGGACCTGCCCTCCGCCACCTTCTTCAAATTCAGTGTCCTTTACATCGTTTACCAAAAGGTTCACCCCTAATTTCAGCCAATCTTTTGGAGTGACATCATAGGCAATCTTCCCACTGATTCTCTCCAGCTTATTGTTCAACATGATCCCTTCGATATGTGAATAGTTCAGGAACACTCCCACCGAAGATTTTTCATTTCCTTGCTGGATGGACAACTGATGGTTGTTGGAATAGGCAGTACGAGTAGCCTCATCTTGCCAATCGGTATCATAAAGTGGGTTCCCTTGGGCATCAAAAAGGTTGGGGTCGTTGGTCGTGAATATGGGTGCTGGATCGCCAGGACGGTATTTTGGCGTATTTTCCATACCTGTCCTTACCACTTCCAACCATTCCTCAGCATTGAGCAGGTCCATTTTTTTACGGATGTGTCCCACGCTCAAAAAGCCATCGTATCCTATGGTCACCTTGCTTTCCTTGGTTCCACGCTTGGTGGTGATCAGAACGACACCATTGGCACCTCTTGCCCCATAGATCGCGGCGGAAGAAGCATCTTTCAACACTTCCATTCGCTCGATATCATTGGGATTGATGAACTGTATCTCATCCATGACCACTCCATCCACCACATACAATGGGTCTGTGGAAGAGTTGATGGTGCCCACACCTCTGATCACGATCCTGGGAGATCCTGTTGGTGATCCTGAGTTCAAAAACACGTTCACACCGGCAATCTTGCCCCGCATTCCTTGCAGTGCATTGCTCACCGGGGCCTTCAAGAGGGTCTCGCTGTCCACCGCGCCGACCGCACCGGTCAGGTCCGATTTCCTTTGCGTACCATACCCTACGACAACCACTTCGTCCAATGCTGCAACATTTTCCCTAAGCACTACATTGATGGACTCTTGGTCCGCCACTTCAATTTCCTGGGTGGTAAAACCGATATAACTGAACATCAGCACATCACCTGAATCGGCCATGATGCTATAATTTCCATCAAAATCGGTGGTTGTTCCCTTGGAAGTGCCCTTGACCAAAATGGACACTCCTGGTATGGGGGTTCCGGCATTATCAGTGACCTTTCCACTTACGGTAAACTGTATGGAAGTCCTGATGAGTTCGTTGATCTTGTCCGGGCTCAACGAAGTGGGCAGCCTGTCCACATGTTTATTGAGCAGACTTTCTATTTTCCTTTTTATTTCCGGATTGTTCTTTGGAAATAAGATGATCTGGTCCCTGACAAAGCTAAAATCGATGTCCGATCCTGAAAACAGTTCTTGCAATACTTCGTCAACCGTTTTATTATCGACCTTGAGTGACTTCTTCGTATATACATCCACAATACTGTTATTGTAGAAAAAGCTGAAGTCGCTCTTGCGCTCTATTTCGTTCAATATCCTTTTTAACCTTACATTATTTACTTCCAACGAAATATTTTGGGCATTTGCTTTTGATGCGAATAACTTAGCAAAAGTAAGCGCCACTAAGATTAAATAGATTTTCATTATCCTAACAATTGGAATCTTTGAAAAAAAATGTTCCTTTTTTTCCATAATTTTGATGAGTTTACGTTGTTTAATTACTATGTGATTAAATAATTTGCTGAAAGGGGAGTGTTGCAGCACTTCCCTTTCTTTTTTTGCTTAGTTCTCCATATACAATGTTATTTGGTTGTCTTTCATTTTATATAGTATGGGCGAGGATACCTCGAATAGGTCCATGATCTGCTCAATACTCAGGTTGTCAAATTCCCCTGTGTATTTATAATCCATTATTTCGGGGGATTCTACGGAAAAGGCAATCCTGTATTTCCTTTTCAGATCCCCGATGACCTGTCGGATAGGAGTCTCATCATAGATGAGTTTGCCTTCGCGCCAAGCCGTGAAATTTTCCGTCTGTACATTGTCCACAATAAGCTTGTCCTCATTTTTCACATAGGTGGCCCTTTGGGATGGGTTCAGCACCACTGTTTTTTTGTCCCTCTCCTCCACCACTTTTACCTTACCGGAAACCAACGTGGTTTCCACATTCAGGTCCTCGGGATAGGACCTTACGTTAAAAACCGTTCCCAGCACTTGGATTTTCATGCCGTTGTCCGTTGACACGACGAACGGTTTTTCTGGATTGTGCGCCACATCGAAGAATGCCTCCCCTTTCAGGCTCACTTCCCTGGACTCCCCGGAGAAGGTTTTGGGATACGAAAGTGTGGTGTTCGCGTTCAAGGTTATTTTGGTGCCGTCCGAAAGTTCAATCGTTCTATTTTCCCCAATTGAAGTAACAGTTTCCATGGTGGCATAAACCGATGTTTCCACATTGCCCGTTGGCCACATCAGCATATAGGCCAAGGAAAGTAGAAGAGCTATACCGGCAGCATACCCAACATATTTGTACCAGCCAGTTTGAATCTTACTTGGCCTTTGCATTTTGTCATCCCCACTTTTTCTCAACAACTTGGCGACATGCTTCGCCTTTAGGATGTGGTAACGTTGTTGTTGCTTGGGGTTCTTGAGCAACCATTTGATCACTTCCTGTTTTTTTTCCGCAGGAAGGCGGTCTTCCACCAATGCAATGATATCCTTCTTGTTCATCGTAATTTAAGAACAGTATTTATTAGCAGGACGTAAAAAAGAGAAGTACCCCCTAGTCGGGTTGGGAATTTTATAGGAAAATAGATGGCAAGTAATCCTTCAGGGTCAACCTAAACTGCGTTAAAGCCCTGGTAATGTGGTTCTCCACTGTCTTTGGGGAAATTTGGAGTTCTTTTGAAATTTCTTGGTGACTGAGACCTTCCATCCGGCTCTTCACGAATACCCTCTTGCATTTTTCAGGTAGCTGTCCTATGGTCGTATTTACCAAATCCTCCAACTCTTCTGCCAAAATGGACGAGGCAACATCGTCGGCCAAAGCTCCATGGTTCAACCAGAACTCTTGCTGCTCCATGGTCATTTCCTTGGAAAGTTGGTTCTTTCGGGTGCGGAGATAATCCAGACAGGCGTTGCGGGTCATACTGTAGACATAGCCCGTAAAATTGGAGTGGATCTTGAGGGTTTTCTTTTTCTCCCAAAGTTTCACCAAAACATCGTGCACAATTTCCTCTGCATCTTCCCGTGAAGGGATATAGCTATTGACGATCACAAAGAGCTTGGGCCGATAAAACCCGTACATCACATTGAAGTCATCCTCATCACCATAATCCGATGCGGTCTTCATTTTGAGGTTATGCGAATATTCTGGGGTCATTTTTGAAAAATGCAAAGAATTGCTCATTGCAATTTACAAATTTCGAATTAAGAACAAATTTTTTATCGATAATTCCTTTTTTCGGACCACAGAATATACTGGGAACCAGTCCAAGAGATCTTCCGATGCAATGAAATAATTTCAGTTACGCATTTATTGTCATATTATTGGGGTGGCTTTGCCGCAATCTTTGTGGTGAGCCATCAACTCAACAAAACAATATAGAATGAAGACCAAGATTCTTTTTTTTGTGGGCAACGTACTGCTGATCGGCTGGACGTTTGCGCAAACACCCACCGAAAAGCAACACAACAACCCTATTTTTGATGGGTGGTATGCCGATCCTGAAGGAATCGTATTTGGGGACACCTATTGGGTGTATCCCACATTTTCCGATGACTATGACAAGCAGCTGCATTTTGATGCCTTTTCGTCCAAGGACCTTGTCCATTGGGAAAAACATGAACGGATTTTGGACACCACCAAGATCAAATGGCTGAGACAGGCCCTGTGGGCGCCTTCCATTATTGAAAAGGATGAGAAATATTACCTGTTCTTCGGGGCCAATGATATTCAACGCCCTGGTCGGGACGGATATGACCCCAACAACGACATCAACCATTTTGGGGGCATTGGGGTGGCCGTGGCCAACAGCCCCAGTGGGCCTTTTGAGGACCTTTTGGGCAAGCCCCTTATTTCTGAATTCCACAACAATGCCCAGCCCATCGATCAATTTGTTTTTGAGGATGAGGGCACTTACTATTTTTTCTACGGGGGCTGGAGCCATTGCAACCTCGGACGGCTCAATGCCGATTTTACTGGTTTCCTGCCTTGGGAGGATGGCAATCTGTTCAAAGAGGTCACACCAGAGGGCTATGTGGAAGGCCCGTTCATGTTCAAACGCAACGGGATCTATTATTTCATGTGGTCCGAAGGTGGATGGACCAATGGGAGTTATAAAGTGGCCTATGCGATGGCGGACAAGCCAACAGGCCCCTACAAGCGTATCGGCACAATCCTGGAATCCAAGGAAGGGGACATTGCCACGGGTGCCGGACACCACTCCGTGATCCGTAAGCCCGGAACGGACGAATGGATCATTGTTTACCACAGAAGGCCCATCCCGAACCTAGACCGCGATCACCGGGTCACTTGTATGGATAAAATGGAGTTCAATACGGATGGCACCATCAAACCCATAAAAATGACCTTTGAGGGGGTGGGCAACCCCTAAAATACGGCCTCAAAATCAGTTGTTCGCCAAGTATAGGTATCCTTGGTATTCCAAATGGAGGTCATGCAATTGGACCAAATAGAAATATACCCCCGATGGAAGGCCACTGCCGCGATTGATGACCACATCACCTTCGGTGGCATACCCGTTGAACTCATCGGTGTAGTTTTCTTTCTCAAAGACCAACATACCATTGCGGTCATAGATGCGCAACTGATTGCGGGGCGATTGTTCGAGTGCATCAATTTTGAGAAAGTCGTTGATGCCATCACCGTTGGGGGTCAACAAATAATTGGGAAGGTCCATCATCTGCTTGGGAACAATGACCGACCCGAAAGTGAGTGCTTCATAGTCATCGGGCACAAAAGAAGTGGAGACGGCCACACCTTGGGATAAATCCCCTACGGCATTTCCCCCCAAACTTTCCCATTGACGGTTGGATTTGCTCCAGCCCACAATGACTATGGCACCAATATCGTCCGTCAATAGGGAAATGAAACTTCGTTCGTCCCATGAAATCTGTACCGAAGAAGGCACTGATCCTTCCAAATGCCAAAACTCTCTATTGCTGATGTGTTGCAAGGCAGCTTCTTTGGCATTGGTGGCCCAATGGGGATCTTCATAAAAATAAGCACAACTTGAAATGCCATTGTTGTTTTCCGAGTCCAAGATCAAAGCCCGTAACCGTTCCCTGTCCCCTACTGGAAAAATGAAGTTTTGTCGGTTTTTTATAGTGACGTAGCCATCCACTTTGCCCATATGGTCGGCACCGGTATAAAAGGCATCCTGTTCAAAGGTAAGGGCCACGGAAGCGTTCGTCCTTGGGGTTCCAATGTCTCCCAAAATGAAATTGGCATTGTTCTCCACTCCCATTCCAATAGCCAAATGAACTCCATTGTTTGTCATTACCTCAATATCGTGGAAGACCGGGGAAAAAAAACCTCTCACCATCATGGTGTTGTTCCCATAAAAGCCAACCAACCCTTGGTTATTTTCCATAACACCGTCATTGACCAAATCTGCATGTAAACCCAATCCACCTTCATCATAGATTCTGAACGAGCCCATATTTCGCAACCCATTCTGACCCATTGCACCAAGAACGGCCAAAAAAGTAAGGAAAAGGGGTATCTTTTTCATGGGTCAACGCAATTTGTTGATGACGAAACTCGACGTGCCGCTGTTGTACATGCGAACCGTGCCCGAATTGGCCTCTCTGTAAGAAATGATGGTGATCACATCGTTGGCATCCAATTCCAAAATATCGCTCAAATGTACGCTGGAGAAGTTGTTGAAATTATCAAAACTGATATGTCCCGTTGCTCCGAAGGACCCGATCGGGGTGCCATTTAAGGCCAGGCGCACATTGACATTGGTATCGAACTCATTGGCATTCAATATACTGTCATCAAAAGCCTCCAAAGTTATGTTTACCCGAATATCATACCTTCCAGCTTCTTTTACAATGAGCGTATTTCCACTGACCTCATACAGATTTGTGCCATCATCCACATAATCATTGGAGCCAAAAATAGGTACCACAGTGGTGGTCACGTTCAAATTTGTGGTGGTATTGGTATTGGTCCACCTGCCCCCAAAATTGACTTTTGATGTATGGAGCACCCCGTTGGGATCAGTCTTCAATAATCGGTCCGTGTTCCCTGCTTCATCCATGGACCGAATTCGGGCATATCCGTTCACATCCAGAGATTGGGTCGGGGACGAGGTTCCAACTCCCAGTCTGCCATTGGTCCCATCCCAAAAAAGTGCATCGTTGTCCTGTGTTGGGACGCCATCGGGACCTGCAAAAAAGATGGAGCCCGGAATACCCGTGAAGGTCAGTTCTCTCCATGAACTGCCACTCCATACCTTTACCCTTTGATGGTCTGCATCCGAAGTATCTAACCAAATATCATTTTGGACAGGGGCCACTGGGGCTGATGTCCCCGTGCTCACTGTGGTGTTCCGTACCAGTACTTTCGTTCCCTTATTGTCAATGACCCTTATCTCTTGGGTATGGGCAATTCTTGGTACTGCCCAAATGAGCATGAAAACCACGATATGTCCAAAGTTCCCTTGTTTGATCACAGTCAAAGATTTGTGCCAAGAACCATCCATGGCCTTAACGAATGGGTACACTAGTACTGGCCATACAGCGAACTGCCCCAGCACCCTAACCTTTTATCTATCTAACGAATTGGACCTCAATGATGTCGCCTGCATATACGGCCCAATCATTGGGAGCTGACCCACCGGGCACCAAGGTCACTGTTGATCCTGCCACGGTATAGTCCACACTTGCTACCAATTTGGCTCCGTTCCTATAGACCCAAACCTGACTGAAGGAAGGCAATGTGGGGCTTCCAGTCAACGCAAAGGCTGTTTGTCCGGCAGTAGCGGTAAAGCTTTCATGGCCACTTTGGATCAAACTGAGGTCGGAGGTCAATAATTTTTTCACGGCCCCGGTCGCCTCGTCCCTTACCAAAATGGTATATCCCGTTCCCGTACCATGGTCCGATCCAGTAGTTGCATCAGTAGAAGGTACTTCCGTAGTGATCAATTCAATGCCATCAAGGCCAAATACGTTGCCATCCACATCGATAAAGGTATCATCCGTCAATGTGCCCCCCAACTGCCAAGTGGTCGTGGTGACATTATTGGTCGTATTGGACAACAATGTAAGACCGTTCTGGGTCTGTAGGTATTTAATGGTCCCACGGTTATCGATAACGCGTACCGCTCCCCCAGTGGTGGTGGTACCGGGGTCAATGTCGGTTGCTTTGGCAACATCGCCAGAGGTCTGCTGCGCACTGGCCACGCCGAAGGAGAGGGTCGCAACGGCTAAAAAGGCCTTCTTTAGAAGTGTTGATCGCTTTGTTGTTTTCATAATTATAGATTTAAAAGTGTTTTTTGTTGTTTTCAATTAGGTTTGTTAAAAAATCTGTACGATACGGATCTCATCGTTCTGAAAACAGGTGACTTTGGGGTCCAATTCGATGGTATTGCCATTGACAATGGTGAAACCGATCTTGACACCATTGCGGTACACATCGATTTTTTCAGCATCTGTGATGACCATGGGTGTTATAAACTGGTTTTGTCCGTTACTGGCCAACGTGATCGATTCTTGCCTTTGCACCAATGATGACTTGAGGGTGCTTCCCAAAACTCCTGTGGAGCCGTCGACAGTGACCAACATATCCGAAGGATCGACATCCACTGATAGCCCCGTAATGGCAAGTGTATGGGTATTGTCCGTTTCTATAAGGGTCGGCTTGGTGAGCGTACCACCAAGCTCAATGTTGTTCGTCGAGGTTTCTGTAAGGCCATTGGTGGCCAGAATCCCATTTCCCTGTATGATCCATTGGCTGCCATTAAAGGTAAACAGGTCCCCTGTGGTCCTATCCACATAAATATCGCCGGGATTGGCATTGGTCACCGTCATGGGAGAGCCATTTCCACTCTTGGGATTGGAGCTCATGGACACAAAGGCCGCTCCGTTCCATACGCTGACCATATCACTGTTTGCATCGATCCATATATCCCCTATCTGGTTGCCGGCAGGGGCCATCACGGAGGTGGTCACGGAAATTCCTGCATTGCAGAGGTTTACCCAAGCCATTCCATTAAATACGAACACACAATTGGCATCGGTGTTATAGACCAATGCTCCATGCAAAGGGGATATGGCGTTCATTTGGGTTTGGGTGACCCTTGTCAACACCAAAGTTCTGGAAGTGCTTTCCAGTTCCAAGAGCGATGCCCCATCTATGGTTTGGAGATTATCACCAATCTTGACCTGTGCCATGCCCAAATGCAGACCCACACCCATCAGACCCATAAAAATGATATAAAATTTCATTCTCCAAAAACGTAAGTAACTGAAATACTGATATTAAAGTAGTATTAATTTGGAGCCAAGCGAGGTATTTGTTGTAAAACAAACAAAAAATGTAGTCAAATACTTACAAAATGTAAATGTATCTTAAAATGTAATGTGGTTTTGATGAAAAAATAATCATGTTAAAAAATCCAATACTAAAATAAAAACACCCTAAGCACATGGATTTCAATACTATAATCATGATATATCTTCCTTCAAATAAAGGAAAGGTGACTTCATGAACTGTCCTTTCCATTTCCCGATCCAACATCAGGCGAATAAAGCATCCCCCAAATAAATTAGATTTAAGAATTACGGATACATTGCCTATCATGGATAGTTTGCCAATGGTTCATCAGCAAGAGAAAAGTCAAGCATTTTTATGGGGTATTCATTGATGTTGAAGTATACTGTTTTCTTTATGACATATTATCAAACTTTATCTGCTTTTATAATATATGTACAAAGACAAGACCTTCATAAAAATATGAAGGTCTTGTATATTTCACAGGGCTGGAATTCCCAAATGTCCGTTTGGACAATCATCTAAAAATGATACCTCACAAACGCTTCCATGGCGGCGTAACTTGCCAAGCCAAGTTGTTGGTACTTTTTGGCAGTGTCCTTGTTCCTATCCTCGGCACGGACCCAGAATTCCCTTAAGTCCTCCCCTTGGAACATGACCCCATCTTTTTGGGTCTGATGGTAAAATATGGCCTTACGCTTACGAAGTACCTGCTCTGGACTCATGGGCACCGCCATTTCTATTTCGTGGATATCCCACTCATGCCATGCCCCCCTGTACAGCCACACCCAACAATCGGTCATGAACGGCTTCTCCCTCAAATCTTTCAGGGACTCAAAAAGAGCTTCCAGACAGACACGATGAGTACCGTGAGGATCTGCCAAATCTCCCGCAGCATAGATCTGGTGGGGTTTTATTTCCTTTATGATATTGTTCATGATCTCAACATCCGCCTCTCCCAATGGATTTTTCTTGATGGTGCCCGTCTCATAGAAGGGCAGGTCCAAAAAGTGGACCTGGCTATCCGGGATGCCAAGAAAACGAGTGGCACCAAGACTTTCCGCCCTTCTGATATTCCCTTTTACCTTTCTGACCAATTCCGAATCATAATCCTCACTTGTCTTCTCCTGGATATCCCTGATCACCTGGGAAAAAAGACCATCTTGATCCATGCTGTTCGCCACTTCCGCAACCTTGATGGCCTCATGGTCCGCCACAGCGATGTTTCCCGAAGTCTGGTAGGCAATATGGACCTCGTGTCCCTGAGCCACCAAACGATCAAAAGTACCTCCCATGGATATCACATCGTCATCTGGGTGCGGACTGAATATGATCACCCGCTTCCTGGCTGGTTTTGCCCGTTCAGGTCGGTTGGTATCGCCCGCATTGGGTTTGCCCCCCGGCCATCCGGTAATGGTATGTTGCAGCCTATTGAAAGTCTTTATGTTAATGTCGTATGAAGACTGTTCGGAACTGAGCAGGTCGGACATACCCGATTCGTTGTAATCCTTGTCCGTTAGCTGGAGTACCGGTTTGTCCTTCTTGGTACTGAGCCACACCACGGCTTTGTGGGTAAGGTCCTCGTTCCAGTCGCAAGTACGCACCAACCAAGGCGTATCTATCCGGGTAAGTTGTGCAGCTGCCTCTTTGTCGAGCACAAAAGTGGTGTTGCCATGCTCTTGCAGATAGGTGGCCGGTACTTCAGAACTTATCTCCCCTTCTATGGTCTCCTTGACCACTTCCGACTTGTTCTGTCCCCACGCCAAGAGTACGATGCGCTTGGCCTTTCGTATTGTGCCTATCCCCATGGTGATGGCCTTTCTGGGTACATTGTCCAACCCTTTGAAGGCCGGCGCGGCATCTACACGGGTAATATGGTCCAAGGTGATGTCCCTAGTGGCAGAATTCAAGTGTGATCCAGGCTCATTGAAACCAATATGGCCCGTCCTGCCAATTCCCAAAAGTTGGAAATCCAATCCTCCTGCTTCCTCTATTTTTCCCTCGTAAGACCTGCAATATTCCTTCACCTCTTCCAATGGCACCATGCCGTCAGGTACATTAACATTTAAAGGGTCTATATCCACATGGTCGAACAAATGTTGGTGCATAAAGTAATGATAGCTCTGTATGTTGTTTCTTTCCATCGGATGGTACTCATCCAAATTGAAGGTCGCCACATTTTTAAAGCTAAGTCCCTCTTCCCTGTGCATGCGCACCAATTCTTCATAAACCTTGATGGGTGAAGAACCTGTGGCAAGCCCCAGTACACACTTTTGTCCACTGGCAGCTCTCTGCCGAATGAGATCCGCTATCTCTTGGGCCACTAGTTGTGATCCCTGCCTGGAATCTTCAAATATGACATTGTGGATTTTTTCAAAACGGGTTTCTTCAAACTGGCCCGCAGGTTGATGCGTTATCGCCTTTGATCTTGTATGTGTTTCCATTTTGCATTCTATATTATAATCTGTCTTTTATTTATTCCAAGTTTCCCTTTATTCTTTTCCACAATAGGAGCAGTATTGTTCCTGTTGCCATGGCCAAAAGGGTCAGGAGTGTCGCCCAGAACCATCTTCCATAGATCCAATATCCAACGGCAAAAAGACTACTGTAGATCATGATGGATCCCACCAACATAGCCAGGATGCCACTTGGAACGCTCCATTTTTTGCCTGTCTCCAGTTCCACACCATCAACACTGGCATCCTCCACAACCTTATTCCATCCAGGTCCGCCAGGCCGTATCTTTTCATAAAAATGATACAATACCCTATTATTCTCCGGTGGTGTGATATAGGTAGCTACCAGCCAAGCCAAAGTGGTCACCAAAACCACTACAATATATTCGGACCAATCCGGCATCATGCCAGTATCCTTTGCGAAGAGATATGTGCCAATAGGAGTAAGTTTCAAGATCAAGGAAAGTGCCCCTGAAACGAACATGGCCGTAATCTCACTCCATGCGTTGATGCGCCACCAAAACCATCTGAGGATAAAGATCAGCCCTGTACCCGCACCAAAGACGAGCAGTATCTCAAAAAGTTGGAGTGCATTTTGTAACAAAAGGGCCAAGAGTGCACTCAGCACCATCAATCCGACCGTGGCCAATCGCCCTACGCGCACCAATTGCTTTTCGGACGCCTTGGGATTGATGCGCTGTTTGTAAAAATCATATACAATGTATGAGGAACCCCAATTGAGCTGGGTGGATATTGTGGACATGTAAGCGGCCACCAAGGATGCCAAAACAAGCCCCAACAGTCCTGTTGGAAGTTTGGTAAGCATGGCCGAATATGCCAAGTCGTGGCCCAGTTTATCATCGGAAACTATAGGAAATGCCCTTTGGAGGCTTTCCAGGTCGGGAAAGACCACCAATGAGGCCAAGGCAACTAAAATCCAGGGCCAGGGACGAACGGCATAGTGCATGATATTGAAAAAGAAGGTGGCCCCAATGGCATGTTTCTCATTCTTTGCCGAAAGCATGCGCTGGGCGATATATCCTCCGCCCCCCGGCTCGGCCCCAGGATACCATGAACTCCACCACTGTACGGCCAAAGGGATGATCAGAAGTGGGATCAATGATCCCATATCGTTGACATCCGGCACTATTTCCAGCTTATCCTTGACTTTTTCGTGTGAAAACAGGGCATCCAACCCTCCCACTTCGGGAAGGTTGACGAGATAATACGCGGCCCCGACCGCCCCGGCCATCGCTACGAAGAACAGTACAAAATCTGTATAGACCACTCCCTTGAACCCTCCCACAGCACTGAAGGTCACCGTGATCAGTCCTGCTGAGACCACTGTTTGCCATGGTTCCAGACCTAACATGATACCTCCTATCTTAATGGCTGCCAAGGTAACGGCAGACATGGTGATGACATTGAAGATGACCCCAAGATAAACGGCCCTGAAGCCCCTCAAAAATCGGGCGGGTTTCCCTCCATATCTCAGTTCATAAAACTCAAGGTCAGTATTTACATTGGATCTTCTCCATAGTCCGGCATAGATGAAAACCGTCAAAAGTCCCGTCAAAAGAAATGCCCACCAGACCCAGTTCCCGGATACACCATTGGTCCTTACAATATCTGTTACCAGATTTGGCGTATCGGTGGAAAAGGTGGTGGCCACCATGGACATGCCCAACAACCACCAGGGCATGGACCGTCCCGATAGAAAATATTCGGCGCTGCTCCTACCGGAACTCTTGGACACGTAAAGACCTATGCCCAAGGTTATGGCGAAAAAACTAAAAATGATGATGTAATCCCAAAAGTCCAATGCTACCATAGAATCCTACTTTTTTAAATACTCTTGTTCATAATGTGCAATGGTCTCTGCCAAAGCACTGTCCAAATCATACTTTGGAACATATCCCAAAGACCTGAATTTGGTCACATCCGATTGCGAATGCTTAACATCCCCTGCCCTTTCGGGTTTAAAAATGATCTGGGATTTTGAGCCTGTCAACGAAACAATCTTGTTGGCCAACTCCAAGATACTTGTACTGTGCCCCAAGGCAACATTGTAGACTTGGTCTCCTTTTTCCAATGCGAACAGATTGGCAGCGACCACATCCTTTACATAAACAAAGTCCCTAGTCTGTTCCCCATCACCATAAATGGTCAAGGGTTCGTTCAAAAGTGCTTTCTGGATAAAGATGGGAACAGCCGCGGCATAAGTGGACTTGGGGTTTTGCCTGGGGCCAAAAACATTGAAATAACGCAAAGAGGCCGTTGGGACATTCCATTGGTCGGCATACATCCGTAGGTAAAACTCCCCATCCAACTTGGTCACCGCATAGGGCGTCATGGGTTCTGGAAGCATGTTCTCCACCTTTGGCAATGTGGGGTTGTTGCCATAAATGGCCGCCGAACTGGAAAGAATCACTTTGCACCCTGGGGTCTCTTTGGCTGCATCCAACACATTCAAAGTTCCTTGCACATTGATTTGCAGACATTCCTCCATCAACTGTAACGACTCCGGTACACTGACCAATGCCGCAAGGTGGAAGATTCCTTTGGCTTCCTTGGCCAAGGATGTTATCGCCTGATGGTTACGGATGTCTTCTTCCACAAAATCGACATCCAAATGTGCAATGTTTTTTTGAAAACCTGTTCTCAGGCTATCCACCACCACTACCCTATGTCCCTGTGCACACAAAGCTTCTGCTATGTGGCTCCCTATGAAGCCAGCCCCACCGGTAATGATGTATTTATCCATTCTTCAGGCTTTCTTCCCAATCCAAGATGGGATAGTGTTTTTCGAGATAATTTTTCACATCAACAATGTCTTCTTTGGCCGTAAGGTCCGGAACATGTTCCGATAATGGGATGCCTATGGCTGTTTCCGGATACGCTCCCAACATGTTCAGAAGGGCCGTGGGCAGTTCTTTTTCATTCCGCTGGGGATGGATCGGACAATTTTTCAAATAAGGGGCCATTTTTACCCCATCAAAAGTAAAGGCGTTCATACTTACCCGTAGCTTACCCATGGCATCCTTGTAGGCATCTATTTGGTCAGCTTCGGGTTTCTCCATAATATCCATCAGATATCCCTTTTCATTTAGTTTTACCAGTGCAAAACGGGAAATCCGTTCTTCCGGAAATTCCATAGCATCCCGATCATATGCGATAAAGACATTGGGTTCTTCGGTATTTCGCAAGGCCTTGAATGCTTCCACTGAGTAGAGGTTATCGCTGTTGCAAACGGAATATCTTCTGGTGTTCAGTTCTGGGAACTGTTCTGTGGTTTGATAGAGGGCATCTGCCGTACCAAATGGTTTTACCCTGTCCTTTGGGACATATTGGGTCGCAAAGTAAATTTCCATTCCGTGGAACACTCCCCCGCTTTTACCGGAACCATAGAATTCCCTGAAAAGTTGTCCATTTTCTCCAATGACGATATAAATTTTGGTGTAGCCCGCCTTTTTCGCATTATAGAGCACATAATCCAGTAAGGGACGGCCTTGTTGTCCAACCCCTATCAATCCTTTGCTACGCTCGTTTGCCTGTTTGATATCCTCGGCGCTCAACCCTTCTTGTTGGGCAGCTTCCTTTTTCATCCTTGAGGATGCGCCTCCGGCCAGAATCACTAAACTTGAAATTGGGTCCATTTTTATTTTTTTGATTTGATTATACTGGCTCCAGGGTCCACATTAACGGCATAGGCATCTTTGGCACCTGCCTTTTTCAAAGCGGCTATCACCTTTTCCTGTTCTTCCTCCCGGGCCAAGACCACAATGCTTCCTCCCCTACCCGAACCAACGATCTTGGCGCCAAGAGCACCCGCATCCAAGGCTCCTTCCACCATCTCATCAATGAGCGGAAGGGTAATGTGCAGGTAATCCCTGAGTACCATGTGGTGTTCGTTCATCAAACTTCCGATCTTTACAAAATCCAATGTAGGTTTTCGGAATTCCAGCAAAGCACGCTGTGTCACATCATGGTTCAGAACAGCTGCCTCGAAATAGATTTTTAGGTCCTCGGGGACAAGTTCCATATAGGTGGAAAAAGTTTCCCTTGTAGCTTGTTTTATGTCAAACCCCGGTATATTTTCCCTTACCTTGTTGATGGCCAATTGGGCCTTCTGCCGAAGCTCCCCCAATACACCTGTGGTCTCTTTTGGGATTCCTGATTCGGCCACAATAAGTCCTGGCAGTTTCTTGTGAAATACCTCATAGGAAAGATCTTCTCCCGTTTCGAGGTAAATGATGTTCCCAAGGCCAATACTGTATTGATCCATTTTACCTCCGGGAAATCCATGATATTTGACTTCCGCTTCGTATGCCATCCTTGAAATGAACTCATTGGTGATAGGCTCATCACATCCAAATGCTGTGACCAGGAACTGGATCCAGGACATAATAACGGCACTTGAACTTGAGGTGCCCGCGTTGATGGCTATATTTCCAGATAAGGTAATGTCGTAACCGTGACCGGGCACACAGCCATGTGTTTCCAAAATCTGGAGCGCGGCCATAAAATGGTCTCCCTTTTCAGCGGACCTTCCAACAGACCGCAAATCTATTGTCCTCTGTTCACCAATATCCGGTTTGTCAATAAAAAGTACATTCCTTGTATTTTTCTTTGCCCTTAGGCTAATATGCCTGTCAATTGCACAGGCGATCACGGGCAGCCCCAAGTAATCTTGGTGGTCGCCGAACAAACAGGTCCGACCTGGGGCCTGGACAATGATATCATGCAGGTCCATATCAGTGTATAACAAATTGCCTATCACTTATTTATATTTTAAAATCAACTTATTAAAGCTAGGGTCCAGCCTTGATTTGGGTGCAATATATAAAAAAATGTGTACGTACACACAAATTTAGTGTTATCGTTAACATGACTTAGTTTTCCATTTTAGATATATTTGTTGGAAATGAAGAAAAAAATCACAATAAAGGATATCGCCAAAGTGGCCAATGTTTCCATAGGCACTGTGGACCGGGTGATACACAATAGGGGTAAAGTTTCGGAAAAAGCCCTTCAAAAGGTCAATGACGCCCTCAAAGAACTGGATTATAAAGCCAACCCTTTGGCCCGCTCCCTAAAAAACAATGTAGTATATGCCATTTCCATTCTCGTCCCCGATCCGCAAAAAGATTCGTATTGGCTTCCTTGCCAACAGGGCATCATGGAAATAATCACCGAATACGAGGCCTTCGATGTGGATATTTCCGTCCACTATTTTGATCCTTCCGAGTCCGAATCATTCTCTCAAGTTGGTGCCAGGCTGATCCGTAAATCTCCAGATGCCGTATTGTTTGTCCCTCTTTTTGAACGGGAAAGTGATGTGCTCTTACGGAAGTTGAACAAAAAAGGCATCCTCTCCGCAACTTTCAACAGTATGCCCAGAAACCATGTTGACCAACACGTGGGGCAAGACCTTTACTTGAGTGGGAGGGTCGGCGCCAAGCTCATAAGTGATTTTCTGGATCCTTCGACATCAAAAATAGGTATCGTCCACATAGATGAAGCATTCAACAATGCCATCCATATGCAGCAAAAAGAAGAAGGGTTCAAATCTTTTTACGAGACCTATGCCGCCAAGTATGACATATTCACCAAAACCATCAATACGGATAATATCCATAGCACCCTGTTGGATTTTATAGAGAGCCATGGTGTGAATGTCTTCTTTGTGACTACTTCAAAAACCTATGAAGTTGCCCGCACTCTTGAGCTATTGAACAAAAATGGCATTGTAGTGGGTTATGACCTTCTTCAGGAGAACATTAAATACCTGACCGAAGGCAAAATCCAATTCCTGATCCATCAAGCACCTCGAATGCAAGCTTCCTTGTCCCTTAAGAGTCTTGTGGAGAAACTATTGTTCAAAAAGGAGTATCCCAAAAAGCAATTTCTTCCCATTGAGATCATCAATTCTGAAAACGTCAAAAGTTATCTCTGACCAAAATAAGTCACGAATTTTGGCCTTATAAGGTCCAACATCAGAAAAGGGCTATATCAAGATCAACCCAAAATTTCTTTGACAAGTCTTTGGTCTGCCTCTGCAATGGTATTGTTGTACATGGCATCGAGGCCCATCTGCACGCAGATAGCAGCCATGGCACCCGTTTTGGCATTGGGGATGGGCAAGGTGTTGTCCCTTATGTTGTCCCTAAAATCGATCAATGCCTGTTTACTTGGATCCTCATGGTCCAACAGAACGGGAATACCTTTTCCTTCGTCCCAGTTCAAGGTGGCGCCAGAAACGCCGTCAACCTCGCCCTTTTCTTTTTGGTAGCTACCTTCAGGATAGAACCAGGCCTTTACATAGTCCAGTACGTACGCTCCTTTGTCACCCAACACTTTTATTTTGTAATCGCCCATGGCATTACTGGTCAGGCAGGTAAAGGTGGCCCTTACGCCTTGGGGATAGCTATAGATCAAGTGGATGTTGTCATAGGTCTCCCTACCGTCCTTCCAGTAGTCTATGCCACCAATGCCCATCACCTTTTCGGGCATGGAACCCAGTACCCAATTGGCAAAGTCCAACTGGTGTGAACAGAGTTCGGCCAGAAGGCCTCCTGAAAATTCGCGGTACATACGCCAATTGATCATACGCTCCCATTTGGGGTCCGGAACGGGCCTTCGCCAGTCGCCATTTCGGTTCCATTGGCATTCAAATGCGGTTATTTTGCCTATTTTCCCTTTCTTGATCTCATCCACGATATGGGTGTACAATCGGGAACTATGGTATTGGTGACCGGCCTGAAATATCTTGTCTGATCTATCGGCAGTTTGGACCAGGTCCTTTATGCCATCATATCCTTTCGCCATCGTTTTTTCACCATACACATGCTTGCCTGCTTTTAGGGCATCGACCACGATTTGGGAATGCGTACTGAACGGAGTGGCCACCAAAACGGCATCCACATCCTTATCGTCCAACAATTTCCGGTAATCCGAATAGCCCTTTGCTTTTCCATCAACTTTTTCCAACCCGGAACTGAGCCTGAAAGGGATAATGTCACTACAGGCCACTACCCGCATGTTGGGGATTTGGTTGATGAAGGGAATCATTCCTCCGCCACGGTCCCCGGTGCCGATGACGCCTACATTGATGGTCCCGTTGGCACTCGAGGTTCCATATCCCAAAACGGTAGGCGCATACAGGGCGGCCGAACTGGCCAAACTCCCCTTCACAATAAAATCACGTCGTTTCATACTAGTTTAAAGCGTAGGTTCCCATCCCTTTTCGTATTCCCTTTTCCAGTTTTGCATGGCCTTTTCACTGTTCAGTACCTTGCCTGTTTTGGTATCAATTTTGAGGGTGTGTCCAGCATCCTGTGCCATATTTCCCAAGTGACAGAGCATCGTGGAAACACCGGCTTCATTGATGTCGGAATTCAGGGATATATCTTTTCGAATGGCGTTGAAGAAATTGGCCACATGGTCAATGTCCAAACCTCCAATACCCTGGGTGTTGAGGGTGGCACTGATAGAATCTTCCTCTTCATTTTTGATGAGATTTCCGGCCAAATCATATAGTTTGTAAAAATTACGATCCAGTTCGATCACTCCCTTACTACCATAAATGGTAGCTCCCCTACCCGGTCTTTCGGGTTTCATGATTCCACGGCTATGGGATGTCCATGTGATGAACTTTTCCCCTGGAAACGTATAGGTCACCTGCTGGTTGTCCACAAATTCCCAATCATCGTCATAGGTATATTTTCCGCCGAACGAAGTGACCGTTTCTGGTAGGTTTACCCCCAGTGCCCAGCGACAGATATCAATCTCGTGGGTGCCGTTGTTGTGTATCTCACCAGTGCCCCAATTCCTGAACCAATGCCAATTATAAGGATGGATGTTGTCCCTGTAACCTTCACGGGGCGCAGGGCCTTGCCAGAGTTCCCAATCCAAGGTCGGAGGTACATCAATTGCTTTTCCCTTACCGATTGACTCCCTATTGTTCGAATAATAGGCCTCTCCCTT
The DNA here is from genome assembly GCF_007785775.2 of Flagellimonas hadalis. Classification (GTDB taxonomy): domain Bacteria; phylum Bacteroidota; class Bacteroidia; order Flavobacteriales; family Flavobacteriaceae; genus Flagellimonas; species Flagellimonas hadalis. The sequence continues at coordinate 22,712 of NZ_VNIK02000010.1, forward strand.
GAATACCTCGCCGATTACTCCATTGCGGATATCATCAACGGCCATCTTGGACGTCTTGGCAGACCGTTGCTGGTTGCCCATCTGTACCTTTTTGCCGTATTTATTCTGTGCGGCCACTAGAAGTTCATTTTCATAGGGATTGTGGCTACATGGTTTTTCCACGTACACATGTTTTCCCGCCTGAAGGGCCAAGATGGCCATGGGGGCATGCCAATGCTCCGGGGTGGCAATGAAAATGGCATCCACATCTTTGTCCTCCAATATTTTGCGAAAGTCCTTCTCTACTTTCGGCACATAGCCTATGTGTTCCTGGCACCATGCATTGTGCTCTTCAATGATGTTGTCGTCCACATCACAGTTGTACAAGATCTTGGCATTGGGATCCTGATGGATGGCCAATACATGGGCCTTTGCCCTGCTCCTCACACCGATCACGGCACAGTTGATATGGTCATTGGCACCTAAAATCCGGGCATTGGCCCATGAAGGAAAAGCCAATCCGCCCAAGGTGACGGCAGCAGTTCCCGTTGTTGTCTTTTTGATGAAATCGCGTCTTGTTCCCATATTACTGTTCGTTGTTGATGGTTTTTATCTTGATGTTCTTAAAACTTACCCTGTCCCCATGATCCTGCAATAAAATAGGGCCATTCGGGGCTTCGCCAAAATTGGGCCACACCACATATTTACTTTCGGATACCAATTTTTTGAAATCATCGCTTCCGCGCTCATATTCCAAGACCTTCATGCCATTGAGCCAATGCTCCACATGGTTATCCTTTGAAATGATATGGGCCGTGTTCCATTCCCCAATGGGGTTGGCAGGTTTATCGGGGTCCGCCTTGATCAGATCATACAAAGAGGCCAAAGTACGGCTTCCTTCATGGTTACCAAGTTTGGCATCGGGGTGTCTTTCATCGTCCAAAATCTGGTATTCCAAACCAATGGACGATCCCGGGCCTTTGTTCAGATCGGTGTTCACGTAATATTTGATGCCGCTGTTGGCGCCTTCGGTGAGTTTAAAATCGACCTTCAATTCAAAATCGCCATACACATCGGTGGTGACAATGTCCCCTCCGGCCGCCGATTCTTCTCCGCCCGAAGACAGAACGGTCAATACGCCTTCCTTCATTTCCCAGCCCTTATCCGGAAAACTGTCCAAACGGGCACCCCTCCAACCGTTGGTGGTCTTGCCGTCCCAAAGGAGTTTCCAACCATTCTTGGCCTCATCTATGGTGAGCTGGTTTTGGGTCACTACGGGGGCCAAAGGCATTTCCTTGGTGTATTTGGAAAGGCTGTCTGTCAAAATCTTGATGTTTCGCCAAGCGATCTCGGTACCTTCTTTCTGATCTTTGCTGATACTGTGCACCTGAAGGGCGATAAATCCACTCGGGGTCTTGTCGTCTATCAAATGGGCGGCGGGCACCCCATTGATCCATGTTTTTAGGGTGTCCCCGATGGCTTCGATGCGGTAATGGTTCCAATCATTTTGCTTGAAAGCTTTCTGCGCATCGGGATTATTGTCCAAGTTGACCAGCCAACCTCTTCGACCCTCATCGTAAATGCCTGCACTCCAAGCCCTGTCCGAAGGGTCTATTTCAATTTGATAGCCATGCACCCTACCATTTTGATAAAGGGGAAAACTGTTGCTCCTGATCTGGATTCCTGAGTTCATGGTGGAATCCACTTTGTAGTCCAGTTCCAGAATGAAATCATCGTACATCTTGTCCGTGGTCAAAAAGGAATTGGGGGTATCATGGACCGTAGACCCAACAATAGCATCCTCTTTGATTTCATAATGGGCTGTGCCCCCTTTTTGGGTCCAGCCATCCAGTGTCGAACCATCAAACAAATCCACCCAAGGGGTGTCATCTTTCGGGGATTCTTCACAGGCCCAAACCAAAAAGAGGGACAGTGCCAAATACATTACTTTGTTTTTTTTATGTGCCATTTTAATAAAATTTAATTTCAAATCAGTCCTGTACCATTTTATGAAGGTCCTGGTTGCATGGACCGCTCTATACCCATCATCAGTCCCCTAAGTTCTGCCAATCCTCTGAGCCGTCCTATGGCTGAATATCCGGGATTGGTGTGCTTGTTGAGGTCATCGAGCATTTGATGTCCGTGATCGGGTCGCATCGGTATCCAATGGTCCTTTCGGCCCGCTTGCCTACGTCGATTTTGTTCTTTCAGAGCCCTTTGTACAATATCGAACATATCTACATCCCCTTCCAAGTGGTTGGCTTCGTAAAAATTACCATTGTCATCCCGCTGTGTGCTTCGCAGGTGCAGAAAATGGATCCTTTCCGCAAATTGGTCAAACATGTCCCCCAAATCGTTATCGGGCCTGACCCCCAATGAACCTGTACAGAAGGTAAATCCGTTGTGCAATGAGGGCACTTCAGAAAATATGTGGGCATAATCGGATGCAGTGCACATGATCCTGGGCAGACCCAAGATGGAGAAGGGCGGGTCATCTGGGTGGATGCACATCCGTACACCATGTTCTTCGGCCACGGGAATCACTTCTTTTAGAAAATGGACCAAGTTGCTCCGCATGGTATCTGCATCAATGTCGGCATAGGTGTCCAAAATGGATTGGAACCTTTTAAGTCCATCTCCCTGTTGGGAATCCAAATAGCTTTCCGAAGACCCAGGCAACCCTGCTATGATGTTCTTGGTCAATTCTTGGATGGCCGCTTTGGACATTCCATCGAAATATTGTCTTGCCGCGGTCACTTGTTCCTTTGTATAGCTTTCTTCCGCTCGGGGGCGCTTCAAAATGAACAGATCAAACGCTGCCAAGGCATTAAATTCAAAGGCCAGGGCCATGGAGCCATCTGCCACTTCGTAGGCCAGGTCTGTACGGGTCCAGTCCAAAACAGGCATGAAATTGTAGCACACCACCTCCACTCCGCATTGGGCCAAATGGGCCAAACTCTTCTTGTAATTTTTAATATGTATCTCAAAATGGCCCGATCGGGTCTTGATTTGTTCGTGTACCGGAAGGGATTCCACCACGGACCACCTTAACCCTTCGGCTTCAATAAGGGCCTTTCGTTCCGCAATCTTTTCCACGGGCCATATCTCGCCATTGGGGATATCGTGCAGGGCTGTCACTATTCCAGTGGCCCCTGCCATTTTGATGTCTTTCAATGAAACGGGGTCTGACGGGCCATACCAACGCCACGTCTGTTCCAGCCCCATGTTCTTTTTATGTTCCTTATACACCGCTAAATGCATTAAATCCCCCATCGATAGGGATGATGGCACCTGTTACAAAACTGGCCGCATCGCTGATGAGCCAATGGACCGCACCGTGCAATTCGTCCGCCTTTCCAAATCGTTTCATGGGCGTGTTCGTAATAATGGTCTTGCCCCGATCGGTATAGCTACTATCCTCTTTCAGCAAAAGGTTCCTGTTCTGGTTGCTGATAAAAAATCCCGGGGCAATGGCATTGACCCGCAATCCTTCCCCAAATTTCAGGGCCAGATCGGTAGCCATCCATTTGGTAAAATTATCGATGGCAGCTTTGGACACGGAATAGCCGACCACGCGGGTGAGAGCCCTGGTGGCTGCCATGGAAGATATGTTCAGGATACATCCACGGCCTTGTTCGGCCATTTGCTTTCCAAAAACCAGGGAAGGGACCACAGAACCGTCCAGGTTCAGTTCGGAGACCTTTCTAAAATCGTCCATCTCCAAATCGAATATGGTCTGCCCCTCGCCTATCACGGCACCGGGCATGTTACCGCCTGCCGCATTGATCAGCACATCCAATGTTCCCCAGGTCCCCACAACATCATCCTTTACTTTTTCCAAGAAATCCCTATCAAGGACATTTCCCGCAAAACCCATCACATCTGGGTACACCTTTTTTAGCTGCTCCACTTTGTCTTCCACCTTGGCCTCAGTTTGTCCCAGAAGAACAACTTTTGCACCTTCCCCTAGCAGATATTCGGTCATACTTCCACCAAGAATACCCGTTCCTCCTGTAATCAGGATCACTCTTCCCGAAATATTGAACAACTCATTTCCCATCTGGTCCAACCAATCAAAATCTTTGATAATTCTTTCTTCAAATGTTATTTCTGTGTACCTTTGACACATTTGCTAAATTATGTGTTTTGTTCCACGAAAAAAAACAAATGACCAATAAAAATAACCACACACCTAAAATTCCTCAAAATTATCAGGTAAACACTGATTCATTTGCGTGTCCCATAACCACGGATATCGCTGTTTTTGGATATGTGGACCATCGCTTGAAGCTACTATTGACCAAAAGGTCCGTCGGCGACTTTACCGACCATTGGTTGTTGCCCGGGGGAGTCATGGAGGCGGATGAAACGCTTCAAGATTGCGCCAACAAGATCTTGTTTGCCCTCACGGGGGTGAAGGACATCCATTTTGAGCAGGTGAAAGTATATTCGGCCTTGGACAGGCACCCCATCAAACGGGTCATCACGGTCTCGTTCTATGCCATGGTAAAACCGGGGGACCATCCGTTTTCCCTAAAGGGAAATGTGGAACAGATTGCTTGGTTCGATATTGATGACATCCCCAAAAATTTGGGGTTCGACCATGCCCAGATCATCCACGATGCCCATCTTTTTTTAAAGAACAACCTCAAGGATAGGCTCATTGTGGGTGAACTACTGCCCAAGACCTTTACCCTCACCGAACTGCAAAAGCTGTATGAGGATATTTTGGGCCTTGAACTGGACAAGCGGAACTTTAGGAAGCGTATCTTCCAAATGGATATCCTTAAAAGTACCGGTAAAGTAAAAGCTGGAGTAAAGGGAGGCCCCATGCTCTATGAATTGGAATAGTACTTTACAACACTATTCGAGCCCGTTCAATTTCTTGATGAGATCCACCTCATCCTGTCGATAGGGCGTTCCGTCCTTCCTGAAAATGTCATGGAACCATTCCACTGGCTCTTCGCCACTGTCTATGGGCGTGTCCCATTGGTAGATGGTATTGGTCTTTCCCTTGACCAATCCCCAATTGATGGCCCCAATGTTTTCCTTTTTCAACATGGGCATGGTGTTGGAGAAACGGCTGTTCCGTGTACGGGCCATATATTCGGTACAGATCATGGGTCTTCCATGGGTCCTTAGGAGTTCAATGATCAGTTTGTGATCTTCAGGAGGACCGTAGTGATGGTAGGTGATGATATCGGAGTTGAGGGCTTGGAAAGCATTCAAATCCACCAATCCCCATGACCATATGCCGGCCGAAAGGGGCTGTGAAGGGTTTACTTCCCTTGCCCATTTGAATATGGCCTGCAACAAAGGCATGGAATCGTTTCCTTTTCCCGAGTTGCCAGGTTCGTTGTACAGGTCCCAAAGCAATATCCTATCGTCGTTCCTGAAGGTCTCCAATATATCTTTAACATAAATCTCCAAAAAAGGAAAATTGGCGGGTTCTTTGGAAGCTGGATCTCCGGGATCTTGCATCCATCCGGAGTTGTGGGTGCCGGTTTTGGGCTCTGGTTGTTTCCCCACTTTGGGTTCCTTGCCCCAAACATCATCAAAGAACACGAACATAGTCTTTATGCCCCGCTTTGCTGAAATATCCAGATAGGTGTCCATCCGTTCCTTGAATCCTTTGGGATCTTGCTTGTAGGCCAGACTGTGGAGGTACACCCGCATCACGTTCATTCCAATGCCTTGGGCGTAGCCCAATTCCCTATCGATGGTAACGGGATCAAAAGTATCGCCTTGCCACATTTCCAATTGGTTGATGGCATTGCTGGGGATAAAATCGGCCCCGTTCAGCCATTTGTATTGCGAATACCATTTTTCGGCCTTTTCAATGGACCATTTTTCATTTTGGGTGGATTGTGCCGATATAAGGGCGGATAGCATCAAAAAGACAATTGCAGTTGTTTTCTTTGTTCCCATTTCTTTCTTTTAAGTTGTAGAGGTTTGATGATTTTATAATCGATCTGAAAAAAATCGTTTGAATATACAAAAATCCCTGACTTGGGTTCGATAAGACAATCTTGATTATTGATCCGATGATTGAATTGGGTTGTTTTGTTGACAAAATCATTTCTGCTCAAACCTATTTGCTTGAAAAGCGAAACGCATCGAAGTCGAAATCAATTTTAATAAAAAAATATATTATTATCGTAAAACGATATATTTTTATATATTTGCAACAATAAACAAGATTTTCACAAAATGAAAAAAACGGCATTCGTTTCCAAAGTTCTATATACAATCACAAGGGTCTTGGCCTGGTTGTACCTGATTACAGGCCTATATGGTGCTTTTAGTTGGATCAGCAAAACCAACATCCAGGTACAAGGCTACCAAAAAATCATCAATTTCCCTTTCACGGACAGTTCATTTTTGATTTTGGACAGTAACACGCCTTATTTGCTGTTTGCATTTTTGCTGCCCGTTTTCTCCTATACCCTATTTTTTTGGCTGCTCTCCAAAGTGTTCAAGGTGTTCTTCCAAAACAGGTTGTTCACCTTGGGGAATATTGGCCACCTGAAACGATTTTACTTGGTCAACCTTTTTTTGCCAGCATTGCTGATTGCCCTCTCGTCCTTTTTCATCGAAATTGAAAATGAAGTGTACTTGATAGCAGTTCTGCATCTGTTCCTTGGAATTTTCATCTTTATCATATCAGAGATCTTCAACCAAGGGCTTACCTTGCAAAACGAACAGGACCTATATATCTAAAATATGCCAATTGTTATCAATATCGATGTGATGCTCGCCAAGCGAAAAATGAAAAGCATGGACTTGGCCGAAGCCATTGGCATTACACCTGCAAATTTGTCCGTGCTCAAAAACGGAAAGGCCAAGGGCGTGAGATTCGAAACCCTCGAAGCGATATGCAAGGCCCTAGATTGTAAACCTGGAGACATCATCGACTATGTAGAATAGCCTCTGCTTTAAATAAAACACCATGAATACATTGAAAATTGACAATGTATCCCTTGCCTATGGCAACGGATACCAGGCACTTACTGCCATAAATTTAGAGATAGGGAATGGCATATTTGGATTGCTTGGGCCCAATGGGGCTGGGAAATCCTCCCTCATGAAAACCATCGTTGGGCTACAACGACCGACGGAAGGAGAACTCCATTTCAACGGATCTGATATTGTCAAAAACCCGCTTGACCTGCAAAAGCACCTAGGTTTTCTCCCACAATATTTTGGGGTGTATCCCAAGGTTTCCACCTATAATCTACTGGACCATTTGGCCCAATTAAAAGGGGTCCGCCACAAACAACAACGCCATGGGCAAATCATCAATCTCCTACAAAAGGTCAATCTGCTTGATGTAAAAAACAAGGAAGTCCACACTTTTTCCGGTGGTATGAAACAACGTTTTGGGGTGGCACAGGCACTGCTCGGGAATCCAAAAATCGTGATTGTTGACGAACCCACCGCAGGATTGGATCCAGAGGAGCGGAACCGTTTCAATACCTTATTGAGTGATATCAGTGAGGACATTATCATTGTGCTGTCTACTCATTTGGTGGAAGATGTTCGGAATCTTTGCTCCACCATGGCCATCATCAAACAAGGAAGAATCGTTTCCCAAGGCACACCAAATGATTTCATTGGGCAATTGAATAAAAAACTTTGGAGAAAACCCATCAAAAAAACCGAACTGCCACACATTGAGGCCACACACAGGGTCATCAGCAAACAACTGATAGAGAAGGTTATGCATGTTACGGTGTATGCTGATGATTGCCCAAAAGGTTTCCACGGCACAACACCCAGTTTGGAGGATGTTTACTTTAACCATTTATAAAAAACCAAGGCATGGGCCCCATTTTTTTTAACGATATCCGTATGGCCTTGCGGCAAAAAGCCGCATACGGCGCTATGATGGTCTATTTGGCGATTGGCTTTTGGGTGGGATATAAACTCAATATTTCTGTTGGTGACAATCTTGCGGTCAATGCCCCCTACTCTGTGGGGTTCATGGTAGGACTGATGAGCTTGACCATTATCTTCATGGCCACGGTATTGGCATTTTCTGTGTTGTTCAAGGAGTCGGATGCCAACTTTGATTTGATTGTATTTTCTACCCCGATCCGTAAGCGTGGTTTTGCCTTGATGCGGTTTTATTCTTTTTTCGTGTTGACATTGCTTGGTTTTTTACTCTTGATAGTAGCCTATGTAATTGGTCTCCATGCCCAGTCGTCGAGCCAAATGAACGTTGGTTTTCACCTTTGGCATTTTCTGTACCCCTTTGCCCTGTTTGGTGTTACCAATACCCTATTGGTGTGTGGCATTTTGTTTTTCGTTGCGCAAAAGTTCCAAAACAAACTCTTGGTGGCCGTTACGGGTCTATTGCTCTACATTGTATACATGGTTTCCATGGTCTTCACCAATGCCCCTTTCATGGCGCAATCCTTGCCACAATCACTGATGGCACAGCAAATTTCTTCACTTGTGGATATATTCGGCCTTTCCGCATATTTCTTTGAAGCAAAGGATTTGACCGTAGAGCAGCGGAACCTTGGAGTGGTACCATTTTCCAATTTCTTGTTGATCAATAGGTGGGGAATTGCCATTCTTTCTTTTGGAATGCTGTATTGGGGAGTTAGAGCATTTTCTTTTCTGCCTATTTATAAAGGTAAAGTGGAAAAGAAAACCATTCCATTGCAGATGGAGCATGCCCATATCCCTTTCATGGTTGCGCCTACATGGTTCCATCCAAATACCAAATGGCGGGCCATTGTATCCTTCATGAAAATTGACATGGTTTACCTGTTCAAGAGCATTGCTTTGGTTGCAGTTTCGGCCCTGCTCCTATTTTATGTGGGCATGGAAATGTATGGTGACATTGATATGGGAATCCGGATGCCACAACTATACGCCAGCTCCGGGCTTTTGGCCCAGACCATCAATTCCAACTTTTATTTTATTGGAGCCTTGGTCATGGTATATTTCGTGAACGACATCTATTGGCGTAGCAATGCCTCTGGGTTTTCGATCATTCAGGACACTGCCTATTATGCGAAGGAAAAATGGCTGGGACATATGGGCAGTATCGTCATGTTGGTCGGTTACCTCACAGGGTTGATGATCTTTGAGGCCTTGGTCTTTCAGCTATTGTTCCACTATTCCGTGGTGGATTGGCAAGCCTATTTTGGCGTCGTGGTTTTCAATACCTTTCCGCTATTGTTGCTATCTTTCTTTTTGCTTTTGGTCAACAGCATCTCCCAGAAAAAATCCCTTGCATTGGGTGTTTCCATCCTGGTGTTCTTGGCATTGGCCACTCCAGTCTCCAAAAGCATCATTACCAATCCCGTGCTGCGGTTTTTATCGGGCTACAGTGGTCCTTACAGCGATTTTTTGGGTTATGGTCCTTACCTACATTCATTCTTATGGCGATTGGTCTTTGGATTTGCGTTGATCACAGCATTCTTTATCACCTATCGTTGGTTAAGGTCACAACAAAGGAAGACCATAAAAGTGTTGGGGTTTTTGACCTGTATGCTCTTGGGAGTCATAAGCGGTTCTCGTTTTCTGGATGGTTATGAGAAAAAGGATAAGGACAGTGAAATGACCGAAAGGGCCAACTATGAAAAAAGCTATAGAAGCTATCAAATTAGTCCCCAGCCGACCATATCCGATGTTATTGCCCACATAGATCTCTTTCCTGAAAGTCAGGCCTATCACATCAAGGGAAGTTACGTGATCAAAAACAAACAAACACGAACCATAGACTCGATTCTTTTGAACGTCCCGAAAGACTTTGAATTGGTTTCCCTGGTCTATCAGCACAGAAACGAACGGCACGAGATAGGCACACACATCTCGGAAATCCATTTGAAAGAAGGGTTGTCGCCACAGGATTCAGCTACGCTTGCATTTGAACTAAAATACCAATGGAAGCCGATCAACGGCCATGAATCCTTCAATGCCATCCTTAAAAACGGTTCCTTTCTGCGGATCAGCCGATTCTTTCCGATGTTCGGTTATGATGCGGGCAGGGAGATTTCAGATGTTGAATTTCGCAAGGCGCAAGGCTTGGGAGAGGCAACCGCTTTGCTTCCACTGGAAGCCAAAAAAATCAAGGTGGATGATTTTATAGGCCTTTCCATGAAAATTTCCACTTCCGATGACCAGATTGCCATAGGCACGGGCGAGTTAAGAAAGCAATGGAACAGTGAGGGACGAAACTATTTCGAATACCGCGCAGAGTCCATCCCGTTTCGTTTCGCAGTAGCTTCGGCAACATATGCCTCTAAAGAAGTTGACCACGACGGTATTGTCATACGGGTACTATATAACCCTCTGCATCACCACAATGTGGACCATTTGATTGCCAATACCCGACTAGCGCTGGGTTATTGCATCCAGAATTTTGGCCCCTACTCTTTTAGGTCGGTCACCTTTGCTGAGGTATCCGCTTTCACCAAAGGTTTTGCAGGTACGGCTTATCCCGGGGTCATCTTTATGACAGAGAACATGACCTTCAATGCCAATATAACCAATGAGCAAAACCAAGATGTGGTCAATGAACTTGCCGGGCATGAAGTTGCCCATTTTTGGTGGGGCACCAACCAAATCGATCCTGATTATCGTGAGGGGCATGCGATGCTCACTGAGAGTCTGGCCATGTATACCGAAATGATGCTCTACAAACGGATGCACGGCAAAGCCAAAATGATGGAACGTGTGGCCATGCATCAGCAGATCTATGATGCGGAGAGGGGGTTTTATAAAGAAAGTTCCCTACTGAAGGCCAATACGGAAAATCTCTATATGGCCTACTCCAAAGGAGCTGTAGTATTTGTGGAACTGAGCGAACTCATTGGGGAACAACAATTGAATTTGGCATTGAAGAAATTTCTGAAAAAATATGGTCACCCCGACACCAAACCTATTTCAACGGATCTATTGCATGAGATCCTGAAGGTTTCCGATGAAACCCATCATCAAAAGATCTTGGACCTTTTTGAATAGAAAACCATTTCCCATAATGGATGTGAAGCGCACTAGCATGGGTGGAAGGCAGGGTCTTCCGCGCATTTTTGCATCCATTTAGCAAAGCATTGCCTAAACATTAAAATTCCAAGATATGGGACTCTTTTTCTTTGAAGTTAAAAAATTATTGCATAATCTTGCTTAATCGATAAAGCAAATAGTTGTTTTTACGAATACTATAAAATGATAAAGAAAAATACAATCGGGGTCGATTTTGGCACTGACTCGGTTCGGGTACAGTTCGTCAATGCATTTGATGGCAATATATTGGCCACGGGGAGTGCCCGTTTCAAGCGATGGGGCGATGGGCTTTATTGCAGGCCCGGGCAATCCCAATTCCGCCAACACCCATTGGATCACATCGAAAGTTTTGAGCTGGCCATGCAAGAAGCCGTTCAACAATTAAATCAAGATGATTTGTCCGCAGTCAAGGGAATTTCGGTCGCCAGTACGGGGAGCACCCCCATTGCCGTGGACCGGGAGGGCACCCCCCTATCCATGAAAAAAAGTTTTGCCAACAATCCCAACGCCATGTTCTTCCTTTGGAAGGACCACTCCGCTATTGGGGAAGCAGCAGAAATCAACCAAAAATGCAGAGAAGGACATCCCGTGGACTATACTAAATACATGGGAAGCGAATATTCATCCGAATGGTTTTGGGCCAAGCTCATCTATGTTCTCAGAAATGATGTGGGCGTCAAAGAGCAGTTGTTCTCTTGGGTAGAGCACTGCGATTGGTTCACCGCCCTACTTACGGGGCAGACCAACCCTTTGGATTTAAAAAGAAGTAGGTGTGCTGCCGGTCATAAGGCCATGTGGCACGAAGAGTGGGACGGTTTGCCCCCAGTGGATTTCTTTAAGAGGCTCGACCCTAGCCTGGAAGACATTCGCCAACGGATGGGCAAGGCCACTTTTACTTCGGATGCCGTTGCCGGGACACTTTCGCCGGAATGGGCACAGAAATTTGGATTGCCGGCCGACACCATTGTGGGAGTGGGTTCACTGGATGCCCATATCGGGGCCATTGGTGGAGAAATACAGGATGGTTGGCTCGTAAAGGTAATGGGCACCTCGACCTGCGATATGCTGGTGGCGCCAAAAGAAACGGTAAACGGGACGGTAGAAGGTATTTGTGGACAAGTAAACGGCTCCGTTCTGCCCAACAGGATCGGTTTTGAGGCAGGACAAGCTGCTTTTGGTGACATTTATGCTTGGTTCGGGGAGGTAATCAGTTGGCCGCTGCGCCACATCCTCGAAAAGGATGGGAATATCGATGGCTCCATCAAACAAACCATTATCGATAAGGTGACCGGTGAATTATTGCCTGAATTGGGTATCTCAGCAGAAAAACTTCCTTTATCCGAAACCGGTCCCATTGCATTGGATTGGATGAATGGTAGAAGAACCCCATTTTCCAACCAACTCCTGAAAGGTGGGTTCACCGGACTTACCTTGGGTACCACCGCTCCGGCCATGTTCCGTGCACTTGTGGAAGCCACCGCTTTTGGATCCAAAAAAATTATAGCTCATTTCAAAGAACAGAATGTCCAGATAGAGGGGATCATCGCCATAGGCGGAGTGGCGCACAAATCCAATTTTGTGATGCAGGTGCTTGCAGATGTGCTTGACCAACCCATCAAGGTGGCCAAGGCCGAACAACCTGTGGCCCTTGGGGCCGCGATGGCCGCCGCCGTGGCCTGTAAGCTTCACAACTCTTTTGAAGAAGCCCAAAAGACCATGGGATCCGGGTTCATGAAAGAGTTCCATCCCATTCCCGAAAATGTCCAGAAATACCATCAGCTCTACCTACGCTACACTGATTTTGGAACTTTTGTGGAAAGCCTGAACTATTAAAAAATTCTCATTTCCAATAGCACATAAAAATTAAAAATACCGATATGACAAAAATTGACAACCTAATGAAAACCTTTCCCAAAGTCGGGATAAGGCCCGTGATCGATGCCCGTTTGGGCGGTATCAGGGAATCCCTGGAAAAGACCACCATGGACATGGCCGAGAGGGTATCGGAACTGATATCCTCCAAACTTAAATATCCTGATGGCAGTCCGGTACAGTGCGTGATTTCCGATTCTACGATCGGTCGCGTGCCCGAAGCCCAGCTTTGTGAGGAAAAATTCGTGAAGGAAGGTGTGGGCCTTTCCATTACCGTAACGCCGTGCTGGTGCTATGGCACCGAAACCATTGACATGCACCCTACACGTCCCAAGGCCATTTGGGGATTCAATGGTACAGAACGTCCAGGAGCAGTATATCTGGCAGCCGCCTTGGCAGGCCATGTGCAAAAAGGACTCCCTGCTTTCAGCATCTACGGTGTGGATGTCCAGGACATTGACAGTACGGAAATTCCCGAAGATGTTGAGGAACGGCTACTGCAGTTCACCCGATCGGGCCTTGTGGTGGCACAACTGAAAGGCAAGTCCTATTTGTCCATCGGCTCTGTGTCCATGGGCATTGCAGGTTCCATAGTCAACGAAGGCTTTTTTCAGGACTACCTGGGCATGCGAAACGAGTATGTGGACATGAGCGAGGTAAACCGAAGGTTAGAGCACAATATCTTTGACCAAGAGGAATTCCAAAAGGCCCTTGTTTGGGTCAAAGAGCACTGTATGGAAGGCAAAAACCGCAATCCGGAACGCATCCATAAGACCAGACAGCGCATGGATGAGGAATGGGAAATCGTTGTGAAAATGACGATGATCTGCAGGGACCTCATGATCGGAAATCCTGTTTTAAAGGAAAATGGCTTTGGGGAAGAGGCTTTGGGACATAATGCCATAGCAGCTGGCTTCCAGGGGCAAAGGCAATGGAACGATTATATGCCGAATGGGGATTTCATGGAGGCCCTGCTCAACTCCTCCTTTGATTGGAACGGAATCCGGAACCCATTCATCATGGCCACTGAAAATGACTGCCTCAATGGGGTGTCCATGTTGTTCGGCTACCTGCTCACCAATCAGGCCCAAATGTTCTCCGACGTTAGGACCTATTGGAGCCCAGAATCGGTAAAAAGGGTGACCGGGCATACTTTGGAGGGAAGGGCGGCCAATGGCATCATCCATATGATCAACTCAGGCTCCTCCACCTTGGATGGGACAGGAAGGCAGACCAAGGATGGTAACCCTGCCATGAAACCCTTTTGGGAAATTTCCCAAGAAGAAGTGGATGACTGCCTGGCCGCGACCGATTGGCCACCAGCCATGTACGAATACTTCCGTGGAGGGGGCTATTCCTCCCATTTTGTGACCAAAGGAGGGATGCCTGTCACCATTTGTAGAATCAATATGGTAAAGGACCTGGGACCGGTGATGCAGATTGCCGAAGGGTGGACCGTGGAACTTCCGGAAGAGGTACACAATACCTTAGATCTTCGAACCGACCCCACTTGGCCGACCACATGGTTCGTTCCCAAACTGAACGATAGCAAGCCATTTAAAAATGTCTATGCCGTGATGGCCAATTGGGGAGCGAACCATTGTGCGTTCAGCTATGGACATTTTGGCCATGACCTGATTACCCTTTCTTCCATGTTGCGGATCCCTGTGAACATGCACAATGTTGAGGAAGAACGGATTTTCAGACCCAAGGATTGGGCCTCATTCGGTATGCATGAAGAATCGGCCGACTATCGTGCCTGTAACAACTATGGCCCTTTGTACTGACAAGATTTTTGCATCGATACTGCGAAACCAATGGCGAAGGTGATAAAAAAACAACAGGAAAATAATGGATTTGGCAATTTGGAGCAATCTTTTTTACCAAAACACGAAATTTTATTTGTGTGTTACTAAATTATTTTCTACGTTTGTTTAAACGTTAAAGCAACCATGAAACCAAAGGTATCACTAAAAGATATTGCCAAAGAAGTAGGCGTATCCATCCCATTGGTTTCCTATGTATTGACAGGCAAAGGAAAGGAAAATAGGGTTTCGGAGGAAACGGCCCAAAAAATCCTTAAAGCGGCCAAAGCGTTGAACTATCAGCCAAATTTAAATGCTCGAAGTCTAAAAACCAACAAAACAAAGACCATCGGGGTCATTTTGGCAGATATTTCGAACCCCTTCTTTTCCAATTTGGCAAGAGTGATAGAAGACGAAGCTTTTCTGCGGGACTATACAGTGATATTTGGCTCGTCGGATGAAAAAAAAGAAAAGTTTGACAAGGTGTTGGAATTTCTGTTGAGCAGACAAGTGGATGGATTTATAATCGCTCCACCTCAGGATTCCAAGCCTTCCATTTCAAACTTATTGAAACAAAAAACAAGTGTTGTGCTAATAGATAGATATTTTAAGGATATGGAAGCCAATTGTGTCATCATTGACAATGTTTCCGCTTCCGTATCAGCTACGGACCACTTGATCCAGAAAGGACACAAAAGAATCGCCACAGTAGCCTATAAATCCAAATTGGCCCACTTTGCGGACAGGTGTGATGGCTATTACCGGGCTCTTGAACAGGCTGGGATGGTCGTGGACGAGAAACTTGTGGTGAAAATCGATCGGGAATCCCCAAAAAAGGAAATGAAAAGAGCCATCAACGAACTTTTCAGCAACGAACCAGTGGATGCCATCTATTTTCAAACCAATACCTTGGCCGAAGAGGGGCTCCGGCAAATGCTGGGTATGGACAGGGACATCCTAAAAAAGGTGGATGTCATTGTCTTTGACCAAAACTCGACCTACCACTTTCTGGAAAATTTTATACCCTATATGAACCAACCTATCAAAAAAATGGGACAAACAGCATTGTCTTTGCTCATTGACGATATTGAGGGAAAGGGCAAGAAATACCAAAAAATTCAGCTTGGGACCAAACTTGAAACCGGCGTGGAGTCGGAACTTTAGAATGTAAATTTTTTCAACATATGCTTAAACGTTTAAATAAAAAAGGAATGTCATAACTACTTAACACCACCAAACATGCACACTAAAAATTTGAAACAACAAACTAAACCATCAATTCGCTTATTGATGTGCCTATTCCTTGTGGCATTTGCTTGCATTACCGAAGCCTGGTCACAAAAAATGGTGACAGGAACCATTACGGAGGGAAACGCCTCGGAAGTCCTCCCCGGGGTCAGCATCTTGGTAAAGGGAACGAATACCGGTACCATATCCGACTTTGATGGGAACTACAGTATCGAAGTCCCTTCGGACAATGCAACGCTCATTTTCCGCTATATCGGATACCTGACCCAAGAGATTCCGGTCAACAATGAATCCGTTATCAATGTCATCCTTGCCGAGGATGTCAGCAAATTGGACGAGGTCGTCGTTGTCGGTTACGGTACGCAGAGCAAAAGGAACGTGACCGGTGCGATATCTTCCATAGATCTGGAAGAAGTAAACAAGGACCTCCCCAACGTGAACATCACCCAATCGTTGAACACGGTGGCAGGTGTCCAGTTCATCGGCGACGGACGACCAGGCCAGAGCGGTAGCATCCTGATCCGGGGGCAGAACTCCCTCAGTGGGGAGAACAATCCCTTGGTTGTACTGGACGGTATCATCTTTAATGGAAGTTTGAACGACATCAACCCACAGGACATCAAGACCATAGACATCCTTAAGGATGCCAGTTCCACGGCCATCTACGGTTCCCGTGCGGCCAACGGGGTCATTTTGGTGACCTCAAAAAAAGGAACCTCTGACAAGCCTTCCGTGAAGCTGAATGTTTTTACGGGACTCTCAGAAGCTGCAAACCAAATCAAATTGCTCAGTCCTGAACGTTATTTGGAGCGTAGATTGGATTGGAGAAGCCAGACTGGCCAAGAGGCCAACCCAGCAAACATCGCCAACTATCTCTCCCCTGAAGAAGCCGAGAACTACCTCAACGGCAACACTACAAATCCATGGGATGTAGTCTCCCAACAAGGGGCCATACATTCCATAGACCTGAATGTATCCGGGCGTTCGGAAAGCATCAATTATTACGTATCCTCGTCCTTTAGCAACAACAAAGGACTTATCTACAATGATGAGGAGAACAGGTTGACCTTCCGCACCAATTTGGATTTCCGTCTGACGGATTGGATGAAACTGGGTGTCAACGCCATTTATACCCGACGTGACCTTTCGGGAGTTGAAGGTGGCCTGAGAAACGCTTACAGGTCAAGTCCTTTCGGCACCTTCTTTAATGAGGACGGTAGCCCTACCCGATTCCCTGTGGCCTCTGAACAAGCCGTTCAAAATCCTATCTGGCAAGCCTACTTTACGGACAATGAGGAAATATCCAACAACCTGTTCAGCAACTTCTATACGGAATTGAACACGGGTCTTTTTGGAGGTAACCTAAGCTATAGATTGAACTTTTCCCCCAATGTCCGTTGGAGTCATAACTACAATTACATGCGACAAGACCCCAACTATACGGAAAACCTTACCAGTGCCTCCAAATTCAACAGGAACGATTATGATTGGCTTATGGAAAATATTGTCACCTACACCAAATCCATTGGTGAGGACCATGCCTTTGACCTTACCTTACTCTATAGCCGCAACCACACGGAATATGAGACCACCACTGCTGCGGCCGAACAATTGAGCATAGACGGACTGGGCTACGGCGACCTTTCGCTCGGTTCAGTGAGCACTAACTCCTCTTTTGCCCAAAAGACAGAAGGGGTCTCCTATATGGGACGTTTGAACTATCGATTCAAGAACCGTTACCTGTTCACATTGACCACAAGAAGGGACGGTAACTCAGTGTTCGCCGAAAACAACAAATACACTTCGTTTCCCTCCGGAGCCTTTGCGTGGATCATCTCCGACGAACCCTTTTTCAAGGAAGATTCTGCCATCAATTTATTGAAACTACGCCTTTCTTATGGTGCAGTGGGTAACCAAGCAATTTCTCCCTACCAATCCTTGAGTTTGTCCGACACTGAAAGATATGTGTTCGGAGATGGCGGTAGCAGCAGCTTGGGTGTGGTCACCTCTTCATTGGGCAACAGTGACCTAAAATGGGAAACTACCTATACCACCAATGCTGCCTTGGACTTCAATATGTTCAATGGCCGTTTGGGTGGGACTGTGGAGTTTTACGACAGCAAGACCGAAGATCTGTTGGTCCGCAGGAGCATTCCTGTGACCGGTGGCTACTCGAGTATATTGACCAATATTGGGGAAACCAACAACAGGGGTATCGAGGTATTGCTGAACTCTGTGAACGTGAAAACGGATAAATTTGAATGGAGCAGTAACCTTAACTTCTCCTTCAACAGGAACAAAATCGTAAAACTGTTTGGCACCGATCTGGACAATGATGGCAGGGAAGATGACAGTGTGGCCAATAGCTGGTTCATCGGTCAGCCCGTGAACTCTTTCTACGATTATGTGTTCGATGGCATCTACCAAGAAGGTGACACCGATATTCCAGAAGGATCGGAACCTGGCTTTGTGAGGGTCAAGGACCTCAACGGTGATGGAGAGATTACCCCTGACGACAGAACGGTGGTCGGTTCGGGAACAAACCCAAGATATATCCTCGGTTTGAGGAACAATTTCAGGATGGGCAACTTTTCCATGTCTGTTTTTGTGAACTCGCTTTTGGGGTGGGAAGCCCCCTTCAACCTCATCAATCCGTTGGTGCCTGGCAGGAGCCTTAACCAGCTGGATGCTGGATGGTGGACCCCCGAGAACCGCTCGAACAACAGACCTGGGCTCAACTACAGCAACCCGTTGGACACCAACTGGTACATGAGCCGTGACTTTGTACGGATAAGGGATGTATCGTTCGCCTACGATTTTGACCAAAAAACATTGGAAAAACTCAAGCTGTCCAGTCTAAGGGTCTCCTTGAGCGCCAAAAACCTGTACACCTTCACCGATTGGTTGGGTTCAGACCCTGAAAACGGTCAGGGCTATGATGTTGAACAAGGTAGTGATGATATCTATCCGATGCCGAGAACCATATCATTGGGATTGAATGTTACCTTTTAAAAAATCAAGAAATAAATAAAGACATTATGTTGACTTTCAAAATATCTTCAGACTATAGAAAATTGATGCTTTTGGCATCGATGGCCATGATCTTTTGTTTCTCATCGTGCAATGAGGACGAACTGTTGGAGGAAAGACCTTTGTCTTCCCTGAATGATGATGCCGTCCTAAGCAATAAGAACGGATTTGAAGCCTACCTCATCGGTTTGGTAAGGAACGCCCGGGAAGAATGTGTGCAGGACGATAACACCTATTACATCACCAACTTCCCCGGGACAGATGTTGCCGAAGATGCGGGGGCGGAATATTTCACCTATCGAAACTGGGTGTCCTACCTGACCCCTGTGACACCAGAGGTAGCCACCAATTGGAACTGGGCATACACCAAGATGATCGCTCAGGCCAATATCATCATCAGCTATGCGAACGACCCTGAAAGGGCCGATATTTGGGATAGCGAGGCCGAAAGAAATGCCGTTGTTGCCGAGGCACGGTTCTTTAGGGCATACACCTACAATTTCTTGGCCAACCTCTACGGCGGTGTGCCCATTGTGGAGACTGTGGAAACCGCCCCAAAGTTTGATTATGTGAGGGCCAGTAGACAAGAAGTCTATGAATTTGCCAAGGAAGACTTGGAGTTTGCCTCCCAGTGGTTGCCCCCTACCGTACCTTCGACCAAAGAAGGAAGGATTGTCAAGGCAGCCGCAGACCATTTGCTCACAGAGGTCTATATCAGTCTGGGGGAATACCAAAATGCCATTACCAGTGCTTCCAATGTGATCGATTCCGATCTGTACCATCTGATGGAAAACCGTTTTGGGGTGAGTGCTGACCAACCCGGCGATGTCTATTCCGACCTTTTTGCCACTGGCAATTTCAACAGGAGCTCTGGGAACATGGAATCCATCTACGTATGGCAGTTTGAACCCTTTGTTGAAGGCGGCGGTGGATCACAGGGAGGAAACAGGGCCATAAGGAACATGGCTCCCTTTTTGGTCAGGATATCCGACCCCAATGGTTTGGCCAATGTGCCCACAGACAGCCTCAACAGAGGTGTTGGAAGGGTCAGGGGAACCAATTATGCCATCTATGACATCTGGGACGATGCGAACGATATCCGGAATTCCAAGTTCAACTTTAGACGCGATTTCGTCTACAACAACCCAAACTCCGCATTTTTTGGACAGCCCACGCAGCCACCCACGGTAGCAGAAGATTCATTGCGGAGCATGTATCCTTACCCCATGAAAATAGAAGGGCTTCCTTGGCAGGGCATCAACAATTCTGGGCGCACACAGGAAGATGTTTACGTATACCGATTGGCCGAAACCTATTTATTGCGGGCAGAGGCCTACTTTAGGAACGAACAGCCCGACCTGGCAGCGGAAGATATCAATGCCATAAGGGAAAGATCCAATGCAACACCTATTGCTGCTGGGGATGTCTCTATTGATTATATCTTGGATGAACGGGCAAGGGAACTCATGTACGAAGGCAGAAGAAGGAAAACCTTGATCAGAATGGGACTTCTAGTGGAGCGCGTAAGACAATATGGGCTGAAGGAAGAATGGAGAAGCACAATTCAGGACTATCATAACCTGTGGCCCATTCCCCAGTCCGCCATTGATGCCAACTTTGGAGCTGAACTATCACAAAATCCTGGTTATTAGCCAATCTAAAAGTGAAGTTGTTTAACGAAACTTTAAAATGAACAACATTATGACTCATAGATATATCAAGGTACTGCTAGGTTTCATCTGTTTATTGTCAAATTTGATGGTTGCCCAGGTGCAGGTCAAAACAAAGCCCAATATTGTTTTTATCATGGCTGATGATTTAGGTATTGGTGACATAGGTTGTTATGGACAAGAAATACTTGAAACACCCCACATAGACAAGCTTGCCCAAGAGGGTATGCGATTCACCCAAGCTTATGCGGGCTCATCGGTATGCGCACCTTCCCGCTCCTCCTTAATGACGGGTATGCACAATGGCCATAATCGGGTAAGGGACAATATTCCACATGGGGTTTTCTTATTGCCAGATGATCTCACGGTTGCCGAAGTATTGAAGCAAGCCGGTTACAAAACTGGAGGAGTGGGGAAATGGGGCCTTGGAAATCCTGGTTCGTGGGGGGTGCCCAACTATCAAGGTTTTGATTACTACTATGGGCAACTCAATCAGGATCAGGCCCACTATTATTACCCCGATTACATGTGGGAAAACGAAAAGATCGATCTACTGTTCGAAAATCGAGGTGAAAAGAAAGGGGCATATACGCACAACATCTTTATGGATAAGGCGATCAAGTTTATTGATAACAACAAGTCAAATCCATTTTTCCTGTACCTATCCTTGACGTTGCCACATTTTTCCGATTACGATGAACGAACAGCAGATTCGCATATTGTTCCTTCAAATGCAAAGTACGCTTCCAAAGATTGGCCCGAGGTGGAGAAAAACTATGCAACTATGGTCGATATGGTTGATCAGAGCGTGGGACAGATCATGGAGAAATTGAAACAATTGGGTCTCGACAGCAATACCATTGTCTTTTTTACGAGCGACAATGGTCCAAATAGATCGACTCTCCATGACATTGATTTTTTCAATAGCAATGGAATATATAAAGGCGGCAAGCGAGACATGTATGAAGGAGGCATTAGAATACCCATGGTCGTCAGATGGCCAGAGAAAATCAAGGCTGGTACGGTTTCGGACCAAGTATGGGCTTTTTGGGATTTTTTGCCAACAGCCGCTGAAATTGCAAATCTGCCTTTTGAAAGGGAGATTGACGGAGTATCGGTATTGCCTACATTGTTGGGAAAAAAACAATCGCCATTGCACAAATATCTATATTGGGATTATGGACATTCCCGGGAAATATTTATGCAGGCGGTAAGATGGAATAATTGGAAGGGGGTCCGAAATGGACAAGGCACTGAACTGGAAGTCTATGATTTGAATGTTGACCCCGGTGAAAAGAACGACTTGGCATCAAAAGAAAAGGATGTTCTATTAAAACTCGAGTCATTCATAAAAGAGGCTTACGTTCCATCAAGTGATTATCCAATGAAAATGAAGAAATAAAGAGATGGGACAAAAAATATCCCACTCATTCGGGATTCATGCTTGTCTTTGATCAGAATTTCAAAAACTTGATCTTTTTAAGATCGAATGTCCAGAATTAAACACTCGATGCACAATAACAATATGATAATTCAACTAAACAATGAAAAAAAACAAAAATAATTCAGGAGTCAGGATAAAGTCTCTAAGACTATTGTCAATGGCACTATGCCTTGTCACTTTTGGCTCAGCACAAACGGACGGAAATCAAGTTCAACACGGCGTGGTATTTTATGAAGATGGAAAATATGGCGGTTGGCCTGCAAACCACGGGATATGGACTTGGGACAACGAAATCCTGATAGGTTTTGTGGAAGCCTCCTACTATGCAGAGAACAGGGGGCTGCACACCTATGACATTTCAACCTCCCGGAACAAATATGCCCGGAGCTTGGATGGTGGATCGACTTGGAAAATTTCCGATGCCTACGAAGCAGGACAGAAAGCATGGGGTCACGACAATTACATTCCAGAGAAGGAAGCGGTTAGGCCCGTGCCCATGACCAAGCCCATAAAGGATTTTACCGATCCTGGGTTTATCCTGACGTTCCTCAGACACAACAACGATGATGGCCCCTCCCATTTCTACTATTCCATGGATAAGGGCAAATCTTGGGAAGGTGCTTTTGAGTTCCCTGATCTGGGGATTTCCGGAATAGCCAACCGTACCGATTATATTGTTGATGGGAAACAGTCCATGACCTTGTTCGTGACCACGGCAAAATCCAACCGAAAAGAAGGAAGGGTCGCTTTGGTACGCACCACTGACGGCGGGCTCTCCTGGAACCTTGAATCTTGGATCACCCCAGAGCATGGTGGTTTCGACATCATGCCTTCCTCCCTTCGTCTTTCGGACACAGAACTGTTCACCACCATAAGGACCCGAACCGAAAACGGGGTGGATTACATATCAGCCTACCGCTCCACAGACAATGGCAAGACATGGAAAAGACTCAAAGACCCGACTCCCTATACTGGACGAGGAGGTTCACCACCGGCATTGACCAAACTAAAGGATGGTAGATTGGCCTTGGGCTATATCTTCCGAAGCGAATATGGTTCCAGAGTACACGTTAGGTTCAGCAAGGACAATGGGGAAACTTGGGGCGATGAGATTACCTTACGATGTGATGATGGTGCGAACCGGGATACGGGCTACCCTAGAATCACCCAAAATGCAGATGGAAAGATCGTAATGGTATATTACTGGAACAATGCCCTCACCAAAGAGGACAAACCATACCGGTACATTGCCTATACCATGTTCGACCCAGCACAATTCAACTAGATGACCAACCAATCCTAAACTTAGAAGATGATCAAAAAAATGCTACATGGCCTATTGCCTATGATGGTCATTGTTTTTCTCTCTTGCAAGGACAAGACGAACAAAACAGACCAAAACAACGATTCCACCGAGGTGGCCAATGACATCACAGGCAAATTCCATTTGCCCCCGTTGGTACAACCGGGCGAAGGAGCCTACATAAAAGGTGAACTCATCTATCCCTTGGACAACAAACCGACACCTCAATGCCATGCCTCCACTATAGTGGAGACGCCCTCCGGCATGGTCAGTGCCTTTTTTGCGGGGACTCACGAAAGAAACCCTGATGTGGGCATCCGGGTATCCAGATTGGTGGATGGGAAATGGACCTGGCCCGAAGAAGTCGTCAATGGGGTCCAGAACGATACGTTGCGATATCCCACCTGGAACCCTGTACTCTTCCAGCCCAAAGGAGGTCCGTTGATGCTGTTCTATAAAGTGGGGCCAAGTGCCCGTGAATGGTGGGGCATGCTGATGACCTCCACCGATGATGGCAAGACCTGGTCCGAGCCCACCAAATTGGGAACCGATGAAAAAGTGGGCCATTTATTGGGCCCTGTGAAAAACAAACCTATACAGTTGGAGGACGGTACCATAATCTGTCCCTCCAGTTCAGAGGTCGAAAACGATGATGATGAACTTTTCTGGAAGGTCCATTTTGAACTGACCAAGGATTTTGGAAAAACTTGGGAAGTGGTCGGCCCTATCAATGACGGGGTCGAATTTGATGCCATACAGCCCAGTATCTTGACCTATGCCGACGGAAAAATGCAGGTCCTCTGTAGGACCCGGGAAGATGTAGTTGCGGAAAGCTGGTCATCCGACCAAGGGAAAACATGGAGCAAAGTGACGGCCACCGAACTGCCCAACCCCAATTCGGGCACCGATGCGGTCACCCTTTCCGACGGGACACAACTGTTGGTGTACAACCATACCACCAAAAAAGGAAAGGAACCCAACAATAGGAATATGCTGAACGTGGCCATTTCAAAAGATGGAAAACAATGGGAGCCTGTAATGACCTTGGAAGCGGAATCAGGAAATCCTGCCGGTTACTCCTACCCTGCCGTCATCCAAGCATCGGATGGCATGGTCCATATTACCTATACCTATTTGAGAGAAACCGTAAAACACGTGGTGATCGATCCACAAAAGCTGTAATTTTTCAACGCTGTTAGAAATGAGCAAACCAATGAACCAAAAGAACCCAAAGACCATCCATGGTATTATTCCTCCCATGCTGACCCCACTTTTGTCCGATTGGACTTTGGACCATGAAGGAACTAGACGATTAGTGGACCACATGATAGATGGTGGTGTACATGGTATTTTTATCTTGGGTACGACCGGGGAATCCACCAGTCTCAGTTACCAGACCCGCAGGGAACTCATCGAGGAGACCACCAGCCATGTGAATGGTAGGGTCCCCATTCTGGTGGGCATAACGGACACTTCCATCGAGGAGAGTCTGAACCTGGTATCGCTCGCCCATGATTTTGGGGCAGATGCCGTGGTGGCCGCTCCCCCCTTCTATTTCCAATTGGGCCAGGAGGAACTCTATGAATTTTACTGGGATCTGGCCGATCGTTCCAAACTTCCCATCTTTCTGTACAACATGCCTTCCATGACCAAGATATCCATGTCCATCGATACAGCGGAGCGTTTGTCAAAACATCAGAACATTATTGGGTTGAAGGACAGTTCGGCGAATACCGTATATTTCCAGAAATTGAGATACACCATCAAGAAGGATGATTTTGCCCTATTTGTGGGTCCTGAGGAAATCATGGCCGAAACGGTCCTGATGGGTGGCAATGGAGGGGTGAACGGAGGTGCAAACCTTTTTCCAAAACTTTATGTGCGGATGTACGAAGCAGCACTGGCGCACGATTTTGACACCATCAAGGTATTGCAACGACAGATCCTCGAAATCTCGTCACTGCTCTATACCGTGGGCAGGTTCGATTCAAGCTATTTGAAGGGGTTGAAAGGAGCCGCTTCATTGTTGGGTATTTGTGGAAACTATCTGGCCCCTCCCCTAAAACCGTTCTTGGAAAAAGAAATGGAACAGATCAAAAACAATTTGGAACTCATCAATAAAAAATTGAACAAGATCCTATCCTAACATCATCGGAAATGGATTGACCAAACCAACCAAAATTCAATGAACACATTAGATATCATCGTTTTCTTTGTTTATATCGTGGGTATCGCGGTTTTTGGAGGTTCTTTCTTTAAAAAGACCAAGACCTCCTCCTCCTACACCGTAGGGAACAACGACATCCCAGGATGGGTGATCACGATGTCCATATTTGCGACCTTTGTGAGCAGTATCAGCTATCTGGCCTTGCCAGGCAATGCATACCAGTCCAATTGGAACGCCTTTGTGTTCAGTCTCTCCCTGCCCATAGCCTCCTATATCGCGGCACGGTTCTTTGTCCCCCTCTACCGGAAGGTGAACAGCCCATCGGCCTATACCTTCATGGAGCAACGGTATGGTCCTTGGGCCAGGGTATATGTGTCGTTCTGCTATTTGCTGACCCAATTGATGCGGATAGGGACCATATTGTACCTCTTGGCACTGACCCTGAATGCCATTGCAGGATGGGACATTACCACCATAATCATACTCACGGGGCTGGTGGTGACCTTGTACTCCATGCTCGGCGGCATTTCTGCCGTGCTGTGGACGGATGCCATACAGGGAATCATCTTGATCGCGGGTGCAGTGGTGTGTGTGGGTTACATACTTTTCTCTATGCCCGAAGGACCTTCGCAGGTCATTCAAGTGGCCCTGGACAATGAAAAGTTTGGATTGGGCAGCTTTAACCTTGACCTTTCCCAGCCAACATTTTGGGTGGTCTTGGTCTATGGGATCTTTATCAACCTTCAAAATTATGGCATAGACCAGAACTATGTGCAGCGGTATATGGCCTCCAAATCGGACAAGGAAGCCCAACGTTCGGCCCTGATGGGGGGATTGTTGTACGTTCCCATATCCGCTCTGTTCCTTTTCATAGGGACCGCACTTTACGCCTACTATCAATCCGCCGCCACATTGCCCGTTGAGTTGCAAGGAGAAAATATGAGCGATCGGGTATTTCCTTATTTTATAGTGAATGTGCTTCCCGCCGGTGTAAGCGGCTTGCTCGTCGCCTCCATTTTTGCGGCCGGGATGAGTACCATCTCCACCAGTTTCAACAGTTCCGCCACGGTATTTCTTACGGATTATTACAATAAGTTCGTAAAGAAACCGGTAACGGACAAACAGCGCATGCGTGTACTTTACATTTCATCTACCGTGATCTGTGTCTTGGGAATAGCCATCGCCATTGCCATGATCAACGTAAAGAGTGCACTAGATGCTTGGTGGAAACTGGCCTCCATATTCAGTGGGGGCATGTTGGGCCTTTTCCTCTTGGCCATTTTTTCACGACACAAAAATTCCATTGGGGCAATCGTCGGTGTCATAGCCGGACTTATGGTTATCCTTTGGTTGAGCCTTTCCAATATTTTTCTGGGGCCAGAATCGCTTGGGAACAGCTTCCATACTTATTTGACCATTGTCTTTGGCACAGTTACCATTTTCCTTGTGGGCTTTTTGGTGTCACTGATCGGTAAAAAGAAAATTAATGTGGGCTGATTCGTCAAACAGCACAGGGACGTACATTACAGTCAGGCATTAGTTGTTTTTGAGTTTAGTTTATAAAGGGGTTGCCCAAAAGGGCAGCCTCTTTTGTTGTTTGTTCGGTATTGATTTAGCATCTGGAATGATAATTAATTGATATATTTGCATGTATCAATATATCTGCTCGCACTTTGAACCTGAAAAGCGTTGAAAAAATATCCAAGGCCCTGAGCGATGTCAACCGACTCAAGATTTTGAAGGCCATCCAATCCAGTCAGGACAAACTGGAGTGCAGCACCATTGTTTCCTTTCTGAACCTTTCCCAGCCCTCCATCAGCCATCATATCAAAAAATTGGTGGAAGCGGATTTGATAGAACCCCAAAAAGAGGGACGCTTCTATTACTATTCACTGAACAAGGACGTATGGGACAGCTATTTGAAGGCTTTGGAAAAATTATGATTTTTTATTTGGACAACATATAGACATATATAAATATATGAATGTAAAGAAAATAGCCTTTTCCATTTTGGAACTGGCCACAGTGAGCAAGGGAAGTAGTATTGGAGAAGTATTTGCCAACACCGCGGTACTCGCAAAAGAAGCAGAGGCAGCTGGTTTCAAGCGCATGTGGTTTGCCGAACACCATAATATGCCTGCGATTGCCAGCAGTATACCGCCCATACTGATGGCCCATGTGGCACAGGCCACCTCAACTTTACGGGTCGGGTCGGGTGGAGTAATGCTTCCCAATCACTCCCCATTTATCGTTGCGGAACAGTTTGGGACTTTGGCCCACTTGTTTCCCGATCGTATCGATTTGGGATTGGGAAGGGCTCCCGGCACCGACCCTGAGACGACACGTGCCATAAAACCGGGGTTTATAGATGCGACGCATTCCTTTCCGGAGGATGTAGATAAGATACAGAACTACTTTTCCAAGGAAAATAAGTCGGCCAAGGTAAGGGTCACGCTGGCCGAAGGTATGGACGTGCCCATTTTCATTTTGGGGTCCAGTACCAGTAGTGCCCATTTGGCGGCAAAAAAAGGACTGCCCTATGCCTTTGCGAGCCATTTTTCCACCCAACATTTTTACGATGCGATACGCATCTACCGCAACCAATTTGAGCCCTCTGCTTCGTTGGGGGAACCTTATGTCCTGGCTGGGATCAATGTATTTGTTGCGGATACGGACCGAGAGGCCGAAAGATTGTACACCTCTAATTTAAGATTGGTGATCAACATTCTGTCGGGCACAAGTACACCTTATATTGAGGAACCAACAGAAGAAATGACTTCTGACCTGAAAGAGATCATGCAGCACCCCAGGATCCATCAAATGGCAAGATATTCGTTCATCGGGAGCAAGGAGACCGTCAAAAAAAAGATCCAAGCATTTTTGGAGGAGACCCAAGTGGATGAGCTCATAATTGTTACCACTATGTACGCTATAGCGGACAGGATCAAATCCGTCCAATTGTTTGGTGAAATCATGTCAGAGATCAACGGGGATAGGTAAGGCTCCTATCTGCTCATCGGGCCCGATGGGTTGTCCTATCAGGCTTATATAAAATACAATCATACAGACCCAGTTCGAAAGTACTCTCAGGAACTGAATCTCTGCTTTTATACCATTTATTGCTACATCAAGCTTCTGAAAATCATCCAAATACTGCGATTTCCCCTACAAAACACCCCATAAAATCAGGGTTTTAAACTAGCGAACCCTTAAAAAAGCCAAGGTTTACAACAAATTCAGGCATGTCCACAACATAAGATTTCGGACTAAGGCTTACTGGAATAGCTTTGAAAATGCATTGTTACACCACACCAAACCCTATTTAAGAATGTCTTGTAAACCTCAAACGAAGACCTCCCAAATTCTTTTTGCCTTTTTGTTGCTCATTGCATTTGTGACGACAGCCCATGCACAGCTTTCGGTGCCTTTTAACCCAAGGTTGCCCGAAGGGAATATCAAAGTAAAGGGAGATTTGGTCTATGTGGCCAACAATATAGTCAGCACGGGCAGTAACCCCAACATTGCTTACAATGGCAGTTCGAGCAACCAGAATGTCACCATGAATTACATCGATATTGATGGTGATCCCAGCACATTCAGTTCCAGTAGTGCCGAATTGAATGCACCTTCATGCTCGGCAGTGGTATATGCAGGTCTCTATTGGGGTGGTATTTATAGGGATACGGATAGGGACGACCCTTACAAATCGGTGAAATTCAAGATTCCAGGCAGTTCCTCTTATATCGATATTGGACCGGGCAGCGACCCTGTGTTCGAATATGAACAGATCTATGATAAGGACGGTGACCGTGATGGGGATGGATTGACCGATCCAGGTGTGGTTGATGTGGATTATCTGAGCGGGGTGAACATGACATCCTATCTTAACTATGCCAATGTGACCCATTTGCTCTCCGGATTGGCCGATCCCAATGGGGAATACACGGTGGCAAACGTAGTGGCTTCCACCAACCAACAAAACGTGAGTGCAGGCTGGACCATGGTGGTCATTTATGAGAACCAGAACTCCACCAGTAAATATATCTCCACATTTGATGGCTATGCTGCCATGGGGAGCACCTACTCAAGCGTAAACTTTCCGTTCAGCGGATTTAGGACATTACCAGCCCCACTTCCCGTAAATGCCGTGATAGGTGCCAGTACCATCGATGGGGATCGGGTAACGGGCCCCAGTATGAGGTTTCGCGCTTCAAATACGGCCAGTTGGACCTATTTGAGCGATGCCATCAACCCAAGCAATAATGTTTTTAACAGTACGATCAGTAACCAAGGGAGTTGGGTGGACACCCGAAACCCGGCAAGCCGCAATACCCTGGGATGGGATGCGGATATTTTGAAACTCCCAAATCCCAGTAACAACGTATTGCCCAACGATCATGATAGTGGCGAAATTCTGATCAGCACCTCCAGTGAAGGTGTTATCCTGTTTTTGACCACCGTTGCCGTGGAGATCATCAACCCAGAGATCCTAGTGGAGAAAAAGGTAGAAGATTTGGCGGGCAACGACATTACCGGTGCGGGTGTGAACCTAGGACAATCCTTGGAGTATGTACTGCGGTTCTGGAACCGTGGCAACGATGATGCCGAGAATTTTACGATCCAGGACATTCTCCCAGAAAATGTTTCCTTGGTGAATGTTGACCTAACCGGTGCTCCGGGCACCACCATGAGCACCAATCCTGCCAATGACAGGGAAGTGACTTTCCAAATACCGGATGCTTTGGTCATCGAAGGGAGCAATACCTATGAGATTCGGATCAGGGTGGAGGTTTCCGATAATTGCCATGATTTTGTGGCCGCATGTAGTTCAACCATACAAAATACCGCTTTTTCCTCCTATGATGGCGTGACAAGTGGGCAAACCGGTTTAGGGGATGCCAGTGTTTCCAATGTGAACAACTGTGGTTTTGTGACCGTGGGGGCCACCAATTTCCTTCTGGACGACCTTACCAATTGTAGTTTTGAAAGTGAGGTGCAGATCTGCGGTGCCAGTGCAGAGATCACCGCCGGGGAAGGTTACGATACCTACACTTGGTACAGGGACCTCAACGAAAATGGCCAATTGGATGCTTCCGACACAGTCTATAACGATAGTGACCCTGACAACGATCCTACCACCATCACCGTGCAGGAAACTGGGTTTTATCTCGTGGTGAAAGAGTCCGCTTCCTGCGGCACCAATGTTGAGAGCACCGAGGTGACCCGTTTTGGGAACACGCAGACCAACCCCATCATCAATTACTTCAATACGCTGAATGGTGATGTGGACCCTAACAACGATATCCAAGGTGAGATTGTCACCTGTGCCAATGATGGATCTCCATTGCCCAAAATATTCCTTTGTGGTGCCAATGACACCCAAAACATCCTATTGAACATCACCGATGCCCAGAACATCTCGTGGGAAAGGCTTAACGAGGGCAGTTGTGCCGAAACCGGACCCGACTGTCCCAACAACCAAATGGGCTGTACGTGGAGCCAAGTGACCACAGGAAATGCCTTCACCGCAAATGCGGAGGGTCGTTACCGACTGGTCCTCTCCTACTCTGGTGGCTGTAACAGTATATTCTATTTTGATGTGTTCCAGAACAATCTGGACTTTGACTATGACAGTCAGGATATTTTCTGCTCCACCGATGGATTTATTCGCATACAGAACGTTGGTTCTGGATATGGTTTCCAGTTGGTGGATGCCAACTCCGGTTCCGTAGTGGTCCCTTATGCTGCGAACAACGGTCCCAACTTCACTATTGATACTTCTGGGACCTACCGTGTGGAGTTTACCCAATTGGATCCCATGACCGGAGATCCTTTGGATGGAAGTTGTGTATTCAGCACGGAAGATATAGGGATAAGGGAACGAAACCTGACCCTGGCCCTTTCCACGGTTCCTGTAACCTGTAACGGACAGGGAAGTGTGCGGATACAGGCCGGAGAGGCACGAGCCAATTACCATTACCGACTCTACTTTGACAACGGCGCAGGAGCTCCTGGCAGTCCAGCAGGAGAGGCATTGGCACAAAGCAGCAGCGACCATACTTTTTCAGGCCTCACGGATGGAGATTACGTGGTCGTGGTCACCACAGATGACGGATGCCAAGTGACCGAGACCTTCTCGATCATTGATATCCCCGATCCAGTGGTCAGTGCAACGATCACCAAACATATCACCTGTACCGATGGAATCATTACATTGACCCCTTCGCAAGGGTTGCCGAGCTATTCCTATGCCATTTGGAAAAAGGACGGGGTCGCACCATACAATGATATCACCGAGATTCCGATCAATGAGTTCCAACGGGACACCATTGCTCCCGGAGTGTTCAATTTCCCTTCAGGAGAGAATGGCACGTATCAATTTGTGATCGTGGACAGTAACAACTGTTTCGCTCTTTCCAATGAGGTTAGCATAAACGATTTGGGCGGACTAACCGTTGCTGCACCTACCATTGATTCGGAAATTACCTGCGAAGGATCCAATACGGGCCAGGTCACCATGAACGTATCAGGAGCACAGACTCCTTACGCCTTCAGTATAGACAATTGGGCCACCCAACAGACGGACCCGACCTTTGTGAACCTATCGCCCGGCACCTATACTGTACAGGTCCGTAGTCAGGACGGCTGTGAAGACCAAACCACCTTTACTTTGGATGACCCGGAGACCTTCAAGGCCAATGCGGGTATCTCAAGTACAGGGACCTGTGATGTGAATGGGAATTCTGAGGCCCGCTTTACCAACGTGGAAGGTGGAACGGCACCCTATGAGTTCAGTTTTGATGGAGGAAGTTCTTTCATTGCGGACGACCCTATGGATCCATCGGTGAGGACCAGTCTATTGCCTCCCGGAAACCACATTCTTATTGCCAGGGATTCCCGTGGATGCGAGATCACATTGCCGATCACCATAGATCCACCACTACCTATCCCAAACTTTGATTTGGATCTAGCGTATGATTGTGATGGCAATGGAAATGTGGTCCTATCGGCCGATCAAACCATTTACGATTACAACTACACCATCAATACGGCGCCCAGTACGAGTTCTACGGACGGTACCTTTTCAGGAATTGCCCCTGGCACTTATACGGTAACTGTGGAATATACGGAGAATGATCCGCCTAATCCAAGTGTGCTTTTGCACGAGGATTTTGGAAGTGGGCCTACTGTGGCCAGCCCTTATGTTTATGGATATACGTACGAAGACCAAGTGGGCAGCAATACCCAGATCAATGATTTTGAATATTCCATAACCAATTATATTGTTTCTCCGTTTGGGCCATGGATCAGACCGATGGACCATACCAGCAATGGAGCAGATCCCAATGGACGCTATCTGGTCATCAACGTAGGAACGCCAACACCTACCCAAATCATTTATAGGAAGGCAATCAAGGATATCATCCCAAATCAAGATATGCGGATTTCCTTTGCGGCCATCAACTTGCTCGGGAGCGGTAGCCAACTCGATCCCGATATTTATGTGCAAATGCGGGTTCCAGGCACCGGCACCGTAATTGGCGAAGTTCAGACACACGATATTCCCAAAGATAGGGCCTGGCATGACGAATTTGAATTTTTCATCAATCCAGGAATCCATGAAGAACTGGATTTTATACTTATCTCGAAGAAAAGTGGCAACAGTGGAAACGATGTGGCCATAGACGATATTCTGGTGGAACAAATTCCACAAACCTGTCCAAGAACCATGGACATCCCCGTGGTCATCGAATCTGGCAATGCCTTTGGCGCTGGTGTTCTAGGACATACCGACATTAGCTGTAACGGAGCAAACGATGGTTCCATCACTTTTGAAGTGGAGAACTTTGATGCAACCGCTGGATTTGAGTATTCCATAGATGGGGGGACCAACTGGATCACTTCCACAACATCACCAGTGACCACGGCAACGTCATTGCCTTCCGGCACACAAAGTGTGATGGTTCGCAAAGCAGATGATACTGCTTGTTCCATCACCCTGAATCAAGACATCGATGAGCCAGCGGCTCTTTCCATAAATACCAGCATTCTGCAAAATCCCAGTTGTAACGATCCGTTGGGCTCCATTCAAGCGACCGTAACCGGGGGAACACCCACTTACGAATATGCTTTGGAGGACGGTTCGGGCAATAATTTGGTTCCCTTCCCCAATGCATCCGGCAACAGCTTCAATGGATTGGCTGCAGGAGATTATGTGATCGTCGCCAGGGACATCAACGGATGCGAAGCACGAAGCGCAACCATCACCTTGGATGCACCGGACCTGTTGGCATATGATGTGGATTTCACCACTTGCTACGATGGGGGGAACAATGCGACCATACAACTTACGGTGACCTCAGGAAACGGAGGCTATCTCTTCCAAATCGATGGCGGTCCATGGCAGGCACCAAGTCCAGCTACATCCAACACTTATATCTTTACAGGACTTTCCAATGGTACGTATACGGTAAATGTAAAGGATGCTTTGGGATGCGCCGATGTGGCCACCCCAGTGACCATTGAACCACAATTAGTGGTAAATGTTACGGCAACAGATGTGAGCAGTTGTGCCGATGGATCTATACAAGTAACTGCTTCGGGAGGCAATGGAATATTGATCTATGCCCTTGTTCCCAATGGGGCAACACCGGTTCCAACTGATTTTGGGGCAACAATCAATTTCCCTATTGACAATGCCACTGCCACTGCAAACCCAACAGGGTTTGACCTCTATGTGCGTGATAGTAATGGGGACCCTGGGTATTGTGAGGTCGTCGAAGAAGATATTATCGTAAACCCCGCCGTGGAATGGGAAGTGGATGCTGTTGCAGAAGACCCTAATTGTAATGGTGGTAATGGCAGTATTGTGGCCAATGTGCAACTCGTAGGAGGAGGAAGCCTTTCTGCGGCCCAGATTGCACAAGCAGGCCCGTTCACCTATGCACTGTACCAAGGAGCAACAGAATTGTCCTCCGTAACCAATTTGGCCAATGTATCGTATACCTTCAACAATGTGGTGGCCGGCAGCTATGAGATCAGAATTACAGATGGCATGGGTTGTACTCTCTTCCAAACTCCTATTGATATAGTGGACCCGCCTGCATTGACAGCCAATGTCATCACCGAGTTCACTACCGGAACCTGTACACCTGCCATAGGATTTAGTTTTACAGGATACCCAACATCCGGATTGAATGGAACACTTCAGTTCAGTCACGACAATGGAAGTACTTGGAGAACCAGTGATACTTTTGACAATCTAGGGCTCACCTCTGGCGATGAAGTGTACCCTTCCATCAGAACCGTGGATGGTAGTGGTAACACCCTATGTAGATATGATTTGCCAAGATACACCCTGACCTATCCTTTGGATGATTTGGATATTTCCATATCAGCCATTGTTGTCGATTGTAATGAACTACAGGTCACTGTACAAGGAGAGCAAGGAACTCCTGACTATGTTTATACTTATACCGAAGATCCTTTGAATTTTGACCCTTCAACTGCTATATGGACCTCTCCTCCACAAGGTCTTGGAGACCCTTATATATTTACAGGGTTGACCCCAGGAAGAACTTATGTGTTCTACGTTCAGGATATCAATGGTTGTATTAGACAAAGTGATAGAAATGTAAATGAAATACCCGGTGTAGATCTTCCCATAGAAATTGCAGAAACCGTAGCGCCAAGCTGTAATGGTGCCAACAATGGTTCCATCAGTTTTACCTTGAATCCTGATACTGCGGAACCTCAAATGAGATGGGAACTCTTTGAAGTGGGTAATGCCACTCCGTTAGAAGTCAGTGGTGGCGGTCCATCAGCCAGCAATGTGCCCTATTCATCTACCATTGATTTTATCAACCTTTCCCCTGGTGATTATTATATCGAAGTAACCCAAGTTGATGCTTCCAATGTGGATAGCTGTAATGGAGGCAGTGAAAATGTATTAATAGAGGAACAACTCCCCATCACTGCGACTGCAACGGCCACAAGGGAAATCGGGTGCAACCAACCTGGATTGATCTCAGTGACCAACATCAATGGAGGTACGGCCCCCTATACCTTCAATGTGACAGGACCAGCAGGCTTTTCTGCTATTATGGGAACTTCCCAAAATCCAATAGAAATACCTGCAAACTCACCCGCTGGGGATTACGATGTCACCGTGACCGATGTGTATGGATGTACTACAAGTGCTCCATATACCGTCGCAATGACCTTGACCCCCAATCCTACTATCGATGATATCCAAGTGACCAATTGCGATGGCAGTGCGGAAGTGACCGTTACGGCCTCTTCCCTTGCCGGAAGTATCCGCTACGCTATGGTGACAGCAGGAGCCAGCGCTCCGACGACCTTTTTAAACAATGGAGGTATATTTACCAACGTAGCCGCAGGGGATTATGATTTCTATGTGATGGATGCCAATGGCTGTTCAGTGGCCCAGACCACGTTCACCGTCCATCCTGCTTTGCAGGCCAGTGCCCAATTGACCAAATTGTTGGATTGTTCAGGAACACCCGATGGAACAATCGAAATTGAAGTATTGCAAGGTTCTGGCACCTATGAATATTCCGTTGGAAATTTGATTACTTCTTCAGTGGAAGTTTTCAAGACAGCCATGGGAGGCAGCTCTGCTATATACCACCCATCAACTGCTGGGACTTATGAAATCAAAATCTTTGTGGATGCCACAGCAGATCACGAAGCTTGCGAACGGACATTTACCGTTGTGGTCCCAGACCGTATTGAACCAGACTTCACAGCCACCCCAACGGATGTGAGCTGTAATGGTGCTGCGGACGGAAGCATAGCTTTGGTACAGACCGACAACGGTATCACGCCCTTGTCCTACGAACTATTGGATGCTACCTTGACTCCCATAAATCCAACCGATTATACTTACAATGCAGCTTTACGTAGGTTTGAAGGATTGGCCCCAGGAGATTATATCGTAAGGGCAACTGGAACCAACAGTTGTACCACAGAATCTGCCATAATCCCAATTGGGGAGCCCACAGTCATTGCAGTGACCATTCCTGCTGCGGATGTGGTTCAGTTTGGCTGCGCCGCGGGCAACAATCCAGATAATGCCTCCATCACCGTAAACTCTTCTTCCATTGCAGGAGGAACGGGCTCTTACGTTCGATATGAATTTGTAGATCCTTCGAGTAACGTTGCACAAGATGGGAACAATAACCAATTGATTGTGTCCAACCGTTCAGGAGGGACCTATACCATCAATGTTTACGATGATTCGGGATGTGTCGGCACCACCACGGTCATGATCGATCCTTTTGATGAATTGCAAGATGCCACTATACATGTTGATGACGATATCGATTGTTCCAATGGTGGTGAGACCATCACCATCACTGCTGATGGCTTGTTGAGCGATTCAACAGCGGGTCCACACAACTACAGTTTTGAGGAAGTGTCCACAGGAACCACCAACACCACTGGGACGTTCAGTGGATTACAGGTTGGCCTGCACTCATTCAGAATTACCAATGTGGTGACAGGCTGTTCCATTGTCAGGACACATCTAGTGGAGGAAATTCCACAATTTGGTATAGATATGATCGAAGATAATCCCGTAATCTGTGCCGGGGACTCCGCCCAATATCATTTTGAACTGATCGGCGGCTATTCCGGTGGGTTTACCTTCATAGTGTACGACACCAATGGAACCCTTTCCAATACCAGTGATGATGTAGTGTTCGTTCCAGTCGGAAGTGGTACGGGTACCACAAGCGGTAACATCGACCTACCAAAAGGTAGCTATCGCATCGTGGTGACCCAATTGGATTTTCCGGAATGTACCGACGAGACCATGGTCACCGTTGGAGGAGCGGAAGCCACTTTGGATGCCTATATCACTGAAATAGGAAATGCCTCGTGTTCCAATAATCAGGGAAGGTTGTCCGTTGCCCCTACAGGTGGAGTGGCACCCTATACCATTTCCATCCCTTCTTTGGGATTGTCCCAGACCGGAGTGTATAGTTATGTGTTTACCAATTTGGAAGATGGCACTTATGCCATTGAGGTGACCGATGCCGTGGGTTGTATGAACACCACATTGAGCGGAACCATTCAGACCGTAGATCCATTGATGGCGGATATAGCTCCGGCCACCCAAACTTTGGATTGTGTTGGAGATACGGACGGTAGTATCAGTGCAACATTGACCTCTGGAGGTCTGGGCACTGTACTATACAGTTTGAACCGTATTGAAAACGGAACCATCACCTCAACTTCGGTCACACAGACTTCGAATACCTTCAACAACTTGGGCGCAGGGACCTACTCCATTACTATTTTGGACGGAGCAGGCTGTACCTTCACCACTAACGAAGTGGTGATAGAAGACCCTGAGCCCGTGAGGGGAACCTTGGTGCTTTCCCGTGCACTGACCTGCGATACGGATGCCCAATTGACCCTTACCGTGACGGGGGGTACACCATTACCTGGAAATATATACCAATGGAGTATTACCGAGGCAGGGCCCTATACCAACTTGGACGGTGGTGACACCCATGTCTTCCCCGTGTCGCCTAGCACCACAGGTTATCAGTATTATATTATGGACGCCAATGGATGTGAACCTGTCCTTTCCAATGCCATAACCATTCAAGAAGTTGCACCTTTGAGCGTGGAAATAGACCTAAGTGGAAGGTTTATTAATTGTAACGGGGACAGTACCGCATACATCTCCGCCAGCGCCACGGGTGGCTTGGGCAGCTATGTGTACGGGCTTTACTACGATGCGGCGCTAAGCTCGTCCGCAGCCCCAACGAATACCAACGGTTTCTTTGGTGGATTGCCGCAGGGCACCTACTATATTGGGGTGACCAGTGTGGATTGTGAATGGGTGTCCACGGCCATTGACGTCGTTGAACCAGAGCCTCTTATGATAACCTCTGGCTCCACGAATGTGAGCTGTATGGGGGCTGATGACGGAACCATAACCCTTTCCGTTACAGGAGGGACCGCAGACTACCAATACGCCATTTCACCCAACCTGAACCAGTTTGATGACAACGCAAGTTTCACGGACTTGGCCGCAGGGGATTACACAGTGATCGTACAGGATGCCAATGGTTGCTTTGACGTGCTCGAATTTACCTTGACCGAACCACAGGCCTTGACAGCAACCGTGACCACCGAAAATGAAGTCTGCTTTGGTAGCGAAGACGGTGTAGTATATCTGGATGTTCAGGGAGGCACTGCACCCTATAGCACCAGCTTGAATTCCAATGCAGATGCAGATTTCACGGAAGGCGTTATGAGCTACGGGAATCTGCCAAGTGGCACGCATGTGGCCTTCATCAGGGATGCCAACGGCTGTACCATCTACGAGGTATTCACCATAGAATCCGGGGTCAACTTGGCGGGTACGGTGAACGTAGTCTATGAGTGTGACGGCAATTTGCCCACCAACTATCTGGCCATCCAGATGGAGGATGCATCTGTGGTCCAAGAATTGATGTATGGCCTGGATTCCAATGACCCGAACGATCTGGTCTTGGATCCGGACTTCAACAACTTGACCCCTGGGGAACATACCCTTACCATTGCACACTCCAATGGGTGTATCCGTACATTCGACTTTACCGTTGAAAATTATGAACCGCTTACCTTGGAACTGAGTAATGAAAACATCAATGAGATTACGGCCGAGGCCATGGGAGGCAATCCAAACTATACCTTCCAAATCAATGCGAATGATGCCATAATGTCCAGTGACCATACGTTCTTGATCACACGGACCGATACCTACAGTGTGACCGTGACCGATGAAAATGGATGTAGTGTCACCCAAGAGATCTATATGGAATTCATCGACATTGAAATACCAACCTTTTTCACTCCTGATGGTGACGGACTCAATGATCGGTGGATACCCAAGAACATTGAAATTTTCCCAAACATCACCATTTCCATTTTTGATAGATATGGTAGAAAACTCTACAGAATGGTCCAGGGTACCGAAGGTTGGGACGGATATTACAACGATGCCAACCTACCAATGGGAGATTATTGGTACATCATCAAACTCAATGGAGATCGGGATACCAGGGAATTCGTAGGGCACTTTACCCTATACAGATAACCCACTAAATATCCAACCCAAAAGGGCCGCATCAAAATTGATGCGGCCCTTTTATTTTTGATCCCTCGGGAATTCTCCCATTGAAAATATTATAGACCTATCCGATAGATCACCGCACCACCACCATCCGTCAGGGCGTAGAGAGCCCCATCGGCCCCGTCCAATATATCCCTGAAACGATGGCCTTCGCCTTCCATCAACCGTTCCTCGCCCACAACCCTATCGTCCTCGATTACCAAACGGACAATATGTTGGCCACTCAAAGCGCCCAAAAATAAATTGTTGGTCCATTCCGGAATCAAGTTTCCTGAGTAAAAATCCATACCGCTTGGCGACACCACAGGATCCCAATAGTAAACAGGTTGTTCCATACCATTTTGTTGTGTAATGCCCGAACCAATCGCCACTCCACTGTATTCCAATCCATAGGAAATGGTAGGCCAGCCATAATCGGCCCCTGCTTCAATGCGATTGACCTCGTCACCGCCCCTGGGACCGAGCTCGGATTCCCAAAGTTCCCCGGTTACAGGATGTACTGCCAATCCCTGTACATTTCGGTGCCCATAAGAGTATATCTCGGGCAGAACCCCATTTTCATCCGTAAAGGGATTTCCACTTGCGGGTGCGCCATCTGTAGTGATCCGCAGCACCTTGCCCAAAGCGGCATCCAATTCCTGTGCCTCCCCTCGGGTGACCGTACTTGACCTATCGCCTGTACTGACAAATAGATTTCCTTCGCCATCCCAAGCCAATCGTGATCCATAATGGGCAGTACTTTCGAATTCGGGTATAGCGGTATAGATCACTTCCGCTTCCTCAATGGCGGTTTCGCTGTCCGACAACCTTCCTTTGGCCACCGCTGTGGCCGTGCCTCCTGCTCCATCTTGTGAAAAAGACCAATAGATCATCCTGTTTTCCTGAAAATTTGGGTCTACCGCAACATCCAAAAGACCACCTTGGCCCGAGCTGTTGACCGCAGGAATACCAGTGATCTGGGAACCGACGCTTCCCGAGGTTGACACCAAACGCATGGTTCCCGCCCTTTCCGTGACCAGAATACGTCCATCCGGCAAGTGGGCCATTCCCCAAGGGTTGGACAGTCCCGAAGCAAAAACAGTGACCGTATACGTAGTCTCCGTAGTGACGCCATTGATCCTGGTCTGTCCCTCGAATGCGGGCGAATAATCTGTGTTGGGATCATTGGTTTCCACTGGGTCTTGTGTTTCATCAGGATCCATAGGGTCGTCATCGTTCGGATCTTCAGGTTCGTTGGGGTTGGGATCCTCTGCTTCTGGGACTGGACTCCCATTGTCCGAACCACAAGAATATATCATGGTCCCCAACAAAAGACAAAGGCCTATCAATACGATATGCTTTACTGAAAATTTCATAGACTGCTGTTTTCAGTAAGTTACCAAACACACATCGACAACGCCTCTTTTTTAACTTTTTGGAAAGAAATCTTGTGATTTTTACTCGAAAAAGGCCATAAGCATATAAAAAAGTGTCTTCTCCTATTATTTAAATGACCTATGTACTCCCTATTGTAGAAGTTTGATGGAATTGACCATGTATCGGATACTTTTTGATTTACCTTACCCGATGCTAAAAACAATGAACCAACAGGTACCCAAAATTTAAGTATTGCTATTTTCCCGATCCTTGGGTTTGATGATCATCCTGAAATATTGGTCCCTGTAGATGTAATAACCTATCCAGTTGAAAAAGGCCCTTATCCTGTTCTTGAAGTTGACCAATCCCATGATGTGCACAAAAATCCAGATGAGCCATGCCAAAAACCCCTTGATGGAGCTCTTTTGGCCCGGAAAGTCCAGTACGGCCTTATTTCTTCCGATAATGGCCAAAGATCCTTTGTCCATATATCTAAATGGGACCCACTTTCCACTCTTTCCTTCCAAGTTCTTGGCCAAATTCTTGGCCTGCTGCAATGCTGGTTGGGCCAATTGGGGATGTCCGTGTGGGAAGTCCGCATCACCGGAAACCAATGCACAGTCCCCCAGGGCGTAGATATTATCGTAACCTTCCACCAAATTATAGGCATTGGTCTTTAAACGGTTGCCCTTTCCAAAACTATCTTTTTTAAATCCATCGAAGGTCTTGGCCGAAACCCCTGCAGCCCATATCAGGTTTTTGGTCTGGATCTCGGAGCCATCGGACAAATGGACCTTTTCATTATCAAAGTCCTTTACAAAAGTGTTGAGCTTGATCTTTACCCCATACTGCCTGAGCTTTTTGAAGGTATATTGCTGCGACTTTGGCGACATGGCCGCCAGTACGGCATCTTGGCCATCGATCAAATAGATTCCGCCAAGGTCTTCCTGGCTCAACTCTGGGTAGTCTTTCTTTAGAATGGAAGTACTCATTTCTGCCAGGATCCCGGACAGTTCAACACCCGTGGGGCCTGCACCGGCAATGACAAAGGTCAACAAGCGCCTGCGGTCTGCCACATTGGGCAAACGGGTGGCTCGGTCCAACCTGGTCAGAATGGTATTGCGAAGGGACAAGGCATC
Organism: Flagellimonas hadalis; assembly: GCF_007785775.2. GTDB lineage: Bacteria > Bacteroidota > Bacteroidia > Flavobacteriales > Flavobacteriaceae > Flagellimonas > Flagellimonas hadalis. The sequence goes on from NZ_VNIK02000010.1 coordinate 64,899, forward strand.
ACTGATGGTCTTCATGGGCAAGCTATATTTTTCGACGTTCGCATTGCCGAAAAAATTACTCTCCGCCCCTGTGGCCATCACCAAGATATCATAGTGCAAATCACCATTGTTCAGGACAATCATGTTTTCCGAGGGCACCACCTTCACCAGACTTCCCAATCTGAATCGAACACTGGGGCTTTTTCTAAGTATTCTCCTGAACGGGTAGCTGATGGCAGACGGTTCCATAAAGCCAGTCGATACCTGATAAATCAATGGTGGAAAAAAATTATAGTTGTTCACATCCACCAATATGACCTCGTATTTTTTGGAATTCCCCAGCCCCTTGATCAGTTCAAGTCCGGCGAACCCACCTCCCACAACAACAACTTTCTGCTTATTTTCCATCAAAAAAAAAACTTTACTTCAAAAATACGGGTATAATATCCCTTTATTCTTAAACTGGTTTAATAAATTAAATTGATAGGTAACATCCATGGGCTCCATGGTGGCCATGGAGATTAATCCATATCTTAGATGCAAATCAGTGTTCAGGAAGATCAAACATCCATTCACCAATAAATCAAAAGGTCAGTCAATGAAAAATACAAAACAGCTTCGAAACAGGTGTTGGATAGATATTGATGGGAAAAAATTCTTTGGGCCTGGGAGGGTCCAACTTTTGGCCCTGATCGAAAAAAATGGGTCTTTGTCCAAAGCGGCCAAGGAAATGGGCATGTCCTACAAAAAGGCGTGGGCCATGATCGACGACCTTAATGAACGTGGACAACACCCATATGTTACGCTACACAAAGGCGGAACCACTGGAGGCGGTGCCGAACTGACCACGAACGGCAAAAAGGTCCTGGCTGCTTTCCAAACGCTAATTCATCATGTGGAGGCAACCATTGAGGAACACCAAGCCGAACTTCTCAAATTGATATGATCGGATTGATTTTTTTGCCAATTTTAGATTTTCACGCCAAACCCATGCAGCAGTATAAGGCGCAAGCCCACGTAAAGGACCAAAATACTGGTAAGCACTCCCAAAAATTTCAAGTTGAATTTTTTATTGGATAAGTAGGAACCTATACTCCCTCCAATCACAACAGCCACCACCAATTGCAACGTCAGTTCGTCGTGCAACTTGAAGGTTCCCGCCACATTGAGTCCAATCAAACCAGAAATGGAATTGACCAGAATAAAAACAGAGGCCAGCGAGGCTACTACCCGTGCGTTTTCCCACTTTAAAAGATTCAGCACCGGCGATAGAAAAATACCCCCGCCAATTCCAGAAATTCCGGAAAGCAAACCGATGCCGCCACCAAGCACCAATTTTTTTGGATTGGAAAATTTCTTCGAGTCCAGTTTTTTCTTCGCAAAACGAAGCAGCATAAAAATGCCGGCCATGATCAAGGCGCTTCCCAGCATCAGAAAAAATTCGGTTTGCGACAATCGGATTTGCGCGCCCAGATAAGCAAACGGGATGCTCATCACCAAAAATGGCCAGAACAATTTCATATCGAACACCCGGTTGCGGATAAAGACCATGGTTCCAATGGTCACCACACAAATGTTCAAAATAAGGGCAGTGGAACGTATCTCGTAAAAATCGGTCAGGAAAAGGCTCAAAATGGCCAAGTAACTGGACCCTCCCCCAAAACCGACCGAGCTATAAAAAAGTGCGATCAAAAAGAAAACGATGGGCAAGTATTCCACACTCATTTATCAAGAAATCAATTTGCAATCCACCATATCCCCTTCTTTCAATTGTATACCATCATCCACAAAAGCCAGTGCATTCCCAAGGGCCATGGATTGGATCATGGAGGATCCCTGTCCGTCCAATATCTCTACCTTACCATTGAATACATGGGCCTTGAGGAAGGAGGGACGTCCAAAATTGTTCTCATAGGCATGGCTTAGAGGAAATTGGTAAGTGGGCAAACCTACCTTTCCATATCCTGAAAACTTTTGCAGGAGAGGAAGCACATACATATAAAAACAGGTGAGGGACGAGGCCGGATTACCGGGCAGTGCGAAAACAAATTGGTTTGTCCTTCGTCCAAAGTATAATGGTTTTCCAGGTTTTTGGAGTACCTTGTAAAACAATTCATCCACTCCGTTCGCTTCTAGGGCCGGCCGGACAAAATCGTAATCACCAACGGATATTCCCCCAGAAACCAGCAAGACATCACAGGATTCCAAGGCATTTTTGATGCCCTTTTTGGTAGCCTCAAGATCGTCCTTGATCTGCATTTTATGTTGATGCTGGAACCCGAATTGTTGCAACACCCCTGCAATGGCATAACTGTTGGATTCGTATATCTGCCCTTCTGCCTTGGGTTGTCCAGGGGGCACCAGTTCATTGCCGGTGGTGATGATGTTCACCCGAGGCTTTGAAAATACTTCCAAATGCTCCAATCCGAGGCTTCCCATCAAGGATAGAGAGGGTGGGGCCAAAACATGTCCTTTCCCGAATACCAATTGCCCTTCGGAGAGCTGTCCGCCTCTTTTTCGGATATTTTGTCCTATTCTGGGCATTTCGTCCAAGAAAAGTGTACCTGATTCCACCGAGGTTTTCTCCTGCATCATCACCGCGGAAGTGGCGTGGGGCACTTTGGCCCCTGTGAAAATACGGACGGCCTCCCCATCACTCAACCGTACTTCTTTGGATTCCCCTGCTGCGACCTCACCAACTAACCTGTATTCCTGATAAAGTCCGCACAGGGCATAACCGTCCATCGCGGAATTGTCAAATTCGGGGACATGAAAAGGAGACAAGGTGTCTTTTGACAGGGCATATCCGAGGGATTCCCCCAAGGGCAGGGTTTGACTCTTTAAATTGATTTTTTGTTCATCAATGATGCGAAGTGCTTCAGAAATCGTTACCATTAGCCTCCTATTGAAATCATTGAACGGTTTTGCTCATAATGTTCTGCATCCATTTTTACTTCCATGCCGTCCCGGGAGTGTTTTTTGGATTTTATGGCCTCCAAAATGATGGTCTCAATTTTTTCTCCCTTGCGCATTGGGGTCAAGAGATCGGTCTCTGAAGTGGCGAACAGGCAGTTTTTCATCTTGCCATCTGCCGTGAGTCGAATGCGGTTACACTCATCACAAAATGGATTGGTGATTGTGCTCACAATCCCAAAACTGCCCTTGTGTCCCTTTACTTTAAAGTTGGTGGAGGTGCTGTGCCTGGGATTTTTCAACTCCTCTATTTCGCCAAAGGTATGGCCAATGGTCTGCAGGATTTCCTCCTTGCCAACTCCCTTGCTCCAATCCCACTTATTGCCTTTGAAGGGCATAAACTCAATAAACTTGACCGTCAAATCCTTATGTTTTGTCAAGGCGATGAAATCATTGATCTCATTATCGTTCACCCCTTTGATCAAGACCACATTGAGTTTGATGTGCATGTCCATCTCCAAGGCCATTTCGAGGTTCTTCATGATGCGCTCGTAATAATCACGCTTGGTAATAAAAATGGATTTGGCCTTATCCAAGGTGTCCAGACTAAAATTGATCTTGCGCAACCCGACTTTATCAAAAAGGGCCAAATATTTGTCGAGTACAATTCCGTTGGTGGTCAATTTGAGGGTCACGCCCAGTTTGGCCAGCTCTTCGACCAAATAGCCGAAATTCTTTCGAACCAAAGGTTCCCCGCCCGTCAGTCGGACCGTATCCACGCCCAGATCCCGAAATGTTCTGGTCATCTCGATGATCTCTTCCAAGGTCATGATGCTTGGTTTTTCCATCAACTCAATACCTTCTTCGGGCATGCAATAAAAGCACCGAAGGTTGCACCGATCCGTCAACGAAATGCGGAGATAGGTATGTGGCCTACCAAAATTGTCTATAATCTGCGGTTTTTTGTCAATCATGTCTTTTTCCTTCTATCACTTTAAATGCGTGCAGCACATGGGGGAAAATCGCATCCATGGATTCCGCTGCTCCTTTGGTGGAGCCTGGCAACGCGAGAATGAGCTTGCCATCCTTGATGCCCGCGATGGAACGCGAGAACATCGCCAACGGCATACGTTCTTGCCCGTAGCTTCGCATTTGTTCTTCCACTCCCTTTAGTTTGATGTCCAACAAGGGTTCCAAGGTCTGTGGGGTGACATCCCGGGGCCCCACGCCCGTACCTCCCGTAAAAATCAACAGGTCGGCAGTGGTATTTTCCACTTTTTTGATGATTTCCACCGCCTCATCGGGAATAATGCTTTTTTGGGATTCCACACCCAAAGCATTTAATTTCTTGATGATGGTCTCTCCTGCCCGGTCCTCTCCTTGGCCTTTGGAAATGGTATCGGAACAAACCACTACTTCCGCAGTCAACCCTTCTGAATTTATATTGAAAGAGGATTTCCCTCCTTTTTTCGATTTGAGACGAATGGTACCGATTTCCACATTTTTGTCAATCGGTTTGAGCATATCGTACATCGTGAGGGCCACAACACTTGCCCCGTGCATCGCCTCTACCTCTACCCCGGTTTTGTAGATGGTCTTCACCGTCATCGAAATAATGATGTCCAAACCATCTATTTCATAATCGATTCCGGTATATTCGATGGGCAACGGATGGCAATCGGGCAGAAGGTCCGGTGTTTTCTTTACGCCCAACAATCCCGCCGCCTTGGCCATTTCAAACACGTTCCCTTTGGGAACTTCGTTGTTTTGAATTGCCTCAATAGTAGCTTGACCGCTCGTTTTTACGATGGCTTCCGCAGTGGCCTCTCTAAGGGTCGTTACTTTATGTGTAATGTCTACCATTTACTTGTTCACTTTCCATTGATGGGTTTCGTCCTCAAAAATCTCTTTGCCGAATACGGGCACTTTCGCCTTGATTTCCTCCACAAAAAAGTTGGTCGCCTCAATCGCAATCTTTCGGTGCGCCGATGAGGTGAATACAAACAGACAAATCTCCCCAACCTTCACTTTGCCCAAACTGTGATAGATATGGGCACAGGTAATATCGAACTTGGCAAAAGCGACTTCGCGTATTTCGTGGAATACTTTTTCCGCCATTTCTTCATAGGCCGAATAATCTATGGCGGTCACGGTTTTACCTTCCATCTCATCTGCCCTGATCTGTCCCAAAAAAATACTGTGCGCGCCAATGTCTGTCTTACTTTGGTGGTTGGCCACCGATTGGGCTATTTTTTCGGGAGGAATGGCTCCTTGTACAAATACTTTTTTCGGTTTCTTCTTATCCATCGATAATTGTTTCTATGCCGCCTTCCACATTTTTCAAATTATGGAAGCCAAATTCATTTTTAAGGATTTCAATTGCATTCTTGCTTCGCTTTCCAGACTGGCAGAATACAAAAACTTCCTGATTGTTCGGTATTTCCTGGTATCGTGATATCAAATCCCCCATAGGAATGTTCAGCACTTTTTTTCCTTTTGGTTTGGGCTGTTCAAACGCTTCGCGCACATCGAGATACCATTGCTCCTTGTCCTTCAAATCACAATCGATATAAACAGGGGCAATTCCCCCTTTGCGTATTTTTTCCACTTCCTCGGGGCGCTTGTTTAGTTTGATGGTCTGCTCGCTGGCCTGCATCATATTGATCAGCTTTAGCTTACCGGAAAGCACCTCGCCCGCCCCCAAAATGATTTTAAGGACTTCCGTAGCTTGAGCCGTTCCCAAGATGCCGGGCAACACCCCCAAAACCCCAGTGGTCTCACAACTGATGTTCTGCCGCGTGCTTTTCGGGAACACGCAGCGGTAAGTGGGCCCATTTTTGTAATTAAAGACCGACAATTGCCCTTCATTTTTATAAATGGAGGCAAAAACCCAAGGTTTATCGGCCAAAATACAGGCATCATTAATGAGATATTTCGTTTCAAAGTTGTCCGTACCATCCAAAACAATATCGTATTGCTGGATGATGCTTTCCGCATTTTCAATGGTCAAGGGCTCTTCGTACACTTGAAACTTTACCTCACTGTTCTGCTTTTCCAATCGTTCCTTGGCCACGACTGACTTTGACCTTCCTACATCCGATTCTTGGAAGAGCACCTGCCTGTGCAGATTGGACAAATCGACTTTGTCATGGTCCATCAGACCAATATTGCCCACTCCAGCACCTGCCAAGTACATCGCGGCAGGACAGCCCAATCCTCCAACGCCAACGATCAACACCTTGGCATTGTGAAGTTTTTTCTGGCCTTTATAGCCAACTTCCGTGAGCTTTATTTGTCTGTCGTACCTGTTCATCCTCCAGCGAACGGTGGCAACAAGGCCACTTCGTCCCCGTCTTTTAGGGTTATTTTATCATCCAAATTTTGGTTCACGGCTATCTGCACGGAATCTTTGTCCCTAATGGACAGTCCGTTCAGACAGCGTTCCTTTAGCTCCCGTGCAGTGAGTTCTCCATTCAGCTCCATGACCTCTTCGAACTTATTTGCTGCCTCGGCCACCAAACCAAAATACTTTATGGTCAACTTCATACGTCCATTTGTTTTAGTTGCTGTACGTCTTCTTCCGTATCCACATCAAATCCACCTCTTTTGAAAGTCTCCGTACAGAAATCAAATCCTTCCAAATGCATCAGTTTCTTGGCACCTTCGTCTCCTTTCAAATTAAATAAAAGCGGAAATGCTTCCTTAGCAAAAATGGCCGGTACTCCAATATTTCCTCCATATTGTGAATAGGTAGCTTTTGGATTTTTGGTCAATTGCGTGTGCACCAGTTGGATTAAGTTGGTGCGTTCCAGAAAAGGCTGGTCGGATACCAAAAACAAGATATGTTCCAATTCCTCATTGTCTGTCAAAGCTGCTTCCAATCCTATTTTTATGCTGGATGCCATTCCCTTTTCCCAAGCGGTGTTAATGACCACTTTAAAGCCGTTGGAATCAATTCTCTCTTGAATTTCTTCTTGCCTGGACCCCAAAACTAAAATCTTGGTCTGGAAGCCCAACTCATCTACTTCATCCATCGTGCGTTCCAAAAGTGTTTTTCCCTTGAATTCCACCAACTGCTTGGGTCTCCCCAAACGTGTGGAGCCACCTGCTGCCAAAACCACCACCGCTATGCTTCCTGTTGAGCTCATAGGGTTATCTTTTGAAATTTATTTGCTGTAGTATCGTGAATGGGCTCCGTTTTTTGTTTTAGAGGTCGGGCCTCTTTGTTGGTCAACACACTTTGGATCTCGGCCAAAATGGACAATCCGATTTCGGCCGGCGTCTCCGCACCGATATCCAACCCAACGGGTGCGTGGATCTTGGCCAAATCAGCTTTCGAGACAACTATGCCTTTATCTGCCAATTCGTTCAGCATGCGATCATATTTTTTTGATGGTCCCAATATACCGATGTAGGATATTTTGGGTTTTTCCAGCAATAGCTTCAGCACACTGAGGTCATAGTTATAGTTGTGGCTCATGAGCACAAAACAACTTTGCTGGTCTATGTTGATGTTTTCCAAGGTTTCTTCCGGCTTGGTGACAATGACTTGGCACGAACCTACAAAACGTTCTTTATTGGCATGGGTAGGGCGTCCATCGGTCACGGTTACTTTCCAACCCAAGAGTTCGGCCTGTTGCGCCAAGATCTGGGCATCGTTGCCAGCTCCCACCAAAACCAATTTTACTGGGGGTTGCTGTATTTGGGTGAACACAAAATGTGCTTTCTCTTCAATTATCAGCTCTGCAAAACAAGAGAAGCCATCGCTAATGGCCTCATTGCTTTTGATAAGCACAGCTTGGTGCAAACCTTCGGGAAGTTCCCTTCCTAGGACTGCCCCGTTTTCATCCGCAGTCAGAATGGTCCCTAGTTGTTGCTGGGTTTTGTCCAGATCAAAAACAATGCAGATGGCCATGGGAACTTCTTGTTCAACGACAGTTTTCAAAAGTTCGCAGGGATTATCCCTATCGCTATAATCAATGGGCTCAAACAGCACTTGAATGATTCCATTGCAGCCCAACTGGGCCCCAATTACGGCATCATCCTCATCACTGGTATCGTAAGTGACCAGTTTATTTTTCCCCACATCCAAGGCATAAAGTGCCTTTCTGAGTGCATCACCTTCCAAGCAACCTCCACTGATGGCTCCTGTAATATTTCCATACTCGTCCACCAACATTCGTGCTCCGGCCCTTCGGTACGATGAACCCTCAACATGTACCAACGTGGCCAAAACGCATCGAACAACCCGTGTTTTTAACTGTAGATATTGTGCTATGATCACATCCAACTCCCTCATAAGGCAACAGTTTTTAATTGGTTGACGGCAGTCTTGATCTTGAAAACTGCTTTTTGAATGTCATCCAGGGTGGTGCTTCGTCCGGTGCTGATCCGCAAACTCGCCAAGGCATGACCATCTTCCAGTCCCATAGCCTTCAAGACATGTGACGGGTTCACTTGGTTGGAGGTGCATGCGGAACCGCGTGATAAAGCCAATGTGTTCAAATGACGGAGCAATTTTGCCCCATCAACTCCTGCAAAAGATACATTTGTGGTATTGGGCAATCGTTCCTCACCGTGGGAATTTATGATGGCTCCTTCTATAGCCAACAGCCTCTCTTCCAGTTGGTTTCTCAAATCCAACTGGTTTTGATGGTGTTCTTCAAGATGGGCACTTGCTATTTTGCAGGCAGCACCAAATCCCACTATCCCAGGAACGTTCAGGGTTCCGGGCCTTGTCCCTTTTTCATGGCTTCCGCCATAAAGATGCTTGGCAATGGTCGTATTGTTGTCCTTGTTCATGTATAGGGCACCGACACCTTTGGGACCATAAATTTTGTGTGATGAAAAAATGGCCATATCGATTCCCAAATCTTTTAGATCTATCGGGATTTTACCAACGGCCTGCGTGATGTCCGACATCACTGGAACACTTTTGAAATGCGCTATTTTGGTTATTCTTTTTATGGGGTGTATCAGACCTGTCTCGTTATTGGCCATCATTATACACACTAAGATAGTTGATGGCTTTATGGCTTCTTCCAACTCGTTCAAATCAATGTTTCCTTTCCTATCCACATCTAGATAAGTGACCTCAAAACCCTCTTCTTCCAACGCCTCCATGGTTTCGAGTACGGCCTTGTGTTCAGTTGTACAAGAAACAATATGGTTCCCCTTGCTCCTATTCTTTTTGCAAAATCCGAATAAAGCCAAATTGGCGGCTTCAGTAGCTCCAGATGTAAAAGTTATCTCTGTTGGTCTACAATTGACCAACTTCGCCACTTGTCCACGTGCATTTTCAACCGCATCGTCAGCATCCCATCCAAAAGAATGATCACTACTGGCATTGCCAAAACTTTCCGTAAAAAAAGGTATCATGACCTTGATCACATCAGGGTCAACTGGTGTGGTTGCATTAAAATCCAAGTAAATTTTATCGCTCAAAGTCATAGGAAAAGCGTTATATACGTGTGTACATAACGCAATTTACTAATATTGTGGATTCTGTGCATACATTTTCCAAAGTGTTTGCCGTAGGCCAAGCCATTTGGTCTGGAACTGAAAAATGGCATAAAAGTATGGGCATGGTCGTGGTACAACTTGATTTGCCCGTTGCCAGATCGTTTTCATCTTTTGACTTCAAACAAGCTCGGACAGGAAGTTTATTGACATAATTTCCAACTCTCTTAAATCGGCTTCTGATTATTCCATGGCTCCTTTGGGCCATTGTCATAGGGAAGAAAAACTTAGGAGAGCAGTCATCCTGCATTATATCGCTCCAATTTCAGGGTCGATTCCCTGATTACAAGACTCGTTTTTATGGTCTTGGTCTCAAAGGCAAGGAGTTGTCCTTTTTGCTCGATCCTATCGATCAATTGGTTCGCAGCGGTTTCTCCAATGAACCTACCATGTTGACTGACCATAGTGGCCGGGGGACTTACATATTTGGACAGTTCTCCATTGGTGAATCCGATCACAGCAATATCTTCCGGGATCCGGAATCCTTTGGATTGTACAATATCCATTACCTTGACCGTGGTGATCTCATCAAAGACCATTATGGCATCGATTTTTTTGAAGTCCAAGGAAAGGGACAACGAAAGCTCCAGATCATCGTTATGGCCAATGGGCAGCAACAGCTTTCCATCGAAGGGTATTCCTTTTTTCTGCAACGCTTTTTTATACCCATCCACCCGTAGTCTGCCAATGAGCGAATTAGCGATGGGGTTCACTATCGCCACAGTCTTACAGCCAGTTTCCAGAAAATATGTAGTGGCCTTGTAACCTGCCTCGAAGTCGTCCACCACAACTTTATCGCATTCAATAAGCTCCGTGATCCTATCGAACATGACCAGGGGAATCTGCTTGTCCCTCAACTCTTGAAAATGTTCTACATGGCCCGATTGTTCCATCTCACCGGCAACCGTTGAAATGATCACCCCATCGACCGAACCAGAACACAGAAAGTCCAAGACTTTGGCCTCTTTTTCCAATGACTCGTTGGTACTACAGGTAATGATGCTATAGCCTCTTAGATCGGCCACTTGTTCAATACCATAGAGTACTTGGACAAAAAAATAGTTCAGGATGTTGGGGATGACCACCCCTAAGGTCTTGGTGTTCCTCTTCAATAAGTTGATAGCCATCCTGTTGGGCTTGTAATGGTTCTCCCTAGCATACTTCTTTATGCTTTCCCTTAACCCCTCACTGATTTCATGGCTATCATTGATGGCCTTGGAGACTGTGGAAACGGACACCTTGAAATGGGCCGCAATGGATTTAATGGTCATCTTGGGCATTCTTGGGAAATAAAGATTTATGATCAAAAAATAAGGAATTTTTAGTTGCCAAATGAAAGCGGTACAAAAAATGCCCTTTTTCAAGTACGCACAAATTCCATATTTCCCGTCAGGCCAAAAGGAGTTTACCCATTTCCCATAACCATGGCCACGCTACAGATACCCATCGATGGATCTACCCGATCAAACGAACCTGTTCAGGATGTTTTCGAACAGCTCTTGCTTTCCGCTGATCTGCTCTGGCTCGCCCGTATTGAAGGCATGGTCATAAAGGTCGTTCAGGTCAAGTTTCCCCGATACAAAGTCAGCTCCCTTTCCTTGATCAAAAGATGCGTAGCGTTTGGCCAACAATTGTTCATAATTGGAGCTCTCCAGAACGGCATTGGCGGCCAAGAGTGCCTTTGCAAAGGTATCCGCGCCACCGATATGGGCCAAGAAAATGTCTTCCAGGTCCGTGCTGTTGCGCCTGGTCTTGGCATCAAAGTTGACACCTCCTCCTTGTAGCCCTCCTGACTTGAGAAGGACCAACATGGCCTCGGTGACTTCCAACACATTGTTGGGGAACTGATCGGTGTCCCATCCATTTTGATAATCTCCCCTATTGGCATCTATACTTCCCAACATGCCCGCATTGGCAGCCGCCTGTAGTTCATGCTGGAAGGTATGCTGTGCCAATGTGGCATGGTTCACCTCAATGTTCAGTTTAAAATCCTTTTCGAGCCCATATTCGCGAATGGAGTTGATGGAGGTTGCGGCATCGAAATCATACTGGTGTTTGGTGGGCTCCATGGGTTTGGGCTCAATGAAGAAAGTACCCTTGAAACCTTCCTTTCTAGCATAGTCCTTTGCCATGTTCAAAAACCGGCCGATATTGTCCTGTTCCAGTTTCATGTTGGTGTTCAATAGCGACATATAACCTTCCCGGCCACCCCAGAACACATAGTTTTCCCCACCCAGGGAAATAGTGGCGTCCAGGGCCATTTTTACCTGAGCCCCTGCATGGGCGACCACGTCAAAATTTGGATTGGAGGCGGCCCCGTTCATGTATCTTGGGTTGGAAAAACAATTGGCCGTACCCCAGAGCAGTTTTACCCCGGAAGCCTTTTGTTTTTCCTGAAGGTAGTCCACAATGGCAGACAACCGCTTTTCCGATTCGGCGAGACTATCCCCTTCATCCACAAGGTCAAAATCATGGAAGCAATAGTAATCGAACCCTATTTTGGTGATGAACTCAAAGGCTGCATCGGCTTTCTCCTGCGCTGCTTTTATGGGGTCTTTGTCCACAGACCATGGAAACTGCTTGGTGCCCGGGCCAAATGGATCTCCACCCGTTCCGCAAAGGGTATGCCAGTAGGCCATTGCGAACTTGAAATGCTCCCTCATGGTCTTACCGGCCACCTTTTGATCTGGATTGTAGAATTTGAAGGCCAAGGGATTATCCGATTCATTGCCCTCAAACTTGATCTCTCCTATTCCTTTGAAATATTCCTTATTGCCCAAATGTGCCATTATGTTTTGTGTTTATGATGAGTTACTATTTTTTTCCCAATCCCCATAAATTTCCATATAACGGTCCCTGTCCATAAAAGAGCTTAACTATCGGCAACATTGCTCACCAATCGCCGCCCCCTGTCCCCTTCCACTAGGGCAATATTCATCTAAGAACAACCAAAATAATACATGGAAATTATTTGTTCCGGGATAATCAAATGTAAAAAATCAATGCCTCAGCACAGTGACGAAAAGACGCGATGTTTGGTTTATTTGGCCATAGGCTTTAGGTGCATCACCAATACACATCATGGTAATCTACTGATATACAGTTATATGATATTAAAAATAGGGATTCATTAAATCTTCGAAATGCTTTTCGTGAATTATTACAAAATATGACCTGGTCTCCTCCACAAAATCCTTTTTAAACGAACAGGAGTATCTGGGATGCGGTTGATCAATTGCTTTTTACCTTTCTCTTTTATCAAATCGAAAGCATCATACAATGTGCCCATGGGAGTGCACGCCTCATAGCGCAACCTGTTCCCTTCTATGGTAATGATCTGGAACAATTGGGTAGGTGGAAAGACCGGGCATTATGAATGCCCCTAAGCGAAACAATAGCTTTTAAAGCTTCAATATATTCACCTTAACGAGTGTAGTCCCTTCGAAAAAAGAAAGACGTAACCCCTAGGGAGGAAAGTTACGCCTTTCATCAACTAAACTAACTGATAACAATTACAGGTCAAAACTTGGATTGGTACATGGGCAAAAGCGGAAGACCTGTCTAAAAATCAATCCCTTGTAAAAGGTATAATTTCTGCCATGGCCGCATTGTCCGTTCCATCATGCCCAGATTTTGCGATAAACTTCAAGTACCTAAAGGTTTGGGCCGTGTCAAAATCAACTTCCTGCGCATCGGCAGTCTTGGCCAATACAAAATCTCCCATCGATGTCCAGTTCACATTGTCCGTGCTGATTTGTATTTCCAAATTCTCAACCGATCGTCCCGTTGACTGCCTTTGGTAAAATCGAACGCCATCAACCAAATTTTCCGCACCCATATCAATGGTAATGTGGTGTGGGGGTGTGGGGGAACATCCGGCCCAACAAGAGTGCCAGTACGTATTCAAATCGCCATCCAATACGTCTGCGGCCCTACCTGTGTCACCTTCACCACCTTGATCTTCCTGCGTACTATAATCGATAACGGTCCAACCTGTTCTATCCAATTCCGTTGCGGGGCCAAGAACCACTACTTGTGGCAGGGCATCCAAATCCACATCAGGTTGTGTACCAGAATCTCTGGTCAATGCGGACCCCACGCTGGTAAAGTCATTGAAGAAGCCGCAGTTTTTCAGTATAAAACCATTTCCTTCAGTGCCACCATAGAAGTCCATTCTGTCCCCGTTCGCGGCAGTGGCATCCACCCTAAAAGTAGCTTCGGTCACCTCATTCCAAGTACCATCTGTAGTATAGGCCCATTGGTTGCTATAGTTGCCTTGTCTGGTGATGTTCCCGGTTGCGGGGTTGAAATTTTCCAAAAACGAGTAAAGTCCTGTTAAATAGGTAGATGTCTGGGGCCTTCTAAGGCTGGCGATCATTTCCCATTCGCCCACTGCAGGATCAAAGAAATATCCGGTGTAATCGGTGGAACCTTCTACATCTGACGGTTCTCCTTTTAAAATAAACTTATAGGTCACCCCTGTCTGCCAACCAATGTTTTTAAAGCTTTGAAGTCCTGAACCTTCGTTTCCAAAATTTTGGACGGTAACCCCTTCTCCACTTCCCAATTCAGTGACCATGTAGTCTTCGGGGATTTGGTTGGGGTCGTCCGTATCAAACGCACTCCAAATGGAAAAGAGAACACGTCGTTCCGCGTTCGTGTTCACCTGAAGACCAAAATAGCCTTGCGAATGCCCGTTGGTCATAAAGTACGATCCCAGCACATCTTCCCCTTCCGCAACTGTAAGTTCATTGTAAAAATACTGTACATCCTTTCCTTCGGGAGTTTGATAACCAATATTCACGGAAGGGCCCCTTCTGCCAAAATGAAAATTGTCAACGGGGTTGTAGACTACCCCATCGGCCGCTGCAGGCCCTCCCAAAAGTAAACTATTGATATCCCCCACAAACGTTCCGGATTTTTCAAGGGCCTCTATTTCAATGGTGTTGTAACCATCTTCCACGGGAAAGACACCAATACCGTAGTCCACATAATCTTCGGTGGTGATGATAAGCTCTTTACTTGTTCCGTTTACGGTTACTTTGAACTTGGAGCCACCTTCGGAGGTTTTAATGGCAAGACCCACATTCAAATCGCCTGCTCCCGTTCTTACATACGTTCGGATCACATCAGCGGTTGAAGTCCAGTTATGGATACCTTCTTCAGAAATCAAAACACCGTCTTGGTCTATATTATCGGCGACCCAGCTATTTGCACCAATGGGTATAGTCTGGGTAAATTCCAAATTGGCTGCATTTTCCCCGATAACATCTTCAAAATACACGATCTTCTCTGCATCACAGGAGATCAGGCTCAATGCCGTGGCTAAAAACAGTAGTAACAAATTATTTATTTTAACATTCATGATTTTCCTTTTTAGTTTAATGACCTTAGGTTGAAAAACCGGCCTTGATACGATTTTAGAGTACTTCAACCTGTCCCTTTAAATTACTCATATACATAACCGCCAATTTGGGCCAATGCTGCATAAATACTGCCATCATGGGATGACTCTATTATAACCTTGACAAATCTTGCCGTTTTGTTCTCCGAAAAGTCGGTCTCTTGGAGCTCTGCAACCCGGGACAAACTGAAATTGCCCATGGATGTCCATGAGGAGCCATCCGTACTGATTTCAATCTGAAGGTCCTTTACGGCCCTCGACAACGATTGTCTTTGCGCCAATTGCAGGCCTCCTATTGAAATTTCAGCACCAAAATCGATGACCAGTTCATGGGGATGTTGCCCTGCCGGATCACATGTCCAGCAAGAATGCCAGTAGGTCTCCAAATCTGCATCGAGCACATCTGCTGCACGACCGGTATCGCCTTCCCCCGAAGCTTCTTCTGAACTAAAGCTCTCTATGGTCCACTGGGAAGGCCTAAGATTTGTTTTTATACGGGTGTCGTTAAAAACCTGGTTGGTCTGGTACAAGACCTGATCAGGTTCACATCCCATAAAAGCAACAGCAACAAGCAGAAAAAGCATTCCAATTATATTCTTTGCTATTTTCATAATTTTAAGTTTTGGTGTAGTTTTTATATTCTTGATTTTAAATTCGATTGGACTGTAAATAAGTTGAACCAATACATTGTACATTTCAACATTCAACAACAAACCCCCAATCTCATTTTTCCCAAAAAATCTGATTTTGGATAGCCATCAGGTCAGCCGCTATTGTTCCACTTGGCAAGCCAACCGATCATCCATCCTAAGGATTTTGTTCCAAAGACGGCTGCAATAATATTTGTTGCTCAGGTATCAATTCAATGATCACATTGTCTGTTGCCATGATCTCAGGAAACGGGTTCGAGTTGTTCAAATGCGTTCCGGGATATCGTCTGTCCATGGTCAAACCGTTCCTGTATACATCAAATTTTCTGTGTCCTTCGAAGGCAAGTTCCAACCTGCGCTCTTCTATGACCAAATCCAAAACGGTTTTGCCTTCTGGAAGGTTGGTCAAGGTATATTCGGGAACCCTGGCCCTTACCCTCAGCACATTGATATTGTCCAGTGCTGCCTGATCGTTCCCCTGCTTCGCATAGGCCTCTGCCCTATTCAGGTACATCTCCGCCAAACGGGAAACTGTTGGTGACCATAGGTGAAGATCATTTTCTTGTTGGGAAGCCTTAAGTATGAAAAACTTGGGATACCCGTTACGCTTGTCCATATCGTAATCAAACACTACATCCTGACGGCCATTGGAACCGTTGAAATAATATTGGGTCCTCCCATTGACGTCTTCTGACAATAGGGTATATGTATTGCCATTATCCTCAAAAGTGATGGAGGTTCCATTATCCGTGGTGCGCCTAAACTGGTAGGTGGCATTGTCCTCTACCCAGTAAATTGCCGGTATCCTATCCCCATTTTCATCCGTTAGGTATTGTGGTTCTATGAAACTTCCCCTTAGATCATCATCATTTTGGCCAAGCAACTCCAAATAGGTCTGGGAGGCATACATCTCTCCCCAACCCACACCATCAATTTGGGCATAAAATGAACCAATGGTATACCAATCTTCAGTACCGGGGATGTCTATATCCTTGGTCAAGGTCACCGAGAATATGGCCTCTTCGTTGTCCAAGGGGTGCAAGGTGTTCATTACCGAGAAACGATCTGGGGACAACAGTGTATAGGGCCCTTCATTGATTACCTTATCGGCGTACTCTATTGCCTTTATATTATCCTCCATATAGAGGTAAACCCTGGACAACAAGGCTTGGGCAGCCTCCTTAGAGGCAAAGGACGCCCCTTTGTTTTCGTTCATCAATGCTTCGGCCTTCAATAAATCTGCTATTACCTGGTCATACACTTCCCCAACTGTATTTCTGTCGGGGATCTCATTGATGTCGGAAGTCAATTTCAATGGGATCGATAAATTTGATTGACCTTGGTTATAGGGTCTTCCGAAGATATTCCCCATCTGAAAGTAGACCAGGGCCCTGATATAATAATTCTCTCCGATCACCTGATCTTCCTCTGGTGAAATACCTTCGGTCAAGCTTTCAATTACACGGTTGGCCCCAACCACGGCCTTGTAGGAATTGCTCCAAAACCTGTTGGCCCTACTGTTATTGGGGTTTCGTTGGTAATTGTAGAAAAAGTACAGGGCATCCGTGGTCCCGCCACTGATCATAACATTATCCCCTGAGTATTCAGACATTCTGTGAAGATCGTCTATCCAACCATCATAACCTTTGTCTCCTTTTAAGAACAAGTAGTTCCCCAAGGTTGCCGTCTGTGCAGCACCAGGATCATTAAACAGATCATCGGCCGAGATTTCCGTATAAGGGCTTCTATCCAACTCACAGGATGTAAGGATCACCGTGGTCACTAGTAGAAATAGGTAAGTTATATTTTTCATGCTCAATTTTTTATATGATTAAAACGTGATATTCAACCCCAATGCGAAACGTCTTGGCACGGGGTACCCAATACTGGTGTATCCTAAAGTAGTCGCACCACCGTTATCAACATCATTAATGGTAGGGTCCACACCGGTAAACTTGGTAAAGGTGACCAGGTTGTCCCCGGAGAGGTAGATATTGGCACTGCTTATCCCAATATTCTCCATAAGGATAGCTCGAAAGTCATAAGACAGCCTTACGTTGTTCAACCTAAGGTAACTACCGTCTTCCAAGTATCTCGTGGAGGTCTGGTTGCTCCCTGCATACCCGCCCGGTTGTGGTTTGGGGTGTGTGGCCACGTCCCCTGGTCTTTCCCAACGGGACCAACCATCAGGCAATACCATTTGGTTGTACTGAAGATAATAGCCATCGGAATCGAACAGGTTACGGGATGCATTATAGAGTTCTGCCCCGTAGGAAAAACTCCAGTTTGAGCTCAAGGTGAAGTTCTTGTACCAAAAGCTTGTATTAAAACCTCCTGTAAAATCGGGGTTGGCAGAACCTGCTATCTGTAGGGTCGCGCTGTTGTAATCTGCCGTGGTCGAACTTTCGCCGGTTTCCTCATCGATCACTTCATAAACCGGTGCTCCATCGGCAGGGTTGACCCCCAACCATTTTCTCATGTAAAAGGAACCAAATTCCTCTCCTTCCCTGATGATGAACGAACCGCTTATGATATCAGTGGCATCGGGCAGCTCCTCCACATTGTTTCTATTGAAACTAATATTCCCCCCTATGTTGATTCCAAAGTCATCCGTGTTCACTATGTCTGCAGAAACCGCGACCTCTATACCTTTATTGGTAACGGAACCGATATTTTGATACCTTCCACTGAATCCGGTCTGATCCGACAATCTTCTAAAGAACAACAGACCGGAATTTTCCTTGTCATAGTAGTCAACGGTCAGGTCAATGGCATTGAACAGTGTTGCATCCAGTCCAAAATTGCTTTCTATACCCTTTTCCCAAGTCAGGTCTTCTGTTCCCAAACGGTTAGGCTTGGCAGCGATAAGACCTGCATATTGGAACCGTACATCATATGTGGACAAAAATCCAAAACCGCCGGGCTGGTTACCTACCGCACCATGGCTGGCCCTCAATTTCAACACGTTTATGCTTTTGGAATCAAAGAAATCCTCTTTATGGATGTTCCATCCTGCGGCAAACGAGTAAAACTCGCCGTACCTATAATCGGGTGCAAATGCAGATGCCCCATCTACCCTCAGGGAGGTTTTTGCGAAATATTTTCCCTTATAATCGTAGTCCGCGGCAACAAGAAAGGATTGTTGGGCAAATTCACTGGCATCACCATCGGCCACCGCCGGTTTTAGCCCCACACTTTGTACCTTGCCGTTGACCACGACATTTTCTGAACGTGCGGTAACATTTCTTGTACTGCTATCATTGTATTCGTAAGCGGCCAAAACATTAACGGTATGGTCATTGTTGAAAATGTTGGAATATTTCAACATCTGGTTGGTAAACCTGGACAACCCCCTATAGGTATAATCCTCTATAGATCCGTTGTTTGCCCTTCCTCCATTAGATCTTGGGTCTGTATAGCTGTACCGCTCAAAATTTCCCCACCTAAAGTTGTTCGTGGAGATAAAGGTCAAATTTTTCAGCAACTGATATTCAAAATCGAAACTTGCGAACAAGTCAAATGAGCGGGAGTCCGAATAGTTCCATTGCCTATCATAAAAAAAGTTGCTCTTGTCCCTTCCCAACCACGTATCTCCCAATGCCTGATTGGCATTGACCACGGAACCATCCTCATTAAAAGGGATATCCCATGGCAAATTGGTATAGGCTTGGTACAGACTACCTCCC
This sequence comes from Flagellimonas hadalis, assembly GCF_007785775.2. Lineage (GTDB taxonomy): Bacteria > Bacteroidota > Bacteroidia > Flavobacteriales > Flavobacteriaceae > Flagellimonas > Flagellimonas hadalis. The sequence goes on from NZ_VNIK02000010.1 coordinate 84,050, forward strand.
CTTGCATTGTCCCTTCGGTCAAAAACAAAATAGAGCTTGGGCTTTATGGTGAGTTTGTCAGTAATCTTGTAATCCAGGTTGGTCCTATAGGTATATCGGTCCAGTTTGCTGCCAATGACGGTACCTTCCTCGCTGTAATATCCTCCGGACACCAATAGATTGTGGGTCTCCGTGGCCGAGGTAAAAGAGGCCGATGCATCTGTGACAAGCCCATCCTGTGTCGTGGCGTCCAACCAGTTGAAATCGCGCTCCAATAGGCTTTCGTCAAACCAGGGGTTCGTATTGCCCAAACTCTCCTGAAAATCATACAACTGTCTGGAATCCATCACTTCGAAATTCCCTGGGTTGAATCGGTTTATCGCAGTCTTTAACGAGACCGTCAATTGTGGTTTTTGTCCGATAGTGCCCCGCTTGGTAGTCACAATGATCACCCCATTGGCGCCACGGTTCCCGTAAAGTGCCGTAGCCGAAGCATCCTTAAGTACGGACATACTCGCCACATCCTTGGGATTCAACTTGGGATCCGAGTTGCCGACAATAACCCCATCGACTACCCATAAGGGGGAATTTGTTGAATTTATGGAAGAACGCCCCCTAATGATAATATTTGGGGAAGATCCTGGTTGTCCGTTGCTCGGCAACACCTGTACACCGGTCACCTTACCTTGTAGCATGGTAGCTACCTCGGGAACCGTAACATCCGTAAGCTTTTCGGACTTGACCTCCACGACCGAAGAGGTTACCGTTTCCTTCTTTTGTGTTCCATAGGCTACGACCACCACTTCTTCCAAAGCATTCTGTTCCATGGTCAATTGGATGGCAATGGTACTTTTTCCCGCCACTGGAATTTCTTGGCTCACATACCCCATGTAGCTCACCAACAACACATCATCTTCACCTACGTTTATGGTGAAATTTCCATCAAAATCAGATGACACCCCTCGAGAAGTGCCCAATACACTGATACTGGCCCCTGGCAATGGTGCCCCATCATCCGCATCCGTGACGGTACCAGAAACCTGTTTTTCTTGGGCCCAAACAGTATGTATAAAGCCCATAAGGAAAACAAATAGTATGGTTTTAATCCTATTTTTCATAAAAATGAGTTTGAGTTAATTATTTGTTTTATAGTCAGTTATTTATTTTTATTCAACCAATGAAGATGTCCATTTGTCAAAGGGTTATTGGAAGGGTTCCTTTTATGGACACCCAACACGGCATACTTCCCAAAAACCAATAGGACGCTGATCACTAATAGGTATCCTTCATCCAGTTGTATGGTTTATTCTTTATCCAGTTACCTCTGGTAAAATCTGGAAAGTCCTGTGGCTCCCCATTGTTCTCTATGGATAGCTCGGACAAGGGGGTAATGGCACTCCATGCTGCGGCATCATAAGCATCCATAGGTGGTGCAATGTTCTGCTTGGCCGATTCCACAAAGGCATTGAGGACAAAGAAATCCATCCCTCCATGCCCTGCTCCATTGGCCAACTCCCCATATTTCTGCCACAAGGGGTGGTCATATTGCTTCATCCAGTCATCGGCCGTGTCCCATCGGTGTGGTTTTGACTTTCCTTCAACATAGATCCTGTTGCCATCCACTTCCCACAAGCCCTTCACGCCCTGGACCCTAAAGCCCAAGGAATAGGGTCTGGGCAAACTACAATCATGGGTCACTATAATGGTCTCCCCTTTTGCAGTTTCTATGGTGGTAGTGATCACATCACCAATCTTAAAGTTCAGTTTTGCATTGGGATGGTCACCACCTGCCGTATCCACGATATAATTATGAAGGCCCCTACTTTTAGTGGCATGCGAGGTCATGGATACAAAACGGTTCCCTCTATTGATATCACACATTGCTGCAATGGGCCCGACGCCGTGGGTGGGGTATACGTCTGCATTGCGCAATAGATTATGTGGGGTACGCCACTTGGATTCGGAAATGCCCTGTTCACCAAATTCGGCGCCTTTACCGTAGGCTGTTTTCCCATCATTGAACAACACGCCGCGCAGATCATGTTGGTATCCACATCTAAAATGTACTGTTTCGCCGAACACATTCTGCTTCACCATGTTCAGAACGGCGAGGACATCACGGCGGTAGTTGACATTTTCAAGGATCATCAAGTGGGAGCCAGTGGCCTCATGGGTATTGACCAAATCCCAGCACTCTTCCAATGTATTTGCTGCAGAAACTTCCAATCCCGTATATTTTCCGGCCTTCATGGCATCCACTGCCATTCTGGTATGCCACAACCAAGGGGTCGCAATAATTACCGCATCAATATTCGCCGCGTCCAGCAGGTTTCTGTAGTCGTACTCGGAACTTCCAAAAACTTTAGGTTTTGCAAATCCTGCTTCATCGATCATTTTCAAGGCGACCTTGATACGCTCTGGATCTATATCGCATATAGCTTCAATGGTTATATCCTTTCTGTTTAAGGCATTGTGCAAATGGTTGGCACCCCTGAGCCCGACACCTATAAAGGCAAGTTTTAATTTCTGATCGGATCCGACCAATTCCGATCCGAGCGATATATTGGGCAGAATGGATAGGCCTGCACCCGCCAATGTGGTTTTCTTGACGAAATTCCTTCGTGAATTCATAGTTGATAAATAAAAGTTGGATTTTAAATCATCTATCGACAAATATGGATTTTCCTGTTTGTCCCGAGGACGAATTTTTGTGCATTAATGGGTAAAAAACCATCTTTATTCCGTCTTGACAGATCTGCTCCCCCTTTTTGACAAATTTGTCCCCTAGGCCTCTACATAAGGGTGGGAAGAAGTTGAACTTAATTGATACCTTTACTGCGACATCCTGTATGCTATGGTACAAGACCTATAGTGCAGCATGAGCTTAGAAAGCATGTCCATTTTTACAAAACATAAAATTTTATATGCCTTTTTCTGGTTGAGCTTTTGTTCCTATGCGCAAAAGCATATCAACTTTGCGCCATTGACACCCGTCGTCAACAATAAACCAGTTTTTGTTTCCAAGACCATTCAGGATAAATGGGGAAATATATGGATGCTTTGTTCCGATGGCATTCTGGTCTATGATGGGTACAACTATAAACCCTTGACCAACAGCACAATTTTTAAAAAAGACGGTGAAAGGGCCCGAGATATGATCACTGATGATAAGCGGGATATCTATATCATCTCATCTTTGGGAAGCTTGATGAAGTTTGATGCTGCAAGTGGCATGTTCGAGGTGCTGAACGATCTTTTCAATGACCAAAAACTAAAGACCATTTACCACGAAGGTCAAAGTATTTGGATGGCTACGACCAATGGCAAAATTTACCGTAGTTCAAACTCCAAAATAGACAGTGTAGCACAAATATTCAACAACAACTTCCCTGTCACCAATATCAACAGCTTGGCCTATGTTGCACCCAACAACTTATTTGTGGGTACTGAAAACGGTAAGATATTCCACTACGACCTAAGCTCTAAAAACTATACGGAGTTGATCGGACGATATACGGATTACCCAGGTAGGATCATCTTGACAACGGACAAGAACAAAAGACTCTGGATAGGTACGGAGGCCCATGGCATTTTTGTTTATGATACAACAACGCAAGAGTTTATTCAGGACACCCTGTTCAGCGGGGAAAGACCCGATGTCAAAAAGGAATTGTTCCTCACACTTTTCAACGATAGTGATGGGTTTATATGGGGCGGTACCGATGGTGGCGGGTTGTATAAAATAAATCCGGTCACTGGTATTATCGACCTTTTTTACAAGCAGGATGGGAATGAATTTTCCCTGGGCAGCAATACCATCTTGCACATCAACGAGGATAACCACAAAAACCTGTGGATCTGCACGAATTATGGAAAACTGTCCATTTTACCCAATGTGGACAACAACATCCATTACCACGAAGGTTCGGCAAACCATATTCCCCAAAAAATATTGAGCATCTACAAAAGCTCAAAAAATATACTATGGATAGGCACCGATGGTTCAGGTTTGACCAAAGTCAACATAAACAGCACCGGCATTACGAAAGAGACAACTTATTTCAACGATTCTGAAGTAGGCCGGGGCCACTATATACAGTCCATCACAGAAGACCTTAATGGAAATATCTGGATTGCCACCTACCTTAACGGACTGTGGTTTCATGATACCCAAAAAAATACCTTAAAAAAAATTGAGGTTACCAACATCCGAAACCAAAAGGCAACGGATGTGAGGACCTTGTTCAGGGACTCCAAAGGCAGGATATGGGTATGTTCCAACATTTCCATTAATGTGTACTCCGCCGAACAAGAACTTTTGGCATCCTTTGAAAACAACCATCACGGGTTGAACGGTCTTATAGCCGAAGCCATGGCCGAAGATCAGGACGGCACCATTTGGATAGGTATTTACAACGGTGGTTTTTTTAGGTTCAATGAAAAACCGCAAAAACTCTCGGAATCATCCTTTTCACTGGTATCGTACCAGAACAACACAACCCTTGAGGGCATTTTCTCCGTAAAGTTCATTGCCGTCGGGGAACCAGGCGTACTATGGCTTTTGGACAAAAACGGTACATTTTTAAAGTACAACTCCCAAACCAACGAATACACCACTTTTGAAGATATTCAGGCCTTTAAGGACGTTAATCTTGCGGCCATTGCAAAACAGGACGACCATAACCTATGGTTCAGTTCCAACAACGGTATATTCCATTTAAATACAAAAACCAAGAAAACAATAGCCTACCACAGTTCCGATGGGCTTCAAAGCAATATATTTTTATCAAGGTCCACCTTCAAGGATAGTGATGGCATGCTCTACTTTGGTGGCAATTATGGTTTAAATTATTTTGACCCCACAGAAATAAGTAAAAAGGAAAGGGTTCCGGAACTATTTATCAACTCCATTGAAATCCTGAACCAACCCATGGAGCAGCTCATTCCCACGTATGGGAGTCTCAGTGCCTATAATTTGGAGACATTGAACTTAAAGTCGGGCCAATCGTCCTTTTCGTTCCGATTTTCGGCAATCGATAATGTGCTGGACCCCAAATACACCTACGCCTACCGTTTAAAAGGGTTCAATGATGAATGGATCGTTAGTGGACAGGAACGCTTGGCCACGTACACCAACATCCCCAATGGGAACTACATTTTTGAGGTCAAGGCAGGCACCAGCAAAGGACTTTGGAACATTGCCCCAAAAAGTATAGCGGTTCGGATTGCCCCTCCTTTTTGGAAAACGCCATTTGCCTATATCCTTTATGCTATTCTTATTGGCTTTGTCCTTTATGCGCTTCGACGTTGGTATTTGTTGAAAAACAAATTGCTCGTTGAAAAACTGATCCACAAAAAGGAAAACGAGCTGTATGACCTAAAAATGAACTTTTTCACCAAAATGTCCCATGAAATCCAAACCCCGATCACCCTAATTTTAGGGCCATTGGAGGACATGTTGAAACAATCGGAGGAAAATGGGAATCTTTTGCTCAACCAACGCTTAAAGATCATCGAAAAAAATGGCAAGCGCATTTCCAAGATAGCACGGGAGCTGACCCTGATGCGTAATAAGGAAATCAACGCGCTGAAGCTTTTGACCACAAGGAACAACCTGTACGACCATATTCAGGATATTTCATTGTCATTTAAGGAAATGGCACGGAAAAAAAGGATCGACTTTGCCATAAACTGCCCCCAAAACCTGCAATCGGCGTGGTACGACAAGGAAAAGATAGAGCATGTCATCTACAATTTGCTCTCGAATGCCTTTAAGTTTACCCCAAAGGAAGGTAATGTCCAGCTCAATGTTATCCCCATCGATTCCAAAAAACAGATAAAATTATCGGTTTCCGATACGGGATCGGGTATCCCCAAAGATGAACTTGAACTTATTTTCGATCTATTCTACCAATCCAAGACCAACAAAAAAAAGAAAGGCTCGGGCATTGGCCTGGCCTTGACCAAAGAATTGGTGGACCTGCATCGAGGCACCATGGAAGTTGAGTCCTCTGCCGTTGAGGGCACTATTTTCACCTTTACCCTTCCCATAACAAAAGACGCCTATGAGGAGTCTGAGATCATTATGACCGACGAGCCCGATGAAACCATCCCCCAAGACATAGAGCAACTTCAAGTGACCCAGTTTAAGGCCGGTACTAAAGATATTTCCAAAAAAACAATTCTGATTGTGGAGGACAATTACGAGTTGCAATCGTTTTTAAAAGAATTATTGGCGGGTGAGTATAACATTATTTTGGCCGATAACGGTGGTGAAGGGTTCCATTATGCCAAAAGCAATTTCCCGGATTTGATCTTGAGCGATATCATGATGCCAAAAATGGACGGCCTTGAAATGTGTGCCCTGCTACAGCAAGACGACCTTACCAAACATATTCCGGTCATCATATTGACCGCCAAAAATTCCACCCAGTCAAAACTATCCGGACTAAAATCAGGGGCCATCGAATATATAAACAAGCCTTTCAACACCGCAGAGCTATTGCTGAAAATAAAGAACATCATCTCATCCAAAGAGCACATCATATCAAAGTATAGAAAAGAGGTAATAAGTAGCCCTGAAATTGTGGGCGATAAAACACAAGATGAGATTTTTCTTGAAAATATGACCTCCATCATCAATGCCAAATTGAACGATGACGACTTCAAAATCGAGGATTTGGCAGAATCCCTAAACATGAGCTACTCCAGCCTATATAGAAAATGCCAGGCATTGACGGGGAAAAATCCAGTGGATTACATCCGATTGATCAGACTGAAAAGAGCCGCGGTCCTTATCGCAAAATACGGATACAATATCTCGGAAACTGCATTTATCGTGGGTTTTAAGGACCCTAAATACTTTTCCAAATGCTTTAAAAAACAATACTACAAAAGTCCCAAGGAATTTGAAAGGGAGGCCAGAAAAATGGGGGTAGACGATTATTTAAAAGAGCATGACCTGGACCATTCCCGATTTAATTTGACCTAACCCCTTTTCCTATGGCGGGATTTCGGAAACTGCAACTGTACTTCCATGGTCCACGCCCTGCCCCCTAAATCCTTGAGGGTACGACCGGAAGCCTATCCCATCCAAAAGGTCTTGTAATCCAGTCCGAGGATTTCAATCCCAACACTTTGTATGTGAAATCAGATGAATGCATAAAAACAAAAAGCACTGTCAATCATTCCGTTGACAGTGCTTTGATACCACCTATTTAGTGGTTCGTCGGGGTGGCAAGCCCATCCCTTGAAACATAAATAGTTGATTTTCTAAAATTTACACCGTTAACTTGGACCAGTTAACTGAACCGTGTTCAAATCGGCACATCCAGCGGCAAAACTTATGGGAGTCTTACAATTTAGGCCTTTTTTTTTGATAAGCAACGATTTGTGTTTCAATGTATCCTATTGGTATAAATCAATTCTATTTTAACATGAGAAAACTGGCCATATTGCTTTCATTGACTTCTTTAATAATCAATCAGTCTTGTGATAGCCCAGATAAAGAAATTGACCTTCAAGGCAACAACCTTTTTGAACTTCAGTACATCAATGCAGGAATGTCGGGAGAAATCATCGAGAAGAAGGATTTGGATTTTAATGAATTCATTGAGCTTTCATCCAACAATCACTTTGTCAAAAGAAGGGTGTACCCGGACAGTACCAGTATTGCCAAAGGCAGTTACCTTTTGATACAATCAGAAGATGCAAAGTATTATGAATTTGAATATGAAGCGGAAAGCTATTTAATCCAAAATTGTACAAGTTCCCTTAAGGAACATATTTCTATTTTGAACAACATGGAAATATTCAATGGAGGTTACCTTCCATGTGATGGTCCGGGTTTTGGATATAGATTAGCCAACCAATAAATGCCAATCTCTAATAAGAAGCATCTGTTTTTCCAATTTCTCCATCAAGGGATGACTGGATTTCATGTCCAGAATCAACACCCTGTTTATTAAATAGTTACAAATATTTTTCTAAAATAGGTAACCGTATGGGTGACGTTCTAATTGTACCGGATTACTCTCATTTGTATTGAAGATAGTAAAAATTGTCTCAATATCCATGAAGATGATGCTCTCCCGCTTGAAACGCCGAACATTTATACCCCTACCGCCAGATTAAATTGAGTACCCTCCATAAAAATGTAAGAAATTGACTTTCAATATTCCAAACCCAAATCTAGGATGGACCATATTTTCAGTTTTAGTGGTCTCGCCCAGCGGTCGCACCCAATAAGACACAATCAAATGGATTTGATTTATTGCATTTTGAGAATATCAATGAATTTGATATTCTTATAGCCTATTTGTTGGTCATTTTAAAGAAAGTTACCAAAGCAATAAATGAAGTATACAAAAATAAAGCCCTACAAGGAATTAGAACCATTTATCCATTTCTATTGGGAACTGAAGGGAAACGAACAAGAAGGACTATGGGAACGGGTTTTTCCAGACGGATGTGCTGGGATATTTATGAATTTAGGCAATAGTTGTTTGACAGATAATGGTGCCCTTTCATTGGAGTATGGAAAAACTTATGTGGTCGGTGCAATGACCTCATTCAAGGACAGCTTTATTGATCACGATACACACTTGGTAGGAGTGTGTTTAAAACCAGGGGCTTTTGCAAATTTTTATAGGTACACCCCACAAATTGAATTGATCGATAATACCGTGGAACTTGAAAAATCCAAATCCTTCAATATTGATAAAATGCTTGAAGCCCACTTCAATTATTTCGACCATTTTTACTCAGGGAGAATAAAAAGTAAAAGCAATCCACTCCAATCCGTTATCAGTGACATTCATTTAACAAACGGACAAATTGCCATTAACAAACTGTCAAAACAAAATTTCACTTCTGTAAGACAATTGGAACGTGATTTTAAAAAGTTCATCGGTCTGTCCCCAAAGGAATATGCAAACATTATTCGATTTCAATATGCTCTTAGCTTAATTAAAAATTCAGGGGAAAAACGTAGTCTGTTGGAGATTGCCTTTGAATGTGGCTATTACGATCATTCACATCTTACCAATGAAATCAAAAGAAACACAGGACTTGCACCATCACAACTTTAATTTGTCGCATTTTTACAAAGTACGGGTGGTTATCCAAAAGTAAATTTGTAGCAACATTAAAATTCAAAAGAGAATGCGAAAAATATCACTTTTCATTGCAACAAGTTTGGATGGTTACATTGCAAAGCCCAATGATGACCTTGGTTTCTTGAAACTTGTTGAAAAAGAAGGAGAGGACTATGGTTATACGGAATTTACGGACACGGTCGATACCATAATCATCGGTAGAAGAACCTACGATTATGTAATTGGAGAAATTGGCATTGGCCATTATGATAATGGACAACGGGATGTTTATGTCATCACCCGGACTGAAAGACCTCAGAACGGCAGAACAATTTTTTATACAGGCAACTTAGCAGAATTAGTGAAGGAACTGAAATCCAAGGAAGGGAAAACTATTTATTGTGACGGTGGAGCAGAAATCATAAATGAGTTATTGAAGCTCGATTTGATCGATGAGTTCATAATTTCAATTATACCTGTTTTGTTAGGTAGTGGCACGAGACTATTTGATGATGGAAGACCTGAACAAATACTTGAATTTGTCGAGGTCAAAACTTTTGTCACCGGATTGACCCAATTGCATTATAAGCGGAGAAAATAAGCAAAAGGCAGACAGTAAAAATTATTGCCCTTCCCATTTGGAAAAGATGAAAAACAAAGTCAAACTTTATAAATTAATCTTACTTTAAAAAAAATTCCATATCAGAAGTTGCCGCAAACTATAATTGTCATACTGAATAATGAATATTACAAAGAGCTCATTAATTTCTATTAAAATAGCCTTAAGGAACTGAATCCTAAGTTCAGTTCTTTTCTTTTATCTTTGTTTCGGTGCCTGGAAATGGCATAAAATCCAAGTATTCCAGCTTTAATATAGAAAGCCATAACCTCCAAAATCAAAACAATAATGTCAAAGCCCCAATGCTCGAAATTTTCAAAGGACATATAGCAAAATTTGCACAAATCCCTGACGATGAATTCGAAGAAATTATAAAATTCTTCGACACCAAGGAGGTGGACAAAAAAGAAAACCTCTTAGAGGAGGGTCAAATTTGCAGACACCACTATTTCGTCTTGAACGGCCTACTGCGAAAGTTCTTCATCAACGAAAAAGGCATCGAACAAACCACCGAATTTGCCATAGAGACCTGGTGGATTACCGACAACTTTGCGTATGAACGTAAAATCCCTTCAGAATTTTATATTCAGGCCATAGAAAAATCTTTGATACTGTATATCACACAGGAGAACCAGGAAAAGTTATTGGAGAAATTTCCGGTTATGGAACGCTATTTCCGTTATATATATCAGCGTGCTTTTGCAGCGGCTCAAAAGCGCATCAAATTTCTTTTTTCGCTTTCGAAAGAAGAATTTTATATCCAGGCCGTTACGAATCATCCTGAATTTGTGCAACGTGTCCCCCAGTACTTAATCGCTTCCTATTTGGGGTTTACACCCGAATACTTAAGTGAAATTCGTAAGAGGCACATTTCTTAAACCATATTAAGTTTTTCCGTTTTCCCATTTTCAAATTTTGCATTGAACAATTTTAAAAGAAAAATACAATGCAAAAACGATTCAACATTAAAGAAGTAGCTCCAAGTGCCCTTACAGCAATGATTGGTTTGGAAACCTATATTTCAACGTGTTCCATTTCAAATTCAACTAAAGAACTTATAAAGATCCGAGCTTCGCAAATCAATGGTTGTGCCTATTGTATCAACATTCATACCCAAGACGCCATAAAAAATGGCGAAACCAATCAACGTATCTTTCTTTTGAATGACTGGAGGGAAGCCGAAGGAGTCTTTACAGAAGAAGAAAAAGTTGTATTGGCGATTACTGAAGAGATAACGTTGATTCATCAAGACGGATTGAAAGATGATACCTACACCAATGCCTTACAATTTTTTAGTGAAACGGAAATTGCGGATATTATTACGGCAATCATTACCATCAACATGTGGAACAGGGTCGTACGAAGCACCCACCTGTTAATAGGACAAAGTCTTGCATAATACAATTGGTAAAGAAAATCGCAGGTTTAATGACTTGCGGTTTTCTTATATTGTTATCAAAATAGTACACTTTTAGTTGATGTAGTCACAGATTTTTGCCATTGTTCCCTGGTTGTCCACTTTTGGCGAAAAAGTAGAGACGAATGCTAGGAGTGTACCATTTAAAAAGCCTCAGTCTGCGCGGGAAATCAGTCCGGTGACTTCTGACACCTTTTCAAAAAAACTTTTAGTGGAAAAATGAGTGTAGCGATATGGTCCAGCTTACCGGAAAATTTTAGAGGCAGTACTCCTTATAAAAAAGAAGATGGGAATGTTCCCCGTACTTTTCCAATAATACAAAGATCAAACCCCAACAGAATGCCAAGAAAGATAAATCTTGAGTTTTAATTGGTCATAAATCCTAGCGGTCCTTGTCTGTAACAGTTATCTCTTGTAAAACAAATATATCCAGATGGTCCTGGACCACTTAAAATTAAAAGTACTCAACATTGAAGCCATAATGGCGACCAGAATAAAAACCATAAGAGGCCTTAAACCAAAAAAATACCAAAAAACAACAAATACTGATATCATTTCTGCAGCTGCCAGCGCATAGCTAACGAACATTGCGCCAAAGAAGAATCCTGTCTCCCTCTCAAATTTATAATGACAGTTCTGACACCTTTCATACATTCTAGGAATCCGTAAAGGATATCCCTTTGAAGGGTTGAAAATGGCACTTTTCCTACAGTTTGGACATTTACATGTTGCAATGTTACTCAAGATGGACATATAGTTTCCAATTTGATCACAAAATTAACATACAATCGTCAATCCATACTTTAAACCAAATCGCAAATAATTGTACTTTTAGGACATTTTATGAGAATACCAGATTTAAAGCTAACCCAGTTCCATAGCCACACACTAATCAATCAAGTGTATTTTAATACTTTCTCCGATCATGTAGTATTAAACCATAAATTGATCAACACACCACACACCCATGACTTTTTTCTATGTGTTTTATTTACCAGTGGAGAGGGAACCCATGAAATAGACTTTGGTACCTATGCGATCCGACCGGGAGCTGTCTTCTTTTTAAGACCGGGTCAGAGTCATTTTTGGAAATTCAAATCACAACCTGAGGGTTTTATATTTTTCCACTCCAGATCTTTCTATGAACTCAATTTTTCGGGTCACGCTCTTTCCTCTTTTCCATTTTACAGTTCACTACAGAACCCACCACTACTTCATGTCCATGGAATTTCATTGAAGAAACTCAAAGCGCTTTTCAAGGAATCATTATCGGAATACCAAGGATCGGAACCTTATAGGGAAATGAAAATTGCCAACTTTATCAACGCCATTTATATTGAACTTGCACGCAGTTATTCCTCGAATATAGATATGCATCAACTAGTTTCATACAAATATGCAGCACTACTCGAGCAGTTGCAAGGTTTGATAAACATCCATTTTTACCTGGAGAAATTCCCTAAATTTTACGCCAACCAATTGAACATTACCCCCAAACATCTTAATAGGATTGTTCGTGACACCATTAATAAAACTACGCAACAATTGATTTCTGAAAGGGTGATTTTGGAGGCACAGCGGTTAATAGTCCATACAGCAGATCCCTTATCCCAAATTGCCTATACCCTTGGATTTTCAGATTACGCTTACTTCTCCAAATTGTTCAAGTTAAAAACAGGAATGTCTCCAATGGAGTTTAGAAATCAGTATACCGGGGCAATTTCCTAGTTAACTGGATTTACTTGGTCCAAATCTTTTGTCCAGTCCAAAATATAAGGTTGCTGGTATCAGGCAGTCCAATGATTTGTAGTGTCTCCTGTTGTTGTAAAAGTCCAAGAGCCCTTCCAATCTCTCCTTGAACTTAGTCATAATACTAGTACCTAACAAGATACAGCCTTCCAAAGAGTCGGGAACGAATTGATTTCATCCGGCTCTGTCCTAAACAAAAGAATAAAGGACTTGTTTATCCTCTATATGACAATTATCATGTTCGAATCCACGGACCTCCCCTACTTTTGTCCCTATGAAACACACTGTTATCCTATTGGTCACACTCACTATGTTGGTCAAGCCCCTTTGGCCGATTATGGAATATGTGGCCAATTACGAATATATAACACAGGTGTTGTGCGAGAACAAGGACAAGCCCCAATTGCACTGCAACGGTAAATGTTATCTCGCCAAGCAATTGGAAAAGCAACAAAAGGACCAAGACAAGAACCCTTTTGGGGAGCAGCGGTCAAAACCGGAGATCCAACCCCTAGTTTTCTTTCAATCTTTATTGGTTTTTGATTTCGGCAACCCTTTTCAGGTGTTCCCAGACAAGAATTATTTTCTATATCAAGGAATCAGTCCCCAACTGTTCATTTGCGATATTCCCCATCCCCCTGAAACGGTCTGAACAACTTCCCCGTACATGTCCGACACTTTAACGCTATTGGGACAGGTACCCGACTTTTTTTGAACTGATTCAAAATCCTTACTAATGAAACTTACATATTCATTTTGGGGCGGGTTAGGTCGTTTACATTTCCTTGTATGTATTCTATGTCTGGGCCATACCCTATTGTACCAGCAGAACATACAAGCCCAGGATCCTATCACCTCCCCTATCATAGATTCCATTCTTACTGTAGATTTAAAGGAGGTTATTGTCATCTCGTCCTATAAGAGGAGTATTGAGCATAGCTCTCAGCCAAAGCCGTTATCCACTTTAGATCAATATCTGGAGTCCTCCAAAAAAGTATCCATGCTGAAACGGGGTGCCTATGCTTGGGACCCCATGCTCAACGACATGACCTCGGAGCGCTTGTCCATCACCATAGACGGCATGCGGATCTTTGGTGCCTGTACCGATAAAATGGACCCCATAACCTCCTATGTGGACGTGTCCAACCTATCGGATGTCCACGTGGAAAGCGGACAACAAGGTGCCCAGCATGGAAACATGATCGGAGGGGCACTGGACATGCGTTTGGAAAAGAGCAACTTTAAACCCTTGGGGTGGACCGGTGCTGTGGAAACAGGCTATGAGACCAACAACATTGCCCAAATCATGGGTGGAGAGCTCAATTATTCTGACAGGAAATTCTATATGGATACCGATATCATCTATCGAAAGGCGGAAAACTATACCGCAGGTGGTGGTGAGGAAGTTGCCTATTCCCAGTATGAAAAATACAATTTGTCCGCCAATGCAGGGTACCACATATCAGAAGATCAGAAATTACAGGCGAGTTTTATTTTTGACGAGGCCCGTGATGTGGGCTATCCTGCACTTCCCATGGATGTATCCTTGGCACGAGCCTTTATTGGATCCTTAAGTTGGGAACAATCTGATTTCATCGGAGGCCTTACCAATTGGGAAACCAAGATATATACGAATACGGTTACACATATCATGGATGATAGCCAAAGACCCAACGTACCCATTCGGATGGATATGCCCGGTTGGAGCGATACGTATGGGTTATACTCCCAGGCCAAATTGTCATTGGACCACCACACCTTCTTTGGCAAAATCGATGGATATTACAATCGTTCCCTGGCGGAAATGACCATGTACCCCAATGACCCCAACCAACAGGAAATGTTCATGCTGACCTGGCCCGATGTACGAACCTTGAATGCGGGCATCTACTTGGAGGATAGGATAACACTCAGGGAAGATGTGATAAAGTTATCGACCCGATTGGCCTTCCAAGCTTTCAAAATAGCCGATGAGTTTGGATTGAACAGCCTTCGGATTTTCTATCCTGATATGGAGCAAAGACAAACCCGTGCCTTAAAAAGTGTTTCGGCACACTATCACAAAAGGTTCAAGAAATGGCATATCAATGGGGGCGTTGCCTACGGTGATCGTGCACCTTCGGTTTCGGAAGGTTTTGGTTTTTATCTGTTCAACAGTTTTGATAACCATGATTACATAGGCCATCCAGAGCTGAAAAATGAAAAGGCCTTGGAGACCAGTATCAAAATTACATTGCCGCTAAAAGATGTTACGGTCAGTATGGAAGGCAATCATTTTCATACATGGAACTATATCATTGGGGAGATCCATCCCGAACTGGACGTGATGACCATTGGTGCCGATGGCATAAAAGTCTATACCAATTTGGAGTACGCCAATCTGTATAACCTGTCTTTGGATATGGGCTGCCAGATCACCTCGGGACTGGACTGGAGTGGATTGATCTCCTACCATAGGGGAACCGACCACAATGGCCGTAATCTGCCCTTTATCAGTCCCTTTACGTATCGTTCCCAATTGAAATATACCAAGGGAGGCTTTTCAGCTGCATTGACCCTATCGGGTGCTATGGCCCAAACCAATTTTAGTCCCGATTTTGGGGAAGACCGCACACCGGCCTATACCCTATTGTCATTATCCTTGGGCAAGACCTTTTCCATTGGTGGGAACAATCTGCATGCCAAGACAGGGATAGAAAACTTGTTTGACACCTATTATTCAACCTATTCCGATTGGAACAATATACCTCGGATGGGCAGGAACTTTTTCATGACCCTATCCTATGCCATTAATTAACAACACACCCAAAAAATTTATAACGATGAAGACCCTAAAAACACTGATTATACTATTTGCACTCTCCATGGGAGCCACCTCTTGTTCCGATGATACGGAAGGGCCAATGCCCGTGACCGAAAACCCATTGGAAGCATACCATCTGACCAACAGTTTTGAGGCCAATGGCCATATGTTGGAACTCTATTCCGAAAAAGAAAGACTGACCACTGGATATAATGAACTATATGTACAGATCAAAGACCTGTCCACTGGTGCGTATATTCCCAATGCGAGCATAACCTGGAATCCCATGATGCATATGATCGGGATGAGCCACTCCTGCCCAAAATCCGATATTACCGTTACCGAAAAGGAGACGGTATATAAGGGCTATTTGGTATTTCAGATGGCCAGTAACGCCGACGAATATTGGGAACTGAACCTGGAGTACAGTTTTGGAGGTGCTACCTATACCACCTCGAAACGAATAGAGGTCAAAGCTCCGACCGATGGAAATAAGACCGTAAACGTATTTACCGGTACCGACGATAAACGCTATGTGCTGGCAATGTTGCCCTTTGCCCCAAAGGTGGCCATCAATGATTTTTCGGCCGTACTTTTTGAAATGGAATCCATGATGAGTTTTCCCGTTGTGGAAGACTACACCATTACGATTGATCCTAGGATGCCGGGCATGGGCAACCACAGTTCTCCCAATAATGAAAATCTGACTTATGACCCGGATTCTGGTTCCTATTCTGGAAAACTATCCTTGACCATGACCGGTTATTGGAAAATCAATTTACAGCTCCTCAATGCCAGTGAAGATGTTTTGAAAGGCGAAATGGTTACCGAAGGGAACGAAAGCAGCAGTTTGTACTTCGAAATTGAGTTCTAAGAACTGTTTTGAACACTTTATCGGTCTGTTTGGTAGGGCCATCCATAACGGGATGGCCCTACCTTCTTATGGTCCTTATCTGAGGTCAATACCATGTGACCATCTTTAATGATTTTTTTTGTGAATTGGCAAGCATCATTGTTTTGTTTTAAAAAGATTAAAGGATATTTTTATCCTTTTTATGATTTATATCATGTTATGCATCGAGGCCACTACATACTTTTGAGGCATAATTTTTAACCAGTTAGGTCATGAAAACAACCATAAAAGGAATACTCCTACTCCTTGCCCTCATCCTGATGGGTTGTGGAGGCAAGAAAGAAGAAGAAAAAAAAGAGGACGGTTTTAGCGTACAACGAAAAAAGGCTGCTACGGAACAGCCCGTTGAAACCAACACCTCCACAGAAGTAAAGGCATCCGAACGTGTGGATATGAGCACAAAGGGTGTGGGTCCGGTCAAATCGGTCACGCTCACCCCTGAAGTTGACCAGGCATTGGCTGCAACCGGAAAAGGAATCTATGAGCAGATGTGCATGGCCTGCCACAGGGTCGGCAAAAAGTTCATAGGCCCGGCCCCCAATGGCGTGTTGGAACGAAGAACCCCGGAATGGGTGATGAACATGATCTTGAACCCCCAGGAAATGGTCCAGCAAGATCCTTTGGCCAAAGACCTGCTCCAAGAATTCAACGGGTCGCCCATGTCCAATCAAGGATTGACCGAAGAGCAGGCCCGAGCCATTCTCGAATACTTTAGAACCTTACAATAAATCGTATGACACCGACCACAAAACTCAGTATGATGGGGCTGTTCCTTGTCTTTGCACTCAACATGGGTTGCAAGGACAGAACCCAGAACGAAGCCACAACTTCCAATCAAAATGATTCTGAAGCAGTTTTGGAAAACAACAAAGGGCAGGCCTTTATAGAAGATGATGCCTCAACACCCAATGTACTCCAGATCGCCATTGGGTCACCCGACCACAGCACCTTGGTGGCCGCGGTACAGGCAGCGGAACTGGAAAATGCCTTGGTCAATGCAGGTCCCTTAATGGTTTTTGCGCCTACCAATGCCGCTTTCGATGCATTGCCTGAGGGCACCGTAGAAGATTTGCTGAAACCTGAGAACAAGGATGCCTTGGCCAACATTCTCAAATATCATGTGACCCCTGGCAACTATTCCAAGGAGTTCTTGAAAAACTTCAAAAAGTTGGGACAGGCCAATGACCAAAATGTTCCTGTGGAAGTCAAAGGGGATGAAGTTTTTGTAGGTGGGGCCAGGATAATTGCCAGTGTACCTGCAGGAAACGGGATCGTACATGTAGTGGACAAGGTCATCCTACCCCCTACGCAATAACAAAATCAATTGGAACGAATAAACCCTAATACAATGAAAATCCATAATTATTTAATGATGTCCATAGGAGCAGCATTGATGCTGGTCTCCTGTGGTCAACAAAACCAAAGTTCGAACGGGGCCCTGTCGTCCAGTGCCGCCGAAAAAGTATATGTTGCCCCAGGGGAACAAGATGAATTTTATGCCTTTCTATCGGGAGGATATAGCGGAAATCTTACCGTCTATGGGTTGCCCTCTGGCAGGATGTTCAAAGAGATCCCAGTGTTCTCCCAGTTCCCAACCTCAGGGTATGGTTATTCCGAGGAAACCAAGCCCATGCTGAATACTTCCCATGGATTTGTACCTTGGGACGATGCCCACCACCCTGATATTTCCCAGACCAATGGGGAATTGGATGGACGTTGGATATTCATTAACGGCAACAATACCCCAAGGATAGCTCGCATCAATTTGAGCACCTTTGAAACCGAGGAAATCATCGAAGTACCCAATAGCGCCGGCAACCACAGTTCCTCTTTTATTACAGAAAACACCGAATATGTGGTGGCAGGTACCCGATTCTCAGTCCCTATCCCACAAAGGGATATGCCCATCAATGAATACAAGAGCAATTTTAAGGGATCCCTATCCTTTATCAGTGTGGATCCAGAACATGGTCATCTTGATTTAAAATTCCAGTTGTTGATGCCCGGTTTCAACTATGACCTTTCCCACCCTGGTAGGGGAAAATCACACGGATGGTTCTTCTTTACCACCTATAACACAGAGGAGGCCCATACCCTACAAGAGGTGAATGCCTCACAAAATGACAAGGATTTTATCGCTGCGGTCAACTGGAAGAAAATCGAGGAATACGTAAACAATGGCGGTGGCACCAAAATGCCCACCAATTATGCCCACAATGTGTATGATGAAAGTACCCATATGGCAACCACCACCATGAAAAAAGAGGTGCTTACCGTTGACCCTCTAAAGGTTCCCGGTGCCGTCTATTTCTTACCAACGCCCAAATCACCACACGGATGTGATGTGGACCCTACTGGACAATACATTATCGGTAACGGTAAACTATCTGCAGACCTGACCGTCCACTCCTTTGATAAAATGATTGCCGCCATTGAAGGTGAAAAATTTGATGGTGAAGCCTACGGCATTCCCATTCTTAAATTTGAGGATGTATTGGCCGGACAGGTAAAAAGTGGTGGCCTTGGTCCCCTTCATACCGAGTTTGACGGTAAAGGAAATGCATACACCACCTTTTTTATCTCTTCCGAAGTCGTGAAATGGCAATTGGGCACTTGGGAGGTCATCGACAGAAAACCGACCTATTACTCCGTGGGACACTTGATGATTCCCGGGGGCAACTCCAGAAAACCTTTTGGCAAATATGTGGTGGCCATGAACAAGATCACCAAGGACAGATATCTGCCCACCGGTCCAGAAATGGAGCACTCGGCACAGATCTATGACATCTCCGGTGAGAAAATGGAACTGATCTATGATTTCCCGACCCATGGTGAGCCCCACTATGCAGCCGGTTGCCCTGCCGAGCTATTGGCACCAAAATCAAAGAAAATCTATCGCTTGGATGAGAACAAGCACCCCTATGCCGTAACCTCGCCCACTGGTTCCAAAGTGGTACGGGAAGGCAATGAGGTCCATGTGTACATGTCCACCATCCGAAGCCACTTTACCCCCGACAATATCGAGGGCATCAAAGTGGGAGACAAGGTGTATTTCCACATCACCAACCATGAGCAGGATTTTGATGTTCCCCACGGTTTTGCGATGATAGGACAGAACTCCTCCGAGCTGCTGATCATGCCCGGACAGACCAAGACATCGGTCTGGGAACCGAAGCAAGTTGGTGTATGGCCTTTCTACTGTACTGATTTCTGCTCTGCTTTGCACCAAGAAATGCAAGGCTATGTTAGGGTTTCCCCTGCCAATTCCAATGTGGAACTGAAATGGTCTTTGGGAGAATAAATGTAGGGTGAGGGACCATTCCACAAAGCGGGCCGTCCAAACTGGTCCGGCCCGCTTTTCATCCCATTCCAAAAACAACCATCCGCCAAAAGCCATATTCAATTTATAACACAGAAAATCCATAAAAATGAAAAAGGCCAGTATACTCATGAGTCTCGGTCCATTATTCTTATTGGGATTGTACGTTTTTCCACTTTGGAAGATCATGTTGGGAGCACCACAGTATCCAGACCCTTTGGGCCTGAACATCCACATCAATGGTCTTAAAGGGGTCAACGAATTTGATATCCAAAACATTGATGGCCTGAACCACTATATTGGGATGCACACGCTCCCCAAGGCGGAAGACATGTGGGAATTTGGCACTTTCCCTACCATTATTGGGATTATGGTTGCGCTTGGTGTGCTCATTGGATTGTTGGGATACTTCAACAAAGTAAGTTATAAATGGTTTTTGGGTTGGTTTTTCCTCATGTCCATCATGGGGATATTGGGCATGTACGATTTCAATGAGTGGTTAGTGGACTATGGTACCGACCTGGACCCGAATGCCATTATGAAATTGACCAACCCCGATGGTACGCCAATGACCTATAAACCACCCTTATTGGGCCATGTAAAAATGCTGAACTTTGATGTCACCTCGTTACCGGCCTTGGGAGCTTGGCTCATGTTTGTGGGCATGACACTCACCTTGATCGCTGGTTTTCTGGGTTGGAAAAATTTAAAAAAACTAAAATCCCCAGCATAATGAAACAGTTTACAATACTCCTATTTGTTGTTCTTTGTGTGGCCATCGGCTGCTCCGTAGGCCCTAAACCCATTGATTATGGCCACGTGGGCTGCCACTATTGCAGCATGACCATTGTGGACAAACAACATGCCGCCCAATTGGTTACAGAAAAAGGCAAGGTCTATAATTTTGATGCCATTGAGTGCATGATGAACCATTTAAAGGATGAAAACGAAGCTACCATCGCCCTATTTTTGGTCAATGATTTTGAACAACCTGGCGAGCTGGTCGATGCCACCATGGCCACCTATTTGATCAGTGGGAACATCCCCAGTCCCATGGGCGAATATCTTAGTGCATTTGCCCAGGAAGGAGCGGCCGTGAAAACCATGGAGAAGCAAGATGGTGAACTTTTCACATGGGTAGCAATGAAAAAACGATTTAAATTTTAACTATGGGCATGATCATAGATTTGGAACCGATCAAATGTAACGCACTCTTGACAGACAACTATGTGGGGCGCCTGGCCTACATTGCCGACCATGAACCCCATGTGGTGCCTTCGACCTATTTTTTTGATGCGGACCAGGGGTGCATTTTATGTTTTGCATCCAATGGGCATCGGATAAACGCCCTGAGAAAGTGCAACAAAGTCTCTTTCCAGGTTGACCGTATAGAGTCGTTTCGTCATTGGCAATCTGTACAGGTACATGGCACTTATCAAGAGCTCGCAGGTGACCGCGCCAAAGAATGTTTGAAACGATTTGCGGAAGGCGTGGAGCGAACCATAGACCATAAAAATGCGGAACGCCCCCATTTTTTAAGTCATTTTTCCGGTAGGTTGCAAGAAGCGGAAATGCCTGTGGTATATCGAATTGCAGTCACCAAAATAACAGGAAAGTCAGTGGAGAATTTCACCTGAATTAGATGGAACCAAAGAGTTTGCCATATCATCGGGACCACCACATTTTTGGTCGTGGTTTTATTGATGGAATTTAGTGCACCAAGCAGTATTATCGTATGAAATTAGGTTTTCAACATATAAAAAATATAATAGGAATTGCTTTTTTGATGGGCTTCCAAATAGGTTCGGCGAACATCTGGACCGTTTGTGGTACCTGTGAAAACAGCTCCATCAAGGAAACCATTTTACGTGCTGCTCCCCACGACACCTTGTTGATCAAAAAAGGCACCTACAAAGAATTTGAACTATTGGTGGACAAACCTTTGGTCATCAAAGGCATAGGCTATCCGATTGTGGATGGGGAAAGGAAAGGGGAAATTTTCAGGGTCACCTCGGACAACGTTACCCTGGACGGGCTCTTCCTTATCAATGTAGGGGTCAGTTATACCAAGGACAATGCCGCCATCAGGGTTGTACAGAGCAAAAACTTTCGGATCCAAAACATGGTGTTGGAGCAGTTGTTCTTTGGCATCTATTTGGAAAAATCGTCCCATGGCAAGGTATACCATAACAGGATCATCGGTAATGCCGTGGACGAATACAATTCCGGTAACGGCATCCAATTGTGGTATTCATCGGATGTTGAAGTGGCCAAAAACCATGTACAGGGTACTAGGGATGGCATCTATTTGGAATTCTCGGATCGGATCACCATCACCGATAACGTAAGCATGGACAATCTTCGTTACGGTCTTCACTTCATGTTTTCGAACCATGACATCTATTCCAACAACACCTTTGAAAACAATGGGGCCGGGGTTGCGGTCATGTTCTCCAAGTTCATCACCATGAAAGACAATACTTTCCGAAAGAACTGGGGTACCGCGGCCTATGGGATGTTGTTGAAGGAAATCAACGATGCGGAAATTAGTGGGAACACTTTTGAGGAAAATACCATTGGCATCAATATCGAGGGATCGAACCGGATCAAATACCTCAACAATGATTTTATCAACAACGGCTGGGCCATTCGAGTGATCGGGGCTTGTTACACCAATAGTTTCAAGGGCAACAATTTCATGTACAATTCCTTTGATATTTCCTATAACAGCAAATTGAACGATAATGTATTTGAAGGCAACTTTTGGAGCAGCTATACCGGTTACGATCTGGACAAGGATGGTTTTGGGGATGTACCCTATCGTCCGGTGAAATTGTTTTCCTACGTGGTGAACCGCACACCTGAAACCATTGTATTGTTGCGAAGCCTCTTCATGGACATCATCGATTTCTCTGAACGGGTCTCCCCTGTCTTTACGCCGGATAATCTAAAAGATGCCCAACCCTTAATGAAAATACGGTCATGATCATTGAAATAAACAACCTGCATAAAAAATTTGGTAAAAATCAAGTATTGAAAGGGGTGGACCTTACCATTGAGGAAGGGCTCATCTATGCCGTACTTGGTCCCAATGGCTCAGGAAAAACGACCCTGATCAAGAGCATCCTAGGCATGGTGATTCCCAATAAAGGTCAGATTTCTGTTTTGGGGGAACCCATTAAAAAGGGATGGAAATACCGTAAAAAAATTGATTACCTACCTCAGATCGCCAACTTTCCCCCCAACATCAAGGTCAAGGAACTCATCCATATGATCAAAGACCTCCGGAACAGTCCTGCAGCGGAAGAAGAGCTTATAACGGTATTCGGGCTGGAACCCTTTCTGAACAAAAAACTGTCCACCCTCTCTGGAGGCACCAAACAAAAGGTGAACATCGTTTTGACTTTTATGTTCGACAGTCCCTTGATCATTCTTGATGAGCCTACCACTGGATTGGACCCCAAGGCACTGATCCGTCTAAAGGAGCTGATCCAAAAAGAGAGGGCCCGCGGAAAAACCATTTTGATCACCTCCCACATCATGCAGTTTGTAGAGGAAATGGCCAATGAAATCGTATACCTACTGGAAGGGGAAGTTTATTTTAAGGGAAGTATTGCACAACTTTTGGGGCAGACCGAGCAAACCGATTTTGAACATGCCATTGCGGCCATAACAACCCACAACCATGCTTAAGATATTGAAATACAGTTTTTACGACCTGATACGCAGTCGCTGGAGCTATGTGTATTTTCTGTTTTATCTGACACTGGGATTTGTTTTGTTGTTTCTGAACAACGATGTTTCCAAGGCGGTGATCACTTTAATGAACGTCATTATTGTGTTGATTCCCCTGATCGGGACCATATTCGGGGTGATGTACTATTATAATTCCAAGGAATTTACCGAGCTGCTGTTGGCACAGCCCATCAAAAGAAGTTCCATTTTCTTAGGCCAGTATTTTGGTGTCGCAGGTTCACTGACATTAAGTTTAGTACTGGGCTTAGGGATTCCCTTTGTTCTGTACGGTCTATATAGGAGCAATGCCATTTTTGACTTTACGTTGTTACTGGTCACCGGGGCATTCCTCACCTTCATCTTTGTGGGGCTTTCCTTTGTGATTGCCATTTCCAACGAAAACAAGATCAAAGGATTTGGCTATGCCGTATTGTTATGGCTTTTCTTGGCTGTGGTCTATGACGGACTGTTCCTGATGTCCCTCATCGTTTTCGAGGAATATCCCCTGGACACTTTTTCCTTGGTGGCCACTGCGCTGAACCCGATCGATCTTTCCCGCATTCTGATACTGCTCAAATTGGACATCTCTGCCCTCTTGGGATATACCGGCGCCATTTTCAAAAAGTTCTTTGGTACGGATCTCGGCTTCGTTGTTTCGATGGCCATACTACTACTTTGGACAGTTTTGCCCATACTGGGTTTGCGATACAAAGCCAAAAGAAAGGATTTCTAATGGGGAATGGGTAATTTGCTTAAAAGCAATAGCATGAAAGGCAACCTTCATCGACGACATCTTGGCATTGCCATAGGCTATTTTGCCATTGCGGCCGTCTTGGGACTGTTGCTCCGCTTCTTCCCTATTTTCTCCTTCGGCTTCAACTATAGGTATATGGTCCACGCCCATTCGCACATTGCCCTCTTGGGATGGGTGTATGTGGCCTTGACCACGTTGCTCCATTATTGCTTTGTTGACAAGACAACATCCAATGAAAGGTACAAGTATATCTTTTGGGGCACACAAGGCACTTTGATCGGGATGTTGCTCACCTTCCCGTTTCAAGGGTATGCCCTCCTTTCAATTCTATTTTCCACCCTTTTTCTGATCGTATCCTATGTTTACACCTACCATTTCTGGAAAAACGTGGATTCCAAGTACAAAAAGAGAGGAAGTCTACAATGTGTAAAAGCGGCCTTGGTCTATATGGTCATCTCCAGTTTGGGGCCTTGGGCCTTGGGAGCCATTATGAGTACTTTGGGAGCCCAATCCATTTGGTACCGCTTGGCCATCTACTTTTATTTGCATTTCCAATACAATGGCTGGATGGTGTTGGCCTTGATTGGACTGCTTCTATTCGTTTTGGAGCAACGAGATCTTATACTTCCAAAGAAAAGCTTTGTTCGCTTTTTCCAGGCCATCAATATAGGAATAGTCCTTAGCTTTTTTCTGTCAACGCTATGGACGGAACCTTCTGCAACATTCTACTTTCTTGGGGGATCAGGAGCCGTTGCCCAACTTTATGCCTTGCTATACTTGTGGACACTCGCCAAGGGAAAGATAATCCAATTGCACCTTTCAAAGCTGCAAAACGTGTTGCTACGGACGGTTGTTATCCTTACTGGTCTGAAAATGCTGTTGCAGCTCCTCACCGCTCTCCCCTATTTTGCCCAAATGGCCGCCACATATCTTGATTTCACCATTGGCTATCTGCATTTGACCTTCTTGGGGGTCATCAGTTTTGGGCTGTTCTTTTTTATGGATTATTTTGGGCTGTTTCGGATGTCGAGGAAATCCTACCTCTTTTATTTTCTGGGTTTTCTTCTTACGGAATGCCTTATTTTTTATAAAGGCATAGCGGCCTGGCAAGAATGGGGTGTTTTTAGTGGGTATATGTCGCTCTTGGCCATTTGTTCCCTTTTGATCCTTTTTGGTGTGCTCATCTTATTGATCCAAAACTTAAGCAAAAATCAAGAATTGCATGATCGAACTTTGTAAAACCATGACCGGATATTTTTCAAAAATATTCAAGAAAAATAATAAAGGACATTTTTATCTTATTTATTTTAACCTTACCTTTGTATGGATTTAAATTGCTAATGATGTTTTCAAAAGCTTGTGAATATGGCATTCGGGCAGCAGTATATATTGCGCTGCAATCCTTGGACAATAGACGTGTCAGCGTTAACGAGATTGCTGAGGAAATAGATTCACCTGTCGCTTTCACGGCAAAGATTCTGCAGCAACTCACAAGGAACAATATTGTCCATTCGGTAAAGGGGCCCACAGGAGGGTTTGAAATTGATCGGGAGGCCATGGACACTGTAAAATTGAGCAAAATTGTCAAAGCCATTGACGGCGATAAGATTTATGTGGGTTGTGGATTGGGCCTTAAGGAATGTAATGCCGATAGACCATGTCCCCTACACGATAAGTTTGTGGATATCCGCACCGATTTAAGAACAATGTTACAAAGCACTAGCTTGTATGAGCTTGCCACGGGCCTAGAGGTAGGTTTGACCTATTTGAAACGATAAAAAAATTTAGATCAATAAAGGACATTTTTGTCCGAATAATAAAATCATAAACCATGAACGACACAAAGGAAAAAACAATTGGACAAATGGTGGCAGAGGACTATCGAACCGCCCAGATATTCAAATCACACAAAATAGATTTTTGCTGCAAAGGCAACCGTACCTTACAGGAAGTTGTCAAAAAAAAGGGGCTGGACCTGGAAACCCTACGCGAAGAACTTGATATAGTCCAGAACACCCATAAGGGTGACCAACCTGATTTCAAGACATGGCCCCTTGACCTGTTGATCGATTATATCGAAAAAAAACACCACCGGTACGTGGAACAACAAATTCCTATTTTAAAACAGTACCTCAACAAGCTTTGTCATGTGCACGGTAACAAACATCCCGAACTGTTTGGCATCTTTGAACATTTCACCGCTTCTGCAGGAGAACTGGCCATGCATATGAAGAAGGAGGAGCTGGTACTGTTCCCATGGATCCGTAAAATGGTTAGTTCGGCACAGGATGAAAAGGAATTGGGACATCCCCAATTTGGCACGGTCAAGAATCCCATCCAAATGATGATGGAAGAACACGACAATGAAGGGGAACGGTTCCGAAAAATTGCTACGTTGAGCAATGACTACACACCCCCAGCAGATGCCTGCAATACCTATCGGGTTGCCTTCTCGCTCCTCCAGGAATTTGAGGATGACCTACATCGTCATATCCACCTGGAGAACAATATCCTGTTTCCAAAGGCCGAGATCTTGGAAAAAAGAGCATTGAACACATAAACGATATGGCCCGTACACCTATCAAACGACACCAAGCCCTTCAGGGAGTAAGTCGTGAACACCATCACGGCCTACTCCTCTGTTGGAAGATACGGACCGGGATTTCCAAAAAAACAGCAGTCGAACGCATCAAAGCCTATGTGGACTGGTTCTACAAGACTTATCTGGTCCCCCATTTTGAATTTGAGGAGCGTCACATCTTCCCCATTCTCGGAAATGACCACCCAGAGGTAAAAAAGGCACTGGCAGACCATAGAAGATTGGTCAGATTGTTCACTTCACCTGACAATAGCATAAAAACCTTGGTGCAAATTGAGGAAGAACTGGAACAACACATTCGATTCGAGGAACGACAACTGTTCAACCAAATCCAACAAGTGGCCAATGCAGTGCAAATGGACACCATAGCAAAACACCACAACAATGAAACATTCAACGACAATACCCATGACCCATTCTGGAACTGACTACAAATCAAGTATAATAAAAGGTCTGTACAACCGGTTGCTCATCGAATTCAAAAAAGATCAACTAGGTTATTCAACCATAGCAATAATCGGGCAGAGCTGTCTTGGGTCCGCAGCAGCCATGGTACTTTTGATGGGCTCAATGCAGATGGCAGTAAAGATGATCTTGCTCTTCTTTGTCACCATTTTCTGTATGGCCTTTAACGGGGCGGTTTTGGCCCAGCTCAAAGTCAAGGTTACCTTTAACATTTTGATATTCAGTATCCTGTTCAGCGCTTTGGTCATTTTGAGCCATTTATTTTAAGATCACAAATTCATATATCGCCCATTTGGGTGGAAACGCCGGACATGGTATACCACCATCGACGGATAAAATTGAGCACCCTCCAACAAGACACAAAAATCTGAATTACAAGTCACTGGTACCAAATATTGGATGGCTCAAATTTTCCGTTTGTAGTGGCCTCCGCCATCCGGCCCATCCACTGTAATTTTGCTAATTTTAAACCACAAACCAACCAACCCCATGTTATGAGAAAACCAGCACTATCAAAACTGCTATTCTTCCATTTTGTCACATTTGCCCAACTCAAATGATCTATCCTTCCTGGAGCGATTGATCAATTGAAAAATGAGAATGGTCAATCCCAACGGCGTTACAAGTCTGTTTAAAATAATACTATCTGTAATGGCCGGAATCACCAAAGAGATCAAAGGGGGGCAGTAAAAGAACCATAAAAAAATACCGCAACCTAGACCTAGCGCAATTGAGTTACCTAGTGTGCTGCGAGATTATAGATACGCCAATCTATCAGATTTGAGAATAGTTTCAATTATTTTTTAACTCACTCAATTTAATGTTATCAAGTTGTGCGTTTTCCCCAGAAGATGTGAACCATAGTTCTGTAAAGGGTTGTTCTGGAAAAAATATTTCGGTCATTACCGTTGTTCCGTTATCAAAAAAAAGTTCTATGGAGGTTTTGTCCAGTAATGCTGTCACCTGCAAACTTTCCGATCCAATTATTCTCGGAGCAATACTTGGCTTTGGAGCAAAATCTTTTGAGAAATCCGTTTTTCCAGAATGGGTCCTATCAACAAAAAAGGTTTGGCTCCCATGGTCAAAACCAAACACGAGTTCTTCTTTAACATCATTTTTAAGCTTAACGGCCACAGATGAACTCTTTGCATTCATCAAAGTAAAAGTCAAAGAGGCACTGCTCAGTGGTATCGATTCCGATTCCAACAATTCCTTAGGCTCGGATATGTCCATTCTCCCATATGTCTTTATCTTTTCAGACTTTCCCTCGTCAAGTGTTTTCGTTGGGACAAAACTCAATCTATAGCCACTGTCATTTGCAATCAATTGTAATTCTCGTGGTATTGTCATGGCACTTCGCCATTTTTCGGTGGGCACCTCATTGGCATACTGCCAATTGGACATCCATCCTATGAACAGTTTTTCCTTTTCCTCTGTTTCTATGTTGGACCAAGTAACACCAGCATAGTTGTCCTTGCCAAAATCTACCCAGTAGTCATGGTAATTACTCATTTTTTCCTGAAGTGATGGTTCAAGAACAAACCTCCCTTCTTCAAAATCTCCCACAAAATATTGCGTGCCGGAGCCTCCATTATATCCTCCAGGGTTGATGCTCACCAACAACACATATTTCTCCTCATCAAGCCCTTGCACCTTGATAGGAAAGAGATCGGGACATTCCCACACACCGTCATGATTGCCAACTCCCTTTCCAAACTCGGATAAAAACTTCCAATCCTTTAAATTTTTGGAACCATAGAATCTAATTTCTTGTCCAGCGGCCAGGGACATGATGTACTGCTTCCCCTTTTTGTCCCATACGACTTTTGGATCCCTAAAATCATGAATCCCAGGATTCTTCACGACTGGATTTTCATCGTATTTTGTCCATGTGTTCCCCTCATCCAAAGAATAGGCAATGGCCTGCGATTGAAAATCGACCCTGCCTTGATTTTGCATTTCGGTGTTGTGATAGGTAAAAAAGGCTATTATAGGGGGCTGTCCTTCTACGCCGAAACCTGATTTGTTTTCATGGTCCACAATGGCACTACCGGAAAAGATATAGCCCATTTCATCAGGAAACAGGGCAATCGGCATTTCTTCCCAATGTATCAAATCCTTGCTCTTCGCATGCCCCCAGTGCATGGGACCCCATTTGTTCCCATCTGGATAGTGCTGGAAATAAAGGTGGTAATAACCATTGAGGTAAAACATGCCATTCGGATCGTTCATCCATCCACTAATTGGGGTAAAATGAAAATTGGGACGGTAAAGATTTTCTTCGATGGTCAGTGGAATGGTTTGTTCCGTATCATCCACTGCACCCTCCTTATTCTTATTCTTGCAGGCAGTTAGACCGAATAAACTTGCCAACAGGACTAAAATCACATCCGTTTTTTTCATTTCCATGTACTTGATTTGAACCTACTTCACAATTTTTAGCCAATCAAGGAATCCTTTTGCCTTTTTACTTTCCAAAAGTCATTGACCCATTTTGAGGGGCTTATGGTAAAGGTACAATTTCGGAAATCTTGACCGGTCGGTTTTCTTTAAGTGATTTCATTGCCGCCAGGCCTATTCTCAACGATTGTAACCCATCATTGCCATCCACAGGGGTGGCATTTCCATTTTCCAGACTTTTGGCAAAATCACCAATCTCATTCATGTAGGCCTCCCGGTAACGCTCCAAGAAAAAGTGTAATGGCAGGGCTGCATGTATCCCCTGTTCATTATACAGTTTGTGGGAATCCATAAAATTATTATTGGATTGTACCATGCCCTTGGATCCGAAAACTTCCACTCTTTGGTCATAACCATAAGAGGCTTCCCGGCTATTGTCTATCACGGCCATAGTGCCATCGGTATAGATCAGGGTCACCACCGCCGTGTCAATGTCACCAACTTCCCCAATGGCCGGATCTACCAGAACAGCCCCCTTGGCATATACTTCCTCGACCTCCTTGTCCACAATAAAACGGGCAACATCAAAATCATGGATGGTCATGTCCAAAAAAAGACCTCCCGATGTTTTGATGTAACTTACAGGCGGAGCACCGGGATCACGACTGGTAATCTTCACCAGATGCGGTTCTCCCACGGCACCATTTTTGACCAGTTCCTTCACCTTCCGGAACTCCTTGTCAAATCGCCTATTGAAGCCCAACATCAATTTTATCCCAGATTTGGACACTGTATCCAGTACCTCCACTACCCTATCCAAAGAAAGGTCCAAGGGTTTTTCACAGAATACATGGATACCAGCCTTTGCAGCCATTTCCACATAGTCAGCATGGGTATCGGTCGGCGAACATATAATGATGGCATCTATTGGGGTCACTGTCAGCATCTCTGCAAAGGACGTAACAACGTGAGGGACGTTCTTGTATTTTGCGAATTGTCTACCCTCTTCCATGGGATCCATGGCTGCTACTACTTCAATGCCTTCCATTTGGCATAGATTGCCCAAATGAATCTTTCCTATTCTACCTAAGCCGGCAACGGCAAATTTTAATTTTTTCATTGCTTTCTAAAAACTATAACCCTAATGTTTTAATATAATCCCTATTTGCTTTGGCACATGCCTTGGGGTTGCCCATTCCTGGCAAGATATCCTGCTCCACTACCACCCAATCATCATAACCTGTATCGTTCAACAGGTCCACCACTGCCTTAAAATCAACGGCTCCTTTTCCAAGTTCACAGAAAACCCCTCTTTGTATCGCATCAAAATAATCCCCATCTTCTTTGCGTGACTCTTGGGCAGCAACTGGGTCGTAATCCTTAAAATGGACATGCCAAATCCGATCTCTATACGTTTTGAGGGCTTTTACCGGATCTCCTCCGCCAAAGGCATAATGGCCCATATCCAAACAGAGTCCCACCAAATCGGGGTCGGTAAGCTCCATTAAGGTATCTATCTCTTGAGGGGTTTCCACATAACCGGCACAATGGTGGTGGAAAACGGTTCTTATGCCAAAAGCATCCTTTACGGCCCTTGCTATTTGATTGGCTCCTTTTGCGAAAACCTCCCATTGGGCCTGTGATAGTCCCATTTCTGGAGTTATCCTTCCGGCATTCTTAGTTCTTTCCGCTACCGAGGCATTATCGTCCGCCAATACGATAAAGGCATCTCCATAGCCAGCCTTGTGCATCAGGTTTGCTACACGCATGGCAGATTCCAGGCCCTCCAGGTGTTTTGATGCATCTGCCAGAGCAACGGGAACAAAGGCCCCCAAGAGCTGAAGGTCCCTTTTGGTTATTTCCTTTCTCAAAAGGTTAGGGTTGGTTGGCATATAGCCCCAATCCCCAAGTTCAGTGCCCAAATATCCTGTTTCCTTGATCTCATCCAAAACCTGTTCAAACCCTATTTCTTCCGATTTCTCCTCAAGGTCAAATTCCAGTGCGCCCCATGAGCAAGGGGCATTTGCTATTTTGATCATTTGTTTCTTTTTAAAATTTACGTGACCAAATGTTCGGCCAACGTTCGATGACCACTTTGGTCTGGGTAAAAAATTCTATGGCGTGTTTTCCTTGTCCGTGCAGATCGCCAAAGAAACTATCCTTCCAACCACTGAACGGAAACTGTGCCATGGGTGCCGCAACACCTATGTTGATCCCAATGTTCCCCGCATCAGCCTCGTTCCTGAACTTTCGGGCGTTCGCTCCACTTGTAGTGAACAGGCATGCCATGTTGCCATAACTTCCATTGTTCACAAACTGAAGGGCTTCCTCTATATTTTTCATATGGACCAAGCTCATGACCGGCCCAAAGATTTCGGTCTTGATCAATTCCTTGTCCAAGGCCACGTTCTCCAAGATGGTTGGGGTAAGGAAATTGCCTTTTTCATATCCTGAAATCTTTGTATTCCTACCATCCAACAGGGGGGTTGCCCCTTCATCGACCCCTTTTTGAATGAGGCCTTCGATACGGTTCTTGCTTTCCGCTGTAATGACAGGTCCCATATCCACATCTTCCAGGCCATAGCCAGTAGTACGGGTCTTCACGGTTTCGTAAAGGGCATCTTTGATAACTCCCTTATCATCTCCCACAGTGATTATCGTGGATGCGGCCAAGCATCGTTGGCCTGCACATCCATAGACGGAATCGGCAATGATCTTGGATGACATCTCTATATCGGCATCGGGCAGAACGACAACCGGGTTCTTGGCACCACCTTGGGCCTGCACCCGCTTGCCATTCGCCGTACCCTTGGAATAGATGTATCGAGCAACCGGGGTACTTCCCACAAAGCTTATTCCTTTCACAATGGGATGCTCCAATAGGGCATCCACCGATTCTTTTCCGCCATGTACCAAACTGACCAATCCTGCAGGCAGGTCCAATTGATCCAACAACTCAAAAATCTTCATCATGGTCATAGGGACCTTTTCCGATGGTTTTACGATGAATGCATTGCCCGTGGCAATGGCGTAGGGCAAAAACCAGAAAACGATCATTCCAGGAAAATTGAACGGGGTGATACAGGCCGATACGCCCAAGGGTTGACGGATCATCATCTCGTCGATACCGGTGGCTATGTCCTCAATGATGTCCCCTGCCATCAGCATAGGGGTTCCGCAGGCCACCTCCACATTTTCTATGGCCCGTTGTATCTCTCCCAACGATTCGGCCCTGGTCTTGCCTGCTTCCTTGGTAATGATTTCGGCCAACGCTTCCCTATTGTCTTCCAACAAGGTCTTTAAATGATAGAGCACCTGTACCCTTTTCATCACTGGAACCTTGCTCCATTCCTTATATGCCTTTTGGGCGGCCTTTGCCGCTCTGTCCACGTCTTTTGTCGTATCCGGACCACTTGGAACGTGTGCCAATACTTCCTGAGTGGCAGGGTTATATACCGGTATCGAATCCTTTGAAACGCTTTCGGACCATCGTCCGTCAATGTAATTCTTTAAAATGCTCATTTTATTGTTTTTAAACTAATTCTTTCTTTTTATCAAGAGTTGCTACCCAATAGTACATAGATCAGTACTGTGACCAAACAAAGGCCGATGGACATTGCCTTGGTGTATTTCCATGAAGTGAGATTGACCGCTCCCACATCCGTTATCTCATAATCATCCTTTCGGGGGTAAAAGT
The DNA here is from genome assembly GCF_007785775.2 of Flagellimonas hadalis. Taxonomy (GTDB): domain Bacteria; phylum Bacteroidota; class Bacteroidia; order Flavobacteriales; family Flavobacteriaceae; genus Flagellimonas; species Flagellimonas hadalis. The sequence continues at coordinate 117,594 of NZ_VNIK02000010.1, forward strand.
GTGATACCATGAACATAAGGGCTACATTCAACACGAATTCGATTCCCCACAAATGCACAAAATGAATCCCATGTCCTGTATAGATCCAAGACATGAAAATGTAGAACAAAAGTCCAAAGACCAAAGCCACTTTGGCCCCTGTTGCAGACACGCGCTTCATGAAGAAACCTGCCAACAAAATGGAAGCTATGGGGATAAAATAGATGCCGTTCAGCTCCTGAAGCAATTGGTACAGTCCATCTGGGGCATTGGCCATCAATGGCGCCGCAAAGATGGCTACCACGGCCAAAATTGCAGAGGTGGCCTTGCCCACGACCACGAGCTTGCCATCGCTGATGTCCTTTTTGATGTGTTTTTTTACGATATCGATGCTGAAGAGCGTGGCCACGGAATTCAGTACCGAGTTGAAGGTACTTAACACTGCTCCCATGATAACGGCCGCAAAGAATCCGATCAACCAAGTGGGAAGTACCTTTTTCACCAGTTGTGGGTAAACGCTGTCCTGATTGCCATAAAAGCTGTCCTGAAAATAATAGAAACAGATCACCCCGGGCAATATGATGATCAATGGGATCAAAATCTTGAACAAACCTGTCAACAAAAGTCCTTTTTGGGCCTCCTTTAGGTTTTTAGCTCCAAGCGCCCTTTGGATAATGGTCTGGTTCATACCCCAGAAATACAACTGATTGATGATCAATCCTGTAAACAATACTTCAAATGGAAGCACAGAGTCGGGAGCCCCTATAACATTGAACTTTTGGGGAGCAAACTCATACACTTCGGCAAGCCCGTCCAACACATTGCCTCCCCCAATGGCCATCAAGGCCAAAATGGGAATGAGCAGACCGCCTATCAAAAGTCCGAATCCGTTGATGGTATCCGAAAACGCTACGGCCTTCAGTCCCCCAAAAATGGCATAAATGGAACCGATTGCCCCAATGATCACTACAGTGACCCAAAGTCCTTCGGTTTTGCTGATGTCCAAAATTTCCGAAACCCCGAACAGGCTTTCTATCCCTATTGCTCCGGAGTACAGGACAATAGGCAATAAGGTGACCACAAAGGAAAAAATAAGGATGATGGCTACCAACGATCGGGTAAAACTGTCAAAACGGTTCTCCAAAAACTGAGGAATGGTAGTAAGCCCCATTTTCAGGTATTTGGGCACAAAAAAGACAGCGGCCACCACCAAGGCGATGGACGAGGTGACCTCCCAAGCGATGACGATGAATCCGTTCACATAGGAGTTACCGTTCATGCCTATCAAATGTTCCGAGGATATGTTGGTCAGCAACATGGAGCCGGCAATCACGGTTCCCGTTAGGCTTCTTCCTCCCAGAAAATAACCGTCCGAAGAAGTTAGGTTGGTTTTCCGTAGGCTGAGCCAAGTAAAAAGGGCAACTCCCCCTGTGAAAAGGATAAAGGAAGCCAATATGATGATCAGATCTGAATTCATGGGTTGGTTGGTTTGTTTAGTTAAGGCTGGCTATAGGTAATATTTTTGGGTCTTTTTGTTGTTCTGATAGGCTTCATATGATTTTTTGACCCCTTCCTTTTCCGAAACCTCGGCCACTGCCACATCCCACCATGCAAAACCGGGCACCCCTTTCTTGCGGTCCACCTCAATGTAGATCACCGTTGTTCGGTCTATGGTCTTTGCTTTTTCCAGAGCTTTTTTCAACTCCACCACATTGGACGCCTTTATCACATGGGCGCCCATGCTGGCTGCGTTTGCCGCGTAATCGACCGGCAACAACCCTCCGTCCAGTTGTGAGGTCTCTTCGTTCCTATATCGGTAATAAGTGCCAAACCCTTCGCTCCCCAATGAAGCGGACAATGACCCTATGCTGGAATAGCCATCATTGTTCAATAGGATTACGGTGAGTTTCTGCTTTTCCTGTATTGAGGTGACTATTTCTTGGGACATCATCAAATAACTGCCATCACCTACCATAACATATATTTCGCTATCGGGCCTTGCCATTTTGGCCCCTAAGCCACCTGCAATTTCATAGCCCATGCAGGAATAGCCATATTCCAGATGGAAGCCCTTTGGGTCCCTTGTCCTCCAAAGTTTATGAAGGTCTCCCGGCAAGCTGCCCGCCGCACAAAGAACAATGTCCTTGGCATCGGAAAAATTGTTCACGGCACCGATGACCTCACCTTGGAAGGCAGGGGTTTCGTTCCTTTCGCTATAGATTTCGGACACGAAGGCATCCCAACTTTGATTGAATTGTTCAACTTTGGCCCTGTAGGTATCACTTACTTGAAAATCAGCAAGGCGTTGGTCCAATTCTTCCAAGATTGCCTTTGCATCCCCTACCAAGGGCAATGCTCCATGCTTGAACGAATCAAATTCTGCCACATTGATGTTGATGAAACGGACTTCGGGGTTTTGGAACCCAGATTTGGATATGGTGGTAAAGTCGCTGTACCGAGTACCAATACCGATGACCACATCGGCTTCTTTGGCCATTTCGATGGCCCCTGGAGTACCCGTAACCCCCACAGCTCCCAAATTTTGGGACACATCATAAGGCAGGGATCCTTTGCCTGCATAGGTTTCTGCAACAGGAATCCCTGTGCGACCTACTAACTTTTGCAGTATCTCTGTAGCTCCACTGTAAATGGTGCCCCCGCCGGCTATAATATATGGTTTTTTACTTTTTTTGATCATTGAAACTGCCCTTTCCAGCAAGGTCCCATCGGGCATGGTCCTACCTATGGTCCATACCTTTTTCTGAAACATTTCGCTGGGAAAATCAAAGGCTTCTGCCTGAACATCTTGTGGGATACTTAGGGTAACGGCTCCTGTTTCGGCCGGGGAAGTCAGGACCCTCATGACCTCGGGCAAGGCAGTGATCAATTGTTCGGGACGATTGATACGGTCCCAATATTTTGATACGGGCCTAAAACAATCATTGACCGATATGTCTTGGGTAGCACTGGATTCCAACTGTTGAAGGACCGGGGCCACTTGTCGTGTCGCAAAAATATCTCCAGGTATCAGCAGGACGGGAATCCTATTGATGGTTGCCAATGCCGCACCGGTCACCATATTGGTGGCCCCGGGACCAATAGATGTGGTACATACAAAGGTTTCCAAGCGATTCTTCACCTTGGCATAGGCCACTGCCGAATGGACCATGGCCTGCTCGTTCCGCGCCACATAGAAAGGGAATCCTGGTTCTTGGTGCAGGGCCTGCCCCATTCCTGCCACATTACCATGTCCCAATATCCCAAAGCATCCGGCAAAAAACTTGTGTTCAACGCCGTCCCGCTCCACATATTGGTTATTAAGGTATGTAATGGTGGCCTGGGCCACTGTCAATCGTATTGTTTTCATTGATCTTTCTTTTTGGTTATTTCTGATGGGATGCCCAGTGCACTACCTCTTCTTCATTACATCCCTTTGCTCAAAACCCTCCTTTATCCTCTATGAATTTTAATGATTCCTCCAGGGTGGGCATAAAATTGGCACAGCCCTTCTTTGTCACTACCTGGGCACCGCTGGCATTGGCCATACGGCACGCTTTGTATAGATCCCATCCTTGTAACAGACCATACAAGAATCCTCCTGCAAATGCATCCCCTGCTCCCAAAACATTCAAAACTGTTACCGGGAAGCCGGGCACATCGGTGCGGGAGCCATCTTTGGAATAAATGCTTACCCCATCTGCACCTCTTTTTACCAATAAGGTCTCAATTCCTGAGGAAAGCAACCATGCAATAGATTTTTCAATATCCCCTTTGATTTCGGGAGCCGATATCTGTTGATCTTTTATGACGACTTGTGATGCTTCGCTCAAAGTCGCGGCCAATATTTCCTCCTCGGTACCAATGGCAATCTTCACCTTGGACAAAATGGCCCTTACCGTGATTCCAAAGGCACGGTAGTCATGCCACTGATCTGCCCTGAAATCGAGGTCCAACACAATGTCAACATCATTTTTTTGGGCTATCTCGGCGGCAAAAAAGGTTGCGCTCCTACTGGGCTCAATGTTCATGGCCGTACCATTGATGAGCAATATCCTATAATCTTCTATGTTGGCCTTCAGCACATCGTCTATATCTACTTGGCTATCGGCCGCATTATCGCGATAATAGACCAAGGGAAACCTATCGGGAGGTTCAATGCCCAAAACGACCGCACTGCTCCGTGCTCCATTTTTGACCGGGATGCAGTCTGTGTTCACCTTTTCCTTGTTCAAAAAGTTGACGATGAATTCACCTACTTTATCGTCGCCCACGGCAGTGAGCAGACTGGGTCGGAGCCCAAGCCGGGCACAGGCCACCGCTATGTTCAGGGGAGAGCCTCCCACAAAGGCATCAAATCCTTTGATATCATTAAATGGGGAACCTATGTTCTGCGAATACAGGTCAATGGAAGATCTTCCGAAAGTGATCACATCGTATTTCTTGTTGCTCATCTTTTAGTGTTTGTTCATTTGTGCGGTAACCAAGGGCAACCTATCATCCTTTGTTTTCCATGAACCATAGATCCACTCATGGTCTGGATCTGTGGTATTGGCCAAGCACTGGTCGGTGCCGGCCAAAAAATTGAGGTAGTAGCAATGGAACCCATGTTCCGCCACCACTGGATGAAATCCCTTTGGGATCATAACCACATCATTGTGCCGTGGGCGAACTATTTCGTCCAAGGAACGGTCTGCCGTATATACTTGTTGAATGGCATAGGCCTCCGGTTTTTGGAATTTGTAGAAATAGGTTTCTTCCTGTATGGGTTCCAGTACATTGCCTTCGCCGTCCACTATTCTTTCATCGTGCTTGTGGGCCGGAAACGAGCTCCAGTTCCCCGAGGGGGTATATACCTCACGGACGACGATCTTACTACACCCGAAACCTGGGGGTACCAAATCGTTGAACTGCCGGGTAGCATTGTCTCCACCAAAAATCACCACTGGTGTTTCCCCAGGTGTCACAAATTTTGCAGGAAAGTCCACGTCAGATTTGCACCATCCGTAGGCAATGTCCAGCATATCACTGGTGGCAGTCAATACAAAACTGCTGTTCCTTGGAAGATATAGGGTATGTGCCACCCCATCAAAAACACTTGTTCTCCCATTATGGGTCTCCCAAGTTCCTTTATCGCTCCCTACCTTGAAATTGCCGCTCAAAAGGACAATGACCATTTCATTGCCCTGGGTTTCGTGTTCCCACTTTTCCCCTTTCTTCATTTCACGTGCACCAAAACTCAAATAGTTCCAATTTGCCGTTTCCGGGGTCACACTGTGGTAAATGCCCTTGGCTTGTTGGGGTTTGACCAATAGATATGAATCTTTCTTCATTTTCTTGTGACTATGGTTTGTTTAGATCTCAATTTTTCTGCCTTGCCTGTTGCTCCCAACAGGTCAAATTTTTGCAGCATGAACTTCTCATATTCCTTGATATATTCCCTGCCAGGAAGAATGGGATCGAACAGCTCGGGGCTGTTCTTGAAAAATTCCCTGTGGGTCCTTGTCCATAGCAATCGGGTATCTGTCGCAATATTGATTTTGCAGACTCCATATTTTATGGATTTGACAATTTCTTCAGGCGAAACACCGGCTGCTCCCTCGGTCAGGTTTCCACCTGCATTGTTAATCCGTTCGATCTCTTCCACATTTACCGCCGACCCCCCGTGCAATACAATAGGGAAGCCTTCCAAACGATTTTGTATCTCTTCCAGAATATGGAACTGGAGACCTTGCCCTCCCGAAAACTTATAGGCCCCATGACTGGTGCCCACGGCCACGGCAAGACTATCGCAATCGGTGGCCCCCACAAAATTGGCCACTTCGGAAGGCTTGGTATAACATGAGTGTTCCTCATCTATAGAGATGTCATCCTCCACTCCCGAAAGAACCCCCAGTTCGGCTTCCACTACAATATTTTTGGCATGGGCCTCATCGACCACTTTTTTGGTCCTTGCCACATTGGTCTCAAAATCGTCATGGGAGGCATCTATCATTACGGATTGGTACTCTTTTGAGTTTATAGCATCCAGGGCATGCTCTTCATTGCCATGGTCCAAATGGACAGCATATACTACCTTGGGGTATATCTTTGCCGCAGCATCGATCATAGCGGACAGCATCCTTGCATGTGCGTAGTTTCTTGCCACAGGGGTCAACTGTACCATAAATGGAGCATTGGCAAGCTGTGCAGCACTAAAAAGGCCGTGCACCTGTTCCATGGTAAAAACATTTACCGCGGCTATGGCATATCTTCCATAACAATCATCAAAAAAAACCTTTGGAGAAATTATCATTTCCTTACTTTTTAATAGCTCATTATAAGCCTAATGCCAAGGGTAAAAGAACAAAAAAAAGGCTATGTCCGAAAGCTTTGGGGCGAAAACTCCATGCAAAGGTTTGCATGAAAACTGCATCAAAATCAATCGGAAATACCCACTGAATCTTCCCGGGAGGATGCCCTCACGACCAGTTCCGGCTTAAATACTTCCATTCTGAATTCTTCGTTGGAGTTTGTGTTCTTTATCCGTTGCAACAATATTCTTGCGGACAGCATGCCCAAACTGTACACCGGTTGCCAAACGGTGGACAATGCAGGAGAAAAGTATAGGGAATGGGGCTCGTCATCAAAACCGACGATTGAAATGTCATCCGGGATTGCCAGTCCCATTTTCTTGGCCACGTGCATGGCTGAAGCGGCTATGTTATCATTAATGGCAAATATGGCATCAGGGGCATCTTCGAGTTCCAGTAATTTTTTGGTGGGTTTTATGCCATCTTTATGGGAAAAGCCCTTAACGTGCTGGATGTAGTCTTTTCGCAAGGGCACCTTGTTCTTCTCCAGAGCATCAAGATAGCCTTGGAGCCTATGCTTTGTGGTGCTCAGATTCAATGGCCCGCCCAAGTGTGCTATCTTGGTGCAACCGGAACGGATGAGATATTCAACTGCCTGATATGCTCCGGAATAATCGTCCACCAAGACCTTATCCGCTTCCAAGCCGGGACAGTCCCTATCGAATACGACAACCGGCACATCATTGTTCTGCAGTCTGCGGAAATGGTCAAAATCCTTGGTGGCGGAAGAAGGGGACACCAAAATACCATCCACCCTCATCTTCGACAATTTTTTCACTAGGGTCAGCTCTTCTTCGTAGGACTCGTTGGAAAGACAGATCATAATGTTGTATTCCGATGGTCCGATCACATCCTGTATGCCCGTGATGATCGCAGAGAAAAAATGACTGGTTATCTCCGGCACGATTACCCCTATGGTATTGGATTTTTTTTGAAGGAGTCCCAAGGCCATGGGGTTGGGCTGATAATCCAGTTCCTCGGCCAATTTTTTGATGGCTTTCTTGGTATCTTCACCTATCGCGGGATGATTGTTAAGAGCCCTTGAAACTGTGGAAGGGGCAAGTTTGAGCTTGGAGGCAATATCCTTTAAGGTGACACGTCCCTTTTTCATAGTGGATAGGTATAAATCTTTTCTTCATCTGGTTCTTTTGTACTTTTCAACCCTGAACAGGTACAACTGTTTAAGGTTGGAAGTGACCTGTAAACAAAATACAATAATTTTTTTCCATTACGAGTCCAGAGATTTGGTTACTGCAAATTTAAAATCATAATGCATTGATTATCAATGAAAAAATATTACCTATCTAGATATCGCTCAACCAATCCAAAAGTAATTGTCCCCATTTCGACAACCTTCCTTGTTGCAGGGCCATGGCAAAGCCATGTCCGCCATAGGGGTAAACGTGCATCTCAACCGATATCCCTTTGTCCTTGAGTGACTTGGCGAGCTGAAGACTGTTTTCCAGCGGGACCACTTCGTCATCAGTACTGTGGAGGATAAATGTAGGAGGCGTGTTTTCCCTTACCTGCAGCTCGTTGGAATAGTGTTCCACCAAATTGTCCGAAGGATCTGGCCCAAGCAGGTTTTTTCGTGAACCGTTGTGGGTATGGTCCTGTTTCATGGTCACGACCGGGTAGATCAGTGCCATAAAATTCGGTCGGTTGCCCTCTTCAAAATGTGTTCCCAATGTAGAGGCCAAATGTCCACCGGCCGAAAAACCCATAACCCCGACCTTGTTGGGGTCAATGCCCCATTTTTCTGCATTTGAACGGATCAATTCCACTCCGCGTTTGGCATCCATCAAAGGGGTCAGGTGCGGAATCTCGTTGGATCCGTCCTCTGGTAGCCTGTATTTTAACACAGCTGCCGCTATGCCATAACCGTTGAGCCATTTGGCAATATCGGTTCCTTCCTTATCGTATGCCAGTACTCCGTATCCTCCCCCGGGGCATATCATTACCATTTTGCCCGTTTTGATGACACTGGACGGCAAATACACTTCCAAACTGGGCTCGATGACTTTTGAGATGACCCGAGCCTGGGCATTTTTTTGTTCTTCTTGCAGGTCGGATTTCTTTGCATTTGGGATTTCACCTTCCCAGAGGGGCATGGTGTGGTTTTGGGCCATACACAAATGGAATGACCATAAAAATAGTATTGATACAATATATCTCATGTTCCTGGTTTTTGTCGATCATCAACTGTTTTGAGCCTTTAAATTTTATTGTTCCCTATAGCTCTGGACGCCCTTATTTTAATCGCAGCCAACGACTTTTTCCAACTCGTTCTTAACTTTCTGTTGTTCCACATAGTTGGTGTACAGGCCTTCGTATGGCCTATCGGAAACGGCAAACATGACATCGGTGCAACGGATATTGTCATACTGACCGTCACCCGATGCGCTTTGCATGTGGAAAATCCGGCTGATGTAACTGTCGTCTTTTGCATCAATGAACGCCCCGATATCATTGCCATAGTTCCCAGGGTTTCTCCAATCGGGCGATACCAATTTGTTGTTCTCCCTATACCGCCTGAGTTGGAGGAAGTTTTCTTGCAGCATGCCGTCAGTCGTGGCAAAGGGCTGAAAGTCGTTGGTGTGTTCACTTTTGGTTATGTTGTTGTTCGGCTGTATATAGAGCACCACTTTTCCGAGCAATCCTCCTTCCTTGGATCCGTTTTCGTCCATAAAGTACAAGGTCTTGCCATCGACTATCTTGTTTTGGTCCACCAGATCCTCATTATGGAATCCATTGGAACTATGGTACCTCAGCTTGTTCCCAAATTTTTCCTGCATCAACCGAATGATGTTTTGCCACTTGGCATCTGCCAACCATTGTTCATATTCCTTGAGCTCTGTCATGATGAACAGGGGTTCATGCCCAGGGTTGTCATTGCTCCAATTGGCGATATATGTTATCCAATCTTCCAAGAAAATGGATGATGGATTGTCCACACTAAGATCCACCTCATCCCCTGGGGCATCATGTCCCAGAACAAGTTCCCCTATTGCTATGGATATCAATTGGACGGATGTATCTTTTTGTAAAAAAAGGTAATATCCATTTTCTGAGGGGTACATATCCGCTTCCGCACCGGACAACATATCCGACTCATTGTTGTACTCATTGACCAAATTGGGCTTGTCATTGTCCATGATCAATTGTGATCCCTTTACATCACCATTGGCGGCATAGGAACTCACAAAGAGCTTGCCGTTGATGAACGAAGCCTGTACCGTGCCGGTGAGCAGGCTCGATGTGCTTGTTTGGCTACCGTTTGTTGTCCAAGTGTTTCCATTGGTATCTACCGATTCGACCTTGAAATTGGTGACGGTGTTCACGTTGTGCCTGAACATGTAAAGGTCGTTGTCCTGCTCAAAAGGGTACAGGGTTTCATTGGTAGGGACGGAATTTTGTTCATAGCGTGTTTCTCCAAGGGCAACATCTCCGGCATCAAAAGAGATCTCGATGATCTTATAAATGGCATCGTCCTTGGCATGCACTGTTGCGTAGGCTGTATTGTTGAACACAAAAGTGGACAGGTTCACATTGGTGTCCCCTATGTTTCCTGAATGCACGGGAGTCAGTGAAGTGCCATTGAAACTGTAAACGATAAGGTCACCGTCCAATGGTTCGTATCCAAAAACATATAGCCCGTTCTGAAAAGCCAGTATTGAAAATTTCCTGTCGACTTCGTCCAAACCTTCGCCCGTATTCTCGTAAACTATTTGGGGATTGCCATTGTCCAGGCTGAATATTTTGATGCTGGCCCCGGTTTTTGAATAGGAAAGGATATGCGGTTCTCCCATGTGATCGAGCACTGCAAATTCATCCACTTGCTCTGCCCAAGTTGTCTGCAACGCTTTTTGGGTATGGAAGGTGAACAGGTCGAATTCGAAAAACCTGAGCCCCCTTTCCAATTGTGTCTCGATCCCTTCCCTTTTCATCCCTCCAAGGTTTCCCGAATAGGAATTGTGGGTCCCCGTGAAGAAAAACTGTCTATATATGGCGGTCGTGGAATCCGAAACAACAGGATCTGGGTCGGGGTCCAGATTTTGTCCCTGCTTTGGAGGGTCTGGCTTTACAGTGGGTTCTTCGCCGTCCGATGAACAACCGTAGGCCACAAAAAAGCCCATCAATGCGATACTGAAGAGAGTTAATCTTGTCATAAAACTAATATAAAGTATAAAAAGGGACCTGACCGGGTCCCTTTTCAATTAAAAATAAATCCATATCAATTATCCCTGTTGCAGAATTCATTGTTATCTGTTTTGTCGGCAACAAAATTAGGTTTATGGGCATCCTCCCATTGGGGTGCGTCGGTATCAAAATCGTAATTGCACATTACATTACTGACATCCCAACCCGATAGGTCTTGGTTAAAGGAAATGTTTTCCTTGAACAGGTTTTGCATGTTGACCACATTGCTCACATCCCACCCAGAAATATCCTGGCTGAAAGCACAATTCACACCACCGAACATGGTCTCCATATTGTCCAGACCGCTGACATTCCAGTTGTTAATGGAGGGGTTGTTGAAGCCACTGTCCTTGAACATGTCCCACATGCTCACTACTTTACTTACATCCCATGCGCTGAGGTCTCCGTTATAGTCGGACTCCCTGAACATTTCGCGCATGGTGACCACATTGCCCAATTTGTCTCCCCAACCTGAAAGGTCTTGGTCAAAGGCATCGTTCTGCCTAAACGTGGATTGGAAGTTTGTGACGTTGGAAACATCCCAATTGCCAATGGGCTGGTTGAACGGACAGTTCCTAAACATGTTCTTCATGGTCGTGGCACTGCTTACATCCCATCCGGATATGTCCTGATTGAAGGCGGACTCACTGAACATGGTCTCAAAAGTGGTCACATTGCCCACATCCCATTGGCCTAAAGGCTGGTTGAAATTATTGGCCTTGTAGAACATGTCCCACATGCTGGTGACACTGCTTACATCCCAATGGTCAATGTCACTGTTAAACGAAGTGGCTTCCCTGAACATGGCCCTGAAATTGGTGGTTTCACTGAGGTCAGGGGCATCTTCTGCCGTTATCTGCAGATTGGTGCACTTTCTAAAATAACCGCCATCATTGCCCAACTTGACCTGTCCCCAGTTGGTGATGTCGATGATATTCGATGCACTCATCTTAGTCATATCAAAGTTGAACCCGTTGATTTCTCCCCAAACGGTGACCGTGTAGTCCCCGGCCTCAGCGTAGGTATGCGTGGCGGACTCAAGGTCGTAGGTGGCCACAATGCTTTCCTGGCCATCGCCCCAGAACACTTTGAAGTTGTAGGTCCCCGTTTCTATAAGTGGAAGGGTTATACTGCCATTGGCATCCACTCTCCAAACGGACACAAATTCCACATCGGACTCAAATGGCGCCAATACTTTCAGGTTGACGGTATATTCCTCTTCCAACCCAAATCCGGATACCAAAAGCGTGGAAGTCCCGGTAGAAAAACTTTCCCCGGATGCGGGGGATGTTGTGATCCCCTCCTGCAAATGGATGGTGAGCACCATTTCACTGGCATCACAATTCTCTGGAAGGGAAGCTGTAATACTTCTGGAATAATTGGTGACAGATACCTCAATATCTTCCTCAATACAAGGGTTTTTGGATGCTTCGATGATTATGGACTCGATATAGACGTCCCTATCATCAAGGGAAAAGTTTGTACTGTCCACATCACAGGAACTGAATGCAGCTCCCATAAACGCGGTCAATAGAAGTAATTTATAAAATCGTTTCATTATTTGTGCTTTTTTGATTAATAGCCTGGGTTCTGTTCCATTTCCGTAATGTCAACTTCAGCCTGTGGAATAGGGGCCAGCAATCTTATGGGATCAACAGTAATACCTCTTCCCTCTGTTTGGAAGAAACTGTTCATGATCTGTATGGCCGTACCCGTTCTCAAGAGGTCGTACCAGCGGTGGCCTTCACCTGCCAATTCCAAACGTCTTTCAAGTGCAATGGCGGCACGCATACTTGTTTGGTCCGTCGCAGTGGTCCCGCCAAGATTGGCCCGCTCCCTTACCAAATCCAGATAAGTTCCTGCCAGTGAGGTCTTGTTGTTCTCGTTCAGGCATTCCGCATAGAGTAACAACACGTCCGCATACCTTACCACATAATGGTTGTCCCCGGCATCTTCCCTATTACTGTTGGGTGATGGCGTCCATTTGTTGATATAGTACACATTGTTGGATTCGTTGATCAAATTTCGGCGAAGATCTTCTGCCCCATATAAATTGTACAGGGAACTTTCCATTGCCATGGCCCCCATGCCCCCTTGGTCGTCAGGTTGGGTAAATATGTAATAGAACCGGCTTCCTTCACTCATTCCATCTAAATTGGAAGCGAACTGAATACTGAAGACATCCTCATCGTTGCCTTCATTTTTCACACCAAAAAGACCATCAATCGGAGCAAGGTCATATTTTTCGGAACCCACGATGATTTCCAATTGTGCCTCTGCCTTGCCAAAATCCCCCAATCTCATATAATGCTTGGCAAGAATGGCACGTGCTGCATATTCATCTGCCCTTCCCGCACTATTTGTTTTTGGCAAGAGTGCTATGGCATCCAACAGGTCTACCTCGATCTGCGTATAGATTTCGGCCACCGGGGTCCGGACATCATCAAATGCATAGGTGGGGTCGTCCACCTCCAACACCAAGGGAACGTCCCCATAGATTGTTGTGAGTTGTTCATATAAAAATCCCCTGATGAACTTCATTTCACCGATCCTTATATTTTTAAGGGACTCACTATCATATAAGACATTGTCGATCACATCCAACACAGTATTCGCATAGAAGATACCCTCGTAGGCATTCTCCCATATACTTTCCACAAAACCGGTGGTGCTGGTCCATGAAAAATCTTCCAAAGGCCTCGCCCCTCCATTGGAGTTTGGAGCTTGGATATATGCATTGTCAGAAGGAATCTCCCCCCACAGGATCATATAATAGTCATAGAGTGCCTGAAGTTCGTTGTATGTAGCGGTCACTGTTGATTCAACATTGTCCTGTGTGGTGTAGTAGTTGTCGGCCAAGATGCCGGTTTCCGGAAATTGGTCCAATTCGTCTTCACATGCAAAGCAAGAAAGTATTGCCAAAGTGTAAATATATATTCGTTTCATAACCATGGTTCTTTTTTATTGGAATGTTAGATTGATGCCCGCAGAAATAAGTCTGGGAACGGCAGTTGTACCAAAAATATGTCCTCTGTTCAAGGGGTTGCCGGTATCTCCACCATCAGGGTTCATCCCCCTGAACTTGGTCCAAGTGTGCAGGTTGTTGGCAGAGACATACACGCGCAGGTTTTTCAGGTGCAATTGCTCCAATACATCGGAAGGTATGTTGTACCCCAACTGCACGCTTCTTAATCTCAGGTAATCCGCATCAAGCACATTGTAATTGGTAGGGTTTCTACTGGCGGCCCTTGTAGCGGTGTTGCCATAGGCATCGGGAGGGGCCAAAAACCCATCGGGATTATGAACCGGATCCCAATAGTTGTTGAAATAGTGGTAGTTGGTATTGGTAAATGCCTCTCCATACTCCAAATATCTGGACGTGTTCTCATCAAAGGCCATTCTGCCCACGGTTCCATTGAAGTTCATGCTCATGTCAAACCCTTTATAGGCGAGGTTTATTCCAAAACCATAGGTTACCTCGGAGTTGTAATCACCCAAAAGCACCCTGTCATTGGCGTCGATGATATCATTCCCGTCCGTGTCTTGGAAGATGTAGTCTCCCACTTCTGCCGACAGGGTAGTGTTCTTTCTGTTGGTATATTCGGCCACTTCTTCCTCGGATCTCAAAATCCCGATGATCTTATAGCCGTAGAGGTTTGCCAAAGACTCTCCTACCCGGGTAATAAACCGTTGGTTCCCTCCTTCGTACAACTCTTCGGCTCCTCCAAGGGAAAGAATCTCATTATTGTTGGTAGCCAAGTTGGCATCAAATCCAAAGCTCAGGTCGCCCAGGTTGAAATTAGATCCGTTGAGTTGGAATTCCCAACCCTTGTTTCTCATTTCCCCAATGTTCTGAAGGGAATTGTTGAAACCTGTGTGTTTGGGTACTGGCCTGTCCAACAAAAGATCGGTAATGTCGGCCACGTAGTAATCGACCCCCAGCCTGATCTTGTTGAAAAAGCTCAAATCCATTCCAAAGTTGTTGGAGGTGTTGGTCTCCCAAGTAAGAGCATAGGATGGGGCACTGGATGGGGCGGCACCCGGATGTAGCGTACCATCATAGGGATAGTCCCTTCCTGTACCAATGGAGGCATACTGTGCGTAGTTGCCGATTTGGTTGTTCCCTGTTTGTCCCCAGCTATATCTAAATTTTGCAAAGGTAAGTACATCATTTTCCGGGAAAAAGGATTCATTGCTCAACACCCAACCTGCGGAGAATGAACCAAAGGTTCCATACCTGTTGTCCCTTCCAAATCTGGAGGAACCATCAGTACGTATGGATCCCGACAGGAAATAGGTGTCCTTGTAATCATACATGACCCTACCAAAATAGGAGAGCTGTGTCCATCGGCTTCGTGATGCTCCTGCCGTCTGTACAGTGGATCCATCTATGTTTTCAATGATATCATTTGGGAAATCGAACCCATCTACAGAGAGTCCAGATGACGAGCTTTTCTGAAAACTCTGTCCTGCCAAGGCATTGAAGGAATGTTGGCCTATATCCAAGGTATAGTTGGCCGTGTTCTCAATGAGCACGTCCCCTTGGTCGCTCCTGCTCTCCGATCCCTGCTGGGAGTTTCTTTCACTGATTAATTCGCGATAGGCACCTGTAAGCATGGGTGCGTATTGATCGGTGAACGAGGCCCCCAACAAATACCCCAGCGAGGTCTTCAATTCCAAATTGTCTATGGGCTCATAGGAAAGATAGGCATTCCCAAACGTCCTGAACTCCCTTCTATCATACTTGGACAATTCTGCCATGGCCACTGGGTTTTCCTGTTGGTTTGCATTGTAAGGCCTGTTTGCACGAATCTGTGCTTCAATATTGTAGCCTGTGGGGTGTGAATCATCGTAGGCAGAGAAAAATGGGTACATATATACCATGGCCCTACCGGCAGGATCTATAGGATACCGATATTGGTCACTCCCGTTGGTCAGTCCCCTTTCAGAATAATATCCGTTCATGTTCACCCCAAACTTCAGGCGTTCACTCAATTTGGTATTTAACTTGATGTTGGTGGTATACCGTTTTTGGTCTGCAGTGATCACTATACCTTCCTCGTCAGTGTATCCCAATGAAACTGAATAGTCCGTTGCATCGTTCGAACCCGATACGTTTACATAATGATTCTGTACTATCCCTGCCCTGTACACAGCGTCTTCCCAATTAAAGTCCGTAAGTCCCGGCTCATTATTCAAGTAAGGAATTGTGTAGTCCAAGAGGAGTTCACGCACATTGGCCCCATTGGCAATGCGTTGCGCCTCTGTGTCATTCACGCTGACATTGCTATGGTTTTTCAGATATGCATTGTTTCGTCCGTCCCTAAAGAAAATAGCCGCATCATAAGCGTTCAAAAGGTCGTAGGTCCCTGTACGTTCCTGTATCCCGACCACGGAATTGATCTGGACGGTCGTTTTTTTGCTCCGTCCTTTTTTTGTGGTAATCATAATAAGCCCATTGGCCGCCCGAGAACCATAAATGGCCGAGGAAGCCGCATCTTTGATGACATCTATGCTTGCAATATCGTTCGGGTTGATCACATTCAACGAACTGCCCTCTGCAAGCGGAAAACCATCGACCACCACGAGTGGGTTTGCGCTTCTGGTGATGGAGCCTGCACCCCGTATGGTTATAGTGTTACCATCGCCGGGATTTCTTGCGTTGGTCAAAATATCGACCCCTGGCAGTTTTCCCACTATGGCCTGATCAAAGTTGGCGTTGGAATATTCCTGTATGCTTTCCGCATCTATACTGACCACCGATCCTGTGATTTTTTCTTTTGAACTTGTTCCATAACCGATGACCACTACATCATCAAGAACATTGCTGGCTTCCTTTAAAACAAAATCAACAGTGAGCGTTGATGGGCCAACGGTCTTTTCCATTGTTTCAAAGCCCATATAAGAAGCCACCAAAACAGGTTTGTCTGAACTGGTCACAATGGAATATTCACCATTAAAATCGGAAACAGCTCCATTGCTGGTTCCCTTTTCCACAACACTGGCCCCTGGAAGAGGGTATCCCTCACTATCGGTAACAGTACCGTTTATTTTCTTTTGGGCCCACGAAACCGTTGTGAGGCCAATAAGAAAAATGAACATCAAAAATTTAAAGTTCTTCATATTAGGTTGATTATAATTGTTAATTCGGCAACCAAATAACAATAAAAAAACGATTTCGATAATACGCCCACATCAAAACTTTATGCAAAGGTTTGCATTGGTTAACCTTTAATTTGCAAGCATTTAACCCTTCGTTTAAACGGTATTTGAAAACATTTGTACAGGTCCAAGCCAGGCCATGTAAGGAGTGGGCACAAACCCACATACAACTCATTGATCCTTAAGCGCTGAAAGACATTTTTACGCAAAGGTTTGCACAATGTTTTTTTATGAAATGCCTTATTTATCGTTGCTTTGGGATTCCTAATACTTGCAGAAAATATTGATAAAAGTCAATTTCCCTCCAAAACCACTGATTTATGTGCCATACAATAGATAGATATAAAAAGATGAGCATCCGTTTAATGATCCTACTTGGGGCATTCACATACATTGCTCAAGTTTCAGCACAAAGGGTACATTCCCATAATGATTATGAGCAGGCCGTTCCTTTTTGGAATGCCTATTCAAGTGGGGCGAATTCCATTGAAGTGGATATCTTTTTAAAGAACGGCACCCTTTATGCCACCCACGAAGCATCTGAAATAAAACCCGACCGTACCATTGAAAACCTATATCTACAACCCATTGAGAAAATACTTTCGTTGGGCATGGGAACCCAAAAATCCCTGCAGTTGTTGATCGATATCAAATCGGAAGCAGAGCCTACCCTTAAAGTTTTGGTCTCCTTACTGGAAAAATACCCCCATATTACTGAAAATGAAAAAATAAGCCTTGTCATTTCTGGGAGCAGGCCGCCTGCAGAAAAATATGTGGACTACCCATCATTCATAACGTTCGATTACCAGAGTCTGGAAACCTTGGACGATGCAGAAGCATGGAGCAAAGTGGCCTTGATCAGCCTCAACTTTAAAAAAACATCTTCGTGGAACGGATTGGGAAGATTGACCACTGAAGATCTTATCAAGGTAAAAGAAACCATTGATAAGGCACATAACCTTGGCAAACCCTTCAGGTTTTGGGCTACTCCCGATACAAAAACCGCATGGAGGTCGCTTAGTAATCTTGGCGTTGATTTCATCAATACGGACCGACCATTTGCCTGTTCGGAATTTATGACCTCACTGAACGAGCGAACATACCGGAACAAAATCTTTTCGGAAGTCTACACCCCTACCTATGCCCCAGACCAAACTGATCGGCCTTTAAAAAATATCATTCTCCTCATTGGTGATGGCAATGGTCTTTCCCAAATCTCTGCTGCTACTTTGGCCAATGGCGGTGCATTGACGTTGACACAGCTTAGGAGCATTGGCTTTTTAAAAACGGCCTCCACGGACGATTTTACCACAGATTCCGCTGCTGCCGGGACGGCGTTGGCCACGGGGAGCAAGACCTACAACCGTGCCATAGGTCTGGACACCTTGCGACAACCACTCGCCAATATGCCCGAAATGTTGTCCAAGTACGGTTATGTGTCCGGCTGTATCACCACGGACAAACTTACCGGGGCCACGCCTGCTTCTTTTTATGCCCACCAAGAAGATCGGTCCATGACTTCTGAAATAGCCTCAGATCTTCCCAAGGGCCAGCTTTCCTTGTTTGTGGGGGGCGGGAGAAAGGATTTCAATGATCCAAAGGACCTATCAGGTTTCACCCTCCTTGATCATATAGAAACCATAGGAGGTTCCAAATACGATAAAGTTGGTCTTTTCCTTGCAGACGGCGATGTACCCAGTATTATGGATGGTAGGGAAAAGATACTTGCAGAGGCCACCAAAAACAGTATCGGCTTCCTGCAGGCCAAGAACAAGCCCTTCTTTTTGATGGTGGAAGGTGCCAAAATAGATAAGTATGCACACCAAAACAACGCGCCGGGCCTGATAAGCGAAGGAATCGATTTTGACAGGGCCATATCAGAGGCCATCAAGTTTGCCGATGCCTCAGGGAACACTCTCGTCATCATCACCGCCGACCATGAGACTTCTGGTTTCAGTATCCCACAGGGCAATCTCAGTGACCATACGATTGAAGGAGACTTTACCACATTTGACCATACTGCAGCCATGGTCCCTATTTTCACCTATGGGCCTCATTCACATAAATTTCAGGGTGTTTACGAGAACAATGAGGTTGTCCGCAAGATTATGGAAATCATACAGAGTTCCCATTGAGTTCTCCACAATTTAAGTTTAGTTGGCACTTCCAGTAGGTGCGAAAGTCCGGGGCATTTGTTCCCGGGCTTTTTTGATTACGATCTATATATTGAAGGGTTTCCATAAACTTTCCTTTTGCGATTCCCAGTGACCATCCAATGTGGATGACTGTCAACAATAGGTTTACATTTCAACAACCATCAAGGCCCTTTTTGATTTTCTCAAAAAATAAAACAAAATGCAAAGGTTTGCATAAAGTAATAGGCCATTTCTTCCATATAATTGAACAAATAGGATTTATTTGTTTACCTAAACAGACCAAAATTCCATCATTGTGAATACCATACTACGAAAAGTCACCCTTGTCGCATTTCTTTCAATTGTGTTTGGATGCGTCAACTCAACACAAAGATCCACCGATAACGATGACTTGTCCCAAAAGACGGAGAGACCCAATATCCTTTTTGTTTTTGCGGACGATCAGTCATGGTTGCATACCAGCGTATTTGGAGACAAAGTGGTAAAAACCCCTGCATTTGACAGGATTGCGGAAGAAGGGGTCCTGTTTACCCATTCTAATGTCAGAGAAAGAAGGTGAGGCTGAAAAGGAAAGGGACCATATTTTTACCGCAACCGAAAGACATACTTGGTGCAGGCCCGAAGGAGCCACTTATCCCGCCCGGGCCATCCGTACCAAGGAGTATCTGTACATCCGAAATTTTGAATCGGAAAGATGGCCTACGGGCGGACCGGATTTTGTGTCCTCCAACCGAACTTATCATGGAGATGTGGATGCCAGCCCCACAAAGACCTTTATCCTTGAACATGCAGAACAATACCCAAATGAATATGAATGGAATTTTGGAAAAAGGCCTATGGAAGAACTCTACAAAATAGCCGATGACC
>NZ_VNIK02000011.1 GCF_007785775.2 Flagellimonas hadalis
GAACTTGGTGCCGTCCTTGTGCGTGTAGGGCTCGCCCTCTATCTCCCAGCCACCGTACGCCGCATCGAAGTCCCCGAAGGGACGTACCGTACCGGCCCCGCGCCTGGGCGACTCGTACGGCCAGCGCAACTGGGTCTTCTGATCGGGGTCCGCCGGGTCGAAAAACGGGCCCGCCTCGACCACGGCCACCTTCAGCCCGGCGTCCGCGAGCACCTTGGTCGCCATGCCGCCGCCAGCGCCCGACCCGACAACGATCGCATCGTACAACGTACTGTTCTCCTTTATCTGCATTGTTCCTTTTTTTTATGTTATCGAAGTATTTCTATTCTGATTTTTACGTAAGCCTTGCCATCCAAAAAAACTGTCCTTTTTCCGCCCTTATCGAAATCCTATTCGGCATGGCCTCTTCATTTTGGTGACAAATGGTTAATATTCCCAATTTTCATACTAGAAACCTTACTTTTTAGACCAACAACAGGTACAAAAAGATTAATGGCGCCTGTGGATCAAAAACCGTCAATTTACATTTTTCATATAAAAGCGTTATGACATTCCTATAAAAAACTGTACTCCCTTACCTTGCCCGACACCCCTTTATAAAATTCATATATCTGTCCAAAATCTACCTCCAGGTTATCTGTTGGATAGAACGGCTCTGCAATCTTCACCTCTTTTTTTCCAAAATCGAAGGCTACCATTACAATCGGCACCTGTGCTCTTTTGGCAATATGGTAAAACCCGGTTTTGAGCTTTTCCACCTTTTTTCGGGTCCCTTCGGGAGCCAGGGCAAGCCTAAAAATCTTCTTTTCATTAAAAATAGCGACAATGTTCTCTACCATATTGGAGTTTTTGGAACGGTCTACCGGAGCTCCGCCCGTCCATCTGAAAAACCATCCGAATGGCGGTGCGAACAGACTTTTTTTGGCTATGTAATTGATTTCCTCCCCTACAACTTTTCGCACCACGAGTCCAAGGAAAAAATCCAGCCAATGGGTATGGGGCACTACAATGACCACACATTTGTCCACTTGGGGGAAGGAGCCGTTCAACTTCCAACCCAAGACCTTAAAATAAATAAACTTGGCCAGTCTACGCATGGTCTATATCGTCCTGCCCTTTTGAACAGGTTAAATCTTTTGGTACAAGGCCTGCAATCGTGCAGGGGTCATGATTTTCTTCCAATCTTTTCCCAAGGCATTCTCCCAAAGGGCCTCCAATCCCAACGACACATTGATCATCACATCAAAATCGTTTTGTGTAAGATCGGCACAGATGCCTTGCGGCAATGCTATACCGTGCTTTTGTATCATTTGATCAAAAATGGCCACTCCTTCTGGGTAAAATTCCCCAAGATGCTGGAACACCAGACAGTTGCCCAACCCATGCTTGACTCCCAACAAATAAGAAAGTCCGTAGCTCATGGCATGTGCCACACCCACTTGGGAATAGGCAATGCTCATCCCCCCGTGCCAAGAGGCCATCATCAATTTTTCGCGGGAGTCACTCTCCGAAATATCTCCCAAAAATACCTCTTTGCAAAGCTCCATGGCCTTTTCCCCATAACTCTGGCTGAAAGCATTGAGATAGGTCCCTGTGAGCGATTCCACACAATGGATGAAACAATCCATCCCGGTATAGAACCATTGTTCCTTTGGAACGGTCTTGGCCAGATCGGGATCTAGCAGTACTTGGTCATAGGTGGTATAGTCCGAATTTATCCCCAATTTTTTATCAGGACCGAGCAAGACCGTCGTTCGGGACACTTCTGCCCCTGTGCCACTAATAGTGGGCACTCCCACATGGTAAATGGAGGGTCTGTGCACCAAATCCCAACCTTGGTAATCCTTGGCGGAGCCTTTATTGTTCAAAAGGATGGCCACGGCTTTGGCCAAATCCAAAAGGGTTCCACCTCCTATGCCGATGACTCCGGATGGCATCTCATCGTATTTTTCCCTGATCTGGGTGACCAGTGCATCCACTTGTTCCGTTTTGGGTTCTTCTTCGGCCGATATGAATATGATCTCATCGTTCAGCATCAATGGGACCCTCGCAGCAAAATCCTTGTTTTCAAAAAAATCATCCACCAAAAAAATGAAAGGGGCCTCCGAGCTTTTCCGCATGGGTAACAATATGTCCCCCAATTGGGAAAAACACCCCGGTCCGAAGACGACCTTGGGCACCATGGGAAAGTTTCTATATGTGGTCTTGTTCAAAGGGGTTATAATCTGTTTTTTCAAATTGCTTTCTATGTTCATCAGTTATCCAAATACTTCAAGATGTCCCTGAGACTGTTCAGTTTCAAATGTCCGTTTACTTGTTCTTCTGGGACCATTTCGTGGACCCAAGTGGTATGAAATGGTACGTGCACCGCCTTGGCTCCTATGTTCAAGATAGGCAATATGTCCGATTTGAGGGAATTGCCGACCATCAAAAATTCTTTCACATCTATGTTCAGATGTTCCAACAGATTACTGTAATTGTTTTCCTTTTTATCGCTCAAGACCTCCACATGGTGGAAATATTTGGAGAGCCCCGATCTTTCCAGTTTGCGTTCCTGATCCAAAAGGTCACCTTTGGTGAGTACGATCAATCGGTACTTGTCCCCCAATTTGGAAAGGACTTCTTCCACGCCATCCAACAGTTCCACGGGATGGGCAATCATTTCTTTGCCCAGCTCCAAAATTTTTGAAATGGTTTCCTGCGGAACCTTATTATTGGACAGGTCCAATGCGGATTCGATCATGGAGAGCATAAAACCCTTGATGCCGTATCCATAGATTTCCAGATTGGCCATCTCCATCTTGAAGAGTTCCTGGTCCACCTTGTTCTTGGTCTCATATTCGCCCAAAAGGTCAGCGAACCTTTCCTCGGTTTCCCTAAAATAGGTCTCGTTTACCCAAAGGGTATCATCGGCATCGAAACCAATGACCTTTATTTCCTTGAAATTCACTTCCATACTCTTCTGGCGTTTTCCAGATCTTCAGGGGTATCTATTTCTATCCCTGTGATATGGGTCTCCACCATTTTTATCTTTTTACCATATTCCAAAAACCGGATGGCTTCTATCTTTTCCTTGGCCTCCAAGGGCAGCATGGGCAGTTGCTGGAAATCCAACAAGGCTTTTTTGCGAAAGGCATAGATTCCTTTATGCTTGTAATAGGGTGCCTTGACATCCATGTCCCTGGGATAGGGAATTGGCGATCGCGAAAAATAGAGCGCACAACTTTGATTGTCCACGATGACCTTGACCGTGTTGGGGTTCGATATTTCGTCCCAATCGGTTATGGGGGTCATCAATGAGGCAAGGTCGATTTCTTTATCCGGGTCGTTTTTGAACACCTGGATGACCTTTTCCAAACTTACCTTGTCTATAAAAGGTTCGTCGCCTTGCACATTGATCACAATGTCCACATCCATGTCCTCCACGGCCTCTGCGATTCTGTCACTGCCGCTTTCATGTTTTTTCTTGCTCATGATGACACTTCCGCCCACTTCCGATATGGCCTCGGAAATCACAGGGCTGTCGGTGACCACATATACTTCATCAAAAAGGCCGGTGCTGATTGCAGCTTCGTAGGTACGCACTATGACGGGTTTTCCCGATAGATCCTGCATCAGTTTGGCAGGAAATCTTGAGGCCTGGTAACGGGCCGGTATCATGGAGATTACTTTCACTTCTCTTATTTTTTGCGTGACGGTTATTTTTTGGGTCGAAGTTTTCTATAGATCCTAAAAATGCCCACCAATATGATGATGACCAAAATGGCTGCAATGGGGGGCACCAAAATGGATGCCGTGGAAACGGTAACGGCCGCCCCTGTCTCAATGGTGGACACCAAAGGATTTGCCAACCCCCCTGTGGTGGCCGAAGAGGTCAATCTTCCTGCTGCATTTGCACCTTTGATGGCGGTGGCCGTTCCTCCCCCAGCTATAATGGCCAAGGACCATGTGACCACTGGGTCCAAATTCGCTACGGTGGAAACCATGACCGCTGTGCCCGCAATCGCGGCCAAGGGAATGGCCAGACTATCGAGTGCATTGTCCACCCATGGAATAAAATAGGCGAATATCTCCACCAAGGTGGCGACCCCAAAGGTGATCAATGCTGCCAAGCTTCCTATCCACTGCCAATTTTCATTGAGGTCCCAAGCACCAAGATACGCTGCAAAACTAAGGGCAAACAGGGGCAGGAACACCCGGAACCCAACGGATGCCGCAAGTCCTATTCCCAAAAATATACTTATAATGGTATCCGGTTCAATGTTCATGGCGATGTCTAAAATAGAATATTCCTAATCAAGAAAAAAATCATCTTTGAAACCTATAAGGTACAATTGCCGCTTGGCCCTCGTGACCGCTGTGTAGAGCCATCGCAAATAATCCTTGTCCACCCCGTTCGGAAGGTAGGGCTGCTCCACAAATACCGTATCCCACTGCCCCCCTTGGGATTTGTGACAGGTGATGGCATAGGAAAATTTCACCTGTAGGGCATTGAAATACTTGTTGTTCTTCACCCCCATGAACTGTCTGTACTTGGTTTTCTCATGGGCATAGTCCTTTAGGACCTCTTGGTAGAGCCTGTTTCCGTCCTCATAGGAAAGTGAGGGGCTCTCTGCATTGATGGTGTCCAGCAAAAGAACGGTCTCAAAAGGTTTTTGATTGGGATAGTCCACCATCTTCACCTTGACCTCGGCAAACAAAAATCCGTACAGTTCCTTTATGGCAAAAAGTTCCAATACCTCTATGATGTCCCCATTGGCAATGAATCCTGCCTCGGAGTTGGGGCTGAGCCAAAAATAGTTGTTCTTCACCACCATCATGTAATCCCCCACCGAGAGCTCATTGTCCAAAAAAAGGATACGCTCCCTAATGTTCTGGTTGTAGAGGTTGGCCCTTTTGTTGGACCGTACAATGATTGCCGTCTCTTCCTTTCCGCTCTGGCTGTAGGACGAGTCTATGGCCTCCTGTATCTCCGACCCGTCAATAAGTCTGATGATGTCTTTGTACCCACCCAACTCAAACTTGAAATCTTCAAAAAAATGGGACTGTAACTGTTCCCTGAGGTTGGTGGCATTATGGAGGATACCGGAGCCATCTGCCTGCCTCATCACTTCGTCCAGTTCGAGACATTCGACCTCCTTATCATAATTCAAGGACAAACGGTCTTCATCCAACGCTGGGCTCATGTCCAGTTTTACTGGTGGCAACTGTGCCGTATCCCCTATCAGGACCAATCTACAATTATGTCCCGAGTGCACATAATATATAAGGTCGTCCAAGAGTGAACCATTTTCAAACAATTTGGAGTCGGCAGGCGTGTCAGGAATCATAGAGGCCTCGTCCACAATAAATATAGTGTTCCGATGTTTATTGGGTGCCAGGACAAATTGGATGCCTCCCCCAGATTGCTTCTTCGGGAAATAGATCTTCTTGTGAATGGTAAAAGCCTGATTTCCAGAATACACGGACATCACCTTTGCTGCTCGACCGGTCGGGGCCATCAATATGGAACCCATCTTCACTTTCCAGAGACTGCTGACCAAGGTGGCCACCAAGGTCGTCTTTCCCGTACCTGCGAAACCCTTCAAAAGAAACACCCTGTCCCTTTTTGCCTCTAGGACAAAGCTGGATAGTTTTTCCAAGGCCAAGGCCTGCTTTGGGGTAGGTTCATGTGGAAATTTTTCAGTTAAAATCCTTAGAAATTCGAGTGCATTCATATCCTTCATCGCTTTTAAAGATAGCATGGTTTTTTAAAGCAAAAAGTTTCCTGAATAAAAAAAAATTGTAGATTTGTCAGTAACCACTAAATTAACTTTGAAAGACAGTATCAGATATGTTAAACTTAATTCTTATTGTAGTATTAATATGCCTTGTGACCCTAGGGCTTGTATTCTTGATTGACAGATTTTTACCCCAAAAAATAAAGCCCGTACTGGTCATCGTATTTGCGCTTTTGAGTATTTTTCTCGGTTACAAAATCTATCAATCCATTAATGCTCCCATCGAGTTCAACAAAGTAAGAAAAGAAAGATTTTCCAAAATTATTGCCAAACTAAAGGACATCAGGGATTCGCAAGAAGCCTATAAAATGGTCAATGGAAAATATGCCAACAATTTTGAGAGCCTGATCCAGTTCATCGATACCGGCAATTATACCATCACCTCCCAAAGAGACTCCTCATTCATGAGGTACGACAAGGCCTATCAGATTGATATGCAACAAGATACCGTCATCATCGACACTTTGGGAACTGTAAAAGTAAAAGATTCCCTTTTTGGTGCCGATGATCGATACAAGACCATGATGAACGTTCCTTACGCCCAAAATGGCGAAAAGTTTGAAATGGAAGCAAAAATCATTGACAAGAGTGGGTACAAAGCTCCTGTTTTCGAGGCAAAAGTCAAGAAAAATGTTGTGCTGTACGATCAACCTGCGGATTTGGTAGCTAGGGAAAATACCCTACAGAGTGTTGAGGAAGTAAACGGCACCGAGATCAAGGTAGGGTCATTGAACGATGTGAGCACCAATGGTAACTGGCCACCTATCTATGACAGAAAAGACAATTGATATAGAACAGTCAAAAGAAAATAACACACATAGAAAATTGTCCATTCAAGCTGGCTTGAATGGACTTTCTTTTTGTGTAACGGACACCATTACCCACAAAATACTCGCCTTCGAGAAAACAACCTTCAAAGCGCAGTCCACCCCTTATCTGATGCTCAAGGAACTCAAGGCGAAACTAGGTCAGAGCGGCGATGTGGGGAACAACTTTTCCGAGGTGTTGGTCATCCATAAAAACAATATGTTCGGGCTGGTCCCAAAACCTTTTTTCAATAAAGAAGAACTTCCGAACTACCTGAAGTTCAATGCCAAAATCATGGCAAACGACCTTATAGCCTATGACGAAATCCCCAATCAGGACATTGTCAACGTCTATATCCCCTACACCAACATCAACAACTATATTTTTGACCTTTTTGGTGAGTTTGAGTTCAAGCATAGTGGTACCGTACTTATCTCTGCGCTACTGAATGAAGGCAGGACCGTAGCCGGTCCCGTATGCTATGTACAGGTTTCGGAAAAGGAGATGGAGGTCATGGTCGTTTCCGATAAAAAACTTCTCTTTTACAACCAATTTGAATACAAGATACCCAATGATTTTCTGTATTACCTCCTGTTCAGCCTGGAACAATTGCAGATGGACCTTGGAAAGGTACAGCTAAAAATGTTCGGAGCTGTTGAAGAAGGTGACCCCATTTATGAACTTTGCCATCAATATATTGGGCAGGTGTCCGTTTTTGTGCCCAATAGCCCTTCCTTTCCTTTGGAAGAACTGGAAAACGAGGTCATCGATTTTTCCATATTAAGTGCCCTTTGATGCGGATCATTTCAGGAAAACACAAAGGCAAGAGATTGATTGCCCCAAAAAAGCTACCGGTCAGGCCCACCACGGACATGGCCAAAGAAGGCTTGTTCAATATATTGAACAATCGTTATTATTTTGAAGGGCTCAAGGTCCTTGATCTATTTTCGGGCACGGGCAATATCAGTTTTGAGTTTGCTTCCAGGGATGTCGGGGAAATCATTGCCGTGGACAGCTTTCCCGGTTGCGTGCAATACATCTCCAAGACCGCAAAAGAACTGGACTTTCCCATCGATACCATAAAATCCGATGTGTTCAAGTATTTGGAACGGACCCCTGAAAACTTCAACATCATTTTTGCGGACCCTCCCTATAGCTTTGACCAAGCCCAATTTGTAAAGATTGTCGATTTGGTACTGGAAAGGGAACTGTTGTTGGAAGACGGTTTGCTGATTGTGGAACATTCGGACCAAACAAACCTTTCATCGCACCCTAATTTTTCCGAGCAACGGAAATACGGAGGGAGTATTTTTAGCTTTTTTGAAGAAAAAAGCAGGCCATAAGCCGGATTCTGTAATCCCTTTCGGGACCCCTTATCATTTATCTAGGTCTTTGGTTGCCCAAAGGCTCCAACCGCCTACCCTCCAACTCGGGCGTGCAGCCCTCGAACATTGGTTTACATGGCGTTTCACCGCATAGAGTTTACCTGATTTCACTACAGCCGAACTGTACTTGCTTTCTGTTGCACTTGTCCTCGCCTCTCGACGGACGGGCGTTACCCGCTATGCTGCACTATGGTGTCCGGACTTTCCTCCCCGATACAATCGGGACGATAAGGTGGCCTGCTCCCGCAAAGGTAATCCAATTGTTAATAAAAAAAGGGTATCCAACTCACATACCAATGGCTTTGCCCGTTCCTATTTTTATATTTGTAGTATCTCAATTTTCCCGCTTTGGAACCTTTTATAGTATCCGCTAGAAAATACCGTCCCCAGACATTCAAGGATGTGGTAGGCCAAGAGGCCATCACCAATACCCTGCTGAACGCCATTGAGAACAACCATCTGGCCCAGGCCCTGTTGTTCTGCGGACCAAGGGGGGTCGGGAAGACCACCTGTGCCCGTATTTTGGCCAAAAAAATCAACCAAGATGGTACGGAACGGGAGGACGAAGACTTTGCCTTCAATATTTTTGAACTGGATGCCGCTTCCAACAATTCCGTGGATGACATCCGAAGCCTGATAGACCAAGTCCGCATACCCCCACAAGTGGGCAAATACAAGGTGTATATCATTGACGAGGTGCATATGCTCTCCCAATCGGCCTTCAATGCCTTTTTGAAGACCTTGGAAGAACCCCCAAAGCATGCCATTTTCATTTTGGCCACCACAGAAAAGCACAAGATCATCCCTACCATCCTTTCCCGATGTCAAATCTTTGATTTTAAACGGATCACAGTAAAAGATGCTTCGGAATACCTCAAGTACATTGCAGAGCAACAAGGTGTGGAGGCCGAAGAAAGTGCACTTCACATCATCGCCCAAAAGGCGGATGGCGCCATGCGCGATGCCCTTTCCATTTTTGATCGGGTAGTAAGTTTTTCCGGTAAACAATTGACACGGAAAGCGGTCACCGAGAACCTGAACGTGCTGGACTATGATATTTATTTTTCAGCTACGGACCTGATCTTGGAAAACAACATTCCAGAACTATTGCTCCTGTTCAACAAGACACTGTCCCTTGGATTTGATGGGCACCATTTCATAACGGGCCTTGCCTCGCATTTTAGGGATCTGATGGTCTGCCAGCACCCTGATACCCTCAATCTTTTGGAAGTTGGGGACGATGTAAAAAAACAGTATCAGGAACAAGCTCGAAAAGCACCAAAGGATTTTCTGCTCAAGGCCATCGAAATGGCAAATGATTGCGACCTTCAGTACAAGGTGAGCAAAAACCAGCGGTTGTTGGTAGAACTTACCTTAATGAAATTGGCCTCCATCACTTTCGATGGAGAAAAAAAAAACGCTGATTTCATAATTCCGGCCTCGCATTTTTCAAATGTTGCCCCTCAAAAAAAAGGAACGCCTATCCCACAGAACAACGGGACAGCCCAGAATACATTAGATGCCACACCAAAGCCGGTAAGTGAACCAGTAAAAGAAGAAGCTGTTGCCGAACCCCAGGAGGCCTATGAACCTACAAAAAAAATCCAGATCAAGGGTCCAGAGAAAAGGGTTTCTGGCCTTTCCCTCTCTAGCATCAAGGTCAAAAAGGCACATGAGGGCAATAAAACCTCGGAAATCTCCGAGGAAGACCTTCCAAAGGATCCCTTTTCTGAAGAGGACATGCAGCAACATTGGGATGATTTCGTCCACGAGTTGGAAAATCAAGGACGAAAAATATTGGCAAGCAACCTGAATGCCGATGTCCCCAAGCTTAAAAACGAGAATACCATTTGGATAGAGCTTCCCAACAGCACCATGAAAAAAGAGGTGGAACGGGAACAAAGCTTGATGATGGATTATCTGAAGCAAAAACTCAACAATTATTCCATCACCCTACACATTACGGTAAACGAGGAGGTCGCCAAAAAGTTTGCCTTCACCCCAGAGGAGAAGTATGAAAAATTAAGGGAGAAGAATCCCGCCATTGACCTGCTCCGCAAAGAGTTCGACCTGGATTTCTAAGCATACTGCCGCAATACTCGTATCTTTATAGCTCAAAATTTCAAACATATACGCATGCTAGGCCTTAAGCTACCGACTGACCCAAGATGGGTGAACATCGTTGAAAAAAACATTGAAGAAATCCTTACCGACCACGCTTACTGCGAACAAAAAGCGGCGAGCACTGCCATTTCACTGATCATCGGTTTTCCGGAAAAATCGGAACTGGTAAAGGAAATGACGGCTTTGGCCAGGGAGGAAATGGGGCATTTCAACATGGTCCATGACAAAATCCTCAACCGAGGCTGGGTGTTGGGCCGTGAGCGGAAGGATGAATATGTGATCGAGCTGATGAAATTCTTCCCCAAAGGTGGAAGCCGGGAGACCCATCTGGTTCACAAACTGCTTTACGCGGCCCTTATCGAGGCCAGAAGCTGTGAACGTTTCCGTTTACTTTCCGAAGAGATCCAGGACAAAGAGCTTGCTGATTTTTACCGAAACCTAATGGTCAGCGAAGCCAATCATTACACCATGTTCCTGGCCTTTGCCCGAAAATATGGGGACAAAAAGGAAGTGGACCAAAAATGGCAGGCCCTGTTGGAGCATGAAGCGGAACTCATGAAAAACCTCGGAAAAAAAGAGACCATGCACGGGTAGCTCCCGCACTATTGGTAGTATAGCGTTTTGATCATCCCATCGGCCAGCCCGATTTTGGGCACATGGATTTTTTTGGCCTTGCTCCACTTTGCGGCATTCAGGAATATTTTGGTCGCGGGGATGATCACATCCGCCCTATCCTGGTTAAGGCCCAATTCGGAAATACGATCCTCATAGGCCATACTGTTCAGAAAGTGGTATTGCGCGTTCAGCCAGATGTAGGATAAGGGCTGGCCTATTTTCCGGCCGGACATTTTATGGAGCTTATTGATGTTTCCTCCAGAACCGATGATCTCCACCCTTCCATCAATGGGCAGGTTTGTCTTGATCCACGTTTTGATTTCCTCCCAAACGGTGTCATCCACCAGATTGCTCAAAATACGTACGGTACCGATCTTAAAGGAATGGGACATCACTGGTTTCCCTTTATCAAAAATGGTGAACTCGGTACTGCCCCCGCCCACATCGACATAGAGGTACATCCTGTCGCTCTTGATAATGTCCTTTAAATCGGTGGATGCTATGATGAGAGCTTCCTTTTTCCCGTCGATCACCTCTATTTTCATTCCAGCCTCTTTCCTGACCCGCTCCACGACTTCACGTCCGTTCTTTGCCTCCCGAAGGGCAGAAGTGGCACAGGCCATGTATTTTTCCACGCCATATACCTGCATCAACAGGTCAAAGGATTTCATGGTACTGATCAATCGGTTCTGGTTCTTTTCAGAAATCTTTCCCCTAAGAAAGGCATCCTCGCCCAAACGTACAGGCACGCGTACGAGTTCACTTTTTTTGAAGGCAGGGGGCTTGTTCTCCTGTTCAATGACATTGTTGATCAATAACCTTATGGCGTTGGATCCAATGTCTATTGCGGCAAATTTGCGTATGACCAAATTCAAACGGTATTAGGATTCCAACTTTTTTTGATAGTAATGGTACATCTCTATCTGTGACCGAAATCCAGGTTCTCCCTTCGCTTTTTGGCGGTAGGCATTGTCCTGCTTGGCCGATAGCACACGGGCCTTCATATTGTCCCTCCAAGAAATATCAAAGGTATCCAACAACTCCTGTTTGATGTCCTCATCATAGATGGGACAGCCCACTTCGACCCTGAAATCAAGGTTCCGGGTCATCCAGTCCGCAGAGGAGATATAGACCTTGGGATTACCACCATTGGCAAAAATGAACGACCTTGGGTGTTCCAAGAACTTGTCCACCACGCTGATGGCCTCAATGTTCTCGCTCATGCCCTCTATACCGGGAATAAGACAACAAATGCCCCTGATGATCATCTGGATCTTCACCCCTGCCCTACTCGCCTCATAGAGTTTGTCCACCATTTTATAGGAGGTAAGGCTGTTCATCTTTATTTTGATGTAGGCCTCCTTTCCCTGCTTGGCATTGTTGATCTCCTTATCGATGAGTTTGATGAAGGTGGACTTGGTATAGTGTGGGGAAACGATAAGGTGCTTGTACTTGTTGATCTTGTAATTGGTTTCAAAAAAATCAAAAACCTTGCCCATATCCTTCAAAATGCCTTCGTGGGCCGTGAAAAGGGTATAATCCGTATAGATTTTGGCCGTGGACTCATTAAAATTCCCAGTACTGATAAATCCATACCGCTTGATGCCATGCCCCTCTTCGCGTTCTATCATACAGATCTTGCTGTGCACCTTCAATCCGGGCACCCCGAAAATTAGGTGTACGCCCTCAGCTTGAAGGTAGTTGGCATACTCGATGTTGTTCTGTTCATCGAACCTTGCCTGTAGCTCAATCTGGACGGTCACGTGCTTACCGTTCTTTGCCGCATTGATCAAGGCCGATGCAATCTGGCTATCGCTGGCCAATCGGTATATGGTGATCTTGATATTGCGGACCTTTGGATCCAAGGCGGCTTCCCGCAAAAACTTGGTCACGTAGCTGAACGTATGGTACGGGGCATAGATCATGTAGTCCTTGTGGGCAATCATTTCCAAAAGGCTCCCTTTCATGCTCAGTCCTTTGACGGGCAGCGGCTCGATTTTCTCATACATGAGATCGTGTCTGCCCAAGCTGGGAAAGCCCATATAATCACGCCTGTTGTGGTAGCGTCCCCCTGGGATCACGCTATCCGTGCCCATGATGTCCATTTTCTCCTTCAGGAACTGGAGGGTATCCTTGTCTATTTTTTTGTCATAAACGAAACGGACGGGGTCGCTAATTTTTCTGTGCTCCACACTGGAGGAAATCTTCTCGATGAAACTCTTGCTCAGATCGTTGTCGATATCCAGCTCGGCATCCCTGGTGATCTTGATCATGTGGGCAGATATGGACTCAAACTCGAACATGGTGAAGACATTGTCCAGACAGAAGCGGATAAGGTCGTCCAAAATGATGATGTAGTTCTTTTCCCCTTCTTTGGGAAGGACCACAAAACGATCGATTCCCTTCGGGATCTCGATCAGGGCATATCTGTTGTGCCTGCCCTGCCCGGAACCGTTCTTCATGACGATCTTGACCGCCAAATAGGCCGCCGTGTCCTTGAGCAATGGAAATTCCGTAAGATCATTGAGAATAATCGTCATGAGTTCTTGGTTCACCTTTTTGAAATAATAGTCGCGTATGAACTCTGCTTGGCTCTCGCTTACCTCTTTTTCGTTGATGATGAAGATATTTTCCGATCGTAGCTCCTTTTCAATGGCATTGAAAATTTCAAGGCTGCGTGCCTGTTGGTCTATCACTATTTTGGTGATCTCTTCCAAAAGGTCATTGGCCCTTTCCCCTCCCAGTACACTTTTTCCGGTCTTCCCTGCATCCACAATTCGCTTCACGGTGGCATACCTTACCTTGAAAAACTCATCCAAGTTGTTGCTGAAAATTCCCAGGAACCGCAGCCGGTCAATCAGTGGCACCCTTTTGTCATTGCTCTCCTGGAGCACCCTGGCATTAAAACGCAACCAACTGATTTCCCTGTTTATATATTCGTTCTTTGTTTTTATCATCTATTATCTCAACTGTTTTGGAAAGACCATTTGTTTTGTGGTGCCCTTGGAAATTTTGGACCAATCGTCCACACCAAATGTAATGTGTACCAGTCCAGCAGTGGGAACGTTGTCAATATACTGATCTCCCCAAGCATTTGCAAGTGAAGTGAAGGCATAATTATGGCCAAATAGGGCCACTGTCTCCAAGCCATTGTCCAATTGTTCCACAAAACGCTGCACACTGTCCCCGGAAAAGTCATACAACGATTTGTCCACCCTGAAATGGGCCAGGTCATAATCAAAGTTGCGAACAAAAATCATACTGGTATGGAGCGCCCTGATGGCCGGGCTCGAATAGATAAAATCCAGTTTCGGAGCATGGGCCTTGAATGTTTTGGACACCAAATGTGCATCGTTGATGCCCCTTTGCAGCAAAGGTCTGTCCTTATCGGAGACCTCGTAGTCCCATGAGGATTTTGCATGCCTCATCAATATCAATTGTTTCATTGGTCAAAATCATTAATTAAAAACCATACACTTTGTTGCAAAATTCCCAGTTGCCACCAATAGTATCATCACAAAAGTTGTTAAGTTATATATTATCGAGTTATTAAAACTATGCTCCAAATAACTAAGTAACTTAACAACGGTTTACAATTTCCCGATCTGCTGGTAGACAGAATTATTTTTAAGCCTATGGATTTTTCAATCCAGAGCGATTTGGCTTAGTAAAACTTAGGGTGCCAAACGTTCTATTTTCCAGTCATGGTCTTCCTGAAGGGTATATCTGATCCTATCGTGTAGCCTATTGGGCCTTCCCTGCCAAAATTCAATGGAAATGGGCCTTACTAAATAACCTCCCCAATGTTCGGGTCTTTCAATCTGTTTGCCCTCATACTGCTTTTCCAAAGCTTCAAGTTCCTTTTCCAAGACTTCCCTGGAACCGATCACGTCACTTTGGTTGGAGACCACGGCCCCCAACTGACTGCCCAGTGGCCTGGACTCGAAATAACCGTCCGAGAGGTTTTCGGCTATTTTTTCCGCATTTCCCTTGATGATGACCTGCCGCTCCATGTTGGGCCAGAAAAAGGATAGGCACACCGAAGGATCGGCCGCAATGGCACGCCCCTTTTCGCTGTTGTAGTTGGTATAGAAAATGAACCCTTCGTGGGTATATTTTTTCATTAGCACGACCCTGCTCTTGGGAAACCCGTCCATACCTATTGTGGAAACGGTCATGGCATTGGGTTCGTCCACCCCATCAGAAGCTTCCACTTCATAAAACCATTTTTGGAACTGCTCTAAAGGGTTCTCTTTGATGGAACCTTCGGTCAGCTCGCTTTTTTCGTAGGATTTCCTGTAATTGCCAAGGTCTTTTTGCATGATGTGAATTTCGGCAAAATTCAAATCTCAACAAAAGATAGAACGGTAAAAAAGAATACTTTTATTTCAATCAATGGAAAGTAGGAATGGCAATGGTCAATCCACCCTATCGTACTCCATCTGGGTAAGCACGGGAGCATCGGCTGGGTATGAAATATATTCCAAATGGAGCACATCGCCCTTTATCCAAAACTTACTTTTGAAGAATCCTTCGGATTGTGTTGCCCGTAAAATCAAACTGTCCCCTTCAACTTCAAAAACACCTGAAATTTCTGAAAAACCAGTGAGCTCTGTTAAGGGTTTTCCATTAAACCCAAAGGAATCCGATCTGAATTCATAAGTTGAGTCTTCCATAAATGTATAGGAAGAAATTCTTTTTCCATCACCTTGATCGAAAGTGTCGCTCCATTGGCCCAACAGATCGGCCACTGAACTTTTTCCATAATCATCATCATTGTCATTACAGGATACCATTAAGACAAATAGGGTGCAAATACTTGCAAGGAAGGTTTTTTTCATGAGCAACAGATTTTACCCTAAGATGCAAATATCTGGGAATGGTTGCTTTACAGGCTGTATGTATCAGAATTCAAAAACCTTTCCATCGTCTGCCAATTCCACCTCTGAAAATACCTCTTGCGCTTCCTCCTTAAAAAGTTCGATGGATTTGTACCTTGTGGAATAATGTCCCAAAACCAGACATCCCACTTGGGCCTGCTGGGCAATCTGGGCCGCTTGTTTGGCCGTGGAATGTTTGGTCTTTTCGCAGAGATGGGCCTCGGTCTCCAAAAAAGTGGACTCGTGATAGAGCACGTCGACGTTAGTTATCAACGGTAGTATACTTTCCTTGTAGGCCGTATCACTACAATAGGCATAGCTTTTCGGTTTTGGTGGGTCCAAGGTGAGTTTCACGTTGGGAACTATATTGCCGTTCTTGGAAATCCCATCGGCACCCTCCTTAATTTTGATGTATTGGCTCCTATCGACTCCAAAAAGTTTGGCGGCCTCCACATCCAAAGTGCGGGGGGCCTCTTTTTCCCGGAACAGGAACCCATTGGTGTAGATTCTATGGTCCAGCGGGATGGTATGCACACTCACTTTATCATCCTCAAACAAAAGTGCTGTTTCCTTTGATTCGATCTCATGGAAAATCAAGGGAAAATTGGTCCATGAATCGCCCAATTTCAAAAAAAGAGTAATGGCTTCCTTGATGCCCTTGGGTCCGTAAACATGCAGTTCTGTTTCCCGTCCCAAAAGCCTGAAGGTAGATATCATCCCGGGCAAGCCAAAAAAGTGATCGCCATGGAGATGGGATATAAAAATGTGCTTGATCCTGGAAAACTTGACCCGATACTTTCGCAATTGCACCTGGGTGCCTTCGCCACAATCGATCAAAAAAAGATGGTTCTGTATTTCGAGCACCTGGGAGGTGGGATTGGTAAACGTTCTTGGTGTCGCTGCATAACAACCTAGAATGGTCAACCTCATAGATCCAGATCCCTTTCTATTTCCTCCATTTCAATGAGGTCCTTGGCCTCCTGTAAGGTGGGCACCAAGCTTATCTCATCGGGGGTCTCGTCATAGGAAACCTTGTCCGTAACTAAAACAAAGGATTTTCCGGAATTCTTATGCGTATTCGAAATGTCCAAAAACTCCAAGATGTCATTGGCCGTGAGTTTATTGAAAGAAAACAGGTTGACGACAATATTGTCGTGTTTCAATTTGGGGTAGGCGTTCTTCAGGTTTGCCATAAAGGTGGAAAGCGAGGTTTTCTCCTGAAAAACAATGGTGGTAGTTCCTTCTTTGTCGAAAATCATCTTACTTAATTTTTGATGCCAATAAATAGAGTACTGCCATGCGGACGGCCACTCCGTTCTCCACTTGGTGGAGAATGATGGACTGGTCGGAATCCGCAACATCACTTGTGATCTCCACCCCACGGTTGATGGGCCCCGGGTGCATGATCACAATCTGTTTGTCCAAGCTGTCCAGCAGCTCCTTGTTCACCCCAAATTGCTGGGTATATTCGCGGGTAGAGGGAAAATAACTGATGTCCATCCGTTCGTTCTGGACACGGAGCATATTGGCCACATCACACCATTGCAGGGCCTTTCTCAAATCCGTTTCCACAGTGACACCCAAAGATTCAATATGCTTGGGGATAAGGGTCCTAGGGCCACAGACCTTGACATTGGCCCCTTGCAGTTTCAATGCGAAGATATTGGAAAGGGCCACCCTGGAGTGCAGTATGTCCCCGACAATGACCACGTTCTTCCCACCGACATCGCCCAGTTTTTCCCGTATGGAAAAAGAGTCCAAAAGGGCCTGGGTAGGGTGCTCGTGTGCCCCGTCGCCTGCATTCACTATGGCTGCCTTGACGTGCTTTGAAAGGAATATGCCCGCTCCGGGATTGGGATGCCGCATCACTACCATGTCCACTTTCATGGAGAGGATATTGTTCACCGTGTCGATGAGGGTCTCCCCTTTTTTCACTGAGGACTGGGCCGCGGAAAAATTGACCACATCGGCGGACAAACGTTTTTCGGCCAGCTCGAAGGAAAGCCGTGTCCGCGTGCTGTTCTCAAAAAAGATGTTGGCAATGGTGATGTCCCTAAGGGTGGGCACTTTTTTTATGGATCGGTTGATGACCTCCTTGAAATGGTCCGCTGTTTCAAAAATGAGCTCTATATCCTTCTTGTTCAGATATTTGATTCCCAGCAAGTGATCTACACTCAATTCGCTCATTGTTCTATTTGCTTACTAAATATACAATATCTTCCCCGTCATTTTCTTCCCACATCACCTTCACTTTTTCTTCGTTGATGGCGTCCACCTGCCTGCCCCTGTAATTGGGCTGTATGGGCAAATGTCTGCTGAAACGTCTATCGATCAAGGTGAGCAGTTCGATGCTCTTCGGTCTTCCAAAGGATTGTATTGCCGTGAGGGCAGACCTTATGCTCCTTCCCGTGTACAGCACATCATCAATGAAAACCACTTTTTTGTCCTCGACCAGAAAGTCCATTTTAGTGGTATTGGCCTTTAGGATCTCCCCGCGTCCAAAATCGTCCCTAAAAAAGGTAATGTCCAAAAAACCTAGGGAAATGTCCTTCACCTCGTACTCCTGTTTCAGGATCTTGGCCAACCTTTCGGCCAAAAATACGCCCCTTGGCTGAATGCCTATGAGTGCCGTATCCGTGAAGTCCAAATGGTTTTCCAATAGCTGACAGGCCAGCCGGTGCAGTATGATGTTGATTTCCTTTGAAGTGAGAAGTACTTTTTGGCTCATAGGTTGTGCGACCGACTCTGTTGTATGCAAAAGTAAACAATTCTTTAGAATGGCAACGACACAAAAAAAGCCCCACTGTTTCCAGTGGGGCTTTTGTTTTAAGGAAAACCGGATTACTTTTTCTTGGAATCGGCCTCCATTTTATCCTTCAATGCTTGCAACTGGGAGTTGGCATCACCAAGGGTGGGTGCCGCCTCATCGGAAGAGGAAGACCTCTTCTTGGCCGCTTTTACATTGTTCTCTTCTTGCTCTCTAAAGATAGCGGTGTGGCTGGCCACAACTCGTTTGAAATCTTTGTTGAACTCGATGATCTTGAACTCTACTTCTTCACCTTTCACCAATTTCTTGCCATCTTCTTTTTCCATGTGGCGTTGTGGAACAAATCCAACAATATCCTCATTGAAGTTGATGGTAGCTCCCTTGTCCACTACTTCTGCAATGGCAGCTTTGTGGATGGTTCCTTCAGCAAACTCCTCGGAGTACTTGTCCCAAGGGTTCTCTGTGGTCTGCTTGTGGCCTAAGCTCAACTTGCGTCCTTCCACATCCAACTCAAGAACTTCCACTTCCAAGGTGTCACCAACGGTAACGAACTCGGATGGATGCTTGATCTTTTTGGTCCAAGAAAGGTCGGAGATATAGATCAACCCGTCAATTCCTTCTTCCAACTCTACGAATACGCCAAAGTTGGTGAAGTTACGAACGATCCCTTTGTGCTTGGATCCCACTGGATATTTGGAAGTGATATCGGTCCATGGGTCTGGGGTCAATTGCTTGATACCCAAAGACATTTTACGATCTTCCCTGTCCAAGGTAAGGACAACGGCCTCTACCTCGTCACCAACGTTCACGAAGTCTTGGGCAGAACGCAAGTGCGTTGACCAGGACATTTCGGAAACGTGGATCAGACCTTCAACACCTTCAGCAACTTCGATAAAGGCACCGTAGTCGGCAATCACCACTACTTTACCTTTTACTTTGTCACCTACTTTGATCTCATCCCCAAGGGCATCCCATGGGTGTTTCTCCAACTGCTTAAGACCCAATTGGATTCTTGACTTGTTGTCATCGAAGTCAAGGATAACCACGTTCAGTTTCTGATCCAACTCAACAACTTCGTTGGGGTGGTTGATCCTACTCCAGGAAAGGTCGGTAATGTGGATCAAACCGTCCACGCCACCTAGGTCGATGAACACACCATACGAAGTGATGTTCTTCACGACACCTTCCAATACTTGACCTTTCTCCAATTGGCCGATGATCTCTTTCTTCTGTTCTTCGATGTCCGCTTCGATCAGGGCTTTGTGGGAAACCACTACGTTCTTGAACTCGTGGTTGATCTTCACTACCTTGAACTCCATGGTCTTCCCTACGTATTGATCGTAGTCACGGATAGGCTTCACATCGATTTGGGAACCTGGCAAGAACGCCTCGATTCCGAAAACGTCAACGATCATACCACCTTTGGTCCTACATTTTACGAAACCTTGTACGATTTCTTCCTTGTCATGGGCGGCATTGACGCGATCCCAAGCCATGATGGTCCTTGCCTTTCGGTGGGAAAGCACCAATTGACCGGTCTTGTCCTCACGGATATCTATGAGTACCTCAACCTTGTCACCAACCTTTAGGTTGGGGTTGTAACGGAACTCGTTCAAGGAGATCACCCCTTCGGATTTTGCATTGATGTCGATGATGGCCTCACGGTCGGTCATGTGCACCACTTTTCCTTCGACTACTTCCTCATCGGCAGTGTCCACAAAATTTTCCTCCACAAGGGTCTCGAATTCCTTGAGCTTCTTGTCATCTACGCGCTCAATTCCTTCTTCATACTTGTCCCAATCAAAATTGGCCAGGAATTCCTGTGGATCTTGTTTGGGCTGTGTTTCTTTTACTTCTGGTGCTGCGGCAGTTTCTGTTGCCTCAACGGTTGTTTTTTCTTCAGCCATGTGCTGATTCAAATTTGTATTCCGCGCTTTACAAGAGTTGGACAATCACCGCGAAAGTGGTTTTTAAAAATGTTCCTGTTCCCTTTTCCTCTTGCTTCCTTGCCAAAAAGGTGTGCAAAAATACAATTAATTTATTGATTCACAAAGCCTATGGCACCGAAGGTTGACGTAAAGAAAGTATTACCATAATTTAATGGTAAAATAAGGGCATTATGGTTATATTGAGGGTTCTAATTGTTAACTATAAAATAAGAAAAACATGAGCGCAAAAGCAAAGTATCAGCCTGTTCTGGACCTCGGTCTCAAACTGAACATAAAGGATGGTGATGTCACCGAGGACGGTGGTGTCCTAAAAATCAAGGGAGTGGCCGCCACACCTTATGAAAAGAACATCCTGTGGGACAAGATAAAGGAGATTGGGGGCGAGAAACCTTTGGACATCAAGGCCAACATCACTGTGGCGGACGACTCGGTCTACCACAGGCATACCGTGAAAAGTGGGGAATCGTTGAGCAAGATCGCGAAGCACTATTATGGGGATGCCATGAAGTACAACAAAATCTTTGAAGCGAACACAAACATCCTGAAAAACCCGGATGTGATCCATCCCGATCAGGTGTTGGTGATCCCTAACTTATAGAGTATTGTCACATCGAGCGCAGTCGAGATGTCTTTTGGTTCTCGACTGCGCTCGAACTGACATTTAAAGAAAGGCGCCCAAAGGCGTCTTTTTACTTTTTGGAAGATTCTCCATCAATTTCAGCTTGTGTTCCATCAGATCAAAAGGCGCATCCATCAATTCCCTATTATTTTTCCCCATAACTATCCTTACTTTCAATATTTCATAAACAATGCACCACGGACCAATCGGGCATTGAATGGAAAAATGAAACACATCCATATACTTGTTGTACTGCTATTTGTTTTGACCTCATGTTTAAGTGAAAAGAACAAGTCGGAGAAAAAGAACGAGACAATCCAATCTGCACCCATTGAAAAGGGACAGGAAATTTCCAAGGAAATCGTTCCAACCGATACAATGCCGCCCCAAATATCATTGGACGGACATTTGGACACTTTGGATGTCAAAATATCCAATATGAACGCTTCTGAATTTGAAATCCCAGTTGCTTCATCCGATGGAAAATATGTATTGGTCAAGTTCTATATTTATTCCTGCTGTATTGATTATGGCGATTTCTTTCGTTTATACCATCAAAATGAAGAAGTGTGGACCATCCAGACCTATCCGGCCGAAGACACCCGCTGGTCGGATGCCAATTTTGACTCTGTCAATATCCAACTCCATCGACTTTTGAACACCAGAAGTTTCGCAGAAATGCAGCCAATCCACACATACACTATCGATACTTTGGAAAACACTTCAAGACTTTCATTGTCCATCAAGTTCAACCTGAACAATATCAACTATAAAAGTGACACCTTTCACATTGAAGCCATCGACTATGAAAATAGCCGGTGTTGTCAAGGTGGATATATTGAGGAAAACTATGTTTGCAAGATACTTCCTGAAATCAGGGCTATTTGGGCAGATGCCCGTTTCAGAATAATCCTGCTTGAATATGGAATTATCCATAATCTTAATGGCTGTGATCGTGGACCCTTTTTCAAAACTGTACATATAAATGAAGAAAATTAAATTTTCAACATTGCCTTGCTCCTCTTCACCATTGTCCCTTGAACAAAGTCGTGATTGACTTCTGGTTTCCCCCATAGGCTTGGAGTGATTTTCTTTCCGTCCAAAATCTGATCCGTCAACCCAAAACAACCATTTATCAATCCAAATAGGGTCTCCATAAATTCACGAGGACACATAGGGCAGAAAAAGCTAATTTCAATTCTTGGGATGCCTGTTTTGATAACCTTTGCCCAAAAAAGAGCGAAGCAAATTCAAACCATGCGTACCAACATATCAAAAAAACAAACGAACATGAAACTGATTTTCATACTTGGATTGATACTGATACCGCAAATGGGGATTTCACAAATCAGCGAGATTGGGCCGTCTACCATAAAACTTCTGGACTTGACTTTTCAAGGGGAAGAAGAGTTTAACAAAAATCGGGCGGCGGCGCAGCAAGTGCTGGCCAAGATGAGAAGACTAGGGGTGGAATTTGGTGAATTATCGCAAGAAGATCAGCAGATATACATGAAAGATCCAGAGACAATGGGGAGTTATTGGGACATTCTTGGCGGAGGATGTAGCTGGTATTGCGGTGGCGGCCCAAAGGACATCACAGCCTCAAGTTATTTAAAGCAGCAAGGCGGCATGGACTACACACCTCTGAATATACATGATTCAGACTATAAGCATGTGTGGGCCGAAGGAGTGGACGGTGACGGCATTGGGGAATATATATTGTATACTTTTAGTGGAGCCTCACCACGGATCAATGAAATCATCGTGGTAAATGGATATGTCAAAAGCAAAACTGCCTGGGAAAACAACTCGAGAGTAAAAAAATTAAAAGTGTATGTCAATGACAAACCGTACGTCATTTTACACCTTCAAGATAGCCGAAGTTCACAGCATTTTAGAGTAGATCCCATTGGAAATGGCGACCGGGAAGACACTGATGCCCTTCTGGCAAAACCCGACTGGACCTTAAAATTTGAAATACTTGATGTATATAAAGGATTAAAATATGATGATACCGTAATTTCGGAAATCTATTTTGATGGTCTAGATGTCCATTAAGTTGTGAGAACATCTTTGCTTCTTTAAGAAAGGGGAAACTTTAAAAACGCCACGGTGTCGACCCCTCACTTTTGCTTCGCAATCACCCGTTGCGAAAAATCGTAAATGCGTTCAAACTGTTCTTCCAACCCCATATCGCCATTATCGAACTCAATGGCATCCTTGGCCTTTTTTAAGGGGGAAACAGTGCGGGTGGAGTCAATCCGGTCCCGTTCCTGCACATTTTTGAGCACTTCTTCATAGGTGACCTCCTCCCCTTTGTCCAACAATTCCTTATAGCGTCTTGCTGCCCTCGTCTCTGGGGATGCCGTCATGAACAATTTGAGCTCCGCATCGGGGAAAACCACAGTGCCGATGTCCCTTCCGTCCATCACAATGCCCTTGTCCTTGCCCATCTCCTGTTGGATCCCGACGAGCATTTCACGCACTTCCTTGATGGCGGCCACTTTGCTTACATATCCGGAAACTTTCATGGACCGGATCTCCCTTTCCACATTTTCGCCGTTCAGGTGCATTTCCGAAATCCCCAAATCCGTATT
The DNA here is from genome assembly GCF_007785775.2 of Flagellimonas hadalis. Lineage (GTDB taxonomy): Bacteria > Bacteroidota > Bacteroidia > Flavobacteriales > Flavobacteriaceae > Flagellimonas > Flagellimonas hadalis. Next base: position 23,524 of record NZ_VNIK02000011.1, read on the forward strand.
CGGGACAAACTTGAGCTTTATCTCTGGTAATTTTTGGACCAATGCAGCTACCTCTATCTCCCCTTCGGCATCAATAAGTCCATGGTTGAGCGCATAGAGGGACACGGCCCTGTACATGGCTCCCGTGTCCACATAAATATAGCCAAGGGTCTTGGCCAAACGTTTGGCAATGGTGCTCTTCCCTGTGGACGAATGTCCGTCTATCGCAATCGTAATTTTTCCCATGCGCCAAAAATAGGCAGAAACGCCCTTATGATCATATGACGACCGTCATTGAATTATAGGGTCTTCGCATTTTTCACCTTCTGTCCCGTAATGGCAATGTCGATGACCTCGCTCATATCCGTGACATAATGGAAGGTGAGCCCTTTCAGATATTCTTCCTTGATTTCCTCAATGTCCTTTCTATTGTCCTTGCACAGGATGATCTCATTGATCCTGGCCCTTTTTGCGGCCAAAATCTTTTCCTTGATCCCCCCAACGGGCAATACTTTGCCGCGAAGGGTGATCTCGCCGGTCATGGCAAGGCTCTTTTTTACCTTGCGTTGGGTAAAGAGCGACACCAAGGAGGTCAACATCGTGATCCCTGCACTGGGTCCGTCCTTGGGTGTGGCACCCTCGGGCACGTGGATGTGCACATTATATCTATCGAACACATCGGGGTCGATACCAAAGGTATCTGCGTTGGACTTGATGTATTCCATGGCTATGGTCGCGGATTCCTTCATCACTTTGCCCAAGTTCCCAGTGATGTTCAGCATCCCCTTTCCTTTGGAAAGAATGGATTCGATAAAAAGGATGTCGCCGCCCACACTGGTCCAGGCCAAGCCTGTGACCACACCGGCCACTTCATTGTTCTCGTACTTGTCGCGCTCCAATCGGGCAGGCCCCAACACCTTTTCCACATCGGCATCGGATACTTTCACGCTGTACTCCTCCTCTATGGCGATGGATTTTGCGGCATAGCGCACCATTTTGGCCAATTGTTTCTCCAGGTTACGTACCCCGGACTCGCGGGTGTAGCCCTCCACTATCTTCTCCAATTGGCGTTTGCCGATTTTCAGGTCCTTGGCAGAAAGCCCATGTTCCTTCAATTGTTTGGGCAACAGGTGCCGCTTGGCAATCTCCACCTTCTCCTCTATGGTATATCCCGTCACATTGATGATTTCCATACGGTCCAGCAAAGCGGGTTGTATGCTGGACAGGTTATTCGCCGTGGCGATGAACATCACTTTGGAAAGGTCGTAGCCCATTTCCAGGAAATTGTCATGGAACTCCGCATTCTGTTCTGGGTCCAACACCTCCAACATGGCAGAGGAGGGATCGCCTTGATGGCTGTTCGACAATTTATCGATCTCGTCCAAGATGAAGACCGGGTTGGAAGTTCCAGCCTTCTTCAAACTTTGGATGATACGTCCCGGCATGGCCCCGATATAGGTTTTTCGATGACCACGTATCTCGGCCTCATCACGCAAGCCGCCCAATGACATGCGCACGTATTCCCTACCCAAGGCTTCTGCCACGGATTTGCCCAAAGAGGTCTTGCCCACACCCGGAGGTCCGTACAGACAAAGAATGGGCGATTTCATATCGTTGCGGAGTTTCAACACGGCGAGGTATTCTATGATACGTCGCTTCACATCTTCCAGACCATAATGATCCCTGTCCAAGATCTGCTGTGCCCGTTTCAGGTCAAACTTGTCCTTGGAATATTCGTTCCAGGGCAGGTCGAGGATCAGATCTAGGTAATTCCGCTGAATGGAATACTCCGCCACTTGGGGGTTCATACGCTGCATTTTGGCCAGTTCCTTTTCAAAATGCTCCTGGACGTTCTTGTTCCATTTTTTCTTTTTGGCCTTTATGCGCATTTCCTCCACCTCTTCTTCATAAGATAGGCCACCAAGTTCCTCTTGGATGGTCTTCATCTGTTGGTGCAGGAAGTACTCTCGTTGCTGCTGGTCCATATCGCTGCGCACCTTGCTCTGGATATCGTTGCGCAGTTCCAGTTTCTGAAGTTCCATGTTCATGTACTTCAAGGTGGCCAAGGCCCTTTCCTGAAGGTTCGGGATTTCCAGCAACTGCTGCTTCTCCGCAACGCTCAGGTTCAGGTTGGAGGACACAAAGTTGATCAGGAACGAATTGCTCTGGATGTTCTTGATGGCAAAAGTGGCCTCACTGGGAATGTTGGGGTTGTCCTTGATGATCCTAAAGGCCAGTTCCTTGATGGAATCGATGATGGCCTCAAATTCCTTGCTTTTCTCATCGGGCCGTATCTCTTCGGCCTCCTTTACCTTGGCGGTCAAATAGGGTTTTTCGGTGACAATGCTCTCTATCTGGAACCTCTTTTTTCCTTGGATGATGACGGTGGTGTTGCCATCCGGCATTTGGAGCACCCTTAGGATGCGGGCCACAGTACCCAAGGTATTGATATCGTTAACCCCTGGGTTTTCGGTCTGCTCGTCCTTTTGGGACACCACACCTATCGTTTTGGAGCCATTGTTGGCATCCTTGATCAGGTTGATGGACTTGTCCCTTCCCGCAGTAATCGGAATCACCACCCCTGGGAACAAAACGGTATTTCGTAGGGGAAGCACGGGCAAGGTATCCGGCAGTTCCTCCTTGTTCATCTGTTCTTCATCCTCAGGGGTGAGCAGCGGAATCAATTCCGCATCCTCATCCAATCCCTGAAGGTCAATATTGTCAAATCTTGATATTTTCATCTCTCCCATCTCTTCTTTTCGGTCATTTTGTCATAATCGACAAAAATCCAACTTTTTTATTCAGTAACAAAGCTTCTGGAACACCTTATAAATCAATGGTTATGGTGAAATCGAAGCTTATGGCCACTCCTAAAAGGCAATTCCTGTGCCATTGGAAAATAAATTTTAAGAAAAAAGTGTAACAATTGGTAAATTCCCTAATCTATAAGACAAACCATTCATTTTTTGAGCCACCAAAATGAACATATTGATGCACTGCTCCAATTGTGCATGCAGGGAAAACAAAGTGCACAAATGGAGATCTACAATCGCTACTATAAGGCCATGTACAACACTGCCTATAGGATTGTAAAAGATCCCGCCGAGGCGGAGGATGTGATGCAGGAATCGTTCCTGAGCGCATTCACCAAGATGCATACATTCAAAGGAGACGTCACCTTTGGGGCATGGCTGAAGCGGATCGTGATCAACAACAGCATCTATCAGTACAAAAAGCAGCAAAAAAACAGGACTGCGGATTTGGATGATATCATGTACAAGGTCGAAGATAATGATGGAGTTGCTTCAGACCAGAATGGTTATACTGAACTGAAGGCTCAAAAAGTGATGGAAACCATGAAAAGTTTGAAAGACAATTACAGAGTTTCTTTGACCTTACATTTGATTGAAGGATACGATTACGAAGAAATCAGTGAAATAATGAACATTAGCTATGCTAATTGTAGGACCACGATCTCAAGGGCCAAAGAAAGTTTGAGAAAGAAGTTGACCGTAAATATGTAGAAGATGAGCAAGGATAGTTTAGACAATTTGTTTGGGAGGCTCCAAGGAGAGTTTGATGTAGAGGAGCCACAAAGTGGGCATCAAGAACGGTTTTTGGACAAACTGAACCGTGCCAAGGGTACGGTTTCCATCCACAGGAAGAAAAACTCATGGTGGAAGCCCCTCTCCATCGCTGCCTCCGTGACAGTGGTGGCCATACTGGGATATCAGGCCTTCGGGCCAACGCCCAGCATCAAACAACAGGTGGTGGAGATCGCTCCCGAAGCAGGCCGTACAGAGTTTTACTTTGCCAACCTCATTGAACAGCAAGTGCAGCAGTTGAAGGACGAGAAATCACCCGAAACGGCACAGTTGGTCGATGATACCTTGTCCCAGTTGCAACGGTTGCAAAAAGATTACCGATCGCTGGAACAGGACTTGGTCAACGGTGGGGACAGCAAGATCATCATGAACGCCATGATCATCAATTTCCAGACCCGCATTGACCTTTTAAGAGAAGTTTTGAGCCAAATAGAAAATATCAAGAATTTAAAATCACAAAATGATGAAAGCTTTACCATTTAAAAAGATTCTTTTCACCTTGGCTTTGATTCCCATGGCCATAAGCGCACATGTGGACAATGACAACTTGAACGGCAGGTACACCAAGGAAAAGACCATTAAAAAGGAGTTCAATGTCAATGCCGATGCACTTTTCAAAGTGGACAACAGCTATGGCAACCTCAACATTACCTCTTGGAACGAAAACCGGGTGGTGATAGAGGTCCAGATCAAGACCAACGGCAACAACGAGGAACGGGTACAGGAACGATTGGACGAGATCAACGTGGATTTTGAGAACAGTTCCAGCTTGGTTTCTGCCAGGACCCTTTTTGGCAACAGGAACAACAACTGGGGGTGGAGCTGGGGCAAGCGCAACAGTGTCAGCGTACAGGTGAACTACACCATCAAACTGCCCGTGAAGAACAACGTGAGCCTGAGCAACGATTATGGCAGCATTTTCTTGGACCGTATCGACGGACACGCCAAGATCAAGTGCGACTATGGCAAAATAGAAGTGGGCGAACTGCGCGGGAGAAACAATGAACTCCGATTCGATTACACCTCACGGTCCACTTTCGACTATATCAACAGTGCCGAGATCGTGGCCGATTATTCCGGGTTCACCATCGGAAAAGCGGGCAACCTGATCATCAAGGCCGATTATACCAATGCCGTGATCGAAGAAATGGAAAACCTCGAATATTCCTGCGATTACGGATCGTTAGAAGCAAAAAACGTGAAGAATGTTAGTGGTAATGGCGACTACATCGGGATAAAACTGGGTACCGTACATGGCAATGTGGGCATCTCCGGGGACTACGGTTCCTTGAAAATCGACCAAATGACCCCAGATGCGGGCAACATCCAAATACGGACAGATTATACCGGCATCAAAATAGGGTACCATCCGGAGTATTACTTTGACTTTGAGATCACCACTGAATATGCCGACGTGAGCGGAAAGGATGATTTTGAGATCAACATCAGCAAGGAAAAATCAAGCGAGAAGTATTACAAAGGATACTACGGACGGGAAAACTCCGGGAGGACAGTGAGCATCACCAGCGATTATGGAGGCATTACATTTTATCAAAACTAAAACATCATATCAAAAAACCATTTTAAACACAAGATCATGAAAAAAATCATCACACTCGCACTGGCATTGACCACCGTGGCCATCACCAACGCCCAATGGGGAAGAAAAGTAAAGGGGGACGGCAATGTGGTCACCATCGAACGCTCCGTAGGGGACTATGACGGTGTATCACTCGCTGGTTGGTTCGATGTGGACCTTGTGGCGGGCAACGAAGGGGAGATCACCCTGAAAGGGGAATCCAATCTTTTGGAGCACATCATAACCGAGATCAAGAACGGGGTTTTGGTCATCAAGACCGAAAAAGGCGTGGAACTGAAACCTTCCAATTGGAATTCAGGGATCCTGATCACCGTTCCTGTGGAGTCCATCAGTTCCGTGAGTCTATCAGGTTCTGGCGACATCGTGGGCAAGACCACCATCGAAGCTGAAAGTTTCAGTACTCGGATTGCCGGGTCTGGCGACATCAGCGTAACAGTCCAGGCAAAAGAGGTCGAGGCTTCGCTCTTTGGTTCGGGTGACATCAACCTATCCGGAAGGACCACGGATTTTGATGTAATGGTATCCGGTTCCGGTGACATCAAGGCGTATGAACTGGAAGCAGAATTTGTGAAAGCCACCGTTTCCGGTTCGGCCGATATCAAGGTTACTGCAAATCAGTCCATCGATGCCAAGGTTTCTGGATCGGGGGACATCCATTACCGCGGAAACCCTAAAAAAATCAATTCAAAATCATCAGGCTCCGGGGATATCTCCAGAGGATAACAGGAGTTTACCACCAATCAAAAAAGCAAAAAGGTCTTGACGAACAGTCAGGACCTTTTTGCTTCAGGTTGTTTTCCTTTCCTTGTTGACCCGCATCAACAAAAGGATGCCCACCACAAAGAAAAGCCCCAAAAAGATGGTACTGTTACGCATGCTACCGGTAAGTTGTGCAACGATGCCATATAGGAAAGTACCGATGATGATACCTATTTTTTCGGCCACGTCATAAAAGCTAAAAAACGATGTGGTGTCCGTGGTCTCTGGCAAAAATTTGGAATAGGTGGAGCGGGAAAGTGCCTGGATGCCCCCCATAACGATCCCGACCAGACCGGCAGCGATGTAAAAGTCCATGGGTGTCTGCAAGAAATAGGCATACACGCACAGTAAGGCCCAAACAATATTGATGAACACCAAAGTCCTGATGTTTCCATAGGCCTTTGAGGCCCATGCAGTGGCCGTGGCCCCGAGAATGGCCACAAGCTGTATCACCAAAATACTGGTAATGAGACCCGTAGTTCGTTCATTATCAGTTCCCCAAGCAATTTCTTCCTCCCCAAAATAGGTGGCGATGAGCATGATGGTCTGTACTCCCATGCTATACACAAAAAAGGCGCCTAAATAGCGTTTCAGACGTGTATTCTCCCCCAATTGGTGCCAAACGCCCTTCAATTCCCGAAACCCATTGAGAATGATGTGCTGCCGCTCCCCTTCCCTTTTATAGCCTTTGGGCAAATGTGCAAATGTATATTGGCTAAAGACGATCCACCAAATCCCTACGGAAATGAAGGAATATTTCATGGCCTTTATCTCGGCAATCTCTCCACCGCCGTCCGTTATCCCAAAAAGACCTGGTTTCATCACCATGATCAGATTGAAGACCAGCAATATCACACTCCCGATGTATCCCAAAGAGAAGCCCTTCGCACTGATGCGATCCTGCTGTTCCGGGTAGGCAATGTCCGGCAAATACGAGTTGTTGATGGCAAAACTGACCCAAAACCCTACCAGACCGAAAAAATAGCACACCAATCCAAAAAAGATGTTCTCCAAGGAAAACCAGTAGAGTCCAATACAGGAGAGCGCACCCAAATAGCAAAAAAACTTAAGGAACATTCTCTTGTTCCCCATATAGTCCGCAATGCCCGAAATCAATGGGGTGACGATGGCGATGAACACAAAGGCCAATGAGGTGACATAACTGATCAAGGGCGCCCGGGCAATCTCTCCCCCGAAGATGGTGACTTTCTCTATCCCGGCAGTACGGAACAGCAACCCATAGAAAAGTGGGAAAACAGCGGAGGATATCACCAAGCTGTACACCGAGTTGGCCCAATCGTAAAACGCCCAGGCATTCAACAGTTTTTTGCTTCCCTTCAATGCCAGTACCTGTTCCATAGACTTTCGTAAAAAATAAATGTCATTTCAAACTTAGTGAACATTGGTTATCCAAAGGATAAGATGTCCATTAGGTCGAAATGACATGGCTTGTTGTTGTTCGATCTCAATTTATTTGAATGAGGTCACCCCAAACTTTCGTGCTTCCTGCTTTGCAGCAGGTGCCCATGCGGTCAGGTTACTGATCCTGGTATCGTTGGATGGGTGTGTGCTCAAGAATTCTGGTGGTGCCTGCCCTCCAGAGTTGGCCTTCATGCGTTGCCAAAGTTTGGCCGCTTCGTCCGGGTTGTAGCCTGCAATGGCCATGATCTGCAATCCGATGCGGTCCGCCTCGGTCTCGTGTCCACGGCTAAAGGGCAACATGACCCCCACTTGGGAACCAATTCCGTAGGCCTGGTTGAACATATTTCTTTTTTGTGGATCCTGAATGGCGATGTTGCCTGCCACGGCTCCGATCTGCTGCACCATGCCCGCACTCATTCGCTGCGCCCCATGATCGGCGAGGGCATGGGCCACCTCGTGCCCCATGACCACGGCAACTCCGGTCTCGTTTTGGGTAATCGGCAGAATACCTGTGTAGAACACGATTTTTCCGCCAGGCATACACCAAGCATTCACGGTCTCGTCCTGTACGAGGTTATATTCCCACTGGTAATCCTTGAGATAGCCTGGATATCCATTGGCATCCAGCCAGCGTTCGGCCGCAGAGGCGATGCGCTGTCCTACCTTGGTGATCATCTGGGCGTCCGTAGTGCCCTTGACCACCTTGTTCTCGCCCAAGAATTCATCATACTGGTCAAAAGCCATCGGGAACATTTGGCTATTGGGATAAAAGTTCAACGTGCTCTTCCCAGTAAACGGATTGGTCTTACAAGAAGCAACCATCAGAAAAACAGTGGCTGTCAAAATCAATTTTTTCATAACAGTATCAGTGTTAAGTCTTAGGTAAATTACAAAAAATTACTTTCCGATAATGTGAAGTTCCGTGAAATCCTTGCTCACTTCTATGGAATTGTTCCCATTCAACTTGATGTCGTTGAGGTCCACTTCCTCATTGTCCACTTCCACTGTCCCGATGGTAAATGGAAGTCCGTGAAGTGTCAGTTTGAACTTCTCATAGGACGTAACATAGTTCCCGTCCTTGAACTGCTGGATGATGAGCTCGTTCTCCTTGCCCCTCAACCTGAACCTACGCAGGCTAAAACGTCCTTTTTTATAGTCGTAGCCATCCTGTTGGTCCTCATACACGATTGAATTCTCCGTACCCTCCTTGTAATAGACATCCAGGAACAGCTCGGTGATCTCTTTCTCTCCCACATATTGCTGTACGGGATATTTGGGGATGATGGCCCCTTCCTTCACATAGAGGGGAATCCTGTGGATCTCCGCGGGCACCCATCTTTCAATACCTCCTGCAACCACCTCATCGGTCCAGTAGTTGTACCAATTGCCCCGTGGGAAATACATTCTCCTGCCTTGGGCATTCGGCTCCTGGACTGGGCAGACCAGCATCTGCTCCCCAAAAAGGAACTCATCGGTCCTGAAGTGGGTCTGCGAATCCTCTTGATCATAGAACACCAAGGATTGCAGCATGGGCATCCCATCTTTGATGTATTTGTAGAACATGGTATAGAGATAGGGCAACAACTGGTAGCGCATCTCTATAAATTGCCTGACAATATCGGTGATCTCTTCCCCGAACGACCAAGGCTCTTGATCGCCGTGGTCCCCGCTGGAATGCACCCTGCAAAAGGGATGGAAAATGGCCAGTTGTATCCATCGGGCAAAGAGTTCGCCATTGGGTTGCTCTGCAAACCCGCCAATATCGGACCCCACAAAGGAGTATCCGCTCATGCACATGCGCTGCATCTGCACATTGGCGATCCAAAGGTGTTCCCAAGTGGCCACATTGTCCCCTGTCCATGTGGCACAATACCGTTGTGTACCTGAATACGCGGCACGGGTAAGGACAAAAGGTCTTCTTGGGAAGGTGAATTTTTTCACCCCTTCGTATGTGGCCCTCACCATTTGCATTCCGTAGACATTGTGTGCCTTTCTGTGGCTGCATGGATGACCATCATAATCATGGCGCACGTCCAAGTTGGCCGTTTTTGAGGGCACTTCCATGACGGCCGGTTCGTTCATATCGTTCCAGACACCCCTTACGCCCATTTCAGCGATCATTTCCTTGTAGAGACCTGCCCACCATTCGCGGACATCAGGATCTGTAAAATCGGGGAACTTGCACTCCCCGGGCCATACTTTGCCTTTAAAATGGGGACCATCGGCCCTTCGGCAAAAAAATCCATTGTCCATGGCCTGTTGGTACACCCAATAATCCCTATCTATCTTGATTCCCGGGTCAATCATGGTGATGACCTTGAAACCATCGGCCTCCATTTCCTCGATCATTTTCTTTGGATTGGGAAAATAGCGGTTGTTCCAAGTGAAGCATCTGAACCCTTCCATGTAATCGATGTCCAGATAAATGGCATCGCAGGGAATGTTCAGTTTTCTGAAGGTGGAGGCAATTTTCTTCACCTTGCGTTCCGGGTAGTAGCTCCATTTGGATTGATGGAAGCCCAAGGCCCATAAAGGTGGCAGTTCGGGAACCCCAGTAAGGTCAGTATAGGCTTCTACCACTTGGCCCATTTTGGGACCGTAGAAAAAGTAGTAGTTCATTTCCCCGCCATCGGCCCAAAAACTGGTGACATTCCTTTTTTCGTTGGCAAAATCAAAATAGGTACTGAACGAATTGTCGAAAAACACGCCATAGGCCACACTTTCCTTAAGTCCCACATAAAAAGGGATGGACTTGTAAAGGGGTTCCTGGTCCTTGCCATAGGCATAGGAATCCGTTACCCAATTGTTGATCCTTTTCCCTTTGAGGTTGGTGTGCGAAGCTTTGTCCCCCATTCCGTAGTAACTCTCCCCGGAATGACATATTTTGCTCATCTTCACGATGTTGCCCCCGTAATCAAAGTTTTCTTCCCAGTGGAATCCAAGCTCATCCTCGCAAAGGATCACTTCTTCCAAATCCACGATCTGGACCTTTAGGTCCGCTTTGTTGACATAGATCTTGATCTTGGAAGTGGTGATGACATACTCCGGGATCTCTTCCTTCACGCTGAGCTCATTGTACCCCAAGTTTACCCCATCGTTGATGGCATAGGAGAAGTCGGGCTCGAAAACATATTCCGTGGCATACCTGAACCGAACGACGCTGTCACGCAAAATGGTGACCTGCAGAATGACGCCGTTTTGGGTGGTAAAATAGATCTTGTCGCCTTCCTGTTTAAAGTCGACTATATGGTCGGGGTATTGATTGCCCCGCTTTTCAATTTCTGTATTGGTTATCATCTTTGGTCAATTGACATCCACAAAAGAAATACATTGGACCGAATAATTAAAACGATGTTTTGAACATAAATCCACTATATCGTTATAGTTCGGCCGTTATTTATAGACCACAACAGACAATGGGGGCAATGTCATCAAAACTGATTGCTCATGGCCGTTCCATGTTGTTTTTGATGGCTTCAGGGTCTTTTTGCCCATGCCACTGCCCGAATACTTGGCATCATCACTGTTGAACACCAACTTGAGCTGTGTATGCTTTGGCACCCCTACCCTATAGTCTTCACGGGGCACAGGGGTAAAGTTACAGGCCACGATCAGGTTGTCCTTTGGATCATTTCCTTTTCTGATATAGGTGACGACCGAGTTTTCCCTGTCGTTGTACTCGATCCATTGGAAACCATCGGGACTGAACTGTTTTTCGTATAGGGCCGGACTGGTCCTGTACAGCTTGTTCAGATCCTTGATAACTTCTTGGATACCTGAGTGAAAATCATATTGTGTGAGGTGCCACTCCAGGCTTTCCTGGAAATTCCACTCGGATGATTGCCCAAATTCCCCTCCCATGAACAGCAAATTGCCCCCTGGGTGTGTAAACATGTAACCGAACATGAGCCTCAAATTGGCAAAACGCTGCCATTCGTCCCCTGGCATTCGATACAAGAGGGATTTTTTTCCATAGACCACCTCATCATGGGAGAACGGTAGCATGAAGTTTTCCGTAAAGGCATAGGTCATACTGAAGGTAATCGCATTGAGGTCATATGATCGGTGGATAGGTTCTTTTTTAAAGAATTCCAAGGTATCGTGCATCCAGCCCATCATCCATTTCATACCAAAACCCAGTCCACCATAGTGCACGGGCTTGGTCACGCCCGAAAAGGCCGTGGATTCCTCGGCAATGGTCTGGACCCCTTTAAAACTTGCATAGACCTCTTGGTTCATCTCCCGAAGGAAGGACATGGCTTCCAGATTTTCATTGTTGCCGTACATATTGGGTTCCCATTCGCCATCTTCCCGTGAATAGTCCAGGTATAGCATGGATGCCACGGCATCTACCCGAAGTCCGTCCACATGGTATTGGTCCAGCCAAAACACGGCATTACTGATCAAAAAGGCCCTTACCTCATTTCTTCCATAATTGAAGATGAGGCTCTTCCAATCGGGGTGATAGCCCCTTCGCCTATCCGGGTGCTCATAGAGGTGGGATCCATCAAAAAAACCAAGTCCGTGGGCATCTTCGGGAAAATGGGACGGCACCCAATCCAAGATCACCCCGATGCCCCGTTGGTGGAACTTATCCACCAGCACCTTAAAGTCCTCAGGTTTGCCAAAACGGGAGGTCGGCGCAAAATAACCGGTCAGTTGATACCCCCAAGAAGGATCGTAAGGATACTCCATAACAGGCATGAACTCCACGTGGGTAAAACCCATTTCATCCACATAGTCCACCAATTCGTCCGCCATTTCAAGATAGGAAAGGGATTCCCAACCATTTTTTTTCTTCCAGGAGGCCAAATGTACCTCATAGACGGAATAGGGCCTGTCCAGCCCATTTTTTTCCTCACGGGTATCCATCCATTTGCTGTCCTGCCATTTGTGTGGCGCATCCCAGACCAAGGAAGCGGTATTCGGGGGCTGCTCACAATACCTCGCGAACGGGTCCGCCTTCTCTGTCCAAATATCGTTGTTGTGGGAATGGATCTTGTATTTGTACTTGGTCCCCTTGTCCACACCCGGAATAAACCCTTCCCAGATACCACTACCATCCCATCGCACATACAGTTCATGCTCCCCAGTGGTCCAGTAGTTGAAATCACCAATGACACAGACGGATTTGGCCGATGGCGCCCAAACGGCAAAATAAGTTCCCTTCACCCCATCCACTTCCGTCAGGTGGGAACCCAATTTGTCATACAGGCGGAAATGTTTCCCTGCCTTGAAAAGATCAATATCGAACTCTGTGAAAAAACTATGTGGGATTACCTTGGACATACTTGAGGATTTGACATTTACAATATTAAGCATCTTTGTCCAAGAATACGACTTTGACCACTTATATCGGAAAGAAAACAACATTTTTAAAAAATTGGAACGCTTTTTGATTTTCTTGTCATGACAAACAAAGAATGAAGAGAAATCCAAAATCCAAAAATCATGAATAGACTCAACACTTTTTTAGGGGCATTTTTAGTACTTTTTATCATATCTTGTGAAGGACCCGAAGGCCCTCCAGGACCTCCCGGTTTCGACGGTGCACCCGGCCAAGATGGACTTGATGGCATACAAGGTCAGGTAGTGGAAGTGGAAAACGTCAATTTTGGTTACGATGCGGAAGGCAATATTTTCAGCACCCTGATCAACTTTAGCGATGTGACCGACTTTGAAGTTTTTGAAGCAGATGCCGTTTTGGTTTACAGGTATGCCGGTTCCATCTCTTTGGACGATGGCAGTATGGCCGACTTATGGAGCCAAATCCCACAGAACTATTTTCTGCCCGAAGGGACCATCCAATATGTTTTTGAACACACTTTTGTGGACCTGGAACTGTTCATCGATGGTAACTTTGATCTTTCTACATTGAGCACCGACTTTACGGACGACCAAATTTTCAGGATCGTATTTGTGCCCAGCGTATATGCCGAAGCATCCAAAATGGATACCTCAAACATCGAAAATGTGATGTCCGCATTGGGCATACAAGAAAATCAGGTAAAGAAATTGGACTTGAACTGATTTTGACATAAATGTTTACCTTGAAGTCCCATTGGAGTTTCCAGTGGGATTTTTTTATTTTTCTCCTCAATAAAACTGAAAGGAAAAAAGTCCTGCTACGTCTAATAACTTAAAAAGTCGCATACATGGGAAAAAGATTGCTATTGATCGTACTGGTCGTCCTTTCGGGATGCAAGGGCCATACGCAGGAGAAAGAAAATAAAAAGAAAACCGAAAAAGAGACCACCTTCAAGGTGAACAAGACCGATGCCGAATGGCGTGCCGAATTGACGGACATGGAATATCAAGTTTTGAGAAAGGCAGCCACTGAACGGGCCTTTTCGAGCGACCTGTTGGACAACAAACAAAAAGGTACCTATGTATGTGCCGGTTGCGGCACGCCCCTTTTCAAGAGTGAGCACAAATTTGATTCCGGAACGGGATGGCCCAGTTTTGACAGGGAAATCAAGGGCAATGTAGCCTATGACGTGGATTACAATATCGGGGTGGCCCGTTCGGAAGAACATTGCGCAACATGCGGCGGACACTTGGGACATGTTTTTGACGACGGACCCAGGAATACCACCGGGAAAAGGCACTGTATCAACGGGGCGGCACTCGATTTTATTCCCGAAGGAAATTGATCTAAACCAAAACCATGGAAAAAAAATACGGAGTACAGAAAACCGAGCAAGAGTGGGAAGAGCAACTTTCCGCTGAAGAATATTACGTTTTGCGCCAAAAAGGCACAGAACGCCCCCATACGGGCCAGTACAATCTCCATTTTGAAAACGGTGACTATCATTGCAAGGCCTGCAATGCACTACTTTTCAAGAGCGACCACAAATTTGAGAGTGGTTGTGGATGGCCCTCTTTCGACCAAGCTGTGGAAGGGGCCATCGAATACATCCGGGACACTTCCCACGGCATGATCCGCACTGAGACCCTTTGCGCCAATTGTGGCAGCCATTTGGGCCATGTTTTCAACGATGGACCACGGGAGACCACGGGACAACGATACTGCATCAATTCCGTGAGCATCGATTTTGACTCTGCTGAATAGAGGCCCTTTACATTCTTGGACTAAGTAGGTTCGGCATTCCAAAAAGCTGATTTCACAAACAAAGCCATTTTTGCCTTTTTTCAACTTGGGATTTGGGGATGGTTTTCCGTACTTTTGCACCTGCCGCTTTTAGGCCGGCTTCAAATCTAACAACTAAAAATCACGATCTAATGAGCAAGTTTGATATAATTGTTTTGGGCAGTGGTCCCGGTGGATATGTTACGGCTATCAGGGCCTCTCAATTGGGTTTCAAAACAGCCATTGTTGAAAAGGAAAATTTGGGCGGTGTCTGTCTCAATTGGGGATGTATCCCTACCAAGGCCCTACTAAAATCCGCTCAGGTCTTTGAATATTTGAAGCATGCCGGTGATTACGGATTGAACGCCGAAAACGTGGGACACGATTTTGGTGCCGTGGTCAAGCGAAGCCGCGGGGTAGCCGATGGGATGAGCAAAGGCGTCCAATTCCTGATGAAAAAGAACAAAATCGAAGTCATCAATGGTTTTGGAACACTAAAAAAAGGAAAAAAAATCGAGGTAAAATCCGATAGTGGAACCACTGAATATTCCGCAGACCATATCATCATTGCCACAGGGGCGCGAAGCCGTGAATTGCCCAGTCTTCCGCAGGATGGTAAAAAAGTGATCGGATACAGGGAGGCCATGTCCCTTGACAAACAGCCCAATAAGATGATCGTTGTGGGAAGTGGTGCCATAGGTATCGAGTTTGCCTACTTCTACAATTCCATGGGTACCGAGGTGACCGTGGTGGAATTTATGCCCAACATTGTCCCTGTAGAGGACGAGGACGTGTCCAAGCAATTGGAACGTAGCTTCAAAAAAGCAGGGGTCAAGATCATGACATCGGCCGAGGTCACCAAAGTGGACACTTCGGGAGATGGTGTAAAGGCCACTGTAAAGACCTCCAAAGGTGAAGAAGTGCTTGAGGCCGACATTGTATTGTCCGCTGTCGGGATCAAGACCAATATTGAAAACATCGGTTTGGAAGATGTGGGCATCGCCGTAGATCGCGATAAGATCTTGGTGAACGATTACTATCAGACCAATATCCCGGGATATTATGCCATTGGCGATGTGACCCCAGGCCAGGCCCTGGCACACGTTGCCTCTGCCGAAGGTATCCTCTGTGTGGAAAAAATAGCGGGTATGCATGTGGAAGCCCTTGATTACGGAAACATCCCCGGATGTACCTATTGCATTCCCGAAGTCGCCTCTGTGGGATTGACCGAAAAACAGGCCAAGGAAAAAGGTTACGACATCAAAGTAGGTAAGTTTCCCTTCTCCGCCAGTGGAAAAGCAAAGGCATCCGGAAATCCTGATGGTTTTGTCAAGGTCATTTTCGATGCCAAATATGGAGAATGGTTGGGCTGCCACATGATCGGGGTAGGCGTTACCGATATGATCGCCGAGGCCGTTGTGGCGCGTAAGCTGGAAACCACAGGACACGAAGTATTGAAAGCCGTACACCCCCACCCTACCATGAGCGAGGCGGTGATGGAAGCAGTCGCAGATGCCTATGATGAAGTGATCCACCTATAAGAAGGCAATATGTTGAAGCTATTTAGGGCCACCGCCATTTTAGAGGGAATTTCCTATTTGTTGCTTTTTGGTATGACCATGCCCTTGAAACATTGGGCGGACATTCCCGAACCCAACAAATTTGTGGGCTATGCCCATGGGATTCTATTTATCCTCTATGTGGTCGTGGCCTTGATTTTTTGTTGGGAGCGCAAGTGGGGCATCAAACGGTACATTATCCTATTTGTGGCATCCCTGCTTCCCTTCGGGACCTTCTATGCAGATAAAAAATATTTGAAGGAGCTAGCCTAAAAAACTCTGGATGGCCAGATCATAACTCTGTAGGCCAAATCCCAAGATCACTCCTTTCGCCCCAGGCGATATGTACGAGACATGCCTGTATTCCTCCCGCTTATGGGTGTTGGAGATATGGACCTCAACAACAGGCGTCGTCACGGCCTTTACCGCATCCCCAATACCCACCGAAGTATGGGTATAGGCAGCGGCGTTCAAGATGATGCCGTCATAATCAAAACCCACTTTCTGGATTTTACTGATAATTTCCCCTTCAATATTGGATTGGAAGTACTCCAGTTCCACTTGTGGAAATTGCTGCTGTAACTGTTTAAAATAGTCTTCAAAAGTGGTACTCCCGTACACTTCAGGTTCCCGTTTGCCCAAGAGGTTCAGATTGGGGCCGTTGATGATGATCAGTTTCATACTGGTAAAAGTAGGATATTTTTAAAGCACAAAAAAAGCGGAAGTGATCACTTCCGCTTTTTATTTCATGTAATGGTACGGGTTTAATTGAACCTATACCCAGCACCAACGGTAAGGGTATTGATATCCACAAAATCTCCAAAATCTCCGCCTCTGGATACTTGGAAGCCATATCTTGCCTCCACAAACCAGTTGGAATCGATTTGGTAACCACCACCAATGGCGAGGTCAAGACCAAACTCACCATCAGGAAGATCTTCCAACAAGTAGTTGATCTGTGGTCCTCCTTGGATGTTGAACTTATCGGCAACCTTATATTTGAACATCACAGGAATGTACAACGAGGTTAGATCGTCCACAAAGCTGAAGAGCAAAGAGGGCTCAATGTCAAAATCCTCCGAAAGCTCAAAATTATAGCCCCCTCCTAGATAAAACCCTAGTTCACTGTCACTTGCATCCCCAAAAAAGTCATCGCCAGTGTCAACGCTGACAGATACATTGTTGAAACCGGCCTTGGCAGCAAAACCTTCTTGGCCATATGTGCTGATGGTCAAAACAAACACAAAAAATACCGATAGAACAAATTGTTTTTTCACGATAATATAGTTTTAGTTAATGTACAAATATAACAATGTCCTTCTTTAATCTTTTGTGGGAAAATTAAAATGTTTTGTTATGGGTCAATTTTCCCAGACATAAAAAAAGCAGGTTTTCACCTGCTTGATATTGTTTTGGAATGCCGTTCATCAATTTATGGCAAACTGTAGCCCAAAACCAAAGGCACCCACTTCATTTTCGCCCACTTCACTGAGCACCACGGAGGGTCTCCAATCAAAATTGATCACAAAGGGAATACCATCCACTTTAAAATCCATGCCCACATGTGGACGGAGGGCAAAAATATTGTCTGTGTATTTTAAAAAGATGATGCTGGGCCCCACACCGGCATACCAGCGCAGTCCCTTCGCCCCCACAAACTCCTTGTGGAAGGAATACAGAAAAGTGGCAATGGTGGCATTGTCCTCAAAACCCAGATCGGCCTGGCCCACATGGTTGTCTGAGAAGAAATACTTCCCTGTTGCCCCAAAAAAAGTGGCTTCATCATAAAGATCGATACCCAGACCCAAGGCCGCCTTGTAGTTGGTCTGTGCCTTAAGGGCTGTTGAACCCAGGGCCGCAATAGCAATAGCAAAAAGTAATTTTTTCATTTTTTTTTCGTGTTAAATTGGTTAATATTCATGGTTATCAACTGCTTTTTGGGGCTATGAACAGTTGTTTTTCAATATTTAGAACAAGAACAGAACTCCCAATGCCACCATGGAAAAATTCCCATCGTTGCTGACATTGATGTACGATACATTGAGTTCCGTGTTACCGGTTATATTATATCCCATCATAGGACGTAAATAAAGTCCTCCATCATTACCTTCATTGATACCCACGGCATAACCAACATCTGCACCCAATTTAAAATCATAGCTAGGGTATAGTCGCAAAGCCCCGGCAACGGGTATGAACTGTATGTCACCGAAATCGCCGGACACTGTAATTGGTCCTTCGGTATATTCAACTTCGCTGCCAAACGCATTGATGAAACCCGTTACAATACCGGCATCTATCAGTTCGGAAACGCCCCAGTGGTACCCAAGGTCCACTCCAAGGCTAAAACTTGAAAAATCCGATGCATCACCTACGGGAAGGCCTGCATGAACACCTCCTTTAAAACTAGTCCTGTCGACCTTTTGGGCCGTGGATGTGAAACTTATGGCAACCAAGGCAATGATCACCAATACAAATGTCTTTTTCCTCATATGTTAAAATTTTGTCAAGAACAAAACGTATTCTTCATGGATATAGTGCACATTTGTACTAAAAATCTTAATAAAGACATTCAGGATTTATCGAACACTGAAAGCCCGTTCAAAAAATCTTTCCGAAAATATTGAAACAACTTGTACTGATGCCATCCCATTTGACCAATGTGCCTTTTCAATTGACCGATGTGCCTTGTGAAGCCATATTTGATCATTTTTGTATCTATATTTAGTCCATGAACTGGAATCAGGCAATAGCGGATTATCAAAATTATTTGAAGATCGAACGGGGGCTTTCCAAGAATTCGATCGCCAACTATGTCCTGGACCTTCAAAAACTGATCGGCTACTTGGATGGGCATGAAATCAATGAAAGTCCAACCAAGATTTCAAGGGAAATTGTCCAACAATTTGTGTATGATGTGGCAAAAAACCTCAATCCCCGATCGCAGGCGCGCATCATTTCCGGACTGAAGGGGTTCTTCAACTATCTGATTTTTGAGGATTATAGGGTGGACAATCCGATGGACTTGATAGAGACCCCAAAAATTGGCCGGAAACTGCCCGATACCCTTTCCGTGGATGAAATCAATGATCTTATTTCTGCCATTGACCTCTCCAAACCCGAAGGCGAACGCAACAGGGCCATTTTGGAAACGCTTTATGGATGCGGGCTAAGGGTTTCCGAGCTGGTGAACCTGAAACTGTCCGATCTATATTTTGACGAAGGGTTCATAAAGGTCACGGGAAAGGGAAACAAGCAGCGTTTTGTGCCCATAAGCGACATCAATATCAAATACATACAACTTTACCATGATGGAATTCGGGTGCATCTCCCCATCCAAAAAGAACATGAGGATGTGGTTTTTCTCAACAGAAGGGGAAAACAATTGACCAGGGCCATGATTTTTACGGTGATCAAACAATTGGCTGCAAAAATCGGACTGAAAAAGAGCATCAGCCCGCATACATTTCGGCATTCCTTTGCCACCCATCTATTGGAAAACGGGGCCGATCTCAGGGCCATACAGCAAATGTTGGGACACGAGAGCATCACCACCACGGAAGTCTATATGCATGTGAACCGAAAACATCTCGCCAAGGTCCTGCACGAGTTCCATCCGCGGAAATAAAAATTGAGGGAGTTAATCCTGCATCAACTTACTACGGTCCGCTTGGTTCTGTTTCTTGAAGGGGCGAATGATCAATCGTGCCTCCCTATCAAAACGGATGTAATTGTAGACCCAATTGATGAAGACCACGACCCTGTTCCTGAATCCTATCAAAAAATAGAGGTGGACGAACATCCACACAAACCAAGCGAACACGCCTTGGAACTTGAACTTGGGCAGGTCCACCACGGCCTTGTTCCTTCCCACGGTGGCCATGCTGCCCTTGTCCCTATACACGAAAGGTTTCATGGGCTTTCCATCGATCAACCTCACCATGTTTTCCCCGAGACTGCGTCCTTGCTGAATGGCAGGCTGCGCCATCATGGGGTGTCCTTCGGGAAAGTCATCGGACTGCATTTGGGCCACATCGCCAATGGCAAAAATCTCCTCAAATCCTTCGACTTGGTGAAAATGGTTCACCTTCAACCGATTGCCCCTAGCGAGAATTTCCTTTGCATCCAGACCTTTTATGCCCACGGCCTGTACTCCTGCCGCCCATACCAATGTAGCCGTTTCAAAAACGGTATCGGTGTTTGTGGTGACGCATTTTCCATCATAATCGGCCACCCTGATATTTTTCCACACATTCACCCCAAGACCTTCCAGAAAGCGCTCGGCTTTTCGGGAGGCCACCTCGCTCATGGCAGGAAGCAACCTGTCCCCGCTCTGCACCAGATTAATTTGTGCCCTTCGGGTATCCAGATCGGGGTAATCTTTGGGAAGGATCCCTTTTTTGATCTCCGCCAGTGCACCTGCAAGCTCCACCCCTGTCGGTCCTCCTCCCACGATCACAAAGTTCATCAGTGCATCTCGTTCGTGAAGGTCGTCCGTTAAAAGGGCCTGTTCGAAATTTTCGAGGATCAAGCTTCTCAAGTTCAAGGATTGGGGAATGGTCTTCATGGCCATGCCCTTGTTCTGGATGCCCATGTTCCCAAAATAATTGGTCTCGGAACCTGTGGCGACCACCAGATAATCGTAGCGGATATCCCCTATATTGGTCAACACCCGTTTTCCTTGGGTATCTATTTCCAGCACATTGGCCAGCCTAAAATAGAAATTGGGATACCCCTGCAACACTTTTCGGATGGGATAGGCTATGGAATCGGGCTCAAGTCCACCTGTGGACACCTGATAGAGCAAAGGTTGGAAGTTGTGGTAGTTGTGCTTGTCCAACAAGACCACCTGGGCCTCCTTTTTGCTCAATTTTTTAGCCAACGCTATGCCTCCAAACCCACCACCGATGATGATGATCCTTGGAAAACTGGATTGTGGGATATTCATGCTTGACATGGCAGCAAATGTAAGTATTCCAAAAACAGGGCATATCATTTTGGTCCTGTTTTTTGATATCTTTAGTGCCTGATCTAAAAACTCCAAAACTAAGGATAACTGGACAATGGATACCCTGTTCTGGAATACCTGAAATGGTTTTTTTGGGGACAGATCGTAACAAAAACTACTTTTCATATACCAATAGGGCAAACTTACCAACCTTAGTGAACAAAGAACTGGAACATCGTTTTGTGACGGAGCTTGAGAACAATCAGAACATTGTTCATAAGGTGTGCAGCCTATATACCAACGACAAGGACTCACACAACGATCTCTTTCAGGAGATCACGATCCAACTGTGGAAGGCCTATCCAAAGTTTCGCGGAGACGCCAAGTTCAGCACATGGATGTACCGGGTCGCCTTGAACACTGCCATTACATTGTACAGGAAATCCAAGAAAAGGGTGCAGACCCAAGACTATGATTCTGTCGTACATAAGATAAAGGCCAGCGACTATGATGACACAGAGGAAAAGCAATTGAAACTGATGTACGATGCGGTGCGGCAGTTGGGCGATATTGACAAGGCATTGGTATTTCTTTATCTGGAGGACAAGGATTATTCGGAAATAGCCGAAACATTGGGTATCACTGAGGTAAATGCAAGGGTAAAAATGAACAGGGTGAAAAATAAATTAAGGACCATATTAAATCCGTAGATCATGGTGGATGAACTGGAGCTCTTGAAAAAAGACTGGCAAAAAAGGGAAGCCGACCTTCCCAAATTGTCGTATGACCAAATCTATGGAATGACCTGGAAAAAATCGTCCTCCATAGTCAAATGGATATTTTATATCAGTCTCATTGAACTGGTATTTTGGGCGGCGATCAACATCATCTTCAGTGATTCCGAAACCATGGAAGAACTGAAGGCCCTCCACATTCACAAAGTGATCATGGTGCTCAACATCGTCAACTATGGCATCATCCTGTACTTCATCTATAAATTCTATATCAATTACAGAAAAATATCCTTTACCGATTCTTCCAGAAAATTGATGAAGGCCATCCTCAAAGTGAAAAGAACGGTGACCCAATACGTCTGGTTCAACCTGATCATCTTCACCACCTACCTCATCATCAACATGTATGGGGTATTGCTGTATGCCCCTGAGGGCCAAAAAATTGTGCAGGCCGCTTCGGAAGATGGCAACAGTTTTTCATTTTGGGCGATGGTGATCACCATTTCAGTGATCTTTACCGCCCTTGTGCTGTTACTGATATGGCTGTTCTACAAATTACTCTATGGAATTCTGCTGAAAAGACTTCGGGAAAACTACAATGAATTGAAGAAGCTGGAGGTTTAACCACCTATTTTGCCTTTATAACTGTATCGCCTTTTCTCGT
Source organism: Flagellimonas hadalis (assembly GCF_007785775.2). GTDB lineage: Bacteria > Bacteroidota > Bacteroidia > Flavobacteriales > Flavobacteriaceae > Flagellimonas > Flagellimonas hadalis. Next base: position 45,884 of record NZ_VNIK02000011.1, read on the forward strand.
TTTCGGCCTCGTAGGCCAATAACTCTTCTTTGGGAATCACCTTAAGGAAAGAAGGATGCTGCTCGATGGCATACTCCAATTTTTCCAATATCGCATCAATGGATTCATTGTCATAGTCAATATCCAAAGGCTGTTTGATCTGCATGGATTGAAGGATGCCCTTCTTTTTCACGCGGAGTCCCTTTTTATCAAAAGAACGCCTAAAACCATCGATCACCACGGGAACCACCACCGGTTTGTAACGCTTGATGATGTGTGCCGTCCCCTTGCGCAGGGGCTTCCATGGTGTGGTGGTCCCTTGTGGAAAGGTGATCACCCAACCATCGTCAAGGGCCTTGGCAATATTGCTGATGTCGCTGAACTTTACCTGTCTGTTCACATCCTGTCCATCGGCCCTCCACGTTCTTTCAATGCTTATGGAACCGGCATAGGCCAATATTTTGGTGAGCAAGCTCTTCTTCATGGTTTCCTTGGCCGCTACATAGTAGATATTCAGTTTGGGGTTCCAAAGGTATCCCAAGTTCTTGATGTTGTCGTCCCTTCCCTTCAAACTTGCGTTGAACACATGGAACATGGCCACCACATCGGCAAAATAGGTCTGGTGGTTGCTGACAAAAAGGACATTGGTCTCCGGTAGGTCCCGGATAATCTGTGATCCCTCGATTTCCAGGGTATTGAAACGCTTGTATCGCGCATGCGTCATCATTCCTGCGATACGGATCAACCACCGTTTTAAAAATAAAATATGGCCAAAAGGATTTCTCTTGAACAGACCCATGAATCAATAAATTGGACACAAATTTACAAAATAGCCGTCAAAACGCTTCCAGCAAAAGTTCCTTGATCTCGCTCAGCATCATGGCCGTTGCACCCCAAACTGTGTAACCGTTTAATTTATAAGCTGGTACGTTAATATTTTTTGCGTAGGAAGTGCTCAATATTTCTTCGATATGGTTGGAATCATCCAAAAAATCCTTCAGAAAGACCTCTACAATGCGTTCCACTTCGCTCTCTTCCTTCACAAACGGCCGTGGGTCCGGGTACATCCCCATATATGGTCGCACCAAAAAATTGCTTGGGGGAATATAGACTTCGCTAAGTTCCCTGATCACTTCCACGGCGTGGGGAGGAACGCCCACTTCCTCATGGGTTTCCCGCAGGGCCGTATGTAAGAGATCCTTGTCCCCTTGTTCCACTTTACCACCTGGAAATCCGATCTGGTTAGAGTGTATGCCCTCATACACCTTTCGCAGAATGAGCAACAACCGGGTCTCGTTCCCATCATCTGGGTAGAACAAGGCCATCACCCCTGCCCGCTTTGGTTGGAAATCCTCAATTTTATGCGCCTTCAACCACTGAATCCGTAATTCGGGCGACATTTTATAATGCGATGCCTCCCCGGGAAGTGGGAGATTTTTTATTTTTAAGGCTAGTTGACTAAATTCATCAAATTTCATGCTGTTGAGACCATCGGATTTTACGACATTATTGCTCATTGTATGCATCTCCTGCGGAGAATCCCCAAAAAAGAACACGGACAAAGTTGAGGAAAAAATCGTAAAGACGGATACCCTCCCCAAAACCGAAAACGACCCCTCACCGGAAGAACTTGAAGAAGAACAGGCTTTTGTACTGACAGAGGAGAATGCCATTGACTTCTTTTTCAATTATCAGAAAGAACTCAAAAAGAACAAGGTAAGGCTCACTACGAACATGGGCAGTTTCACCCTTGAATTGTACGACGATGTGCCCTACCACAAGGCCAATTTCATCTATCTGGCCCGAAAGAACTATTTTGACAGCACCCAGTTCCATAGAGTCGTAAAGGATTTCATCATCCAAGGGGGCAATTCCGATGACCGAAGGACCGCAAAAAAACGGGCCGATATAGGGAGGTACCTGCTTCCGCCCGATACGAAAAAAGGCCACAAACACCACAGAGGTACCATTTCCATGCCCAGTAGCGAAACGGACAATCCGCACAAACTGGCCTCCCCCTATGAATTCTTCATTGTGGTGACCAATCCCGGCTCCTATCACCTGGATGGTTCCTACACCCCTTTTGGCCGTGTCATAGAGGGTATGGACGTCGTGGATGCCATCAACAAGGTTCCCGTGGGTGATGGCGACTGGCCCTGGAAAAGTGTTTACATCCTGAAGGCGGAAGTGTTGTAAACCAATCAAAAAATACCCTAATTTAGGTTGAACAAGGAACAACTAACTCATTATGATCAAAACAGACAAATTTACGTACTCCGGCAATGGACAGACCTTTGAGGGGGTCATTGCCCATGACACCGATTTAAAGGGCAAACGCCCCGTGGTGATGGTTTCCCACACCTGGATGGGACAGTCCAAATTCGAAGAGGACAAGGCTACCGAACTGGCCAAGATGGGCTATCTGGCCTTTGCCATAGATGTTTTTGGTAAGGGAAAACGGGCAAAAGATGCCGGTCAGGCCGAAGAATTGATGAACGAGGCCTTGGCAGACCGCCAAGAATTGTTGGATCGATTACTATTGGCCCTGGAAAAAGTAAAGGAGCATGAGTTGGCAGACTCGAAAAAAGTAGGAATCATCGGTTTTTGCTTCGGCGGAAAATGTGCTCTGGACCTGGCACGTTCCGGGGTGGACATCCAAGCTTCGGTTTGTTTCCATGGCATATTCGATCCACCAGGATTGGAGCAAGAAGAGGACATCAAGGCCAAGGTATTGGTGCTCCATGGCTGGGAGGATCCCTTTGCCTTCCCTAAAGATATTGTTGCCTTGGGCTACGAGCTCACCGAACGGAATGCGGTCTGGGAAATGGACATCTTTGGCCATACCGGGCATGCCTTTACCAATCCCAATGCCAAATCCCCCGACCAGGGCATGGAATACAATGCGCTGGCCAGTGACCGATCTTGGCAACGCATGACACACTTTTTTGAAGAGGTGTTCGGAACCAAATAACGGTCGACCTTACATTTTCAGGTTGACCCCAAATATGATCTGGCGGAAACCTCCGGCAAAGACCCCGGAGGTGGCCCGGTTCAGGCGGGATGCCCTGTACACTTCGTCGGTGATGTTCTTGCCGTTGACAAATACCGTGGCCTCGACCGAGTTTCCAATGGTAAAATCATAGTTCACAAAAGCATCGATGGTGGTGAAGGAGGGCAATTGCCCAATGGCCCCATCAGCCGATTCGCTCACAAAATTGTGGAACTCCGTGAACTGTTTTCCCACATGGTGTACATTGAACCCACTTGAAAGTCCCTTCCAATCGTAGTTCAGCCCCAAGCTCAAGTTCACTTTTGGGGTATAGGGTGCTTCGGCATCTGAAAGCCCATCATCCCCAAATTTGATCACACTTTTGGTGATGTTTGGAAAATCAGCAGCGTCGATGGTGGTATCGGTGAGCAAAGTTTCCCCGCTTCCAGTATCCATATACACCTCATAGGCATTGCGATTGGCATTCACCTTTTCTATGTATTCGTTTTGCGTATCCACGCCATGGATCACTTGGGAAAACAGGTCCTTATCCTCCAATTTTCCTTCCATCACTTTGGAATGCATATAGGTGGCATTGGCCAAGAAATGGAGCTGATGGCCATTCCCGTTGAACAATTCGGCGTCGAGGGCCATCTCTACTCCCTGTACATTGATCTTGCCCAATTCGTTAAAGACCTCATTGCGTCCCCCTGCATAAAAGTTTCTGCTGGCATTGTGGAAATACGTCAATTGTCCTTGGACACGATTGGCCAGTAAACTTCCCCGCCAGCCCAACTCCTTGTTCCAACTCAACTCCGGTTCCATATTGATGCTCTGCCCGGCCAAGGGATTGGTCACCACGCCATCCTGCTCCACCAAAAACCCGAATACTTTGGAAGGCGCTATCATTCCCTGATAAACGCTACCGTACAATTCACCCGACCCTAAAGGATAATCCAAGGTGATTCCTGGCAAAAACTGATTGTACACACTGGGCTCCCTTCCTTCGGAAGTGCCCTGAAGGTCTGGGTCCTGTGCCAATACCAACAAATTCTGACGGTACATGTCCACATGCTCAAAGCGCAGGATGGGTACAAGACCCAAACCGCCCAAATGGAATTCGTTGCGAACATAGCCGTTCGCGGACCAAAGTCGGTACCATAGATCTGTGGTGGTCCTTCCACTCCTCGCCCATCGGGAACTATCGGCCTCCAAAAACACATCCTTGAAGGTTTCCCTGTGCAGGTTGATGCCCGCTTCAAATTCGCTGGGAGCATTGAAAGCCTCCCATTTGGCCTTTATGGTTTCCTTGATGCCCGAAACCCTATAGATCCACCTGCTGTCCGTAGTGCTTTCGCGTCCGTTCAAAATCCTGCCCACGATCACATAATCCTCGTCATCAAACGACCGGCCTTGCAGATACCGGTATCGGTCCGCAAAGATTTCGTCCCCCACATAATCCTGGACTTCGGATGCCCTCACCTTTGCGGTCACCTGCCGCCACCAATCCCTTTCAAAATCGGAGGCATACACCTTTGTGGTAAAGCTCAAATCTTCATTCGGCAGCCATTTATGGATGATATCGACCCCATACCGTCTCATGGTGAACTGATCGGCATCCAAAGGATTTTGGGTGGGGTCTCCTTCAAAAGTGAAGGGTGTCTGGGAACTCAATGAGGCCTGATTGTCCTCGAACTGCCCACTTACTTTGAAATATAGGGACTGGTCTTCGGACAACTGGGCAAAGATCTTCGCATTCAGGTTCAAGATCTCAACGGATGAATTGTCGATAAAGCCATCAAACTTCTTGTACACCCCTTCCACCAGACCACCAATATTTTTCCAAGTCCCCCCGTAGGAAAAGAGTCCCGAGGTATAATTGCGCTGACCGCCTGTCAATTTCAGTCGCAGTGTGGGTTTTTGCGGAGGCAGTGCTGTGATGTAGTTGACCGCGCCATACATATTATTGGGACCATATTTTAATAGATCGGCCCCTTTGTACACCTCAACGGAAGTGATTCGGTCGCTCACCGGGTTGTAGTATGCGCCAGGAGCGATGTAGGGTGCCGGTGCCGAAGGTGTGCCGTCTTCCATGAGCAGCACTTTTTTGGACCTTCTTCCCCAAGAACCCCGTATACTGATGTTTGGACGGTTGGACAGACCCATGTCTCCCACAATGTTCACACCGGGGACGGTGCGCAGCACTTCTTCGGTATTCAATGGGTTCATGTTTTTTAAAGCCACGGGATTGATCCTATAATTGCTCCCCACAAATTCACTTTTGAAATTTTTGGCCGATGCACTCACAATGACTTCATCCAAAGTGGTATTGGAGCGGGTGAGTCCTATGACCCCCATATCCACATCCGGAGTAGAAAGCGAAACCTGTTTATCCTCATACCCCAAATATTTTATGATGAGGGCATGGTCCCCCCCATTCTTCAGGATGGAGAACCTCCCAAAGTCATCCGTCACCGTTCCCTTGTCGCTGGGAACCAACAGGACTTGGGCACCCAACAAGGGCTGACCGTTGTCCGCGTCCACAATTTTTCCGCTAATTCTGTCCTGTGCTTGGGCCAATGCCCCTGTCAAAAAAAAGAGCATAAAGCCCCAAAGGACCAACGGCCCTTTACCGTTCCTGTACATTTATTTTTAAAATTTTATTACTGTTTTGCGACTGTTCCCAAAGGCAACCTAAAATATCCTACACCGTGTCCAAGAAAATCAGCTCTTGAATTCACCCATCAATTCTGGGGCTACTTTCACCTTTTTGTTTGAAAAACGATAGGAAACCCCTACGTTGATCAAATAATCGGCGAAGGCGGCATCCCCTGCCCTAGGTTCTCCGGTAAGTTCCTGGGTCTCTAGGTCGGTGACACTTTGGGGACGGTCCCTTCTTACGGCAAAAGGAACATTGAGGTTCAGGGAAAAATTGTTCTTCACAAAGGCGATGCCCGGGTCTATGGAAAGTACATTGCCAGGTCTTCTAAAACCTTCGTTCCCCCCAATAAGGTCTTTCACGGGAACGCCTTCATATCGGGCACCCAATGAAGTGGAAATGGTATTGCTAATGGCATAACTGGCCCCAGCTCGTACCGAAAACTGATCGGGAACGGCCATGATGGCCTCATTTTCCAGAAGAGGGCTCAAGGTTTCCCGAAACGTCCGTGTTCCGTTGGTCTCCCTTGGGTTGATCAAATAGAATCCGCCACCATAGGCAAACAGTTTGTCGGCGATTTTTTGATAAAATTGGAAATCCACGGTAACCCCAAAGCCACCATCACCCGGTTGGATACTTTGGTCAACAGGTCTGGTCTCCGGACCTCCTTCGGGGCCAACATTATAAAAAATATCAGAAGCATTGAAATTTCCGGTGGGCAATTTGATGCCCAATCCCAATGCAAGGTTTCCATTTTGGTGCTTTTCAAGGTCGAACAGCCAGTAACCCACACCTACCCTGATATCGGCAAGTCCCCTTGAATAGGTGGTATTTCGTTCTTCCCGACCATGTTCATATAAAGAAGAGCGCGTGTTGATCACGGTTGGGATGGTTATGCTCGTGTATAGCCTGTCAGTGATCCCATAAGTGAGGAAAAAATCCCAGGAATGGGAATGGTTGATCACTTCCGTCTCGTTGGAAACCCTATCCGGCTCTTCATGCGTCCCCCTGAAATGGCGAAAAGACTTGAAATAGCGATAGTTGCTCCCTATCTGGATATCTCCCTCCCCCAACAGATTACTCTCCAAGGTATTCCCCACACAGGATGAAAAATGTCGGATAGCGACACATCCTTGGGCATTGATGCTATCCATGCCAAGAAAGGAAGCCGAGAGAAAAAAGGTCAGTAAAACGATTTTTGGTGTTTTCATAAAATGGTCCCGTTTGGTTGATAAAAAGGCCGACACTACTGGGACGGCCCTTATTTTTAATGAAGATTACAAAACTACAGACCAAAGTAGTGCTATCCTTGGCACGGGAAAGCTAACAAAAGAGTAAAAAAGATTAAGCAAGGATTAATCATGCTAAGCAACAATTAACGGAAAAGCCGTTGACCGACCTATTCCCCCTCTTTTTCATAGACACTGGGCAAACGGATATCGTATTTTACAGCCAATAACCTTAAGGTGATCACCACAACTATGGCCGCGATGTAGGCATAACCCTCCTTGATGGGAAGTTCAACAAAAAGAAAGTAGCTAGCACCACCTACAATACAAGTGGTGGCATAGATTTCCTTTCTTCTGAAAATGATGGGGATCTCATTGCACAACATATCCCGGATAACACCTCCAAAACAGGCCGTCATGGTGCCCAGAAAAATGCACATGATGGGCAAAAGCTCTGCTTCCAAACCTTTTTCCACTCCGATCATGGTGTAAAGGCCAATCCCGATGGTATCGAACAGGAAAAGGGATTTTCTCAAATACTTCAACTGCTTCACAAAAATAATGGCAAAGACCACGGCTATGAAAATGGTGAGCACATAGGTAAGGTCCCGCATCCAGACCACTGGCGTGTTCCCTATGAGCAAATCCCTCAAGGTACCGCCCCCAATGGCCGTGACAAAGGCGATGATGAGTACGCCGAAAAGGTCCAACCGCTTTTCCATGGCCACCAATACCCCGGAAATGGCGAAGGCAATGGTCCCCAATATGTCAATGGTCTGGTAGAGCATGCTTACATTTTTTGGGTGTAGTAGTTGTAATCTTTCAACACGGTATCGATGTACTGCACATCATACAGATTGGAATTGGTCTTTAAAATGCTGTCCACTTTGATGCGGAGTGCAGTCAGGGTCTTGAAATCCCCACTCTTTTTGGCAATGAGGTAGGTCTCCTTGATCAATCGGACATCTTTGTCCGTGAGCAGGGTCACATTGGTGAACTGTGGCTCGTAGGCCTCCTCCACTTCTTCCAAAATGGTATGGGACACTTTGGTCTTTCGTTTGGTGCTGATCACCACGGTTCCGGCCGCCGCATCCCCCACCCGTTGCCGTTTATCCGAAAAAAGGATGCTCAAGATGCCTATGGAGCCCAAAAATATCCAGATGTCCACCAAGCGCAACATCCATCGGACCAAAAGATTGCTCCAATGTACCGGGGCGCCATCCAAACGCACCACGCGCATCTTCATCAACATCTTGCCCACCGTCTGCCCGTTAAAAAGGCTGTGCATCAAAAGGGAATAGAACATGGCCGGCAGAAAAATAAGAGCTGCCAGCCCACGCTGTGTCCAAGTATCTTCATAAATGAAACCGATGGCATTGCTGATAAGGCTTACCAAATAGGCATACATGTACAAAATGAGGCCATCGATGAGAAAGGCGACAATCCGTTCCCCAAGGCCCACGATCTTATAATCTAAGTTGACATTTTGCGTTGTATTGATTTGGAGGTTGCCCATATAAACGTATTTTTAAACTTGGAAAAATAAATTCCACCTATGCGCGAAGCTGCTTTTGTGAAGCAAAATAAGGAAAAATGGATCGCTTTTGAAAAAGCGGTCGCATCAGGTTCACATACTGACCCGGATGCGCTTGTGGACGGCTACATCCAGCTTACCAATGACCTCGCTTACGCACAGACCTATTACGCAGAAAGCAAGACTTTATTGTACCTGAATTCCCTCGCCTCCCAGGCACATCAAAAAATCTATCGGAACAAAAAGGAGTCGGGCAACCGGATCATTGAGTTCTGGGCGCATGAGTTCCCGCTTTTTTTCAGGCAATACCACAAAACGTTGTGGATCACGTTCCTGATCTTTATCACGGCCACGGCCATCGGTGCCATTTCCGCACTGAACGACACCTCCTTTGTAAGGTTGATCCTGGGCGATGCCTATGTGAACGAGACCCTGAACAATATTGCCAATGGGGAACCCACGGCCATTTATAAAAGCGGAAGTGAGATAGGTACCTTTCTGGGGATCACCATCAACAATATCCGTGTGGGCTTTTTGGCCTTCGCCTTTGGGGTGATTACCAGCATCGGGACGGCCTATATCCTCTTTAGCAATGGGGTGATGCTGGGGGCTTTCATTACTTTTTTCTATACCAAAGGGGTGTTTTTTGAAGCGAACCGGCAGATCTGGCTGCACGGCACCATAGAGATTTCCGTGATCATCGTGGCGGGCTGCGCCGGATTGATCATGGGCAACAGCATCCTTTTTCCCAAGACTTTTTCCAGACGGGTCTCCTTCATGAAAGGGGCCAAGGACGGATTGAAAGTGGTGGTGAGCACCATTCCTTTTTTCATCATTGCGGGCTTTATCGAAGGGTTCATCACCCGGTACGCCAATATGCCCGATTGGTTGGCCTTCTCCATCATTGGAGGCTCATTGTTGCTGATCGTTTTTTATTACATCATATACCCCATCTTACTAAACCGAAGACTACATGAAGGACAAATACATCGAGCTTAGGATCAACCGCGATTTTGGCGATATCCTCTCCGTTTATTTTGAATTTTTACGCCAGAACATCAAAAAGTTCACCAATGTGTTCCTGAGCTATAATGGCATTTTTTTGGTAGGTCTTTTAATCACCAGCTACTTGATGGTATCCGGGTTCGTGGGCATGATCTCGGAGGGAACCAATGTGTACGGAATGGGTTCGGGAGAAAGCAACGAAGGCACCTATTGGACCTATATAATCGTGGGCAGCATCATTTTTTTCATCATATTCATTTTGGTGGCAGGTTTCAACTTTAGCCTGAGCTCTTCCTATTTGGTCAAATATGATGAACACAAGGGCCAAGGATTTGACAAAAAGGAGGTCTGGGAACACACGAAGGGCAATTTCGGCAATACCTTCTTGTTCATTATTTTGCTTATCCCCATTTATATCCTGTTTTTCATCGTGGCACTCGTTTTTGCGTTCATCCCGTTGCTGGGCATGTTCGCACAATATATTGTGCAATTCGCCATGACTGCTTGGATTGGGGTTTCCTTTTTTAGCATGATGAGCCAATCCAAGGGCGTGATCGATAGTTTCGGGGAAGGCTGGAACTTGGTCATCAACAATTTTTGGAGATCGGTAGGAGTCAATTTTATCCTTGGACTGCTCAATGGCTTGTTGTTCTTCATCATCCTTATTGTCCCTTCCATAATCATTGGGATCTATACCTTCCATGTGGTGGAAAACAATGTGGATGTGGGCGGCTCTGTCATTTCCACCGTCATTTACACCCTAGGTCTGTGCCTATTGCTCATCTTGATGGTATATGCCCAATGCCTGTCCCAGTTCGTGAACGGCATCCTCTTTTATGCCCTGCACGAGAAAACATACAACATCAACACCAGAAGTAAAATAGATCAAATAGGACAGACCGATCAGTGATCAAACAGAGCTACATCCTTATCCTTTTGTTGTGGGCAAACCTGGGTCTTGCACAGAAGGATTCCATTGCCCTGCCCATAGACAGCAGTTCGGTACTCACGGAACGCCAAATCACGGAAGACCTTGGCAAAAAATACACCGGGGAGGATTTTGACTATGATGTAAAAACGGGGGAATCCGCCAACTTGCTCAGCCGCTTTGTCCGATGGTTCCTGAATGCCATCAGTAGCACCTTTGGGTTTGACATTTCTCCCAAAACCCTCTTGATCCTGGAATACATTATTTATGCCCTCATGGGCGTCCTGGTCATTTATCTGTTGGTGCGGATGTTCGTAAACGAAAGGTTCAGTGCCATTTTCACCAAAAAAGCCCGTTCCATCATCGACCTGGACCTTTCCGAGCAGCACATTGAGAGCATCGACTTGGATTCGTTGATGGAAGAGGCCCTCAAGAACGGGGATTATCGGCTTGCCGTCCGTTATCAGTTCCTAAAGATCTTGAAACTGCTTTCCCAAAAGAACATCATCGATTGGCATTTTGAAAAGACCAATGTGGACTATGAACGGGAAATTGCCCAAACCCAATTGCAACTGGAGTTCAAAAAGGCTTCTTACCTGTACGAGAACATCTGGTATGGGGAGCAGCCCATCGATGCATCTGGCTATGCCAAAACGGACTTGCGCTTCAAGGCCGTAGAAAATTCAATCCCGAGATAGCATGGACCGAAAATCGAAAATAGTCATTGCGGTATTTGCCCTGGTCGTTGTCGGGATCGTCATTACGGAAATTGTGCGGCCAAGGCCCATAAACTGGCGGCCATCGTACACTTCGGTGGACAAGATCCCGTTCGGGTGTTTTGTGCTGTACAACGAACTCCCTTCCATTTTCCCCAATAGTGAGATTGAAACGGTGGATAAAAGTGTCTATGATGTGTTGATCGATCGGGATTCGTCCCTAACGTCCAACTATATGTTCATCAACGAATATATTGACCTGGACCAGCAGGAAACCAATCAGATCTTGGACTATGTGGACCGAGGAAACACCGTTTTCATTGCCGCTACTGGTTTTGGTTGGGAACTGATGGATACCCTGAACATCGATTTTGGGGCCGACTATTCCTTGAAAGAGGGCACGACCATTTTGGACCTTACCCATGAAAAATTCGAAAAGGAGGAGTTTAAACTGTCCCGAGGGGTGTTCAACTCCTATTTTACCAGTGTGGATTCCATCAGGACCACCATTTTGGGGCATATCTCCTATACCATTGAAAACTATCTGGACGGAGAGCCGGACGAAGAGGTAACCAAACCCAATCTCATCAAGACCCGCTTTGGAAAGGGCCATTTCATCATTTCCACAACCCCACAGGCCTATTCCAATTATTATATGCTCAAGGGCAATTCGGACTATGTGGCCCATACCTTTTCCTATCTCCAGGATGCCGATGTGCTGTACTGGGACAATTACAAAAAATCCGGCCGGGTGTTCATTGATTCTCCCATGCGTTTTGTGCTCAACCAAGTTTCCTTGAAATGGGCCTACTATTTGTCCATTTTGGGCATCCTGCTCTTTGTCATCTTCAAGGGTAAGCGGGAACAGCGCATCATTCCCATCATTGAACCCCTAAAAAATTCCTCGGTGGAGTTTGCACAGGCCGTTGGGTCGCTGTACCATCAAAATAAAGACTACACGGACCTGATCAACAAAAAAATAAATTACTTTTTGGCCCACATACGCAGTCAGTACCATATCGAAACGGCACAGATCAACGAAAAGACCATACAGCTACTGGCGGCCAAAGCCGGTAAGGACATTCAAGAAACCAAGGTTTTGATCGAATATATCTTGAAACTAAAAAATAAAAATGCCCACACGGAGCAGGAAAGCATAGAACTCAACAAAAAAATAACCGCATTTAAGCAGTAATATATGGAAGAACAAGAACCACAAGACGACGCACTACAGTTCAATTCCCGCGTGGATTTGACCCGACTACAGCAAGCTGTCTCCAACATAAAGTCCGAACTGGGCAAAGTGATCATTGGGCAGCAGGATATGATAGAACTGCTCATTATTTCCATTTTGGCCAACGGGCATTCCCTCATCGAAGGGGTTCCCGGGGTGGCCAAGACCGTCACGGCCAAGTTGCTGGCCAAGACCATGAGCGTGGATTTCAGCCGTATCCAGTTTACCCCGGACCTGATGCCGAGCGATATTTTGGGGACCTCCATATTCAACATCAAAACTTCTGAATTTGAGTTCAAGAAGGGGCCATTGTTCTCCAACATCATCCTCATCGATGAGATCAACCGGGCCCCTGCCAAGACGCAGGCCGCCCTTTTTGAGGCCATGGCCGAAAGACAGATCACGATGGATGGTGTGGAATATGCTATGGAACCCCCATTTTTGGTGTTTGCCACCCAAAACCCCATTGAACAAGAAGGCACCTATCGATTGCCCGAGGCCCAATTGGACCGTTTCCTTTTCAAGATCAATGTGAGCTACCCCTCATTGGAAGAGGAAATCCAGATCTTGGAGAGCAAGCACGAACAGAAAGCCAAAGTGGAGGAAGACCTCGTCAATGCCCTACTCTCTGCAAAGCAGATTGCGGAGTACCAGGATACCATCAAGGAAATTGTTGTGGAGAAAAACCTGCTCAAATACATTGCCTCCATTGTGGACAACACACGGAGCAATGCCAATCTGTACTTGGGGGCATCGCCCAGGGCCTCAATTGCCATCATGGATGCTTCAAAAGCACTTGCCGCGATCAACGGCAGGGATTTCATCACGCCCGATGACATCAAAAAAGTGGCCATTCCCGTTTTGGGACACCGCATTTTGCTTACCCCGGAAAGGGAAATGGAAGGATTGACCGCCCAGCAGGTGGTGAAACAAATCGTGGACGGCATCGAAATCCCAAGATAAAAAGTGAAAAGGCTCTTCAGACCCATATACCTGCAGAAACGATTTTTCATGATCCTCACGGCACTCATCGTGGGATTTGTGATCTCGTATATGGTCCCCAACCTCTTTGGCGCACTGAAGGTGCTTTTCTTCGTTTTGGTCTTATTGCTGATTGTTGACATCATCCTGCTATTTGCTTCCAAAGGAAAGGTCCAAGGACATCGAATCTTGACCGATAAACTCTCCAATGGGGACGAAAACCCGATCCAACTCCAATTGATGAACGGATATTTGTTCCCTGTAAAAGTAAAGGTCATCGATGAGATTCCTTTCCAGTTCCAGAAAAGGGATTTTCTGTTGGAGACCAAGCTGCCCAGTGGTGGGGAAAAAATGTTCCACTATCAACTACGGCCCACCGAACGTGGGGTGTATTCCTTTGGAAGTCTGAACATATTTGCGGTCTCGCCCATAGGTTTTTTGGCCAGAAAGCACACTTTTGGACAGTCACAGGAAGTTCCCGTTTACCCCTCGTTCCTCCAGCTCCAAAAGTACGATCTGCTGGCCTTCACCAACCGTTTGCACGAATATGGCCTGAAGAAGATCAGGCGTATTGGACACACCATGGAATTTGAACAGATCAAGGACTACGTGCTTGGCGACGATATCCGGAACATCAATTGGAAAGCCACGGCCAAACGGGGGCAATTGATGGTGAACCAATATCAGGATGAAAAATCACAACCCGTATATTCCGTGATCGATAAGGGACGGGTGATGAAAATGCCCTTCAATGGCCTCAGCCTCTTGGATTATGCCATCAACGCCACCTTGGTGATCAGTAACATTGCCCTAAAAAAACAGGACAAGGCCGGCATGTTCTCCTTTAGTGACAAAATCGAGAACAGGGTGGTAGCGGAGCGGCGAAGCTCCCAGATGAACCTTATCCTTGAAACGCTCTACAACCTGGAGACAAATTTCATCGAAAGTGATTTCAGTCGCTTGTATGTGGACGTAAAACGAAGCTTGAACCAACGGAGTCTTTTGCTGCTCTATACCAATTTTGAGACCATGGATGCCCTGCACAGGCAGCTTCCCTACTTGGTGGCCATGGCCAAACAGCATCTGTTGGTGGTGATCTTCTTTGAAAACACAGAGCTGAACGAATTTGCCCATAAAAAGGCGGAAACGGTGCATCAGATCTTTGAGCAGACCATTGCCGAAAAGTTCATTTATGAGAAAAAGCTCATTGTGAATGAACTCCGTAAACACGGCATCCAGACCATCCTGACCAAACCGGAGGACTTGACGGTCAACACCATCAACAAATATTTGGAAATCAAGGCAAGGGGGCTTATCTAATCTAAAGTGATAGGTAAGAAAGTCCCAAAGTGTTCAAACTGGGAAGGTTGCCATCCAATACCACAAATTCAGATTTTGGATAGGGAAAGGTTTTTTTCTTTTTCAGATCCAGTTGGGAATAGCGGCCACGCAGTCTTTTTTTATCGTCCTTTTTGGAAAATAGATCAATGGTGACCCCTACAGTGACACCTCCCAAGACCGTTGCGGCCAAATCGTCGTTGTCCCAACCGTTCTCGCGCTGTCCTGCATCGACCGCTTCCTTGGCCAAGCCTATAAGCGTACTTCCGGCGACCGAACCCACAAAGGTCCAGATACGGTTGCCCTCAGAGGCCTGTTTAGCGATTCCTGCTCCGGCCAGACCAAATAGGTTGCCGCCCAAAAAATGGAGTGCCTTGTCCCGCTCCACTTGCCCATGGCAATAGGAAGCGAGCACCAAAAAAACTAGTGTGGGGATAAGTGTTCTCATTGCTCTGGGGTAAATGTATGAAAAAGTGTGGAAAGCTTCTGCCCGAACGGTTTAATAACCATTCACTTCCAACTTTGCCTTCTGGAATTCGGCCATCAGTTCGGCCACAATTTCGGCGGCAGGCTTCACAGCATGGATCAGACCGGCAACTTGGCCAATTTCAAGTTCCCCTTCTTCCATATCACCTTCGAACATACCACGTTTGGCCCTGGCCCTTCCCAACAATGTTCTCAGGTCATCCACTGATGCGCCTTTGGCATAGGCCTCCTGCACATCTTGGTAGAATTTGTTCTTGAGCAGTCGCACGGGAGCGAGCTCCTTCAAGGTCAGTTGGGTATCCCCTTCCTGTGCCTCGACCACTCTTTTTTTGAACGATTCATGTGAAGACGCTTCGGGGGTGGCCACAAAGCGGCTCCCCACCTGCACCCCATCCGCTCCGAGTACCATAGCGGCCAGCATGGCCCTTCCTGTCGCAATGCCTCCCGCAGCAATGAGTGGAACAGTGATTTTTTCCTTTACAGAAGGAATCAGCACCATGGTCGTGGTCTCGTCCCTACCGTTATGGCCGCCCGCTTCAAAACCTTCGGCCACAACCGCGTCCACCCCTGCCTCTTGGGCTTTCAGGGCAAACTTGACACTGCTCACCACATGCACCACGGTAATTCCTTTCTCTTTGAGAAAACCTGTCCAGGTCTTCGGATTCCCCGCGGAAGTGAACACGATTTTCACCCCATGGGAGACAATGATCTCCATCAACTTTTCAATATCCGGGTACAGCATGGGAACGTTCACCCCAAAGGGTTTGTCGGTCGCTTTTTTGCACTTGATGATATGTTCCTCCAATACTTCCGGGTACATACTTCCCGCGCCCAACAATCCCAATCCGCCGGCATTGGAGACGGCCGAGGCCAACCGCCATCCGCTGGCCCAGATCATTCCTGCTTGGATGATGGGATATTCTATTCCGAAAAGTTGGATGATTCCGTTTTGCATTCTAAATAGATGTATTGAATTAAGACCATCGCTTTTTTGAGTTTCAAAAATTATGACCTTTATCAAAAATTGACTATTTCGGTCCCCCCGTCATTAGGCAGCCCATTATTATCAAAGTTTTCATAATCAATTATAATTTCACACTTATCTATGTTAAAGTTAGACTCAACCCATTTTGTTGTGGAAACACAATCAATCAAAATTGAATCCGAAATATTCTCTTGGATTATTATAATCCATAAAGAGTGTTCAGAATTTTTCAGGTTAAATATTGTTTTGTATTCAATTGAATTGGCTCTAATTGACTCAAGTTCTATAATTGTGTCTTTGTAAATAGATTTATATTTTTCAACTGTACTCCTGTAATTAATTGTTTTCGAAAACTTTGGCAAAACACATTCCTTCTCTCTATTTTGTTCAATAGGGTGCTCCACAACTTGTTTCTGTGTATTACAACTGAAAAATATAAAAACGATAAGAATAACTGAACAAATTTTCATAATTATGGATTTCTGTGTCAAATTGTTTTAAGAATTGTTGAATTGAACTTGCCTGCTGGATGGGCAGGTTTCAGTTTCACATCAATTTAAAATTATAATCATGAGATTCTAAACTTAGTTCAGAATGTAGGAAGATAGCAATAAGCTACGAAATCACTCCAGACCCCACCAATTCATCTTCCACATACCAGGCCACAAACTGCCCTTCGGTGATGGCCGATTGTTTTTCTTGGAAATCCACATACAGTCCGTTCCCTACTTTGTAGAGGGTGGCTTTCTGTAACGGTTGACGGTACCGGATACGTGCCATCACTTCCATGGTTTGGTCTTCTTTTAAGGCCAGATCGGGACGCACCCAATGCAATTCATCCTCTTTGACAAAAAGTGTGTTCCGGTACAGTCCGGGGTGCATTTTCCCTTGCCCGGTGTAAATGATGTTCTTGTCCACATCGGTTTCAATGACAAACAAAGGTTCCTTGGTGCCACCAACATTCAGACCCTTGCGTTGCCCAATCGTAAAATAATGGGCCCCTTGGTGCTCTCCCACCACTTTACCATCTTCCAAGGAAAAAATGGGTTTTTCCGCCTGAAAGGCCAATTTCTCCTTTTCATTATGAAATTCGGGAACAGCTATGGCAAATTGGGAAGCAGTACTGGGCACTTCCACAATGATCCCTTTTTTGGGCTTCAATTTTTGCTGCAAAAAGTCGGGCAGGTGCACCTTGCCCACAAAGCAGAGTCCTTGGGAGTCCTTTTTATCGGCGGTGATGAGATTGTTCTCAGCGGCGATATTTCGGACTTCAGGCTTTAACAGTTCCCCGATCGGGAACAAAGTCTTGGACAGTTGCTCCTGGGACAATTGGCATAAAAAATAGGATTGGTCCTTGTTGGGATCCTTTCCCGCCAACAACTGGTAGG
This sequence comes from Flagellimonas hadalis, assembly GCF_007785775.2. Taxonomy (GTDB): domain Bacteria; phylum Bacteroidota; class Bacteroidia; order Flavobacteriales; family Flavobacteriaceae; genus Flagellimonas; species Flagellimonas hadalis. Next base: position 63,335 of record NZ_VNIK02000011.1, read on the forward strand.
TTTCGGTACCATCTTCATGCTGGATGGTGCCTTTTCTACAATAGTGCCCTGTGGCCACGTAGTCGGCCCCCAATTGCATTGCAATTTTTAGAAAGACATCAAACTTGATCTCGCGGTTGCAGAGCACATCCGGATTGGGTGTACGTCCCCTCTCATATTCATTGAACATATAATCCACGATACGCTCCTTGTATTCCGCGCTCAAATCGACAGTTTGGAACGGAATACCCAATTTTTCGGCCACAATGAGGGCATCATTGCTATCCTCCAGCCATGGACATTCCTCTGAAATGGTCACAGAATCGTCATGCCAATTCTTCATAAAAAGGCCGATAACCTCATACCCCTGCTCTTTAAGGAGATATGCCGCAACGCTGGAATCCACTCCTCCCGAAAGTCCTACAACAACCTTTTTCATTTCACATCATTAAGGCTACAAAAATAAAAAATAACACGCATTAAAACGATATCCGATATCAGTCGGATTTCTGTGGCAAACTTTTCAAAATGAAGAAAAATTAAAAATGTTAAACTTTTTACAATTTTTATTAAACAAAATGGATTTTAATTTGTTTAACTTTATCTTTAAAACATTAAACATAAATACAACAACAAGATTATGAAAGCATTAAAAAGCCTATCCCGTTTTGCATTAGTATCGTTGTTATTGATTTTCGCATCCTGCTCGGATGATGACAACGGACCCACCGACCCACCAGAAAATGATGTTACCATTGTTGCTGCAGCCCAAGCGACACCACAATTGAGCAGTTTGGTCAGCGCGCTTCAAAAAGCAGATGAAAGTCCCAACAATGACCTAGTAACCGCTTTGAGCGGCGAAGGTCCTTTTACGGTATTCGCGCCCACCAATGAAGCTTTTGCCGACCTGTTGGCCCAATTGGATGGCTTTGATTCGCTGGACGATTTCAACTCCCAGCAATTGCAGGACCTACTTGCCGTGGTCTTGACTTACCATGTTGTCGCCGATGCGGCTGTACTATCCTCTGATCTAAGCGACGGGCAGACCATCACCACTTTGCAAGGATCCACTTTGGAAGTTTCCACACAAGGCGGGGTTTTCCTCAGCGATGCCACTGCTGAGGCCGCCCAAGTGACCACTGCCAATATCGAGGTATCCAATGGTGTTGTACACATCATTGATAAGGTATTGTTACCACAAGCTGCGTTGGATGCACTGGCCGATGTATTGTTGGTTCCCATCACCGATCTTGCCATAGGCAATGAGAACCTTGAAAACCTAGTGGCGGCCCTTGTTGCTGCCAATGGAAACCTTCCCACTGTGTTGCGAGGAGATGGACCATTCACTGTTTTGGCTCCCACCGATGAGGCTTTTGAGACCTTCTTGAATGGTGCTGCCTTGGAAGATGTTCCTGTGGATGTATTGACCAATGTACTGCTCAACCACGTCATCAGTGGTGAGGTGACCTCAGAAGATTTGACAGGTCTAGGTTCAGGATATACAAGTACACTCGCTGTTGGTGCGGGCGACCAGAACATGAGTTTGTTCTTCGATACTTCTGACGGTGTAACCTTTAATGGAGTATCCACCGTGGTGATGCCCGACGTCAAAGCGCTGAACGGTATTGTGCACGTAGTGGATGCCGTGATCGACTTGCCCAATATCGTGGATCATGCCGTGGCCAATCCAAATTTGACTTCTTTGGTAGGTGCGTTGACCGATGGCGGAAACACCACTTTCACCAATCTGCTTTCCAATGAGGAAGAGGATTTCACTGTTTTTGCTCCATTGAATGACGCCTTTAGTGCATTCACAAATCCAAATGGAAATGATCTGAATGCAATCCTATCCAACCATGTGGTGGTAGGTGCTGCTGCCTTCTCCTCTGGATTGACAAATTCGTATGTGAACACTGCCGCCGAATTTGATACCGATGAAAATCTGAGCCTTTATATCAACACGGATGATGGAGTAACCTTGAATGGCACGAGCAACGTGGTCTTGGCCGATATTGTGGCGACCAATGGTGTGATCCATGCCGTGGATGCCGTAATCGATTTACCAACAGTAGTAACCTTTGCTGTTGCCGACCCGATGTTCGATTCTTTGCAAGCTGCATTGACTGCGGAAGGTCAACCTGACTTTGTGGCCACCCTGTCCGGAGTAGGACCATTTACCGTATTTGCCCCGACCAATGATGCTTTCCAAGCCTTATTGGACAGCAACGATATGTGGAATGGATTGGCAGATATCGACGGTGGTTTGTTGACCAGCGTGTTGCAACACCATGTGATAGCTGGCGCCAATGTGAGGTCAGGCGATTTGTCCGACGGCATCATGCCCACTACTTTGGAAGGGGATGCCATCACCATCAACCTGCCCGGAACCGATGACAACATTGCCGATGTGACCGATGGTGCGGGGAATACCGGAATAGGTATCGATGCGGTTGATGTACAGGCCATCAATGGAGTGATCCATGTTTTGGACACTGTAATGATTCCTGATACATCAAACTAAGATTTGAGTTGTTTCTATACTGCAGCAAAGGCCCTTTGGAAATGATTTCCAAAGGGCCTTTGTCCTTAAAAATTGCAGTTCATCGATGACACATCAAAAGGGGAAATCTTTACTACAAAAACCAATGGTTTGACAACTATTACTTTTTTTCCGCTTGAATATGACGCATCTTTGAAGTCCCAAATCTTTCCAAACTAAACCGAAATATGGAAAACTCCCCCAGAATTTTTTTGGGGGAGTTTTTTTTCAAAATGAACCCAAATTAATCTTCAGGCTCTTCTTCCAACACCTCTATGATTTCATAACCATTGTCCACTTCCTTGTAAATGGCTTGGTTCAATTCGTGCATGGTGATGCCATCAAAATCGATTTCCTCCGCATCTTTGGGCAACTCCTTCACCACGGCCCCAACAGGAGGGGCCACCACTTCGTATTCCCCGTTATCTTCCCAATAGAAAACACCGTCCGCATATTGATAGGGAACTCCCCGGACCACGATACGCACTGTTGCTGTGGGCAACACCCGTAACCTCAACCCCCTAACCGGAAATGTACGGACATACACGCCTTTGTGGCGAACAAAGTACATTCCACCGACGGGATAGTAGGTGACATTTCTGAACAATATAGGTCTGGTATTGGCCGGAAGTCGCCGTAATGTCCTTCTCACAACACGTCGATTGTGACGACGGACTTTTCTTCTGACAGTGCGCTGTTCCTGTGGGGTGCGCCTCACTTGAGCCTCCACATAATCCGTTGTTCCCAAAGCAAGGAACACAAAGAACAATAAGGTCAATCTTGGATTTTTCATATGGCTGAATTGATGGTTAACCCCAATTGGACATCGTTCGACATCATAGGTTTAATCGACCATCAAAAAATTCAGCCGAAAACTATCTTTTCCCTGTTTTCTTCTGTTCCTCGGCCTGTTCCATCATCTCACGCATCTTGCGCTGGAACCTGTTCTCTTTTTTGGGTTTCTTCTTGTTCTCTTGGATCTGTGCATGGATCTTGTCCTCGTCCAAAATGTAGTTCTTTATCGCCAACATGATAAAAATGGTGATCAGATTGGAAATGAAGTAATAGAGACTCAACCCACTGGCGTAGTTGTTGAAGAAGAACAACATCATAATGGGCGACAGGTACATGATGAACTTCATGTTGGGCATGCCAGGCTGTTGTTGCATCTGCATGCTTTGCCCTGTGGTCATCATCATATAGAAGAAAATGGCCACCGATGCCAAAATAGGGAACAAGCTCACGTGGTCCCCATAAAATGGGATGGTGAACGGTAGATTGAATATGACATCATAGGATGAAAGGTCTTCCGCCCACAAAAAGGGTTTCTGCCGCAAAGCGAAGGATGTGGGGAAGAACATGAATAGCGCATAGAAAATGGGCAACTGCAACAATGCCGGCACACAACCGCTCATGGGGCTCACCCCTGCCTTGTTGTAAAGCTTCATGGTCTCCTGCTGCTTTTTCATCGCATTGTCCTTGTACTTCTCGTTGATTTCGGTGATCTCAGGCTTCAAAACCTTCATCTTGGCCTGTGAGAGATAGGATTTATAGGTGACGGGCGACAATACCAACCGCACGATGATGGTCATCACGATAATGGCGATCCCAAAGGGAAGGAAAGAGCTCAGGAACCCATAGAAAGGGGTGAACACATAACGGTTGATCCATCCAAAGATTCCCCATCCGAAGGGAATGGAATCCGCAAGGCCCAATTCTTTATAATCGTCCAACACCTTCACATCGGTGGGACCGTAGTACCAGTGCATGTTCTGTGACAGTTCCCCTCCTTGCAGTTGCAATGGGGCCGTGGTGCTGTATTCCTTGGTGAAGCGGGTTTCCCTGCTCTCGTCCTCGACCAAGTTTTTGGAGCTCATTTGCGCGGTTTCAAAATGGATGTCCGTTGCCAAAATGGAACTGAAAAAATGCTGTCGGTACGAAAGCCATTTTACATCCACCTCGGTTTCTTCGTCCAGATCACTGCTCTCCGACAATTTGCTGATGTTGCCATCATCATGGTTATAGGTCAATCGGGTATAGCGGTTTTCATATTGCACGCTCTTGTTGTGGCGAATGCCCTTCATGTCCCATTCGAGGGTAATCGGTTTGCCACTGTTGATGACACCGTTCAGGCCTTGGGACCGTACCGTAAAACCCAAAAGGTATTCATCGGGTTTCATTTCGTAGCGATATTCCAAAAATTGGTTGTCGGCCACTTTGGCCTTCATGGAAAGCACCTGATTGTCCCCATTTTTTGAAAGCGTGGGTTCAAAGAAGAGGTCAGCGGTATTGAGTACCCTATTGTCCGACGTGGAAAAATTCAGGGCAAAATTGGCATTGCCTTCCTTCACCAAATACACGGGAACCGAATCAAAAGTGACAAAGTTCTTCATCCGGGCCTCGACAATCTGCCCACCTTTATTGGATACTTCGAGATAGAGCACCGCGTTCTCCAACTTGGTGGTCCCTTCGGATGCCTGTGTAAAGCCAAATGCCCCTACGGCACTTTTGTAATTGGCGACGGCAGTTGAATCATTGAGGTCAATGGCCTGCGCCTGTTTGATGGGTGCTGGATCATTTTTTGTTTCCTCTGCCGCCTTGGCAGCAGCCTCCACACGGGCCTGCTCCGCTTTTTGGGCCTCCAACTCTTCTGGGGTAGGCTGATTTTGGTAGAACATAAAAACAAGTATCCCAAAAATCAGCACAAATCCAATAATGGACTTGACATCCAGCTTCTTCTCTTCCATGAAAATTATTTAGTAGAACTCTATTATCGCTATTTCAGGTGGCAAATATATGTCCAAAACCGCAGTTTATGCCAAACTGGCATTCTTTTGTTTCTGCTTCTGGACCAATACGGCCTTTACAAAACCAACGAACAAGGGGTGTGGATTGGCCACGGTGCTTTTGTATTCTGGATGGTACTGCACCCCAATGAACCATGGATGGGACGGGATTTCCACCACTTCCACGAGCCCTGTCTTGGGGTTGAAACCAGAAGCCATCAAACCGGCTTCCTCCATTTGTTGCTTGTAGGCATTGTTGAATTCATATCGATGGCGGTGACGTTCTGCAATGTCAGCACTGCCATACACTTTTTCGACCAAACTGTTTTCTTTCAAATGACAGTCCCAGGCCCCCAAACGCATGGTCCCTCCCATATCGGTGATGGATTTCTGTTCTTCCATCAAACTGATGACGGGATATGCGGTGTCCTTGTCCATTTCCGTGGAATTGGCCTTGTCCATCCCAAGCACGTTGCGTGCAAATTCGATCACGGCCATTTGCATGCCCAGACAGATGCCCAGGAACGGCACATTGTTCTCGCGGGCGTATCGCACGGCCATCACTTTTCCTTCGATACCACGTTCGCCAAAACCGGGTGCGACCAGAATTCCGTCCAGTCCCATCAATTTTTTGTCGATGTTCTTGGCAGATAGGTGTTCCGAATGTATGGAACGCACCTCTACCTTCACTTCATTTGCGGCACCGGCATGTATAAAGGCCTCCAATATGGATTTATAGGAATCCTGAAGTTCCACATATTTTCCGATCAGACCTATGGTCACTTTATTTTTTGGGTTCTTGTGCCTTTCCAAAAACTCCTTCCATTGGTCCAGATTGGGTTCCGTGTTGTTGGGAAGGGCCAATTTTTCAAGCGTAACGGCATCCAGGCCTTCTTCCTGCATCATCAAGGGTACATCATAAATGGTGGATGCATCGATGGATTGGATCACCGCTTCTTTTTTCACATTGCAGAACAGGGCCAGTTTTTCCTTGATGTCCTCGGAAATTTCATGTTCTGTACGGCATACCAAAATATCGGCCTTGATACCGCTTTCCATCAATGTTTTTACGGAGTGCTGCGTAGGCTTGGTCTTCAGTTCGCCCGCGGCGGATAAAAAGGGTACCAATGTAAGGTGCACCACAATTCCGTTGTGCTCGCCCAATTCCCAGAGCAATTGCCGCACCGCTTCAATATAGGGTAAGGACTCGATATCGCCCACGGTTCCCCCGATTTCGGTGATGATGATGTCATAATCGCCACTTTTGCCCAAAATCTGGATACGCTCCTTGATCTCATTGGTGATATGGGGCACCACCTGAACGGTTTTGCCCAAAAATTCGCCACGGCGCTCCTTTTCAATGACACTTTGGTAGATCCTTCCCGTGGTGACATTGTTGGCCTGTGAAGTACGAACATTCAAAAAACGCTCGTAGTGGCCCAAATCCAAATCGGTTTCGGCCCCATCGTCGGTCACATAACATTCGCCATGCTCGTAGGGGTTCAGCGTTCCAGGATCCACATTGATGTAGGGATCCAATTTTTGTATGGTGGTCCGGTATCCCCTGGCCTGTAGGAGTTTGGCCAAGGATGCGGCGATGATTCCTTTCCCCAAAGATGAGGTAACGCCTCCCGTAACGAAAATGTACTTGGTCTGTGACATATTGCAACTTCTATTACGGGGCGTAAAGTTACAAATTGCTGCGCAGAAATCAGGGAGATTCCTTGGGAAATTGTTTCTGTAGTTTTCTGATGATGGGTTCCAGGTTGTTGTCCTTTATGGTGAGCATGGTGTTCAGGAAGTTGCCCAACTTCCCTTCGGGAAAGCCTTTTTGGCTGAACCACACCAGATAGGGCAAGGGCAGGTCCACCAGATAACGCCCCTTGTACTTACCGTAAGGCATCTTGTAATGTGCCAATTCCAAAAGCTGTTTTGTATCGGGCCGTATTTCCATTTGTAGGGCTAATGTACTATCTTTCGCTGAACAATCATTACCAATAATGAAACGTAGAAATTTTATAACCACAGCCGCTGTGGGTTCCGCAGGTTTGGCATCCGTGTCCGGCTTTGCACAGGATAAAGGGGCCCAGAAGGAGTTTAAACTGAAGCACAACATCAACCACAGCGTGTGCGAATGGTGTTTTAACGATATTCCCTTTGAAGAGTTTTTACAGACGCTGAACGAACTGGGTGTAAAGGCCATTGATTTGATAGGTCCAGATAGATGGCATATCTTGAAGAAATATGACATCCATTGCTCCATGTGCAATGGCGCGGAAATCAGCTTGACGGAGGGCTGGAACAACCCAAAATACCACGAGCAGCTCATCAAAAATTATACGGAAATGATCCCGAAGGTCGCCGAGGCGGGCTACACCAACCTCATCTGTTTTAGTGGCAACCGCAACGGCATGAACGATTATGTCGGTCTTCAAAACTGTGTGGACGGGCTTTCGCAGATCATGCCCTTGGCCGAAAAACATGGTGTGGTGATACAGATGGAGCTTTTTAATCAGCAAAACCACCCCGATTATATGTGCGATAGCTCTATTTGGGGCGTGGAACTCTGCAAGCACTTGGGCAGCGATAACTTTAAATTGTTGTTCGATATTTACCACATGCAGATCCAAGAAGGGGACATTATCCGCAGCATACAGAACTACCACCCCTATTTTGGGCACTACCACACCGCTGGGGTCCCTGGCCGTAATGAGATCGATGAGACCCAAGAACTGTATTATCCTGCCATCATCAAGGCCATCCATGAAACCGGGTTTAGCGGTTATGTGGCCCAAGAGTTCATTGCCACCTGGGACGACAAGATTGCTGCGTTAAAGGATGGGTTTATGAGGTGTGATATATAAAATGTAAGCTCTATATAACAGGCTATTTTTCAAACAATGCCTTAAACGTAGTGGCATCGTTTTCCTCTTCGGGGTTTTCTTCCTCGAACATTTTCAGAAAATTGGAAAAGCTGGTCCATGAGGTATGCAGCATGCCCCTGTAGCGGGGTTTCATGTCGGCGGTGGCGTTCTTTCGGAGAGTTTTGAGCATTTCTTGCTGTTCCAGGGCCACTTGGGGCTTTCGCCAAGAGCAGGTGGCCACATCAAATCCGTTCATGGCAAAATGGATGGCCGTAGGGTCAGGTCGTTCGTAGTGCCAATCGCAGATCATGACATCCTTGGGAATAAGGTCGATGGCGCGGTGGGTATTGTTCATACTGGCCTCCCACATCCCCAATCCAGTGGTCTTGCCATCGATCAAGCGGTCGCCCCAGATCCATAGCCGCTTATTGGTCTTGGCCAGATGGTTCCTGATCTTAGTGACCTCCCCTGCAAAAAGTTCCGCCTTGTCCCTTCCATTACATCGTGGGCAATTGGGCATGCCTATATAGAACACCTCGTCCATCCCCGCATGGAAGGCATCGGCCTTAAAGGCCGTTGTGATCTCGTCCACAAGATCAAAGACCACTTTGTGCACCTCGGGGTGAAGCGGGCAATAACTTTTGCAGTACAGTCCGTCGGCGTTGGGCCATTTGTATTCCTCTGGAATTTTCACTTCTGGTGTCTCATCAAACTCAGGATAGACCTCCAACAGTTTACCGATCTTATCGGCCCAGGATTGGTGCCCCAACAAATTGATCTGCGGAACCACCTGGATATTGTGTGACTGGCAAGCAACAACGATAGCGTCCACGTCCTTTTGAGTGAGCGGGTTTTCGCCGACCAACTCAGGGTGTGAAGTGTATTCAAAATTGTAATCGACACGCAGCACCAAGGTGTTGATTTTCCTCGGGGCCAGTTGCTCGTTGATGAATTTCACGAAAAGTCCCACGTTTTCCTTATCGGGAGCGGCAATGGCCAAGCCCCTCAACGGTAGATCGTCCTGTGCACGCAGCAACAAAACGGTAAAAAATAGGAAACAAAACAGTACGGTTCTTTTCATGACGGTTGATTTTGGTGTGTGCCATCAAGGCCCTACAAACATATCGATTTTGTCTGTCTTAGGGAAGTATATGATCTTGGTGGTTCGTCTTACCCCCTTTTTGACTGGTCTTTTAGCGCTTTGGCAATCTTTTGGTTCCACTCCAGTTGCTTTTCCCTGTTCCTGGAAAAATTGGTCTCCCAATCGTACTGATCCTGATAGTCATCAAGTTCTTGAAGAATATCGTTGTAGATTTTCCGTACCTCGGCCTTTACATCATCGGAAAATGAGGTGCGTTTTAGCCTATTGCGCATTTTTCGGGCAAAGAGCTCTGAAATGTCAAAATGGAGTTGTTCGTGGGCCAAGGTATTGTCGTTACAGAGTGTTGGCCTATACCAAGATTCGTTCGGGTAAAAATAGGCGGTCACCTCAAAATCGAGTCTCACTTCGTGGTGCAACAGATTTGCGGAATAGGTATAGCTGATACCACTGGCAGTTGTGGCCGCAGGAACGGCGGCAGGGGGCACTTTTCCTTTAAAATCGGCCCAAGTGAGCCGTATGTTTTCATCCCATGGAACACCCTCCTCAATTTCTTGTGCAGCTCCCAAAAAACCGAGAAAAAGCAAGCATCCGATGAAAACTATCTTACCCAATGAAAATCGATTACCCTTTCAATGTCTGGATGTAGGCTGTAGTGCACGGGGCATGTGTTTGCGGTGTGCACCAAAATCTTTCTGTTCTTTTCGGACACGTCTTTCGGCAGTTCAAACTTCACTTCGATTTTGGATATCCGTCTTGGGTTGGCGGCCATGTGCTTGGTCACTTCAGCAATGGAACCCGTCAAATCCACACCCAAATCCCTGGCCTTGATCCCCATCATGGTCATCATGCAATTGGCCAATCCGGTCGCCACGGTATCGGTCGGGGAAAAGGCCTCACCCTTGCCATTGTTGTCCACGGGGGCATCGGTGATGTACTCACTTCCTGACCTGACGTGGACACAAGTGGTCCGTAGGTCTCCGTTATAGGTTACTTTTGATGTCATCTGGATTTACTTCTTTGATCTGTAGGTCTTCATACATCATAATATAGCACGCCCGGTTGAAGTAGCCTGAGGTCCAATCGTTCAAATAATCAAAACTGTTGCCCGTGTACTCCGTTAGACCAATGATCTTGGAGGTTTCAAAAAGATTGTTCTTATGGGCCAGCTTCAACAGCACATCAAAAGTGACATCAAACCCACGCACCGCATATCGGTCGGGCTTCAATCCATTATAGCGTTTTTCATAGGCCGCGACAAAGGTGTCGTTGGCCGCTTCCCTATAAAATGAGGGGTAAGTGAACCTTAAGTTGGATAAATGGGTCATGGAAACTGCATCGTCCTCGAAGGCCCCATTATAGCTAGTGGTGAACATGCGCACTTTTGTCTTTTCCGTGTTGGCCGAGTTCAAAATGGAACTGACGCTGGACACCATATTGGGTTGATCCGTTTCCAAGAACACCCAATTTTCCTTGGTGTCGGAGAGTTTCACCAAAAACCTATCCAAATGGAGGGACTTGTTGTCAATGATTTTTGCAATCTGCGCCGCCGGAAATTTGGACAGAATGGAATCGTGCGCCACCTGATGGGTGGAGTCGGCCACAATGATCACATTCTCCCCCTTATGCATTTTTTTCATGTAGGCGAGCATTTTCTCCCTCAATACGGCATCGCGCGGCACGGAAAAGAAAACATTGCCATGGCTCAATTTGCTTTCTGAAGCAATCGGAGCGATCACCGGGATGTTCTTGGTGGCAGCTTGCACGGCAACCTCGTTCAAAGCCTCAGAGGACACTGGGCCAATGATGGCGTTCACCCCGTTCAGGTTTTCCCTGAAAAGTATCTCCTTGACCTTGGCCTGGCTCAGTTCGGTGTCGTATGTTTTCACATCGACAGAAACACCCAATTTCTTGATGGAATCCAAGGCTACCAGAGCTCCGGTGTAGAACCCAAGGCTAAGGGTAAGATCTCTTCGGCTCTTGATCATGCTTTCGGCCCTTTCCTTGTCATTCACATTTACACGGTCCAATCTGAAAGGCAGCATAAAGACCAATTTGGGCCTGTTCTTTACATCTATACTATCAATAAGGTTGATCTTGTCCAGGACCAATGCATTCTTCACTTCCAGTCCTTTTGCTTTTTCCTTCGGAAGTTTGAGTACCATGCCCGCTTTGAGGCCGTTTTCAAGATCGGGATTCAAACGGAAAAGTTCCTCCCTTGAAATTTTGAGGTTTTGGGTGATCCTGAAAATATTTTGCTTGGGCTTGACTTCGTAAAAGATGAAATTTTCAGTGTTCACGGCCCCCGATGTGTCCCTTTTTTTGGGCAAACGGATGACCATACCCTCCTTGAGGCCACCTTGCTTCATCACCTCTGGGTTCAGCTTGACAATGGAGTCTGAAGGAATCCCATATTCCCTGCCCAGACTATAGAGGGTCATTTTTGGGGGTACGGTATAGGATGTGAACAGGTTCACTTGTTGTTCCTTGAGGCTATCACCTTTGGGTCGGGGGAGTTTCAGTTCCTGCCCGGCCGCCAAATAGTTGCTGGTCTTGTCCAAATTAGGGTTCAAGAGCAAGAGACTGTCCACGGTAATGCCATACTTGTGGGCAATGCTCCATCTGGTTTCCTTGGGTTGGACGGTATAGGTCTCAAAATCGAGGTCCCTTTCCTCATCTGGATCCACTTTGGGAAACTTGGGGATCTGGAGCACCATTCCTTTTTTCAACTGCTCGGAATACAACTGGCGGTTATAGCGTTTGATCTGCTCTTCCGTGACCTTGTATTTTTGGGTAAGCCCGAACATGGTCTCTTTTCTCTTTACCCTGTGCCGTGTATAACCAATGGGCTTTATTTCTTCCTGTTCTTCCTGTTCCGGCTTTTTGTCCTCCACGGTAACGGCCCCGTTCAAGGGTATGATCAACATGGTGTTGACCTTCACATCGGAAGCACTTTTGATTTCTTTATTGGCCTGTAAAATGGAGTATGGGGTTACCCTATATTTTTGGGAAATGCTCTGTAGCGTTTCCCCTTCCTTTACGGCATGTGTGGCATAGTTCTGTGCGGAAACTGGGATTGCCGCCAAAAAGATGACCGCAATGAACAGTTGTAAGATGTTTTTTTTCATTCCCATTCTATAGTTGCAGGTGGTTTTGAGCTGATGTCATACACTACTCTATTAACGCCCTTGACCTTGTTTATTATATCATTAGAGGTCTTTTGAAGGAATTCATAGGGTAAATTCACCCAATCTGCTGTCATTCCATCGGTACTTTCAACGGCCCTGAGCGCTACACATTTCTCATAGGTACGCTCATCTCCCATGACCCCGACACTATCTACGGGCAAAAGCATGGCTCCGGCCTGCCAAACCTTGTCATAAAGTCCCCATTTTTTCAAACCTTCAATAAAAATGGCATCCACTTCTTGCAAAATGGCCACTTTTTCCGGGGTGATGTCCCCCAAGATGCGTATGCCCAATCCCGGTCCGGGAAATGGGTGACGTCCCAAAATGGATTCGGACATGCCCATGCTGGCCCCTACCCTTCGCACTTCATCCTTGAACAACATTTTCAAGGGCTCCACGATCTTCAGTTTCATATAATCCGGCAATCCACCGACATTGTGGTGGCTCTTGATGACGGCCGATGGTCCACCACTTGCCGAAACGGATTCAATCCTGTCCGGATAAATGGTGCCTTGCGCCAGCCATTTGGCATTTTCCACTTTGTGGGCCTCATCATCAAAAACTTCGATGAAGACCCTGCCAATGATCTTTCTTTTTCCCTCTGGATCGGATTCTCCCTTCAGCGCGTCCAAAAAACGTGCCGAAGCATCCACGCCCTTCACATTGAGCCCCATGTGCTTGTATTGGACCAACACATTTTCAAACTCATTCTTGCGCAAAAGGCCATTGTTCACAAAAATACAGTGCAAATGATCTCCGATCGCTTTGTGCAGCAGCATGGCCGCCACACTGGAATCTACCCCCCCGGATAGTCCCAAGATCACTTTATCCTGACCGATCTCTGCTTTTAATTCTTCAACGGTAGTCTCCACAAAGGCATCTGGGGTCCAGTCCTGTTTTAATCCGGCGATGTTCACCAGAAAGTTTTCGAGCAATTTTTTCCCGTCCGTTGTGTGGTAAACTTCAGGGTGAAATTGAATTCCGTAGGTGGTTTCGCCATCGATCTTGAAAGCCGCATTTTCCACATCGTGGGTGCTTGCCAAACGGATTCCACCTTCGGGAAGTTCCTTGATGGTATCGCTATGGCTCATCCACACTTGACTTCCTTGGTCCAACCCTTTCAAAAATTCCTCTTCATTTTTTACGAAGGACAAATTGGCCCTTCCATATTCCCTTGTCGCCGATGGGGCCACATTGCCCCCATGGAAGTGGGATAGGTATTGCGCCCCGTAACAAATGCCCAATAATGGCATTTTCCCTTTTATCCCAGAAAGATCGGGATGTGGTGCGGTTTCGGACCTAACGGAGGAAGGCGACCCCGAAAGGATCACGGCCTTGTATTCAGAAAGGTCTTTGGGCAATTTGTTGTATGGCTTTATTTCCGAGTATATGTTCAGTTCCCTGACGCGTCTTGCAATCAATTGGGTGTACTGGGAACCGAAATCCAAGATGAGTACGTTGTTATGCATGGGCAAAAATAGCAATTTGCTTTAGTTGAAAAAGTATGTTTTAAAGGATATTTATGACATCTTTTCAAAAAGGTGGCCCAACCCAATGGATACCAGCATGGCGCCCTTTGTCATTCCCCGCCAATGTAAGAACATAACCTTATGTAGTTTTTTTCTTAACAGTTTTCGTCATTTCTTTGCGTTTCCTAAAAAAGTAAAAAGCATGATCAAGGGATTCATCTTTGATTTGGACGGAGTGATCACCGATACTGCCGAGTTGCATTACGAAGCGTGGAAAAAACTTTCCGATGAAATGGGCTGGCACTTTGACCGTGAACTCAATGAGAAGCTCAGGGGAATTTCCCGAATGGATTCCATAAAGGTCATCATGGACCACAATCATGTTTCCCTTGCCGATGATGTGATCGTTGAGCTTGCCACCAAGAAAAATGACATTTATGTCAATAGCTTGGAGAGCATGACCCCCGACGATTATCTTCCCGGTGCCAAGGAATTGCTCACCCATTTGCGGCAGGAAGGATTCTTGGTCGCTTTGGGAAGTGCCAGCAAAAATGCCATCAAGGTGCTCCAACAGCTCAAAGCCATGCATTATTTTGATGTGATCGGGGACGGGAACAGTGTGGCGAAGAGCAAACCTGCCCCAGATATCTTTTTGTACGCTTCCGAAAAATTAAAATTGCAACCCAGCAACTGTGTGGTTTTCGAGGATGCCGAAAAAGGTATCGACGCTGCCATTGCAGGCGGATTCCACAGCGTTGGAATTGGTCCCGAAGAAAGGGTAGGACATGCCGAGCTGCGGTTTAACACCATGAAGGAAGCCACCTATTTTGAGGTCCGGTCCTTCTTTTCGGATTTTTTCTGATTCCTTTTTGAAAATGGATATAAAAGCGAAAAGCCCCGGGAACCACTCCGGAGCTTTTCAATAAAATCAAAACCAACCTAAACATATGAGTTAACCAACTCATAAATCTTTAAACTTTTCTTTTTCATAGCAACTTTCAATAACTAAACAACCAGAAGGGAAAATACCCTACCTAGTTTTTACTTTTTTTAAAAAAAATCGGTTTTCTGTCCTAGATCAGGATTTCAGGACAAGGAATCCGTCACAGAATGGATCTAAGGTATCCGATAAGGTAGGAATAAGGGAGTCCCCCATTTCGAGGTACATCTCGGAAAAATTGAGCTGTCTTTCCTGAAGGGATTTGTTGGGAAACAGTTCATTCTGAAGGTCGGTGAGTCGGACCACATGGTCCTTCAACTTTCTTTTTTGGGCCTGCAGCAACCGCTTTTCCAGGGCATCCAATCCTTTCTTTTGCTTCACTTCCTGGGCCTTTACCGCTCCCAAAAAGCTCTTGTCGGTCTGCTCCGCCAGTTCGTACATCAGTTGGAATTGTTCTTCCAATAGTTTTTTCTGGGGAGAAAAATCAATATCGATATTGGAGATTTCCCGGATTTTCTTGTTGATCAACGAGTGCTGTTTCAGGAAGAGGTGGGAAATCTTTACACCCAGTTTTTGTGCTTTTTTGTACTGCTTCCCCGTGACCAGCAAAGCTGAGTTTCGCAGCAGGAGCATGGGAAAGGTGATTCCCATATCCTCAAAGTAAGGTTTAAGTTCCAACCAATAGGCCAACTCCCCTCCCCCTCCGATATAACAAAGATTGGGCAGAATCACTTCTTGGTAGAGTGGCCGGGCGATCACATTGGGTGAAAACCGTTCGGGGTGCTGCTCCAATTCTTCCCGGAGCTGATCTGGCGTAAATTTGATCTGGGTATCGACCACATAAAAATGGCCATTCTTTTTAACAATTCGCTCCCTCAAGCCATCCTTGAGATAAAAATAATTGATTTCCCGAGGGTTCACTTGGATGGTATAGTCGGCAGATACCTTGGCAAGCGCATCAATGGTCTCCGTGACCCTGTGAAAGGGGGTATGCTCGAAAATATCCTTCTCCGCAAACGGGACCAGCAATTGCTTCAAACTGGCGTCATCCCCATCCACAATGACCAATCCTTGGTCGCCAAACAGTTCATTGGCCAAAAAACGGGTGGCCTTCGCAAGATTGTCATGCTCTATATAGGCCCTACGGAAGAGGTCCTTCAATCTTTCCGCCTTGGTGGTCTGTCCCAATTCGGCGGTCAGTGTTTCAAAAAGGACTTCCAAACCCTCTGTGGACAGTCTTCCCACGGCTCCGGATGCCTTTTTGTTCCACTGTATCTTCTTTCCGTGCAGGTTGAAATAATTGATCTCCTCAAAATCATGGTCCTCCGTGGCCATCCAGTATACCGGCACAAAATAATGGTTCGGGTACCTCTCCTTCAGTTGCTTCGCCAAGTTGATGGCCGAAACGATCTTGTACAAAAAATATAAGGGTCCTGTGAAAAGGTTCAGTTGATGCCCTGTCACCACGGTAAACGTATTGGTGCCCTCCAAGGAAGCAATGTTGCCCAAAGTGGCTTCCGTTGCCTCAAACCCTCTATACTGATCCTTCAAAGATGCCACCAAAATCGCTCTATGGGCATCTGGATAGTTTTCCTGTTTTTCCTTGATCTGTCCTTCAAAGTTCTCGGGCAAGGGAAATCGGTTGAAAAATGGTTTTAGTTCCTCCCGTTGTTCCAGGTAATCGCAAATAAGCCTTGAAAAATAACCTGTTTCCTTAAAGGGTACACAATCTACTTCCATTAAAACTGAATGAGGTGGTCAAAGATAATTCTCTTCTTTTTTACTAATCCTAAAAATACGTTAATTACTTTTTTGGCCATGTGACACTTGAAAATTATGACTCTAGCTGAATTTATTGTTAGATTTGGTTTGAACTAATGACCCATACATGACCCGATTTTTATTTTTGGCCGCCTTCCTCTTTGCCCTTTCCTCAACTTCTCAGCAACTAAAATCGCCCTCTGAATTTTTGGGCTATGAGCTTGGAACGGAATTTACCCGCCATCACGAAGTGGTGGACTATTATGAATATTTGGCCGAAGCGGCCCCAGATAGGATAAAACTCACCGTTTATGGGCAGACCAATGAACGTAGGCCCCTATTGCTGGCCTATGTGTCTTCCCCGGACAACATTGCCAATCTGGAAACCATACGCCAGGAACATTTAAAAAGCACCAAAGGTGGCGGAAATTCCGAAAAGGCCATTGTGTGGCTCAGCTATAATGTGCACGGAAATGAAAGTGTGAGCACCGAGGCCTCGATGAAAACCATTTATGAGCTTTTGACCTCCAAGGGCTCCTATTTGGAAAATACCGTTGTTATCATGGACCCTTGTGTCAATCCGGATGGACGTGACCGCTACAGCAATTGGTACAATCAATACAAAAACACCCCCCATCAACTGGATCCCAACAGTAAAGAACATAATGAGGGATGGTGGAACGGACGGAGCAACCACTATATGTTCGACCTGAACCGTGATTGGGCATGGCTTACCCAAGTGGAGAGCCAACAGCGCATCAAGAAGTTCAATGATTGGCTGCCCCACGTGCATGTGGACTTCCACGAACAGGGAGTGGACAACCCCTACTATTTTGCACCCGCTGCCGAACCCTATCATGAGGTCATTACAGATTTCCAACGGGATTTTCAGATTACACTAGGAAAAAACCACGCCAAATATTTTGATGCCAACGGATGGTTCTACTTTACCAAAGAGGTCTTTGACCTTTTCTATCCCAGCTACGGGGACACCTTTCCCATTTATAACGGCTCAATCGGGATGACCTACGAACAAGGGGGGAGTGGAAGGGCCGGTCTTGGGATAATCACCGGGATCGGGGACACGCTCACCCTAAAGGACAGGATCGCGCATCATTTCACCACTGGACTTTCCACTGTAGAGGTTTCTTCCCAGAATGCCAAAAAACTCAACGAAGAATTCAAGAAATTCTACCAAAACCAAAACTTCAAGTACAAAAGCTACGTGCTCAAGGGCAACAAGGACAAACTGGATGCCCTGAAATCCCTTTTGGAAAAACATGAAATCCAGTTCGGGGACCTTTCCAGCGGTTCCTACAAAGGCCATGCCTATGGTTCTGGAAGCAATGGAAACGTGTCCATTGACAAAAACGGAATGGTGGTCTCCACCAACCAGCCCAAGGGCACCTTGGTGCAGGTGCTGTTCGAGCCCAATGCCAAACTAACAGACTCGTTGACCTATGACATCACCGCATGGTCATTGCCCTATGCCTATGGATTGGAAGCCATTGCCTCAACTTCCTTGGTGGCACCCCAGAACAATGGGGATGTAACACCCAAGTCTATGATCGACCCCGACAGCTATGCCTATCTTACGGACTGGAACAGCCTAAAGGACGCCAAATTTTTGGCCGAACTCATCAAAAAGGGCATCCGGGTTCGGAAAACGGACCATCCCTTTTCCATTGAGGGCAAATCTTTTGAACGCGGTACTTTGATCATCACCAAAGGTGACAATGCCCACGACCCCAATTTTGTGCGAAAGCTGCAAACCATCTCAGCTACCTATCAAAAAGAAATCGTGTCCACCCGCACCGGCTTTGTGGATTCCGGAAAGGATTTTGGCTCATCTTACGTACAGATGATCGCCGAGCCCAAGATTGCCGTGCTTTCGGGCGGCCCTACCTCAACCCTTCGCTTTGGTGAGATATGGCACTTTTTTGAACAACAATTGTATTATCCCGTGACCGTTATT
Organism: Flagellimonas hadalis; assembly: GCF_007785775.2. Classification (GTDB taxonomy): domain Bacteria; phylum Bacteroidota; class Bacteroidia; order Flavobacteriales; family Flavobacteriaceae; genus Flagellimonas; species Flagellimonas hadalis. The sequence goes on from NZ_VNIK02000011.1 coordinate 81,935, forward strand.
GATGATGATTATGCCAAAAGGGTGGACTTGGCCAAATACACTATTTTGATCCTGCCCGATGGCCGTTATGGCAACTATTTCAATGAGGACCAACTTTCCGAACTGAAGGATTGGGTAAGAAAAGGAGGCAAGATCATCGCCATGGGCGGTGCCATCAGTGCCTTGGACGGGGAAAAAGGGTTTGGCATCAAAACAAAGGAAAAGGAAAAAGAGACGGAACAGACCCATATCCCGCTCCCCTATGAGGATGCCGAAAGGGAACAGATAAAAGATGCCATTACCGGGGCGGTCTTCAAGACCAAGGTGGACAATACCCACCCACTGGCCTATGGCTATGGAACGGATTATTTCACCTTGAAACTGGGCAGCTCCAGTTACGATTATCTGGATGGGGGCAATGCCGTTTACATTGAGGACAGCACCAAGCCATTTTCGGGTTTTGCAGGCAGTAAGGCACAAAAGAAAATCTCAAAATCCTTGATCTATGGTTCCGAGCAATTTGGCAGGGGGCAGGTGATCTATATGGTGGACAACCCATTGTTCAGGGGATTTTGGGAGAATGGGAAGCTCTTTTTTGCCAATGCACTCTTCATGGTCAACTAGAACCTTAGGCACTTGATTATAAAATATTTAGTCCATATTTTTAAGATGACCGAAGGTACTACGGAATCCAAAATTTTGTATCTTTAATTGCACTTTCAACTAAAACTTTTGGGTATGCAACTGAACAAACCATTTTCACTTTTGTGGAAAGCCCTGTCATCATTGTTGTTCGCAATGCTGATCCTCACATTGGTCGGCACAGCCAAGGCCTTTGCATTCCAAGAAGGCACCGTTGATTTTGACCAATATAGTGGTGAAGTGGTGGACGAATCCACGAACAAACCTTTGGTTTTTGCCACGCTCACCGTGGAGGGCACCAACATTAGCACCATTACCAATACCGAAGGAAACTTTCTGCTGAAGGTCCCTAAAAATAGCAACAGTACCAATGTGATCGTATCCTTTCTGGGCTATCGTACCCAAAGCGTGCCCCTATCGGAACTGGAGCCCGAAAAGAACAAAATCTCCCTCGCAGTTTCCGTTACCCAATTATCGGAGATCAACATCAATGCCCCACGGGATGCCATGGCACTGGTGAAGGAGACCATGGCCAAAAGGGACGAAAATTATTTCGGTGATCCGACCCTGATGACCGCTTTTTATAGGGAGACCATCAAAAGGAGAAGAAGGAACGTATCCTTGGCCGAAGCCGTGGTGAACATCTACAAAACACCCTACAGTTCCAACAGGGATGATGCAGTGGAACTCTACAAGGCCAGGAAGAGCACAGATTATAGCAAATTGGATACCGTGGCGCTCAAGCTTCAGGGCGGGCCATACAACACATTGTACGTGGATGTGATGAAGTATCCCGAATACCTCTTCGCCAATGAATCCATTTCCAACTATAAATTTTCATTTGATCGGTCCATCAGGGTCAACGATGCATTGATCTATGTGATCAAGTTCGCCCAGCATGAAAATATCATGGATCCCCTATATCAGGGAGAGCTCTATATCGATGTGGAAAAAAGGACATTGACCAGCGCCATTTTCTCCTTGAACATTACTGACCGGGACAAGGCAGCCCAACTCTTTGTCCGAAGAAAACCCGCTAAAGTGGATGTCTGGCCCACTGAAGTTGCCTATAGGGTAAATTATCGGGAGAAAGATGGGAAATGGTACTACGGCTATAGTAGTGTTTCCATGGAGTTCAAGGTAAATTGGGCCGATAAATGGTTCAATTCCGTATATAGCATGACCGCCGAGATGGCCATAACCGATTGGGAGAAAAACAATAGCGGTGATCTTCCCAAAAACCGGGAACGGATCAAGAAGTCCATCATCATGGGTGATGAGGCCATAGGTTTCACCGACGCTGATTTCTGGGGCGAATACAACATCATCGAACCCGAGAAATCCATAGAATCGGCCATACGCAAGATTCAACGGCAATTGCGCCGCGATGAGCGGAGCAGTGACTAGGTCCAAATCCATGGGCTAATTTTTTTGTGCATATATTTACTTTGGCTTTTTGCCATTGGTAATGTATAATGCAATCCTTGCCCAATGTCCAAACGAAGAAACTTTCTAAAATCCGTGACCGCTCTTGGGGCCACTACCCTATTGCCGCAGACCGGATGGGGAAATGAACTACAGATCACCCCAAATCCAATCATCAAACCCAAAAAACTAAAAAAAGGCGACACCATTGGCCTGGTGGCACCCGGCTATGCCATCAAGCCCGAAGTGTTGCAAAAAGCCTTGGATACCTTGGAAGAAATGGGGTTCAAAACTTTTCATACTTCACGGATCTTGGGCAATTATGGGTATTTCAGCAATACGGACGCAGAACGGGTGATGGACGTAAACCAGATGTTCGCCAATCCAGAAGTGGATGGCATCCTTTGCGCACGGGGCGGTTATGGCTGCACCCGCATCCTGGACCGTCTGGATTATAATAGCATTCGGAACAATCCCAAGGTACTCATCGGGTTCAGTGACATCACCGCATTGATACAGGCCATTTACAAACAAACCGGGCTGGTCTGTTTCCATGGCCCGGTGGGCAGTACGTTGGATGATTCCTATAGCCAAAAGTATTTTAAAAAAATCCTGATGAAGGGGAAGGGTGCCCAATCCATCAAAAATGTGAAACTGACAAATCCAGAATTTCTGGGCAATCCTGAATACGAAAGATATGTCATCACCCCTGGAACTTGTCAGGGCGAACTTGCAGGGGGAAGTCTCACCTTGGTCAATGCACTGATCGGCACTCCCCACGAAATTGATTTTACGGACAAGCTCGTTTTTTTGGAAGATGTGGAAGAAGCTCCGTATCGGATAGACCGTATGTTGACCCAACTCATCGAAGGCCCTACATTTTCCAAAGCAAAAGGGATCATGATCGGGGTCTGCAAAGGCTGTGACCGAGAAAAAGAAGACACCAATTTCACCCTAAAAGAGGTGATTTTGGACAGGATTGCCCCTTTGGGAATTCCTGCCGCCTATGGCATGAGCTTTGGGCATGTTCCGAATAACTTCACACTTCCGGTAGGCATCCAAGCCACCTTCAATGCCGATGAAATGGAGCTGGAACTGCTGGAAGCAGCGGTTTTGTGACGTGTTTTTCAAATGAAATACTTCGCCAATTATCAAAAAAAACAACTACAGCCATTCCACAATATTAGAACGCTTCACAACAAAAAAGGAAACAACATTTGTTTATATTTCTATATTTGGTCGCTTAAACATAAACCTTATCTAAACATGAAAAGAATTGTATTAGTGACCGTTGCTGTATTTGCATTGGCATTTTCTGCGCAAGCACAAGACGTAAGATTTGGGGCGACCGCAGGGTATCTGAATGCAAGGGGAAGCGTTAAAGCCGAAGGCATTAGCATATCCGCTTCAGAATCTGGATTTTACATCGGTGCTGTGGCCGATTTCGTTGTCTCTGACAATTTCAGCGTCCAACCAGAGCTTCTTTATGCCAGCGTGGATGAGAGCGAAGGCTTGTTGCTTCCAATTTTGGGCAAATTTGCCATTTCTGAGAAATTCAATTTTCAAGTTGGCCCACAACTGGTCTTTTCGCTGGAAGAAACACCAGAGGACTTTAGCGGTGTGGAGTTTGACATTGCAGGAGGAATCGGTTATGACATCAACGAAGACTTCTTTGTTGAAGCCAGATATACCTTTCAGATAAACAACTCCTATACCGGTAGCGAAGATGTCAAGGTTAGGAGTAACTACTTAACCGTTGGGTTGGGATATAAGTTCCTGTAAGAATCCTTTTTATCCAAAACAATATAAAAAGAGGGCAGTGGTTCACTGCCCTCTTTAATTTTTTATACCCTTGACAAAAACTACTTGGAGAAATCCCGTAGTGTCTTGATGATGATGGAAACGCAATCCATCAATTGTTCGCGGTTCATCACCAAAGGTGGGGCGAACCGGATGATGTTTCCATGGGTCGGCTTGGCCAAAAGTCCATTTTCCTTAAGAGTCATACAGATGTCCCAAGCTGTGGAGCTGTCTTCGCTATCATTGATCACGATGGCGTTCAGCAATCCCTTCCCACGGACCAGTTTGACCAAATCACAGGTGGGTATGAATTTGTTCAATTCTTCCCGGAACAATTCCCCCAATTCCTGTGCATTTTGGGCCAGACCCTCTTCCTTGACCACTTCCAAGGCGGCCATGGCCACGGCAGCTGCAACGGGGTTGCCCCCAAAAGTACTTCCATGGCTTCCCGGCGTAATGACTTCCATGATCCCATCATTGGCCAAGACTGCCGAAACAGGATAGACTCCCCCTGAAAGCGCTTTGCCCAAGATCAAAATGTCCGGCTTTACCTCTTCATGGTCCACGGCCAACATTTTACCTGTCCGGGCAATGCCGGTCTGGACCTCATCGGCAATAAAAAGTACATTGTATTTTTCGCAAAGGGCCTTGGCCTTTTTCAGATAGCCTTCGGAGGGCACATAAACACCAGCTTCGCCCTGTATCGGTTCCACCAAAAATCCGGCTACATGTGGATTGGCCTCCAACGTCTTTTCCAAGGCCGACAGGTCATCGTAAGCAATCTTGATGAAACCTTCGGTATAGGGTCCATAGTCCGTTCGGGCCACAGGATCATTGGAAAAAGAGATGATGGTAGTCGTCCTTCCATGGAAATTGTTTTCGCAAACCACGATTTGCGCCTGGTCTTCGGGAATACCTTTCTTTTGATAGGCCCATCTACGGCAGATTTTGAGTGCCGTTTCCACGGCTTCCGCCCCAGTGTTCATGGGCAACAGTTTGTCAAATCCAAAAACAGAGGAGGCATACTGTTCGTATTTTCCCAGCATGTCATTGTAAAAAGCCCTTGAAGTCAGGGTGAGTGTTTTGGCCTGATCCATTAGGGCGCCAATGATCTTGGGGTGGCAATGTCCTTGGTTCACTGCGGAATAAGCTGAGAGAAAATCGTAGTACCTTTTCCCTTCCACATCCCAGACATGCACACCTTCCCCCCTGCTCAAAACCACGGGCAGTGGATGGTAATTGTGGGCTCCGTACTTGTTTTCCAAATCGATCGCTTGCTGCGAAGTCAAATGCTCTAAAACAGTCATTTCAATAATGATTAAATTGATAAAACAACCATTCCTACTGTACCTTTATTCTTTCGGAGTCCCGAAAAAGCAGCGTGGGAGAGAAATCATCCCTTGGAGTGCACGCAAATTACAAATTATTGGCCAAATATTTTGGGGAAGATAGGGCCAAAGTTTTAGGGTTGATTTAAGATGCTCTACCATGACAAATACCAAAAAGAGGTTACTTTTGCCGCATGCGACGAAAGAATAAACGACAGACGTTTGAACATGTGGAAGTCATCGATGCCGGGGCCAAAGGAAAATCGGTGGGAAAAGCACCGGATGGCAGGATCATCTTTCTATCCAATGCCGTTCCTGGCGATGTGGTGGATGTGATGACCACCAAAAAGAAAAGCGCCTATTTTGAAGGTGTGGCCACCCATTTCCACAAGCTTTCCGATAAAAGGACAACCCCCGAATGCCAACATTTTGGGACGTGCGGTGGGTGCAAATGGCAACATATGGGCTATGGGCACCAACTGTATTTCAAGCAACGGGAGGTCAAGAACAATCTGAAACGCATCGGAAATCTGGAACTTCCAGGGATCAGCCCCATTCTAGGTTCCGAAAAGGAGTATTTCTACCGGAACAAGATGGAATTTTCTTTTTCCAACAGCAGATGGCTCACCCAGAAGGAAATTGTCTCGGACAGGGATTTTGAAGATCGGAACGCCTTGGGTTTCCATATTCCCGGCATGTGGGACAAGATCTTGGACATCAAAAAATGTCACCTTCAGCAAGACCCTTCCAATGCCATCCGACTGGAGGTGAAAAAATTCGCTGTCGAAAACGGACTTGACTTTTTTGATCCCAGAAACCAAAATGGGTTGTTGCGAACGCTCATGATACGGACGTCATCCACTGGGGAAATCATGGTGCTCATCCAATTCTTTGAGGATCAAAAGGAAGAAAGGGAACTGCTACTGAACCATTTGATAAAAAAATTCCCGGAGATCACTTCGCTGCAATATGTGATCAACCCCAAACAGAACGACACGATCTACGACCAAGAAGTGGTCTGTTTTTCAGGTCGCGACCATATTTTTGAAGAAATGGAAGGGCTACGGTTCAAGATAAATGCGAAATCGTTTTACCAGACCAATTCGGAACAGGCCCATGTGCTCTACAACGTGACCAGGGATTTTGCCGGGCTCACTGGGAATGAACTGGTGTACGATCTGTATACCGGCACAGGGACGATTGCCCAGTTTGTCTCCAAAAAGGCCAAAAAAGTGGTGGGCGTGGAATCTGTTCCCGAAGCCATTGAAGATGCCAAGGCCAATGCGGTCCTCAACGGCATTTCGAATGTGGAATTCTTTGTGGGCGATATGAAAAATGTGTTCAATGATGTTTTCATCGCCCAACATGGACAACCCGATGTGATCATTACCGACCCCCCAAGGGATGGCATGCACAAACAGGTCGTGGAGCAATTGCTCCAAGTGGCACCGCCCAAAATCGTCTACGTAAGCTGCAACAGTGCCACCCAAGCAAGGGACTTGGCATTGATGAAGGACACCTACAAAGTGACCAAGGTGCAGCCCGTGGATATGTTCCCGCAGACCCATCACGTGGAAAATGTTGTACTTTTGGAAAAACGGGTGTAATTGTTGAATTAAAATCCGCTACTATTTGGAATGAAGAGAATAATCCCCATCCTGCTTATCCTATCATTGCTCATCTATTTTTCTTCCTGTGAAAAGGATGATATCTGTGTCAACGGGGACACACCGCTTTTGGTCATTGGCTTTTTTGATATAGAAGATACCACTGTCGCGAAGGATGTGCCATCGCTCCGCATCAAAGAAGTGATCTTGGACAGCACCCTGAACACCTTCACTGACCGGACCGCTTTGGACTCGATAGGGATTCCACTCCGGAACGACGTGACCAGTACCTCTTTTGCCTTCATCAACGATTCCGCCGATGATGAAGAGACCGATGCGGAAACGGGAAACATCGATTCCCTGACCATTTCGTACACTACAAGGGAAAATTTTGCCTCCCGGGCGTGTGGGTTCGTGATCAATTACGATGGCATCAGTATTACGCTCCCCGAAAGTGCGAATAATTGGATACAGGACATTTCCATTGTCCAACAAACCATTGAAAACTCCACCAACATCCATGTCAAGATATTCCATTAGTCTTTTCGTTTCCATGGTGCTGCTCCCCATTTGTATGTTGGGGCAGAGCGAACCCATAGACCTTCAACCCAAGGATACCGTGGAGTATAAGGATGAATATGGCCTTCGGGTGGGTGTGGATTTGAGCAAACTGGTATTATCCTTTGCCGATGAGGACTATACAGGTCTGGAATTGGTCGGGGACTACCGATTGACCCAAAAACTCTATTTGGCCGCTGAGATAGGCAACGAGACCAAAACACAGGGAGAAAGCCTGAACAGTACCCTTCTCTACAATTTCAAGACCTCGGGAAGCTATATCAAAGTGGGGGCAGAAGTGAACACTTACCAGAATTGGTTCGGAATGAACAACTCCATTACCATCGGGGGAAGGTTTGCCGCAGCAAGCTTTAGCCAGACCTTGAACGATTACACCATTTTCAATAGCAATCATCTGTACAATCCCGACTTTTTACCGGGCACCCAGCCCAATCAGGAGTTCAGCGGCCTGAATGCTTCGTGGCTGGAGTTCGTGATGGGCATCAAAGCAGAACTTTTTGCCAATATTTATATTGGCATGAGTGCCCGCTTGGGATTCCTGGTCTCCAATAAGGAAGATGAACGCTTCCCTAACCTCTGGATTCCAGGTTTCAACAAGGTGACTGATGGAAGCAATTTTGGAGTGAGCTACAACTATTCCATTTCCTATTTCATCCCCCTCTACAAAAAATCCAAAAAGAAAAAAGAAGAACCCGAACAGTAGTCATGAAGAATACCCTTATCAATTATGTGGAGTTCAAGGCAAACGACCTTCAAAAAATAAAGGATTTTTACGGCCCAACCTTTGGTTGGTCGTTCACGGACTATGGTCCTGATTATGTTGCCTTTTCGGATAGTGGTCTTGAAGGTGGTTTTGAAAGAACCGAGGAACAGGCAGTGAACGGAGCTTTGATCGTACTCTACCATGAGGACCTGGAAGGCATGCGCGACAAAGTGACCAAGGCAGGGGGTGTCATTGTCAAGGATATATTCTCGTTTCCCGGCGGTAGAAGGTTCCATTTTGCCGACCCATCCCATAATGAATTGGCCATTTGGTCTGACAAGTGAAGAAACCTCTATTGAAGACAACAAAAAAAGGACCTGAAAATTCAAGTCCTTTTCCCGACAATTAGATTGAGTTAGTTAGTTTGTGCTTTAAACACATGTCAAAGCTAAACATTTATTCCACTTGTGCAAATTTTTTCGATGTTGTTGTTGCAACAATCACAAAATAGTTTCACTATTGTTGGTACTTTGCTTTTTTGCTTCCTTCATAAATTTCGTATTTGACCAGCCTTGCTTCCAATTTTCCATTGAACGCCTTTATTTTACGCGACGGTCTTAACCCTACATGCTTCAATGCCTCAAGATTGGAGGTGATCATCCATGCATCCGTACCTGGATATTGCTGCTTTAGGGTGTCCCCTATCTTGGCATAGAACTCGTCCACTTCAATGGGCAAACGCTCCCCATAAGGAGGGTTGAACACCATATGCAGCTTGCCCTCTACCGGTTTCTCCGTCCTGAAAAAATCCTTCCGCTCTATGGTGATGTATTCCGCAAGATTGGCATTCTCCACATTTTCCTGTGCCTTACGCACTGCGGAAGGGGCCTTGTCATATCCAATTATTTTACGATGGAACTCCCGGGTCTTCTTCAAACTGGCCTCCACAATTTTTTCATGCAGCTCCGCATCGTAGTCCTTCCAGTGCATAAAGGCATATGCTTCCCGATTGATGTTGGCCGGAATATTGCAAGCAATCATGGCCGCTTCGATCAAAAACGTACCGCTGCCGCACATGGGATCCAAAAAATCGGTGTGTCCGTCCCAAGCACTGGCCAAGAGCAGTCCGGCTGCCAACACCTCGTTGATGGGCGCAATATTGGTCAAAATGCGATATCCCCTTTGGTGCAATGAATTTCCAGAACTGTCCAATGAAACCGTACAAGTGTTTTCATGGATATGGATATTGATACGCACATCGGGATCCTGCGAATCCACATTGGGACGCTGTCTTTCCACTTCCCTGAATTTGTCCACAATGGCATCCTTGGCCTTGAGGGAAACGAACATGGAATTATTGAACACCTCCGAACTCATGGTGGTGTCTATGGCGAAGGTTTTATCAGCACCAAAAAAATGGGGCCAATCCAGTTCATAAATACTTTTGTAGAGGTCCTTTTCATTGAAGACCCTGAACGTGCTTATGGGCTTGTACACTTTCAATGCCGTCCGAAGGCACAGATTGGCCTTGTACATGAACCCGGTATCCCCTTCAAATGTTACGTTCCTAACGCCTTCCTCTACCCGACCAGCACCCAAGTTCCTTAGTTCTTTGGCCAGAAGGGGTTCAAAACCATAGAGGGTCTTGGCCATCATCTTAAAATTTCCTGCCATCCTATCTTAAAATCTTTCCGTAAAAATAGGCTATTTTTGCCCCTTCAAGCCCGGATATGGATTTTCCTTCTATCTTCATTTATTTGGCCCCCATCGTCGCCGTTTGGGCAGGATTCGCATTTGTCCGGTTCACCAAGCCCACCGACACTGGTCGCATCAAGCTTTTGTTGGCGTTCAGCGGTGCCTTTTTGTTGGCGCTCACTTTTTTTGAACTGCTCCCGGAAGTGTATGAAGGCCATGATCCCAAAACCATCGCACTTTATATTTTGGGAGGTATTTTGTTGCAGATCTTTTTGGAATTCTTTTCCAAGGGGGCGGAACATGGGCACATGCACATCGATTTGAAGGAGAATAGATTTCCCCTGCTCCTTTTTCTGAGTTTGTCCGTGCATGCCCTGGTAGAAGGCGTTCCCATCCATGGCAACAACTCCATTCTCTATGGCATTATCATCCACAAGGTCCCGATTGCCATCGTACTCAGTATTTTCCTGCTGAATTCCAAAATGAAGTTGGGCACCATCCTGCTGTTCATGGCCGCTTTTTCATTGATGACCCCTTTGGGCAGCTTTGTTTCGGCACAATCGGAATGGATGGAGAGCCACGGCCATTTGCTGACCTCCTTGGCCATTGGGGTGTTTTTTCATATTTCCACCATCATCCTTTTTGAAAGTGCACAAGGACACGCTTTCAATCTCAGAAAACTCTTGGTCATCATTCTAGGAATAGGGATTGCTTATTTTGTGTAGGTTCGGTTTTCTCAAACCAATTGTTCGGCAATCCCATAAATCAAAACCCAATGGCTCACCGCGCCACCCAGCACAAAAATGTGCCATATCAAATGGTTGAAAGGGATTTTTTTCACCGCATAAAATAAGATGCCAATGGTGTAAAAGGCCCCTCCCAATCCAAGATAGAGCAAACCGGTGGAAGACATATGCCCCATCAAATAGGGCAGGTCTATGACGATGAGCCATCCCATCACCCCATAAAGCAGCAAGGAAAAAACTTCGAACTTTCCCGTAAAGAATATTTTCAACACCGTTCCGAACAGGGCAATGCCCCAAACCAGATAGAACAACAACCATCCCTTGGATGGCAACAACACGGTAAGGCATACCGGGGTATAGGTCCCTGCAATCAGGTAATAAATACTGATATGGTCCAAAATCCGGAGTTTCTTTTTGAGTTTGGGGTTTTGTACGGCATGATATATCGTAGAGGCCACAAAGAGCAATACGAGCGACAGGGAATAGGCAATGAGACTGCCCTTCAGATAAGGTGTTCCACACAATTCTTCCCGAAAAAGAAACACACTGCCCACCATGGCCAGTACGATTCCGAACGCATGGGAATAGGCGTTCCATTTTTCTTCCACTAAAACAAGGTCCGATTTGGCAACCACAACGCTTTTTTATCAAACAAATGGAGATGCCAAAAGTAGCCCACAGTGACGCTTTTGCAAAATGTTCTTTGCTATTTTAGACATTAGGGCTTAAAATACGCCATGAGTTCCGGCACGGCCTTCTTCAGTTCGTCCACCGCCAAATCACACACGGCAAAGGCCCCTGTTGGTGAAAGATGGGTATCGTCCGCTTCCCCTTCTGGAAAAATGGCATATTCCCCGGGCAGATAGTGCAAAAACAATTGCTTTGAGCGTTCCTCGCCAAAAGTGGTGACCAATTCACGGGTGCGTTCCTCCATTTCAAGCAGGGGAACTTCCATTTCCTTGGCCACTTCGCGCACTTTGTCAGGATAGACGCCGTGGGTATAGACCAACGTGCCGTTCTCAAATTTCCTCCGGGTGATGGATGTGGCTAAAATGGGGGTTCCTTGTTTTTCCCTCGCATCCAAAACAAACTGTTTCAGATTGGCCTTGTACTGCTCCGGTGTGGAGTAACGCAATTCGCCCTTGCTGGGGGATTCATCATTATGTCCAAACTGGATGATGACATAATCACCCGGCCTTACCCCATCGAGAAGTCTATCCCAATGTCCCTCGGCACGAAAATCCTTGGTCGCCCTCCCATTGATGGCATAGTTCTTTACTTGGATCCCTTCCATATATAAAGGCAACACCTGCCCCCACCCCTTTTCTGGATTATTGGGTGTATAAGGTTTGTTCGCCATGGTGGAATCCCCGGCCAAATGAATGGTAGGTGTATGCTGCGGTATCGAAAATGCCAACAGCAAAGGGATCAGCAACAATAGCTTTCTCATAAAGTCTTATTCAAAAATTATGGCCTCATCGGGTATTCCCTTCCCCAATTCAGTTTTGGCCTCCAAATCCTTCTGCAGTTTTACTTTTTGGGTCAACGCACCCAAAACCCTAATGGGTTTACCCTCCTTCATTTCATAGGAAAATGCTTTGACCTCCACATTTTTGCTGTTGTACAGGGTAAGGGCACTTCCCTTGGTCGGAACAACCTTGACATCTTTCAAGATCAGACCGTCCGTGTCCACGGCAACAATGCCTTTCTCTGCCTCCAAAAAGGCATTTTCCAAGGTAACATTTTGAAGGTTCATTTCGGGCAATCCCTGAAAATTGGCCGCAACACCCGAAGCTACCACCCGAATGTTCTTCATGTGGATGTTTTTAAAGGAGGGCGTTTCCTCGGTGACGGGGACTAAGGTTTCATCACGGGCCTCATCCTCTGCACTTTGGTCATCTTCCAAAACCGGGGAGTTTCCACCATAGAACAAATTGAAATTGATGGCATCTGTTGGAATGTTGATCATATCGATGTTGGAAATATGGATGTTCTCCACAACGCCTCCCCTTCCACGGGTACTTTTGAAGCGAAGTCCAATATCGGTGCCGATAAACGTGCAGTTCGAAACATGGACGTTCCTTACCCCGCCCGACATTTCGCTGCCCACCACAAAGCCTCCATGACCGTGGTAGACAATATTGTTCTTTACTATGACATTTTCCGTGGGCATGCCCCGGTCGCGTCCGTCCTTGTTCTTACCTGATTTGAAGCAGATGGCATCGTCCCCCACATCAAAGGTGTTGTTGTAGATGAGTACATTTTTACAGGATTCCAGATCCAGACCGTCACCATTTTGGGAATACCATGGGTTTCTTACGTTAAGGTTGCGGATGATGACATCTTCGCTCATGAGCGGATGGATGTTCCAAGCAGGGGAGTTTTGGAACGTTGGACCATCCAACAAAATACGCTTGCTCTTGACAATGCTCACCATTACGGGACGGAGAAAATCCTTCATTCCCTCCAAAACTTGCCTGTCATTTGTCTGGGGTACGTTAAAGTTGTCCGTGGCTATGAATCCTGAGAGGGAGGATTCAGAAGGGAACCAAATGTCTTCCGTTTCGTTGAGTACACCTCCAGATTTGACAAGGCTCTTCCATTGGCTGGAGGTCATCTTTCCCTTTTTCACATAACGCCATGCATCGCCGTTGCCATCTATGGTCCCGTTTCCGGTAATGGCGATATTCTCCACCCCGACCGCGTAGATGGGCGACATACAGCGAACGGTGTTCAACCCCTCAAAGCTGGTCTCCACCAAGGGGTATTCGTCAAAATTCTTGCTGAAAAGTAGCAACGCCCCATCTTCCAAATGCAGGTTGATGTTACTCTTGAACTGGATGGGGCCTGTAAGCCACATTCCCCTGGGCACCACTACTCTTCCGCCCCCATTCTTGGATACCTCTTCTATGGCATCAGCAAATGCGGTTGTATTGCTCAGGATGCCATCGCCCACTGCGCCAAAATCCGCAATGGACACCTGATAATCCGGAAAGGAGGTCTCTTTGACCCTTGGCATATCAAACTCCACCCCTTCATACATATCGGTTGTTTCGTCGCTGGGCAGCCCAACGATGGTTTTACCTTCTTTTTCCCCGCAGGCCACAAATAATAGCGCGGCCATGCCCAAAGTCATCAGTTGAAATCCAATCTTTTTCATGTGCTGTATATTGTTCAGTTTTATTTCTTTATATCATTTCAAAAAATCCTCCCTGAGAGGTGTAAATACATCGATCAATAGGCCCGCTTCGAGACATTTTACCCCATGCTCCATATTGGGCTGGGCAAAAAAACCATCACCCTCCTTCAATACTTTGGTTTGGCTATCCACAGTGACTTCAAACTGCCCACCGGCCACATAGGTGACCTGGGAATGAAAATGATGGTGCATGGCACCGATGGCCTCTTTTTCAAACTTGACCTTTACCATCATCTGTTGGGAATTGTACCCTACAAATTGTCGGGAAACCCCTCCGCCCAAATCCTCCCAATCGGAGGCTCCATCAAAAAATAGATCTTTCTTCAATTTCATCTTAGTTATGCAGTTTTATCTCGGCCGGTACCCAGCCATTGAATATGTTTTCCAAGGTGTATTTTTTCACCTCATCGGCATTTAGTTGGTGCGACCAGTCCACCCTTGTTTTAGGGCCGGCCCCTGGCCCCTTGCTATTGGATTCGGCATAATAGGTCGTTTTCTCCTTATCCGGGAACATTTGATCCCCGGGCCAATGGTGCCATCCTTCGGGCAATATGTGCGGTCCCAATTCAGAATTGATGAAAACGGTTCGGGCATAAGGCCTCCACGGACGTCCCAGATATACTTTGGAAACGCCTTTCTCCGCAGTCAAACGGGCATTGAGGAACACATAACCAAAGGCTTGATCCTTTGGTGTGGCCGCCGCGGTAATATAGGAATCCCTTAGGCTACGGATCTCGCAATCCTTGAAAACGGCCGTTGCCTCCCCAAAAATAAAATCGGTGGTCCCTGCAATGAGGCAGTTGTCATAATACTGTCGACTGCCTTCATTTGCCGTATAGACCGTATCCTGGCAACCCAAAATAGCACAATCCTCGGCAATGAACCGATCACCCTCCACATGCAGTGCCACAGCCTGTCCCTTGTTGCACCAAGTGTTCTGTATGGTCAGGTTTTTGAAATGGATGTCGTCCCCTTCAACGAGAACGGTATGCGATGTAAAGGTGGACAGTTTATCCCCATCCTTGGTCGGTTTTCCTGAATAATTGTTCCCACGGATGATGGTCCCGTCCCTGCTTTCCCCAATAAAGGTCAATTGATGTTTCCAGGAAGGAATCTCAATATTTTCTTCATAGATCCCTTCCTTGAGAAAAAACTGTACATAAGAAGGGCCAAGGTCGCGAGTGGAATTGATGGCCTCCTGGATCTGGGTGAAATCGCCACTCCCATCCTGCGCCACCACGATTTTCCGGTAAGGTTCCTGGGCCTGAAGAATAGATCCCAAAAGAGAACATAGAAGAAATACCTTGAACCTCATCATTTGAACACTTTTTGTAAAAATTGCACGGTATGGTCCACGGTAGGTCCAAACCATGGGTGGACCAACCAAAAGGAATGGGGAGAATTGGGAAAGGTAAGTACTTCACTGTAAATGCCCCATTCCGAATATTTTTTGATCAAATCGTCCCGTCCTGCATGAAATCGAGGCTGTGCACTGTTGATGAACAGTATGGGCGGTGAGCTCGGGGCGATGAACTCCAAGGGAGAAGCATCTTCCCACACTTCCAGATTGTCCGCCTTCATGTCACCCAACCAGTACCCTGCATAAGTACCTTCCTCCGCTTCGGGATGGACAAAGGAGACTATTCCATCCACATTCACAATGGCCTTGATGTGCTTGTTCTTCATCCCGACCAAGGAGGCCAACTGTGCACCTGCAGAGGCACCCAGAATGGCTATTTTTTTGGTATCCAAAGGATATTTGGATGTGCACAGATATGTTACTGCCGCGTTCAAATCCTCAATGGCGGCCGGATATTTTGCCACATCGGCCAAGCGATAATTCACTGCCATGGCCACAAAACCGTTTTCGGCCAAATGCTGTGCCATAACGCGTTGGTTTTCCTTGCTGCCCGAGATCCATCCGCCTCCATGCACCAAAATCACAGCTGGTGTTTTATGGGCAATATCCTTGGGATAATAGATATCCGCCTTTAGGAGTACTCCATCCACTTGATAGTAGGTGAGGTCCTCTTCACATACAATCTTGTCAGATTGCAATGGCTCCACAGGAACAATGTCCGGGTAGTTTTTGAGCAATTTCTGGTAGGTGGCGGCTATGGTGTAGGGAGTGGCATTGGGCCTTTCCACTTGGGCCGATACAACTCCGCCGAGCAGTAAACAGAGCATAGTGATATGTGTGGGCGATAATTTGATCACTTCAATTGCTTTAGGGCATCAAATACCAGTTGTGCCACCGCCTTTGCCCCTTCGGGCTGAAAGTGGGTATTGTCCTCCTGCCCATCGGGATAGGCTTCATAGACCCCAGCGGGCAAGTTCATAAAATAGGTTTCCGACACATACTCTTTTCCCTTGGAAGAGAAAAAGTCTATGGACAATTGGTTCAGGTCGATCAGCGTAACGTCCATTTCTGCTGCAACTTCTTTGGCCGCTTGGGGATATTCACCGTGAACATTTTCCAGTTTACCTTCTTTCCAAGGATAATTTCTAGCCACTGGCGTCAATATGATGGGTCTAGCATTCTTCTGTAGTGTCTGTGTCACGAACAACCGCAGAAATTCCTTGTAACCCTCAATGTCCACATAACGTTCGGTCTTGTTCTCGGCGGCATCGTTGTGCCCAAATTGCATGATGACCACATCACCGGGCTGGAGCGCCTCATAGACCGAACGCCAACGGCCTTCCTGAAAAAAAGTACGGGTGCTCCTGCCTCCCCTGGCCCTATCGTCCACACGGACCGAATCGGACTGGAACAAGGGTCTCACGGCATCCAAACTGTCCTTGGCAAAAAAGGATTGGAATCCCTGACCCCAACCTGCTACCGGATAACGGGTCTTCATATAGTCTTTTCCCGGATCATAATCGCCAGTATAATCGGCCATGGTAGAATCGCCTATCAAATAGAGTGTTGTTACTTTATCTTGAGGTTGACTTGCCCAAAACAACAACACTGACAAAACTGCTAAAATTCCTTTCATTTTCTTTTTATTCTGTAATCCTAAAATAATCCACATCGGCATAGCCGCCATATTTGATGGCTGCCTCACTGACACTGAAAACCCCCACCTTGGCACCCACCCATTGCCCGGGCTGCGCCTTGAAGGGCTTTCCTATTTTGGTGTATTTTTTTCCATTGGTGCTATAACTGAACTGACACATCGCATCGGGTCCCGTAACCTCGACCTGAAGATACACTTCGTTGGTCTTTACACGAGTTTCCTCGTTGGTTTCTTCGGGAAGGTTCTTCTTGGCCTGAATAGCTTGGGTCTGCTTTAAGACATACCCCTCTGTATCGTGGGTGAGCGTAAGGGTGGCGTAATCCAGACCGAACACCATCAATCCTGCACTTTTACCACTTTCTGCTTCTTCTGGCACCAATTTGATCTTGGTCGATGCCTTAAAACTCGGCGCAGGGAATTTTTGCAACAACAGGGCCGGAATGTTCCAGAGGTTGTTGTCCGCTTCTTTCTTCTTTACGGTGAACAAACGCAAAAACCCTCTGTCCTTGATCAAGGAATACCATGTAACCTGTAGATTTGCCTGCCATTGCCATTGCAATCCTATACGATCTGAATTGAATTCATCGGACTCTGCGGGAGCGATGATCGGATGGCCCGCAACCGGTTTTTTAAATACCTGAACAGGTTCCCCGATGCCATTGCCATCCAAGTCCTTGCCCATAACGGGCCAATCATTTTTCCAATGTACTGGTTGAAGGTGCACGATGCGCCCATACGCATCCACATCTTGAAAATGGACAAACCAATCGCTACCATCGGCAGTGTCCACCCACCCCCCTTGATGCGGGCCATTAACTTGGGTAGACCCTTGTTCCAATACAACTTTTTCTTCGTAGGGACCATATATGTTTTTCGAACGCAAGATCAATTGCCAACCTGTGGCCACTCCGCCTGCAGGCGCAAAAATGTAGTAATAGCCATTCCTTTTATAGAATTTTGGGCCTTCCACGGTTGGATGTGCATCATGACCGTCAAAGACCACGGTCCCTTTATCAAGCACCTTTGTCCCTTCGGGATTCATCTTGTTGATGGCCAAAATGCTCTTCACCGCTGCACGGCTCCCGGCATATGCATGGACCAGATAGGCATTCCCATCTTCGTCCCAAATGGGGCTGGGGTCGATAAGCCCTTTTCCTTCCATGACCAGAACGGGCGGTTCCCATTCGCCATAAGGGTCCTTGGTCTTTACCATGTAGATCCCAAAATCGGGATCGCCCCAATAGATATAAAATTCATTGTTGTGGTGACGAAGGCTCGGCGCCCATATTCCATTGCCGTGTTGCGGTATATTGAACACCTCTGCCGGAACAATTTCCTGAACGGCGTGGTTGATCAGTTTCCAATTCACCAAATCCTTGGAATGCAGAACGGGCAATCCCGGCACTGCCGTGAAACTGGAAGCAGTCATGTAGTAATCGTCCCCTACCCGAATCACATCTGGATCGGAGTAATCCGCGTATAAAATCGGGTTATGGTAGGTTCCATCTCCTTGATCGGAAACCCAAACTTGGGAAAAACCCAATGATGTCCAAAGGAAGGTCAACAATGGGACTGCTTTTAACGCTATTTTCTTCATTGCAAGATCAACTGTTCTTTGCACCACAATTGTGCATGGTCTATTTATCCAACTCCAAGGCTGCCATGATAAAAGGCCCTACCCCTTTGGGGTCGTTGGGACGTATGAGCTCGTTCACATAATACTCGTACGAACCGTCACGGTATGGGTTTCCACCCAATCCGGCAACCCCGCAAATTTGGTTGAGACTTACGACACCCTTGTCGTCCACTGTTACAAACTCTTTGACCATGGCATCAAAACTTTCGTTGGCCACGGTCTTGTATTTTTCGGGGAGATAGCCTTGATTGGTTCCTTTGGCCAAGGTATAGACAAACATTGCCGAAGCGGAGGCTTCCAAATAGTTTCCTTCTTCCCCTCCTTTATCGAGTACTTGGTACCACAGTCCCGTCTTGGGATCCTTGACCGTATTGATCACTTCCGCATATTGGTTCAAGTAATTGACCAGCCTTTGGTGTCCCGGATGTTCTTTCGGGAAAAAATCCAGCACATCCACCAAGGCCATTCCGTACCATCCCATGGCGCGTCCCCAAAAATGGGGCGACAATCCTGTCTCTTTGTCTGCCCATGCCTGCTCTTTGCTCTCGTCCCAACCGTGGTACAGGAGACCTGTGTCCGGGTCTTTGGAGTTTTGTTGGATCAGGTCGAATTGCAGTACAATATCATCAAATGCCCTTTGGGCCGTTTCCCCTTCATCAAACCGTTGGGTGTACTGCGCATAGAAAGGTTCGCCCATATAAAGTCCATCCAACCACATTTGATAGGGGTAGACTTTTTTATGCCAAAAACCGCCTTTGGAATTACGGGGCTGTCCCTTGAGCTGTTCTCTCAACTGATGGATCACCTTGAGGTATCTTTCATCCTTTGTTTCATCATACAGTCCGAAAAGTGCACTGCCCGGTTTTACACGGTCAATGTTATAAATGTCCATTTTGTAGGTCTTCACGTTGGCACTGTCATCGATCATGAGATCATACCAATCCTTGATGTATGTATCGTATTTAGGATTGGGATATTCGGCCTTTACCCGCTGACAGGCCAAGAGCATGAGCCCGTGTGTGTATTCCCACTTGTGCTTATCCACAAAATCGAGTGTCCATGCTTCGGGATTGCGCTCCATTTCGGACAGCATCATCCGTTCCGACCATTTCAAATCCTCGGGAACCGTCAATGTCATCTTTTCGGAAGATTCTTCTTTTTTGGGGCTTTCCTTACAGCTCAAAGGCGCCATCAACAAGAAAAATACTCCGATTGTTCCTACTAACTGTTTCATTGTTCCAGAGTTCCTTTTTGATCCAACTGCTCCAACTTGCCATCCAAATCCTTGAAGAAATCGGCTTCGTTGGTGATCCCATTCAACTCTTGCTCCCAAGCACCCAAGAAATAGTAGGTGATTCCAGAAGTGGTGGGTTTGAACACCATCAAGTGATCGTGCGGACCTTCCACCATCTTATCCAACTCGTCCATTTTATAGAACACGGCCATTCCCAATAGGTCGGTATCGTTCACCAGAGTCTGGTTTCCATAAGTGGCGATATAGCCCCACTTTCCCTCGGAACTGGTCTTGGATTTCAAGGGTACATGGTCAAACTTTACGATTCCTGTGGACAGCCCTGAAAATGCTGTGGAAGGTTTTAACTCTGCCTTGGTGAACCTATCTTCTGGATAAATCGATAGGGTTGTTTTTAAATCCGTAGTGATATCTGCCGCTTCCCAGCCTTTGTAGTCGATGGTGACTATAGCTGCGTCTTTTCCACTTTCCACAGAAGCCATGGTGCTCCCCACTTTTTGAAAATGTACCACTGAATCATTGACAAATCGTCCATACCCTCCAATACCCATGGATTTTCCTGCTTTGAGGATGTCCAAGCCCCAATCGCTCATTTCGTGATAGGAATCAAAACCGTCCTGGCCTACGTAGGGCAACACCAAGGAATCCACTTTTTTTCCATAGATATCAATAGCGTTTCGCCAATCCAAATAAAGGCGGTAGCCCACATTTTTGTTCTCCCATCCCGGGCCTTCATACCGAATGTACCAGGAATGGTCGGTATGCTCTTCGGGGACGGTCATCTTTTCCACATTTTTGAAGGTTCCGCCTATGTATTCCTTGTGACCTCTTGGACCATCTTCCCAAGTTCCTCCTTCTTTGATGGAAATTTCAGCATAGGGAGCGGCTGTGGCCACTTCCACAACTTCCGCTTTCTTTTCAGCCTCTTTTTTTTCTTGCTTGCAGGCCGTAAACCCCAAAAGCACAATTCCTGATAGTGTTACAATGTGTTTCATCTGTTTATATTTATTTTTTTGGATTCCAACCATCGGTCCCCTTCAAAATAGTTTCCACTGTATAGTTTTCTGCCTGTTGCTTGGTCAATTGTTTGGCCCATCCCACCCGCAATTTATCATTCGCTCCTGGTCCCGTGGAACCGTACTCCGCATAAAAAGTGGTCTGCTCCGCTTGGGGTTTGTTCCAGTTATGCCATCCTTCGGGCTTGATATGCTTGTCCATATAGCAATTGATGAAGACCGTTTGGGCATGATCTCGCCAAGGTCTTCCCAGATAAAAGGTGTTCACCGCTGCACTCCCGGTCAAGCGACAGTTGATAAAAACCAATCCGTGGTTTCTATCTTTCTCCGTGGATGCTGCGGTGAGGTAGCCTTGATCTTTGGCAAAGATCTCGCAGTCCTCAAAAACGGCAGTTGCCCAACCAAAAATAAAGTCCACTGTTCCTTCAATATAACAGTTTTTGTAGAATTGACGTGTACCATCGCCTTGCACATAGAGGGTGTCCTGATACCCGAGAAACCTACAGTCTTCGAAGACTACCCTGTCCGCCGATACGCGCACTGCAACGGCCTGACCCACAACTCTTCCATCTCCCGCATCGTTCTGAAAAGTGATGTTCTTGGCCGTAAAGCCTGCACCAAACACAAAAAAGGATGAAGATCCCGTGGTCCCGACTTCCTCTCCAAAACTGTTGAGCGTACGGGCCGAATCATTATAGGTCAAAATGGTGCTTGTGGCCGACTCACCCACGAATATAACATTGGTCTTGGTCGAAGGCAGGGTCAATTTTTCATGATAGACCCCGTTCCTTATAAAAATCCGTGTTTCGCCTTTCCGAAAATTAGGCACGGCATCAATGGCTTCTTGAACCGAGGTAAAATCTCCTGTGCCATCTTGTGCAACCACAAAATGGTAGTGTTCCCCATTGATCAACGAAGTGTATTTTTGCTCCTCTACCAGACCATTGATGTAGATTTCTATATTGGTGTACAGTTTATCCAAAGTGAAGCGCATGGAGTCGTCCTTGCCCACATCCAATCCCTTCACTTTTTCCCAAGCATCTGGCATGCCATCTTTGTCAGCATCCTCAGGAGCTTCACTGGATTTGAGTTCTGGCCATCCGCCCACCTGCTCTTGGGAATCTATGATCCCGCTCCCTACCGATGTGGTTCCGCTTCGCACATCGTTAACAATCCGTTTGTCCACGGCATCACGCTGGAGGCTGGCCCCGGCCGATTTCAACACGGAAAGATAGGCCTCTTGGGCAGATTGTGTCCTTACATTGTCATTTATGGAAATGGCTTTTTCAAGCTTGGTGGATTTCGGGTCATCACACTGCACACCACCGCTCCAGTTATCCTTTGAAATGTTGGGAAATCCTTCCACATGGTTGCCATCCACATAAAACTTACCATAAGGCTCAGATGGGTTTACAATCCGGTCTTTGGTTGACTTTGACGTAGCCGGACCAGATTTGAAATAATTGTTCACCACATTATAAGTGCCTTTTTCGCCTCCGTAGATACTGTTGCCTTTCCAATTGTAGATGACGTTGTTCCGAAAATCGACAAACTCATCGGCTAGATTCTCCGTTGTCGATGAACCACTGAAACGTGGATTCCTACTATTGTTGGAAGCGATAAGGTTATGATGGAAAGAAACCTGGGCGCCTCCCCAAATGCCTCCATAACCATGGTCTCCTTTTTCATGTACCGAATGGTTCAGAGCTTCTGACACAATGCACCATTGCATCGTAAAATTATGGTTTCTATAAAAAGAAGCTACCTCATCCGTGGCCCAGCTCATAGAACAATGATCCAAAATGATATTTTTCGTGTCCCTTCCCCCAATGGCATCGGCCTGTTGATTGTTGATGTCCCCCATTCGAAACCTCATGTAGCGAATGATGACATTGTCCGCCTTGATGGAAACCGGATAACCGGCCAATGTAATACCTTCACCCGGTGCCGTTTGTCCAGCCAGAGTGAGGTCTCCCCGATTGATGTCGAGAGGCGACTTTAGATAAATGGTGCCCGATACGGCAAACACAATAGTGCGTGGACCATGCTTGATAATTCCTTTTCTGAGACTGCCCTCGCCTGAATCGTTCAAATTGGTCACAATGTACACCTCTCCACCACGTCCTCCAGAAGCATATCGCCCAAATCCTTCCGCAGATGGAAAGGCCAAGATCCGGCTCTCGGATTGTGACATACCCAAAAGAGGTACGCACAACATAAAAATGGCGGCCATAAGAATGGATAATGGGCCGATTGGCCCTTTCACTATGTTCTTTTTTTCAATCATTCGCACAATTTATGGGCATTGCCCAAACAAAATAATAGAGTGGGCTCGAACCATGGCCTCACCCACCCTATCACATTAAAACAAACTATAGGACCGTATTATTGACGCCAACGTGGGTCGCCAATTCCTTCATCTATCAATGCTTGGTTGGTCACCGTGTAATCCCCGTTTGCCGCATCGACAAAACCTGGGTCCAAGGTGGTAAAGTTCGCTGATGTATCATAACGAGTCTCCGTTGAACTGAACAAATTGGGCGCATTGAAATAGTTATTGTTGGCAAATGTAATCTCCTCATCAGTTGATGTCTGGTTAGAGTACTTCGCATCCGTATTGGCAAATAGGTTATTGGTCACCGTAATGTCGTTGTTCCCAAAACGGATGTACACAATCCTATCCTCTGTATTGGAAACCCCCACGAACGTACAATGATCGATAAGCACTGTTGCCGTGACACCAGTTGCATTGGTGTCACCAGCTCCATCCATTCGAATAAAGTCCCTACCATTGGGAGCATCTATGAATGTACTGTTAGTCACTTCAACATTGTGGACATCACCGTTCCTAAAGTCAATGAAATCCCCTCCTCCGGTTGTGGCATTGGAAGCCACGGTATTATCGATAATAAAATTACCCAAAATGGCACCGGCCGTGTTTCCATAGATCAACTGACGTCCATAGTCATGTATGTTACAGCCCTTTATCTGTACCGAGTTATAATTTCCGGTAGCATCCATGTTTATTAAAGTGATAAGTTCCGCTGTACCCACGAGTTCCAAATCCACCAATTGAAGGTCTTGCAATCCTGGAGCCATGCTGAAGGATACACTCAAGATTGGCTTGTCATATGGATAAAGTCCTTGTATGGTAATGGATTTGTCAATGACGATATTACCCACAAAAGCTTCATAGACCCCAGGGGCCAATACCAGTACATCACCATCAATTGCATTGGCAATGACTACGCTCAAATCTTCCTCTGGCTGTACAAGTGTGGCATCACCTATGTCGATGAGTGTTGTGAAAATCGATGTGCCCCGTACGGTACCATTGTTATAGAGCAACACGGTATATTCTGTCTCCCCAGTAAGCCCTGTAATTGTTGCCATGCCCGCTGAGGCTTCCTCTGGGGTAATGGGGCGTTCCACATTTCCTGGATTGATCAACAGGTGGGTAACCGCACTTCCTGCGGGCCATCTCAACGTGGCCTCTGTGGCTTGGATGTCCCCATCCTCACTGGGCAAGAATATCTGTTCAGGATCCGTTTGGATGGAGACCGAGACCCATTTGGAATCCTGCTTGCCTTCTGCAACTCCCTTCACGCGAGCGGAATAAAGGGTCTCCCCATCAAACTGCTCTTGAATCGGCAGTTCGTCCGGAGATACTTCCACGGTGCGGATGATATTGTTGAAACCGGCACCTTCCGCGAATTCCACAATGTAGCTTTCCGCATCTTCCCTCACATACCAACTCAATTCGATTATGGTCATGTTACGTATCCGTGCCTCAAGATCGGTGGGCGCAAAAACACGGTTCACATCAAGTTCCTCGATGACTTCCCCTTCCTTGGAGTTGCAGCCCATGGATAACACTGCCAAAAGGGCTAGGACAACTATTGTTCTTATATATCTGAATGTTTTCATTTTTCTGATGTTTTTTGGATGGCCATTAATAGCCATAATCGTTAACCAATTGTCCGTTACTACCATCTATGAACACCTGCCAGATGGGCCAGAATTGGCGTGCATCTGGATCCACTCCTGGTTTGTAGAGTGCGTCGATCTTCTCTGCATTGAAAACATCCCAAGCCTGTGCACTGTACTCCGGTCCTGGTGCGCCTTCCTCTCCTCGGTTCAACCCAAAAACCTCCAAGGATTCATTGTCTTCTTCGCTGATCCTCCAGTACAATGTTGTGGGCACTGTGGCATAATCCCCGGCACGTGAGGCCAAATCATTGAGTTCTGTTTTTGTTTCATCGAGTTTATCGCCCAACATGTTCCAACGGATAAGGGCTTGTTTGCGCACCATTTCCCCGGCAAATTCCAGTTTATGCTCTTCCACAATGGCATTGAACATAGCCGCTTCGCTGGCCTGTGCCGCAGATAGATAAGCATCCACTTGCTCCGCGTGGTCAGCGGGATCGAAGGCACGCTCCCGCAGTTCCCGTAAATAAGGTACTGCAGCACCGGGGCCGTTCAGTTCATTGGCGGCTTCGGCTGCCATGAGCAATACTTCTGCATAGCGCATGTACACCCAGTTCAATCCATCGTCATTGGAAGACGTTACGTAGCGGGTCATCCATTCGTAACGGTACTTTCCAAAATTCCATAAGTCCAAACTAAGGAGTTGCTGTTGTGCAAATCCATCGGTATTGGCCTGTCCATATTCATAGGGAACACAGGTCACGTCACGTCTTTGGTCAGCTTCTGAGTAATCGTAGAACAGGCTGGGAACCGGACCCATGGTACCTCCCCGTGCCTGCCCGGTATGCTGGTCCACGCTCCTATGGCGAACTCCGAAAGTGAAGGCTACGCGCCCCCTGCCCGATGCAAATGGAAGTTCCCAAAGGGATTCGCCTCCTGCGGAAATATTCTCTTGGCATACTTTTCTCCAAAAGTCTTCAAAGGTGGTTTCCAGACGGGCAGTGCCACTTTGTATAACATCCCTGCATTCCTGCAATGCAATCGTGTACATGGCGTTTCTGGATAATTCGGGATCGTTACTCAAACGGATTCCATCAGGATATTGCTGATACCCTCCTGCAATCAGGGCTATTTTTGCCCGAAGACCTTTTACAAATGCTTTGTTGACACGCTCCACTGTTGAGGTCAGGGATGATTGGTTGGGCCATGCCACCAATTCCGCCGCTTCCTCAAGATCCATCAAAAGTTGCTTGTATATAACATCCCTGCTGGATTTTGGGATGTATAGGGTCTCAGAGGTTATGGGCTCAAAACGAGCGGGAACATCCCCCCAAGCCTTGGTCAAATCAGCATAGACGATGGCCCTCAATGTAAGGGCTTCCCCCAAATGTTGTCCCATCTCGGTTCCTGGCATGGGATCTCCATATTCACGGATCCCTCGGATTACAATATTTGCACGTTCTATACTGGCATACATTTGCGCCCAGGCATTGTTTTCCGTATTCATCTGGGAATTGCCCGGTTTGGCGTCGTAGTTGATAAGGTCATATTGATCTCCTGTCGTATAACTCTGCCCATTGTTATGCCACTCCACATCGGTGTTCATTCCATACCAAGGGATAAAACGGCCCCGATAGGAGTTGGTCTGCCCAAAGGGTATCTTTATGCCATCCACTGCGCCCATGGTAAGACCGGGTGTGGAAAATATAACGGATTCATCGAGGGTGGACTGCGCCGGTGCATCAACTTCACAAGAAGCCAACATTCCCATAACCACAACACCCATCAAATAGAATATTCTTTTCATTTCTTTGAATTTTTTTGATTAAAAGTTAAGGTTTACACCAAGTACGAACTGACGGCTTCTTGGGTATGGTGAAAAATCCACACCAGGTGTCAGTGGTGTTCTCCTTCTTGTGGATACTTCTGGGTCAAGTCCAGAATATTTGGTCCAAAGTGCAACATTGTAACCTGTTGTGTAGATACGGAACCTGGTAAATCCAATTTTCTTGACCACATCATCGGGCAATGAGTAACCCAAGGTCAGG
This sequence comes from Flagellimonas hadalis, assembly GCF_007785775.2. Taxonomy (GTDB): domain Bacteria; phylum Bacteroidota; class Bacteroidia; order Flavobacteriales; family Flavobacteriaceae; genus Flagellimonas; species Flagellimonas hadalis. Next base: position 108,534 of record NZ_VNIK02000011.1, read on the forward strand.
GTGTTCAACCTTAAAAAGGAACCATCTTCCACTGCCCAGTCACTGAACACATAGTTGTTCATATAAGGTGACCACATCGTGGTATTGGCGTTCAACGCTTCCAACTGAGCCGGGTCGGTCACCAATGCCCCAGTAGCCGGGTCAATGTTCGTCCATCGGTTCCCAGAGGCCATTTGTGAACTCAAATTTCGGTATTGGCTGTTTCGGTTGGCCGTGGTGTATTCTATTTTGTTGGCGTTGTACACATCATTTCCATAGCTATAGTTGAAGGCAGCTGTGAGGTCGAACCCATATGCATAACCATTGAGCACAAATCCTCCGGTATGCTTTGGCAAAGCCCTACCGATGATATCCATGTCAACATCCGTGACCAATCCATCACCATCAAGGTCCTTGAACTTCATGCTTCCGGGCATCGGCGTATTACCCAAAACCGCAGAGGCATCAGCCACTCCTTCTCTCAACACGTAGGCACCATCCACAAAATCAAAATCGGACACTTCGTATCGACCATCATGTAGGTATCCCTGCATAATACCAATAGGTTCTCCTTCCATGATCATATATTCGTTATGGATATCCGATGAGGCCCAATTGGTACGCTCGCTAAATGCTTCCATCACGCCCAATGAGGTGACTTCGTTGACATTCTTGCTGAAATTCAGCGATAGGTTGAGGCCATAGTTCTCTTTTTCCAGGACGGCAAGGTTCAAGCTGGCCTCTATACCTTGATTCTGTGTCTCTCCCATATTACGGTATTGGAAATCATATCCAGTTCCGGGCACGGGAAATCTCATCAATAGGTCCTCGGTAGTGTTTTTATATACTTCGAATGAGCCGCTCACACGATTGTTAAAAAGCCCAAAATCCAGACCGATATTTCTTGTTATTGTGGTTTCCCATTTCAATTCGGGGTTCGCCAAAATGGTAGATGCAGCCCAATAACTGTCCACCCCATTGATCCAGGTAGAGTTATTGGACACAAAATTTTGTATCGTTTGCCCGACTGGAATGTTCTCGTTACCCGCTTGTCCGTAACTCACCCGGAACTTCAGGGCATCCAACCAATCAGCATTGTTCAAAAAACCTTCCTCGGAAATTTTCCAGGCAACGGCCGCGGAGGGAAAATATCCCCAGCGGTTGTCCCCTAAGAATTTACTGGAGGCATCTGCCCTAAAGGTGGCCGTGAACAAATACTTGTTGAAAAGGTCATAGTTAAGACGTCCAAAGAAAGACAACAGTTTTTCATCAGGGCTATAAAAATTGTCAACGGATTGGGGCGTTCCCTGTGTGGTCAATTTTCTGGCTTGATCAAAGTCAAAAAACCTAGGAAGTCCGTGCACCACTTGGGTCACTTCGTTTCGCTCATAAAGAATATATTCCTGCCCCAACAAGACTTTCAACCTATGGTCATCATTGAGGTATTTCCCCAGATCAATGTCAAGGGTGTTGGCGGTACGGAACCTTTTGTCTTTCCTGTCCCGCATAATGATTGCGGGCAATCCTTGGTTATCAGCAGCAGGTGCATTGTTGGCGTAATAGGTCTGACGACCATAGAACCGGTAATCCAGATAATTGTAGTTGTCCAGACCTAGGTCGGCCTTCAACTTCACATTGTCAAAAATCTTCCACCCAAAACTACCCAACATATTATAGTTCTGTCTTTTCTGTAAACGGTCGTTGTCCGCCGTTGCCACAAAGGGATCTATCAATGCCGTGGAGGAATACTCTTCCGTATCGGTCGTAGTGATTCCTGGCAATGGAATGGGTGTATATCCCACGGAGTGCCTAAGTCTGGCATCGGCAGAGGAAGATTCATTCTGCTCGTTGGCCCCTCCGCCTTCTATTTCTGTATCGGAATAACGAATGGTAAAGGATAGGTCAATCTTATCATTGACCTTGTTGTTCAACTTCAACGCCAAGTTGTTACGAATGAATTCAGACCCCACTTGGATGGCCTTTTCATCAAAACGGGCATAATTAAAATTGTAATTGAATTTTTCGGTTCCTCCCCTTACACCAAAATCTTGGCTATGGATTTCCCCGGTGCGACCATAAATCTGTTTCTGCCAGTTGTTGCCTTCCAACCCATTGTACTGGTCTATATCCAAATAACCTCCAAAAATATTCTCGTAGGAAGAAATATCTTCGGAATCACGAAGCATTGCGTACTCATACTGCCACGCTACAAAATCGTCAGGATCCAATACATCAACGGTATTGGCAATCTGTTTCATCCCATAAAAAGAGTTGATGGTTACAGCAACTTTTCCGTCCCTTCCACTTTTGGTTGTGATGATGACGACCCCATTCGCTCCCCTGGAACCATAAATGGCCGTGGAGGAAGCATCCTTCAGCACAGTGATGTTCTCAATATCCGAAGGGGAAATGTCATTGATGCTGTTCACTGGAAATCCATCCACAATCAATAACGGCGAACTGTCTTGAGTAATGGACCCGCCCCCTCGTACACGGATGTTCACCTCGGCATCCGGAGAGCCTTCTGTGGATACGATCTGCACCCCGGCCAAACGTCCTGTCATGGCTTCGGCCGCTGTGGCAACAGGCACATTTTTAAGATCGGTACCCGAAACGGTCACCACCGAACCCGTCAAATCCGATTTACGGGCGGTACCGTAACCTATCACCACCACTTCGTCCAATTCGGATGTTGATTCCGTTAGTGTTATGTTCATGGTAGAATTGTTCCCTACCGTACGCGTTTCGGTGGCAAAGCCCAGATAAACGAACTCCAACACACTTTGTTCACCTGCCACGGAAATTTCGTAATTACCGTCAAAATCGGTGGCAACTCCATTGGTGGTACCTTTTTCCACAACGGCAACACCGGCCAAGGGCATCCCATTGGCATCACTCACCGTCCCTTTCACCACATATTGCTGCGTATCGGGAAACAGCATTTTGCCCAGCACTGCACTGGTATCACCTTTGGCATTGGAGCCCAGCATGGGCAAAAAAGCCAAAAGATGCCCCATCAGCACCAAGAGTACTTTCTTCCTTAAAAAGAATGTTTTTTTCATAAAGTTGTTTTTGAGTTAATTTTTAGCACAGGTCGCCTTCCAAAAGGCATGAATGAGTTTGTTAGCAATACTGTTTTGTAATCGATTGCACCAAAATATATATTAATTCTGAAATTGCAAAAATTTAAGTGCTAAATTTAGAGATATAGTAAATTTAAGAACCTATTTTTAGTGCTTTGACACCGAAAAAAGCCCATATATTCAACTATTTCACATTCGTAAACCTAAAAAATGCAACTTATGTTCGGAATTTGTTATATTTTGGAAATATTTTCAATCGATTACATAAATTTGTCCAGAAAACCACCGCGTTATGGCAAAGAATGAAAAAGTTACCATCTACGATATTTCAAAAAAGTTGAACATTAGCGCGGCCACAGTGTCACGGGCTTTGAACAACAACCCGAAAATAAGTGAGAAGACGAGGGAGCTTGTCATGAAAACGGCCCAAGAGCTCAACTACAAGCAGAACCGATTGGCATTAGCCTTAAAAAGCGGCAAGACCAATAGTATAGGTGTAATCGTTCCCTACATCAACAGAAATTTTTTCTCCGCAGTCATCGATGGGATTGAGAAACAACTTACACCACATGGCTACAATGTGATCATCTGCCAATCCCATGAAGATGCCATAAACGAGGCCAATCATATCAATGCTTTGTTGAACACCCAGGTAGACGGTATCTTCATGTCGGTTTCCAAGACCACCCATGATACTGTACACATTGAGAAAATCCTTGAAAACAATACGCCGTTGATTTTCTTCGACCGTAAAAAGGACATTCCTGGCGTTAGTTCCGTTACCATTGACGACTTCAGGGGTGGATACATGGCCACGGAGCATCTTATCCAACAAGGTGCACAACGCATTGCCCATTTTTGTGGCGATCTGAACCTTGAGATTTACAAGAACAGGAACAATGGCTTTTTGAGGGCTTTGGAGGATCATAACATCCCCATCAACAAGAACCTTATCATACATACCAATAGTAGAATTGAGGCCGGCGCCGAGGCTGTGGCCAAACTTTGGGCCAAAAAGAACAGGCCCGATGCCATTTTCTCATCCAGTGACTATGCCGCATTGGGCGCCATCCAAGAATTGCGCAAACTTAAGGTGAAGATTCCCGAAGAAGTAGGTGTTGTAGGGTTCAGTAACGAACCTTTTACCAAGTACATGGAACTTCCGATGTCCTCCATCGATCAAACCCCTGTCACCATGGGCGAAATTGCCGCTCAGGTATTTTTGGAGCAGATCAACAACAAGCAACATGTACTTTCTGTGGAAAAGCGGGTGGTCCTTGCCCCCGAACTTGTCATCAGGAAATCATCCAACAAAACGAAGAGCCTTAAAGGGACACCCCCCGTTTCCACGGAATAAAATCGTTTTGGTTGAGTAGCATGGCCTTGGATTTTATTTCCCCAGAGGCCACTTTGATGATGTATTCCAACATTTCCTCCCCCATTTCCTCGATGGTTTTTTCTCCTTTGATCACAGGTCCTGCATCCACATCAATGATGTCGGACATCTTGGCGGCCAGTTCACTGTTCGAGGATACTTTGATCACAGGGGTGATCGGGTTTCCGGTAGGCGTGCCCAATCCGGTGGTGAACACGATCATGTTGGCCCCAGAACCTGCCATTGCGGTGGTACTTTCCACATCGTTCCCGGGCGTACAAAGCAGATTGAGACCTGGTTTAGTCACATACTCCCCATAATCCAACACAGCAGTCACAGGTGAGGTTCCTCCTTTCTTGGCGGCCCCGGCAGATTTCATGGCATCCGTGATGAGTCCGTCCTTGATGTTTCCGGGAGATGGGTTCATGTCGAAACCTGAACCTGCATCCACTACCGATTTTTCATAGTCCCGCATCAATTCCAAAAAACGGGCCGCATCCGCATCGTCCACACAACGGTTGACCAGTTCTTGCTCCACACCGCACAGTTCGGGAAATTCGGAAAGAATGGGCGAACCTCCCACAGCAGATAAAATATCCGAAGCATATCCCAAGGCCGGGTTTGCGGATATTCCGGAAAAACCATCGGACCCACCGCACTCCAATCCCAGTTTGATCTTGGACAATGGCGCAGGCTGTCGTTGGATTTGATCGGCCTTTTTAATGGCCTCGAAGGAGTCCTTTATGATGGTGGAAAGCATTTCTTCCACCGTTCCCATTTTTTGTTGCTCATAAATGAGCACGGGTTTTTGAAAATCGGGGTTGATGGCCTCCAATGCTTTTTTGAAGATATCTATCTGTAGGTTTTGGCACCCAAGGCTCAAGACAGTCGCCCCTGCCACGTTAGGGTTGTTCACATAACCCGCCAACAGCTTGGCCAGCAATTGCGAATCTTGGCGGATACCGCCACAGCCCCCTTGATGGGTAATGAACTTTACTTCAATAGTATTGAAAAACCCTTCCGGTTCCTCTTCTTTCGCTAGCTCCGAACCCGAAGTCGGTTTCAATAGGTTCCGAAGCATCAATTGGTGCTTGGTCGGCCTGTGATAGGCCAATTCTTTTTCGAAAACCTCTTTCAGCACTTCGATATTTCTGTTCTCACAAAAAACCAAGGGAAAGAACAACCATACATTGGCGGTCCCCACCTGTCCGTCGGGGCGGTGGTACCCCATAAAGGTACGGTCCTTCCAAGCGGATATATCTGGAGGGACCCATGATGTGGTCTCGGTTTTTCCCGTGGTGACATGGCTTTGGTGTTTAACATTCTCGGTGGTCAGCAATCCGCCTTTTTTGATGGGCTTTACCGCTTTTCCGACCAGAACGCCATACATATAAACGGCATCGCCCACATTGAGGTCGTCCAGTGCAATCTTGTGCTTTGCCTTTGTCTTTTCCAAAAATGTAATGGGTCTTTCTTCAAAAACCACTTCCGAACCAGCAGCAAAATCCACCAATGCAATGGCGATGTTGTCCGTTGGATGTATTTTGATCAAAGTCTTCATAGTTCATAGCTTTTTTGGCACTTTGACGGTTACCCGACTACTTTGCTTTCCTCTGAAAATTTGTTCAATCCTTCAACTATACCAAAGGTATCCATCATTTCCAATGCCTTTGCCACATTTTGGGACAACCCTGGCACTTGGGTCAAATCTTCATCCCAAAAAGCAGTGTGCGAAAGTGTTTTTTCTGAAATGATGGCATAATCGTTCGTGCTCCACAAGGTCTTGAAAAAATCCACCACTTGGGCATCATCCTGAACCGGAAGTGCCGTTCCTTTCCAGTCCCCTTTGTAAAAACGTATCAGGCAGGCGAACGAAAAGGTCAGATGCAACGGCAACTTGCCAAATTTATCTTGATAATCCAACAGACTGGGCAATACCCTTACCTTGAACTTGGAAATCGAATTCAATGCGATACTTGACAACAGGTGTTTGATGAAAGGGTTCCTGAAACGATCGAAGACCTCCTCCGCAAAATCATCCACTTCGGCCTGTGGCAAGGGCAAAATTGGATTGATCTCCTCAAAAACCGCTTGTTTCAAAAACGCACTGGTCACTGCATCGTCCATGATCTCCTTCACCGTAGTGTTCCCATACATGATGGACAATGGCACCACGGCCGTGTGCGCGCCGTTCAGTATCCTTACTTTTCGGGTACGGTAGGGCTGCATGTCCTTTACCACCAACACATTCTCATCAATTTTATGGAAAGGGATCTTCTCCAAAAGTCTATCGTCCCCTTCAATGACCCATAACAGGAATATTTCAGCAGCTACGATCAGCTTGTCCTTGTAGTCCAATCGGTCCTCGTAGGAGGCCAAATCGTCCTTGGGGTAACCAGGTACGATCCTGTCCACCAAGGTATTATGAAAATGATTATGGTTTTCTATCCAAGCTATAAATTCTTGGCCCAAATCCCAATCCTTGGCATACTGGAGCACAATTTCCTTGAGCGTATCCGCATTATGGTTGATCAACTCGCAAGGAATTACCGCAAGTCCTTTGTCTTCCGCTCCATTGAAATGTACATACCGCTTGTGCAACAATGCGGTGACCTTTCCGGGAAAACTGCTGGGGCATGAAGCATACCCTTTATCTTCGGCATTGTAGGCAATCCCTGATTCCGTGGTGTTGGAAATCAAAAATTCCAGACTTTCCTCTTCCGCCAACGCCAAAAATTCTTGATAATCCGAATAGGGATTTACGCCTTTTTGCACACTGGAAATCACTCTTTTTTCATCAATGAGCTCTCCTTTTTTAATCCCCCGCATAAAAAGGGTGTAGAGTCCTTCCTGTGCATTGATGGTAGGTATCAATCCTCCGTTCAAAGGCTGGACCACAACCACACCTCCATTAAAATCAGCTTCGGTATTGAGCCTGTCCACAACATAGTCCACAAAGGCCCTTAAAAAGTTGCCTTCGCCAAACTGTACTATCTTAATGGGAAGTCTGGCCCCGACCTTTACCGTGGTTCTGTTCAAATTATTCATGTATTTTCTTTTTCAATTATAGGTTACACCCCAAAAACCTTTGGCAACCAAAGGCTAAGGCCCGGGAAATAGGTGATGAGGAACAGTGCCACGATCATGGCGATGAACAATGGCAACAGGGGTTTGATCACTTTTTCTATGGTCGTATTGGCGATGCCGACACCCACGAAGAGCACGGAGCCCACCGGTGGCGTGCAGAGGCCTATGCAAAGGTTGAGCACCATCACGATGCCGAACTGTATGGGGTCCATCCCCAGTTCGGTCACGATCGGCAGGAAGATGGGCGTGAATATGAGCACTGCTGGCGTCATGTCCATAAAAATGCCCACGAACAACAACAACAGGTTGATGATCAACAAGATCACGATCGGGTTGTCGCTCAGGCCCAACAGCACATCACTGATCCCCTGTGGGATGTTCTCAAAGGACATCACCCAGGACATGCTCATGGAAGCACCGATGAGCAACATCACGATGGCCGTGGTCGCAGAGGCCTCCAAAAGGATATCGGGCAGGTTTTTCCACGTGATCTCCTTATAGGCAAATCCGAGGACCAAGGTATAGAGCACTGCGATCGCGGAGGCTTCGGTGGCGGTAAATACGCCCATCACGATCCCTCCCATGACCACGACCAAGAGCATCAAACTTGGGAAGGCTTTCCAAAAAGTGCCCAGCACCTCTTTCATCGAGCTTCTTTTCCCGACATTGAACCCCTTTTTCTTGGCCCAGAAATAGGCCACGATCATCAAAAAGAGTCCAGTGAGCAACCCTGGGATGTATCCGGCCAAAAAGAGCGCGGCAATGGATACCCCGCCACTGGCGAGGGAATACACGATCAGCACATTGCTGGGCGGTATCACCAATCCCGTGGTGGCCGATGTGATGTTCACCGCCACCCCAAATTCCTTGGAATAGCCTTCTTTTTCCATTTCAGGGCCAAGTATGCTTCCCATGGCGGAAGCGGATGCCATGGCGGAACCTGCAATGGCCCCCATCAACATGGCGGATATGATATTGATCAGGGCCAGACCTCCCGGTAGCGATCCCACCAAGGTCTTGGCAAATGCGATGAGCCTATGGGCTATGCCCCCTTTGTTCATCAGTTGTCCCGAAAGCACAAAAAAGGGAATGGCCAGCAACGCAAAACTATCCAGTCCGGTCGCCATCCGTTGTGACACTGTGGTCATTGCCGGCAGGGCGGGTATGCTCACCAACATGGTCAACAATGATGAAATAGAGATGCTCCAGGCCACGGGAGTCCCTATGGCCAATAGGCATACAAAGCTGACAACCAAAACCAAGATAGGTATATAATCCATGTCTATTTTTTATAAATGAGGTCCGTAGTCTTATAGTAGATGATCAACAGTCCGCTCAAGGGCAGTACCGTATATATAAAGGCCAGGGGAACATTGAGTGCAGGGGAATGCTGTTCCAGGATATAGCTGATGTACACCAACCGTATCCCGCCCACGACCAATGCGAAAAAAGCGAACAGGATGATGAGCACGTTCACCATTCGGAAGAGCAACAACTGTGTCTTTTTTCCTGCTTTCATGGGAAGTACGTCAATGGCCACGTGCATGTTCCTTCCCGAAACATAGGCCGCGCCGAGGACACCGACCCATATCATTAAATATCGGGCCAGCTCGTCCGTAAAGGAACTTGGGTTGCCCGTGATGTACCTACTGAACACCTGCCACAGGACATTGATGACCATGACGGCCATAATGACCACCAAGATCCAGCCCAAAATTTTGTCCACTTTTTTCCTGAAGCCCATGATCATTTGGTTTGTTGGATTTGTTCTATGAGCGTGCTCATCACCCTATCACCCTTATATTGATCATAAATCCCTTGGACCGCCTCCTCAAAAGGGGCCTTGTCCGGATAGATCACTTCAACCCCGGCCTTTTCCACTTCTTCCAATGCCTTTCTTTCAGAAATGGCCCATAATTCCCTTTGATATGCCACGGAATTGTCGGCGGCCTCTTGCAGCCATTCTTGTTCCTGTTCGGAAAGCTTGTTCCACAAATGGGTGCTGACCAGCAATGCGTCCGGTAACATGGTGTGCTCGTTGATCGTGTAGTATTTGCAGACCTCATAATGTCTGGACAGATAGAAACTGGGGGGATTGTTCTCCGCACCGTCCACTACGCCCTGTTGCAACGAGGTATAGAGTTCGCCCCAGGAAATGGGCGTGGGCGCACCTCCCAGGCTACGTACCATGTCCATGGCCGTGGCACTTTCCATGACCCTGATCTTCAATCCCTTCAAGTCGTCAGGCGTGGTCACTTGTTTGTCCTTGGTGTAGAAACTTCTGCTTCCGGCATCGTAATAGCAAAGGCCCTTCAACCAGAATTTTTCGCCCTCTTCGAGCAATTTTTTTCCGATAGGGCCATCCAAGACCGAAAAGGAGTGTTGTTTGTCCCTGAAGAGAAAGGGAATGCCAAAGACCTTCATATCCGGCGCGAAATTTTCCAGGACGCCCACGGAAACCTTGGTCATGTCCAGACTACCGATCTGCAAAAGCTCAAGGCTTTCCCGCTCGGATCCCAATTGTTGGTTGGGGTATATCTTGATCTTCATCTTTCCCCCGGACAGCTTTTCCAGGTCCTCGCTCATTTTGAGCATGGCCTTGTGTACAGAATGGTTCACATCCAGACCATGGGCCAATTTGATCACTCTGGTTCCACTGGCCGTATCGCAAGCTGAGATCATAATCAACAGAATCCATCCCAAAAACCATCTGCACCCTAGTTTCATAGTTATCCCTTAACTTTCTTGATGATGTCTAAACTTTGCCTCACCGCTGCCTCCAAGGCTGCAAAGTCGCCGTTGGCCAGAATTTCCTTCGAGATGAGCTTGGAGCCCATGCCCACACAGGTCACGCCTGCCGCAAACCATGCGCCAAGGCTTTCCTCGGTCGGGGATACGCCTCCTGTGGGCATGACTTCCGTCCAGGGTTGTGGCCCCTTGATGTCCTTGACAAAGTTTGGACCATAGGTCCCCCCGGGGAAGAGCTTTACGATCTCACAGCCCAGTTCCTCTGCCTTGGCAATCTCGGTAAGGCTCCCACAGCCGGGCGACCACAGTACTTTCCTGCGGTTGCACGCGATGGCGATGTCCTCCCTGAGCACCGGGGTCACCACGAAGTTCGCCCCCAAGGCCATGTACAGCGAGGCCGAGGCCGCATCCGTGACGCTGCCCACCCCCATCATCATTCCCGGAAGTTCTTTCAGGGCATAGGTGTTGAGCTCCCCGAACACCTCGTGGGCAAAGTCCCCACGGGCCGTGAACTCCATCAATTGTGCCCCTCCATCGTAACAGGCCTTGAGCACCTTCTTCCCCAATTCGATGTCACGGTGGAAGAACAACGGGACGAGCCCCGTTTCCCTCATTGCCTGTGCCACTTGTGTTCTTGTATATTGTGCCATTGGTCTTTTTTTTTAATTGTTATCGGGCCACCCTTCCCGATGCATCACCGCCCATCAATTTTTCGACTTCGTCCACTGTCACAAGGTTCGCATCCCCCTTGATGGTATGCTTCAGGCAAGAGGCCGCCACTGCAAAGTCAAGTGCCTTTTGGTCGTCCCCTTCGTATTTCATCAATCCATAGATGAGCCCGCCCATAAAACTGTCCCCTCCGCCCACACGGTCCACGATGTCCGTGATCTGGTACTGACGGGTCTCGTACATCTTCTTGCCATCGTACAGTACGCCTGCCCAAGTGTTGTGCGAGGCACTTATGGAACCCCTCAGGGTGGTGATCACCTTCCTTGCCTTGGGAAACTTTTCCATCATCTGCTTGCAGACCGACAGGAACGCCGCTGCCTCCACATGTTCCCCTTGGGTGGTGATGTCCAGCCCTTCCGGCTTGATGCCAAAGTGTTTTTCAGCATCTTCCTCGTTGCCCAGTACCACATCGCAGTACGAGGTGAGCTCCGACATCATCTCCTCACGCTTCGCATCGTTGCAGTACTTCCAGAGCTTGGCCCGATAGTTCAGGTCCGTGGAGATGGTAAGGCCCTTCTCGCTGGCCACTTTCACGGCTTCCAGACAGGCATCCGCAGCCCCTTGGGATATGGCAGGGGTGATCCCCGTCCAGTGGAACCATCCGGCCCCTTCAAAGACCTTGTCCCAGTCCACCATGCCCGGGCCGATCTCCGCCATGGCAGAGTGTGCCCGGTCATAGACCACTTTGCTACCACGGCTGACGGCACCTGTCTCCAAAAAGTAGATGCCCAAACGGTCCCCGCCATGGATGATCTTGTCCGTGCCCACTCCGCGCTTGCGCATCTCCATCAGGGCGCATTCCCCGATGTCGTTCTTCGGAAGGCGTGTCACAAAGTCCACCGGGACCCCATAATTGGCCAAGGAGACCGCCACATTGGACTCCCCCCCTCCATAGACCACTTCAAAACTGTTGGCCTGGGAGAAGCGCAAAAAACCCTCCGGTGAAAGGCGGAGCATGATCTCCCCGAACGTTACCACTCTTTTCATATATTCTTGTTTTTTTTTAAAAGTTAAAATAGTCTTTAGCATTTCCGTAACTGATGTTGGCCACCATATTTCCCACCAGATCCATGTCGTTGGGCAATTCTCCGGAAGCTATTTCTTGTCCCAGCAGATTGCACAGGATCCTACGGAAATACTCGTGCCTTGGGAAAGATAAGAAACTACGGGAATCTGTCAGCATACCGATAAAGCAACTCAGCACTCCCATATTGGAGAGGGTGTCCAATTGCTTGGTGATCCCATCCTTTTGGTCCAAGAACCACCAACTGGAACCCCATTGCACTTTCCCTTTTACGGATCCGTCGTTGAAGTTGCCGACCATGGTCGCGAAAACTTCGTTGTAGGAAGGGTTCAGGTTATATATGATGGTCTTTGTCAATTTGTCCGAACGGTCCAAATGGTTCAGATAGGCCGACAATGTCTGGGCCTGTGGAAAGTCTCCCACGGAGTCCCAACCTGTATCCATTCCCAATATGCCCAACATTCTGGTATTGTTGTTCCGCAGGGCTCCCAAATGGAATTGTTGCACCCAGCCCAAGCGGTGGTAGTTTTCCGAAAGGAACAACAAAAGGGCTGTCTTGAACTTTTCCTCTTCAATCGGGGTCAACACTTCCCCTTTCAATCGTTTGGAGAAAAGGGCGGATACTTCCGCATCGGTAAATTGGGTATAATACATTCGATTGAGGCCATGGTCGCACAGTCTACATCCATTTTCATGGAAGTACTCCATTCGCTTCAGCAAGGCATCGCAAAGGTCTTGGAAGGAACTTATGTTGATACCGGATGCTCCGGAAAGCATCTGAAGATAGTCCAAATATCCTGCGGATTCAATCAAAATGCTCTTATCGGGACGGAACGCCGTGCTCACCGTTACTTTCCAATTGTCCATTGCCAAGGCTTTGTGGTGTTCCAAAGTATCTATCGGGTCTTCTGTGGTGCATAGCATTTCCACCTGCATCATCTCCAAAAGTCCTCTGGTGGCATGCGTCGGTTGTTGCAACTTGGCAGCAGTTTCCGCATATATTTCCCTCGATGACCCTTCATTGAGGTATTGATCGATGTCAAAGTATCTTTTCAGCTCCAGATGGGTCCAATGGTACAAAGGGTTCCTCAAGGTGTGGGGAACGGTCTTGGCCCAGGCATGGAACTTTTCTTCATCGGAAGCATTACCTGTGATGTATTTTTCATCGACCCCCATGGTCCGCATGGCCCTCCATTTGTAATGGTCACCAGCGATCCAAACTTGGGAAATGTTTCCAAACACTTCGTTCTCAGAAATACTCTTGGGAATCAAGTGGTTGTGGTAATCAATGATGGGCTGCTTTTCCGCATAATCGAAGTAAAGTTGTTCAGCATACTTGTTTCCCAACAAAAAAGTATCTGTAATAAATGTATTTTTTGACATTACCGTCTATTGTGTTTCAATCATTCATTTGCAGGCTTACCTATGGTGGCCAGAATTCCCCCATCCACATAAATGACCTGTCCATTTACAAAATCACTGGCCCTGGAAGCCAAAAATACCGCTGTTCCGGCCAAATCCTCGGGATTTCCCCAACGCCCGGCAGGTGTTCGCTGTATGATGAAATCATTGAATGGATTTCCATCCACCCTGATCGGCGCCGTTTGGGAGGTCGCAAAATAGCCCGGACCTATCCCGTTCACCTGTATATTGTGCGGTGCCCATTCCGTTGCCAAGTTTCGTGTAAGCATTTTCAAGCCTCCTTTGGCCGCCGCATAGGCACTGACACTGTTTCTTCCCAACTCGCTCATCATGGAACAAATGTTGATGATCTTTCCTTCTTTTCTCTGGATCATATCCTTGACCACCAGTTGCGACATGATAAAAGGCCCCACCAAATCCACATCAATGACCCTTCTAAAATCAGAGACCTGCATGGAAACGGCAGCTTCCCTCTTGATGATGCCCGCATTGTTTACAAGAACATCAATTTTACCCTGTTCGGCAACAATCTGACCTACAAATTTTTCCGCTTCCGCTTCATTGGTCACATCAAATAGATATCCCGTGGCCTTGAACCCTTTATCATGATAATGCTTCAGGGCATTGTCCATTTTTTCGGGTGTGGTGCCTGTTATTACCAGTTCCGCTCCGGCCTGTGCCAATCCTTCGGCCATGGCCATGCCCAACCCATGGGTACCTCCTGTTACCAACGCCACCTTGCCTTTTAAACTAAATAAATCCATTTTTTGCTGCTTTTCTTGTTGGATTTTATCTCAAATCGTTTGGGGATACTCCATCCATGTCGCCATAGTCGAGGTTTTCACCCGCCATTCCCCAAATAAAGGAATAATTGGATGTGCCCGCACCTGAATGGATGGACCATTCCGGCGACAGTACAGCATCATGGTTTTTGAGGAATATATGACGGGTTTCCTGTGGTTGCCCCATGAAATGGCTTATGGTCTGTCCTTCTTCCAGATCAAAATAAAAATAGGCTTCCATGCGGCGAGCGTGTACGTGGGCCGGCATGGTGTTCCATACGTTGCCCTCCACAAGTTCGGTCAGCCCCATCTGCAATTGGCATGTGGGTACAATACTGTTTACAATTAATTTATTGAGAATACGCTTGTTCGCAAATTTCTCTTCACCCAAATGGATGATCTCAGCATCTTTGCGGCTCACCTTCTTCACAGGATAACTTTTGTGTGCAGGCGCAGAATTGATATAAAACAATGCTGGACTATCGGCACTTGAAGACTTGAAAATGATCTCTTTGTTGCCACTGCCTACATATAATGCCTCTTTTCTTTCCAACTCATAGGTCTTGCCGTCCACTTCCACTACCCCGGCACCACCCACATTGACTATTCCGAGTTCTCTTCGCTGCAAGAAGAATTCAGCTTTAAGATCATCAATGGTTTCCAACTGTACCGCCTTCTTTACGGGCTTCACTCCTCCCACAATAAATCTGTCGTACATGGAATAGGTAAGTCTCACCGAATCGTCCTGGAACAGCCCTTCTATCAAGAAGTGGTTCCTCAATTCTTCGGTATTATATGTCTTAACATCTTCTGGGTGATGCGCATAGCGCAATTCGGAATAGGTCATATTGTGGAATAAATAATGCAATCGATTACACAAATATAAAGATTTTTTTCAATTACAACATTTATACAAAAAAATATATTCAAAAATCGAAATTGAACAAAAAAGGAAGAGTTTTAATGTCAACTAAACAATAATCCAATGAAATGCGCAACACGCATAGATAGAGGAATGTAGTATATAACAGTACCGATTGCAACAAAAGAAGGCATGTGGGAATCGCACTAAAAGAAAAAGAGGGTTTTTTGGGAGTATATAAAACAAAAAAGGCCCTTCACGTATTGTGAAGGGCCTTGAGGAAGGCGGCGACC
>NZ_VNIK02000012.1 GCF_007785775.2 Flagellimonas hadalis
ATTTTCCCTGGAAGAGGTCTCGATACATTCCAAGCCCATTTGGAACACTCGACCTGACAACGTATGGGAATTTGTCATTTGGAATTTATGAAACGGCAGGCAGGCCTCAAGGGGACAATTCATGATTTTGGCAAGAACACTTCGGCCATCATGCAACGGGCACTGCCGCCCCCGCAGGTCTCGATGGTGTCCAGCGGACTGTGGATGATACCGCAATGCTTTTCCATGGCCGCGATCTGATCCTTGCGCAAGCTGTTGTAGGCCGCGGAGCTCATCACCATATAGCGTTGATCGTTGGCACCGATCACTTGGAGCATGTTGCCCGCAAAGTGGTACATCTGCTGCTCGCTGATGTCGATGATCTCCCTACCATCCTTTTTGATGTGGTCCACCACGTTCTTACGCTCCTTTTTATCGTCAATGGTGGCCAAACAGATGACCACAAAAGTCTCCGCCATGGCCATCATCACATTGGTGTGGTAAATGGGCAACCGCTGCCCATCCACGGTCTGGTTGGCCGTAAAAATGACAGGGAAACAGTCAAAATCTTCACAGAACTCAATAAAAAGCTCCTCGTGCGCGCGCTCGGAAAGGGCGCAATAGGCCTTTTGGTTCACCCGGTCCAACAAGATGCTGCCCGTGCCCTCTAAAAAAACACCTTCCTCTTCCGCAGCGGTATAGTCCATCACATGGTCGATCACAAATCCCTTTTCCTCCAACAGTGCGAAAATATCTTCCCGGCGTTCCTTCCGGCGGTTTTCGGCAAACATTGGGTAGATGCAAACGGTCCCGTCCTCATGAAAGGACACCCAATTGTTCGGAAAAATGGAATCGGGGGTGTCGCGCTCCTTGGTATCGTCCACCGTGATCACGTTCACACCTTGCTCGCGGAGCACTTTTACAAACTGGTCAAACTCCTGCTGTGCCTTTTGATTGATCTCTGCGTTCTTCACATCCAGGTCTTCCTGGAAATAGTTGTTCACGGCGGTCTGCTCGTTCATCCTAAAATTTACGGGACGGACCATAAGAATGGTATCGGTAATCTGTTTTTTCACTATTCTACTTTGCTTTTTTTGTATTGGGGTGTGTATCACAACACCTCTTAAGTCCCACTTCGACTTTGCTCAGTGCGAGCTCTCAAGGGGACATTCTTATTTTTCTCTGATCAAGGGCATGGTGCTGCAGCGCAACAGCCCTTCCTGTTTGGCAATCTCAGCATAGGGAATCTCCTCTACGGTAAATCCTTGATCACGGAGCCAGTTGTTCAGGCGGGTAAAGTTTTTCTCGGAGACCACCACCTCTGGGGAGATGGAAAATACGTTGCTGAACATCTGGTACATTTCGTTCTTATCAATTTCAAAAATGTTATCCGGTCCAAAAAAATCTACCAAATAACGGTATTCCTCCTCCACCAAAAACCCATTTTTGTGCAGAATGGCCTTGTCCTTGCCCACAGGCTGGAAACAACAGTCCAGATGTAGGGCATTTTCCCTAGGGTCGGTGTTGGATTTCCGCAGCTCGAAAGATCTCACCGTTTTGTGGGGAAATAGCTCCCGGATATAGTCCACGGCCGCTTTGTTGGTGCGGGCGGTGATATAGCTTGCATAGTCGGGCCCAGTATAGGTACCGATGAAAATATGGTCGTTCCAAGGCATTACGTCCCCACCTTCGATGTGTACCTCCACTGGCGGCCTGATGATGTTTTCCGAGGCGATCATGTCCAACACTTCGTGGATGGCCTCAAATTCCTGCTCCCGATCGGGCAGTATGTTGGCATGGAACAGCTTATCCCCTATCACAAAGGCAATGTCTCGTGTAAAGATCTGGTTGCAATCTTCCAGGACCTCGGGCCTGTACACCTTCACCCCATATTTTTGGAATACTTGGGCAAATGCGTCCATTTCCTGCACCATGTCCTCCTCTTTGGGATAGGTGCCCGCCAAGATATGTTCCAACGATTTGGGGTCATAAGCTTCCTCAGGTGTCGGCGTGGGACCGCAGCTTTTGGCCGTTCCCAACAGCACCGCCTTCAATGGACTCGTCTCGTTTTCTATGTGCAATCGTATCATCTGGTGGACCGTATTGACCGTTGAACAAATACCTTAAAATTTCTGGGGCAAATCTAGTGTTTTACTCCCTATTTCCCTCCTACGAAAAAGGAAAAAACACAATAATCATGGTGATTTTCCCCAGCCTGAAAAAGAAAAACTGCCACGCTGTAACCAAATGTTTTTCAGTTAGTTAAAAAACCATTTTTTGGTCCATTTTCTCTTTATCAAATGTGGTCAATACATTTTTATTCATTACATTTGTATTAAGATTTTTCCTACAAATAAAGAAAATACTATTATTGACCTCACTCCTCGCAGGTGCCTTTGCCGTACTTGGAGGGATTGATGCGTTTCATGGTGAAAGAGGGGTTGATGACACTACTGTTTCCAATGATGGGGCACCGTCCATCTATGCTGCCAAGTATAAGGACTGTATCGGCAAGGAGGATTTTCCTGAAAGCCTTGCTTCGGATGAGGGAGTCAACAATGACTGGGACATCAAAAAGGTGGATAATTCCTTGGCAAAGTATAAAGTTTCCATGGAAACAGTGACAAAAAACCTGAACTACATCGATGCGCATAATTTTATCCATCAAGAGTTCCTACGTTCCAAGGACTATCTGCTGAACAGGGAGCTTTCGGAAATACAAAAGCATTACCACCGGGAGGTCATGCGGATATGCTATGATACCGACAAGGCACTGAACTTAGGTTCAGCCAGTAGGTTATAAATGCAGAAAGGACGATAAATCGCCCTTTCTGTAAAGTCGTTGTCCCAAATCTTACCTTTTTTCCAACGGCACAAAAGACCTTAGGTTTTCCCCGATATATACTTGGCGGGGCCTTCCTATGGGCTCTTTTCGCAATCGCATCTCCCTCCATTGGGCAATCCAACCGGGCAATCTTCCGAGTGCGAACATCACTGTGAACATCTCTGTGGGGATGCCAAGGGCGCGATAAATGATCCCGGAATAAAAATCGACATTGGGGTACAGTTTCCTGTCCACGAAATAAGGGTCTTCCAAAGCTTCTTTCTCCAGTCCCTTGGCTATGTCAAGAATGGGGTCTTGGATGCCCAGATTACCCAACACATCGTCTGCCGCTTTCTTAATGATCTTGGCCCTTGGGTCAAAGTTTTTATAGACACGGTGCCCAAAGCCCATCAATCGGAACGGGTCGTCCTTGTCCTTGGCCTTGGCCATATATTTTTTGGTATCACCACCATCTGCTTCGATAGCTTCCAACATTTCGAGAACCGCTTGGTTGGCCCCTCCATGAAGTGGTCCCCAAAGGGCCGAAATACCGGCGGACAACGAAGCGAACAGACCTGCATGTGAAGAACCCACGATACGCACAGTGGATGTGGAGCAGTTTTGCTCGTGGTCTGCGTGCAAAATCAACAACTTGTCCAATGCATCTATGGCGATAGGGTCTTTTTTGTATTCCTGGTTGGGTCTTTTGAACATCATTTTGTGGATGTTCTCCACATATCCCAATGAATCATCGCCATAATCGAGCGGTAGTCCTTTCTTTTTGCGAAGGGTCCACGCCACCAATACCGGGAACTTGGCCAGAATGCGCACAATGGAATTGTACATGGCCGTCTCAGAAGACACATCTACGGATGTGGGGTTAAAGGCGACCAAAGCACTTGTCAGGGACGAAAGTACGCCCATAGGGTGGGCAGATTTTGGAAACCCGTCCAAGATCTTCTTCATCTCCTCATCCACTTGGGATTCCTCTTTAATGTCGCTATGGAATTTTGCCAGCTGTGCCTTATTGGGCAGTTCGCCAAAGATGAGCAGGTAAGCCACTTCCAAAAAGTCAGCTTTCTCGGCCAACTCTTCAATGGAGTAACCCCGGTATCGCAATATCCCCTTTTCACCATCGAGGAAGGTAACGGCACTTTCACAGGATCCCGTGTTCTTGTAACCCGGGTCTATGGTCACCATTCCTGTTTCTGCCCTCAACGTTTTTATATCTATGGCCAATTCATCTTCAGTACCTTTGATTACAGGGAATTCATACCGTTTACCCCCATATTCGAGTATAGCTTTGTCCGACATTTATACAATTAAATAGATTAGTAAAAATAGAATGCGGAATTTACGAAAAAGCGGAACCATTAACAATTTACTGTTGTGATTTGTGCTGTTATTAACAATAAAATATCAACGGTGGAAAATCTTCAATTTGTTTTGTAAAGTTGTTTGTAATATTCGTCCACGGACTTCTGCCAAGTGAAGCGCATTTTTTTGGCGGAAGCTTGGATTTTCTTCCATTTGGGCTTGTCGTTTTCAAACACATCCAGTGCCTCATCGAAGGCTTCCAACATGTTTTTGATCTTTTCATCATAACTTTCCCCATCGAAACTGAAGCCTGTGACCATGTGTTCCACTGTATCCTTCAATCCGCCGGTATGATGCACAAGGCATGGATTCCCGTTACGCATGGCCAGCATCTGACTGATGCCGCACGGCTCAAAAAGGCTCGGCATAAAATAGAGGTCGGACTCCAGATACATGGAGTCGATCAATTTCTCCGATTGGCCGTTGGTGAAGATGAAATTCTTATGCTGGTAGCTTAATTTTCTGAAAAGCTCTTCGTACTCGGGCGCCCCGGTTCCCAAGAGTATGAAAATCCCATCCACTTTCTCCAAACGTTTCAGGATTTCCACAAAGGCTTCGGGGGAACGCATAAAAAAGTAGAACTTCTGTTCCGTCAAGCGGGCCACGCTGGAAGCGATGAACTTGGGTTTGTTCTCCACATACTCCATGATCTTTTCCCCGGTATGGGCCAGAAAGTCGGCCTTATACTTCTTGGACTCCTCTTGCAACCATCTGAACAGTGCCTTGACGGTGTTGCGGTAGATGTTCCCTTTTTTCTCCTTGTTGATGTTCTTGTAATTGCAGCCGTTCAAGATTCCAAAGAGCCTTCCTTCGGCGTCGGCCTTTTGCAGGTCACGTTCCAGACCTTCCCCCCCTATGAACTCGGGCGGGGAACTGGGCAACAGTACATCTTCCTTGTAGGATGGGGAAACGGTGTGCACCGCATCCGCAAAGCGGATGCCCACGGCCATAAGGTTAATGCAATCCCGGTACCGGTAATCCATCAATGCCCTGTGGTCAATGGCAATATCGGGAAACCAGTTCCTCACGGACGAATAGTTGTTTTCGAACGGCCGAATGCCCTGAATGGCCAAATTATGGATACTGTACACGAACCGGATATCTTTCAGGTTGGTGTATTCGGGATGGAATTTTCTCAGGAACAGCAAAAGACTGGAGTGCCAATCGTGCAAATGGACCACATCCAGTTTTCCAAAAGCGCCTTTTTTGATGGCCTCGGCCACTGCGGTACAAAAGATGAAATATTTTATGGCATCGGTATAGAAGGGTTCTTCGGGGTCGTTGTGGTAAATGTGGGCAATGTCCCCAGCCTCGATCTCTGGGTGGTGCAGTACATAGTGAAAGATGTTCGGAAATTCCTTCTTCGGTTTTACTTCATAGAGTTCTGCGGTATAGCCCAATCCCCTCAGCGAGAAATTGAGCGTGGTCTTGGGCAGTCCCCCATGGTGGAGCCTTGAATAGGCCGGTACGATGACATGTGCCCTGTCCCCACGCTCGGAAATCTGTCTTGGGACGTCCCTGACCACATCGCCCATGCCTCCTGCCTTGCAGTTTTCCAGGGCATCATTTTCGGCCGCTACGAAAAGAAAATTCTTCATGAGGGAAATTTTAAATGGTGTGTTTAGTTGAACATCAATTTAACCAAAGTTTGTTACTGTAACAAAAAAAAGCCCCTCCAAATTTGGAAGGGCTTTTATAATTAAAAAAATCAATCTTTTTATTTGATCTTAAAGGCTTTTTCCTGAGGATAGTAGGCCACACTTCCCAACTCCTCCTCTATTCTGAGCAACTGGTTGTACTTGGCCATACGATCGCTCCTCGAAGCTGAACCGGTCTTGATCTGACCTGTATTAAGTGCCACTGCGAGATCGGCGATGGTGTTGTCCTCGGTTTCCCCAGATCGGTGCGACATCACTGAAGTGTATCCTGCGTTTTTGGCCATGTTCACGGCTGCAATGGTCTCGGTAAGGGTTCCGATTTGGTTCACTTTGATCAAAATGGAATTGGCAATGCCATTCTCGATACCTCTGGACAAACGCTCCACATTGGTCACGAACAAGTCATCGCCCACCAATTGCACTTTATCACCGATTTTTTCGGTCAATAGTTTCCATCCGTCCCAATCGTTCTCATCCATTCCGTCCTCAATGGAAATGATGGGATATTTTGCGCAAAGGTCGGCCAAGTACTGTGCCTGCTCGGCAGAGGTCCTCACCATTCCCTTGTCACCCTCAAACTTGGTGTAATCGTATTTTCCGTCCACGTAGAACTCCGCAGAGGCACAATCCAAGGCAATCATGACATCATCGCCCAATTTGTACCCGGCCTTTTCCACAGCTTTTGCGATGGTGTCCAAAGCATCTTCGGTACCTCCGGCCAAGTTGGGTGCAAAACCTCCTTCATCCCCTACAGCGGTACTCAATCCACGATCGTGCAGCACTTTTTTAAGGTTGTGGAAAATTTCGGTCCCCATCTGCATGGAATGGGTGAAACTTTTTGCCTTTACGGGCATTACCATAAATTCCTGGAACGCTATGGGTGCATCGGAGTGCGAACCGCCATTGATAATGTTCATCATGGGAACGGGAAGCGTGTTTGCACTTACTCCACCCACATATCGGTACAATGGCATGCCCAACTCGTTAGCGGCCGCTTTGGCCACAGCGAGGGAAACCCCCAAAATGGCATTGGCACCCAGCTTGGATTTGTTCGGCGTGCCATCCAACTCGATCATGGTCTGGTCTATCTGGTTTTGTTCAAAGACCGAAGTCCCGACCAATTCCTCAGCGATGATGGTATTGACGTTGTTGACAGCGTTGGTCACGCCTTTACCCATAAACGAGCTTCCCCCATCACGCAATTCAACAGCTTCGTGCTCTCCTGTAGAGGCTCCTGATGGCACTGCGGCCCTTCCCAAAATACCATTTTCGGTAACGACATCTACTTCTACCGTAGGATTACCTCTTGAATCTAATATCTGTCTTGCATGAATGTTGATGATAATGCTCATTGTAACGCTTTATTAATATTGTGGTTTTATTGGGCTAAGATACAAAAGGAGCGGCTTTTTGATACTATGTTGCTCTCGATAAAACCCTCTTGATAACCTAAAAATAAAACTATATCGTTTTAGTTTCAGCTTGTCCAGCAAGGATCTTCAAAATATTGTTCCAGTGAAAACCCCAAAAGCGGACCTTGGAACCATTTGGGAATGGCCATCTGCCGAGGTTTGTTCCATTTGGACAAAAGACATCCCCAAACCGGAAGTGTCCCACTCTGTTCATTTCTTTCTAACCTATTAGATTTAAGATACATACTGTTGATAACATTTTTCAACACCTATTCTCATTTTGCATAATTTGGAAAAATTTTTTTTTAACCAAATCTTTTAT
The DNA here is from genome assembly GCF_007785775.2 of Flagellimonas hadalis. Lineage (GTDB taxonomy): Bacteria > Bacteroidota > Bacteroidia > Flavobacteriales > Flavobacteriaceae > Flagellimonas > Flagellimonas hadalis. The sequence continues at coordinate 7,573 of NZ_VNIK02000012.1, forward strand.
TATGTACTACAAAAAAACAACGGAAATCATTGACGATTTCCTGAAAAGGAACAAAATCCCCCACTTAAGTATCTACCTCGAGGCAAGCTTGACCACCTATTTGGATTTTAAGCAAACCCCTATCAACCCCAAAGATGAGGCAAGTGTGCCATTGGGAACTTCAAAAATGTACGGCCTGCCCCACTTGCCCGATTCCATTGATTTTCCACTGGGCCTTCATTTTATTGCCCAGTTCAACTGCAGTGACCTAAAGCCTTATGATGTTGATGATATTTTGCCCGAAAATGGCATTTTTTACTTTTTTGTCGATGAAACCTTGGAAGGGATATCTTGCCATTATTACGATGGCCCATTGGATGAACTGAAAATCCAGGATTATCCCGTGCAAGAGGGGAAACTTCCTTACGAAGACAAGTTCAAGGGCCAACCCCGTGCCATTTCCTTTGAAGAATCGGAAGTGATTGTACTAAGTACAAATGTATATTGGGACAGGGAAATTGGCGATCTTTCCCTCGTCCTTATAGACGAATTGAAACAAGCACTGGGTGATCATATCATCACTATTGATGATGTACAAGGCCATGTCAACGTGCTATCAGGCGATTACATTTTTGGTAAAGCCTGCTTTCATCAGAATGAAGACCATTTTGATGATTTTGAGCGCCATGTGCTATTTTTCTGTTTCCGTATGGGAGAGGGACATGTCAATTTCTTTATAAGAAAAGGAAAACTGAATCCCAAAAAGAAACTCAAAAAGCAGATTTTTGCGGTTTATTCACCTAAATCATAAAAATGTGTGATGACAAAGGGCCTTCCCATAATCGGAAGGCCCTTTGTACATCTTATTTAAGATTGCTTGAAAAAAGCAGTTGTATCACTCCCTAGTTTTTCCCTACCTTGAGCGAACGATTGGCCGTTCTTTACTCAGCATCACTGCGCTTAACCTTCTTGCCCGATTGAAAAACGTACTGTCCTCATTTTTGAGACACGTATCCCACAGCGAATCCCAGAACCATTGGAGAATTGCCATCGACCGAGGTCTGGTCCATTTCTTCAACAGTCTCCTGACAAATATGCTTCAATCCAACCCTTTTTAATCCTTTGATTTAAAGAGACATATTGTTAATAAAATTATGCCACATGAATACTCATTTTCCCTATTTTGGAAAAATTTTTTTAACCAAATCTTTTATTATGTACTACAAAAAAGCAATGGAAATCATCGACGATTTCTTGGAAAAGAATGAATTTTCCGAATTTGATGACGATGTGAAGGGAAGCTTGACTTACTATTTGAAATTCAAGCAAATCCGAATCAATCCCCAAGATGAGGCGAGTGTGCCATTGGGGGCTTCAAAAATCTACGGCCTGCCCCATTTGCCGGACTCCATTAAGTTTCCACTGGGTCTAAACTTCATCGCACAGTTCAACTGCAGTGAACTGAAGCCATATGATGTCGATGACATTTTGCCTGATAAAGGCATATTTTATTTCTTCGTGGATGATTCTGGTGTTGAGACGTCTTGCCACTATTACGATGGTCCATTGAATGAATTGAAAATTCAGGACTACCCTGAACAAAAGGGAAAACTTTTCTACGAGAAAAAGTTCAGGATCGAACCCCGTACCATTTCCTTTGAGGAATCAGAAATATTGGTAATGGAGACAGACAGTTATTGGGAAGAAGAACTGGGCGACTTATCCAGTGACCTTATTGATGAATTGCAACAAGAACTGGGCGATCACCTTATCCTAGATGATGAGGATGAAGGAGGTCACATCATATCCGGTGATTACCTTTTTGGCGATGCTTGCTTCTATCAAGGAGATGCTGAAGATGAATATGATGACTACTATTCCAGCTTGGTATTTTTCTGCTTTGGAATGGGTGAAGGCCATGTCAACTTCTTTATCAAAAATGCAAAGTTGGATGTGAACAAGGACATCAACAAGCAAATTGTCGGAGTCTATTCTGGCACTTGAACAAGATGAATAACATGTAATAACAAAGGGTCTTCCTATATAGGAAGACCCTTTCTACTTTTATGTCATAGGGATGCTTTAAAAAAAAACCTGTATTTCTCCCTAGTTTTTCCCTGTTTTGATCATATCAAAGAACTGATCGAACAGATAGTCGGCATCGTGGGGTCCAGGGCTGGCCTCTGGGTGGTATTGCACCGAGAAAACGTCCTTGTCCTTCATCCGGATTCCCGCCACGGTCTGGTCGTTCAGGTGCACGTGGGTAATCTCCAGTTCTGGGTGTGCTTCGGTCTCCTCCCTGTTCACGGCAAAGCCATGGTTTTGGGAAGTGATCTCTCCCTTGCCCGTCACCAAGTTCAATATAGGGTGGTTGATCCCCCTGTGTCCATTGTGCATCTTGTAGGTGGACACACCATTGGCCAAGGCCAGGACTTGGTGGCCCAAACAGATCCCGAACAAGGGCTTGTCCGATTTTATCATCTTCTTGGCCGCTGCAATGGCGTCCGTCAGTGGCTCCGGGTCACCGGGACCGTTGGATATAAAATAGCCGTCGGGGTTCCAAGCTTGCATTTCCTCAAAAGAAGCGTTGTAAGGGAACACTTTGATATAAGCACCCCTTTTTGCCAAGTTTCTCAAAATGTTCTTTTTGATCCCGATGTCCAAGGCAGAGATGCGATATGTTGAATTTTCGTCCCCATAATAATAGGGCTCCTTGGTGGAAACCTTGGAAGAAAGCTCCAATCCTTCCATGCTGGGCACTTGTTTGAGCTCTTCCTTCAGGGCATCGATCTCATCGACCCTAGTGGAAATCAAGGCGTTCATGGCTCCATTGTCCCTGATATAACTCACCAAGGCGCGGGTATCCACATCGGAAATGGCGAAAAGGTTGTTCTTGTCCAAAAATTCCAAAAGGCTCAGATCGGCGCTTGGTCTGGAATACTCATAGCTGAAATTTTTACAGATAAGCCCTGCGATCTTGACGGTTTCGGATTCCACTTCATCTTCCTGGGTACCATAGTTGCCGATATGGGCATTGGTGGTCACCATTAACTGTCCAAAATAGGAAGGATCGGTAAAAATTTCCTGGTACCCGGTCATCCCTGTGTTGAAACAGACTTCCCCAACGGCGGTACCTTCTTTTCCCCCAACGGACTTACCATAGAAAATGGTCCCATCGGCCAACAAAATCAATGCGCTTTTCTTTGTGTGATACTTCATGCTGTGTTCTATTTTCTATTTGACAAAAAAACATAAAAAAAGGATAAGTTCTCACTTATCCTTTTCCACTAATATAATAGTTGATAACATTCTTCTTACTCTTCAGAATCGTCGGTTTTGGTTTCAGCGACCGGTGCAACCACCTCTGCTTTCTTAGTTCCTCCCCTACGGCTTCTTCGGGTCGATTTCTTGGCGGTCTTACCAGCGTTGTAAAGCTCGTTGAAGTCCACCAACTCGATCATCGCCATATCGGCGTTGTCACCCAAACGGTTGCCCAACTTGATGATGCGGGTGTACCCTCCTGGTCTGTCGCCCACTTTCTCGGCCACTGTTCCAAAAAGTTCGGTCACCGCTTCCTTGCTCCTCAAATTGCTGAAAACGATCCTCCTGTTGTGCGTGCCTTTTTCGGCAGTCTGGTTGTTCTCGGTCTTTGATTTGGTGATCAAAGGCTCAACGAACTGCTTCAAGGCCTTGGCCTTGGCAACAGTGGTACTGATTCTCTTGTGCTCTATCAAGGAACAGGCCATATTGGCCAACATGGCCTTTCTGTGGGCCGATTTCCTTCCTAGGTGATTGATTTTTTTACCGTGTCTCATGTTTACAGTTTATCATCTTGCTACCAAATCCCATGTTCATAGGGAGAGCAAAATATGATTGATTAGTCTTTATCTAATTTGTATTTGCCCAAATCCATTCCAAACTGAAGTCCTTTGTTGATCACCAATTCTTCCAATTCGGTCAAGGATTTTTTTCCAAAGTTCCTAAATTTCATTAGGTCGTTCTTGTTGAAGGAAACCAAGTCTCCCAAAGTATCCACTTCGGCAGCTTTCAGGCAGTTCAATGCCCTGACGGACAGGTCCATGTCCACCAATTTGGTCTTCAACAGTTGACGCATGTGCAATGACTCCTCATCGTAGGTCTCTGTCTGTGCGATCTCATCAGCCTCAAGGGTGATGCGCTCATCGGAGAACAACATAAAGTGGTGGATCAAAACCTTGGCGGCCTCGGTCAATGCATCTTTTGGGTGGATGGAACCATCGGTAATGATCTCAAAAACCAATTTCTCATAATCGGTCTTTTGTTCTACCCTGTAGTTCTCGATGCTATATTTTACGTTCTTAACGGGAGTGTACACAGAATCCACTGCGATGCTACCAAGCGGTGCATTGGATTTCTTGTTCTCCTCGGCAGGAACATACCCACGTCCTTTTTCGATGACGATCTCCATGTTGATGCTCACTTTGGGACCCATGTTGCAGATCACCAAATCTGGGTTGAGCACCTGATATCCTGAAATGAATTTCTGGAAATCACCGGCAGTCAATTGTTCTTTTCCGCTCACAGAGATGGAAACGGTCTCGCTCTCAACATCATCAATCTGTCTTTTGAACCTAACTTGTTTTAGGTTCAATATGATTTCAGTTACATCCTCAACAACGCCAGGGACGACAGAAAATTCATGTTCAACTCCATCTATGCGCACAGAAGTGATGGCAAAACCTTCCAAAGAGGAAAGCAAAACCCTTCTCAGCGCGTTCCCAACTGTCAAGCCATAACCAGGTTCCAAAGGGCGGAATTCAAATTTCCCTTCGAAATCTGTTGAATCTATCATTATAACTTTATCGGGCTTCTGAAAATTAAGTAATGCCATAATTGGATTAATGTTGAATTCTTATTTAGAGTATAATTCGACGATCAGCTGCTCCTTGATGTTTTCAGGAATCTGGATTCTTTGTGGAACAGATACGAAAGTACCTTCCTTCTTTTCAGAATTCCAAGTGATCCACTCATAAACGGAACTATTGGCAGCCAATGAATCTACGATGGATTCAACGGATTTTGATTTTTCCCTTACTCCGACAACGTCACCTGCTTTCAACTTGTATGAAGGAATGTTCACCACGTTACCGTTTACAGTGATGTGCCTGTGCGAGACCAACTGGCGTGCGCCCCTTCTTGAAGGGGAGATTCCCATTCTGTAGACTACGTTGTCCAAGCGGGATTCGCACAACTGGAGCAATACCTCACCGGTAACTCCTTCTTTTCTTTTGGCCTCTGCGAACAGGTTACGGAACTGACGCTCCAAAATACCATAGGTATATTTGGCCTTTTGTTTTTCCATCAACTGCACGGCGTATTCTGATTTCTTGCCGCGACGTCTGTTGTTACCGTGTTGTCCTGGAGGGTAATTTTTCTTTTCAAAGGATTTGTCGTCCCCGAAAATCGCTTCTCCAAACTTTCTAGCGATCTTTGTTTTTGGTCCTGTGTATCTTGCCATCTTCTTTAATTTGGAAAGCGCGATTATGAATTAAGGCTTATCCTTCGATAATCTAACTGCGCCTTCTGTGAAGACCCTTTTGGGGCCATTTGATTATACTTGATTAAACTCTTCTTCTTTTGGGTGGTCTACAACCGTTGTGCGGTAGTGGGGTCACATCGATGATCTCGGTGACCTCGATCCCTGAATTGTGGATGGAACGGATAGCAGATTCCCTACCGTTACCTGGTCCTTTTACATATACCTTCACTTTTCTCAATCCTGCTTCGTGGGCTACCTTGGAACAATCCTCTGCTGCCACCTGCGCGGCATAGGGAGTATTCTTTTTAGATCCGCGGAACCCCATTTTTCCTGCTGAGGACCAAGAAATCACATCGCCCTTCTTATTGGTCAGGGAAATGATGATGTTGTTGAAAGATGCCACTACGTGCGCTTCTCCGGTAGATTCTACGATCACCTTGCGCTTTTTGGCAGCTGTTTTGGTATTTGCTTTTGCCATATCTTTTAGTTTCTAGTTGTTAGCTCTTAGTTATTGGAATCCTAGACTTTTACATTTCAAACAGATTCTTCTAACGTCTAAAGACTAATGACTGTTCTTATTATTTAGTTGCTTTTTTCTTGTTGGCAACTGTTTTACGTTTTCCTTTTCTGGTCCTAGAGTTGTTCTTGGTACGTTGTCCCCTTAGTGGCAGTCCAGCTCTGTGACGAATTCCACGGTAACAACCGATGTCCATCAAACGCTTGATGTTCATCTGTGTCTCTGAGCGGAGCTCTCCTTCGATGGTGAAAGTGGAAACGGCGTCCCTGATCCTACCGATCTCGTCATCGTTCCATTCGGATACCTTGGTATCCTCGCTTACCTGGGCCATCTTCAAAATCTCTTGCGCCCTGCTTTTACCTATTCCAAAAATATAGGTAAGTGAAATAACGCCACGCTTTTGTTTAGGTATATCTACACCTGCAATTCTTGCCATAACTACCCTTGTCTTTGTTTAAATCTAGGATTCTTTTTGTTGATTACGTACAATCTGCCTTTTCTGCGAACTATTTTGCATTCGGCACTCCTCTTCTTTATTGATGCTCTTACTTTCATCGTAACTAGTATCTATAAGTAATTCTTGCTTTTGTTAAATCGTATGGACTCATTTCCAACTTTACTTTGTCCCCTGGGAGCAATTTGATGTAGTGCATCCTCATTTTCCCGGAGATGTGCGCCGTTACAACATGCCCGTTTTCCAGTTCTACCCTGAACATTGCGTTTGACAATGCCTCAATGATAGTCCCATCTTGTTCTATTGCTGACTGCTTTGCCATAGGGTTATGCTACTTTTCTGTTTTTTCCGGTTTTCATCAAGCCATCATAATGCCTGTTCAACAAATAGGAATTGACTTGTTGTACCGTATCAATGGCCACACCGACCATGATCAACAGCGATGTTCCACCGTAAAACAGGGCCCAGCCTGCCTGCACATCCATCAATTTGACCACCAATGCGGGCAACACGGCCAACAACGCCAAGAAAATAGATCCTGGCAAGGTGATCAATGACATGATCTTGTCCAAATAATCCCCGGTTTCTTTTCCGGGTCTGATACCGGGTATGAAACCGCCACTTCTTTTTAGGTCATCGGCCATTTTATTGGTAGGCACGGTGATGGCCGTATAGAAGTAGGTAAATATAATGATCAGTACAGCGAACAGGATGTTATAGGCCAATCCGAAGATATCTGCGAACTGGACTTCCATCCACTGTCCCACTGCAGTATTGTTGAACGTTCTTCCCAACAAACTTGGTGCGAACATGATCGCCTGTGCGAAGATGATGGGCATTACCCCGGAAGCGTTCAGTTTTAATGGGATATATTGTCTAGCTCCCATGATGTTCTTTTCATAACCTCCAGAGGCTGTTCTTCTGGCATATTGCACAGGTATCTGTCTCACGGCCATGACCAAGAGTACACAGGCCAAGATCACCAAGAACCATACGATCACCTCTATCAACATGAACATGATACCTCCGGTGTTGTTCGTGGTCCTGGAAATGAACTCCTGCACAAAGGATTGCGGCATGGTGGCAATGATACCGACCATGATCAATAAAGAGATACCGTTTCCAATACCTTTATCGGTAATCTTTTCACCCAACCACATGGCAAACACACATCCAGTGACCAAGATCACTACGGCAGGGATGATGAAATCCAAACCTTTGCCCAAAATAAAGGCGCTGTCCGGCACTCCCAAAGCTCCAAGACCGTACAAATAGGCTGGGGCTTGTACAATACAGATACCGATGGTCAACCAACGTGTAATCTGATTGATGGTCTTTCTACCACTTTCTCCCTCTTTCTGCAATTTTTGCAGGTAGGGGATGGCGATTCCCATCAACTGTACCACGATGGATGCAGAAATGTAGGGCATGATCCCCAATGCAAATACGGATGCATTGGCAAAAGCACCTCCTGTGAAAGCATTAAGAATCCCCAAAATACCCGAATCGGTTTGGGAGGCCAATTGGGCCAATTGGGCAGTATCAATACCGGGAAGCACGACCTGGGCACCAAAACGGTACACCAACAATAGGCCGAGGGTAAGGATGATGCGCTGTCTCAGCTCATCAATTTTCCAGATATTTGATATGGTCTCGATAAATTTCTTCATGCTATACGTACTTATAAACTTATTGCCTCACCTCCGGCAGCCTCGATGGCAGCTTTTGCGGAAGCACTAAATTTATGTGCAGTTACTTTTAGGGACGCTTTCAACTCTCCGTTGCCCAAAATCTTGACCAAATCGTTCTTGTGCGCCAATCCGTTCGCGATCAGAGTGTCCAGTGTAACTTCGTTCTTCACACCGGCATTGTCCACCAATTCCTGAAGCTTGGCCAAGTTGATCCCTCTGTATTCCTTTCTGTTGATGTTCTTGAAACCAAACTTGGGAACCCTTCTTTGCAAAGGCATCTGACCTCCTTCAAAACCAATTTTCTTGGAATATCCAGATCTGGCTTTGGCTCCTTTGTGTCCACGGGTGGAGGTTCCTCCTTTTCCAGAGCCCTCTCCTCTTCCTACACGCTTTCCTTCTTTGTGAACAGCGCCTTCCGCTGGTTTAAGATTATGTAAATCCATGTGCCGTTATATTTTTAGGCTTCCTCTGTGGAAACCAAGTGTTTTACCTTATTTATCATTCCAAGGATATTAGGCGTTGCGTCGTGTTCAACAACATGCCCGATCTTGCGCAGTCCAAGGGCCTCCAAAGTCCTTTTTTGGTTCTGTGGCCTTTTGATGGCGCTCTTTACTTGTTTTACCTTAATCTTTGACATCATATCCTCTTTTTATCCTTTAAAGACTTTTTCCAAAGAAATGCCTCTTTGTTTTGCCACGGTATCGGCGCTCCTCAATTGCAATAGGGCATCAAAAGTTGCCTTTACCACATTGTGGGGGTTGGATGATCCTTGTGACTTTGACAATACATCCTGTACACCGACTGCTTCGAGTACGGCCCTGACCGCACCACCTGCGATCACTCCGGTACCATGGGAAGCTGGTTGGATATAAACCTTTGCACCTCCATACTTCCCTTTTTGTTCGTGGGGAAGTGTGGCTTTGTTCAAAGGAATACGGACCAAGTTCTTTTTGGCATCCTCGATGGCTTTTGCTATAGCAGTTGCAACTTCTTTTGATTTGCCAAGACCATGTCCAACAACTCCATTTTCATCACCAACCACAACAATTGCAGAAAAACCGAAGGCCCTACCACCTTTTGTCACCTTGGTAACCCTTTGTACTCCAACCAAACGGTCTTTCAACTCCAGTCCACCTGGCTTAACAATCTCTACGTTCTTATAATTTTGGTACATAGCTCTTATTAGAATTTTAGTCCTGCTTCCCTAGCTCCTTCAGCCAATGATTTTACTCTTCCGTGGTATAGGTTTCCTCCCCTATCAAAGGCCACGGTATCCACACCTAGCTTAAGGGCTTTTTCGGCAATGGCCTTACCAACGGCAGTGGCCACATCGGATTTGGATCCTTTCGCGTCAACACCTTTGTCCCTTGATGATGCAGCAGCAAGGGTGACCCCTTTGTTGTCATCGATCAACTGGGCATATATTTCCTTGTTGCTCCTGAAAACGGACAATCTTGGTCTTGCTTCAGTTCCGAAGGACACTTTGCGTATTCTTCTTCGGATGCGTAATTTTCTTTCAGTCGTAGATAATCCCATAGTCTTATATCATTAAGCTGATTTACCTGCTTTTCTTCTTAGTTGCTCACCAACAAACTTGATACCTTTTCCTTTGTAAGGTTCTGGCTTGCGGAAGCCTCTGATCTTGGCGGCCACTTGGCCCACCAACTGTTTGTCATGAGATGTTAGTTTCACGATAGGGTTCTTTCCCTTTTCGGATATGGTCTCTATCTGCACCTCAGGAGCAATGTCCATGACGATGTTATGCGAGAATCCCAGGGCAAGGTCCAATTTTTGTCCTTGGTTGCTGGCCCTGTATCCAACACCCACCAATTCCAATTGCTTGGTCCAACCCTGTGATACACCTTTGATCATATTGGCCACAAGAGCGCGGTATAGACCATGCTTTGCTTTGTGCTCTTTGGAATCCGATGGTCTTTCCACTACAACACTCCCATCTTCAACCTTTACATCAACTTCCGAGAAATCCTGGGAAAGTTCTCCCAATTTTCCTTTTACGGTCACCACGGCATCCTTCACCTCTACGGTGACGCCATCTGGAACTGTAATTGGATTGTTACCTATTCTTGACATTTTTCTTCTCTTTTCTCTATTAATATACGTAGCACAATACCTCGCCACCAACGTTCTCCTGCTTGGCCTGCTTGCTGGTCATCACTCCGTGGGAAGTTGACACGATGGCAATACCCAAACCGTTCAAGACCCTTGGAAGCTCATCAGAGGCCGCATACTTGCGAAGACCGGGCTTGCTCACCCTTTGCAACTTCTTGATGATGGGCTCCTTGGTGGATTTGTCATACTTAAGGGCTATCTTGATGTTCCCCTGTACCTTGTCCTCCTCGAACTTGTAGCTCAAAATATAGCCTTGATCGAACAATATTTTGGTAATCTGTCTCTTAAGATTGGAAGCGGGAATATCCACTACCCTATGACCTGCCTTGCTGGCATTTCTAATTCTGGTCAGATAATCTGAAATTGGATCTGTAAGCATTTCTTTTCTTTATCTAAATTACCAACTTGCCTTTTTAACACCTGGAATCAAGCCCTGGTTGGCCATTTCCCTGAACATGACCCTGGATATGCCAAATGTTCTCATGTATCCTCTCGGTCTACCGGTCAATTTGCAACGGTTGTGCATACGTACGGGAGATGCGTTCTTTGGCAACTTCTGAAGTGCCTCATAATCTCCAGCCTCTTTCAGTGCCTTTCTTTTCTCGGCATACTTCTCAACCATTTTTGCCCTTTTTCTCTCACGGGCTTTCATTGATTCCTTGGCCATACTAGTTCTTTTTAAAGGGTATTCCCAATTGGGTTAACAATGATTTTGCTTCTTTATCAGTATCGGCAGAAGTAACGAAGGTAATATCCATTCCATTGATCCTGTTGATCCTGTCTATGTTGATCTCCGGGAAGATGATCTGCTCGGTGATTCCTAGATTGTAATTGCCCCTGCCGTCGAAACCGGTGGCTTTCACTCCTTGGAAATCACGCACCCTTGGAAGGGCTGTGGTGATCAATCTATCCAAAAATTCGTACATACGCTCTCCCCTAAGGGTCACTTTTGCCCCAATGGGCATTCCTTTTCTCAATTTAAAGGTAGCAACGTCCTTTTTGGAAATGGTGGCAACGGCTTTCTGACCTGTAATGTTGGTCAGTTCGTCCACAGCGTGGTCTATGAGCTTTTTGTCGGACACGGCGGCACCAACACCTCGGCTCACAACTATCTTTTCCAACTTTGGAACCTGCATTACGTTCTTGTAACCAAACTCATCGGTAAGAGCCTTGATCACACGCTCCTTGTATTCTTGCTTTAATCTTGGGATGTAACTCATGACTAAATTACTTCATTGGATTTTTTGGAGACCCTTACTTTCTTGCCATCCCTTACTTCATAACCTACCCTTGTGGCTTCGCCAGACTTAGGGTCGATCAAGGAAAGGTTAGAAATGTGTATGGGAGCTTCCTTTTTTGTTATGCCTCCTTGAGGGTTTTTTGCACTTGGCTTTTCGTGTTTGGACACCATATTGATGCCTTCCACGATGGCCTTGTTCTTTTCGCGGTCCACTACGAGCACCTTGCCTTCGCTACCTTTGTGGTCGCCTGCCGTGACTCTTACCGTATCCCCTGTTTTGATTTTCAACTTCATCTCTCTGATATTTCTTTTATAGCACTTCGGGCGCCAATGAAACAATCTTCATGAACTGTCTGTCCCTAAGCTCTCTTGCAACAGGACCGAAAACACGGGTCCCCCTCATCTCGCCAGCAGCGTTCAACAATACACAGGCGTTGTCGTCGAAACGGATGTAAGAGCCATCAGGTCTTCTTACTTCTTTTTTCGTCCGCACCACAACGGCCGTGGAAACAGAACCCTTCTTTACAGTACCGTTTGGAGTTGCCTCCTTGACGGACACAACAATCTTGTCACCTAGGGAAGCATACCTTCTTTTGGTTCCTCCCAGTACGCGGATGGTCAAAACTTCTTTTGCACCTGTGTTGTCCGCAACCTTTAATCTTGATTCCTGTTGTACCATAATTATTTAGCTCTTTCAAGGATTTCGACCAATCTCCAGCATTTTGTTTTGCTCAATGGTCTTGTTTCCATTATTTTAACGGTGTCACCTTCGTTGCAATCGTTCTTCTCATCGTGGGCTACATACTTCTTGGTCTTCAAAACGAATTTCCCGTACATGGGGTGCTTCACTCGTTTTACCTCAGAAACCACAATAGATTTCTCCATTTTGTTGCTGGTAACAACGCCTATTCTTTCTTTTCTTAAATTTCTGTTTTCCATAAGGCAGAACCAATTATTGTAATTCCCTTTTTGTTAATTCTGTCGCAAGTCTTGCCACCGTCCTTCTCGTCTTTCTGATCTGTAAAGGATTTTCCAAAGGAGTGATGGCGTGTGCCATCTTGAGGTCGGCGTGTTGTTTCTTCAACTCGACCAACTTCTCCTTTAGCTCTTCAATTGAAAGTTCTTTTATTTCTGATTGTTTCATCTTTCTTCTCCAATTAAAAAATTAGGCGGAATAATCCCTTGCTACGATAAATTTGGTCTTCACTGGCAACTTTTGTGCCGCCAGTCTCAAAGCTTCCTTGGCAACATCCATGGGAACCCCGGCTACCTCGAACATGATCCTACCTGGCTTCACGATGGCCACCCAGTATTCTGGAGCACCTTTACCCTTACCCATACGAACCTCAAGAGGTTTCTTGGTGATGGGCTTGTCCGGGAATATCTTGATCCACAACTGGCCTTGCCTTTTCATGTACCTAGTTGCAGCAATACGCGCAGCCTCGATTTGACGGGAAGTGATGAAATGCGAATCCATGGATTTGATACCGAACATTCCATTGGAAAGTTGGTGTCCCCTTTGGGATATCCCTTTCATACGCCCCTTCTGGGTCTTACGAAATTTTGTTCTTTTTGGCTGTAACATCTTACCTTACTTTATCTTATTACTTTCTACGGCGTGGTTTTTTGCCACCTTCTTGTTTACCGCCTTTTGTTCCTTGGGCCTTGGACAATCCTACCAATGGGGAAAGTTCTCTTTTTCCATAGACCTCTCCTTTCATGATCCACACTTTGATCCCCAATCTACCGTAGGTAGTGTGGGCTTCCTGCAATGCGTAATCCACATCGGCACGGAAAGTGGACAATGGAATCCTTCCTTCCTTGTAGGACTCGGAACGCGCCATCTCGGCACCGTTCAAACGTCCTGATATCTGGATCTTGATTCCTTCGGCGTTCATACGGATTGCAGCTGCAATCGCCATTTTGATGGCCCTTCTGTATGAAATCCTGCTCTCGATCTGTCTTGCCACACTGGCAGCGACCAAATTGGCATCAAGCTCCGGTCTCTTTATTTCATGGATATTGATCTGGACCTCCTTGTTGGTGATCTTCTTAAGCTCTTCCTTAAGTTTGTCCACCTCTTGCCCACCTTTACCGATGATGATACCAGGTCTGGCCGTGGTAATGGTAATGGTGATCAGTTTCAAAGTCCTTTCAATGATCACTCTCGACACGCTGGCTTTGGCCAAACGCGCATGAACGTATTTTCTTATTTTATCATCCTCAGCCAGCTTGTCGCCGTAATCGTTTCCTCCGTACCAGTTGGATTCCCATCCTCTGATAATTCCTAAGCGATTTCCTATTGGATTGGTCTTCTGTCCCATATTATATCTTCTAGCTTTGAACGTTGTTATTGGATTCCACGATCATGGTCACATGGTTGGAACGCTTTCTGATTCGATGGGCCCTTCCTTGAGGAGCGGGTCTCAAACGTTTCAACATGGTTCCTCCATCCACTCGGATTTCCTTGATATAAAGATCCGCATCCTCGATGCTGGCATCCTCATTCTTGGCTTCCCAGTTGGCAATGGCGGAAAGCAACAGCTTTTCCAATTTTCTGGATGCCTCCTTGGAGTTGAACCTAAGGATGGCCAATGCCAGTTCCACTTGTTTTCCCCTAACCAAGTCGGCTACCAAACGCATCTTTCTTGGAGATGTAGGGCAATTGTTAAGCTTTGCAATAGCAAGTTGCTTTTTTTCTTCCTTTAACCTTTCGGCCATTTGTCTTTTACGAACTCCCATAGCTTACTTACTTTTTACCTTTGTTTTTGGCCCCTGCGTGACCTCGGAAAGATCGCGTAGGTGAAAATTCTCCAAGTTTGTGCCCTACCATGTTCTCTGTGACATAAACGGGAACAAATTGTTTTCCGTTGTGTACCGCGATGGTCTGTCCCACAAAATCCGGGGTTATCATAGAGGCCCTGGACCACGTTTTGATAACTGTTTTCTTACCTGATTCTATATTACCTTGGACTTTCTTCTCCAAGCTATGATGAACGTATGGTCCTTTTTTTAATGAACGTGCCATTTCCTTTTTCTTTTATTTCTTTCTACGTTCGATGATATATCTATTGGTGTCCTTGGTCTTGGAACGGGTCCTGTAACCTTTTGCAGGAATACCGTTTCTAGATCTTGGGTGACCTCCGGAAGCCCTTCCTTCACCACCACCCATTGGGTGATCGACAGGGTTCATGGCAACTGGTCTTGTTCTTGGTCTTCTTCCCAACCATCTGCTTCTACCAGCTTTACCGGACACCAATAATTGGTGGTCGGAGTTGGAAACCGCTCCGATAGTGGCCAAACAAGTGGCCAGGATCATACGGGTCTCACCAGAAGGAAGTTTAATGGTAACGAATTTACCGTCCTTCGCCATCAACTGGGCAAAGGTACCGGCACTACGCGCCATAATGGCTCCTTGACCTGGTCGAAGCTCGATACAGGAGATAATGGTTCCCAATGGAATCTCACCCAAAGGCAGAGCATTTCCAATTTCGGGGGCAGAACCGGTACCAGAAGTTATCTTTTGGTCCACCTGCAAGCCGTTCTGGGCAATCACATATCTTTTCTCACCATCAGGATATTCCACCAAGGCGATGAATGCAGTTCTGTTGGGATCATACTGGATGGAGGCCACTGTGGCATCCACTCCCTGCTTGTCCCTTTTGAAATCGATAACACGATATCTTCTTTTATGACCTCCACCTCTGTGGCGCATGGTCATTTTTCCTTGACTGTTCCTACCACCTGTCTTTTTTAACGGAGCAAGCAAGCTTTTCTCCGGCTTATCAGTAGTGATCGCGTCAAATCCGTTCACTACTCTAAAACGCTGACCAGGGGTTATAGGTTTTAATTTTCTAACTGACATCTCTCGTCTTTATAGATTACTGTAAAAATCAATGATATCACCTTCGGCAACATCTACGATCGCCTTCTTCATGGCATTGGTCTTGCCATGCTGGATACCTGTTTTTGTATAGCGGCTCTTACGGGAAGGGCCATAGTTCATGGTCCTTACCTTTTCCACTGAAACACCATAAGTAGCCTCTACCGCTTCCTTGATCTCCAACTTGTTGGCCTTGGGCTCAACGTAGAAACCATAGCGATTGAAAAGCTCGCTGTCAGCGGTCATTTTTTCCGTAATGATCGGTTTTATCAACACACTCATGATGTTCTTATTTCTTTAGATTCGATTCAATTCCTTCCAAAGCACTCTCGGTCAATACCAGACTTTTAGCGTTAACTATACTGTAAGTATTTAATTGTGAGCTAGTTACAACTTCGGAACGTTCCAAATTACGCGACGACAAATATACATTATTATTTGTATCACCCAACACTATCAGGGACTTTTTATTGTCGATGCCCAAAGAAGTAAGGAAAGCAACAAAATCCTTGGTCTTAGGCGCTTCAAAGTTGAAGTCTTCCACAACCACCAAAGCGTTCTCTTTGGACTTTAGGCTAAGGGCCGATCTTCTGGCCAAACGCTTAAGCCCCTTGTTCAGCTTTTGGGTGTAGTCCTTTGGTCTTGGACCGAAGATTCTACCACCGCCCCTGAAAACTGGGGACTTGATGCTACCGGCCCTTGCGGTACCTGTACCTTTTTGTTTTTTGATCTTACGGGTACTACCTGCAATTTCAGCTCTTTCTTTAGCTTTGTGCGTACCTTGTCTCTGATGGGCCAAATATTGCTTCACATCCAAATAGATGGCATGCTGATTGGGCTCTATCGCAAAAACATCGTCAGAAAGGTCAACCTTTCTTCCTGTTTCTTTTCCGTTGATATCTAAAACTGCTACCTTCATTATTGCCACCTTTGAATAGTTACATATGCATTTTTATGGCCAGGCACACATCCTTTTACAACCAAAAGGTTTTTTTCCGGAACCACTTTCAACACTCTCAAGTTTTGGACCGTTACACGATCACCGCCCATTCTACCGGCCATTTTCATTCCTTTGAAAACACGGGCAGGATAGGATGCGGCACCGATGGAACCGGGAGCCCTCAACCTGTTGTGCTGACCGTGGGTCGCTTGACCTACTCCACCAAAACCATGGCGCTTGACAACCCCTTGGAATCCTTTTCCTTTGGATGTGCCGACAACGTCAACAAACTCACCCTCCATGAAAATATCGACACCAACGGTATCGCCCAATTTGTATTCTCCTTCAAATCCTTGGAATTCGATGACTTTTTTCTTGGGAGAAGCACCTGCTTTTTTGAAGTGGCCTGATTCGGCCTTGTTAGCACGTTTTTCTGCCTTGTCATCGAAACCTAGTTGAAGGGCACTGTACCCGTCCACCTCTTCGGTTCTGACTTGGGTAACCACGCATGGTCCAGCTTCAAGAACGGTACATGGAATGTTCTTTCCATTCTCGTCGAAGATGCTGGTCATACCGATTTTTCTACCTATTAACCCAGACATATTTATAATTATTAATTGTTTACTTTTTAATTGCGCCGATTTCCCGGCAAAAAAATTGGGTCAAGAAAAGAATTCTGCTCTGACCCAGATTTTTTTCTTTCTCCGTTTTTCCCTGACCATCGTCAGGGACATGTTATTCCTGTCCTAAAGACAGTAAGACTATCACACCTTGATCTCCACCTCAACACCACTGGGAAGCTCAAGCTTCATAAGGGCATCGATGGTCTTTGATGAAGAGCTATAAATGTCCAACAATCTCTTGTAAGAGCTCAATTGGAACTGCTCCCTTGATTTTTTGTTCACGTGGGGTGAACGCAAAACGGTGAATATCTTCTTGTTGGTGGGCAACGGAATGGGTCCGGTTACCACAGCACCAGTCGTCTTTACTGTTTTCACGATCTTCTCAGCAGATTTGTCCACCAAATTGTGATCGTAAGACTTCAATTTTATTCTGATTTTTTGACTCATCTTGCTGAATTATTAAGCGGTTACTCCTTTTGCTGCTTTGATCACTTCCTCTGCAATATTGGAAGGAGTTTCTGCATAGTGTGAAAATTCCATGGTGGATGTTGCCCTACCTGAAGACAAGGTCCTTAACGAGGTCACATATCCGAACATTTCCGAAAGGGGAACCTCAGCTTTGATCACCTTGGCACCGGCCCTATCGTCCATGTTGTTCACTTGACCCCTTCTACGGTTCAAGTCACCTACGATATCACCCATGTTTTCCTCAGGCGTAAGCACCTCCAATTTCATGATAGGCTCCATCAACACCGCTCTAGCTGCTTTGGCCGCTACCTTGTAACCAAGTCTTGCTGCCAATTCGAACGACAATGAATCGGAATCCACAGGGTGGAAAGATCCATCCTTAAGGGTAATCTTCATACTGTCCATCTCAAATCCAGCCAAAGGTCCGTTCTTCATAGCTTCCCTGAAACCTTTCTCCACGGCAGGAACATATTCTTTAGGAATGTTACCGCCTTTGATCTCATTGGAGAACTCAAGACCCACTTTTCCTTCTGCAGCAGGCTCCATGGAGAATACGATATCCGCAAACTTACCACGACCACCGGTCTGTTTCTTGTAAACTTCCCTGTGATCTGCCTTGGCAGTAAGGGCCTCTTTGTATTCCACTTGGGGTTGACCTTGGTTCACCTCCACCTTGAACTCACGACGAAGACGATCGACGATGATATCCAAGTGAAGCTCACCCATACCTGAAATGATGGTCTGTCCTGAAGCTTCGTCGGTTTTCACCTGGAAGGTTGGATCTTCTTCAGCCAATTTGGCCAAAGCCATACCCATCTTATCCACGTCAGCCTTTGTTTTGGGCTCAACAGCAATACCGATTACGGGATCGGGGAACTGCATGCTCTCCAATACAATCGGATGTTTTTCATCAGAAAGGGTATCACCCGTTTTGATGTCCTTGAACCCTACAGCAGCACCAATATCACCAGCTTCGATAAAATCGATCGCATTTTGCTTATTGGCATGCATTTGATAGATCCTGGAGATACGCTCCTTATTGCCTGAACGATTGTTCAAGATATAGGAACCTGCATCCAAACGACCTGAATATGCCCTGAAGAATGCCAAACGTCCCACAAACGGGTCAGTGGCAATCTTGAACGCCAAAGCGGCAAATGGTTCTTTGGGGTCAGGTCTTCTTTTTTCTTCTTTCTCAGTATCTGGATTGATACCAATGATGGCCTCTTTATCCATTGGAGAAGGCAAGTAACGGCAAACAGCGTCCAAAAGGAACTGAACACCTTTGTTCTTAAAGGATGAACCACAGATCATCGGGATGATGGCCCTGTCCATAACAGCAGCACGCAAAGCGGCATGCACTTCTTCCTCGGTGATGGAATCTTCATCCTCGAAGAATTTCTCCATCAAGTTCTCATCATATTCGGCAACAGCTTCGATCAAGGAAGCCCTATATTCCTTTACTTCATCCTGCATATCAGCAGGGATGTCAACCACATCGAAAGTAGAACCAAAGTTGTCATCATGCCAAACAATGGCCCTGTTTTTTGCCAAATCAACGATTCCTTTAAAATCAGCTTCATCACCAATAGGCAAAACGATCGGCACCGCATTGGAACCCAACATTTCACGAACCTGCTTGCACACGTTCAAGAAATTGGAACCCTGACGGTCCATTTTGTTCACAAATCCGATACGTGGCACCTTGTAATTGTCCGCCAACCTCCAGTTGGTCTCGGATTGCGGCTCTACTCCATCCACTGCACTGAACAAGAAAACCAATCCATCCAATACACGGAGCGAGCGGTTTACCTCAACGGTGAAATCCACGTGACCGGGGGTATCGATGATATTAAAGTGGTAATCCTTGGTCTCGGGCAATGGTTGTGCATTTTCCATGGGGAACTTCCATGTACAGGTGGTAGCGGCGGAAGTAATGGTGATACCACGCTCCTGCTCTTGCTCCATCCAGTCCATGGTGGCCGCACCATCGTGCACCTCACCAATTTTATGACTCACACCTGTATAGAAAAGAATACGTTCTGTAGTAGTTGTTTTCCCAGCGTCGATGTGAGCTGCAATACCTATATTCCTTGTATATTTTAAATCTCTTCCCATTGTACTGATTAGAATCTAAAGTGTGAGAATGCTTTGTTTGCCTCGGCCATTTTGTGCGTATCCACCCTTTTCTTCACTGCCGCACCTTCTTCCTTGGCTGCTGCCAAAATCTCAGAGGCCAGTTTTTGAGCCATGGATTTCTCATTACGCTTTCTAGAGTAATTGATCAACCATTTCATGGCAGTGGATATCTTTCTGTCCGGACGGATCTGCATCGGAATCTGGAAGGTAGCACCTCCAACCCTTCTACTGCGGACCTCGACATGGGGCATTACATTGGAAAGGGCATCTTTCCATAGCTCCAAGGCTGTTTTTTCCTCGTCCGTCTTTTTCTCGTCAACGATATCGATCGCATCATAGAAAATCTTGAATGCAATCGACTTTTTACCATCCCACATCATCATGTTCACAAAACGCGTCACAAGCTGATCGTTAAATCTTGGGTCTGGCAACAATGGTCTTTTCTTTGCCTGCTTTTTTCTCATCGCTTCTTCTTAAAGTTGATTACTTTTTAGGACGCTTAGCACCATATTTCGAGCGACGCTGTGTTCTACCGGCAACACCGGCAGTATCCAACGCACCGCGAACGATATGGTATCGAACACCAGGCAAATCCTTTACTCTTCCGCCCCTTACCAATACTATCGAGTGCTCTTGGAGGTTGTGGCCCTCACCAGGGATGTAGGCGTTCACCTCTTTCCCGTTGGTCAACCTTACCCTTGCAACTTTACGCATTGCAGAGTTTGGTTTCTTCGGTGTAGTGGTGTACACACGCGTACAAACCCCTCTTCGTTGAGGACACGAATCCAAAGCAGCCGATTTACTCTTCTTGGTAATCGTGGCCCTTCCTTTTCGTACTAATTGTGAAATTGTTGGCATTAAATTTCTTTTAAAAACTGAATAACCCTCATTTTGAGGGCTGCAAATGTAGTGATATTTCGGAATAATTCAAATCCTAACCGTTTAATTTTGACGGAACAGGAAAAAAATATTTGGGCCGACCTACATATCCACCCCATTCAAACATTCAACCCCATTTTTTTTTACTCTATATATAATAGGTATAAGGAAAAGTATTTTTTTAATTTATGTTAAAATTAACTTAACACACACAAAAGGAAGGATGCCGCCAGATGACAACCTAAAAACCCAGCCTTAAATCCAATGGCCTCTCAATTGGAATTTTTAAGGGGGTATGTGCGCAAATATTTGCATTTACAACAACATCACCCCCTAAAAATTGAAGAGTCAATAATCAACAACACACATTTTACGCTTATTGCATTTAGTTATCCCTTCTTAAACATTTTGTAAAATTAGTTTGGATTATTAACATGAAATTATGACTTTAGCAGCCAGCTAATTCAAATAATTTAACAATGAGAACAAAACTTAATGGATTGTTAACGCTATTATTGGCGTTTGTTGTGCATATTTCCTTTGCACAAGACAAAACGATCACGGGTACAGTTACGGATGCCAATGGCCTCCCACTGCCTGGGGTCAATATTGTCGTTGAAGGGACCACCACGGGTACCCAAACTGATTTTGACGGAAACTATGTGATCAGCGCCCGTCAAGGACAGACACTACTTTTTAGCTATATCGGCCTAAAAGCTACCAGTAGGGCAGTCGGTGCCAGCAATGTGGTCAACGTACAGATGGAAGAGGATGCGCAGAGTCTTGATGAAGTTGTGGTCACAGCCGCCCTAGGTTTGACCCGTCAGCAAAAATCACTCGGTTTTGCCGCCCAGAAAGTTGATGGGGAAAACCTTGTCAAAGCACGGGACACCGATGTCAACAATGCTTTGGCCGGTAAAGTTTCGGGTGTTCAGTTCTTGGGCGCCCCCAGTTCGGATTTCAGGGAATCCAGCATACGACTTAGAGGTAACACCAACGTACTATACATCGTCGACAACATCAAAATAGGCTCCTCTACGGACCTTAACCCTGACGATATTGCGGACATGACAGTGCTGAAAGGTCTTACTGCGACCGCCCTATACGGTCCTGAAGGACGTAATGGTGCCATTGTCATCACAACGAAAAGAGCCAAAGATGGAAAGGCCACGATTACAATCAACCAGAACACATCTCTGGAAAATGTGTACCTACTTCCTGAATACCAAAATGAATATGGTGGTGGTTACGAACAGGAGTTCCCAACCTTCACATACAACGCTGCACAGCACCCCGCCTCATGGCAGGCTTTCGATGGCCAACCCATGGTAGAGTACTACGCTGATGAAAGCTGGGGACCACGTCTGGACGGGACTCCCGTTAGGCACTGGGACAGTTGGATCGAAGGAGATCCAGAATTTGGAAAGTTGAGACCTTTCTCTCCAAACCCCAACAACATCAAGAATTTCTACAACACCGGTATGACCAACAGGACAAACGTTACCTTTATGAAAGGTGGCGAGGACTATGGTGTCCGTACATCGGTGACACGTACTGAAAAAGAAGGTATCGTACCCAATACTAGGCGTACACAATATGACTTCTCTACCAATGCGGACATTACCTTGAGCGAAAAATTCAAGATGTACACCAACCTATCTTTCCAAACCAGGAAGACAAAGAACTTTGCCGCACTTGGGTATGGAAGTATAGGGTCCAACTTCAACCAATGGTGGCAACGTCAAATAGACATGGACCGCATCAGGGATTACAACAGGAATGGCCAGATCGTATCTTGGAACATCAATGGACCAACCAACCCAAGGCCACTTTATTGGGATTCTCCCTACTTCCTACTGCATGAAAGCGTGAACAACGAGGTTAAAAACATGTTCAACGGAAGACTTGGTGGAACCTATACCTTTAGTGAGAACTTGAACTTGTCCATTGAAGCCCGTAAAACGTACAATGCTTACGACTATGAAGCTCGCACAGGATGGGGAGGATTGACCCAAGAAGGCTATGCTGAAAACGAAAACACCGAAACCCGTGATGAATTGTTCGGTATCATGAACTATCAGAACAGTTTCGGAGATTTTGACATCAGTGCAAAATTAGGTAGTGAATTTAGCTTCTACTACTTTAAAAATCTATTGGCCAGCACAAATGGTGGGATGACCGTGGAAAACTATTATTCCTTGGACACCTCAGTTGACCGCCCCAATGTGGACAGCAATCGAACCAAATCCCAGAACAGGGCCGTGTTTGCCGCTGCTTCCTTGGGCTATGGCGGTTTCTTGTACTTGGACGGTACCGCAAGATGGGATTGGAGCTCAACGGCAAATCCTGAAGACAACAAAGTGGAGACCTACGGTGTTTCCGGTAGCTTTGTGTTCTCAGAGTTTATTTCACAGAATGACTTCTTTACCTTTGGTAAACTGAGAGCCGGTTATGCAGAAGCTCCCATTTTTCCCAACGCACACATTTTGAACCCTATCTATCAAAACCAAAACCCTTACGGTAGCAGTGGTGCCATGACCGTGCCAAACGGACTCCGAAACCCACAACTTACCGGTGGTGTGAGAAGTGAGGTTGAAATAGGTGGTGAGCTTAAATTCTTCAAAAACAGGATTGGGTTGGATGTCACTTATTTTGAAAAAACAGATAAAGACCTTCCTGTTGGTTTGACCTTGGATTCCTCTACTGGTTTTACATCGGTTAGTACCAACTCAGGAGAGCAGTTCTATAAAGGTTTGGAATTCGGACTTACCGCAACTCCGATCAGGACCGAGAATTTCGAGTGGGAAATCTCCGCCAACTTGGCCACACTTTCACGTTGGGTAAACAAACTAGCCGAAGGTGTTCTTGTCAATACACTTGACGGAACCTCACAAGGTTGGGGTGGACTGTTGCTACAAGAGCGTGAAGGTGAGGAATGGGGTGTACTTTACGGTAGAAAAGCCCAAAGGGACGATGCCGGCAACCTATTGCTTTCTTCAACTGGTGCCATACAATATGACACCAACCAATTTTTGGGCAACGTATTGCCAGATTTCACTGGTGGTTTCACCAGCAACATGAGGTATAAGAATTTTGACCTTTTCCTTGGATTCGATTTCCAAAAAGGTGGACAGTATTTCTCTGTGACCGACATGTTCATCAACTACTCAGGTTTGGGAATCGAATCCGTTGGGGACAATGCCTTGGGCAACCCAAAACGTGACCCACTTACCGGAACAGGAATTGTTGGTGGTATTGCCGTACCTGCAGCGACTGCCGGAGCAGATTCAGGAGGTATATTGGTTGAAGGTGTAGATGCCACTACAGGGGCCCCTGCATCCTATTATGTTGACCCAGTATCATACTACGGAAGACTATTCGGACTTTCGGAGTTTTTCCTTCACGATGCCACTTATTTGAAATTGAGGACGGTTAGATTGGGCTACAACATACCTAAAAAGTTATTGGACCAAACCCCGTTTACAGAAGCAAATATCGCCCTGTATGCAAACAACCTTTGGTTGATCGATTCAGACCTCAACTTTGTTGACCCATCTGAGTTGGAAAACATTGGATGGAGTACCGGAGCCAGCAACTACAAGTTCATTGAAGGTGGTCAGTTGCCTCCCGCAAGGACCATAGGTCTAAACGTGACCTTAACATTCTAAAAAGTAAAAAAGATGAAACTGAAAAATATAAAACAAGTACTTTTTACGATTATCTCCCTCACCATATTATCCTGCGACAATGTGGACTATGGAGATATGAATATTGACCCAAACAACCCTAGCGACCCTTCAACTGCATCGTTGATGACCAGTGCACAGATTTCGCTTAGCGGTTACACAACGGCCACTACGCCCAACCTGTATGTGCAATATTTGAGCAACGGACAGTATCCGGAAGAATCACAGTATGCTACCGTCAACTATGATTATGGAGCTTCCTATACAAGTATCCTTGTGGTTTTGAAAAGAATCATGGACCTCAACATGGATGAAAGCACCATGATTGCCGCTCAGGCCAATGGATCGAACAACAATCAGATAGCCGTGGCAAAAATCCTTACTGCCTACACCTATCAATTGATGACCGATCGTTGGGGTATGCTTCCTTACACTGAAGCTTTGCAAGGTTTGGACGACATCTTCGCTTCCTATGACACCCAAGAAGTCATCTATGATGGGCTTTTCAATGAGATAGACGAGGCCTTGGCACTTATCGAAAATGGAAACCCTGGTCCTACAGGTGATATCATTTTGGGCGGGAATATGGCCAGATGGAGACAGTTTGCAAATACGCTAAAAATGAACATGGCCATTAGGCTTTCCAAAAGGTTCCCTGCTCCAGGGGGCTATGCAGCCACCAAGTTCAACGAGGCAATTTCAGGAGCCATCGCTTCAAATGATGACAACCTGTACTACACCTTCCTCGCCGAGGAAAATAACGACAACCCATGGGAAGACCGTTTTCTCGCTCCCAATTTCCGTTTGGATTACCTTTTGAGCGATACATTTGTCAACTTCCTTGTGGGTAGTGGAACACCTGCAGCACCTGAAGATCCTCGCTTGGAGCAATATGCCGTGCCTTCGGAAATTTCAGGTACTTTTGTTGGAGCTCCCTATGGTGAAGAAAATGGAAACACTCCAGATTATTCCTTTATCACACCAGATGTAATCTACAACCAAGAGGCCCCTGGCTACATGTTCACCTATGCCCAAGTTGCTTTTGCCAGAGCAGAAGCAGCTGAATTGGGTTGGATAGGTGGAAGTGCCGCAACTTTCTACGAAGAAGGTATTGCCGCCTCCATGGACCAATGGGGTGTTGACCCTGCTGATGCAGCCGCCTATATTGCAGCGAACCCATATACAGACATAGCTGATATTGCCTATGAAAAATATGTGGCCCTATATCTGCAAGGTTATGAGTCATGGGCAGAATGGAGAAAATTTGGTGCTAACGCCCCTACCCTTGTGGCTCCCGCCACTGCTTTGAGCGGTACTGGAATTCCGCAAAGACAGGCCTATGCCACCAATGCAAGCGCCAGTAACGAGGAAAACTACAATGCTGCCGTTGCCACCCAAGGTCCAGACAACTTGGACACAGTTCTTTGGTGGGCACAATAATAATTGGGCTTAGCACAACTATAAACTTCAAAAGGGAGGGCAAAATGCCCTCCCTTTTTCGTATTTTATTCTTATCTTTTAAATGAATTCAAACATTCTGCATCATGCGTAAAAATTTCATCTTTTTCATCTCACTTCTTGCATGTCAACTAAGTATTGGACAACAACTTTTGGTTATTGAGGGTGGAAGTCAAGGAAAATATGGTTTCATGGGGACCGACAGCTCCATCAAGGGGACAAAATATTATTTCAATGGTTGGGGTGCTGGGAAGATTACCTTTTCAGACCAGACTACTTCCAAACCCATGCTCATCCAGATCGATCTCGAATTGAACAACCTGCTTATCAAAGACGACCAAGATGATACTAAAGGGACCATAGTGAACATGAATACCGTGGAAAAATTTACCCTTACCCAGGTTGGGGACAAGGCAAATGGTTCCACCACTGACACTTTTGTAAAAAAATCGCCTTCTGATTTTGATGCTTCGGTAAAAGAAACGAAATACTACAGACAACGTACAAAAGATTCAGACTATGTCATTGAAGAAATCAGTAAAAGACTCCATGACAACGCCACAGACACGACGAACAACTTCGACAAAAAATCCTATGAGGAGTATAGGACAAAAAATACATTTTATGTAAAAGGCCCTGAAGGCAAATACATAGAATCCAGCAATCTAAATGAAAGGGCCATTGCAAAGGCATATCCAGATCTCAAAAAGGAGATAAAAAATTATGTAAAGGCACAGAACATAGATTTTGATAATCCTACCCAGCTTGATGCCTTGATTTCATTTTGCCTTATGACTAAATAAAACAAGGTTTTTACCTACTTTTGCCCGCATGGAGAACGACCAGCACATTTATGGCATAAGGGCAGTAGTTGAAGCCATAAAAGCCGAACAGCCCATCAACAAGATATTCCTGCAAAAGGGCCTTAAAGGAGAGCTTTTCAAAGAGCTGGAAGCCTCTATTCGAAAAAATGGCATCAGTGCATCGTATGTGCCCATCGAGAAACTGAACCGTCTTACCCGCAACAACCATCAAGGCGTGGTAGCACAGATTTCCCCTGTAACCTTTCACGATTTTGAACAACTTGTGGAGGAAGTGATTTCGAAGGAAAAACTTCCACTTTTTTTGCTTTTGGACCAAGTATCCGATGTCCGGAATTTTGGCGCCATTATCCGAACGGCCGAATGTTGTGGGGTACACGGTATCATCGTTCCAAAAAATGGAGCTGCGCCCATAACGAACGATACCGTAAAAACTTCTGCCGGGGCAGCTTTCAATGTCCCGATTGCCAAGGTGGACCACCTAAAGGACGCTGTGTTCTATTTACAATCATCAGGGATATCCGTTACCGCGGCCACTGAAAAAACCGAAGATGAGATTTATGGCGTGGATTTTGACCAACCTTCGGCCATCATCATGGGATCGGAAGAAAAAGGCATCTCCCCTTCCATCCTTGGCATTGTGGACCAAAAGGCAAAATTGCCCCTTTTGGGCAAAATAGGTTCGCTGAACGTATCTGTGGCATGTGGGGTATTCCTATACGAAGTGGTCAGGCAACGAAGAAAGTAGCATCATTCCTTTTTATCGGTGCGATAGTGGTACCTGACCTCCACTATATCTTCACCTTCTTCTTCCTTATTCTCAATAAAATTACCATTCTCATCAAAATGTTTGAGGAAAGGGTCGTTGTCCTCGCTATAATCTTCGCGCTCCCATTCATATTTCCTTTCTTGGGGTATCTTGACCCTTATGGTCAACGCCAATAACAATCCTGTGACAAAACCTGCCAAATGTCCTTCCCATGAAATATCCTCCTTAATGGGAAAAATATACCAAATCATGCTGCCATAGATAAAAACAACAACCAAGGAAAGGGCCACTAATCTATAGTGCTTGGCAAAAATGCCCTTAAAAAATATAAAACTGGACAGCACGTAGATAAGCCCACTTGCACCAATATGGTAAGAGGGTCTGCCTATCAGCCAAGTGATGAGTCCGGAAAGCAATACCCCCAACAACAAGACCCTAAAAGCTGCTTCGCGATAAAAATAGAACAGAAAGGAGGATAGCACTGCCAAAGGAACCGTATTGTTATAAAGATGTTCCACCGACCCATGGATAAACGGACTCAACACTACACCCTTCAACCCAGAAACAGTTCTTGGATATATGCCATATTCGTTCAGGTTGATGCCAAAGCGCACTTCTGCCCAAAACACGGCCCATATGGCCAGTACCGCCAAAAGGGGCGACAGCACTACACTTTGGGAAAATGTATAGGTTTTGGACAATTCCATAATTCCAACAATACAAATATGTTACCAGAACCCTGAAAATACACAAATTGTCATATTCCTGAACATTAGATCGAAAAAGGAGGTCAAAATCACCATCAAAATTGTCTTATTTTTACACCTATGAACGAACCTTTGGCAGAACGGATACGCCCAAAAACACTGGAAGATTATATCAGCCAGCAACATTTGGTGGGCGAACATGGCGCATTGACCACCCAAATCAAAAATGGGGTCATCCCCTCTTTGATTTTTTGGGGACCCCCGGGCACTGGAAAGACCACATTGGCAAACATTATTGCCACGGAAAGTCAGAGGCCCTTCTATACCCTTAGTGCCATAAGCAGTGGTGTAAAGGATGTAAGGGAAGTCATCGATAAGGCCAAGCAAAGTGGAGGCCTGTTCACCTCCAAAAACCCCATTTTGTTCATTGACGAGATCCATCGGTTCAGCAAATCCCAGCAAGATTCCCTGTTGGGTGCCGTGGAAAAGGGATGGGTGACCCTGATCGGCGCCACAACGGAAAACCCCAGCTTTGAAGTGATTCCCGCATTACTGTCCAGATGTCAGGTCTATGTCCTGAACCCTTTTGGCAAAGAGGATCTCGTGGCCTTGCTGGAAAGGGCCATCAAAACGGACAGTGCACTGAAAAACAAAAAAATAACGCTGAAGGAAACCGAGGCACTTCTACGTTTGTCCGGCGGTGATGGGAGAAAACTGCTCAACATCTTTGAACTCATTATCAACTCGGAAGCCAGCGACAGTATCACAATCACCAATGATCTCGTCCTTAGCAAGGTCCAGAAGAACACGGTGCTTTATGACAAGACCGGAGAGCAACATTATGATATCATTTCGGCATTCATCAAGTCGGTCAGAGGAAGTGACCCCAATGCTGCGGTCTATTGGCTGGCCCGCATGATAGAGGGTGGCGAGGATGTGAAGTTCATTGCCCGTCGTATGATCATTCTGGCATCGGAAGACATAGGAAACGCCAACCCAACGGCACTGGTCATGGCCAATGCCACCTTTGAGGCCGTGAACATTATTGGATATCCGGAAGCGAGGATCATTTTGGCCCAATGTGCCACCTATTTGGCCAGTTCTGCCAAAAGCAACTCCAGTTATATGGCCATCAATGAGGCCCTGCAAACGGTGAAACAGACGGGGGACCTATCCGTCCCGATGGCCATCAGGAATGCCCCAACAAAGTTGATGAAAGATCTTGGTTATGGCAAAGGCTATGCCTATGCCCATGACCATGAGAACAATTTTGCGGAATTTGAGTTCCTTCCCGATGAAATTTCGGGCACCACTTTCTACAAACCCGGGAACAATCCCAGGGAAAAGGGCATGAGGGATTTTTTAAAAAGCAGATGGAAGGGCAAATATGATTTTTAGAACTTAATATCGAGTTCCATCATTTTTTTCTCCCCGTTCTCGGAATATTCCAGAACCCACTTTTCGTCTTTTTTGAAAACCACGGCACTGTTGCCGGCATACTCCGTCAGGAATACTTTTTCCATGGAAGTCTCTGCTAACTTCAATACGATTTTTGGGGTACTGTCCACCAATTGATAACCGTTTTCTATCGGTTGGGCATACAGGACACCTGATGGTGCTTCTTGGGTCTGTGGTTCTGAGACAGTTGTCGGTCTTTGGATGTTGGAAGGGCGTGGTTCCACACTCTTATAGGTCTGCTCTTCCAAAGTGGCCTTTTGCTCCACTACATGCTCCTTCGGCTTTTCCTCCAAAGATTTTACATCGTCCTTAAAACTGATGGTCACTGGCTTATCCTGTGAAACAACTTCCTGCGCTTTGGGCTCGTACTGATAGTTTATCGTGGAAAAAGAAGCAAAGGCACGTTCCAAGGCCTCTTTGTAAGCGGCATCAAACTCCTTGGTCTTGCTCTTTCCCTCTGCAGTCCTGAACACTTCAACGTTCTGGCAGTTCTTCAAGGTAAGGTGCAGTTTTGTGGAAAACATGGAAGAATTGTCCAAAAGGTCGGCCATAAGTCCCAAACACCTGTTGGCCGCCAAGTCCGCCGGAAGGGCATCGTCATATACCGCCGTAAAACCGTTTTCCCCAAAAAAATGTTTGACCAAGGTACTGGTCTGATATTGGTTCTCCGATTTAAAACTTCCAAACTTTTTGGGCACAATGATGTACTTGTACTCATTCAATTGTGCACTCACGGAATAATTCAGCCCTAGGGCAAACAACAAAATATATAGCAATTTCGGTTTCATACTGAACAATAACTCAATTATCGTTCCAAGATATGATATTAAATCCGAACTGTAAAGAAGCGTAGTGACTATCGGCGATGTTCCCGTAGCCCAAAAGATTGTCGCCCAGTACATAAAAATTTATGGGACCTGCCTGCAAATTCAGTCCAAGACCGATGTTGGTCAACGAATATTTATCGACGGTGTAGGTCGTCTTCAACGAAAGGCCCCTTCCTACTCTTTTTTGATAAAATCCGGTCAATGCGGCCTGAATGCCCCTTGGTCTTTTGATCATATAGAGCTGACCTCCCACGCTGTTCCTATAAAAATCACTGTTGGCCCCATCTCCTGTGTTTATGGCACAGCCACAGTTCTCCGACCAGCTTCTCCCTCCTTCCCCAAAATCATATCGAATGGAGCCATAGGCCTTTATCGGTCTTAACGAAATATAACTGGACTGGTTTTCCCCATGGGGCAGTGCCTCATCAATTTCATCCACAAGGTCTTGCCAAAGGTCGTTGTTAACATTGTCGATATCCTCGGGTAGAAAAACCGTGATTCCCTCGGTGCTTGCAGTGCCTTCAAGAGTATAGTTCCAAACATCGTTTGAATTATAAATAAAACCCACATCCAAAATACTGCCCGTTATAGTGGTCTGCGGGTTCAGTTGATGGGTGAATCCGGCATCGAAACCCAGTCCAAGGTTCCCCCCGAGCAATACACGCTCGGTGAACAGGCTGGTGAGGTCTTTTCTGGTGGTCCCGGTATCCTCGTCAACAATGTCATAAAATCCTTTCACACCAGAGGTCTGCAATTGCATGTCGGCCACTATGATACTGTTATAAATATTGTCCTGTCCCTGCACGGTTCGGAACGAGCCTGAATTTTTGATGGACTGAAACTGAAAAATACTGGAATATAATTTTGCCCTGGCCCCAATGGTCAAAGTATTGTTGACTTTCCTATTGATGCCAAAATGGAACACATTCACCATCTCCCCCCTTAGGCTCAAATCGCCCAGGTCAAAACTCCTACCGATATTGCTCCCGCCATTGCCCTCAAAGGCCAACAGGGCCAAATCCTTGGGCCAGTAACTTATGATGTCCATTTCACCGTACATCCCGAAGGAATAGTAGTCATCTGGTCTATTCTTGCCCCGAAAACCGATATTGAAGCCCTCTATCTGGCTGGTGGAACCAAAATCGTCCCTTCTGGTCATCACGTCCAAAACACGCTCCTGTACCTTTGTGGTAAAATCCACTCCGTCATCGGCAAAAAGGTCATTCACGGTGACCCCACTGGTCGAAGCTTGGAAAAATAGCCCTGAAATCATGGGAACCCCAACATGCCAACGCTGCGAGGTCTTCATCCCCGGGTTGAGCATCAACGCCTGTGGGATTTCATTGAAATCGTAGAGCAATTGTCTATTTTGGGCATGGATGGAAGAAATCCCAAAAACAGCTATAAGTATAGTTTTGAGGAATCCTCTCATTTTAAACGGAATATAAATTCTGCAGCGGAACTCAACGAGATTTTGGGTTCCGGGTGGGAAGAAACACTTGTTGCATCACCCAAATTCCTGCCCGTGACCCTCAGACTGGAGGTATTTGTGAGAATGGAAAGGTTTAGACCGCCTGGACCATAAGTAACCTCCCGGGTAAATGTTTCCGAAGGATTGGCCTCTACTGTAAATGCTTCTTGGTATAGGGGATTTCCTGATTCATCCAAAAACTCAATCCTGATATCCGCTCGTTTGCTGGTCGTATTCTCAATTTCGTAGATGATCACGCCTTCCAATAAGCGCTCTGCCACGTACGTTTCGTTGAACGCATCAAAGTTTATGGTTTGGGAATAAAATGTACCAAATCCCCCGGCCGAATTGATGGTTTCCTCATCCGATTCCAGATAGAATATGCCGGAAGCCAAGGTTGGTGTCACACTGAGGTCATCAATTTGGCTAAAATCCTGTTCTTCTGTGCAGGAAGAAAGCAACAACATGATGATTGAAGCAAAAAGCACATGGAAAAACAATTTTTTCATAGCCAAAAGCATTTTCAAGAGTAGTGTAACAGAGGTATGCCGTTCTTACTATATAACTCTATAAAATGCTTTTTATTTCAATAAGATCGTAGATAGTTTTGCAAACATCATGGTTGGCTTCGTTATTGGAATTGAAGTGTACCACCTGCATTCCCATGGCCTTGGCCCCCAAAATATCCGCTTCCAAGTTGTCGCCCACCATGAGTGTATGCCTTGGTTCAACTTTGGCCCTGCTCAGGGCCAGCTCAAAAATGTAGGGGTCGGGTTTCTTTACCCCGGCCATTTCAGAATTGATGATCTGATCGAAGTAATGATGGATATTGCTCCCCTTGAGCTTTCGTTCCTGGACTTCTTCAAAACCATTGGTGATGATGTGCAATCGGTACTTTGGAAAAAGGTATTCCAGTACTTCGACAGTGTTGGGCAACAGATGGACGAACGAGGGCAGATGTTCTATATATTCATGGGACAAGGCATCGATGATCTCGTCCGTCACGGACGCTTTCAAGATGTCAAAAGTGCGCCGTAAACGTTGGTAGCGGAGTTCCGATTGTGTGATCCCATTTTCGCGGTAGAGCTTCCACATCTCAAAATTGATCGGGGAATAGATTTCCAAAAACCCGTTGAGATCGACTTTCACCCGGTTACTTTCCAAAATCTTGGCAAAGGTGAGTGCCGAATTTCTTTCAAAGTCCCATAACGTATGGTCAAGGTCAAAGAAAACATCCGTTACCTTATGATCAAACATAGTATCTCTTTAAAAAAGATTGATAGAGCTCCATCCAGTCCAGGTGTTGCTTGCCGCCCAACAATTCGTTGGAGAACACAACAATGAAATCCCCTTTCACTTGCTTGACCAAGCGGTACATCTTATCCATTTTCTCGAAGATCTCCTCCTTGCTGCGATAGTTCACCAAGGCATAATCGTGTACGGCAAAGGGATGCACTCTCAGCGGTTGCCTCACTTCCATATTGATGTCATAAAAATGGAAGGGTGTGCAGGTCCCGGCCCTGAACCCGACTTCGTGGGTATAGCCCATGGAGAAATCGTCCGTAAACTCTGTTTCCACCAAATTACGATAGGTGGCGGGAACATTCACCCTGTTGTACCGTAGTCTAGAGTAGGTAACCGGCCTGTTGATCAGATTGCCCAATTGATTTTTCTCTTGTTTCAACACGGTTTTGTCCGTAGAGGATAAAAATGAAGTGCTGAGCGACACCTCACTGTAATCCGCCACTGATTTTATCAGATACCTGAACTTGTTATGGTTTGTGGAGACATTCTTATCATGGGCCGAATGTCTGGCAAACTGAAAGAAGAACATGGTCTTTATGGGAAACTTTTTGTGGATGTCGATGAGCTCGTAAAAATTGTCAAACGGGTCTTTCTTCAAGCCCAACAGGACTGAGAATCGGTCCAGTATACTGCGAAACTTAAAATTCCCAAGGTCGATGAAAAAACCCCCAAGGGTCCTGGCCAAACCGCGCATGGCAAAGGCATGCGAAGTGGTGACATTGATGATGGACGTGAAGCGATACGATTTTTCCTTGTGCTCAAGGTCTGGAAAACGCTGTTGGAGCGCATCCAATAGTTTGAAGGCCCATAGATCCACCACGGGCAGTTCCAAAAAGTTGTTCTGGTAGGCAATGCTCTCCTTGACCGGAAACCGGCCTACGCTATCCTTCACATGGGGAAGGTATTCCTCGTAACGGCTCAGAAGAAAAAAACTAGCCGAAAAAATATCGAAAGGCAAAGTGCTCTTGTCCCCTGACGAGAAAAAACAGGGCACACCTTCCCAGTCCACTACCTTGATATCCAAATCGTTGATACCCTGCTCGAACAAGAGGTCATTGCTTCGTATAAAAAATTCATTTTGGAGGGGCTGCTTGGAGTAGGTCATCTTGGGGCCGGTATGCTTGATAAAATCCTCCACCTTGGTGGTAAAGGTGATTTCTATCCCCAATATTTTTTCAAATAGCTGTCTTGCCGTGTAGGTGAGTCTGTTCGTGATCTTATGGGTGAATATCAGCAACATGGCTATAGGATTCCTTTGTCTGCGAAGCTAAGATATTGGTGCTGGGCCACGATCAAGTGGTCCAAGACCCTTATATCCAACGCTTCCGATGCTTTTTTCAGCTTTTCCGTGATCTGTTTGTCCGCCAAACTGGGTTTTAGGGTTCCCGATGGATGGTTGTGTGCCAAAATGATGCCCACGGCTCCCAGTTCCAACGCCTGTTTCATCACCAACCGCACATCTACCAAAGTACCCGTGATGCCTCCCTTGCTCAACTGTGATTTATGGACGACCTTGTTGGAATTGTTCAGGTACAGGATCCAGAATTCTTCGTGCGGCAACTCCCCTATCAACGGATATAACAACTCAAAGGCATCTTTGCTGCTTGTTATGGCCGTGATTTTCTTGGTATCGTCCGTCCTCCTTCGGCGGCCCATTTCGAGTGCAGCGGCTATGCTCACTGCTTTTGCCTCCCCAATGCCCTTGAACCTCATCAATTGGTTCACGGAAAGTTTGCCCAACTCATTGAGATTGTGGCCCACAGAGGCCAAAATGCGTTTGGCGAGCTCCACGGCACTTTCATCACGGCTTCCAGAGCCTATCAGAATGGCTATCAGTTCTGCATCCGACAAGACAAAACAGCCTTTCTGGACCAATTTTTCCCTTGGCTTGTCATCGTCGGCCCAATTCTTAATGGAAAAGGAAGCTAATTTTTCTTGCATGGCCTAAAGATAGGAGATTAATTTTATGTAATTTACATAGATAAATTCCATCCCATGAAATCACTTTTTGACCCTGCCGCACATACTGAAATCTTATCCAGGGCAGACCAACTGTCCGAGGCTTCCGTAGGGCAATGGGGCAAAATGACCGTGGGCCAAATGCTGTGCCATTGCCAGTTCCCGCTCAAGGTTGCCCTTGGGGATCATGGTCCTTCAAAGAAGGTCAATCCGATTATGAAACTCCTTATGAAAAGTTTCAAAAAAAGTATGTACGATGACAAGCCCTGGCGACACAACCTGCCTACCGCCAAGGGCCTCAAGGTTACTGATGACAAGGATTTTTCAACGGAAAAGAAAAAATTGATCAAGCTGATCGATGATTTCCATCAGCAAAAGGACAAGAAAGTGTGGGAACCCCATCCCGTTTTTGGTCACTTCACCCATCATCAATGGGGACAGATGCAGTACAAACACCTGGACCACCATTTGAGGCAGTTTGGTGTTTAGACCTATTTTAAAAACACAGTCCTCAATTTTTCAAAATCGATGCCGCCATAGTTCCCTGAACTCATGAACAATAATGTGGTATCCTTAAAATTCTGGGCGAACAGGTAGTCCTGAAAGGCCAAGGAATCCGTGAAAATTTGGGCATCCATCCGATTCAAGGCCTCCATGATCTGCTCCTTGGTCACTTCCTGCAACCCTTTCACCTTAACCGATTCCGGGGAATAAAAGACCACCGCTGTGTCCGCTGCATCCAAAGCCCCACGGTATTGCTCCAAAAACTCAGGGTTCAGGCTGCTGTAGGTGTGCAGTTCCAAACAGGCGATCAACCGGCGTTGGGGATATTGCTCCTTCACTGCTTTTGTAGTGGCACTGACCTTGCTCGGCGCATGGGCAAAATCCTTGAAGGCCACCCTATCCCGTCCCTCGACCAGTTTTTCCAGACGCTTGGAAGCCCCTTTAAAGGTGGCCATGGCCTCATAAAAATCCATTTCGTCCACCCCCATTTGTTGGCATATCCACTTGGCACCCGCCAAATTGCCCAAATTGTGTCTTCCAAAAATTTCAAGGGGCATTTCGCCATCTGGTGTGTCCAGTAAGGTCTTGCCATCTTCCACTCGGTACGAAGGGGTGCTGTACGGGAACTTCCGTATGGGATTTTCCGTGGTCTCCACTATTTTCCTTACTTCGATATCTTCCGAATTGTAGGTGATGCTGCCACCCTTTACAATGCTGTCCACAAAAATGCGGAACTGCTCCACGTAGTTTTCAAAAGTGGGGAAAACATTGATATGGTCCCATGCAATGCCGCTCAAGAGGGCAATGTTGGGCCTGTACAAATGGAACTTGGGCCTTCTGTCCGTTGGTGATGAAAGGTATTCATCCCCTTCCAAAACCATAAAATCGTTTTCCTTGGTAAGATGCACCATTTTATCAAAGCCATCCAGCTGGGCCCCAACCATATAATCCACCTCAATGTCATGATAGCGAAGCACATGCAAGATCATAGAGGTAATGGTGGTCTTGCCATGGCTACCTCCAATGACCACCCGGGTTTTGTGCTTGGAATGTTCGTAGAGAAATTCAGGATAGGAAAATATCTTCAACCCCAGTTCTTGGGCCTTCAACAGTTCTGGGTTATCGGCCTTGGCATGCATGCCCAAGATCACGGCATCCAGACCGCTATGGATTTTTTCGGGGAACCAACCAAAATCCTTAGGCAACAGACCATTGGCCCGCAACCTGCTCTTGGACGGTTCAAAAATGACATCGTCGCTCCCTGTTATTTCATGGCCCTGTTCCTGCAATGCCAAGGCTAGGTTGTGCATGGCACTGCCCCCGATGGCTATAAAGTGTATGTGCATCAAAATTTATTTTCAGGGCAAAGATAATGATACCCCAACCCATTCTTCAAGAAACAAGGGGTCCATAAAATGTCATATTGTGCTTTTTTACGGCCATTTACCAGCAATTATGTACAATAAGTACATTCCTGAGGTTTCCATTTGTGTTTTTTGATTAGTTTTACGCCTTCTAACCTCAGGAATTTATCCAGTTGTAACCCCACAACGGATCATCAGTTTTTTTAACTAGTTGTTTTTTGATTTTCCCCAAAATCAAAATGCAATACTTTTTACCTACTTATCACTATGCGAAACAGCCTTATTCGTTCAGGATATGGTCCCATCGGCATAAAAGTCATTTTGGCCATATTTCTTCTTTTGGCATGTGGAATGTCTGTATACTCCCAATGTGCTGGACAAAACAACAGTGTCACCATCTGCAATAAGTTTGATGATATTTCCAATAGAAACTTTGACCTTTTTGCAAACTTGAACGGTATGCCCTCACCTGGAGGTTCGTGGTCAACGCCCAATCCGACAAACCTAAGTGCATTGGACATCAACACAGGAATCGTTGATCTTTGGATGGTCAACCGTTTTGGGGAACACCAATTTATTTACACCAACGGAAATTGCGGAGAATCGGCAACGGTGACCCTATTTTTGGGCGGCTATTCTGGAGAAGACAATGTTGATGGCAGTGCGAACGCCTGTAGTGAGGACTCTGCCGTAAATCTTTTTTCTTTCCTCGGGAGCCTTGTGGACGATGTAGTCCCCGACTTTAATGGTTTTTGGGAAGAGGATCCCATGACCCAGACAGGGTTCTTGTCGGGCAACTTGTTCAATGCCGAGGCAGCAGGTCCCGGGGAGTATATATTTACCTATACCGTTCCTGCCGTAGATGCTTGTCCCGGTATGCAATCGACCGTTTTTTTGGAAGTCCATCTTGCCCCAAACTCTGGAACTCCATCAAACCTTGTTGTATGTACCACCGATGACCTGTCAGGTTATACCAATCTGGATTTGAACAATCTATTGACCAATGAAGACCCCAATGGTGTATGGAGCGAGATGGGCACCAATCAAATCGATGATTTTCTTGACCACTTCGTAAATGTGGAAGAAATCAATGCCACCCATGGATTTGGCAGTTACGGCTTTACTTATACCGTACAACCCTCCCATCCGGTTTGTCCAGAATCTTCCACGGACGTTTTCATCATCATACTTCCCACATTGAATGGGTCCTTGGAATCCGAAAACTATTGTTCGGGAACACCTTACGAAATTACTTTAAACTATGACCCATCATTGTTGCCCTCGGGCCAATATGAAATTGAATATCGTGTGGGCAGTACCGAAGGTGATTGGGATGGAAGCACCAATATTTCTTTGGTGAATGGAACAGGTACATTCAATGTTGACCCATTGGCAGTTCCCATAAATGAAATGGTACAAGTGAACATCATTGCCATTGAGGGAATGCAACAAGTGGTGTGTGGCGACATTGGTGTTTTGGAAACCGAATTTCTGGTATCAAACTCCATTGCTTCTGGCGTGAATGTATGTCCCAATAATGAGGTGACCATCAATTTGGAGAACATTTTGGACCCAATGGCCAATCCTACCAACGAAATCCACACCATTAATTACACCCTAACAATTCCCGACAATTCCATTGTGGATCTATCGGAACAGAATGTTGTATTTTCCAATGGCTCCGCATCATTTGACATCCCTTCGGAACACTTAAATCAGTCAGGAACATACTCATTGGAAATTATTGTGGAAAACAGTTTTGAGATAGGCTGTACCATAAATACAGGGTTCGAGATTCTTCCCATTCCCGAAGATATTGACCTGGACATTGCGGTGGACAACAGTTGTGATGCAACTTCCATTGATGTACTCGTAAATGCCCCGACCCTACCCAATGGAAGCTATACGATTGATTACTTCGTGGTTGAACAAAATACACAGTCAACCTTAACGGACAATACCATCAACTTTGTTGGTGGGGTCGCTGTTTATGGAATCGACATTGCCAACCTAGCTGATGGAGATTATATTGTTGTACTAAAAAGCACCCAAAACGATTCCACACCTTGCAGGCTCCAATTTGAATTTGAGTTACAGGAAGGCTTTTCCATTGGTGGGCAACCTATTGTACTAGAGGCAGAAGAGCAACAATCCTTTTGCTTAAATGAAGGTGTTCCAACGTTGGAAGACATAGATGTCAACACTACTGGTCCCATCGCATTTTACCCAACCATTGACAGTCAAGAAGCTTTACCTATTAACACACCTTTGGAAGAGGGTGAAGATTACTATGTTGTCAGCTCCGATGAAAACAACAATTGCGCCAGCGAAGAACGGACAAGGGTCCAAGTGTCCTTTTATGCCGCCGGGATACCAACTACCATCGATCCCTTCCCTATTTATTGTGCTTCAGATGAAGTAACCCTTGCCGGTTTGGACATAGCAACCCCCAATGGAGGAGATATTGTTTGGTACGATGCAACCTCGGGCGGTAATATATTGGACTCAACCGAAATACTCGTTGATGGACAATCTTATTTTGCTGCCGAGCAATTGGACGGGTTCTGTGAAAGCGATACTAGATTGGAAATTGCACCAGTTATAATTCAACCGCCATTGCCCGATTTACTTTCCGATGTACTCTTGGTCTGTGCACTGGACAACCCGACCGTGGCTGAATTGATAAATCTTGAAAATGCCATTGGAGCAGAAGTTGAATGGTTCAATGTAGCTGAAGGAGGTACCGCAATACCCAGTTATGGGCCATTGGAAGATGATACCATCTACTATGCGCAGAGTTATGATCCAGATACGGGCTGTATCAACAAAAACAGAGTTCCCGTAACAGTGGACCTGAACAATTGCGACCCGGAAAAATACGGTTTTTTCATTCCCGATGCATTTTCTCCCAATAACGATGGTCGAAACGACACCTATTATATTCCCAACATTGAAATAATCTTCCCCGATTTCACTTTGGAAATCTTTAACCGATATGGTAATTCACTTTTCAAGGGCAATTCCTCGAAACCTGCTTGGGACGGAACAGGACCCAGCGGAAAAACCGTTCCCAATGGGGTCTATTTCTATCTCATCCACTTCAATAGGGATGGGTATGACCCTAAACAAGGAAGATTATACCTAAACCGATAAGTAAGCAAATCCATGAAAAGAATACTGACAACTTTGTTGTTTCTATGGTGTTCATTGGGGGCAAAATCGCAGCAAGATCCCCAGTTCACCCAATATATGTATAACCTGAGCATTATAAACCCAGCCTATACCACCAACGAAAGAGGACTGATCAATTTAGGGACGCTCTACCGCTCGCAATGGCAAAATGTTGAGGGCGCCCCAGAAACATTGACCTTTTTTGCCCATGCCACCTTAAGCGACAAAGTGGAAACCGGAATTTCCATCATTAAAGATGAGATTGGGGATGGTGTACTTTCAGAAAACAATATAAATGCGGATTTCGCATACATTCTACAACTTGACGATCAAAGCAATTTGGCTTTGGGGCTAAAGGGAGGCATCACTACTTTTGAAACCAATTTCACTGACCTTGTACTTCCTGAATATCAAGATGACGATGCTTTCAATGAAAACATAAATAGTATTTTTCCCAATGTCGGGGTGGGTGTTTTTTATAACAGACCTAACTTTTATGCAGGAGTGTCCGCTCCAAACTTGCTCACTTCCAAACATATTGACAACCAGGATGGGATAAAAAGAATAGGTTCCGAAGAAATACATCTGTTTTTCACTTCAGGCTATGTGTACACCATAAACCCAGACTTGAAGATAAAACCTTCCGTGATGACAAAAATGGTGGAAGGGTCACCCATTTCTTTGGATACCTCCATCAATGTGCTGTTCAACAACAAGTTTGAAACAGGGCTTTCCTATAGATGGGGCGATGCCGTGAATGCCATGTTCAATGTTTACGTGGTGCCTTCCGTAAGAATAGGCTATGCCTACGATTACACACTGTCCAATTTGGGGAGTTTCAGTTCAGGGTCCCACGAGATTTTTGCCCTTTTTGATCTTGATTTGCTCGGCTTAAGAAAAGGATACGACAAATCCCCCAGATTCTACTAAGATTATGAAAAGACTGCTTTTTATCATACTGATCGGCGTACAGCCTGTTCTGGCACAACAGGAACTGGAGCGAGCCAACACCTATTTTGAACGGGCATTCTATAGTGATGCCATCCCCTTGTACGAGCAAGTCCTATCAACCAATCGCAGCCAACAAGTTTTACAGAACCTAGCGGATGCCTACTATCGAACTTATGATATGCATTCGGCAGCAAGATGGTACAATACACTGATCTCTAGGTCAGGGAAAAACGTCGATGCCTCCTATTATTTCAAACTCAATCAATCTTTGAAAGCCATAGGCAAGTATCAAGAAGCCGAAAGAGTATTGCAAGAATATTATCAGCGTTTGGGGGATTCGGTATCGATCAACAAGATAGGGCAGGACAATCTTTATCTGGCCAGTATTCAATCCATTGGAGATAGGTTTGCCATTCAAAACCTCCCTTTGAACACCCCTGCTTCGGAATTTGCAGCGATACAAATCGATTCCAACCTGATTTACACCGCAGCTAGAAAGAAGAATACATCCTTGAAAAAAGTTTACCGTTGGAACAACCAAAACTATTTGGACATTTACATCCATCCCATGGATAAAATTGGGCAAAATGATAGTTTCAGCAACAGCCTTTCCGGTAAGGTTAATACCAAAATGCACGAGGGGACCTATGCCATTACCAAAGACAGGAAAACCATTTACTTTACCCGGAACAATTTTATAAAAGGAAGAAAACGAACAGACAACAAGAAGATTTCGAATTTAAAAATTTACAAAGCGGAATGGATTGATGGCGAATGGTCGAACATTACAGAATTACCATTTAACAGCGACGATTATTCAACAGAGCATCCAGCATTGAGCCATGATGAGACCAAACTTTATTTTTCTTCCGACCGTCCTGGCGGTTATGGATCTTTTGATCTATATAGCGTTGATATCATTTCCGATGGATCCTATGGCGTCCCAAAAAACCTAGGTTCCTCCATCAATACAGATAAAAAAGAGCAATTTCCATTTTTGGATACCCACAACAACCTATACTTTGCTTCGAATGGACATCCAGGGTTTGGCCTTTTGGATATTTTTATCTCCAAATATGAATCCGGCAACCACCAAAACCCCGATAATTTGGGATTGCCCGTAAATAGCGGTTACGATGATTTTGCCATTTCGTTCCATTCGCCAAGCGAAGGATATTTTTCATCCAACCGTCCATCTGGCAAGGGTAGTGATGACGTCTATTCATTTGAGGAGACCAAACCACTCATCCTTCAACCAAAAGAAATGGAAAAGAGCCAAAATGCCATCAAAACTACCGATATAGTGGAAATGGAAAGCACCCTGGTAAAGAACGGCGACAGGATAATGATCAAGGCCGAGCAAATTCATTTTGACTATAATTTGTGGTATTTAAGAAATGAGGCAAAGGATAGACTTGGAGTGGTCCTTGACATTCTACAAAAGTATCCAAACAGTATCATCGAAGTAGGAACCCACACAGATAGTAGAGGGAACTTAGAATATAACCGTGAACTTTCCCAAAAAAGGGCAAATTCCGTAAAAGATTTTCTGGTGAGCAAAGGTATTGGCCCCGACAGGATTATTGCCAAAGGGTATGGGGAATCGCGACCCCTTGTCAAATGTGAAACCGACGATGAATGCTCCGAAGAGGACCACGAACTGAACAGACGTTGTGAATTTGTGGTCATTGAAGGGATGTAAAGTAAAAATCATCCCATTTTTCATAGGATATGCCTATTTTGGCTAAAAAATCCGATGAACCTATATGAACTAAAATCAAAGGAAATCATGCCGGGCTATCATGGAAAACTGGTCCACGGGGAGCAGATGAGCTGGGTGTTCTGGGACGTGGAAAAAAACGCCGTGGTGCCAGAGCACAGTCACATGCACGAGCAGATCATGCACGTGGTGGAAGGAACTTTTGAATTTACCCTTGATGGAAAAACAGACACCTATGGCCCAGGGGATGTGGTCATCATCCCTTCCCATGCCCCACATAGTGGAAAAGCCATCACAGCTTGCAAATTGATGGACATTTTCAGTCCTGTCCGGGAAGAATACAGATAGCCATGGACATTTCACTCAAAGGAAAAAAAGCCCTAGTTGGCGGGAGCAGCAAGGGAATCGGCGAGGCCATTGCCAGACAATTGGCATCCAGTGGGGCCAGTGTGACACTTATGGCGAGGAGCGAGGAGCGCATGAAGGCCATTATAAAGGAAATGGATTCTTCTCAGGGACAGCAACATCAGTATCTAGTGGTCGATTTCTCCAATTTTGAAGCGTTCAAAACTAGTATTTCAGCATTTTTTGAACACAATACCATCAATATTTTGGTGAACAATACCCAAGGCCCAAAAGCAGGCGGTGCCTTGGAAAAGAAGGTCGATGATTACCAAGAAGCTTTTGACCTGTTGTTCAAATCCGTGGTTTTTACCACGGAACTTGCCTTGAAACACATGCAACAGAACCAATGGGGAAGGATCATCAACGTGGCCTCCATTTCGGTGAAGGAACCGCTGAACTATTTGGCGCTCTCCAATTCCATCAGGGCAGCCGTGGTGACCTGGGCCAAAAGCCTGGCCTATGATGTGGCAAAGGATGGAATCACCATAAACAGTACCTTGACAGGGTATTTTGATACGGACCGCATTGCCCAACTCAATATGAAAAAAGCAGAGAACCTGGGCATATCACCCGATGAAGTGCTCGCCAACATGGAAGAACAAGTTCCAATGAAACGGATAGGAAGGCCCGAAGAGTATGGTTTTTTGGTCACTTTTCTGGCTTCGGACCAAGCTGCTTTTATTACCGGGACCAACATCCCCATTGATGGAGGATTATTGAAATCCCTATAATCATTTTTATTATAAATAAAAATATAATCCAAAAAAATTAACATATGTTTATTTTTTGAATACATTTATTGGATAAACCATAAAATCCAACTCTATGAATTCAAAAGTTTTTTTGGTGGTCCGCATACTTTTAGGACTGCTTATCCTAGTATTTGGGCTCAACAAGTTCTTAAATTTTATACCTGCTGGCGGTGAA
This sequence comes from Flagellimonas hadalis, assembly GCF_007785775.2. GTDB lineage: Bacteria > Bacteroidota > Bacteroidia > Flavobacteriales > Flavobacteriaceae > Flagellimonas > Flagellimonas hadalis. Next base: position 51,537 of record NZ_VNIK02000012.1, read on the forward strand.
ATGCCCGAACCCGCAATGAACTATTTCGGTGCAATCTCTTCCACGCACACCATAAGCTTGGTGGGCATTGTTGAGGTCTTGGCGGGACTTGCCTTGATACTCAACAAGTATGGTGCCCTCATGGCATTGATCTTGATGAGCGTATCTGTAAATGCCGTTATGTTCCACGCTACATTGGCTCCTGAGGGTATTGGTCCTGCCTTGGGTCTTTTGATATTGAACATTATCGTATTGATCGGGTACAAAGATCGGTACAAGGATCTGCTTCGTCCATAAGACTAAAAAGAGACTTTCTGTCAGTTCGAGCGTAGTCGAGAAATTATTGGTTGCTCACAATCAAGAGGTTTCGACTGCGCTCAACCTGACAAAATCCAAGTTTCAGTCTTCTGCCCTATTATAAACTCATCCGATCCTTAAAAATATAGGACTGCCTTCGGGACACTTCCACCTCTTCACCATTTTTCAGGGTCAGTTTCAATTTTCCATTGAACCAAGGGACAACATTCTCGATGTAGTTGGTGTTGACAATCTGTTGCCGGTTGGCCCTAAAAAAAGTATCCTCTGGGAGTTTTTCCTCCACTTGGTTGAGCGATTTGTAGAGCAACGGTTTTTTGTCATCAAAAAACACCCTGGTGTAATTGCCGACAATCTCGAACAGCGAAATGTCCCCGATCTTCACCAACCAGCAAGATTCGCCATCCTTGATGAATATTTGGCTATTTTCCGTTAGTTTCTTCGTTCTGTCATTGTCCTGCTTCGCCGTTTCCATCTTGGCCCTCACTTTTTCCAAGGCCATTGCAAAACGGTTTTCGTTTACGGGCTTGAGCAGATAGTCGAGGGCATTGTATTCGAACGATTTGATGGCATACTCATCAAAGGCCGTGGTAAAAATGGTCATGGGCACCTCATCCAGCATCTCAAGAAGCTCAAAACCATCCTTCTCGGGCATATTGATGTCCAGGAACAGGAGGTCGGGATTTTCAGCCTGGATCAGTTCATAGCCTTCATCCACGTTCTCCGCTTCCCCCACAAGCGTTATGTCATCATACTTTTTCAAGAGCTCTTTGAGCTCATTGCGCGCCAATCTGGAATCTTCTACTATGACTGCCCTGATATTCATGTGAGTGGAATGGTTATTTGGGCCACGACCTCATCATCGGCCACTTCATCCAATTTAAATGATGCACGGTCGGCATACAACAATTTCAGTCGTTGTTTTATATTTTTCAATCCCAATTGCGTGGAATCCTTGGATATGTTCAGTTGTCCCGTGTTCCTGACCTCTATGAGCAAATGATCTTCTTTTTGGACGATTTTCAAAAGGATCCTGCCCCCGTTTTTCAGATTGGCGATTCCGTGCTTGGCAGCGTTCTCCACCAGCAACTGGATCACCATGGGCGGAATCCTTAGGTCGAGGGTGTCGGTATCCACTTCTTTGACAAATTCCAATCGGTCCTCAAACTGGATCTTGGAAAGGTCGATGTAGTTGTCCACCACTTCCAGCTCTTCCCTTACTGCAATATCGTTGATGTTGTTCTTCGTCAATGAGTACCGCAAGATCTCGGATAGCTTTGTGAGCATTTCCCTGGATTTTTCCACATCTTCCAACATCAAGCCACGTATGTTGTTCAAACTGTTGAACATAAAATGTGGATTGATCTGCCCCTTCAAGGTGTTCAGTTGTGCTTGTTTCAGGTTTGTGTTCAGTTCCAAACGCTCTATCCTGTCCTGATTGAGCTTGAGCAATAGGGTGATGACCAAATAGGTGACTACCCAGGCACCTACCAAGAAGAGTGAGTTCAGCACTTGGATCCAGAAATTGTCATAGCTCTTGAACATATGGACCTCGTTCTCGGTAAGTGCAGGACCAAATTTGCCGTATAGAAATCCAAAGAACATGTTCAGCAGCCCAAACACCACGGATGTCAATACAAAAGAAGCTAGGATTTTTAGAATATCCCTTGGCCCAAAGTTATCAAAATGCACATTCCGTTTTAGGTACCATCTCAATATGGATGTGGGGAGAATCCCAATGAAAGTTCCAACAACCACCGAATAGATGGTCAATTCCATACTGATGCCCTTCGGTACAAATGCCGCTATGGAATTGATAAAGCCCCAACCCAAAAACTGCAGGATCCAAAAGATCTGGTTTCTTCTTTTTTTGCTCAATTCCATATCACTTGGCTATGCTGCCAAATATAATCCATTGTTTCCTTGAAATTTGTCCAATGTCCTTATGATTCTTGCGCCTTCTTTCTTTTGAACAATCCGCAACATGATCTGCTGGAAGGCAAAAAAACAATCCAGACCATGGTCATGCCGGTATAGAAGAACGGAAAGTAGTCCGCATATTCCCAATCGTTGAACTTACCATAAACACCTATGATCCCTCCTAAAATTCCCATGGCCATGACCACTTTTTGGGATGTGTTGAATTTTCTCATTTTGTTGAATTTCAAACTAGTGATTTAAAGAAGGATGCTAACCAAAAGGGTGATGATCAATTTTGCCAGTGCTATCATGGTGGTTTGCTTTTTAGGTTACACAAGGCTAAAGTAGTGGATGATGGCCTCGTACCAAATGGGTTTATGACCAATGGTCATATGGATCACCTGAACGGTAATGACACTCTGACTTCCTTCAAAAAAGCTGTGGAAAAACTGTACTAGTTCTTGGGGGGAAACTTGGAAAACACCTTTTTCACCAATACTTCGAGCCTGTGTTCCCTTTCACTGGGCGATGCGTTTTCCCTGTACCCACTTTCTGCAGTGGCCTGCCAGAACAGGGCATCTCGTTGGGCATCCACAAAATCGAACTGAATGCTACGTTGGACACTTGGGCTGCCCAAGGGCAATCCCACGGATATCCCTCCGCCCACATTTCTTCCGCCCCCACCAAGACCAACGCCTACAGAATTTTTGGGGGCTGCCTGGTATTCGTTGCTCAGTATGTTTACAAAGATTTCAGGCTCCTCGGCCAAGCGGTATCCTCTAGATTGAAGGGTGGAATCCAAAATACGGACGAGCCGCTTTTCGTCCAACTGGCTCAATCCAGAATTCATGTCAGGGAAATAATTGTAGGTGGTATAGCCGGAGAAATCGACTTCCTTGTCGTAGTCATAATTCACCCGAACGGAAGAACAGGCTGCCAAAAGCAAACTAAAAAACACCATCAAAATATTGCGCATAACGGTCGTTTCTGGATTCCTTAAAATTAATCAATATATTGATTATGAGATTAGAGGAAAGTGTTTTATTCGTTCAAAAGCGTCCAAAGCCTATCCTTGAGTTCCTGGATGCCCAAACCACTTACCGACGAGATGAACAAATAGGGCATGTCCTTGAAATCACTTTTTAAATCCTCTTTCATTTCTTCAATGAGCTCTTCATCGAGCATATCGCACTTGGAAATGGCCACAAGTCGGTTTTTGTCCAACAACTCCGGATTATACCTTCTCAATTCATCCAAAAGAATGGCATATTCCTGGCTGATGTCCTTGCTATCGGCCGGAATCAGGAAAAGTAATGTGGCATTTCGCTCTATATGGCGCAAGAAATAGTGCCCCAGTCCCTTGCCTTCGGCCGCACCCTCGATGATCCCGGGAATGTCTGCCATGACGAAGCTCCTAAAATCCCTGTATTCCACGATACCCAGATTGGGCTTGAGCGTGGTGAACTCATAATCGGCGATCTTGGGCTTTGCCGACGTCATTACGGAGAGCAATGTGGATTTTCCGGCGTTGGGAAAACCGACCAAACCAACATCTGCCAACACTTTGAGTTCCAATGTGATATTGGCTTCTTGCCCAGGTATGCCTGGTTGCGCATAGCGGGGTGTCTGGTTGGTGGGGCTCTTGAAATGCCAGTTGCCACGGCCTCCCATTCCTCCTTCCAGAACAATCTTTTCCTCTTGGTCCCTGGTTATCTCGAAAAGCACCTCTTTGGTCTCCGTATCCCTGACCACAGTACCCAAGGGCACTTCCAGATACACGTCGGAACCGTCGGCCCCAGTGCTCCGGTTTTTACTGCCGTGTTCCCCATGTTCGGCCTTAAAATGCTTTTTGAACTTGAAATGGACCAAGGTCCATAGGTTTTTGTTCCCTTTTATGATGACATGTCCGCCTCGGCCTCCATCGCCTCCATCAGGACCTCCCTTGGCCACATACTTTTCGCGGTGCAAATGCGCAGAGCCCTTGCCCCCGTTTCCGGAGGAGACAAACACTTTTACATAATCCACAAAATTCCCCTCGGTCATGTTCTTGGTATTGTTAGTAAATGAAACGACAGCAGCCTTAAAACTGCCCGTCCTTTATTACAAGGTTTCGATTATTTTGCTCAGTCGTTCTGTAATATCGTCGATGTTGCCTATCCCGTTCACGGAATGGAACTTGTCCTGTTTTTCGTAGTAAGCCTTCAGCGGGGCAGTTTTCTCGTTGTATTCGTCAAAACGGTTACGGATCTTGTCTTCGTCCTGATCGTCTGAACGACCACTGCTCTTGCCGCGTTCCAACAAGCGTGCCACCAAGACATCATCATCGGCCTCTAGGGCAATGGTGGCGTTCACCTTCATGTTCTTGGACTCCAAAAAGTTGTCCAGTGCCTCTGCTTGGGCGGCCGTACGTGGAAAACCATCAAAAATGAAACCTGCTGCGTCCGGGCTTTTCTCCACCTCGTCCTTCAGCATGTCTATCGTTACCTCATCCGGTACCAAATCGCCCTTATCTATAAAGGACTTGGCCAACTTGCCCAAATCGGTACCATTTTTAATGTTGTAGCGGAAAACATCCCCTGTGGATATGTGTTTCAGGTTATACTTTTCCTTCAAGAACCCCGCTTGGGTCCCTTTTCCAGCTCCTGGCTTTCCAAAAAGCACTAGGTTGATCATATCTGATTGGTTTAATTGGTAAACTTCCCTAAGATTTCTGCCCAATTCGTTGTAGTCCAGCCCATATCCCACGATAAAATTGTCGGGGATCTCCAGACCCACATAGTCGATGGCATACTCACCATTATATACTTCGGCCTTGTAAAAAAGGGCCGCTATCTTAAATTCCTTCACATTGGTATGGGAAAACAGGTGCACCAATTGTTTCAGGGTACGACCCGTGTCCACCACATCCTCCAAAATGATCACGCTCTTGCCCTCGATCTCTTCCGGCGCGTCCAGCAAGGTTTCCACAATTCCCGTGGAAGTCAGCCCTTGGTAAGAACTCAACCGCACAAAGGAAACCTCACAGGGATTCTGATAGGCCTTCAAAAAATCGGACACGAACATAAAGGCCCCATTCAACACCCCCACAAAGAGAGGCGTCTCGTCCTTGTAATCCTTGGCAATTTCATCGGCCATTTTCTTGATGGCGGCAAGGATTTCCTCTTCCTTTAAATAGGGCTTAAAAAACTTGTCGTGAAGTTTGATCAATGTGCTGCGATTAAATGGTCAGGTTGGCAAAGATAGTATTTTTGGGGTGGTATGTCCACCTATCTTTTATCCCTTCGAGGAATTCATGTATTTTTGCTTTCATTCCAATTCGCTGATCAATGCAATTTTTTTCATCCGATTTTAAACTGGGCATCTTGGGAGGGGGACAATTGGGCAAAATGATGCTCTACGAGACCCGCAAATGGGATATCCACACCAAGGTGATGGACGCCTCGCCAGAAGCCCCCTGCAAAATAGCCTGCAACGAATTTGTGCTGGGCGATCTGATGGATTTTGACGCCGTTTACCACTTTGGGAAGGACGTGGACGTACTCACCATCGAGATTGAGAACGTAAATGTGGACGCCCTTGAAAAACTGGAATACGAAGGCATCAAGGTCTACCCTCCCACCAAAACCCTGCGGACCATACAGAACAAGGCCACACAAAAGCTTTTTTATACGGACCATGGCATCCCAACGGCACCGTTCACCCGTTTTGCCTATACTTCGGAAATCGAGGACAGCATCCATAACGGAGGGCTCCAACTGCCCTTTGTTTGGAAAAGTGCCCAGTTTGGCTACGATGGCCAGGGCGTGAAGGTGGTCAGGAAAATGGAAGACCTCCAAGGCCTGCCCAATGTGGAGTGCCTTGCGGAGCAAATGATCGGTTTCAAAAACGAATTGGCCGTTATCGTGGCAAGGAGCACCAAAGGTGAGGTAAAGACCTACCCTGTGGTGGAGATGGAATTCCACCCCGAGGCCAACCAAGTGGAATATGTGATCTGTCCCGCTAGAATCGATGCGACCGTGGCCCAAAAGGCGCAGGAAATTGCGCTGAAGGTTTCGGAACAAATGAAACACATTGGCCTGCTTGCCGTGGAAATGTTCCAGACCCAGGACGATGAGATCTTGGTGAACGAAGTGGCGCCAAGACCGCACAACAGTGGACATTACAGCATTGAAGCCAGCTATACCAACCAGTTTGAACAACACATCCGCGCTATTTTGGGGCTCCCCTTGGGAAAAACCGACAGCAAAGTGGCCGGTATCATGGTCAACTTGGTAGGGGCCGAAGGACATACGGGCGATGTGGTCTATGAAAACATGGCAGACATCTTGGAAATGGAAGGCGTGACCCCGCACATTTATGGAAAAAGAGAGACAAGACCTTTCCGGAAAATGGGACACGTGACCATTGTGGACGAGGATATGGCCAGGGCCAGAAAAGTTGCCCAAGAAGTAAAGGAAACCATCAAGGTAACAACAAACAAATCACAATAATCAAATTCCAAATGCTAGACTAAAGGTTTTTGGAAGTTACAGTTTGGAATTTTATGAAAAAAGTAGCCGTGATCATGGGAAGCACCAGCGACCTTCCCGTTATGCAAGAAGCCATCGATATATTGAAAGAATTCGGGATCACCGTTGATGTGGACATTGTTTCCGCGCACCGTACTCCCGAAAAACTGTTCGATTTTGGCAAAAATGCCCACACAAATGGATATTCGGTGATCATTGCCGGGGCCGGAGGGGCAGCCCACCTGCCCGGAATGGTAGCTTCATTGTCCCCATTGCCCGTGATAGGTGTGCCCGTAAAGAGCAGCAACTCCATTGACGGGTGGGATTCCGTCCTCTCCATACTCCAGATGCCCGGCGGGGTACCCGTTGCCACCGTGGCGCTGAACGGTGCCAAGAATGCAGGTATCTTGGCTGCACAGATCATTGGCAGTTCCGACGCTGAAGTACTGAACAAAATCCAATCCTACAAGGAAGGACTAAAGGAAAAAGTCATCAAAGGAGCCGAGGAAGTAAGAAAAATGAAGTAACTCGTCCTAAACAAAACCACTTTACTTTGTAAAGCCTCTGGCTATCATATACTATTACTGATTTACCCATGAACAACCCACTATTGGAGCCTTTTGACCAAGCTCCGTTTTCCAAAATAAAGAACGAACACTTCAAACCGGCTTTTCTTCAGGCCATTGATGCTGCCAAAAAGGAAATCGACGACATCGTGGAAAACCCCGATGCGCCCACCTTCCAAAACACCTTGGAGGCCCTGGATTTTGCCGGTCAGCAGTTGGACCGCATTTCCAGCGTTTTTTTCAATCTGAATTCGGCGGAGACCAATGAGGAAATCCAAAAGATAGCCCAAGAAGTGTCCCCCCTATTGTCCGAATTCAGCAATGACATTACCCTGAACCAAGGCCTTTTTGAACGCATCAAGGCTGTTTATGACCAAAAAGATACTTTGGAACTCACTCCTGAGCAGGAAACCCTTTTGGAAAAGAAATATAAAAGCTTTAGCAGGAACGGGGCCAATTTGAACGATTCGGACAAAAAGCGATTACGGGAAATCGATGCCGAACTTTCCAAACTGAAATTGAAGTTCGGGGAAAATGTGTTGGCCGAAACCAATAAGTATGAAATGCATCTTACCCATGAGGAAGACCTTAAAGGTCTGCCCGAAGGTGAAAAAGAAGCCGCTGCACAGTTGGCCGAATCCAAAGGAAAAGATGGATGGCTCATCACACTGGATTACCCCAGCTATATCCCTTTCATGAAATATGCGGAGAACAGGGAGCTTCGCAAGGAGCTTTCCATTGCCTTTGGCAGCAAAGGGTTTCACAAGGATGAACTCGACAATCAGAAAAACATCCTGAAAATAGTCTCTCTTCGCCACGAACGCGCAAATCTTTTGGGCTATGCCACCCATGCCCATTTTGTATTGGAGGAGCGTATGGCGGAGACCCCGCAAAAAGTAATGGATTTTCTGAACGAGCTGCTTGAAAAGGCAAAACCGGCCGCAGAAAGGGAGTTTGGGGAACTGGAAACCTTTGCAAAAAGTTTGGACAACATTGATCGGCTCGAAAAATGGGACAGTGCCTTCTATTCCGAAAAGTTGAAGCAAAAGCTCTTCAATTTGGATGATGAGAAACTGAAACCGTATTTCAAACTGGAAAATGTGATCAACGGCGTTTTTAAAGTGGCTGAAAAACTCTTCGGACTTACATTCAAAGAGGTCCAGACCATTGAAAAATACCATCCAGATGTGAAGACGTATGAAGTGTATGATGACAAAAACAACTTCATTTCGCTCTTCTATGCCGATTTCCATCCCAGACCCGGAAAGCGTGGCGGAGCTTGGATGACCTCATACAAATCCCAATACACGTTGAACGGAAAAAATAACAGGCCACACATTTCCAACGTTTGCAATTTCACCAAACCGACCAAGTCAAAACCCTCGCTGCTCACTTTCAATGAAGTGACCACGCTTTTCCACGAATTTGGGCACGGGCTACACGGTATGTTGGCCAACACCATCTACCCCAGCCTTTCGGGCACTTCGGTCTATTGGGATTTTGTGGAACTGCCCAGTCAGGTCATGGAAAATTGGTGTTATGAGAAAGAGGCCCTGGAGCTTTTCGCCTTTCATTACGAGACCGGGGAATTGATTCCCATGGAGCTGGTGGAAAAAATTAAGGAATCCGCCACCTTTCAGGAGGGAATGGCCACGGTGCGCCAGTTGAGCTTTGGCTTTTTGGACATGGCATGGCATAGCAAAGATCCATCAAACATCAACAATGTGAAGGCTTACGAGGCCAAGGCGTTTGAGGGCACGGACTTGTTCCCCGACACCCCTCAAACCTGTATGAGCACATCGTTTTCCCATATTTTCCAAGGAGGGTATTCCTCAGGATATTACAGTTACAAATGGGCCGAGGTGCTGGATGCAGATGCTTTTGCCCATTTCAAGGAGAATGGCATTTTCAGCAAAACGGTCGCCGATAAGTTCAAGGAAAATGTACTCTCCAAAGGAGGGACGGAGAACCCGATGGAACTCTACAAACGTTTCAGGGGAGCGGAACCCAATATCGATGCGCTTTTGGAAAGGGCCGGACTCATCAAAAAAGCAAGCTAAATGCAGTAGCTGCGCAATGGACAGATGGTTTTGGGCGAAAATTGGGACACATCTTACCCACGAGCATCCTTTGCAGCGTAAAAACCACTATTTTTGCTACTTCGAAACTATGGGCAAGCACGAACTCCATCCTCAGAATTGGGTAGATCTCTATGCAGATTACCTCTTCAACTACGCCGTGGCCAGGGTCAGCGATGCGGAAATTGCCAAGGATCTGGTGCAGGAAACTTTTTTTGCAGGCCTCAATTCTTCCAAAAACTACAAGGGTGATGCCGCCGAGCGTACTTGGTTGGTCTCCATATTGAAAAGAAAGGTCATAGACCATTACCGCAAGAGCAATTCCAAAAAAGGAAAGGCAGAGGTCCGCATCAATTATAGTACGGATTCCGAATCCGAAGGTGATTGGCTGGAAGAGCAAGTGGCCGACCCATTTACCAGGGATGGGGACAACATATTGGAGAACGAGGAGCTTGGGCTGGCCTTGCAGGAGTGTTTGGACAAATTGCCCAAAAAGCAGGCCCAAGTCTTTAAGATGAAGACCATCCAGGGAATGGAAACTGAAGATATTTGTAATGAGTTGGACATAAATCCGTCCAACTTGTGGGTAATGATCCATAGGGCAAGGACCTCGCTTATGGGTTGTTTGAACGAAAATTGGTTTTAGCTATGAAGATTTCATGCGAAGAGGCGTCACATATCTGTAACAAGTCCCAATACAAGGAGGCAAGCTTTTGGGACATTGTAAAGCTTCGGTTCCATCTTTGGAATTGCAAGACCTGTAAAACATATTCCAAAAAGAATTCCAAGTTGACCTCCCTTTGTGATCGTGCAGGACTTTCCACACTCTCTGACCATGACAAGGAATGTATGAAACGTGACTTGGAAAAAAGACTCTAAAAAAACCGCTCCACCCACCAGAACATCCCAAACCAGAAGACAGGGATAGCCTCTACCCAAAACGATACAAAGTATCGGGATGTCATTTTTTTATTGGCGATAAGCACAAAGATCAAGACTAGCGTGAGGGCCAATCTCAGTACGATTTCGACTTGATGGACCCCATCTTTTAAAAAAGTTAGGAGAAAAAAAACGACCGCTAGGACGATGCCCAAATTTTGGGTCCGTCTAACCCCCAATACCTGCGGCAAGGTCCGAAGATCTTTATCGTCCCATTGCATATCCCTGATCTCAAAAGGGATGATGAGCACCAACACCAACAACACCCGTTGCAGGAAAAGCACCCAAAAATCCCAACCAATGGGCATTTGCACATCCAAAACAGGCAACAGGACAGTAAAACCGGCCCACACAAAGGCCACAATATAGATTTTCAACCCTCCTAGGCTCCTTAGGTTTTTCGCGCTTGGCAAAAACGGAACGGCATACAATGCGGACAATAGGCCCAAGATCACCGTGGCCCACCAAATCTTGGCATCCAGTTGCAGCAAAAAATAGAGTGCAAAACCAAACGACACAAAACTGAAGATCTGAATGATCTTGTGATAGGCATTGGACACGATCAAATATTTGTAGGCCTCCACCCCATATTTGATGAAATTGTAACAGACGATCACCCCAAAAAAAATGAATCCCAACAAATCAATATCGGAAGAAATGCCCAACAAATGAAAGGTGACACCCGCCAACGACAACACGGCCAAGGCCACATGGATACTGGCATCCAAATAAAAATCAAAAATAGACTTCAAGGTCTTCATCTTTACGGGTTTTCCCTTCGTTCCCAAAAGGTTGATCAGTGGTTAACAACTTTGCTTCACTCACCTTCAAAATTGCCTATTTTCATTGAATTTATCCCTAATTTTGTGCACTTTATTGGATTGAACATGAATACAGAAGTGTTTGCCGCCAGACATATCGGCATATCAGAAAAAGACCTTCCCCAAATGCTCAAAACGATTGGGGTGGATAGTGTGGAACAGCTCATCCATGAGACCATTCCCGACGATATCAAACTTAAAAAACCACTGGACCTTCCCGCAGGGATCAGTGAGCATGAGTTCCTGGACCATTTGCAGGAGCTGGCCCAAAAGAACAAGGTTTTCAAGACCTATATTGGCCTGGGCTACCATGAATCGCTCACTCCTTCCCCCATCAAAAGGAACATTTTGGAAAATGCAGGATGGTACACCGCCTATACGCCTTATCAGGCAGAGATTGCCCAAGGAAGGCTGGAGGCCCTGCTCAATTTCCAGACCATGGTGAGCGATCTCACTGGCATGGAAATCGCAAATGCATCGCTCTTGGATGAAAGTACGGCTGCCGCCGAGGCCATGACCATGCTGTTTGAGCTGCGCAACAGGCAACAAAAAAAGGATAACGCTTCCAAATTCTTTGTTTCGGAAGAAGTGCTCCCACAAACGGTGAGCCTTCTCGAGACCCGTGCCATACCTTTAGGTATTGAATTGGTGATCGGCAACCATGAAACTTTTGATTTCTCTTCCGAATACTATGGCGTCCTCTTGCAATATCCCGGAAAGTATGGGCAAGTGTACGATTATGGGTCCTTTGTGGAAAAAGCAAAGGCCAACGAGATCAAAGTGGCCGTAGCTGCCGATATCCTGAGCCTTGTCCTGTTGAAGGCCCCCGGTGAATGGGGTGTGGACGTAGTGGTGGGCACTACCCAGCGATTTGGGATCCCATTGGGCTATGGAGGTCCCCATGCGGCCTTTTTTGCCACCAAGGAAGAATACAAAAGAAGTATTCCCGGAAGGATCATTGGCGTGACCAAGGACACGGATGGCAACCGTGCCCTGCGCATGGCGCTACAGACCCGGGAACAGCACATCAAAAGGGACAAGGCCACCTCCAACATCTGTACCGCACAGGTATTGTTGGCCGTCATGGCAGGCATGTATGCCGTGTACCATGGCCCTGAAGGGTTGAAATACATTGCAAACAAAGTGCACAAGCATGCCAGGGTATTGGTCAGCACCTTGGAGTCCCATGGATTCCAGCAGACCAATACCGCTTATTTTGATACGATAACGGTCAAAGTAAAACAAGTCGAAAAACTAAAACAAGCCACTGAAGGAAAAGGGATCAACCTAAATTATGTTGACCCTGAAACCGTCTCCATTTCGTTGAACGAAGCTGTTTCCGATCAAGATGTGCAAGTATTGGTTTCCTGCTTTTTGGAAGCCCATAACATCCAAAGAAAAGAAGCCAATATTGCCAAAGAAGAGGCCATACCAACTGCTCTGCAACGAAAAACGGCATTTTTGGAACATGAGGTGTTCAATTCCTACCATTCCGAGACCGAGTTGATGCGCTACATCAAACGATTGGAGCGCAAGGACCTTGCTCTAAACCATTCCATGATCTCCTTGGGCAGTTGCACCATGAAATTGAACGCAGCTTCCGAAATGCTTCCCTTGAGCTGGCCCCATTGGGGCAACATCCACCCCTTTGTTCCTTTGGAACAAGCACAGGGCTATCAAGACGTATTGAAATCGTTGGAAGACCAGTTGAATGTCATTACCGGGTTCTCCGCTACTTCCCTTCAACCCAATTCCGGGGCACAGGGCGAGTATGCTGGCCTGATGGTCATCCGTGCCTATCATGAGTCCAGGGGCGAGGGACACCGCAACATCTGTTTGATTCCCGCTTCCGCGCACGGGACCAACCCAGCTTCCGCCGTAATGGCAGGCATGAAAGTGGTGGTGACCAAAACCGATGAAAGAGGAAACATCGATGTGGCCGACTTGGAAGAAAAAGTACAGTTGCATGCCGAAAATTTGGCAGCATTGATGGTGACTTACCCATCCACCCACGGTGTTTTCGAATCGTCCATCAAACAGATTACCCAATTGATCCATGACAACGGAGGGCAGGTCTATATGGACGGCGCCAACATGAACGCACAGGTCGGGTTGACCAACCCTGCCACCATTGGTGCGGACGTGTGCCACCTCAACCTGCACAAGACCTTTGCCATCCCACACGGAGGTGGTGGACCAGGAGTAGGGCCCATCTGTGTGGCGGAGCAATTGAAACCCTTCCTACCTTCCAATCCTGTGATCAAAACGGGAGGTAAAGAAGCCATCACAGCCATTTCCGCTGCCCCTTGGGGAAGTGCATTGGTCTGTTTGATCTCTTACGGATACATCAAGATGTTGGGTGCCGAAGGCCTTACGAATGCCACAAAAGCCGCCATCCTGAACGCCAACTATATCAAAGACCGCCTCAAGGGCAAGTTTGATGTGCTCTACACTGGCGAAAGAGGCAGGGCAGCCCACGAAATGATCATCGATTGCAGACCTTTCAAGGCCAATGGCGTTGAGGTAACGGACATTGCCAAACGCTTGATCGACTATGGCTTCCATGCCCCGACCGTATCTTTCCCTGTAGCTGGAACGTTGATGATAGAACCCACCGAAAGTGAAAGCCTTGCCGAACTTGACCGTTTCTGTAACGCGATGATTTCCATTAGGGAAGAAATCGATGAGGCGAGTGCGGACGAACCAAACAATGTACTCAAAAATGCTCCACATACGTTGGGGATGATCACCAACGACATCTGGGAACACCCATATAGCCGTCAGAAAGCCGCGTTTCCGCTGCCCTATGTGGCCGAAAACAAGTTTTGGCCCAGCATCCGAAGAACGGATGAAGCGTTTGGGGATCGTAATTTGATATGCACCTGTGCACCCATTGAAGCTTACGCAGAAGCATAGCAAACCCTTGCAGATACAAACAAAAAGCCTTGGAACAAACAAGTTGCCCAAGGCTTTTTTCTTTCTGTGACATATTGGAAGGTTTATTGAGCATTGTACAATTTATTATGCATGCATAACAATGAATTCTGAATAACTTACCTTTAAGTACCAAACAACCTCGATATGAAAATCGGTATTACGGGAACGGGCAGCTATATCCCATCCATCATCACCAAAAATGAAGCTTTTTTGCAGCATAAATTCTTGGGTGTTGATGGAAGCAAGATCGAACAGGAAAATTCGGTGATCATTGAAAAGTTCAAGGCCATCACTGGAATTGCTGAACGAAGATATGCAGAGCCCGAGTTCAAGACATCGGATATAGGGTATTTGGCCGCAGAAAAGGCCATTGCCGACGCTGGAATCGATAAAGAGGAGTTGGACTATATCATTTTCGCCCATAATTTCGGCGATATGACCCTTGGTAAAATCCAAGGCGACACTTTACCAAGCCTTGCAACACGGGTAAAACATCTTTTGCAGATAAAAAACCCAAAATGTGTGGCATACGACCTTATTTTTGGTTGTCCAGGATGGATTGAAGGGGTCATACAAGCTTCGGCGTTCATCAAAAGCGGCATGGCAAAAAAATGCTTGGTGATCGGTGGCGAAACACTTTCGCGGGTGGTGGATCCCTATGATCGTGACAGTATGATCTTTTCCGATGGTGCCGGGGCGGCCATCATAGAATCAACAGAGAGTTCAGGTGAAATTTTGGCGCACGACTCCGTAACTTATGCAGGAGAAGAGGCCTACTATCTCTATTTTGACAAGACCAACAGCGCAGAGGGCTGCAAGGACACCCGATACATAAAAATGCTGGGGCGCAAAATCTACGAATTTGCCTGTATCAATGTGCCCAAGGCCATGGCAGCTTGTTTGGACGACAGTGGTGTGGCCATTGATGATGTCAAAAAAATATTCATCCACCAGGCCAATGAAAAAATGGACGAGGCCATCATCAAACGATTCTATAAACTCTATGGAAAGGATGCCCCTGAGAACGTCATGCCCATGAGCATCCATGAATTGGGAAACAGCTCCGTGGCCACCATTCCGACCCTCTATGACCTGGTTCTGAAGGGACAACTACCCGAACATCAACTCAACAAGGGTGATGTGGTCATCTTTGCCAGTGTCGGTGCGGGAATGAATGTCAATGCAATTGTTTATCGATACTAAACAACAAGTTCAAGAATCAAGTTCAATTGCAAATACGTTCGTTTCTATTTTCGCCGAACGAAGATGCAGGATGCAAGAAATAAGAACCAAATAACTGAACAACTAAATAACTGAACAACTAAATAACTGAACAACTAAATAACCCAACAACTTAATTGGGATTTGTGGTTTGTTTTTTGGAATTTTAGCGCATGTACGAGAACAACTTTCCCAACAAACGTTACAGGCACACTTTGGCGTTTCTGCAGAAGCATATTGGCACTTCGGAATCCATTTTGGACCTAGGGGTCGAAAATCCTTTTTCAGAAATCATGAAGGCAAATGGATACCAAGTGGAAAACACCAAAGGTGAAGATCTGGATGTGGATTATGAAGCCGTTTCCCGATCCAATGCCAGTGTGGTGACCGCTTTTGAGATTTTTGAACACATGGTGGCCCCGTACAATGTGCTAAAAGAGATCAAGGCCAATAAATTGGTGGCCAGTATCCCCATGCGACTTTGGTTCTCCCCAGCTTATCGGAGCAAGACCGATCTTTGGGACCGACACTACCATGAATTTGAGGACTGGCAATTCGATTGGTTGTTGGAAAAGGCCGGATGGACCATAAAAGATTCTGCAAAATGGACCAATCCAGCCAAAAAGATTGGAATCCGACCGCTGTTGCGGTATTTCACCAATCGATACTATATTGTTTATGCGGAACGATAGTTTAATTGACAAGAACAAGTTCAAGTTTCAAATTCAATTGCAAAAAGGTTTGTGGAATTCCTGCCTTCGGCAGACACAAGACACAGGACCCAGGAATCAAGAAATAGGACCGCAATGACCAAACAACAAGCTCAAGTTCAGCTGCAAAAAAGAAAGCGAAATTCAAGAAACAGGAACCCAACAACTAAATAACCCAACAACTTATTTGGGATTTGTGGTTTGTTTTTTGGAATTTTAGCGCATGTGGATCAGCATTGTCATTCCAGCGCATAACGAGGCAGCTTATTTAAAGGATTGTCTGGATTCCTTTGTGGGACAGACCCATTTGCCCGACGAGGTGATTGTGGTGGACGACAATTCTTCTGACAATACTTTTGAAATTGCCCAGAGCTTCGCAGAAAAATTTTCATGGATCACAGTATTAAAGCGAAAATCCGTGGATGAACATATCCCCGGCAGGAAAGTGGTGGACACTTTTAATTTTGGGCTGCGGCGCACCGCAGAGTTTGACCTTATCGGAAAGTTTGATGCGGACATCATTCTCCCTCCCAACTATTTTGAGACCATGGTCAACCAATTTCAGAGCAATTGGAAACTGGGTATGTGCTCTGGTCTGCTCTATATCCGAAAAGGAAACGATTGGGTTTATGAAAATATCGCCGACAAGACCCATGTCCGTGGTCCCATTAAACTGTACCACAAGGCCTGTTTCAATAAGATTGGAGGATTACGACCTGGAGTGGGATGGGACACTGTGGACACCCTCTTGGCCAAATACCACGGTTTTGAGACGCAGACCGTTCCAAAGCTGAAGGTCAAGCACCTCCGCCCTACCGGACATGGGTATAGTTCCACGAACTACCAGGCCAAGGGAACAGCGCTCTACAAAATGCGCTACGGTATTGTCCTGACCAAAGTGGCTGCACTCAAAATGGCATGGCAGGCCAAGAGTCCAAGTTTGTACTTTCAAACCATTTTTGGGTTTCTAAAGGCGTTTTTCCAACAAAAACCTTTCTATGTTTCCAAGGCAGAGGGAAGGTTTATCCGGAAATACCGTTGGAAGGGAATTTGGTCCAAAATATAGGATTTTACACGTATTTACAGCCCATATCGTATTGATTGTCCTACAAAGTTTCCAACAAAAATCAATCCGTCAATTGGAAAGGGGCATCCATCAATTCAACGCCTTTCCGAAAATCAAGTTTTTTATCTTTATTGTGTCTGTAGCATAACCCAAATCCATGGCAACCGTACCTGATATGATTATCGGGGAAGGGCCGCAAAACGGTTATGCAAAATGAAAACATATCCTTTTTCCCCTTCGGCAGTGTTTTATACCCTTGTCCTTGGCTTGTTCTCCAGTTGGGCCATGGCACAGCAACCTGGTGAATCCGATTTCGACAATACGGGTTATGTGGAATACATTTATGGGAACCATCCCATTATCATTTCCATTCCACATGATGGGGACCTAAACCCGATTGAGATACCTGATCGAAATTGTATGGACTGCATCTACGGAAACGATACCCATACTCAAGAGATGGGAAGGGCCATTGCCCAGGCCTATTTTAATGAAACCGGTTTCTATCCCTATGTCATCATCAACAGGCTCTCCCGGGCAAAATTTGATGCAAACCGCGAAAAACCTGAAGCAGCGGACGGCAATCCAACCGTGGAGTTGGCCTTCGACAATTATCATGATTTCATAGAATCTGCCAAGACAGATATCATCCAAAACTTCGGCAGGGGTCTTTTTATAGACCTTCACGGACATTCGCATGCCATTGAAAGGGTCGAGCTCGGATATACGCTTACCGGAGCGGAACTTCGGCTTTCCGATGCTACTTTGAATACCAATGCCTATATCAACAGAAGCAGCGTCCGAACCTTGATCAATGATAATAGTGATGGATTGACGCATGTACAATTATTAAAGGGTGCAAAGAGTTTTGGAACCTTATTGCATGAAAAAGGGTTTCCATCGGTACCAAGTACACAAGATCCCTTCCCCAATCAAAATGAAGATTACTTCAATGGCGGTTACAATGTTTGGATACATGGATCTCGATTAAATGCTGGTGAAATTGATGGCATCCAGATTGAAGTCAATCAAGATGTCCGCTTCGACCAAGCGGATAGAGCACTCTTTGCGGAATCCTTGGCACAATCCCTCATCCAATATTTGAGTTTACATTATGGGGTCGGTGTTATAGATTTTGACCAAGATGGGTTCACTTCCGATCAAGATTGTGATGATGACAATCCCAATATCCATCCCAATGTCTTGGAGATTGCTTACAACGGCATTGACGACGACTGTGATCCTTCAACCTTGGACGATGACCTTGACCAAGATGGCTTTGCCAATGCAAATGATTGTGACGACAATGAACCCAACATCAATCCCAATGCCATGGAAATCCCATACAACGGCATTGACGACGACTGTGATCCTTCAACCTTGGACGACGACCTCGACCAAGATGGCTTTGCCAATGCAAATGATTGTGACGACAATGATCCCAACATCAATCCCAGTGCAGTGGAAATCCCGTACAACGGCATTGACGACGACTGCAATCCCGCCACTTTGGACGATGACCTTGACCAAGATGGCTTTGCCAATGCGGACGATTGTGACGACAACGATCCCAACATCAATCCCAGTGCCATGGAAATCCCGTACAACGGCATTGACGACGACTGCGATCCCGCCACTTTGGACGATGACCTTGACCAAGATGGTTTTGACAATGCGGATGATTGTGATGACAACGATCCCAACATCAATCCCAGTGCAATGGAAATCCCGTACAACGGTATCGATGACGACTGTGATCCTTCAACCTTGGACGATGACCTGGACCAAGATGGCTTTGCCAATGCAAATGATTGTGATGACAACGATCCCAACATCAATCCCAGTGCCATGGAAATCCCGTACAACGGCATTGACGACGACTGTAATCCCGCCACTTTGGACGATGACCTTGACCAAGATGGCTTTGCCAATGCGGACGATTGTGACGACAATGACCCCAACATCAATCCCAGTGCCGCCGAGATCCCCTACAATGGCATTGATGACGACTGTGATCCTTCAACCTTGGACGACGACCTCGACCAAGATGGCTTTGCCAATGCGGACGATTGTGTCGACAATGACCCCAACATCAATCCCAGTGCCGCCGAGATCCCCTACAATGGCATTGATAACGACTGTGATCCTTCAACCTTGGACAACGACCTCGACCAAGATGGCTTTGCCAATGCAAATGATTGTGATGACACCAATCCCAACATCAATCCCAGTTCGATTGAAATCCCGTACAACGGTATCGATGACGACTGTGATCCTTCCACCTTGGACGATGACCTCGACTAAGATGGTTTTGCCAATGCAAATGATTGTGATGACACCGAGCCCAACACCAATCCCAGTTCGATTGAAATCCCGTACTACGGTATCGATGACGACTGTGCTCCTTCAACCTTGGACGACGACCTCGACCAAGATGGTTTTCCCAATGCAAATGATTGTGATGACAACGATTCCAATATCAATCCCAGTGCAATGGAAATCCCGTACAACGGCATTGACGACGACTGTGACCCTTCATCCTTGGACGACGACCTGGACCAGGACGGCTTTGCCGATGCGGACGATTGTGATGACAGCAATGCCAACATTAACCCGAATGCTTTAGAAATCCCCTACAACGGCATTGACGACGATTGTGATCCCGCCACTCTGGACGACGACCTGGACCAGGACGGCTTTGTCGATGCGGACGATTGTGATGACAGCAATGCCAACATTAACCCGAATGCTTTAGAAATCCCATACAACGGCATTGACGACGATTGTGATCCCGCCACTCTGGACGACGACCTGGACCAGGACGGCTTTGTCGATGCGGACGATTGTGATGACCTGAACCCGAACATCAATCCCAGTACGTTGGAGATCCCCTTCAATGGCATTGATGACGACTGTGATCCTTCAACCTGGGACGACGACCTTGACCAAGATGGCTGTGCCAATGCAAATGACTGTGATGACCTGAACCCGAACATCAATCCCAGGACGTTGGAGATCCCCTTCCATGGCATTGATGACGACTGCGATCCTTCAACCTTGGACGACGACCTGGACCAAGATGGCTTTGCCAATGCGGATGACTGTGACGACAATGACCCCAACATCAACCCCAGTGCGATTGAAATCCCGTACAACGGCATCGACGAGGACTGTGACCCTGCGACCTGGGACGATGACCTCGACCAAGATGGCTTTGCCAATGCAAATGATTGTGATGACCTGAACCCCAACATCAACCCCCTAGCTCATGAAATGCCCGATAATGAAGTTGATGAGAACTGCGACGGAATATTGGAGACCACACCTATCTCTGAACCAGAACCAGAACCAGAACCAGAACCAGAAATTAATTATGGAGTAATCATTTATCCCAACCCAGCAAGAGATCAAATATTTATCAAAAAAGACTATGATTCAGATTTTCTGATTAAACTTTTTGACATCAATGGAAGGTTGATCTTGAGCGAGAAAAATCATAAAGTACTGTCGATTGACCATCTTTCCAGTGGAACCTATGTATTGATCTATTCAGACCCCTCTTTAAGACAAGTCATCAGAAAAAAAATAATCATCTCAAGATAAGAGATGCTCTCATTCCAACACCTCCCCAATGGGCCTGCCCGTGGTCCCGCTCGGGAACGCGATGCCCAATAGGGCGGAAATGGTTGGAGCAATGTCCGGAATCTCGGTTCGGTTCACTGTACTGCCCTGCTTAATGCCCTTTCCGTAGAGCAATAGAGGCACATGTGTGTCATACACCTGAGGGGAACCGTGAGTGGAACCTGTTCTGCCACTTGAATAAATGAACCCTGGATTGGGCACGATGAGCACATCTCCCGACCGTTTTTGGTTGTAGCCGTTCTGTAAAATATAGGGGATGCCCTTGGTATAATTGTTCGCCCACATTTGATGGCCCGTATAGACCTCACCAATGCCCTCATAGCTCAAAAGCTCCTTTGCAATATCCTCTTGCGCTTCTTTTAGATCGATGTCCAAATTGGCCAAAATCTTATGGTCCAGAAAAAGTTGATGGTTGGAGAGGTCCTTTACCACATCGGTAGTCCCATATTTATATTTCAGGAATTCTGCAAACTTGGCCTGAAGCCCTTTCATATCCAAATATCCCGCTGGTATTTTTGAATCCTTCAAATAAGCAGGCACATCGATGGCAGCATGGTCGGCCGTAAGAAAAACCGTGTACTCGCCCTCGCCCACCTTTTCATCCAAAGCAGCAAAAAAACGGGCCAAATCTTGGTCCAACCGTATGTACGTATCTTCAATTTCCTTTGAATTCACCCCAAAAAAGTGGCCCACATAATCCGTACTGGAAAAGCTTACCGCCAAAAAGTCGGTAATGGTATCCACACCCAAATCCTCTCCTTCCAAGGCCGCCAAAGCAAAATCAGCGGTCATGCTATTACCATAAGGTGTGCTCCGCAATAGACCAAACTGTCCGTTGGCCTCCCACAAAGCGGGAAGATCATGTGGAAAAGCCGAGGTAGTCTCCCCCTTGAACATTCCTTCATAGCTGTTGGCATCGATACCGCTTTCCACATAGGTTTCGATAGGCTTCAAGGTATTCCATGGTTTTTTATAGGCTTCCACGGCATCTGAATTGTTAAAGTCAACCACCCATTGTGGCAACGCATCCATATAATAGGAACTGGTGATCCAGTTTCCTGCCGCCCCACCTTCAAACCAATAGGCGGCATTGGCCGTATGGCCCGCAGGAAGTACGGCACCCCTGTCCTTCAAGGCCACACCGATTACTTTGCCCCTTTTTTGGGTATGCATCCGCAACTCGTCGGTAACCGTGGTGGTCAGCATTCGGTGGGGCGACATTTGCCCAGCATCGGAAGTGGTCCCTATTGAAGTATAACTATCATCCCCGGCACAGTAGACATCGGTGCCCGTTTCCTTATTGTACCAATCATTGCCAATGATACCGTGTGTGGCAGGTGTTGTTCCCGTATAGACCGATGCATGGCCTGGACCGGTGCTCGTCGGCGCATAGTTATAGTGATGGTTTTTGCAATTGAACCCTTGGTTCACCAACCTTTTGAAGCCGCCTTCACCATATTGTGTCCAAAAACGGGTAAGGTAGTCATAGCGCATTTGGTCCACTATGATGCCTACCACCAATTTGGGCGTATGGGCTATGGGTTCGGGCTGTTGTTCTTCGGTTATGCTCTTCTTTTTACGTTGACCATAGGATAAACTGGTCATGAACATTACTAACAGCAATAAAATGAGGTTGGTTTTTCTCATGGTGTGGATTTAATCAAACTAGGACAAAGCTATTCAATTATCACTTTTAAAAAGTTTAAATGAAGGTTAAATGCCCAACAATATTCTTATTTTTATCACCTCAAGCCCATATCGAGCACATGAAACATCTAGAAGCGATTGGAAAATACTTCATCATGGTCTGGGAAGTATTTAAAAAACCGACCAAATGGCCCATCATGAAGTCCTTGATCCTAAAGGAGATAGATGAGCTGATTTATGGGTCCATGGGAATCATCATCTTTATTTCCTTTTTTATCGGTGGGGTGGTCACCATCCAAACAGCCCTAAACCTGAACAGTCCCCTATTACCTAAAAGTCTTATCGGCTTTGCTACAAGACAGTCCGTGATCTTGGAATTTGCACCTACCTTCACCTCCATCATCATGGCGGGTAAAGTGGGGTCCTATATCACATCGAGCATTGGCACCATGCGGGTGACCGAGCAGATAGACGCCCTTGAGGTGATGGGTGTGAATTCCCTCAATTATCTGGTGTTCCCCAAGATCATCGCCACCATGATGTACCCTTTTGCCGTGGCCATTTCCATGTTCGTCGGCATATTGGGCGGATGGATAGCCGCAGTTTTCGGGGGGTATGCCCCAAGCGGGGAGTTCATCAAAGGGCTCCAGTTGGATTTTGACTCGTTCCATGTGACTTACGCTTTCATCAAATCGGTGGTGTTTGCCTTCGTGATCGCCACTGTACCTTCCTACCACGGTTTCTACATGAAAGGCGGTGCCCTTGAAGTGGGCAAGGCCAGCACCACATCCTTTGTTTGGACGAGTGTGGTCATCATCATAACGAACTATATCCTAACCCAATTACTGCTAGGCTAATGATAGAAGTTGAAGACGTACATAAATCGTTCGGGGACAACCATGTCCTGAAAGGGATCTCCACCGTTTTTGAAAAAGGGAAAACCAATCTTATCATTGGACAGAGTGGATCGGGAAAAACTGTTTTCCTCAAATGTCTCCTGGGCCTTTTTGAACCCGACGAGGGACAAATCTGTTATAACGGCCAATATTATTCGGAGCTTTCCAACAGCGAACGTCGCGATCTGCGACAAGAAATGGGGATGGTGTTCCAAGGAAGCGCCCTGTTCGATTCCATGACCGTGGAGGGGAATGTGATGTTCCCTTTGGACATGTTCACCAAACAGTCCAAATCGGAAATGCAGGACCGGGTGGATTTTGTGCTGAAACGCGTGAACCTGGTCGATGCCCATAAGAGATATCCATCCGAAATCTCGGGAGGGATGCAAAAGAGGGTGGCCATTGCCAGGGCCATCGTCATGAACCCAAAGTACCTGTTCTGTGATGAACCCAATTCTGGCCTCGACCCCAAGACCGCCATCTTGATCGACAACCTCATCCACGAGATCACCCAAGAATATGACATCACCACCATCATCAACACCCATGATATGAACTCGGTGATGGAAATCGGTGAAAAGATCATCTTCCTCAAAAATGGGTATAAAGAATGGGAAGGTACCAATAAGGAAATCTTCAAGACGGACAACGAAGCAGTGACCGACTTTGTGTATTCTTCCGAGCTTTTCAAAAAAGTGCGGCAAATGTATATCGAGGAACGGAATTAGTTTTTTGTTATTCAGTTGTTCCGTTATTGCTCACTGCAGCCTGAGCACTTATGATTTGGTGCTTGTACTTGCCACTTGAAACCAGAAACTTGCAAACTGACTTCTGGCTTATGACCATTAAATCACTCCACTTCTTTCACGACGATGGTAGAATCCCGCAAACGTATTTTTAACCACGTCTGCATTTTTTTGATGTCGGCCTCTTTTTGGGCATTCTGTATCCCTTGTTTCCATTTTACTTCAAAGACCGGAACCGTGTCCAATTTCTTAAAATCGGTCTGGATCTGGTACGAAAATCCCAATCGCTCGATGTTGCCGTAATTGGCCCTGGCCTCAGCACTCACATCTTTGAAAGGGACCTGTTTGCCCATGTTCTTTGTCAAAATGGCCACTTCCTCTTCCAATAGCCTGATCTGTTCATCCTTGTTCAGCAGATCTGCCTTGTTCCTTTCATACAGTTCGCTCACAAAATTGAATTTTTCCTCGGAATCGTCCCTTCCTCCTTGTATGACATGGAGTTCCGCATTCTTCAAACGGGAATATTGATTCTTTTGGGTCCTCCAAGTGTTCACTACATTTTCAGGGATAAGCTCATCCCCCATACAGACCACTTCGATGAGTGAAGATCCATCGTCCACATATTCAATCTTCGTGAGGTTGTCCACATACCTTCCCGCACCGTTGAACTGGTACACTTCGATGGTCTCATCCAAAAACTGCTGCGCCTGTTTTCTGAAAAGGGACTCCTGAAAGACATTATAAAAGGTGAAACCCGCCGGAATCATCACCAAAATACCCGTGATGGAAGCCAGTCGCGCAATCATACGCCTTCGCTGGGAATTGGCGTAGCGCACCATGGGGAACCGTAAAAACTTGATGACCAAAAAAGTGGCCAGACCAATAAAAATCGTGTTGATGGTAAACAGGTACATGGCGCCAGCCGCATACAAAGGTTTGCCTATGGCCAGCCCAAAACCTACCGTACAGAGTGGCGGCATCAATGCTGTGGCAATGGCCACCCCAAAGATCACGCTGGCTATGGTCCCTTTTTTGGCCCGGGCAATCACCAATGCCAAACCACCAAAAAAAGCGATCAATACGTCTCGGATATCCGGTTTGGTCCGTGCCAATAGTTCTGAGGATTCATCCCGAAGAGGGAAAAGGTAGAAGAACAGAAAGGCCGTGACCACACTCAGGACCACCATTACCGTGAAATTCTTCAGGGATCGCCTCAATGTATCGATATCGTTGATGGCCAAGGACATGCCCATACCCAAAATGGGGCCCATCAAGGGGGAGATCAACATCGCTCCGATCACCACCGCCGTGGAATTGGCATTCAAACCAACGGAGGCGATAAAAATGGAACAGATCAAGATCCATGAGGTGTGGCCCTTAAAAGTAATATCAGCAATGATGGATTCCTTGGTCGCCGTGGCATCCGTATTGGTACGAATCTCTAACAGCTCAGAAAGGAACTTCCGTACACTGCCCACAAGCCCCTTGAAATCCTTTTTTACCTCATCCCCACTATCCTGATTGGGAACAGCCCCTTTTTCCAGTTGATCTTCGCTCATATTTTTATGCAAACTTGTCGCCAAACGTTTCTTTCACTTGGCCCAATACTTTTTTGATGTCCTGTTGTTTGGACTTGGGGTAGATCAACAAGACCTCTTCCTTATCCACGATGATGTAATCTTCCAATCCGTCCACGACCACAATTTTCCCCTTTGGGGAACGGATCATATTGCCCTTGGCATTTTCCAACACAACACTGGCATTGACCACGGCATTGCCGGATGGATCTTTGTCCAATTTATCATACAGTGCTCCCCAAGTCCCCAAATCGTTCCAGTCAAAGGAAGCAGAAAGGGTGTATATGGAACTGGACTGTTCCAAGATGGCATAATCTATGGAGATGTTTTCCGCCTTGGCATAGTTCTCTTGGATGAATCCCTTCTCCTCCCCAGTATTATAGCAGGAAATCCCCTTGCCAAAAAGTTCATACTGCCCAGGTTGATAGCTCTTGAAAGCATCCACTATGGTCTGGACACTCCACATGAAAATACCTGCGTTCCAAAGGAAATTGCCCTGGGCCAAAAACTCCTTTGCCGTTTCATAATCCGGTTTTTCCCTAAACTGGGACACGGTTTTCAGTTTTTCGTCACTTCCTTTTTCAAATTCGATGTATCCAAAGCCCGTATTGGGGAATGTGGGCTGAATGCCCAAGGTGCAGAGCACGTTTTCCTTTTCACATTTATCGAAACATGCGGTGACATCCTTTTCAAAAGCCTCTTCATCCTCGATCCAGTGATCACTGGGCGCCACGATCATCACAGCGTTGGGATTCATTTTTTGGATTTTCAATGATGCGTAAAGAATACAGGGGGCCGTATTGCGCATAGCGGGTTCCAAGACCACCTGTTCCGGTTTTACCTTTGGTAATTGCTCCAGCACCAAGTCGTTGTAGCGTTCGTTGGTCAAGATCAGTATGTTCTCTGTGGGGATAAACCTGTTCAACCGATCGAATGTCTTTTGGATCAATGTCTTCCCTGTTCCCAACATATCGTGGAACTGTTTGGGGTTGGCGGTGGTGCTTACAGGCCAAAATCGAGATCCTACTCCTCCCGCCATCAAGACGGCGTAATAATTCTTGTTCATTTGTCTTGTTGCTTTTACATTGATGGCCCTTCAGGTCTATCTCGAACCAACTCTACTTCGGCATTGGGCTGGAACAAATATAACCTACCCGTGGACAACTCCACACATTCATAGCGTTTCACCTTTTTGTCCCCTTTTTGGAACAACCTTCCATTATATAGCCTAAAAATACTGCCTTTTGGCAATTCATACACATAACTCTCCTTTCTTTCCTCCTCATCAAATGCCTTGAGCGCAATGGACAAACGGGCATCCGTACTACTGCTTGCCTTTGGGTTCTTGAAATGGTTCGCAATGATGGGCAATAATTGATTTGGAAACACCTCTGGCCGGATGAACGGAACCATTAGATGTTGGAAGGTACGTTTCCACTCCACCCCATGCGGCAATATTCGCCGGCCATATTGTTCAAAGGCCACCAAATGCGCAATTTCGTGGATGAGCGTGATCAGAAATCGGTATTTGTTCAATGATGCGTTCACCGTGATCATGTGAAGCCCATTGGGCAGCCTACGGTAATCGCCATGGCGGGTGACCCTGTGGTTCACGATCTTGAGATGCACCCCATGGGTCTTGATGAGTTCAAAACATGGAGGTACGGCCCGTTCCGGCAAGTATTTTTCGAGTGCGGTGTTCACTGGAACAAAGATACATTTTAAGTACGGACTACCACTCTCGCAGTCATTGTCATGGCGTACTATTGCTCACCTGCAGCAACTTTCCGTTGTACAGCTTTTGCCCCGTCAACGCAAACTCCTTGATATATGTAGCCATTTCCAGAGCGGTCACGGGCGCCTGATAGCCTGGAAAGGCCTCTTCCAGCATTTCGGTCTGCACAGCACCCAAAGCCAGCACATTGAAACTGGGGCCGGTTTCCTTGAACTCTTCTGCCCAAAGCTCCGTCAACGTGATGACCGCCCCTTTACTGGAACTGTAGGCTGATAGTCCCGGGAACTTCACACTGCCCTGCACGCCACCCATGGAACTAATGGTGACGACATGGCCATTTTTACCCATTTTGGGCAGTACGGTCTTGGTAATTTCGGCCACACCGAACACGTTTACTTTGTAAACGTCCTCAAATTCCTTGGAGGTAATCTCCAAAAAAGGTTTGTTGAGCAAGCGACCCGCATTGTTGATAAGTACGTCCACAGTGTTCCATTCCTTCAAAAATCCTTTGAGTTGCCCATAATCATCAGGGTTGCCCAAATCAAAGGGGATTGCATGGACATTCGGGAGTTTCAAATCCTGGACAGGTCGAGCATTTCGGGATAGGGACAGGACATGGTGACCTTCTTCAGCAAAAAGTTTTACCAATTCAAAACCGATGCCCCTACTGGTTCCCGTGATAATGATGTTCGCCATGGCAGATACTATTTATTCATTCTGGGAACTAAAAATTCCCACCTACTTCGCTACGCCACTCGGAGTGACAATACTATGTTATTTTTTCTGGATTTCCTGCGTTGGTGCATTCGCAATGCCTTCCAACACGGGTATGGTTTTGTTCACCAAGGTGGCCATGTGTGCAAAATCCATGATGTCCG
Source organism: Flagellimonas hadalis (assembly GCF_007785775.2). Classification (GTDB taxonomy): domain Bacteria; phylum Bacteroidota; class Bacteroidia; order Flavobacteriales; family Flavobacteriaceae; genus Flagellimonas; species Flagellimonas hadalis. The sequence goes on from NZ_VNIK02000012.1 coordinate 79,718, forward strand.
TCTCGTCGCCCACTTTGTGGTAATGGTCAAAATTGGTGAAATCGAAGGTGCAGAAAGTGTGTGAGGGCACTCCAAATTCTTGATAGAATGCATAATTGTCCGACCGCTGGAACAGGTTATATTCCTTGGCCGTTGGCAAAAATCCGACTAGGTTTTCCTTAGCATATTTGTTGCTCACTTCGGCCAGGTTGGACATATCGTATCCCGTGATGTACATAAAATAGTCCTTTCCCTGCAAGGGCACCCCTGTCATTTCAAAATTGAGCATGGCATACAGGTTAAGTCCCTGCTCCTTGAGCTTTTTCGCCAAATGCTTGGACCCCAACAGTCCTTTTTCCTCAGCACTGAATAGGGCAAAGATCAAAGTCCGCTTATTGGTTTTCTGAGTGCCAAAATATCGGGCAAACTCCATTACCGTGCTGGTACCTGAGGCATTATCATTGGCCCCGTTGGCTATGTCGTCCCCATTCTCTGCTTTCACGACACCGATATGGTCGTAATGTGCCCCGATAACAATATATTCATTCTTGAGTGCGGGGTCACTGCCTTCCACAATTCCCACAACGTTAAAAGATGGTTTCTCAAAATTGGAAAGGGTATCCCTATATGTTTCAAAATAGGGCTTCACTCCGCTGGACTTGAAATGGTTCTCAATATATTTTGCGGCCATCTCTATTCCCTCACTGCCAGAGTCCCGACCCTTTAGCTCATCGGAAGCCAAATAGTCCATTATTTTCCCAATGCGCTCTGCATCGGTAAATGTGCCTTCTCCCTTTTTGGTCGCTTCAGATCTGGATTTTGCCCCCAATGCTGTGGTCTGTTCAATTTTGCTTGGACCACAGGTCATCATGAAAAGGGCAGTAAAGGCATATAGGATTGTCTTCATGTTTTTGCTTTTTTGGATTTTCTAAAGATAAAAAAAGCATCCTAAAAAAGGATGCCTTTTGATTTATGTATTCTCGACTGCGCCTGTCTGCCGACAGGCATGCTCGAATTGACAGCTTATGCCAACATGGTCACGGGGTTTTCCAAATAGGCCCTCAGGGTTTGTAGGAATTGTGCTCCCACCGCACCATCGACTGTCCTGTGATCACAGGCCAGTGTCACCTTCATGGTATTGCCCACTACGATCTGTCCATTCTTGACCACTGGTTTTTCCACGATGGCCCCTACGGACAATATGGCCGAGTTGGGTTTGTTGATAATGGACGTAAATTCTTGGATACCGAACATTCCCAAGTTGGAAACCGTAAAGGTGCTTCCTTCCATTTCATCGAGCTTGATTTTCTTGGCCCTGGCCCTTCCTGCCAAATCCTTTACAGCGGCCCCAAGTTGGGTCAATGTAAGTTGATCGGCAAACTTGATCACGGGCACTACAAGACCTTCATCCACGGCCACGGCCACCCCCATGTGGATGTGGTGTTTGTATATGGTGGCCTCATCGGTCCAAGTAGTATTTACCTGCGGATGTTTTTTCAATGCCATGGCACATGCCTTCAATACCATATCGTTGAAAGATACCTTGGTATCGGGCAGATTGTTGATCTGTTCCCTAGAAGCTTTTGCATTGTCCATGTCCACTTCTATGGTCAAATAAAAGTGGGGAGCTGTAAACTTGGAAGCGCTCAAACTCTTGGTAATGGCCTTACGCATAGGGGAATTTTTCACCTCCTCGAAGCTTTCCTCTCCGACCGGCAAATTGACAGGAGCCACTGGGGCCGCTTTTTCCGCTGCTTTTTCAACGGTTGGTGAAGTCGCTTGCGAAGGTGTAAAGTTCTCAATGTCCTTTTTCACGATTCGTCCGTGGTCTCCACTACCTTTTACTTGTGATAGGTTGATTCCTTTTTCACTGGCTATCTTCTTCGCCAAAGGCGATGCCAAAATACGGTTGCCATCCTGTGAAGTAGTTTGGACTTCAACTGCCTCAGCTTTTTCAGCCTTAGGTTTATCTTCTTCCGTTTTTTCAGCTTTGGGGGCACTGGAGCCTCCACCTGCTTGTGCTTTCAATATGGCATCCACATCGGTTCCTTCTGGGCCTATGATGGCCAAAAGTGAATCGACTGGGGCGCCTTGGCCTTCTTCGATACCGATGTGCAACAATGTCCCTGAATAGAACGATTCAAATTCCATGGTGGCCTTATCGGTCTCGATTTCGGCCAATATATCACCTTCCTCTACCTTATCGCCTACTTTTTTCAACCAGCTGGCCACGGTTCCTTCTTCCATGGTATCACTCAAACGGGGCATGGTCACAATTTCCACGCCATCCGGAATTGAACTGGGGGCACTTGCCGGAGCTTCGCTTTTTTCGGCTTTGGGCTCGGGCTCGCTTTTTGTTTCTTCTTTTTCTTTAGCAGGGGCCGCACCTCCGTTCAAAAGAGCGGAAATATCCTCCCCTTCTTCTCCGATGATGGCCAAAAGTGAATCGACTGGGGCTCCATCGCCCTCTTCAATGCCGATATGCAGGAGCGTTCCTTGATGAAAGGATTCAAACTCCATGGTGGCCTTATCGGTCTCTATCTCGGCCAATATATCGCCTTCCTCTACTTTGTCCCCTACTTTTTTGAGCCATTTTGCCACGGTTCCTTCTTCCATGGTATCGCTCAATCTAGGCATGGTGATTACTTCTGCCATCTACTTAAAGTTTATGTTGTAAAAATGGATAGTCTTCTTGTTCGTACACGGTGTCGTACAATTGCNAATATATCGCCTTCCTCTACTTTGTCCCCTACTTTTTTGAGCCATTTTGCCACGGTTCCTTCTTCCATGGTATCGCTCAATCTAGGCATGGTGATTACTTCTGCCATCTACTTAAAGTTTATGTTGTAAAAATGGATAGTCTTCTTGTTCGTACACGGTGTCGTACAATTGCTCCTTTGGTGGGAAATCCGACTCTTCGGCAAACTGTTCGCACTCGCTCACCAAATCTTTCACTCGCTTATCGATTTTCTTGATCTCGTCCGCAGTTGCATAGCCTTTTTCCAAGATAATGTCCTTCACTTGGGTGATGGGGTCAATTTTCTTGTACTCTTCCACTTCTTCCTTGGTCCTGTAGTGCTGTGCATCAGACATGGAATGACCACGGTAACGGTAGGTTTTCATTTCCAAGAAAGTAGGTCCTCCCCCGGTACGGGCCCTTTCCACGGCCTTGTCCACTTCTTTGGCCACTATCGCAGGATCCATCCCGTCCACAGGACCACAGGGCATTTCATAGCCCAAGCCCAATTTCCAGATCTCGGTGGAGTGTGAGGTACGGGCCACCGATGTTCCCATGGCATATCCGTTGTTCTCACAGATGAAGACCACGGGCAATTGCCACAACATGGCCAAGTTGAAGGATTCGTGCAGGGAACCTTGTCTCACTGCCCCGTCGCCCATATAGCAAAGGGTCACGGAATCCCTTTTGAAATATTTGTCACCGAATGCCAATCCGGCACCCAAAGGAATCTGTCCACCCACAATTCCATGTCCACCATAAAAGCGGTGTTCTTTGGAAAAGATGTGCATGGAGCCTCCCATCCCTTTTGAAGTACCTGTCACCTTGCCATACAGCTCGGCCATCACCCTTCTGGGATCCACACCCATTCCGATGGGCTGGACGTGGTTACGGTAGGCGGTGATCATCCGGTCCTTGGTGAGGTCCATGGCATGGAGTGATCCAGCCAGAACGGCCTCTTGACCATTGTACAGGTGCAGAAAGCCCCTGACCTTTTGTTGAATATATACTGCGGCCAATTTGTCCTCGAACTTTCTCCAGAACAACATGTCCTCATACCATTTGAGGTAAACTTCTTTGGTGATTTTTTTCATCAACTGTAGTATTAATTGAAATCCCCCTTCGGGGCGAGGAGCAAAAATACATATATATCTCCTTTTGGAAAAAGAATTGATTTAAGAATCGCCCAAAAATGAACTGTTGAAGGCCAAGGGCAAAATATCGGCCAACGAACTACATTTATAAATGGGTCCTTTCTCCCCTTTGAGCAATATGGAAATGGGTGATTTTTGCTTTTGCTCGTATTCGATGATGGACTGTCTGCAATTGCCACATGGTGCTGCCGGAACATCCACTTGGTGTTCTTCCGAGGCTGCGGTTATGGCAATGGAAACAATGGGAACACCCGGAAACCTTGCCCCCGCCTGAAAAACGGCCACCCGCTCGGCACAGAGCCCGGATGGATAGGAAGCATTCTCTTGGTTGCTCCCAATGACCGTTTCCCCATTTTCCAACAGAACGGCCGCACCCACCCTGAATCGCGAATAGGGCGCATAGGCACTTTCCCTTGCACGCACTGCGGCACTTAACAATTTTTGCTCGTTTTGTGACAACTCATCATCGCTTTGGAAAATGAGCAGTTCAAAGGCAATCCTTTTTTTCTCCATTCATGTTTCGGTGTATCCCAAAAATAAGAAAACCCATCCACGGGGATAGGTTTTTGGGATAATATTATGTTGTTCTTTATCAGTCGTTGAAAAATTCCTCCCCAAAGTTGAAGGTCAGCGAAAAACGCAGGGTATTCTCCAATGGGTTCCTGACCTGCGAAGTGGAGAACAGATAGGAAAGGTCTATCTGCGCCGTTTTGTACTTGAACCCTGCACCCAAAGTGAAAAACTTTCTAGATCCCTTTTCCTCGCTCTCATTGAAATAACCACTTCTCAGCATGAAGGCCTCCCTGAACCGATATTCGGCACCAAGCGCCCATGTGACTTCTTTGAGTTCTTCACTGAAACCGTCGGGGGCATCTCCAAAAGACTCAAAAATCCCATTAAAAAAACTGATGTTTTGGTATTCGGTGTTGTCCTCGATATCAATGTCCCCATCCCCATCAAAATCCCTGGGCGTGGGCACCAATAACTTGTTGAACTCTGAATTAAGGGCCAGGACATTGTCCTGATCAAAGATGAAATCAAACCCTGCCCCAAACTTAAGATTGGTGGGCAAAAAGTTTTCTTGGCCGCCCTCGTCATATTGAAGTGAACCACCAATATTGGATACATTGAAACCCAATCTCCATCGGCCATTATAGTTATTGTAAGCTATTTCCGGAGACCGATAGAACCCTGCCACATCCACTGCAAAGGCATTGGCTGCCTGCGAATCCTGTGTCCCGTCCTGGAACCTTAGGTTCGAACTGATGAACCTTCCCGCCACGGCCATGGAAAAACTCTGGCTCAATTTTAAGGAATAGGACCCATCCAAAGCAAATTCATTGGGCTTAACCAAAGTAGCCTCTTGCTCAATGGTCTGGCGAAGCTCTATATCCCCAAGACCGAAATAGCGCAGTCCAAAAGCAAAGGCGCTCCTATCATTGAGTTTGTTGTAATAGTTGGCGCTCAGCAGGGACACATCGTTCACAATGGTCTCCAAATAAGGGGTATAGCTCACCCCAACTCCAGATTTCTGGGTGGCAAAAGCATATTTGGCCGGGTTCCATTGTTGTGAATACGCATCAAAAGAAGTGGCAACACCCATATCCCCCATTCCAGATGCCCTCGCATCCGCGGCTATGGTCAAAAAAGGGACTGCCGTTGTGATCGCTCTTTCTTGCTGAGCACTTGTCTGTTCGGTTAAGGCTACAGTAAGAAGGACTGCCAATATCAGTAACTTTTTCATTCTATGATTTAAGCGTTTAGTAAAGTTTTGCTCCAAAAAGCTTTGGATACATTACAACATAAACGGTGTTTTACTCAAATTCTTGTAATGGGACGTGTTTTTTTTAATGCATTAATAGGTAGAGGTCTGCCCATACCACCAGCCATAATTTCCATGGAACCGTTAAAAGCCAAACATTCAATACTATTTCACATCCATTTGCGTTACAAATGTATAGCAAATGTTGGCGACGACATTGCCGCAATTATTTGACGAGCACAAAATATAATGGCAAAAACATCGTTCTAATGCCATCGAAAGGATTAAATAAGATCAAAACAAGTTGAATTGACTGGGGCGGAAACCCCAAGTTTTTTAAGCACTCAAGCCCAAATTATGAAAAAACACCTTATTAAAGTTGTACTTTCTTGCACCGTTGTAATGGGAAGTTTTTCCAGTTGTAAAAACTCCTCTTCTTCCAAGGATGTTTCCAGAGCCACTGGGTGGAAAATAAATGCCAAAGAAGGCGGATTCCAATACAATTCGGACTTCAAGGAGCAGGAAACCCCTCCAGGAACTGTTTTCGTTGAGGGCGGAACCTTCACCAAAGGCCAAGTCCAAGACGACATCATGCACGATTGGAACAACACACCTACACAACAGCACGTCCAATCCTTTTACATGGACGAAACCGAGGTGACCAATGTGATGTACCTTGAGTATTTGGATTACCTGAAGGCAGTCTACCCTCCGGACAACCCCAATTACGCAAACATCTATACCGGTGCCCTACCCGATACTTTGGTATGGAGAAACCGATTGGGCTTCAACGAGACCATGACCAACAACTACCTCAGACACCCCGCCTATGCCGAGTACCCCGTAGTCGGTGTAAACTGGGTACAGGCCACTCAATATGCCGAATGGAGAACGGACAGGGTGAACGAAGTGATGCTGGAAAGGGAAGGTTATTTGGCCGAGGATGCCAAATACAAAGTATTGAACGGCGAAGTCGACGGCACCTTCAGCACCGAGGCCTACCTGAACAATCCTGAGTCCGTTTATGGGGGACAGATAGATTCCCTTCAAGGAAAACAAAAACGTGATTCCATCAATGCGTTCGCCAAAAGAAGCAGTGGTGTCATCATGCCGGAATATAGGCTTCCCACTGAGACCGAGTGGGAATATGCGGCCCAGGCCCTCGTGGGTACCCGGGAGTACAACAACTACCGAGGAAGGAAAAAATATCCATGGGAAGGTGACTATACCCGTAACGGACAGCGTGTGGGACGCGGGGACCAATTGGCCAACTTCAAGCAAGGCAAGGGTGATTACGGCGGTATTGCCGGATGGTCCGATGACGGTGCCGATATTACCGCAGAGGTAAAATCATACAAGCCCAATGATTTTGGTCTATATGATATGGCCGGAAACGTGAGCGAGTGGGTTGCCGACGTGTATCGACCCATTGTGGATGACGAGATCAGCGATTTCAACTACTATAGAGGAAACGTATTCATGAAAAAGGCCATCGGGGAAGATGGCAAGGTCGAAATCCTACAGGACAAGATCGTGTACGACACATTGCCCAACGGAAAAATTGTGGCCATCAATCTGCCCGGCGAGATCAAAGAAGTCCCTGTGACCGAGCAGGAGACCTATTTAAGGACCAATTTTGACAAAAGTGACAACCGTGGTTTCAGGGATGGCGATCCAGGATCATCCAGGTTCTTTGACAAGTTCAACGATGAAGAGGACAATAGAAAGATGTATGATTCGCCCAAGCACAAGGTAGAGCGTGATTCCACAGGAAAACTCGTTCGCCAGTACGACACCTCCAACTACAGGACCTCATTGATCAACGACGAGGTACGTGTGTACAAAGGTGGTTCATGGAGGGATAGGGCCTTCTGGCTAGACCCTGCCCAACGCAGGTACCTGCCCCAATACATGGCAACCGACGATATTGGATTCCGATGTGCGATGTCAAGGGTTGGATCCAAGTCCAAGACCAACAACAAAACGGTCAGACATAAAAAAGCCAAATAAGCACATATCCTAAAGTATTTTAAAAAAGCCCCGATCAAAACATCGGGGCTTTTTTCTATCTTCGGTCCATGACTTTGGAACAGCTTCACGCTCTTTTCTCAGAGCACTCCACCATATGTACGGACACCCGGAAAATAACGCCCGGCTGTCTTTTTTTCGCTTTAAAAGGCCCCAATTTCAACGGCAACGCCTTTGCCAAGGATGCCTTGGAAAAAGGCGCGGCATACGCCATCATCGATGAGGAAGAGTATAAGACTTCGGATCGGTTCGTGCTATGCGAAGATGTTTTGAAAACCCTTCAAGACCTCGCCACATACCACAGGAACCAAAGCAATGCCAAAGTGGTTTCCCTGACCGGAAGCAACGGAAAAACAACCACCAAAGAGCTCATCAATGCCGTACTTTCCAAAAAGTACAGGACCATCGCCACCAAAGGCAACCTGAACAACCATATTGGGGTCCCGCTCACCCTTTTGTCCATAAAGGACGATACCGAGATGGCCATCGTGGAGATGGGGGCCAACCATATAGGTGAAATTGCCATGTTGAGCAAGATTGCCCAGCCCGATTTTGGGTACATCACCAATTTTGGAAAGGCACATTTGGAAGGTTTTGGAGGTGTTGAAGGGGTGATAAAAGGCAAAAGCGAACTGTATGATTATCTGATTTCGAAGGACAGACATATTTTCATGAATGCCGATGACCCTATCCAACTGGAAAAGTTGGGTACCTACATCAAAAAAATAGGGTTCAGCACAAAAGACCCACAGTATTACAACATCAAATTCATTGAAGCCAATCCGTATGTGGTCCTTGAGGTGGAAGGAATACGCATGCAAACCCAACTTATTGGGAAATATAATTTTCCCAATTGCTGTGCCGCCATATTGATGGGAAAATATTTCAATGTCCCCTTGGATGATATCAAAACGGCCATTGAATCGTACCAACCCCAAAACAACCGTTCGCAGATCATATCCAAAAACGGTCATGAGATTATACTGGACGCCTACAACGCCAACCCTACGAGCATGAAGGCCGCTTTGGAAAACTTCAGTTTGATGGACGCCACGAACAAAATCCTCATCATTGGGGATATGTTCGAGTTGGGCGAAACTGCGGCCGAGGAACACCAAGCTTTGGCCGACCTGTCCCAGAAATTGGGCTTTGATAATGTCTTTCTTGTTGGCCAGAACTTTTTCAAGACAAATGCCATTGCCAAAAAGTTCCAGACCTTTGAAGATTTGAAGGAGTATGTTCTAAAAAATCCATTTGAACAGGGCACTTTCCTTATCAAGGGCTCCCGTGGCATGGCCTTGGAGCGGGTGTTGGATGTACTGTAGACCTATCGTTTAATTTAGTATTGCTAACGGTCTTGTACATGAAAATAGCGGGTTTTAAGTGCTAATTTTCGGTCTATAAATAACCTTTATTATATTATTTATCTTTCATTTACGCACTAAGACCGCTATTTTTTATATACGTTGTTACCCAACGTTATTTTACTGGATTTTCCTTTGTCGACCATCTATATCCAATTCCAGGTTCTCTTTGCCAATATTTACTATGGAATTGTTTCATAGATGCTTTAAATTGTCCTAAAATCAGTATCGAATCACTGTTAGAAGGCAAAGACTCATCATCGAGAAGGTCTAGAAATTCAACAGTCGGTTCATCCTTAAGTATGTCCTTTAGTTGCTCTAAAACTCTATTAACACTTTTTACTTTGAACTTGTTAAGTGGTTCGTCCGGCTTTTTCTTGGAAAATTCTTTCATTTCAAGATAAATAGATTCTATCAATTTATCGAGCATCTCAAATTTTTCAATTTCTGCTTCAGTTGGTAAATGATTTTTTTTTGCCATTTATTTTATATTCAATTTTTTTGGTTTGATAGTTTTAATACTTGAAGCTTCTCCGTCAACTATCCAAAACCAACCATGTTCATAATCTTTTGTAGTGATATTATCGCTTCTCAATTTTTCTAGACAATTAAGATATTGCTCGAAAATCATAGTTACATCACTATTAGTTGGTAAATCGTCATCATCAAAACTATCAAAACCTTGTAACGGTTTATAATCTTCTGTCAGTAAACCGTTTGCATCAATTAAAAGTTGATTAATAAATTTTAATTTGAATTTATTTACTGCGTCATTAGGACTTTTGCGGGATAACAAACCTATCTCTTTATAAATTCCATCAATTTGACTCTGTATTTTTTCAAATTTAAATACTTCTGTTTCAGTCATAATTTAATTTTATGAAGGGCAAGCCCTTGTAAATTCGATATATTTTTTCTTGATGACCTCAATAGGATATCTCTGTTTGCTATTAAATACTTGTGTCATTAATTTTAAATCAGAATCATCTAAAATTAAAATGCATTTTCTATGTGCAGACCATAAATCAATTACATTCTTAACGACTTTTTTAGGTGGTGGATTCCTTGTTATAATAATTCCAAAACGACCAAACTGTTCTTTTAAATACCTGTTTAATTGAAGAATGTGCTCTTGTTTTACTTCTTTAACATTCTTTAGTTCCATCACGATTTGTTTACAATCGTAAGAATCATATATTTCCTTAAGAAAATCAAAAGAACAATTATTGTAAAAAATCATATCTCTAATTTGGACACCTGACTCAGTTCGACTTTGTTCTTTGGCAAAATCAAGATGTGGATACACTAAAGATGCCAAGAGTTGACAAGCATTATCTTCAAATTTTATATCTGCATTATTAGTTTTACCTGTTGGAAGTTTCTCAATAATTGAAATTTTCCTTTTTGCAGATGTTACTGGTATCTGATTAAAAAGAGGGTCATTTTTACAATTTTCAAATTGTTTTTCTTTTATTTCTGTATATGTTTTTACTACATCGTAATTAGAACGATTAAATGCTAAAAGTTTTACCTTATCAGGTAATTCTTGACCATCAACATATAGATTCTTAATGTAATAATTTTTGAAATAATCATCTGTGTTAATCCAAGGAATGAATCGCAACCATCTTTTGGGAACAAGTAAGATTGGTAATTTTGTAATTGGATTTATTGGAAGATAGGTTTCTTCCTCAATAAATTTATTGGTTTTAGAATCATAAAGATTATTAAGCTGTACTTTTTCAATTGGTATTTTATATTTTTCGCATTGCTCAATCGTATAATCAACAAGAAAAGATTGGATATAATTACAAGCTATATCACTTACTCTATCTTTTGAAAAATTATCTACAAGTAATTGTATTTCTTCGAAATGAATAAATCCTGACTTTGAAATTTGTGGTATCGAATTAAAAAGATTCGTGATTTTCGAAGCTAGTTTAATTCCAATTCTTTTACCAGTTTTGGTTTTGGAATTTCCAAATCCAACTTCATCACATTCTGAAGCACGAATTATTAAATCAATGGCATCTTTTTCATATCCTTTATTAAATAAATATCCTATATGGTTAAAACTATTTGTTATTGAAAGGTGCAAAGAATTGTCTTGCATTGATGGCGATTTCCATAACAGAAAAGGGTCCACATAAAGAGGAATATCCTCGTCCAAAAAAGGAATAGCAAAATCGACTTCTTCTTGAGTTATAGGTATATTATGAAAATCAGTAAGTCTTGGCCGAATTATACTCATTTTTGGTTAATGTTGGAAACTTGTTTATATAATCTATATACCCCCAAAACGGCATAAAATTGATGTCTTTGACCATCTTCTATCAGGAACGTTATTTGGTCGAGACCAAAAGCTCCCGTACATCCACATCCAATGCATTGGCAATCTGAAACAAGGTTTCAACCCTTGGCTGCATATCATTTCGGCACCATTTTGAAATGGTTGTTCGGTTCATATCCAATTCTTCCGCCAACCAATTATTGGTTTTTCCTTTTTCAGCCAAAACTGCTTTAATACGATTGAATACTTCTTTTTCCATATGGGAAGGTGTTTCATCTCAAAAATAGCCACTTAGACCCACATGAAATTCGCTTAATTTTATGCTTTATTGTATTCATTGAAATATTTTGAATATCTTTATGTTGCTTTTAAAGATTCGTTTTATCATTTTAAAGTATTTTTTGAATATAAATATTCACCATGAGTAAAACCTTCACCAAATCTGACCTGGAAGAAATCATCGGCCTACAACAAGAGAGCCTACAAGCTATACAAAAGGCATTGGCCCGATTACGGCACCAAAACGAACGCTTGGAGCGCAGTAACCAAAAACTACGGAAAAAGATTGCTGAATATGAGTAGAAAAAGTGGGATATACTGGATTCGAACCAGTGACCTCTGCCCTGTCAAGGCAGCGCTCTAAACCAACTGAGCTAATATCCCATTGAAAAGCGGTGCAATATCGGAAAAAAGTTACCAATCTCCATACTCTGCCGAATTCTTTTGTGTTTCGTGCAGAATAATTTGCAACAACTGGTCCTTTTTCAGCTTGGGCTTCAAAATGTCATAAATGACCTTCACGAAATGTTCCGTGGTGGGCAACAGGTCTTGAAACTCCGGACAGTCCTCATTGAGGTTTTTATGGTCGAAGCGTTCCTCCACCTCATCCCTTATCAAGTTTCCCAATACGGCCAGGTCCATCACAAACCCGGTATCGGGGTCCACCTCCCCCTTGATCCGCACCTCAAGATCGAAGTTATGGCCATGATAGCTCGGGCTATTACATTTTCCGAAAACTTCGATGTTCTTTTCCTTGCTCCATTTGGGATTATGGAGCCTATGTGCTGCATTGAAATGGGCCTTTCTACAAATTGTGGCAATCATATTGCAAAGCAATTAAAAAAGTTGGGAACCATCACATAATTCCCTCAGAAATCCGTGGACACCAAAATGTTCCGTCCACCAAAAAACCACTATAAAAAAAGCCCCCGAATCTTTCGGAGGCCTTGTCTTTATTGTTGTGGGCGCTGAGGGGTTCGAACCCCCGACCCCCTCGGTGTAAACGAGGTGCTCTGAACCAGCTGAGCTAAGCGCCCATTCATTTTCCTGAATTGGAGTGCAAATATAACACAGTTTTTGATTAAAAAAACAAAAAGGATGAAAAAAATCAAACTACTTCAGCAACCACAAAAGTACTTCCACCCACATAGACCATATCTTCTGTTTCCGCACTGGCCATTGCCGCTTTCAATCCCTTCTTCACCGTCTTGTAGGCCATACCTTTAAGCCCCTGTTGCAAGGCCAATGATGCCAACTCTTCCATATCCATACCTCGAGTAATATTCGGTTTCACGAAGTAGTATTTGGCCTCTTTGGGGAACATCTGCAATACACCCTTCACATCTTTATCGTTCACAAAACCCAATACGATATGCAACTGCCTGTACTGTTGCTTTTTGATCTGTTGCAACACCCACAAAAGTCCTTCCTTGTTATGGGCCGTGTCGCAGACCACCAATGGTTTTTGTTTTAAAACTTGCCATCTTCCCATCAATCCCGTATTGGCCACCACCTTCTTCAATCCATTGGAAATATGATCTTGTGAAATATCAAAACCTTCCAACTGCCAAACGCAGGCCAAAACCCCTCTCATGTTTCGCTCTTGATAATCTCCCAGCAAATCTGTAGTATGGACAGGAAGGGACAGTTCATCCGCAAAAACGATCTTGGATTTCAATTGATGGGCAATCAAATTGAAGATGGTCTCTGTTTCAGGTTGTCGTTCACTGATCACCACAGGCACACCAGGTTTAATGATCCCTGCTTTTTCCAGTGCTATCTTTTCCAAGGTATCGCCCAAAATCTGCACATGGTCCAATCCGATATTAGTGATGAGGGACACTTCTGGGGTTATGATGTTGGTAGAGTCCAATCGGCCGCCAAGACCCACTTCTATCACAGCAATATCCATCTTCGCCTTGGCAAAATAGCTAAAGGCCATTCCCACGGTCATCTCAAAAAAAGACAGTCCATGTTTCTCCAAAAAGGTTTTGTTTCCGTCGATAAATTCTTTCACGAACTTCTTATCCACGGGTCTTCCATTGATTTTGATGCGCTCCCTAAAATCCTTGAGATGCGGTGATGTATAGAGCCCTACTTTGTAGCCTGCCTCTTGGAGTATCGAGGCCAACATATGGCTACTGGACCCTTTTCCGTTGGTCCCGGCCACATGGATGGTCTTGAACTTTGTGTGTGGATTGCCCAAAAGGTCGGAAAAATGGATGATGTTGTCCAACTTGGCGTTCAGGGCCGCAGCACCTTTTTGCTGGTACATGGGCAACTGGCCGAACATCCAGTCCAGGGTTTCCTTATAGGTCACTACTGCCCCAGTTTAAAGTTGACCACCACAAACCCGATCTGTTCACTTGGCGCATTGGAATCGGCGTTCCATTTGTGGAGCATGGCAGTTCTTTTGGCAGGTTCCAATAAACACGGTGCATTATTGGTGGTCCCTTTGACGCCCGGGGTCGCTTGGATGACCTGTCCGTTCCTTCCCACTACTATTCTTACGACTACCCTGCCTTCTTCATTGCAATCTTGCTGGACCTTGCCTTGACTGGCCAATGATCTCCCGTTCAAACCATAGCCTCCGGTACCGCTCCCACTCCCTGGGGCGCCATAATAACTGGTAGCATAAGGGTCGCCATCAGGCTGTCCCTTGTCCCCGGCCTTATTGTCGTCGCCTTCGCTGCCTGTGGCTGTACCATCAGATTTTGCAACGCCTCCGATAAGGGCGTCTATATTCTTTTTCTTGGCTTCCTGTTCCTGCCGCTTTTTCTCTTCCGCATCCCTTTTCTCCTTGGCGATCCGTTCTGCTTCGGCCTTGGCCTTTTCGGCTGCCTCATCGGCCTTGCGTTTGGCTTCTTGCTGCTGCTTTATCTTGATGCTCTCCTCGTTGTCGCTGGTCAGCACCTTCTCCACGGGAGCCTCATCCACGGTCTCCTCCTGTGGTTGTACTTCCTGTACTTGTTGCACGGGTTCGCTCACCACTTCTTGTGGCTCGGACCTTATTTTTTCTTTGGGCTGTACTTCCCCACTACCAAAATCCATGGTACCAAAATTCACCGCTATGCCATTCTCAATGGGTGGGTCAAGATAGGTGAGACCTATATAAAAAAGCAATAAAAGGAGTGCGCTTAACAGAAGTGTGGTAAGCGTGAAGGATTTTTTCTTGTGTCTCGTATCTAAAAATGACATTACTTTGGCCGCACAGCCAAGATGACCTTGTAATTGTTCCTATTGGCAATGTCCATAACGTTGACAGCTTCTTTAATGGCCACGCTTTCTTCTGCCCTTAGGATGATGGTTGGCTTGTCTTGACCTTCAAGTGCCTTTTTTAATTCAATTTCAATGTATTCTTTGTTGATCTGCTGATTGTTCACAAAATAGTTCAGGTCCTTGTTGATGGTCACCGAAACATTCTGCGTATTGGTGGATTTCCCTTTTGCCTTTGGCAAGAGCAAATCCAGCGCGTTGGGTGCATTGGACGTCAGCATGAAGAACACCAACAACAGGAACACAATGTCCGTCATGGATGCCATGCTGAATTCCGGGCTTATCTTGTTCCTTCCCTTCAGTTTCATGACAGAAATACTATATGGGTTCGTTCAATAGGTCCAGGAACTCCACTGCATTGGCTTCCATCTGGTGGACGACTTTGTCCGTCCGGTTCACCAAGTGGTTATAGCCAATGTAGGCGATAATCCCTACCACCAATCCCGCGACCGTTGTGGTCATTGCGGTATAGATGCCCGAGGCCAACGATCCCATTTCTGCCTGTCCGCCACTGCTTGCCATTTCGTGGAACGCCAGGATCATCCCGATCACGGTCCCCAAGAACCCGATCATGGGCGCTGCTCCTGCCACGGTGGCCAGTACACTCACGTTTTTCTCCAATTTGTAGACTTCAAGCGTACCCGCATTCTCTATGGCAGTGTTGATGTCGTCCAAAGGCTTGCCTATTCTGGAAACCCCTTTTTCCGTGAGCCGAGCCACGGGCGAATCGGTTTGGGCACAAAGCAATTTGGCCGCCTCCAACTTTCCGTTCATGACATGGTCACGAATCTGGTTCATGAAATTCTTGTCAATCTTGGACGCCGCCTTGAGGGCAAAAATCCGTTCAAAATAAATGTACATGGCTACGAACAGAAGCACAAAAAGCACAATAATGATCAAAATGCTTCCTGTACCCCCATTAACGATAAGATCTATCACGGACAGGGTCTTCTCTTCTGAAATAGAGGCCATAGCCTCGGTTCCCTCCGTTGCTTCTTGAAAAATAATCATATAATATCCCCAATTTAAGTTGCAATTATAACGGAGATTTTTGGACTAAAGTATGATTTAGAACAAATATCGCATCACCATGAAGCATATTGCTCCACCTATGAAGCCCAAAAAGGCCAACCAAGATATCTTTTTGAGATACCAAAAGAAGTCTATCTTCTCCATTCCCATGGCCACAACACCTGCTGCGGAACCGATTATGAGCATACTGCCCCCCGTACCCGCGGAATAGGCGATGAAGTGCCACAACTGATCATCCAACGGCTCTGAGAACATCCCCAAACTGGCAGCTACCAAGGGTACGTTGTCAATAACGGCAGAACCGACTCCCAATAGAAGTACTACCAAGTCGGAAACGTGGGTACTTGCCATTTCGGTACCCATCAACGGCATTCCCTGTTTCAAGCTTTCAGCAAAATTGAACAGAAGACCCAAGGATTCCAAAGCGGCCACCGCCATCAAAATCCCCAAGAAAAAGAGAATACTGGGCAGCTCGATCTTAGTAAGGGCACTGTGCACCGGACTATGGTGCGATGCGGCATCGCTGTCATGGTCAACAGAGGAGATTGCAATTTTTCGGTTACTGTAAATTTCAGCAAAAGTGGCCACTACTGCCAAGGACAACATCATGCCCACATAGGGCGGCAAGTGGGTAATGGTCTTGAATATAGGTACGAACACAATGGCCCCCAAGCCCAAATACAGCATAATGGAACTGTACTTTGATTTTGAGATTTCCTCATCCTCCACATCAATCTCCCCTTTGAAGGCCGGAAGAAAAGAAGCGATAAACGAAGGGATGAGCATACATACCAACGATGGCACCAACAAATGCTCTATCAACAGTGCCGTGGACACTTTGTTGCCGATCCACAACATGGTGGTGGTGACATCCCCAATGGGAGACCAGGCACCACCTGCATTGGCCGCAATGATGATAAGACCTGCATACCAAATCCTGATTTCCCTGTCCTTGACAATTTTCTGAAGAATGGAAATCAACACAATCGTAGCGGTAAGGTTGTCGATGATAGCGGAAAGGATGAAGGCCATGAAGGAAAATATCCAAAGAATCCTCTTCTTGCTCCTGGTCTTCACAAAAGATTTTATGGTGGAGAAACCATCAAAATAGTCGATAATCTCGACAATGGTCATCGCTCCCAAAAGGAAGACCAAGATTTCCGAGGTCTTTCCCAAATGGTGCAGCAAGGTTTCTTCCAAAAGATGGGTCTTTTCTTCATGGCCGAAAGAGGAAAAGTTCTCCAAAAGCGCATGGTTGGCAGAATCGAACCAAGTGGTGAACCCATCAAGGCCAAAGGCCATCATGGCCCAAAGGATGGCCATCATTGCCAAAGCCGGAATAAGTTTATCTATCTTCAGATTGTGTTCAAGGGTAATTGCCAAATATCCAATTACAAAAATGACAACTAAGAGGGTCTCCATGTTAAGTTTGGTTTAATTAAGGAATCGTTTTGTTGAGCAGTTATCTAAGCGTTAAAGATATTCAAAATGAGTTTTTCCGCATAATCTTATTCCCTTAAAATATTGTGAAAGCAAAAAAAATATCTCCTTAAGGTTTTCAAAAAAATTATATCATTCTCGTTTATGACAACATTTTTATGCAAGATTATCACTGGAACACTATATTTGTACTCCGTTTTTAATTATTTTTCAGTATTATGGATTTTTCACTCACAGAAGAACAGTTGATGATACAACAGGCGGCAAAGGATTTTGCCCATAGCGAACTTTTGCCCGGGGTCATAGAACGGGACGATGCACAGACGTTTCCCGATGAACTGGTCCGTAAAATGGGCGAACTGGGCTTCATGGGCATGATGGTCAATGAAAAATATGGTGGTAGCGGACTGGGCACCCAAGCCTATGTCCTAGCCATGGAAGAACTTTCCAAAGTGGACGCTTCTGCATCCGTGATGGTTTCCGTGAACAATTCGTTAGTGTGCTGGGGCCTCGAAACCTATGGTTCGGAGGAGCAAAAGCAAAAATACCTGACCCGCTTGGCTTCAGGTGAGGTCATCGGTGCATTTTGCCTGTCCGAGCCTGAGGCAGGTAGCGATGCCACCTCCCAAAAAACGACAGCCATTGACAAAGGGGACCATTATCTCCTAAATGGTACCAAAAACTGGATCACCAACGGCGGTAGGGCCGAGGTATTCTTGGTGATAGCCCAAACCCATGTGGAAAAGGGCCACCATGGCATCAACGCCCTTATCGTTGAAAAAGGAATGCCCGGCTTTGAAATAGGCCCCAAGGAAAACAAGTTGGGGATTAGGGGAAGTGACACCCACTCCTTACTCTTCAACGATGTGAAGGTCCCCAAGGAAAACCGTATCGGTGCGGATGGCTTTGGATTTAAATTTGCCATGAAGACCTTGGCCGGCGGACGGATCGGCATAGCCGCACAGGCATTGGGCATTGCTGCTGGCGCCTACGAACTGGCACTCCAATATTCCAAGCAACGAAAGGCCTTTGGCACCGAAATCGCCAACCACCAGGCCATAGCCTTCAAACTGGCCGACATGCACACCAAGATACAGGCCGCACGCCTTCTCGTATATCAAGCAGCCACCGACAAGGACAATGGCAAAGACTACACCCTCTCCGGTGCGATGGCAAAGCTCTATGCATCCGAAGTGGCCATGGAAACGGCGGTCGAGGCTGTACAGATCCATGGCGGCAATGGCTTTGTGAAAGATTATCACGTAGAGCGATTGATGCGCGATGCCAAGATCACCCAAATCTATGAAGGGACGTCTGAAATACAGAAAATAGTCATCTCCAGAAGCATAATCAAAGATTAACCCCTTTCGATTTGAGGGGCTATATTCAATGAAAAGTATTTTTACGGAGCACACCCCCGTACTTTCACGAGCTCTCCCTGCAAAATATACTCAGAACATCCATTCATCCTATCTTCTTTAAGGGATAAGGGGTTTGAAAGAGGTTATTTTGAGATAATGATAAATTAACATTGCTCCTATTTTCATTTTAAATATATTTTAACCCTTCATTCAATACGTTGATTATTATTCTGATAATCAATTAAAACCCTGCATTTTATTCATCATAATTGATATTTTTGAAGAAATACGTTAATGATGAAATTGAAAAAGCAAGGTCTATATCTGCCAGAATTTGAGCACGACAACTGTGGTGCCGGGTTCATTTGCAGCCTAAAAGGAAGAAAATCCAACGATATCATACACAAGGCCCTCGAGATCCTTGACAAACTGGAGCACAGAGGAGCAGTGAGTTCCGATGGAAAGACAGGAGATGGAGCAGGGATCCTTATCGATATCCCACATGACTTTTTCAAAGATGTCTGCAAATTTTCACTTCCTGAAGCCGGGGAATATGCCGTGGGCAACGTGTTTCTTCCACAAAAGGAAAACCAAAGGGACTTTTGTATAAAGGCCCTTGAGGAAAACATGAAAGCCCAAGGGCTGCAATTGTTGGGCTGGCGCGATGTGCCCGTCAACCGTTCCGTGCCCGGAAGGATTGCCGCAGAGACCGAACCCTATCTGAAACAGGTATTTATAGGAAAGGGAGAGGCATTGGACGATTTCCAGTTCAACCTCAAGCTTTTCATTGCCCGGAAAATCACCGAGCATACCATCATAGAAAGCAAGCTTTCCCAAAGCCAGTTCTTCTATTTGCCGAGCCTTTCCACCAAGATCATCATTTTCAAGGGACTTTTGGTCCCCAAGGACATCAGCAGATACTACGAAGACTTGTTGGACCCCCGAGTGGTCACCCGTTTGGCCCTGGTCCACCAAAGGTTCTCCACCAACACCTTCCCTACCTGGGACCTTGCGCAGCCGTTCCGGTACATGTGCCACAATGGGGAAATCAATACATTAAGGGGCAATGTGTCCCGTATGCGTTCCCGCGAAGAATTGATGAAAAGTGATTGGTTCGGGGACGATATCAAAAAAATACTGCCCATAGTCCTTCCCGGAAAATCAGATTCCGCCAGCATGGACATGGTCGTGGAACTCCTGTTGATGACAGGTCGCTCCCTTCCCGAAGTAATGATGATGTTGGTCCCGGAAGCATGGGAAAAAAATGCCGAAATGTCAGAATCCAAAAAAGCGTTCTACGAATACAACTCCTGCTTGATGGAGCCTTGGGACGGACCGGCATCCATACCCTTCACCGATGGGAACTATATCGGAGCGGTATTGGACAGAAACGGTTTGCGCCCATCCCGATATTCGGTCACCAAGAAAGGATATGTGATCATGTCCTCCGAGACCGGGGTTGTGGAGCTGGAACCAGAGGACATTGAATTCCACGGCCGATTGGAGCCTGGTAAAATGTTCTTGGTGAACATGGAAGAGGGTCGCATTGTGAACGATGAGGAAATCAAGGAATCCATTGCCAAAAAGCATCCCTATCAAAAATGGCTAAAAGACAATCTAGTCCATCTGAAGGATATACCCTATAATGATTGCCCCGTATTTTTTGGGGAATTTCCACTAAAAACTAGACGGGCCGCTTTTGGCTATACCCAAGAGGACATCAATACCATCATCATGCCCATGGCACAGCATGGTAAGGAGCCCATTGGGTCCATGGGATCGGATACGCCCATTGCCGTGCTTTCCGAACGGCCCCAATTGATCTATAATTATTTCAAACAACTGTTCGCCCAGGTGACCAACCCGCCTTTGGATGGTATCCGGGAAGAATTGATCACCGACATCAGCCTTACACTGGGAAGCGACCAAAATATCTTCGAGATTTCCGAACTGCACTGTAGAAAATTGAAGATCCAAAACCCCGTGATCTCCAAAGAGGATCTGGACAAGATCAAAAATTACGATGCCAGTCCTGATTATAAAGTCGTCTCCATTTCCATGCTCTACGAAATTGCCAAAGGGCACAACGGGCTAGAGGAAGCCTTGCAATCCTTATTGCAACAGGCCCTGGATGCCATTGACCAAGGAGCCAACATCATTATCCTATCGGACAGAATGGTGAGTTCCGAAATGGCAGCGATACCTGCACTTTTAGCTTGTTCCTATGTGAACAGCGGCCTGAGTAAAATGGGCAGACGTTCCAAGTTGAGCATCATCATTGAATCGGCAGAACCACGGGAAGTGCATCATTTCGCATTGTTGTTCGGTTTTGGGGCAAGTGCCATCAACCCCTATTTGGTGAACGAGATCATAGGCGAACAACTGACCGAGAACAACATTACCGACTACACTTTTGAGGAAGCCATCAAAAATTACAACAAAGCTGTTGGTAAGGGCATCTTGAAGGTGATGAACAAAATTGGGATTTCCACATTGAACTCCTATCGAGGATCCCAACTATTCGAATGCATTGGCATAAACACCAAAGTAGTGGACAAATATTTCCCGAATACCCCAACACGTATCCAGGGAATAGGTCTATATGAAATTGAGAAAGAGGTGGCCAAACGTCACAAAAAAGCATTCACAACACAGGAATTAGCAGCCAATCTCGACATTGAGGTTGGTGGGGAGTATCGTTGGAGAAGGAATGGCGAGAAACACATGTTCAATCCATTGACTATCGCCAAACTTCAGAAATCGGTGCGCAATAACGAGCCGGAAACCTATAAAGAGTATTCCGAACTGGTGAATGAGCAATCCAAAAACCTTATGACCATCCGTGGACTGTTCGATTTTTCGAACTATGACCCTATTCCCATCGAGGAAGTGGAACCTTGGACCGAGATTGTAAAACGGTTCAAGACCGGGGCCATGTCCTACGGAAGTATCAGTAAGGAAGCACATGAAAACCTGGCGATTGCCATGAACCGGATCGGAGGAAAAAGCAATTCGGGTGAAGGAGGAGAAGATCCGGCTCGTTTTTATAGAAGTCAGACCGGCGACTGGAAGAACAGCGCCATAAAGCAGGTGGCATCGGGTCGTTTTGGGGTCACCTCAAATTACTTGACCAATGCCCAGGAGATCCAGATCAAAATGGCGCAAGGGGCCAAACCAGGTGAAGGCGGACAATTGCCAGGGCCAAAAGTGAACCCAGCCATTGCGAAGACCAGGAACTCGACCCCCTATGTTGGGCTCATTTCCCCACCACCGCACCACGACATTTATTCCATTGAGGACCTTTCCCAATTGATCTATGATCTTAAATCGGCCAATAGGGAAGCTAGGATCAATGTGAAACTGGTATCGGAAGTAGGTGTGGGCACTGTGGCCGCCGGGGTCTCCAAGGCAAAGGCCGATGTGATCCTTATCTCTGGATTTGATGGCGGGACCGGGGCATCCCCGTTGACCTCATTGAAACATGCAGGACTACCGTGGGAACTTGGAATTGCCGAAGCCCAGCAAACCTTGGTACTGAACGACCTTAGAAATAGGGTGGTACTGGAATGTGACGGACAATTGAAGACAGGAAGGGATGTGGCGATTGCGTGTCTTTTGGGCGCAGAGGAATTCGGTTTTGCAACCGCACCTTTGGTGGCCTCTGGCTGTATCATGATGCGGGTGTGCCACTTGAATACCTGTCCCGTAGGCATTGCTACCCAAAATCCGGAATTGCGCAAAAAGTTCCAAGGAAAACCGGAGCATGTGGTCAACTACATGTACTTCGTGGCCCAAGAACTTCGGGAAATCATGGCCAAGTTGGGCTTCAGGACCGTAAACGAAATGGTGGGCCAAGTACAGAAATTGGACAGAAAGAAGGCCATAGAACATTACAAGGCCGCTGGGATAGACCTTACCCCAATATTGTACCAAGTGGATGTGCCCGAAGGGACCAAACTCTACAATACCGAAAAACAGGTGCATGACATCAGCAAATCCATAGAGTTTGGTATCATCGCCAAGGCGCACCCTGCACTTTTCAGAAAAGAGAAGACCAGTTTGGACTTCCCGATCTACAATACGGACAGGTCGGTCGGGGCCATCATCAGCAATGAAATATCCAAAATTTATGGTGCGGACGGGCTTCCGGACAATACCCTTAGACTGAATTTCACAGGATCTGCCGGACAAAGTTTTGGTGCTTTTGCCACCAAGGGCCTCACCATGGTCGTCAATGGAAATACGAATGATTATCTAGGAAAAGGACTCTCTGGAGCCAAATTGGTGGTCAAGGTTCCTTTTAAATCCACTTTTAAACCAGAGGAAAATGTGATCATTGGAAACGTGGCACTATATGGGGCCACTTCCGGGGAAGCTTATGTCAATGGGAAAGCTGGGGAACGTTTCTGCGTACGAAACTCTGGTGCCAAAGCGGTAGTGGAAGGCATCGGTGACCATGGCTGTGAATACATGACAGGTGGCGTTGCCGTTATCTTGGGAACCGTGGGAAGAAACTTCGGGGCCGGAATGAGCGGTGGTATCGCTTATGTTTATAACAAGGATGGCTCTTTTGAGCGGAAGTGCAACGGCGAGGCGCTGAACCTGCTTCCCGTAAACGAGGACAATGACATCAAGGAACTAAGGGAATTGATCGAAAACCACTACAATGCCACGTTGAGCCCATTGGCCCAAGAAATTTTGGAACATTGGGAGGAATACTTGCCAAAATTCATCAAAGTATTCCCTGAAGAATACCGTCAGGCCCTGATACGATTGGAACAAGAAAAAATGCAAACCCTATAATTTTTGGACATGGGAAAGACTACAGGATTTATGGAATTTGACAGAAAGGATGAAAACTATGCCCCTGTCAAGGAACGTATCAAAAATTACAAGGAATTCACATTGCCCCTACAAGAAGGTGAGGTTAGAAACCAAGGGGCCAGGTGCATGGATTGCGGTATTCCCTTTTGCCATAGCGGATGTCCGCTGGGGAACCTGATTCCGGATTTCAATGATACCGTATATCAAGGAAAATGGGAAAAAGCGGCCAAGATTTTACACTCTACCAACAATTTTCCAGAGTTTACAGGTCGATTGTGCCCAGCCCCTTGCGAGGAAGCATGCGTATTGGGCATCAATGAAGACCCAGTTTCCATAGAAAACATTGAAAAGAACATCGTGGAAACCGCATTCAAAAACGGTTGGGTACAACCAGAGCCGCCCCTCAAGAGAACCGAAAAAAAGGTGGCCGTGATAGGATCAGGCCCCGCAGGTTTGGCCGCTGCCCAACAGCTCAACAGGGCCGGGCACCATGTCACTGTTTTTGAACGTGATGAAAAGGTGGGTGGGTTACTGCGATATGGCATACCTGACTTCAAGATGGAGAAAAACATCATCGATCGCCGTATTGACGTAATGAAAAAAGAAGGTATCGAGTTCAAAACAGGAGTACATGTAGGTGTGGATATAGATGCCAATGATCTGAAGAAGGACTTTGATGCCGTGTTACTCTGCGGAGGGGCCACAGTACGAAGAAGCCTGCCCATACCAGGTTCAGACTTGAAAGGAGTTGTCCAGGCCATGGACTTTCTTCCACAGAACAACCGCAAGGTCGACGGTATTCCCTATAAAGGTGAGGAACTGACTGCCAAAGGCAAAAAAGTCATCGTTATAGGTGGAGGCGACACGGGTTCCGATTGTATTGGGACTTCCATACGACATGGGGCCGTATCCGTTACCAATTTTGAAATCATGCCCAAAGGTACAACTGACAGACCCGAAGATCAACCATGGCCATTCTGGCCGATGCGATTGCGCACCAGTACTTCACACAAGGAAGGTGCGGAAAGGGTGTTCAGCATTTCCACAAAGCATTTCAATGCAGATGAAAATGGCAATATAAAAAGTCTTGTGACCTCAGAAGTAGTCTGGGAAAAAGCTCCGGGACAGCGACCTGTATTGAAAGAAGTGGAAGGCTCAGAAAAAGAATGGGAATGTGACTTGGTATTATTGGCCCTAGGATTCACAGGATCCGAAACCACTATTGCTGATCAATTGGGGCTAAAAATGGACCCAAGGACCAATATCAATGCCTCTCCATTGAACTACAAGACCAATGTACCGGGTGTTTTTGTGGCAGGTGACCAGAGAAGGGGCCAATCTTTGATTGTATGGGCCATTTCTGAAGGCCGACAGGCTGCACATCATGTCGACACCTTCTTGATGGGGCAATCCAATCTACCCTTGAAAGGTGATGGTGACCTACCTAGGGTATAGGGTCAGAGATACATATTTTTAGTTAAAAGACTTCAACTCTCCAGCATTTCTTTGTTGGGGAGTTTTTTGTTTATAGAAAAGATAAAATCGAAAGGAAGGTGAATCGGAAGGGATATAAAACAAAAAAGGCCCTTCATGTATTGTGAAGGGCCTTGAGGAAGGCGGCGACC
>NZ_VNIK02000013.1 GCF_007785775.2 Flagellimonas hadalis
TTCACGGAAGTGGACGGGAGCATCACCAATGAGGTGAACACCCGCTTCGAGGTAATTGGGACCAACCTAGAGATAGAGGACAGCAACGGGACCCTTCAGGTACCATTGGCCAATTTGGGCAGTGACGACCAGACCTTGTCTGAGGTACTTGCCGAGGGCAACAGCGCGGGGACCTCGATCACCAATGTGACGGACCCTACCAANAAACATCAATATAGATCAAACAGCTTCAGAAGTTGATTCTGACAACCCTGTGGACGTGAATGGAGATGGAACAGCAGAGGATACGGTAGAAGAAGTGATTCAAGCTATTGCCCCGATCACGGCCAAAGCCGCACGAATTTTCTATCCGCCTTCCATCGCTATTGATGCTTCAACAAACGGTACTTTCAATCTTGACCTTTACCA
Organism: Flagellimonas hadalis; assembly: GCF_007785775.2. GTDB lineage: Bacteria > Bacteroidota > Bacteroidia > Flavobacteriales > Flavobacteriaceae > Flagellimonas > Flagellimonas hadalis. Next base: position 409 of record NZ_VNIK02000013.1, read on the forward strand.
AGAATATATTGATCAATATGGTTCTCCAGCAGTGGGTAGCACCGGTGCTCCAGCAACGATTCCTACCTATAGTCGTTCCGAATTGTATTATTATGTGACTTATGCTGATCCAACGGTATTTGACATAAGTGCCATGGCGATTGATGCAAATGGTAACCTTACTTATAAGATTGATGCACAGCCATCGGATTACAATGCATTGATCAACGTGGTTTTTGTCGTAAAATAATAATCAATACGGACGCACAGATTTGAAACCAAAAACCTCATATACGTCTTTATTCATTGGATTGTTCATCCTGTTCATGGGGATCAACTTTGCAAATGCCCAGTTTTTGCTCCAGGCACCCAATACAGGGGATGAGAACAATTACCGATGGTATGAGGCATCCGACCCCGCTACAGTCTTGGGAACAAATTCATTTTATGAAGCTACTCAAACAGGGGTTTATTTTGCAACCTATGATGGAACCCTTTGCGGTTCCAACGCTACGGGATATTTTATTTTGACGGATTGTGAAGCTCCGAACAATCAGGTAACGCTCGATATTTCAGCGAGCATACCTTCTGGTGCAACTGTAAGTTGGAGTCCTTCGCTGAGCGGCGACCAGACCCGTCCCACGGTGACCAGTACACAAAGTGTAATGCGGTACACGGCTACCATCACAAAAGTTGGGAATAGCAGCGAGCTACCACGATTTACCGTGGTGTGCATGAGCCAAGCTGCCAATTTATTGGATGATGTAGTGGTGGTGAACGAAGACGAATCCGTGGTCGTACCCATATTTGATAATGATACCGATTTGCCGACTTCCGGTACCTTGACCATCACAGACCCAACCAATGGAACTGTGAATGTTGATGACAATGGAACCCCTAACGATCCAACGGACGATGTGGTTACCTATTCTCCAAATGCGGATTACAACGGCAGTGATAGCTTCGATTACACCATTTGCAACAATTTTGGGGATTGTAGTACGGCAACAGTGATAGTTGATGTACTTCCAATTTTGGATGTCAATGATGATGTGACCTCCACAGAACAAGGGGTGGATGTGACCATTTCTTGGCGGGCCAATGACAATGATATTCCCACTTCGGGCTCCATTTCGGCTACCAACCCTTCCAATGGAACCATTGTCTTGAACGATAATGGCACTTCGGCGAATCCATCCGATGACAACATCACCTATGTGCCCAATCTAGGGTATTCAGGTACGGATTCCTTTGAATATACCGTTTGTGATACCAATGGAAATTGTGGTACGGCCACGATTACGGTGGTGGTCACTTCACAACAAATCTTGGATAGCGATGCAGATGGTATATTGGATAGTTTTGAAGACCTTAATGTGGATAACGACAACGATCCATCCACCAATCCAACAGATACCGACGGTGATGGTATTCCGGATTATCTGGACATCGACAGTGACAATGATGGTATTCCGGATAATGTGGAAGCCCAGTCCATCTCGTCCTATATACCCCCAAGTTTGGTGGATGCCAACGGGAACGGTCTGGACGATGCCTACGAAGTGGATGGAAGCATAGGTTTGATCCCAGTGGATTCAGATGAAGATGGTATCCCGGATTATGTTGACCTTGATAGTGATGATGATAATGTGCCCGATGCCATAGAAGGACATGACCATGACCATGATGGTATTCCAGATGTGGAGTTCATAGGTTCGGATAAGGACAATGATGGTCTGGATGACGGTTTTGAGGGTGAAACAGTCATCGACATCGATGTGAACGACGAAATGGACGATCCAAGCACGGCCTTGCCTGATACCGATTCAGATGGTATTCCTGATTTCAGGGATTCGGACGATGATGGCGATGGCATAGAGACCATTGACGAAGACTTGAACGGAGATGGAAATTATGCCAACGACGATTCCAACGAAAATGGTACTCCAAATTATTTGGATCCCGATCTGGGTGAAACAACAATCGAAGAAATTGATGTGATCAATGTGATAACACCCAATGGGGACGGAATTCACGATGTGCTCAACATCAAGGGAATTGAAAATTATCCGAACAACACGGTGAGGATATACAATAGATGGGGTGTCATGGTATTCCAGACGAAGTCCTACAACACCAGTGGAAATGTGTTTGACGGAACCTCACAAGGTAGGGTCACCGTGGATAGTGACAATAAACTCCCTGTGGGCACCTATTTCTACGTGATAGATTATGAAGATCAAGGAGGAAACACAAAACAGCTTTCGGGCTACATATATATAAACAGATAAAGAAAATGGGTACGGCGGACAAAAATATCTTTATGGGAAAAACAGGATGGCTATTTCTGATTTTAATGATCTGTATCATGTCATCACTCCACGCACAGCAAGATGCCCAGTACACCCAATACATGTACAATACCGTGAGCGTGAACCCTGCCTATGCAGGTTCCCGCGGACATTTGAGCATAGCGGCACTCTACAGGAACCAATGGTTGGGCCTGGACGGTGCCCCGGAGACCCAGACGCTCAATATCCACACCCCAATGGGCTATCGTGGAGTTGGATTGGGTCTTTCCATTGTGAACGATAAGATAGGGCCCACCTCTGAAACCTATTTTGATGTGGACTTTTCCTATACCATCCAAACCTCTTGGGAAGGAAGGTTGAGCTTTGGCCTAAAGGCCAGTGCCCACATGTTGGATATCCGTTATTCCGAACTGGACGAATTTGAAGTGGATCCGCAGTTGCAATCCCAACAGGATATCCAAAATAAGTTTTCCCCGAACATAGGAGCAGGTGTCTATTACCATACGGACAGATTCTATGTTGGCCTGTCCGCACCCAGAATATTGGAGACTTCCCATTTTGATGAATCCTCCGTGTCCACGGCCAAGGAGCAGATCAATATGTATCTCATTACAGGTTACGTTTGGGACCTTAACCCTTTTTTGAAGTTCAAGCCCACCCTTTTGACCAAGGCTGTTCAAGGGGCGCCTTTGCAGGTCGATCTTTCGGCCAATTTCATGATGAACGAAAAGTTCATTGGTGGGGTGGCCTACAGATGGGACGCTGCGTTCAGCGGACTTTTTGGCTTCATGCTGTCCGACCAGTTGATGCTCGGTCTTGCCTATGACCGTGAAATAACGGAACTCGGTGCAGCGACCTTCAACGACGGTTCCTTTGAGGTCATCATACGGTACGATTTCATCAGGAATATCGGAAACCTGAAATCCCCACGTTTCTTTTAGCAAGAATTTAAATACTCTGATCGGATGTTTTTCCCCTAAAGGTCATATTTTTACCATATGACAGAGGAAAACGTGATATTGGTCAATGAAAATGATGAACCCATTGGGTTGATGCCCAAGATGGAAGCCCATGAAAAAGCCCTTTTGCATAGGGCATTTTCGGTTTTTATCATGAACGATAAAGGGGAGACCATGCTGCAACAACGTGCCAGTGACAAATACCACTCCCCATTGCTGTGGACCAATACCTGCTGTAGCCATCAACGGGAAGGTGAGGGAAACATTGAAGCGGGAAAGCGTAGGCTCATGGAAGAAATGGGTTTTACCGCCAATCTCGAGGAACTCTTTTCCTTTGTGTACAAGGCCCCGTTCGATAATGGCCTGACCGAGCATGAGTTTGACCATGTGATGATAGGTTTCTACAATGATGCTCCCAAGATCAATCCGGAGGAAGTGGCCGATTGGAAATGGATGCAGCCCAGCGACATCAAAAAGGACATGGCCCAAAACCCTCAGCACTACACCGAATGGTTCAAGATCATCTTTGAAAGGTTCTATGACCATCTAATGAAGAACATCCCTGTGCAATGAAAGTCAAAGTAAGCAGAAAGGCCAGTTTCAATGCGGCCCATAGGTTGTACAGACCGGACTGGGACGAGGAGAAGAACAATGCCGTTTTTGGCAAATGCAACAATCCCAGGTTCCATGGACATAATTATGACCTGATCGTGAGTGTGACCGGGGAGATAGACCAAGCCACTGGATTTGTGATGGATTTGAAGGTGTTGAAAGATTTGATCAAGGAACATGTGGAAGATGCCCTAGATCACAAGAACCTCAACTTGGATGTGCCAGAGTTCAAAGACTTGAACCCTACCGCAGAAAACATAGCCGTGGTCATTTGGAACAGATTGCGGCCACATATTGAAAACGAGAACGAATTGGAGGTGGTGCTGTATGAGACCCCTCGCAATTTTGTAACCTATTCCGGATAAAATGGACTTATACCCCTTAAAATTCCGCCCCATTCTTAAAGAACGCCTTTGGGGAGGGACAAAACTGAAAGAAGTACTTGGAAAACCAATAGAAAGTGACATAACAGGGGAAAGTTGGGAACTTTCTGGGGTCAAGGGGGATATTTCCGAAGTGGCCAACGGACCTTTGGAGGGCACTTCACTTGAAGACCTGATTTCGAAACAACCCGAAGCTGTACTGGGTAAAAGTGTAGTGGAACGGTTCGGAAACGAATTTCCCATACTCATCAAATTTATCGATGCCAAACAGGATCTGTCCATACAGCTGCACCCGAATGATAAGTTGGCCAAGGAAAGGCACAACTCCTTTGGAAAAACGGAAATGTGGTATATCATGGACGCCGACCCTGGGGCCAAGCTCATTGTGGGCTTCAATAAGGATGTGGAGAAGACAGAATACATCGAAAGCCTTGAGCAGGGTACCCTTTTGGACCTTATGAATTATGAAGAGGTGGAAGAGGGCGATACGTTTTTCATCAACACCGGAAAGATACATGCCATAGGCGCCGGAGTGCTGTTGGCCGAGATCCAACAGACCTCGGATGTGACCTACAGAGTGTTCGATTTCAACCGAAAGGACAAGGATGGGAACCTAAGGGAACTCCACACCGGTCTGGCCGTGGATGCCATTGATTACGAAAAGAAGGACGATTTCAAGGTAGGGTATCCCAACGACAAGGACACGGTGAACGATATGGTGGACTGTCCGTATTTCAAGACCAATTTTTTGGAGCTGACAAAAAATATGGAGCAGGATCTTTCCCAAAGGGACTCCTTTACCATTTATATGTGTGTTGGGGGTGGGGCGACCATCACCAATGATTGGGGCAGTGCCACCATTCAGAAAGGGGAAACTGCCCTTCTTCCCGCATCCAGCACCTTTGTGGAAATTGAAGCCAAAGGGGCCAAACTGTTAGAAGTTACCATTTAAGTAGTACATTTGAAAAAACACTAGTATGCCAAGCATTCGCGATCTTAAGAAAGACATCAATTTTGTCCTTGGGGACATCATAGAGGCGGTTTACATTTGGGAAGCCGGTTCCGGCAACAAGGAATCCGAAGAAGGGACGGTCATCATTGACAAGGCCATTGCCATATACGATGAGTTGATGGACAAGGTGAACCAAAAGAATGTGGAGGACCGTAAGGCCCACTTTACCCAAATACGCAAGGAGTTGGAAGAAAAGGCCACCGAATTGGTGGAGCAGTTCAACAGTCTGGCGGGCTAGTCCTTTTTGTCCAAAAATTCCTTGAACGCCTTTCCGTGTTTGGATGATGCCACTTCTGGGGAAAGGTTTCTATAGATGGAATCCAGATATTTTGGATTGGCCTCACTGGCCTCCGTCATCATAATGTACGGGGTGGCAAAGGAATTGCCATTGTTCAGGCCAAAGTTGAGGGCATACCGGTACCTGCTTATGGTATTTTGGTTGATCAGCCCTTGGAGTGAATCCAATGCCAATGAATCTTCTTGGAATTTGGGAAGCGAAGCCTGTTGGGCCAAGGACAGTTCCTTGATGTTGAACTTGGAGGCCATCTCATAGAACTCCACCAATTTCTCATGTGATTTGGAGCCCATTATTTCCGAGTTGGTGTCGAATGTGTTCCAAGAGGTGTTGATGGTGATATTTCCTGCCTCGCCAAAAAAGGTGATGCGGTCGTTGATGTCGTTATTGTCCTCTTTCTTCAGGTAGAGATAGAAGATATCAGGGGTTTCCACTTCCTCATTGAAAGAAAACTGTCCATCCCCTTGGATTTCCAACGAATCCAAGGTCACAAGTGTCGAATCTTGGAACTGCTGCAGGTAAAGGGTCCCCTTTTTCAGACCTTTGATGTTTCCATTGACCACCATGGTGTTCTCCGTGTTCTTTTCACACGAAACCATTATTGCTCCCAATAGCAATACGAAGAATATCCGCTTCATTGTAAATTTTTTGCAGGGCAAATATGCATAAACTTCTGAAATAATCTAAACTTTGGAAGCGACTTCCATCAACAAAGCGCACAAATAGGCCCCTGCCGTGCCCACCACATAGCCAAAAACGGCCAAAAGGATGCCCACAGAGGTAAGGGATGGGTGAAATTCGGCCGCCACCACAGGAGCGGAGGCTGCTCCGCCCACATTGGCCTGACTACCCACTGCCAAGAAAAAGAACGGAGCCTTGATGAGCTTTGCCACCAAGATCAACAGTCCGGCATGGATGGTGATCCAGATAAGGCCAATGGCGATCAACCCTGGGTTATCGAGTACCTTGCCCAGGTCCATTTTCATGCCGATGGTGGCCACGAGAATGTAGATGAACATACCCCCGATCTTACTGGCTCCCGCACCTTCATAGTTTTTGGCCTTGGTAAAGGACAGGCCTATGCCGATGGCCGTGGCAAAGACCACCATCCAAAGGAAATCGGAACCCAATGAGGACAGTATTTTCTGGGGATTTCGGACCACTTCGAAATTGTTCTGCAAAAAATCGGCAAAATGGAAGCCCAACAAATGGGCAAGGCCCACCCCGGTAAATGCATAAAAGAGCATCATGATGAGATCCTTGAGCGAGGTGACCCTTGCAATTTTTTCGGTATGGGCGGATACTTTTTGTTTCAATTCTTCAATGGAAGATGTGTCCGCCTTGAGCCATCGGTCTATCTGTTTCGTTTTGCCCACGCCCAATAGGATAATGGCCATCCAGAGATTGGCCACCACAATGTCTATGAGCACCATGCCACCATAATTCTCTTGGTTGTATTGGAACACTTCCAGCATGGCCGCCTGGTTGGCACCGCCGCCGATCCAACTCCCGGCTATGGTGGCCAGACCCCTCCAAACAGCATCAAATCCATTTCCGCCCACGGTCTCAGGGGAAAAAATGGAAACGATCAATATAGCGATGGGGCCACCAATGATGATACCAGCGGTTCCCGTCAAAAACATGATGAGGGCCTTGGATCCCAAGTTCATGATGGCCTTGAGGTCAATGCTCAGGGTCATCAAGATCAGTGCGGCAGGCAGCAGATACCGGCTGGCCACAAAATAGGTTTGGGAAGAGGCTTCGTCCACAATGCCTACACTGGCCAAAATGGCGGGCAACAGGTAGCACATGAGTACGGTGGGCACAATGGTGTAAAACTTACTCCAGAAACCTGAGGCAATGGATGAGGTATAAAAAACAAAGCCGAGGCAAAGACAGAGAAGCCCAAAGATGACGGTGTCATCGGTAAACGGTAGTTGGTCCATGGATTTTAAGCTAGTTGCCCAAATATATGGAATTCGGAGGGGGTGTCCATCCTATTGATGCATATAATGTACGATGCTAAAATCAAATTGAGTCAACAATTCCACCGTTTGAAATAATAACATGACTGCTTTTTGCCTATTTTTAGGATATAACACAAAAACCATAACATCATGAGAAGTTTACTTTGGTTAGTTGCCGTAATTTGTATTATAATTTGGGTATTGGGGTTTTTTGGCGTGGTCGCTGGTATGGCTACCAGTAATTTGATCCATATCCTGTTGGTGATTGCCGTGATTGCCATCTTGTACAATATTATATCTGGACGTAAGCCCTTGTAATTGTTTCAAGGACTGGAAATCTGGATTTTTTTCCGGTAGGAAAAAACACAGTATAAAGAACAGTTGTCCGTATGGGACAGCTGTTTTTTTATTTGAGTTGGGGCCGATTCCTATTGCTGAACATTTGGACATAGTTAAAAAAAAGCCAAAATTGCAAATTCGATTGCCCATCGATAAAACATTCTGAAATTTAGCTAAACCTATTGCCATAGGAATCATACCTTATTATATAAGAGAAGCTGGAAATGAAAAAAACCGTATTCGTATTGCTTTTGTTGCCCATTATTGGTTTTGGCAACACCATTTGGGGGAAAACGGGACACCGTGTCACGGGAGAGATTGCCCAGAGCCACTTGACTGGAAAGACCAAAAGGGCATTGACCGATCTATTGGACGGGCACAGTCTTGCCTTTGTATCGACTTTTGCGGATGATATCAAGGCAGATCGTGCCTATAACAAGTTTTCACCATGGCACTATGTAAACTATCCCTTGGGAATAAATTATATAGATTCTGAAAAAAGCGAGGAAGGTGATATCATCACAGCCATAGAGGAATGCAGGGCCATCATCAAGAATAAAGCGAACAGTAGGGAGGACCGTGTGTTCTATCTAAAGATGTTGATCCATTTCATTGGAGATCTGCACCAACCCATGCACGCGAGCAGGGCAGAGGACAAGGGAGGCAATGACATCCAGGTGCAATGGTTCGGGCAGGGGACCAACCTGCACAGCATCTGGGACAAGAACCTTATCGAATCCTATGGGATGACCTTTACAGAGTTGGCCGATGAACTGGGCAATGTTTCCAAAAAGGAACGAAAAAAGATACAGGAGGGCACCATTTACGATTGGGTGGACGAATCCCACGACATTTGCGCGGAACTCTACGATTCTGTCAAAGTGGGTGACAAACTGGGCTACCAGTATTCTTATAAATACAATGACCTATTGTTCCAACAGCTCCAAAAAGGAGGATTGCGATTGGCGAAGGTCCTCAACGATCTATTTGATTGAAAACTATCCTTTAGGATAGAACGGTCTTCAACTGGTTTCGGTACTCGGATGGGTTCTGCCCGGTAAATGCCTTGAACGATTTGTTGAAGTGCGAAAAATTATTGAAACCACTGTCATAACATACTTGGGTGATGCTGATGGGCTGTTCGGCCAATAGTTTCGAAGCGTGCACCAAACGGTATTCGTTCACGAACTGGGTAAAGGTTTTGTTGGTGATCTTTTTGAAGTACCTACAGAATGAGGGGACCGTCATGCTCACCATGTCCGCAATTTCATCCAGACTGATGTCCTCTTTGAAATGGGCCTTCACGTGGTTGAACACAATATTGATACGATCGTTGTCCTTCACCTCGGTCTCCAGGGAAAAGCCTTCTGCGTTCAAAACATTCATTTCGTTGGAAGTGGCCAAGATGTTCAAAATGTTGAGGATGGACAATAGCCTTTGGAAATCGGTCTGGTATTCCAAGATCTCCATTTTTTCACCGACCTTCATCTTGGTCTTTCCCGAAAAGGCAATGCCGCCTTTGGCGACTTCGAACAATTTTTGGATGTTCTTCATTTCCGGGATGTTGAAAAAATCACTGCCCAGAAAATCGGCCTTCATCTGTACCAAGGTCTCACTTTTGTTACCGGTAAGCTTATCGGTGAACCCGCAGTGGGGCAAGTTGGAACCGATAAGGATAAGGTCTCCGTTCCTAAAATAGGAAACATGGCTGCCTATCTGGCGTTTGCCAGACCCCCCGTTCACATACACCAGCTCCAGTTCAGGGTGGTAGTGCCAGCCATTGTTCTTGTTCTCGTTGCTTTCATTGAACTTCTGAAAAGTGAACGAGTGGCCAAAACTAGGTGCAATGGATTCAAAAGCAGGTTTTTGGGTCATGTATGCCAAATTTTGTTCTGTACTATAAAGGTATATCGATGTTGGTCGAACACTTATCTGCAAAATTACCAAAAAGATGTGCTATTTTATCATTAATAAAAGGTTAATATCCACGCCATGTTAAAATTGCATATAAACTGGAAAACATGGTGGTGTTCCTGTCCTATATTGCGCCATACATTTGTATCATCATCCTAAAAAAACAAAGTGTTATGAAAGCAGTAGTAAAAAACCTAACAGTAGTAGCGGTCCTTTTGGTATCTGCCATGGGATTGGCTAACGGAACAGCAACCGATTTTGGTAAGAAAGTAACTGCCAAGAGCGAAGTGGAGAAAAGCATTATCAATATAGAGTTGGACCCCGTGTTCGTGAAAAAAGGTCAGAAAGTGATGATGAACCTTTTGAACATTTCACAGGACAAAGTGACCCTAAAGGTGTATGACAGCCAGGACAGGCTTGTGTACAACGAATCCATCAGCGGTCAACTTGTTGTGGAAAAGGCGTTCAACTTTGAGAAAGCTTTTGAAGATAAATACACCATCGTAGTCTCCGATAAAAACGGTACCTACAAAGAGACTATGGAAGTAAGATAGTTTGTTTAGTTAATTTTTATGTGCACGGGGGGTCGAAAGGCCCCCTTTTTTTATGCCCACTTTTTTAACCGTTCCCTTTTTCCGGGAGGCAAAGCCTCATTGTCTATGGCCCACTGCAAAAGTGTTTTGTCCTTTTCCTTGGCAAAGAGCAGTTGGTAAAATTGTTGGGTGGTCAATGGGTTTTTGGATTCTTCCACCAGTTCCATCCCATCACCAACGGACACTTTCCCGGTTTCCACAATACGGAGATAGGTACCCGGCCAGCCGTGGTCTATAAAAGCTTTCAATATATTCTGGTCACCAAACCGAATGCCCAATTTGTAGCAAGGTTCCCTAGGTTGGCTGATCTGCACCAGTGCCGACCCCAATCTATAGATGCTGCCTATCCTGATTTGGGACTCGTCCAGCCCTTCCACGGTCAGGTTTTCGCCGAACATGCCCCAGTTCCAATCCAGATGGGGGTATTTTTCCCGCCAGTACGGATAGTGGTCGGAAGCGAAGAGGTAGCATGCCTTGTATTCCCCTCCATGTACCTTTCTGTCGGCAACGGTATCGCCCTTAACTTCTTCCACATCCAGAAACAGCGGTTCCTGTACCGGAAATTTGTAGATGCCCGTAGTGGTTTCCTTGCCGTTCCAAGTTATTTGGGTCGGGCGGCCTATGTTGGTAGAGATGATTTTCATCCTACCAAGATAAAAAAACCACTGCTTTTGGCAGTGGTCCTTTCATTTGTTTTTAATGGGGCCCTTCTTATTGCTTTTCCAAGCGCCTGGTCATGGTAAAACCTACCAAAAGCCCCACGCCCGCCAAAGTGAAGATGGTACCGGGGTACGCTACTTCATCATCCATCCCAAGATTGTACACCAAGATGGAAGCCACGAAAATGGCCAATCCAATACCGATGAGCAATAATGAAATGTTGAGGATGATGATTTTCCAGAAGGGTGCTGCACCCTCGCGTCTGCCCTTGACAAAAATACTGGCGTCCGCTCCTTTTTCTATCAAGGCAAGGCGCTCTTTGTTCCTGGTTGAAAAATAGAGGTAGGCAATGGCAAAAATGACCCCAAAAATAATAGGTATGATAATTACTTCAGATCCCATAACAGTTCGTTTTTAATGATTAAAATTATTTGCTTTTCATATCGTATGACGACAGGTTTTAGATGCAGGTTACATAATTTTATAAAATATGTAATCTGTGTAACCCAACCCCGTGTTTCGTCGTCCAATGTGCAATGCTGACCACTAACGAAAAAGAACTGATCAAGAAAATAAGCAACGGAAACACCGTGGCGTTCTCTGATTTGGTGGACGGTCATAAGGACCTGGTCTATACCTTGTGCATACGGATGTTGGGCAATCGGGAAGACGCAGAGGAAGTATCACAGGATGTTTTTATCAAAGTGTTCACAGCTTTGCGTACCTTTAAAGGAGATTCCAAATTGTCCACATGGATCTATAGGATAGCCTATAACGCCTGTTTGGACCGCTTGAAAAAGAGCAAAAAGGAACGGATGCGCGTGGAAGTGGACCATTTGAAGAGCGCGGCATTTTCCGTGATGGACAATGCATTGGACAGGATGGTGCGGGAGGAGAGGTCGGTATTGATCAATTCCTGTTTGGCAGCATTGCCGGCCGAGGATGCAAGCATCCTGACGCTTTTTTATTTTGAGGAAAAGAACCTCTTGGAAATGGAAAAGGTATTGGACCTTTCCGCGAACACCATCAAGGTGAGATTGTTCAGGGCCAGAAAGAAACTGGCTGCTATCATGGAAAATAAATTTGACAAAGAAACAGTGGGAAGCAATGGATAAGCACGAAGAAAAAGAATTGGAAGCATTTGTGGACAAGATCATGGCAGAAGCTCCTTTGGAGTCGCCCTCCGCGGACTTTACCAAGAACCTTGTGCAACGCATAGAAGCCACACAACACAAAGAGGTATATCAATATAAACCCATAGTGCCCAGGCAAGTACTCGTCCTTCTTTTTATTGGATTGTTGACCTTGACTTTCTATCTCATTGCCCAATACGGTCTGGAAAGTGATGGCGGATGGTTCGGAAACGTATCCGTGGAACCTGTTTTTGACAACATTTGGGGCTGGTTGGAAAATTATACCTCATCCAAAATTTTGATGTATGCCGTATTGCTCTTTGGGCTGTTGTTCTTTGTACAGGTGCCCTTGTTGAAGAAACAACTGGACCGCAACGTGATGCTAGAGTGAGTAGGAGTAGGCCCAGTACATCAATGCGAACTGTAAGGGTATTCTAAGGACCAAGGCCCATTTGGGCAGACCTGCTGCGGCCTTTTCATTGGAGAGCATGTAAAAATGGACGGGCAGAAAAACAGCAAGCATCAAAATGATGCCAAAAGCGCTGAGTTTTTGTGTTGCCTCAAAGCATAGACCGATTCCCAAAATAATTTCGGCCATCCCGCTCAAGAACACCAACAACTTGTGGTAAGGGAGGTATCTTGGCATGATGCGCAGGTATATCTTCGGTTTAATGAAGTGCATGGTGCCCGCAAGAATGTACAGGCCTGCCATCAAGTAAAGGTGCCATGGTGCCATAGATCAATCCTTAAATTTCCAAAAAGGGACCACAGACTCCGTCAAGGTGACAATCTCGCCCTTATCTTTTCGTTTCCTTTTGAGTTTGAGGAGGTGTTTGCCCTCTTCCAGGTCCGATATTTTGAGGAAGGTCTCAAACCCAAGAACATTGTTGAGACCCGTGGTCAGGATGAAATCCCCATCCATTTGCAAGGTATCTATTTCGAAAGAATAGACATCGTTGAAGGTCCTCAAGTATATTTTTCGGATACTGTCCTTTTGTTGTTTCGTGGTGATTTCATCACTCCAGTTGGTAGTGATCTGGATGTTCGAGCTAAGGCCCCTTCTGTCTTTTTTGGGTTTGAGCGAATCATTGAAAATAAAGATACGCTCCTCGATATGTTCCGAGAACGGGACAAAAATGTTCAAGTAGGATTTGGTGGTCACTTTGGAAGGAATGATCATGGTACCCGGAAAATCCCCATCATCGATCAGCATGTCCCCATAATTCTCCTTATTGGCAAAAGTGCCGGATGAGTTCAAGTCTTTTTCCAGATAGTTGGAATGGCGGTACTCCAAACTGGTGATGACCAATATCAGAATATATATCGGTGCCAAAAAGAGGGTCAACCGCTTGCCAAAACGATGGTCCAGAAAATTATAGACCAAAGGTCTATACAGAAATGAGAGGGTCAAAAAACTGAATACCCAATAGATGGGAAAATAGATTTTGGATACCCACTTGTTCCGTTTGAGCAGTCCTTGGGTCAAAAAATCGATAAAGGTGAGGAACATTCCCACGATGATGAACACAATGAGGATGGAACCCACAATGCTTCCCAACTGTTCCGGCAACCATTCGCCCTGAATGATGAAAGTGGCCACCACTACAATCGAAATGATGATCATGGTCATGGCCAGCACATAGAAGATCAGCAAAAAGGAAATGGCAAAGAGCACACTACAATAGTTCTCCAGATTGGCGATATATCGGTCAAAGGAAACAATCCTCTTCTTCAGGTAGTTGGTGAACAGTTCGGAATACCTCAGTTTTTCGAACTCAATGTCACCCGACACATACCGAAGCCCGAGGGCACCGATCCATAATCCCCTAAGGATGACATGCAGCAACAAGTTGAACAGGAGTATGGAACTTGCAATGTGCAGGATGAAATAGGCAACAAACCGATAGATGTGTTGTTCGTTCTCGGCATTGACCATCTCTATACGAAGCGGTTCGTAGGCCGTGAACAGTCCAAAAATGGAGAATCCGGAAATGATGAGTTCCAATTCCCAGCTTTGCTGTTGAAGGGAATCCAACAATTTTTTGAAGGACGGACTCTTGTAGTCGTTATGGTCCACGGTTTGGTCGATTGATTGTTGGAACCAATATAGTCATTAAAACGAAAAACCGCTCAAAATGAGCGGTTTTGTATCAATTGGAAATCAAAGTAGATGTGCTACTTGATCATCTCGTAGCTACGGGCAATGAATTTGGTCAGTTCCTCACCTTTTAGCAATCCCTTGGACAATCGGGCCAAATCCAAGGATTGGTTGATCAACCGCTCCCGCTTTTTGTCCGTCTTGGTGTTCAAGATCTCGCCCACCAGCTCATGGTTGGTGTTCACTATGAGGTTGTACATATCGGGCATATTGCCCATTCCGAACATGCCACCGCCACCAGTGCGCTGCATTTCCTTCATTCTTCGCATAAATTCGGGCTCCGTGATGATGAAAGGGGATGCGGTACTGTCCATGGCCTCCAATTGGATGGTGTAGCCCTTGTCAGCAATGGCGTTTTCCAGACTGGTCTTCAACTGGTCTTTTTCCTCATCGGAAAGTTTGGAAATGGCCGTGTCCTCTTTTTTGATGAGGTTATCGATGTGGTCAGCATCCACTCGAACAAAAGAAACCTTCTCCTTGGAGGTCTCCAATTTTTGCAAAAGGTGCGGAACAATGGGCGAATCCATCAAAAGCACCTCATAGCCCTTGGTCTTGGCCGCCTCGATGTAGCTGTGCTGTGCCTCTTTGTCCGAAGCATAGAGTACCACCAGCGTGCCGTCCTTATCAGTTTGGGTATCCTTGATCTTGGCCTCCAGTTCCTCGAAGGTGTGATAGGATCCATCCACGGTGGGGAACAGGGCAAATTTTTCAGCTTTCTCAAAGAATTTCTCCTCGGTGAGCATTCCGTACTCGATCACCACTTTGATATCGTTCCACTTTTGCTCAAAATCCTCCCGGTTGTTCTTGAAGAGGGAACTCAATTTGTCTGCAACCTTTCGGGTGATGTAGGATGAAATTTTCTTCACCGCGCCATCTGCCTGAAGATAGGACCTGGACACGTTCAATGGAATATCGGGCGAATCGATTACCCCGCGGAGCATGGTCAGGAACTCTGGGACTATACCTTCCACATTGTCCGTTACGAACACTTGGTTTTGGTACAATTGTATCCTGTCCTTTTGGATGTTGAGGTCGTTGCTCAATTTCGGAAAGTATAGGATACCCGTCAGGTTGAAGGGATAGTCCACGTTGAGATGGATGTGGAAAAGCGGTTCCTCGAACTGCATAGGGTAGAGTTCCCTGTAAAAACTCTTATAATCTTCGTCCTTCAGGTCGGTAGGCTGTTTGGTCCAGGCCGGTTCTGGATTGTTGATGATGTTGTCCACCTCTTGGGTCGGGGCCGGTTCGTCTTCCTTGGCCCCTTCCGGTTTGGGCAGGGTCTCTTTTTTGGTGCCGAATTTGATCGGGATGGGCATGAACTTGTTGTACTTCACCAGAAGTCCACGGATTTTGGAATCTTCCAAAAACTCTGTGGAATCATCGGCCACATGGAGAATGATCTCCGTTCCTCGTTCCTTTTTATCGGCACTTTCCAAGGTAAATTCGGGCGATCCGTCGCAGATCCAATGTACGGCCGGTTCGTCCTTGAAGCTCTTGGTGATGATCTCCACCTTTTCGGCCACCATGAAAGCGGAATAGAAACCAAGACCAAAATGACCTATGATGCCTGCTTCCTTGCCAGCGTCCTTGTATTTGTCCAAGAATTCCTCGGCACCCGAGAAAGCAACTTCGTTAATGTATTTTTTGACCTCGTCCTCGGTCATCCCGATACCTTGGTCAATAATATGGATGCGTTTTTGGTCCTTGTCCACTTTCACCTCTATGATAGGGTTTCCATATTCCACCTTGGCTTCGCCGATTGAGGTCAAGTGTTTTAGTTTTAAGGTTGCATCCGTAGCGTTGGAAATAAGCTCCCTTAGAAAGATTTCGTGGTCACTGTACAGAAACTTTTTGATCAAGGGAAAAATGTTCTCTACCGAAACATTGATTTTACCTGTAGCCATCGTTTTTATTTTTTGTCTTTATCCCTTTCAGTCAAAAAAAATACCAGAACCCCAAATCTGACAAACTGACATTTGCCCCTTGTCGAGAATGGCAAATTTCAACTTTAACAAAATTTTGTTTATTCTTTTTGATTAAAAATTAAACAATATAGGTATATTTACAGTGTTATAGGAAAGATTGCTATGAGATAGTTTTACTATAACAATTTGTTTATTTATTGGTTAGGTTGTGGAAAATGCACTTTCGCCTGAAAGTGCATTTTCTTTAAGTGGTTCCACCGGACAGCCCAACACACAAAATTTAATTTTCGGTAAAATGGCAAAGACGACCAAAACAGTAATCACGGCGGACAAATTGATTGCCCTGTACATGGATCATGTCTTGGAATATGAAAAAGTCCCAGGGACGATCTATAAGTTTTGTAAGGACCATAAGATAAAGGAAGAGGAGTTCTATACTTTTTTTGGCTCATTTGAGGCCCTACAAGTATGCATTTGGAATCGATTTTTTGAAAACACCATTGGACTTCTGCAAAAGAACAAACAGTTCAACGCAATGTCCAATGAAGAAAAGATGCTCACTTTTTTCTTTACCTTTTTTGAAAACTTGGGGTTGAACAGGAGTTATGTCCTATTTGTTCTAAAGGCGCATAAGAATCCCATTGAAAATCTCTCCCAACTAAAAGGTCTTCGGAAGCAGTTCAAAAATTTTGCTTCAGGACTCATCGAGGAGAAGAACAGTGAAAAGAACCTGAAAATCTTACAGCACAATGCGCCACTTTTCTCGGAAGGGGCTTGGTTGCAATTTTTGTTCCTCCTAAAATTTTGGATGGAGGATGGTTCCCCTGGTTTTGAGAAAACGGATATCGCCATAGAAAAATCGGTGACCACCATTTTCCAGATTTTTGAAAACACCTCATTGGAGAAAATAATCGACCTTGGAAAGTTCCTATATAAGGAAAAGTTTGTGTAGTCGCCTATGAAAACATTGGACAGGATACCTACGGGGAAGATGGAACGCGCCGGGAAATTGGTCAGTACCGGGGTAAAGATCGGGGGAAACTACGTCAAATATTATGGCAAAAAACTGGTCGACCCGGAAACTTCCAAAGAAGAATTGGATAGGGACAATGCGGAGGACATTTATGATGGGCTCAAAAGCCTGAAGGGAAGCGCACTCAAGGTTGCCCAAATGCTCAGCATGGAGAAGAACCTATTGCCCCGTGCCTATGTGGAAAAGTTTTCCCTTTCGCAATTTTCCGTACCTCCACTCTCTGCGCCATTGGTGCGCAAGACCTTCAAAAAATACTTGGGAAAATACCCCGAGGACATCTTTGACACTTTTGAAAAGGATTCCATCAATGCTGCCAGTATTGGCCAAGTCCATAAGGCCACCAAAGATGGTAAACAGTTGGCGGTAAAGATCCAATATCCCGGTGTGGCAGAAAGTATAAGTAGTGATTTGGCATTGGTAAAGCCCGTGGCCATCAAAATGTTCAACTTGAAAGGGAAAGACTCTGAAAAATATTTCAAGGAGGTGGAGCACAAACTGATGGAGGAGACCGATTATATTTTGGAACTCCAACAAAGTACTGAAATCACCAAGGCCTGTGCAGTCATTCCAAACATGGAATTCCCGGAGTATTATCCCGAACTTTCCAGCGAACGGATATTGACCATGGATTGGATGAAGGGCATCCATCTGGGAGAGTTTGTCCAAACGGAATTTGGTTCCGAACTGGGCAATAGATTGGGGCAGGCATTGTGGGATTTTTACATGTTCCAGATCCATCAGCTCAGAAAAGTACATGCAGACCCCCATCCAGGAAATTTTTTGGTCAGCCCCAAGGGAAAACTCATTGCCATAGATTTTGGTTGCATCAAGGAAATACCCGAAGAGTTTTATGTCCCATATTTTGAACTGGCCAAAGAAGAGAACATCAATGATGATGAAGTCTTCATGCAGAAGTTGTACGAACTGGAAATACTGACCCCTACCGACACGAAGGAGGAACTTACCTTTTTTACGGAACTGTTCAAGGAAATGCTCAGTATATTCACATCACCTTTTCACAAAGCGGAATTTGATTTCGGGGATGATGTTTTTTGGTCGAGGATTGCCGATTTGAGTGAACGCTACTCCAAGGATGAACAGATTCGAAAAATGAACGGAAACCGTGGCTCCAAGCACTTTTTGTACATCAACCGAACCTTTTTTGGACTGTACAATCTGCTCCACGATTTGAAGGCCAAGGTGCGTGTGGGCAATTTTGCCACACAGATGAATTGATTCAACTTGTCATAAAAAAAGCATCCTAAACCTATTGGCTTAGGATGCTTTCAAGTGGATTGGGCCAATCTTAATTTGACCCGGAAATGTTGTCACTGTTCATTTCCTGCTTTTGCTTCACGTACTTTTCCAGCCATTGGTCCTGCTCCCACAAAAGGTGCAGAATGCTTTCCTTGGCCCTGTAGCCATGGCTTTCCTTGGGCAGCATCACCAATCGGACGGTAGCACCCAGTCCTTTCAATGCATTGAAATAACGTTCACTCTGCATGGGGTAGGTGCCGGAGTTGTTGTCCGCCTCACCATGGACGAGAAGTAAGGGCGTCTTCATTTTTTCGGCATGCATAAAAGGGGACATGGTATAGTATACTTCGGGGGCTTCCCAATAATTCCGTTCCTCACTCTGGAACCCAAACGGGGTCAGGGTCCTGTTGTAGGCACCACTTCGTGCAATCCCTGCTGCAAAAAGATCGGAGTGGGATAGCAGGTTGGCCACCATAAAGGCACCGTAGCTATGTCCGCCAACGGCAACACGATCCGTATCAATATATCCCATCGCGTCCAATGCATCTATCGCAGCTTTGGCATTGGCCACCAATTGGCTCCTAAACGTATCGTTGGGTTGCTCGTCGCCTTCACCGATGATTGGGAAGGAGGCATCATCCAAGACCACATAGCCGCGGGTCACCCAATAAATGGGCGAGCCCCAGTAGGGATAGGTAAATTCATTCGGGTTCTGTGTGTTCTGCGAGGCACTGTTCTTGTCCTTGAATTCCCTGGGATAGGCCCAAAGGATCATGGGCATTTTTTCTTTTTTCTGCATATCATAGCCCACAGGAAGGTATAGCGTGCCGGTCAGTTCCAAGCCATCGTCCCTTTTATAGGTAATGACTTCCTTGTGCACATTTTGGATGCTTTGGTAAGGATTTTCAAAAGCGGTGAGCTGCATGGGGCCTTTTCTTCTGATCACACTTTTGTAATAATAATTGGGGTATTCGCTGGGCGATTCGATACGGACCAATAATTGGTCATTCTCTGGATTGTATTCAATGAGGCGCTCCAACTTGTTTTCCAACTTGGAAGTGTACAAGCGGGTCTTTTTCAAGGTGTTCAGGTCCATTTTTTCCAAAAAGGGAAATTGGCCCTCCTCCGTATACCCATCTCCCAAAAGATAAGCGTTGTTGTTTTTATCGAGGGAGAGCACCCAACTTCCATTTTCATTCCTCTTGGTGATGAAGTTCCCGGGGTTGCTATACACATCCTGATAGTTTCTGTCCGAAATGACCTTGGGTTGTTTTTCTGGGTTGGAAGGGTCAAAAAGATAAGTTTTGGTGTTCCGATCGTTCCACCAACGGTCATGGGCAATGGCAATATCATCGTTGCCCCATTGGATCCAGGAGAACCTGTTCTTTGTTTTTAAAATAGATTTTCCTTGCCCATTGAAAGGTGCTTCCAGTTCAAAAACCTCGTCACGGTAAGGAACCTCATTTTGGGGGTCCCCACCATCCAATGCCTCCACATAGACCAAGGTTGCAGGCTTGTCGTTTCTCCAGCTGAGGTCGCGCATGCCCGTCCTTTCGGCCATAAAACCTTGGGGCAGGTCCTCAATAAGGGGTATTTCCAGCATTTTCTTTACCAACTTGCCATCCTTGTCAAAAATGTTCGTGGTGTTCGGAAACCTGTAATAGGGCACCAAATAGGAAAAAGGCTTGTCCAGGGTCACTGTCATTACATAACTGCCATCCGGTGAAAAGCTGATGCTGGTGTACATGTCCGTTTCTTTCCATTTGGTCTTGCTTCCATCCAATTTTACTTTGTAAAGTTCGGATCGTGCCAATTGCTCAAAATTGAATTCGTCATTGGGGTTCTTCAACAGATCCTGATAGGTCCTGTTCTGGGCTTTTTTGCCATCGTTCGCGGAAATGGTAGGGCCATCCGGAACGGCTTCGCTCACATCGATCAATGGTTTCCGGTCACCCGGCAACATTTTGACCAAAATGGATTCCCCATCCTTGAACCAATTGATCACATCCCTCATATTGGCATTCACATTCGCATCGGTAAGTTTGGTCGCTTTGGCGGTTTCCACATCCAGCACCATCACCTCCACGCCTTCCGAAGTAGTGTGGGTAAAGGCCATTTTGGATTGGTCCGGTGACCAGTTGAAATTGGCCAATCTTGGATTTTGAGGCAGACCTTCCACTTGGATTCCATCTTTCTCCCCAATTTTTTTCACCACGATGTTGTTGTAATAATTGGTACGGCTGCCGATGTTGGTTTTTGGGTTGATCCGAAGACCTGCCAGGCGAAGTTCTGTTTCTGAAAGTTCGGCTATCGTCTTGTAGTAATCGCTGTAGAGCAGCAACATATGTTCGCCATCGTCGGCAATCAGGACACTGGGTGCCGTAGGGGCATTGACCAGTTCCAGTATTTCTTCAGGTGGTTGTTGATAGGTCAGTTTCTCTTGCGATTGTCCCCAACCGAAAGCGAGCAACGCCAGAAAAACCAGGTAGTGTTTTCTCATGATGATTTTTTTAAGGGTTAAGAATTTGATGAATCTTTAAATGTACAATTTTTTAAAAGTATTATTTTGGCTGACTTTTGAACATTTGGCATGAATA
This sequence comes from Flagellimonas hadalis, assembly GCF_007785775.2. Lineage (GTDB taxonomy): Bacteria > Bacteroidota > Bacteroidia > Flavobacteriales > Flavobacteriaceae > Flagellimonas > Flagellimonas hadalis. The sequence continues at coordinate 21,537 of NZ_VNIK02000013.1, forward strand.
TTTGCTAATTTTCAATTTGTAACTATCTTTTTGACTTAAATTTTTTCACATGTATAATTCCAAGATTGCAGGATTGGGTTTCTATGTACCTGAAAACGTGGTCACCAATGATGACCTCTCCAAGATAATGGACACCAATGATGAGTGGATACAGGAACGTACCGGGATCAGAGAACGGCGCCATGTGGTCAAAGGTGAGGACACCACCACCTCCATGGGGGTCAAGGCGGCCCAAAAGGCAATAGAACGGGCCGGAATAGATAAGAATGACATAGATTTCATTGTTTTTGCCACATTGAGTCCGGACTATTACTTTCCAGGCCCAGGGGTATTGGTCCAACGGGATTTGGGGCTCAAGACCGTGGGCGCCCTTGATATCCGCAACCAATGCTCGGGTTTTGTGTACGGGGTTTCGGTGGCCGATCAGTACATCAAAAGTGGGATGTACAAGAATGTTCTGGTCATCGGTTCCGAATTGCATTCCCATGGTCTGGACATGACCACTAGGGGCAGAGGGGTATCTGTGATTTTTGGAGATGGTGCAGGTGCGGCCGTGATGACCCGCGAAGAAGATCCCAAGAAAGGGGTTCTTTCCACTCACTTGCATTCGGAAGGCGAACATGCCGAAGAACTTTCCCTCATTGCTCCCGGAATGGGAAAACGATGGGTCACGGACATCATTGGCGATGCCGACCCAGAGGATACATCCTATTTTCCCTATATGAACGGGCAGTTTGTCTTCAAAAATGCCGTAGTGCGTTTCAGTGAGGTGATCATGGAAGGTTTGCAGACCAATAATTTGACCCCAACGGATATCGATATGTTGATCCCCCATCAGGCCAATCTCAGGATATCCCAATTCATCCAGAAGAAATTTGGACTGTCGGACGATCAGGTGTTCAACAACATCATGAAATATGGGAACACCACGGCAGCATCCATTCCCATCGCTTTGACCGAGGCCTGGGAGGCCGGAAAGATCAAGGAAGGTGATCTGGTGGTATTGGCAGCCTTTGGCAGTGGCTTTACTTGGGGCAGTGTTATTATCAGGTGGTAACCAAACTACAAAAACGACTTAAATAACAAACCCCGATCTCTTTTGGAGATCGGGGTTCTTTATTGATGCCCTTGAAAGACTAACCAACCAACACTCTGGCAAGGACCATCAATTTACGTTAAAGGATGCCGCCACCACCTTGTTTGGTGTTGTCGTCCCTGTTCTTGCGTTGCTTCGCACGGTTCTTTCCACTGCCGAAGCGATAGGACAGCCCTACGTAAACATTGTTGCTCTCCCAGTTGAAGGCACCTTCCTGTGCATAGGGGTAATCACCCTCAAAAGCGAAACGCATGGTATTGAATATGTCGTTATAGTTCAGGCTGATGGTGCCCTTGCCCTCGTCGAAGCTGTAGCGTGCCCCCAAATTGACAAAGTACATGGGGTCTGCGTCAAACTGGATGCTCCTGTTCCTGCCCCGGTAAAAACCGAATGCCTGAAGGGTCAGTTTCTTGGTCACCGTGAAACTGTTGTTCATGCGTAGGTTCCAGGCCGTGTTGTCCACTTGCACCCTTTCCGCAACGATATCTTCTTCCGATGGATCAGGGTCTGTGGTGTTCAGGGTCTCCGTTATCCCACGTTGCGTTTGGGAGAACAGGTCAAAACTACCGTTGATGTTCCACCATTTGGCGGGTCTGTAGTTAGTGGACAGTTCCATACCATAGGCAGAGGTCTTGTCAAAATTGTCAAAGGTCAAGATGGTTTTGTTCAGGTCCAATCGGTCAATATAGATGGCCCTGTTGATTTCATCGGCGATACTTCTATAAAATACACCTGCCGTTATGCTTCCGCTCTTCAGGCGTTTGGTATAGTTGGCCTCATACGAACTGGTGAACTGTGGCACCAAGTTCGGGTTTCCAAATGCGGAGATCAATGGCGTGGCGAATTCCCTGATGGGGTTTACCTGCTGCAATCCGGGACGGTCCACACGTCTGCTGTAGCTCACTTGCACTTGGTCTCCTTCATTGATGCTATAGGTCACAAACGCCGATGGATAGATCTGTGTGTAATTGTCCGTGAATGCTCGTACGGCATTGGTGTCCGCCTGTACCTGGACATCCTCGATACGTACACCCATCTGATAGGACCATTTTTTATAGGTCTGGCCAAAAGTGGCGTAGGCAGAATAGATGTCCATGTCATAAATGAACTCGGTGGATGGGGTAGGGACCAGTTCGCCACCGGAATTAAAGGATTGCCCAGTGGAGGAATAATCCACAATGGTCTCAAAGTTTCTCGATTCCAACCCCAACTCCAATTTGGAAATACTGTCCAATGGGTTCACGTAGTCCAAGTTGGCTATGGTCTGGGTGCGTTCGGTGTCCACAAAATCCATGTAATCAGGATAGAGCGATGCCCCAGTGGACCTGAAATCGGCATCTTGGCCACTTTCAAAACGGTTGTGGTCCACTTCCAGTTCTATATTGTGTCCTTCCTTATTGAAATCCAGCTTATAATCAAAATTGTACTGTTCGCTCCTGTTGTCGGAGTCATCAATGAACAACTGGGTAACATTCCGGGAGGGATTGTTTGCATAAGAAACCTCCGTGGCCCCATTACCGATACCATCATAAATGTTCTGGTTGGTAAAGAAGGAAATAGTGTTCTTGTCGTTCAGGTAAAAATCGACCCCCAATTTGTAGAGGTGGGATTTGTTGTTGTTGAGAAAGTCGAACTCCTGGCGCGAGTTTTCATCCACCCGTAGAATACTACCGTCGTTCACCCATTTGCCAATATTGTTGCCATAGTTTCCATAAAAATTGAACTTTCCGTTCCTGTAATTCAGGTCGATGGAGCTGTTGAACTTGGCCTCGATGCCCTTGGTGAGTCCCATGCTCACATTTCCGTTGAAACCGATGTTGGCATTTTTGTGCAGCACAATGTTGATGATACCGCTCATGCCTTCGGGATTATACTTGGCCGATGGATTTGTAATAAGCTCTATGGATTTGATGGATGTTGATGGAATCTGTTTCAACAATTGTGCTACGGGCACGTTGGAGAGTTTCCCGTCCACCATGACCCTTACGTTGGAGTTGCCCCTGAGGGTAATGTCGCCCGTTTGGGAATCCACGTTCACGGAAGGGATGTTGTTCATGATGTCGGAGGCCGTGGCACCGGAAGTGGTGAGGTCCTTCCCAACGTTGATCACCTTTCGGTCCACCCGTTGCTCAATGGTGGTGCGCTCGCCCACCAGTTCCACTTCGTTGAGTTCCTGGGTCTGCTCCATCAAGGTGATGGTGCCAATGTCCACGTTGCGGTTATCTTTGTCAATGACCAGTTTTTGGGAATGGGTCTTGTACCCGATGAATTGTACCTCGAACAGAAAATTTCCATCTGGCAGTTTGTTGATCTCGAATGTTCCGTCTTCGGCGGTGATCCCCCCGGTAATGGTCTCTGTACCATCTTCAGATTTTACGACCACCGCGGCATAGGCCACAGGCTGGTTCAAGGCGTTGTCCACCACGGTTCCCGAAATGGAGCCCAGGGCGTCCGATGAATCGTTGATGGCGAATAATGAATTTAGACCGCACAAGAAAAGTGCAAAAAGTAAGGTCAACTTTTTCATGAGTTGTTCGTTTTTTGATTGATGATTGAGTTGATTGATGATATTTCTAAGACGCCAGTTGAAAGGGAATGTTACAGCAATCCATTTTTTTAACATTCTTTAACAAACAAAAAGAAAGCAGGGATCCATTTGTAAGGATGGAACTTCTTGAAGGACAAAGGAAAGTGTATAAAAAGAAGAAACCCCGACAATTTAATGCCGGGGTTGTACATTGATAAGCTATACTAAACACTAACCATTAACTATAAAAATACAGTCTTACCAATGAAAATATCTTATATACCAATAGACGGATTAATTTTGAAATCGTTACAGTCTATATATTAGTTTAACACAATAATTAACAAATGGCAAAAGCACTTGTTTTTGGGGCATCATTAGACCCGGGAAGATACAGTAACATGGCACTACGTAGGTTGGTTGAGAACAATATTGAAACAACCGCATTTGGGATACGTGGGGGAACTGTATCAGGGGTACAAATTAAAGACAAACTTGATGATTTTCAAAATATTGACACCATTACCTTGTATTTAAATCCCATAAAGCAGAAAGAGTACTACCAAAAAATAGTGGATTTGAAACCAAAAAGAGTGATTTTTAATCCCGGAACGGAGAACCCAGAATTTTACCAAATCCTTGAAAAAGCTGGGATTCAGGTCGAGGTGGCCTGCACTTTGGTGCTGTTGGCTACTGGACAGTATTAAACTTTTCCTTTTTTTTGATGAGCCATAACCCAAAGAAGGTCAACAGTCCGTTCAACGGTAACAATTCATAGCCCACCTGATACCCTCCCAAGTAGGAGGAAGGGATATTGGCGACCAAAACAATGATGCAGACCGATAGCAGGGCGACCACCCACACATATCCATCATGGATCTTGTGCTTGGTCAAAATGCCAAAGGCAAAGAGGCCCAACAGGGGTCCGTAGGTATATCCGGCAACCGTCAATAAACTGTCGATCACGTTGCTGCTCAGGATATATTTGAAGGCAATGATGACCAAAATCAGCATGAGGCTCATGCCCACGTGGGTGCGCTTGCGTATTTTTTTCTGCTCGGCATCTTCCTTTTTCTCCACGTTCAAAAAATCAACACAGAACGAGGTGGTCAGCGAGGTGAGCGCACTGTCGGCACTACTGTATGCCGCAGCGATCAGTCCCAACATAAAAGTAATCGAAAGGGCGAGTCCAAGTCCACTGTTCAGGGCTATCTCGGGGAAAAGTAAATCCGTTTTTGGCGTACCGTCCATAAGCGGGATACCTATACCGTTTCGTTTGTCGTATATGAACAGCAATGCACCCAACAACATGAAAAGAAAAGTAACGCCCACAAGGACAAAACTGAAGGAGACCATGTTTTTTTGCGCATCCTTCAAGGATTTGCAGGTGAGGTTCTTTTGCATCATGTCTTGGTCCAGACCCGTCATGCAAATCGTGACGAACATACCGCCGACAAAGGATTTTATAAAATAATTCCTGTCCAGAAAACTATCCGTCACCAAAAAATCATTGTAACCCTTCAATTCATCCGAGGCCAAGAACTCGCCAAAGCTCCAGCCCAATTCTTGGTTGATGAACACAATGGAAAGCAGCACGGCCACGATCATAAAGAGCGTTTGCAGCGTATCGGTCCAAACAATTGTTTTGATGCCTCCTTTGTTGGTGTAGATCCAGATCAGCAAAATGGAGATCACCACGGTAAACTCAAATCGCACCCCAAGATCATCAAAAACGAACTGCTGCAGCACAATCGCCACTAGGTACAGCCTAAAGGCCGCACCCAATACCCTGGAGACGAAGAAGAAGAACGCCCCCGTCTTGTGGCTCACCGTCCCGAACCGTTCCAGCAGGTATTCATAAATGGAAGTGAGGTTGAGCCTATAGTATAAGGGCAACAGCACAAAAGCCACCACAAAATAGCCGACCAAATAGCCCAGCACCACCTGCATATAATTGAACTGGCTGTCCTCCACCCATCCCGGAACCGATATGAACGTCACCCCCGATAGCGAGGCGCCCACCATGCCGAAGGCCACCACAAACCAAGGTGATTGTTTTCCCGCCTTGAAAAAATCGGCATTGGAATCATTCTTTCCTGTAACGTATGAAATCAATATAAGTACCAAGAAATAGGCGCCTATGAGCAGTAGAATTTGTGTGGCGGTCATAGATGAAATTTGATTTGCAAAGTACGAAAGTAAATTGGTAAAGCTAAAATCGTAATTTTGTGGGAGATTAGAGCCTATGGAATTTTCGTCCAAACTATTGGAAAATGCAGTTCAGGAAATGTCGCACTTGCCCGGCATAGGCAAGCGCACGGCATTGCGCTTGGTCCTTCACCTGCTGAAACAGCCGCAGGAGCGAACAGAACTGCTCACCGAGGCCCTGATGAAGCTCAAGAGCGAGGTGAATTTCTGCAAGAGCTGCCACAACATTTCCGATACCGAACTCTGCGAGATATGCGCCAACCCCAAACGGGACGAGAGCTTGGTGTGCGTGGTGGAGGACATCAGGGATGTGATGGCCATTGAGAACACCTCTCAATACAAAGGCCTTTACCATGTGCTCGGCGGAAAGATATCCCCTATGGAAGGTGTGGGTCCCCAAGACCTCAATATCGCTTCTTTGATCCAAAAGGTCAAGGAAGGCACGGTCAAGGAACTTATTTTTGCCTTGAGTTCGACCATGGAAGGGGACACTACCAATTTTTACATTTATAGACAATTGGAAGGGTTGGAGGTCGTTACCTCGGCCATAGCCAGAGGTATTTCCGTTGGGGACGAACTGGAATTTGCCGATGAGGTCACCTTGGGAAGGAGCATCGTGAACAGGGTGCCTTTTGAGAGTTCCATAAAGGCGAATTAAGGAATGATTAAAAAATGCACACAAACCAATAATAAGTGGATTTCTTTAGTATTTTTGCAAAATACTAGTCAAAATCACTTTGATAAATAGGAATATGGCAAAATTTGAATTGAAATTACCGCAAATGGGAGAAAGTGTCGCCGAGGCCACGTTGACCAATTGGTTGAAAGAAGTGGGCGATACCGTGGAATTGGATGAAGCTGTCTTCGAGATCGCGACCGATAAAGTGGATTCAGAGGTTCCCAGTGAAGTGGAAGGCGTGCTGTTGGAAAAGCGGTTCGATGTGGACGATGTCATAAAAGTGGGTGAAGTGGTTGCCGTGATCCAAGTGGATGGCGATGTGGATGATGTTTCAGGTGATACCGACAGCGCTGATGAAGAGGAAGAGCCCGTAGCGGAACAGGTTGAGGCCTTGGAAACCCAAATGGCCCATGTGAAGGAATCCGTGACCACCGCAAAACCCGATTTTTCCAGTTCAGAACGATTTTATTCACCTTTGGTGAAAAATATAGCGAAGGAAGAAGGGGTCTCCATGGAAGAACTGGAGGCCATCATAGGTACAGGTAAAGAAGGTAGGGTCACCAAGACCGATATCATGGCCTATTTGGAAAACCGTTCCAATGGGAATGCAAAACCTGCCCCAGCTACTCCGGCACCAAAAGAGCAAAAACAAGTTGAGGAGGCACCACAACCACAGAAAGTAATAGAGGAGAAACCCAAACATGCACCTATTGCTGTGGGACATGGGGATGAGGTCATTCCATTGACCCGAATGGGAAAACTCATCGCCCAGCATATGGTCGATAGTGTTTCCACCTCTGCGCACGTGCAGAGTTTTGTGGAAGTGGATGTGACCAATGTGGTGAATTGGCGGGAGAAGATGAAGAAGGCCTTTGAGCAACGGGAAGGGGAAAAATTGACCTTCACGCCCATATTTATGGAAGCTGTGGCCGTGGCACTGAAAAAATTCCCGATGATGAACATTTCACTGGACGGGGACAAGGTCATCAAAAAGAAAAATATCAATTTGGGAATGGCAGCGGCCCTGCCCGATGGCAACCTGATTGTGCCCGTCATCAAAAATGCGGACCAGTTGAACCTTGTCGGTATGGCAAAAATGGTGAACGATCTGGCCAATAGGGCCCGTAACAACCAGTTGAAGCCCGATGAGGTAAAAGATGGAACCTATACCGTGACCAATGTGGGTACGTTTGGCAGTGTGTTCGGTACGCCCATCATCAACCAGCCGCAAGTGGGCATCCTAGCTCTGGGAGCCATTCGGAAACTACCTTCCGTTATCGAGACCGATCAAGGGGAATATATAGGTATCCGAAGTAAAATGTTCCTTTCGCACAGCTATGATCATAGGGTGGTGAACGGTGCTTTGGGCGGAATGTTCGTCAAGACGGTCGCCGATTATTTGGAAGCTTGGGACGTGAACAGGGAAATATAACCGATAAAAACGGTCCATTTTCTTTTCACTATGTGTAATTTAGGGAGCTAAAGCCTTAAACAAACATTCAAAGACCCCACATGCAGTTACAATTGACCAAACCTATATGTTTTTTTGACCTGGAGACCACTGGGACCAATGTGGCAAAGGACAGGATCGTGGAAATTTCCATCCTAAAGGTATATCCCAACGGAAACAAAGAGAGCCGAACATGGTTGGTGAACCCAGAAATGCCCATTTCTCCCGAGTCGGAAGCCGTTCATGGCATATCCAACGAAAAAGTGGCCAATGAGCCCACCTTCAAACAACTGTCCAAGGAAATTTATAAAATGATCAAGGACAGTGATCTCGCCGGGTTCAATTCCGATCGTTTTGATATCCCGCTTCTGGTGGAGGAAATGCTCAGGGCGGATATTGATTTTGATATGAAGAACATGGTGTCCGTGGATGTGCAGACCATTTTCCATAAAATGGAAAAGCGCACCCTGGAGGCCGCCTATAAATTCTATTGCGATAAGAATTTGGAAGATGCCCACAGCGCCGAGGCCGATACCCTGGCCACCTATGAAGTGCTGTTGGCCCAACTGGAAAGATACCCCGAACTGGAGAACAACGTAAAAAAGTTGTCCGAGTTCACGACACGGAAACAATCGTTGGATTTTGCCGGTTTTATTGTCTTGGACGAAGAGGAACGGGCCATTTTTTCATTCGGCAAGCATAAGGGAAAAATGGTGGAAGAAGTCCTAGAGGCAGAGCCTGGCTATTTTGGCTGGATCTTGAACGCTGACTTCCCGCTGTACACCAAAAAAGTACTTACCCAGATCAAGTTGAGCAAGCTCAACACCAAAATTTAAGAGAAACACAAAAACACCCCCAATTACAAAGCTATATGAAACTGATATGTATAGGCCGCAACTATGTGGACCACATTGAAGAGCTGAACAATGAGCGTCCGGAGGAACCGGTCGTGTTCATCAAACCCGATTCGGCCATCCTGCCCAAAGAGCAGGATTTTTACATCCCGGAGTTTTCCAACGATGTCCACCATGAAGTTGAGGTCTTGGTCAAGATCAAAAAAGTGGGAAAGCACATCGCCAGGGAATTTGCCCATAACTATTATGATGAAATAGGCCTAGGGATAGATTTCACGGCCAGGGACCTGCAGGCCAAACTGAAAGCAAAAGGACTGCCCTGGGAAAAAGCCAAGGGATTTGATGGAGCTGCGGTCATTGGAAACTGGTTGCCCAAGAGCAGGTTCGAAAATGTGGACCATATCGATTTTTCCCTATCAAAGAACGGGGAAACGGTACAGGAAGGAAATACTGCTTTGATGTTGTGGAAGATAGATGAGATCATTGCCCATGTGTCCACTTATTTTATGCTGAAAAAGGGAGATGTTTTGTTTACGGGTACCCCTGCCGGTGTTGGTAAAGTAAGCCCAAATGACTACCTTTCAGGAATGCTTGAAGGAGAAAAACTATTTGAAATTAATGTAAGATAATGATTTACAACCTCGATAAAATCAATGAAATGGCCGAAGGTGATGAAGATTTCATTGCCTCTGTGATTTCCGTATTCTTGGAAGAAGTTCCGGAAGATTTGGAAGGACTGGAAAGGGCCATTGGAAATAGAGACCATGAAAATGTCTATAAACTGGCGCACAAAATAAAACCCAACGTGGATATTTTGGGCATGGAACAGACCAGGGACAGGGCACTGGAAATAGAGACCTTGGGAAAGAATGAGGCAAGTATGGAGGAGATTGAGGAAAAGTTCCCCCTGCTCAAGAAGGATGTCCTTCAGGTCGTGGCAGAACTTAAAAAAGATTTTGATCTATAGATGCAAGCCGAGATCATCACCATTGGGGATGAGATCCTTATTGGGCAAATAGTAGACTCCAATTCCGCGTTCATTGCCAAAGAGCTCAACCAGATTGGCGTTTCGGTATATCGGATAACCTCGGTGCAGGACGATCGGGAGCACATCACCAACGCACTGCAAGAGGCGGGCGATCGTTCTTCCGTCATCATTGTTACGGGAGGCCTAGGCCCCACCAAGGACGATGTGACCAAGGAAACGCTCTGTAACTTCTTCGGGGATACGCTTGTACAGGATCAAGCGGTCTTGGAACACATAGAGGAATTGTTCAAGAAATACATCACTACGCCCATTTCCGACCTGAACCGCAGGCAGGCATTGGTGCCTTCCAAGGCAACGGTGCTCCACAATGCATTCGGAACAGCACCCGGACTCTGGATGAAGAAGGGCGATGTGTCCTATTTTTTTCTGCCAGGTGTCCCATATGAGATGAAAAACCTCATCACCAGTTCGGTTTTGCCCAAAATCATGGAAACCTACGAGCGGCCCTATATCGTCCACAAGACCCTATTGACCTACGGCATGGGTGAAAGTGCGATTGCGGAAAAAATAGAGTCGTGGGAGAACCATCTGCCTTCCCATATCAAATTGGCCTACCTGCCGAATCTGGGCAGGGTACGGCTCCGACTTTCTTCCAAAGGAACGGATAGGGAAGCGCTCTTGGCATCCGTTGAGGCCGAGGCCAAAAAATTGTACCCCATCATTGGGGACATCATCTATGGTGAGGAAGAAGATGGGACCATCGAAAGCCAAATAGGCAAGTTCCTGAACCAAAAGCAAATGACCTTGGCCACGGCCGAGAGTTTTACCGGGGGAAAGATTGCCGAACAGATCACGTCGGTGCCCGGAGCGTCCAACTATTTTAAGGGCAGTGTGGTCAGCTATGCCACTGAGACCAAGATCAAGGTGTTGGGTATCCCGGAGGAAATGATCCAAAAGCATTCCGTGGTAAGCGAGGAAGTGGCCATGGCCATGGCGGAGAACGTCAGGAAATTACTGGGAACCGATTTTGCCGTGTCCACCACAGGCAATGCGGGACCCACCAAAGGTGACTCCGATGCGGATGTAGGAACGGTATATATTGGGATCAGTACCCCAAGAGGAACAACGGCCCATGAATTTGCCATGGGAAACCATCGGGAACGGGTGGTGAAGAAGTCTGTAAGCAAGGCTTTTGAACTCCTTTATAAAGAAATTTTAAATTTCTGAAAAAGAATTTTGTACGTCCCGTTAAAATGGTATAAATTTGCAGCCTCAATAAAATCACTCAAAAGTTAGGGAGATGTCTAAAGTTTGTGAAGTTACAGGAAAAAAGGTGATGTTTGGAAACAACGTATCCTTTTCTATCAATAAGACCAAGAGAAGGTTCGATGTGAACGTTTCCAAGAAGAAGTTTTACATCCCGGAAGAAGACCGTTGGGTAACCTTGAACGTATCTTCCAAAGGATTGAAAATCATCAACAAGAAGGGTATCTCTGCCGTATTGAAGGAGATGAACGCCCAAAAGTAAGTAGTATAAGCGTTTTAAGTACGATACAATGGCCAAGAAAGGAAATAGGATTCAGGTAATTTTGGAGTGCACAGAGCACAAGGAATCTGGTATGCCAGGTACATCCAGGTACATTACCACCAAGAACAAGAAGAACACGCCAGATAGGATGGAGATCAAAAAATTCAACCCTATCCTTAAGCGCATGACCGTCCATAAAGAAATCAAGTAATCCCTTTTCATCACGAAAAGGCAAACAATATATAAGCCATGGCAAAGAAAACAGTAGCAACGCTTCAATCATCATCCAAAAGATTGACCAAGGCCATCAAAATGGTAAAGTCTCCAAAAACGGGGGCCTATACTTTCGTAGAGTCTGTAATGGCTCCTGAAATGGTCAACGATTGGTTGAACAAGCAATAAGACAAATTTCCTTTGGAAATACAGAGCCGCTCAGATAGAGCGGCTTTTTTTATTCCGTTGATTTCTAATTTTTAGTCACGCGGTAGGTGATTCTTCGGTTGGTGACCACCGTACCAACCTGTAGTGTTAATGTAGCGGTATCGCTTGTAGTGGAACCGCATACAAAAGCATCATTGCTTGCCAACAATCGGTAGGCTGCATTGTTTTCGCTGGGGGTTGGGTTGGTGATGGTCAATGTGTTCGTGGTGGTACCGGAATAAATGCCCGTGTCGGAAAGGTTGACCCAGGAACCTCCATTGTAATATTGCCATTGGAGCTGGTCGGCAGTCACTGTTGCCGATATGTTTGTCGTGCATCCCGGGCAGGTGGCAACATCCATGGGTTGGGAGGTGATGGTGGGCGCAGCCCCTGCCTCCCTGAAATCATAGGTGGTATTGGAGTTGTTATCGCTAGGTACAGTGTAACCGTCCGATCCACTGGTCACCAATCCCTCCGAATTGATGGTGATGGGGTTCGGCCCCAGACGTCCATCTGCATTATTGTCCGTGAATCCAGACTCCACCACATCGTTGCAGCCATCCCCATCTGCATCCAGTACATAGGCATCATAACTGCCATCTCCGTTGGAATCAAAAATGGTATAGGTCAATAGGGCAGAGGCGGTATCGTTGTCCTCAATGGAGTTATAGATGCCGTTTGCCCCAGAATTCCCTAGGGCACCGTCTATCCTCCCGTCATTATTGGCATCACTGACTCCCGGCTCTTCCAATGCCCCTGATTCTACAAGGTCATATATCCCATCATTGTCCGAGTCAAGATCTAAATGGTTGCCAATGCCATCTCCATCCGTATCACAAATGGCACTGGCAAACAATTCCCCGGTAAAGCCTTCGGGGCCTGGACCAGCTTGGTTCGTGACAGTAAACGTATTGTTGTTGCCAGGTATCCAGGCAAGAGTGTTGAAAGGGGTTCCCCCTTGGGCCTCCATGGGTTCCAAGGAAGTCGATGAGGCATTTCTACTGCCATATAGGTTGATTTCTCCATATTCGTCAACTACCAACCGCAATCTGGGAATGCCATTGGAATTTGCCGTCCAAGGAGAATTGATGAAACTTCCGTCCGACTGAAAAACAAAATATTCCTCACCGGCACCCAATGCGCCATTCTCAAATTCCAGAATGGATGGGTGGATGTCTGTACCATTGATATCCAGTTGGAAGGAGTTGTCCATGGATGAAAAATCCAACCGTAAGTATCCAGTATCAGTATGGTTGATCACAACAGACCTTTCACCCACATCGGCAGATGTCAAAAAAGAGGCATTGAGCGCAGTACAATATTCTTCCTCATCCGTAATACCGTCATTGTCATCGTCCAGGTCAACCACATCTATGGTACCATCCCCATCGGTGTCCGTGGTAGGGGTTGAGGTTGTTGTAATCAGCACATTGTCAATATAGGCACGGTCGTTGCTTTGGGACCAGTTGGCCCCGCCCTTCATAAAACGAATGGTGGTGTTGCTTGATATGTATGCCGAAATGTCTTGGCTAAAGGAGCCACTTTGGTTGCCCGAAAAAGTATCCAATGTTGTGAAAGAAGTGCCGTCGCTTGAAATTTCAATTATCAGGGTCTCCCCGGCTTCCAAGCTGGAAGTTCGCCAGTCAAAAGAAAGATTTGCCGAAGTATAGCCACTTAGATCTGCGGACCTTCTGATGTTTTCGGTCCAGATGTAATAAAAATAGAGCTCTCCGCCAGTCACCCGAATGTATCCGTTGGAAGCACTGTTGTCATCGTTGTATTCCAACCAATTGGTGGACCAGTTTTGGGAACCAGTATTATTGGAATAGGAAATGGATCCAAAGTTGTCTGCAAAGGTATCTTGGCCCACAACTGGTAAGTAAATTACTGCGAGCAAGGCAAATAGAAATTTTCCTAGATTTCTTGTCATCTAATAAATCTATTTGTGGATAGTTCAAAAATACGCACATATCATAGCTTCGGCCTAAGTTTTGTTGTGTAGCCAAGTGTTTGACGGGTAAAACACTATTTATCTGGGGTTTATGAGGTTGATTTTTCACGATGGCAAAAGAATATAGGAAAGCTTTATCCTCAATTTGACCCAACATAACTCCCCTTACTTTGCTATCTTTGGGGATTATCTATTTGAACACGGGATGAGCTTATTCAAGAATATATTTTCAAAGGACAAAAAAGAGACCTTGGACAAAGGGCTGGAAAAATCAAAGACCAGTTTCTTTGGCAAACTGGGCAAGGCCGTGGCCGGAAAGTCCAAGGTGGACGATGAGGTGCTGGACAACCTGGAAGAGGTTTTGGTCTCTTCGGACGTAGGGGTGAACACTACCCTCAAGATCATTGAACGTATCGAGGAGCGGGTCTCCCGGGACAAATACATGGGTACGGATGAACTCAATACCATCCTTCGCGAAGAAATAGCAGGGCTCCTTTCCGAGACCCATGTGGGCGAAAACACCGAAATATCCATCCCTACCGATAAAAAACCGTATGTGATCATGGTCGTCGGCGTGAACGGCGTGGGCAAGACCACCACCATTGGCAAATTGGCACACCAGTTCAAGAACAAGGGACTGAAAGTGGTATTGGGCGCTGGTGACACCTTCCGGGCGGCCGCCATTGACCAGTTACAGGTATGGGCGGACAGGGTCCAAGTGCCCATCGTCAAGCAAAAAATGGGAAGCGACCCGGCTTCCGTGGCATTCGACACGCTCAACTCAGCCGTGGCGGACCAAGCCGATGTAGTATTGGTGGACACTGCCGGAAGGTTGCACAACAAGGTCAATCTGATGAATGAGCTTTCCAAAGTAAAGCGCGTGATGCAAAAAGTGGTGCCCGATGCGCCGCACGAAGTACTTTTGGTGCTGGACGGTTCCACGGGGCAGAATGCCTTTGAGCAGGCCAAGCAATTTACCAAGGCCACCGAAGTGACCAGTTTGGCCGTGACCAAATTGGACGGTACCGCAAAGGGCGGGGTGGTCATCGGTATATCGGACCAGTTCAAGATTCCCGTGAAATACATCGGAGTGGGAGAGGGCATCGAGGACCTTCAGGTGTTCAACAAATACGAATTTGTGGATTCGTTCTTCAAAATGTAAAATATATGTACAGACAACTTATTCTCGGTTTTTTGATCATTTTCCTTTCTGCCTGCAAACAACAAAAAGCAGAACCCAAAGAAGAAGTTGTCCTTTGGACCCCTTATAACGATTCCACAGAGGTGGCGGCCAGTGCCGACAACGAAAGCGAACGGATGCAGTATAAATTCATCCAGAGCAAGGTGTTGGACAAAAACGGGGTGTTTATGCCCTTGTATGGGGAAGTGTCCCGATTTCCATCGGCCCAATACGAGAAGATGAAACCTTTGGTCTTGGAGCAGGACATCCCCACCATCCAAAAACACATCAATGCGGGAACGTTTACCTATGAAGATTTGGTCCTGTTCTACCTGCACCGGATTTATACCTACGAACTTCCGAACAACACTACGCTGAACACCATCATTGCATTGAACCCAAACGTGTTGGAAGAGGCCCGGAAACTGGATGAAGGCTTGGAAATCCATCATCCCATTTATGGGATGCCCATTTTGCTGAAGGACAACATCGGCACTTTGGAAATGAAAACGACCGCCGGGGCTGTTGCTTTGAGGGACAACCAGACGGAGGATGCCTTTATTGTACAACGATTGAAGGAAAAGGGAGCGCTCATTCTGGGCAAGGTGAACTTGAGCGAGTGGGCCAATTTCATCTGCGATGTGTGCCCCAACGGACAGAGTGCCGTGGGCGGGCAGACCATGAATCCCTATGGACGACAACAATTTGATACAGGTGGCTCCAGTGCCGGTAGTGGCACATCGATGGCCGCTAATTATGCGGTAGGCGCGGTGGGGACCGAAACATCGGGTTCCATCCTTTCACCTTCCAGTCAAAACTCGGTCGTGGGCCTAAAACCCACCGTCGGACTGCTGAGCCGAACAGGCATTGTGCCCATTTCCAGTACGTTGGACACGCCGGGTCCCATGACCAGAAACGTGACCGACAATGCCATTTTGCTGGACGCCATGCTGGGGAGGGACGGTGCAGATGCCAAGTCGGTGGAACCTGAACCAGGGGTTTTATCTGCATGGACACAACCCGAACCCCTGAAAACTGTTCGTTTGGGTGTGATGAAAAATTTGATGGAGCGGGATTCCCTATATGCCCTTAGTGTTGAAAAGCTTAGGGAAGCGGGTGCCGAAATCGTAGAGTTTGAACCCGAGGATGTCGAATTGGACCATTTTCTTACCTTGTTGAATCTGGACATGAAAAAGGACCTTCAAGACTACTTGGAGGCCATGGTCAAGAACAAGGATGTGGTAAAGGTTGAAAAGATTGAGGATGTGGTCCGTTTCAACAGCGAAGATTCCTTGGTGCGGATACCGTATGGGCAGGCCCGTTTTGATGGGATTTTGGCCGATTCCACGTCCCAAGAAGATTTTGAAAAGATCAAGGCCGAACTGAAAAATGCGGGAAGGTCTTTCTTTGATGTGATGGAAGGGCAACAACTGGATGCCGTTTTGAGCATCAACAATTACCATGCAGGTTATGCTGCGGTGGCCGAATATCCTGCCCTAACCATCCCGATGGGGTACAAGACCGATGGCGAACCCGAAAGTTTGACCTTTATCGGGAAACCTTTTTCAGAGGCACATCTGCTGCGGATCGGAAAGGCTTTTGAGGATTTGACCCAGTTTCGAAAAATGCCAACGGCTTATCAGGAGTAGGTGGGGTCAGTGACCAATTTAAACTGAGATTCTGTAGTGAATATGGACGAAGGTGATGAGTGGGGATAGATTTTACTTCGCTCGATTGTATTTCGTGATTGTGCCAGAAGTAGGTGAAAACTTGTCTGCCTAAAGGTAGGCAAGCAATCACTTATGTTCATTGTTGAGCGTTCGTTTTTTTATTCGGTTAACAATTTCAAATCCCAAATACTCATTCAGTTTCGGAAATTCGTACCTATAATATTCATTCCAATAACTTATCATTCTACTTTCAGTTTGTTGCCAATATTTAGGATTTTGATGTCTAAATTCAGCGTAAAAATCCAAAGTATTCTCATTTACTTTTTTGTCAATAATTGGAAGCAATTCATAAACATATTCGCCAATTAATTGAGTGATAAATGGAACAGTCCACTTTTCTAGATTGTCCGATATTAAATTCAGTCGTTTCTCTCTTATATACCCATTGTAGTGGCGTAAATAGATACAATTCAACATATCTTTCTGCTTGTCGGTCAAAGACTTTTCTAATTCGGGATTCGGCTCGTTAAAATAAAGTCTGTAAGGAATTGTCAAAGTTTCGTTGCCAAATTCAATATTCAATTCAGTTTCATGAATCAGATTATCAACTCCGTGAACATTCCCATCACATAATTTCACATTATTATTTTCAAACGGTAAGATCTTCAAAACTTCATTTAAGTCCGAATGCAATTCCTTTGGAAATGACTTTTTTAATCTTTCCAGATATTCGGATTCATTATTTTGCTTAAATATCTTTAGCATTTCAGTTTTCTCAAATGACTACAACTTGTATACATAGCTGTAAAATACAACCATATACCCCAAATTAGCCATAAAATCAATGCAAAAAGAAAACCAAACCTTAACAAACCAAACAAGCGCAATTACTCCCCAATAAACGCATTCAGCCTTTCCCAGAGCAGATTGTCAAAACTGGAGGGGCCCAATTGGTTTTCCCCCGCATCGTCCCCCAATCGCACGATCATCAAGTTTTCACTGGGCACTAAGTAGAGTTTTTGGTCAAAGGCACCCAATCCTGCAATAAGGTCGTCAGGGGCATCGGGGAACAGTTCCCCCTCAAAAGTGGTTTCCGAACCCGGGGCCTTGTGCTGGCTCTTCCCGTTCAACCACCATAAATACCCGTACGAAGGGTTCAGGTTTTGGGAGGTGGTCGTCATTTCGGTAAAATAGGTCTTGTCCGATAAGATCTCGGTGTCGTCCCATGTGCCCTGGTTCAAACAAAGTAGTCCAAACCGGGCCATGCTCCGCGTATTGCTGAAGAAAAGGTTGTTGTAGCCCACCGTGATCCAATTGCCCTGCATCCCGATTCTGTCCCGTATTTTTTGATAGGAATAGGTTTTGAAATCCGTGCCGGTTGCGCTGGTCACGATTTGATCCAGTATCGTATAGGCGGCATTGTGATAATACCAATAGGTGCCCGGTTCATTTTTGTACAGCAGACATTCCTTATCGTAGCAAAAAGGATCGTCCACGGTATAGTCCAACCCTGTGGTCATGGTCAAATGGTGGCGCACGCTGATATTGGCCTCCTGTTCCGGGGTGAGCATGGACCATCCTTCGCCCAAATAGTCCATGGAGGAATCCCCAATGGACAAAAATCCTTCCTCTTGGGCAATGCCGACCGTCATGGCCGTCAAGGTTTTTCCGGCGGAGTTCCATGAATGGTTGTCCCCTGCGGTGAAATCGCCAAAATACCATTCCACCACAATTTTGCCATCTTTCAGGATGATGAAGCCATCCGTGCCTTTTTCCTCCAACAGATCGTAAAGGGCCTGTTCGGCAGTGGTGTCCCATCCCAAATCGTTCGGAGAGGTAGTTTCCCATTCCGCGGAACCCACAGGAGGGAAATACAGTTCTCCCGTTTCGGGATCAGGGATATTGTCGTCATCTCCCGGGCCATCGTCCGAAGAACAACTGAAAACCAAAACTAGACAAAGCAGAAGAAAGGGATGTGTAAATCGTTTCATGACCATCGAATTTGGACGTTAGACCTCCGTTGGGGCCAATGGTTTAACGCCATAACAGCAAAATTATGCAGGCAAATCGATGTAATGCGCTGTGTTGTTGTATTTTTGCACTCCATTTATAGCAACTATGCGGACAAAATCGCTCAAGAAGAACAAAATCAATGTGGTGACACTGGGTTGTAGCAAAAATGTCTATGACTCCGAAGTGTTGATGGGACAGCTACGTGCCAACAACAAAGAGGTCGCCCATGAAGAGGAGGGCAATGTGGTGGTGATCAACACCTGTGGTTTCATTGCCAATGCGAAGGAGGAGAGCGTGAACACCATTTTGGAATATGTGCAGAAGAAGGAAGAGGGCCTCGTGGACAAGGTTTTTGTGACCGGCTGTCTCAGCGAGCGCTACAAGCCAGATCTGCAACGGGAAATTCCCAATGTGGACGAGTATTTTGGTACGAGCGACCTGCCCAACCTGCTCAAAGCACTTGGGGCGGACTACAAACATGAGCTGATTGGTGAACGGTTGACCACCACACCAAAGAACTATGCCTACCTGAAAATTGCCGAAGGTTGCGACCGTCCCTGTTCGTTCTGTGCCATTCCCCTCATGCGGGGCAAGCACAAGAGCAAACCCATAGCAGAATTGGTGGCCGAGTCGGAAAAATTGGCGGCCAAAGGCGTGAAAGAACTTATTTTGATCGCCCAAGATCTTACGTATTACGGGCTGGACCTGTACAAAAAACGGAACTTGGGCGAACTGCTCCAAGCCTTGGTCAAGGTGGAGGGCATTGAGTGGATCCGTTTGCATTATGCCTTCCCGACAGGTTTTCCCATGGATGTGTTGGAGGTGATGCGCGAAGAGCCCAAGATCTGCAATTATATCGATATCCCATTGCAACATATTTCAGATGCCATACTTAAAAGTATGAGGAGGGGCACCACTCAGGCCAAGACCACCAAATTGTTGCAGGACTTTAGGGCAGCCGTCCCCGATATGGCCATCAGGACCACGTTGATCGTGGGTTATCCCGGGGAGACCGAGCAAGATTTTGAGACCCTACGGGATTGGGTCAAGGAAATGCGTTTTGAGCGTTTGGGATGTTTCACCTACAGCCATGAGGAGAACACCCATGCCTACTCCTTGGAGGATGATGTGCCCGAAGAGGTGAAACAACAGCGTGCCAATGAGATCATGGAAATCCAATCGCAGATTTCATGGGAGCTGAACCAAGAGAAGATCGGAAAGAAGTTCCAGTGCATCATCGATAGAAAGGAAGGCAACCATTTTGTGGGACGCACGGAATTTGATTCCCCCGATGTGGACAACGAGGTGCTTATCGATGCTACCAAGCATTACGTGAAAATTGGGGACTTTACTACCATCGAGATCATCGATGCTTCAGATTTTGATCTGTATGGGGTTCCCGTACAACTGTCCTAGAATTTCAACGTTTCCGTTGTAGCTCATAGTGATACAATTCCCTGCCCAATTGGGCCAAGAAGGGAATGCCCACCTCGTCATAGTCGTAGGCATCATCATTGAAGATGCCATCACTGTTCACTAATAGGGTGGCAGTTATCATAAAATCCACCCTGTTCTGTGTATCTTGGATATAGGCGCAATCGGTCAAAGTACCATAGGCATAGCCCACCTTGTTATATATTTTGATGTGTTCCGGCATGGGATCCGTGGAATCGCCGAACATAAAGAATTTGACATAACTGTCATAAAATTCCTCCGGATCGTACCCCAATTTTGGAGGAAGGGTGTGCATGGCCTCCAACAAAAAATCACGCTGTTCCGTACTCAGGTTGAAACGTTGGTTTTCGGCAAATGCCTCGGGGAAAATGACCCGCTTGAGCAGGGCATGCTGTGCTTGTATTGGATAATGGTTTTTCAGAGAAAAATCAAAAGGTTCGGTTTGCAGGGAATCATCGGCATAAAACCCCTTTCCCTTTTTGATGCCATTCAGCGCTAAGGGCTTGGCGGAAGTGTTGATGATGGGTTTGCTCACGGCGGTTGTGGAATCGTTCAGGTAGATCACCAAAGGTGTGGTGGTAACATCGTCCGCATTGGGGGCAGACAGTCTATGGGCTATACGGATGGGTTCCACGCCCCTTCTACGCATGCGTTGGTTGAGGTCGTTCTGCCCCAAAAATTCGATCAACCTATTGTTGGCGGCATTGTCCGACACGGCAAATATTTCCGAAATGGCCTTGGCAAAAGTGGTTTCCACGGAATCCCCCTCGATATAGAAGCGGGTATACATATCCAACGAATCCACTTCGTTGAGTTTTTCCAAAGTGGCCACGGCAGCAGGAAACTTGACCGTGCTGGCCGGATAGAAATAATTTTCAGGGTTTACCTGAAAATCATGGTCCGTGAAGAAAATACTATCGTTCCTCCGGTCGATTTGCGTGTAGCGGATCTGGACCTCGTGAGCGTCAATATTTTCCATCACCTGCCTGATGTATGGGTTCTCCGAGGCAAGCGCCTTTTCCAGCGGTTCAATTGGCTTGGTCTCCGAACAGGAAGTTCCAAGTGCCATCAACCCAAAAAGCATGCATCTGGTCCACATGGTGTATTGTTTTACAGTTCGCCCGAATAGATCTGGCCACGATGGGGCTTAAGGATATCCTTGACCTCCTTCAGTTCAAACTCGGCCACTACCAAAAAGGCAATGCTGTGGGTGGGTCCAAAGTGCTCCACTCCACTGAGGTCGTATTTCAGTTCCTCCACAGTGACGAATTCTTCCAGGTGTTTTCTGTAGTGTTCTGCAGTCCTAGCTGCACCGGGCCCCCTAAAGTCCCAGATCATCTTGATTTTTCGGTCCAAAATTTTTTCCATTTCCTTATTATTGGTCCAATACGGATATTCCCTTTTCGGCAAAGTTCTTAAAATCTTCCATGTATTTCAAGGATTGTTTTTTGAATGCGCCCGGCATAAGCAATCCCATGAGTTTCATGCCAAAACCTGAAAATTGGAATTCGGATTCCGAGATCCATCGCGTCTTCCCATTTTCTTCCCTGAAATAATTTTTTTGGATGTTGTGTACGCCCTTGGTGTCGTAAGTGGTGTGCATTTCTTCGGGAAGTTTGCGCTTGATGATGGTCTCAACCATTTCCATCTTGCGTTTGCCCATTTGGTAACTCAGGCTCATCCGGGAGCCTTCCTGACCAGGGGTTTGGGACAACTGTTCGTAGGCCATAAGGCCCCGTTGCCAATGTTTCATGTTCTCGGGGTCGTCCATTTTTTGGATGAATTCGGCCCGGGGAAGGTCAACGACAATTTCGTTGCTGTACTTCATTTTTGTTTGGTTTTGCACTAATGTAACAATTTCTGGGTTGGCACTGCCTACTAAAAATCTGTTAATGAGAAAGGAACCTGCTTGTAAGGGATCGTGTAATTGTTATTTTTGCGAAATGCTTATGCTCCAAAAAAACGACCTGTTCTTGCTTTGTGCAGCTTTTGCACTACTGTTTTCTTCCTGCGATTCCTTGTTCAATGATGAGGAGGAGAAAGAACCATTGGCAAGGGTAGGCGATACCTACCTATATAAAGAGGACATTGCCACGCTCATTCCAGATGATATGTCCAAACAGGACAGCACCTTGTTCGTGACCAATTATATCAACAATTGGGCCTCCAAACAGTTGTTCCTGACCAAGTCGAAGATCAACCTGCCCGAAGGGAAACTGGCCGAATTTGACCGATTGGTGTCCGATTATCGCGCCGACCTCTATACCAGGGCCTACATCGAGGCCTTAGTGCTACAGGCACAGGACACGGCTGTGACCAAAGGTCAATTGCGACAGTATTACGAACAGGAAAAGGAGAACTTCAAATTGAACGAAAAGCTGGTACAATTGCGATTTGTGGGCATGCCGGCCCAGTTTTTGGACAAGGATGGGGTAAAGGCCAGGATCAGGAGTTGGAAGGACGAAGACAAAAGATATTTGGATTCCATAGCGGTACAGTTCAAGAAGATACATTTCAACGATTCTGTTTGGGTAAGTGCCTCCAGGGTCATAGAGGAAATTCCGCCGCTTACAGCGATGAACGAGGCCTCGCACTTAAAAAAATCACAATTTTTTGAGTTGCAAGATTCATTAGGGGTATATTTGGGCGTGATCAATAACATGCTGGAAGTCAATGACACAGCACCATTTGAGTATGTGGAACCGGATATCAGGCAACTGATCCTGAACCGCAGACGTTTGAATTATGTGAAGAAACTGGAAACCGAGATTATAGATGAAGCCATTAAGAAGAAAGAATTTGAGGTTTATGACAAAGAATAACAAAACACTTTTCGGCCTAGCGTTCCTTGCGCTGTTCGGTTTTGCGAACGCCCAGGAAAACGATGAGGCCCTAAGGGTAGAGCCTGACACGACCACTTCCGTCAACAAGACAAAACTGGACGGGATTGCCGCAGTGATCGGCGACTATGTGATCTTGGAATCGGACATTGACAAAACACTGATTGACCTTCAAAGTCAAGGTGCTTCCACGGAAGACATTACCCGTTGCGGCCTTTTGGGCAAGCTCATGGAGGACAGACTCTATGCACACCAAGCCGTACAGGACAGTTTGCTCGTCTCCGATGAGCAGGTAAATGCACAGAGCGATAGACAGATCCAGCAATTGGTGGCCCAAGTGGGCTCCATGGAAAAGGTCTTGAAGTTCTACAAAAAAGCAGATGTGGAAAGTTTCCGTGCCGAACTCTTCGAGATCAACAAGCTTCGTATGCTTTCCGAAAAGATGCAGAGCAGCATCGTGGAAAAAATCGAGGTGACCCCAGAAGAGGTTCGCCAGTTTTTCAATAAGATCCCGGAAGATGAAAGACCGGTTTTTGGGGCCGAGTTGGAAATCGCCCAAATCGTGAAGCAACCTGTGGCGCCAGAGGAAGAGAAACAAAAGGTTATCAACCAATTGAAGGAGATCAGGCAGGATGTGTTGGACAATGGTGCCAGTTTCAATGTAAAGGCAATTCTATATTCACAAGATCCTGGCTCCAAATCCAGAGGAGGATTGTACACCATGACCAAGGAGACCCAATTTGTCAAGGAATTCAAGGATGTTGCCTTCAGTCTTCGCGAAGGGGAGATATCCGAACCCTTTGAGAGTACGTTTGGGTACCATATCATTTTTGTGGAAAAAGTAAGGGGACAGGAAAGGGATATTCGCCATATCCTCATGATCCCAGAGATTCCAAAAGCCTCTGTGGACAAGGCGGTACAGGAATTGGATTCTATCAGAAAGCATATTTTGGACGGCAAATATACCTTTGCGGATGCCGCATTGAATTTTTCGGATGAAAAGGAGACCAAATTTGACGGAGGACTGCTTCGCAACCCGATCAATTTTGATTCCCGTTTTGAACTCACCAAGATGGACCCCACGCTCTACAACCAGGTCCGTAACCTAAAGGATGAGGAAATTTCCAGACCGGTACGGGAAGATGACCCAAGGGGAGGGGCACCCAAGTTCAAGATCATGAAGATTTCCAACCGATATGATGAGCACAAGGCAGATTTTGCAAAAGATTATATCAAAATACAGGAACTGGCCCTTAGGGAAAAACAGTTGAAGGCCATCAAAAAGTGGATGGACGAGCATATTGAGGATACCTACATCCATGTGAATGTGGACAACAAGGGCTGCGATTTTGCAAACAACTGGGTAAAGGAATAGGTGCATGTCGGACGTAGTTGCAGTTGAAAATCTCGTAAAGAAGCACCAAGCCCTAAAAAAAGAGATTGCCAAGGTCATTGTGGGCCAGGATAAGGTGATCGAGCAGATACTATTGTCCATTTATACCGGGGGGCATTCGCTTTTGATCGGTGTTCCGGGCTTGGCAAAGACCTTGATGGTCAACACCATTGCCCAGACCTTGGGATTGGATTTCAAACGGATACAGTTTACCCCGGACCTCATGCCCAGCGATATATTGGGAAGCGAGGTATTGGACCAGAACCGTAACTTCAAGTTCATCATGGGACCTGTTTTTGGGAACATCATCTTGGCGGATGAGATCAACAGGACCCCACCTAAGACCCAGGCCGCTCTTTTGGAGGCCATGCAGGAAAGGGCCGTCACCATCGCTGGAAAACAATACAAGCTCAACAGGCCATACTTTGTGTTGGCCACGCAAAACCCCATCGAACAGGAAGGGACCTATCCCTTGCCGGAGGCACAATTGGACCGGTTCATGTTCGCCATCGAGTTGAAATATCCCTCCATTGAAGAAGAGATCCAAGTGGTCAAATCCACCACATCGGACGAAGAGGTGCAACTGAGCACCCTTTTTGATGCGGACGAGATCATTGCCGTGCAGCATTTGATAAGGCGCATTCCCATACCCGACAATGTGGTCGACTATGCCGTGAGGCTTGTCAATAGGACCCGGCCAGGTCAGGAAGGGTCATTGGATTTTGTCAACAATTATGTGGATTGGGGAGCTGGGCCAAGAGCGTCCCAGAACTTGGTGTTGGCGGCAAAGGCACACGCGGTCATCCACGGGAAGTTTTCCCCGGACATCGAGGACATCAAGGCCGTGTCCACAGGAATCCTTCGTCATAGGATCCTAAAAAACTACAAGGCGGAGGCCGAAGGCATTTCTGAGGAGAAAATAATCTCGGAATTGTTATAGATATCAAATCTTCACCATTTATTTAGGTCGATTCTAATTCCGAAATACCCTGTATTTTAGTAAATTTACCAAATTACTAAAATCTTAAAAATCGATTGTAGAATGGCATTTGATATTGATATGATTAAGGGTGTCTACGCTTCCATGGGGGAACGCGTGGAAAAGGCCCGTGAATTGGTTGGTAAACCGTTGACTTTATCGGAGAAAATATTATACTCACATTTATGGGACGGGACACCCACCAAAGAATTTATCAGAGGGAAGGATTATGTTGATTTTGCGCCGGACAGGGTAGCCTGTCAGGATGCGACCGCTCAAATGGCATTGCTACAGTTCATGCATGCTGGGAAGCCTAAAGTTGCCGTACCGACCACCGTACACTGCGATCACTTGATCCAGGCAAAAGTAGGTGCCGAGGCCGATTTGAAAAGGGCCAACCAGACCAGTAACGAGGTTTTTGATTTCTTGGAGTCTGTGTCGAACAAATATGGGATCGGGTTCTGGAAACCCGGTGCGGGGATCATTCACCAAGTGGTTTTGGAAAACTACGCATTCCCAGGAGGGATGATGATCGGGACCGATTCCCATACCGTGAACGCTGGTGGTCTTGGAATGGTGGCCATCGGAGTAGGTGGGGCAGATGCCGTGGATGTAATGTCAGGCATGGCATGGGAATTGAAATTCCCCAAACTCATCGGTGTGAAGTTGACCGGTAAACTTTCCGGCTGGACCGCACCCAAAGATGTGATCTTGAAAGTGGCCGATATCCTTACCGTAAAAGGAGGAACTGGGGCCATCATCGAATATTTTGGCGAAGGGGCAACTTCCATGTCCTGTACCGGAAAAGGTACCATTTGTAACATGGGTGCCGAGGTGGGTGCCACTACTTCCACCTTCGGCTATGATGAATCCATGGACCGTTACCTAAGGGCCACAAACCGTGCCGATGTTGCCGATGCCGCCTTGGCGGTAAAACAGCATTTGACCGCAGACCCTGAGGTGTATGCCAATCCGGAAAACTATTTTGACCAAGTGATCGAGATTGACCTGGACACTTTGGAACCCCATTTGAACGGACCTTTTACCCCGGATTTGGCCACTCCTATTTCCAAAATGGGCGAAGCAGCCAAGAAAAATGATTGGCCATTGAACGTTGAGGTAGGATTGATCGGGTCTTGTACCAACTCATCCTACGAAGATATTTCAAGAGCGGCCTCTTTGGCCAAACAAGTGGCCGACAAGAATTTGAAGACCAAGTCCCAGTTCACCATCACCCCTGGTTCCGAACAGGTCCGTTTCACCATTGAGCGTGATGGATTTATCGATACATTCAATAATATTGGTGCCACCGTATTTGCCAATGCCTGTGGACCTTGTATAGGGATGTGGGACCGTTATGGCGATAAAGCCGCCGATGGACCCCGAAATACCATCGTTCACTCTTTCAACAGGAACTTTGCGAAAAGAGCCGATGGAAACCCCAATACCTTGGCCTTTGTAGGCTCACCCGAACTGGTCACGGCCATTGCCATTGCCGGTAGGTTGGATTTCAATCCAGTGACCGACAAGTTGATCAACGAGGACGGGGAAGAGGTGATGTTGGACGAACCAAGAGGATATGAACTTCCTCCAGAGGGCTTTGCTGTTGAAGATGCAGGCTACATCGCCCCTAAGGAAGATGGTAGCAGCGTTGAGGTGAAAGTTGCCCCAGATTCTGAGCGTTTGCAGCTTTTGGATCCTTTTGAGCCCATCACCCCCGCAAGTCTCAAGGGAATGAAACTGTTGATCAAGGCCTTTGGCAAATGTACCACCGACCACATTTCCATGGCAGGACCATGGTTACGCTTCAGGGGGCATTTGGACAACATTGCCAACAATACGCTTATCGGTGCGGTGAACGCATTCAACAAAAAGACCAATTTTGTCAAGAACCAATTGACAGGTGAATATGGAGGCGTTCCCGATACCCAGCGTGCCTACAAAAAGGCAGGGATCAAGACCCTGGTCGTGGGAGACCACAACTATGGGGAGGGATCATCGAGGGAGCATGCCGCCATGCAACCAAGACATTTGGGCGTTGCAGCCGTTTTGGTGAAATCCTTTGCCAGGATCCACGAGACCAACCTGAAAAAGCAGGGAATGTTGGCCTTGACCTTTGCCAAGGAAAGTGATTATGATCTGATACAAGAAGACGATACCTTCAATTTCTTGGACATTGACCAATTCGCTCCTGACAAACCATTGACCATTGAAGTGGTCCATGCCGATGGCAGCAAGGACACCATCATTGCGAACCATTCCTATAATAATGCACAGATCAAGTGGTTCAATGAAGGTTCAGCACTTAATTTGATCAAAAAAGAGAATGCTTAATTCTTTTTGAGATAATTCAAGAAAACTCCTGATATTGCCAAAGTATCAGGAGTTTTAATTTTATATCCTAACTAAATGAAGATCAGTAAAAAGACCGTCCTCAACATTATATTGATTCTTGTTGTGCTCTCTTTTTTTGTTACCCCAATGGGACATTATGGCAAAATTTTGCTCAACCGGATGTTTTCCTTTTCCCCACCAGTGATCGAACAAGCCGAAAGAAAACAGATCACCGATTACGATTGGAGGTTGAAGGATGCCGATTGGAATTTTTTCAATTTTGAAAGGTCGAAGGGGAATGTGGTCTTCATCAATCTCTGGGCCTCTTGGAAACTCCCTTCGGAAGCCGAACTTGCCAGTGTACAGGAACTCTATGACAAGTATAAAGGCAAGATGGATTTCTACATCATTACCAACGAGAACAGGCCTCCCGTGGAAGAATTTATGGAAAAGCACGGGTTCACCTTTCCCGTGACCTACTTGATCATTGGGGACAAGATGCCCATAGATCCCAGCCAAGTGCCTTCTTCTTATTTGATTGACAAGTCGGGGAACATTGTGATTTACGAGAAAGGAATCTCGGATTGGAGTACCAAAAAGGTATACAAGTTATTGGATGGATTGATTGCGGAATAACCAGACATGAAACTTTCCAAGGAACAGATCAACAATGTGATATGGATATTGGTCCTAGTACTCATCCTGTTTACCCCTTTGGGGTTCCATCTTCGGGTGTGGGCCAATAAGGTGATTGCAGCGACTATGAGTGCGGATGTCGTAGAAGATGATGAGCAGATCACGCTCGAAGATTACCATTGGAACTTGGTGGATCTTGAAGGCAAGCGAACCGATTTTCAGTCTGTAAAAGGAAAAGTGGCTGTAGTGAATGTTTGGGCGACCTGGTGTCCGCCCTGTGTTGCAGAGCTCCCCAGTTTTGTGGAGTTATATGCTGATTATAAAGACAAGGTGATCTTTGCCTTTGTGGCCAATGATGAAAAGACCAAGGTGGAAACATTTCTGGAGAAAAAAGGATATGCACTTCCCGTGTATTTTCAGGCATCCGAAGCGCCACAAGAATTGATGGGAAGTACCATTCCAGTTACTTACATCATCAGCAAATCGGGCAAAATCGTGGTGGATGAAGAGGGTGCGGCCAACTGGAATTCCGAACGGATCCGTAGGCTGTTGGACGAGCTGATCGCCGAATAAGCTATTGCTTTTTAAAGTATTTGAAGGGGACCACCAGCATCCCAAAGCATTCCCCATCTTCCTTGCCCAAGTGTTTGTGGTGCATTTTGTGTGCCCTTCTTACCCCTCTTGCATACCAATTGTTGGCATTCCTGAGGAATTTGAACCGTTGGTGGATAAAGATATCGTGCACCATAAAATAGGCAATACCATAGGCCAAGATGCCAAATCCCAATGGCCAGCCATACCAGAACGAAGTGGAGCTGCCCAAGTAAAACAAAGTGATGCTCACCGCGGCATAGAAGAGAAAAAAGGCATCGTTTCGTTCAAACCAGGAATCGTGGTCCTTTTTGTGATGGTCTTTATGAAGGCTCCACAAAAAACCGTGCATCACATATTTGTGGGTGAACCACGCCATGAACTCCATAAAACTGAAGGTTGCCAAAAAAATGAGTATCCAGAGCGCTATCTTCATTGTATCATTTGCAGTTTATAATTGAGGTATGAATGCGCCAATAGGCCAAATTTTTGATAGTTGGGCACTCGGATGCGTGAGTTCTTGATTTCCAGTGGGGGAGTGCCCTGTAGTTTTTGGAGCAGTTTTTTGTAGTATCGATAGGCTGTATAAACGCCAAATTTGGCCTGTTCAGGCAATTTGGTAATACCGGAATAGCCGAGGGCAAAATCTGCCTTGATCTCGTTCACGATGCGTTTTTTGGATTGCTCATCCAATTCCAATAAGTTGGTGTTGGGGAAATAGGTGCGGTTCAGGTCTTCATAGTCGGCTTTCAGGTCCCGCAGAAAGTTCACTTTTTGGAAAGCGGACCCCAGGGCCATCGCAGATTCCTTGAGTTCTTCATATTTTTCCTTGTCCCCGTTCACAAAGACGCAAAGACACATCAGACCTACCACATCTGCGGAACCATAGATATACTTTCGATATTCGTCAAAAGTCTCATATGTTTTTTTTGTGAGGTCCATGCGCATGCTCTCCATGAAGGACTCTATCAAGTGATGGGGAATATCGTATTTGTGATAGGTATGTTGAAAGGAGTTCAGGATCGGGTTGAGGCTGATCTTGTTCTGGATAGCTTCTTCCATATCCTTTTCAAAGGCATTGAATAGCTTCTCCTTGTCGTAGTCGTGGAAGGTATCCACAATTTCGTCCGCAAACCTTACAAATCCATAAATGTTGTAGATATCCGAACGGATGGAGGGCGCCAGCATTTTGGTGGCCAGTGCAAAAGAGGTGCTGTAGGATTTCGTCACAATTTTGCTACAGTGGTACGAGACATCATCAAAAATAGTTTTCATTTTTTTACATCTTTAGTGATTAGATCGGCCACCAATTTTCCAGAGATCAAGGATGGCGGTACCCCTGGTCCCGGCACGGTGAGCTGACCGGTAAAGAACAGGTTCTTTACCTTACTACTTTTGAGGTTAGGTCTTAAAAAAGCGGTCTGCTTCAATGTATTTGCCAAGCCATATGCGTTTCCTTTATAGGAATTGTACTGCTCCACAAAATCATTTACACAGAAACTCTGCTTAAATATAATGGTATTTTTTATCTGTTGGTGGGTCAATTGTTGAAAACGATCCATCACAATGTCAAAATATTGCTCCCTCAACTCGGGTGTGTCCTCCAACCCGGGAGCGATCGGAACCAAGAAAAATCCGGTTTCACAACCTTCGGGTGCCATGGATGCATCGGTCACCGAGGGGAAATTGGCATAGAACAAGGGATTACTGGGCCATTGGGGATCATCGTAGATTTCCTGTGCATGCCTTTCAAAATCGGTGTCAAAGAAAAGGTTGTGGTGCTCTATGTTTTTCAACTTTTGGTTGAAACCGATATAGAACAACAGGGAGGAAGGGGCGTAGGTCTTTTTTGCCCAATATTCCTCGGAGTATTGCCTGTATTTTTTGTCCAGCAAGGTTTCGGAATGATGGTAGTCCGCACCACTGACCACATCATCTGCCAGATGGTTTTTTCCTAGGCTACGGATACCGATGACTTCCCCATCGGCCACCAAAATGTGGCTGACCGGACTGCTGGTATGGATTTTGACCCCCAGTTCCTCCGCCAAGCTTTTCATGGCCTTGATGATTTCGTACATGCCCCCTTTGGGATGCCATGTGCCCAGACCGAAATCGGCAAAGTTCATAAAATTATAAAAAGAAGGGGTATTGCTCGGTTTAGCACCCAAAAAAAGGACGGGAAACTCCAACGTGGAAACGAGCTTTTGGTTTTTGAACCTTTTTCTGACCTCTTGGCTGATGGTCTTGAAAAACTGGTCCACCCGGAGCACTGTTTCCTTGGTGACCAGTTCCAGTGGCGAGAGGCCGGGCCTCAGCACCACCTTGTTGATGGCAATGTTATAATTCTCTTGGGCCTGACCGATAAATTGCCGTAGAGGGCCACTGCTTCCGGGCTCAATGCGTTCAAATTCCTCACAAATGGTTTCCATGCAGTCCCCAATGGTAAGGATATCGTCCTCAAAAAATATCTTGTAGGCTGGGTTCAATTTGTCCAATTGGTAGTAATCGGCAGTGGTCTTTCCGAAATCGGCGAAGAACTTGTCAAAAATATCGGGCATCCAATACCAACTGGGACCTATGTCAAAAGTAAAGCCGTCCTTCACCAACTGTCTGGCCCTTCCCCCTACGGTGTCGTTTTTTTCAAAGATTTCCACCTCAAATCCGGCCTTGGCCAAATAACAGGAAGCGGACAGTGAAGAAAAACCGGAACCTATGACAATTGCTTTTCTCATACAGGTTCCAGGAATTCTACAAGGTGTTCAATGGAGTTGAACAATTTTACGGTATCGGGAAGCCCCTCTTTGTTGATATGTTGTATCTGGTGCCCCAACGCATAAAGTTTGGAGTCTGGGGACATTTCCAGGACTTCGTTGAACCTTTTCAAGTAATCGTTCAGGTCTTGCTGGGTCGGAGCTACGGTGAAGTAGGATATAAAACGGATGTTGTTGTAATACTTGAGCAGGTCCACCAAATTTTCAATGGGCATGGTCTGGCCCAGATAAATCGTTTTGTAGCCCCGTAATGCAATCTGATAGTTGATGTACAACAATCCTATTTCATGGATTTCATTTTCGGGGAGGAATAACACATACACCTTGTCCTTTCTTGTGGGCTCCTCAATTTGGAGCTGCTCGGTGTGGATATAGATTTTCTGCTTTATCAGGTTGGAAATGAAGTGCTCATGTGCCGGACTGATGGTATTCGTCTGCCACAGAAGCCCCAACTCGTTCAGAAGGGGAATGAATACCTTATTGAAGATATCGGTAAAGGTCCTGCCTTCCATCAAATTGTTGTAAGTCTTCAGGAAAAGGGACTGGTCAAAGTTGAGCATGGCCAGTTTGAGGGAATTGAGCGCATGGCTCTTCTCACTGTTCTTGGCCACAATTTCCTTGACCAGGGCAGGAATTTTGGAATCTTCCAGTTTGGCGATCTTGGATATTTTATAGCCGTTGTTGTAAAGTAGGGTAACGTTCAACAGTTTTTGCAAACTGGCAAGGCTATAGGTCCTGATATTGGTATCAGTCCTTTCCGGGTCAAAAAGATTGTACCTTTTTTCCCAGATACGGATGGTATGGGCCTTTATGCCGGAAAGGTTCTCCATATCCCGAATACTGAAAGAGTTTTTTACGCTGTTCATACTTTTAAAGTAAACGTTAAACAAATTTACAATTAAAACAATGTCAACCTATTATTTTATCATAAATTTTGGATTGTCTATGCTGAACAGTGCATTTTTATAGTGTGAAGAGGATTACCTCTTGCCAATAAGGGACAAATAGATTTTGAATTCTTTGTTTACAGAAGGGAAAAGAATGAGCAGACCTATCATGTTGGGAAATACCAATGCCAAGATCATAGCGTCCGAAAATTTTATAACGGCATCCAAGGTTATGGCCGAACCAAGTACAGTGAACAGTAAAAAGATAATTTTATAAGTAAGGTCGATGACCTTACCCCTTCCAAAGAGATATTTCCATGCCTGCAATCCGTAGTAGGACCAGGACAGGATAGTACTGAAGGCGAACAGACACACGGCGACCATCAGGATCCATGAGGAACCGTTTATGGAATTTTCAAAAGCGAGGGAAGTTATGTTCACCCCTCCCAACCGGCTCCCATCACCCATCAGGGCCTGACCATCCACAACATTTCCATAGACAAAGGCACCGTCCATATTAAAGAGGATGATGACTATTGCGGTCATGGTGCAGACCAAAACGGTATCAATGAATGGCTCCAACAATCCTACCAATCCTTCAGAAGCAGGAAAAGAGGTGTTCACCGCTGAATGGGCAATGGCCGCCGAACCGGCACCGGCCTCGTTGGAGAAGGCGGCTCTTCTGAACCCTTGGATCATGACCCCCACAAATCCCCCTGAAATGGTGGCCGTTGGAGTAAATGCCTCCGAAACGATCAGCGCAAGGGCATCATCGACCCACTCAATTTTAGAAAAAATGATGAAAAGGGCCGCACCTACATACAGAATGGCCATGAACGGGACCACTTTTTCGGTGACCTTTGCTATCCGCTTGATACCACCTATGATTACGATTCCTGCCAGTATTGCAAAAACAAGGCCTATTATGCTCCCCGTAGCTTCCCCGGTCAGGCCAAAGCGTTCAATGATCTGTGCTGCCGCCTGATTGCTCTGAAAGGCATTGCCGCCACCAAAGGAGGCACCTACACATAGTATGGCAAAAAGGGTCGCCAAGAATTTGCCCAAGCGCGAAAACCCTCGTTGCTTCAATCCTCTTGATAGATAATACATAGGACCGCCAAATACATTTCCATTTTTGTCTATGTCCCGATGTTTTACCCCCAAAGTGCATTCCACAAACTTGGAAGACATACCGAGCAGCCCGGCCAATATCATCCAAAATGTGGCCCCAGGACCGCCTATGGAAATGGCAACGGCCACCATGGCTATGTTGCCCAGGCCCACAGTACCGGATACGGCCGTTGCCAGAGCTTGAAAATGGTTGACCTCTCCCGTAAGGCCCTCATCTTTGATGGTGTCCACCAAATCCCCATCGATTTCATACACATGGGGCTTAAGTTTTGGAGCGCTTTTTTCCAGTTCATCGTATTTTCCCCGCACCACCTGTATGGCCGTTGGAAAATGGCGGATGTTGACAAAACCAAAATACAAGGTGAAGAACAGGGCCCCCAATATCAGAATGATCAGGACGATAGGGATGCCATGCCCAAAAAATGGGATTTCGGCAAGAACCAGGTTTTCCCACCATACAGCAAAGGGCATAAAGGTTTCGTTGATTTTTTCATCCAATCCTTTATCGGGGCTGGATGCTAGGTTGATGAATGTTGGAAAGGATAATGTAGTGTACAGAAGCGATTTGCCCATGATCGAAAGTTTTCCTGAATTTCGATGCTATAGTTAAATTTCTCGGGCTTTGTCGGAACAGATTTCAAAATGTCAGTAAGTCAAAAACTGACAAATTGGGTTTAAGTCATTCATTTTCAATGCGAATATTCTCTTTTGGGACGAGCAACCGAATTTTTCGTTCCCTATTTTCCGACATTTCGAACAGGCTATTTTTTAAGGGGTCGTAGTGCTTGTCCTTGGTCCAGTTCTGTTTGCCAAAAAGCCCATCCAGCAAAGCTGTCATCAACCTTTTGAGTTCGTTGTGGTCATTGATGTCATAGTTTTTGGAAGTCTCAAAATTTTTGGGTTTTATTTCCAACCAACCATTTGTAGAATTTCGTTTCCGCTCAGCAAAAGTCCTGAACAATTTGTAAAGGGCTGGAGTCAGTGGAACGGTCCTGTCCTTGTTGCCTGGGAAACCAATCAAGGTAACGTTGGTCGTACTGCTGCTATTTTGCCTCTTATCTGTTTTTGCGAACAAAATTTGCAGCTGTTGGGGCTCGGGAATCACGGTTTCGGTGAGTTCTTTTACCCAGCTCAAGGCCAGGGCAAAGAAAAGCATGATCAATGATGTCTTAAAAATGGCCGAGAAGAGCAATAGGTTGACGGTATCATCCATCAGTTTGTATATCTGGGCCAAAAGCGTGATCATAATGGTGATCAATGCGAGCCAACCCAACAGGGGAAGTCGCCTTTTTGTAAAAGATTCCCACAGCACAAATCCCAGGAAAATTAAGGTCAAAAAAGCATAGACGACATCCAGTTCGTTGATTACGGATGCTTCACGGGCGAGGAACATTTTGAACAAAGTGGGAAAGAGGGCAAATGCAAAGGGAATTCCGATGATATATGGCCAAAACTTAGACTTGATCAAAGGGGCAAACGGTTTGGGCAAATATTTGAACCATGAAAGGGCCAACAGGATGAACAGGCTATTGGTCAATGAAAAAATACTCCTTAGCCCATCCTTGAAGTGAAGATGTGAACCATCATCGTTGAGGTATAGGATTTCCACAAGGCCCGAAAATGCCCAACAGAGCACGGAAAGTGCCAGCCAAACAGGCCCATAGTCTTTTTGTCTTTTACCTATATGGTACCAAATGGCCATCAATGAAAGAAATGCAAAAAGGCACACCGAAAGTTGCCACCAACCATAGAACATGGAAATCTCACTTGAAGAAACTGTTTCCATATCTTGGTATTTTGGATGGATGGCTATCAAATTAGACTGGTTCTGTTATGCTGAAATATATTAAAAATAAGAAGAGTTAAAAAATGGAGGTGAACAATGGTCGCCTTGAAACTATATGGCTAATGGGAGTGGGCCAAAAAAAATCCCCTCCAATCAAATGTTGGAAGGGATCTTGGTGCCCACGACTGGATTCGAACCAGCACGTCCTTACGAACACCACCCCCTCAAGATGGCGTGTCTACCAATTTCACCACGTGGGCGGTTGAAATTTTGGATTGCAAATATAGTTGTTTTGGACAAATGGGTACAATGTAGCCCCCCTTTTTCTGGCTATTTGTACAATAATAGAAAATAGGGCGGCATGCAAAGCGTATTGGGAGGGAAGTTTGATATGGAACTTAAATTTACTATATTGATTGGGTTACCCAAAATCCGAGTAAAGTTTACAATATCATAATCTCTGACCTCTTCTATTTTTATGAAATTTGTATCCAACGATAAGGCCACTCCGGAAAAGCTAGCCAAAATGATCAACCAATCCGATAGGAACGCATTCAACTCTCTATTTGGGATGCTTTGGGAGCCCATGTACATTTATGCATCATCGTTGGTCATGAACGATTCCACTGCCAAAGATCTGGTACAGGAAGTTTGGATCGATTATTGGCAGCGGAGGGAAACCATTGAAGTCCAGAATATCAAATCATATCTCTTCAAGGCCATCCGCTACAAGTGTTACAATGCACTTAGGGACATGAAGTTCAACAAGATCCAGATAGAGGTGGCCCACACCGTCTACATCGATTCCGAAGTGGAAATGGAAGCCGACTTGGCAGATTTGTCCAAACGTATCGATGAAACCATTTCCGGCTTGCCCAAAAGATGTCAGGAAGTTTTCATCCTGAGCCGTGTGAACCACATCAACAACAAAGAGATTGCCGAAAAATTGAACATATCCCAACGCTCGGTGGAAAACCAAATATCATTTGCCCTCCGAAAACTTCGAAAGGAGCTCTCCACTGTTAAGGCATTGTTTTTTTAAATACCCCTCTTTTTTCCTAAAGGTTAACAACACCCTTGGAAGTTTAAGTAAACATTAAAACCCATTGATCGTGTGTGCGTGATGGTGTGTCTATGGTACTTGTATATGAAATGGACGCACAATGACAGAAAAAAAGATCAAGGGATTGATGGAAAAGTACCTGAATGGGACGATCACCAAAAAGGAGGAATCCCTTCTTGAACAGTTTGATGGCAGACTCTTGTCCAAAAACCATAAAGAAGTTTTTAAGGATGAAAGGCACAGAAAACAGATTGAAAGGCAACTGTCCCAAAATATATCCAGGCCCAATAAAAGAATTTCCTTTCCCAAATGGACCAAGATTGCGGCATCGATCACCTTGATGACCGGTCTGGCCTATTTTGTACATAAGGGCACGAAAGTGGAGGAAAAAGTAGAACCCATTGTGGAAATGACAAATACGACCGAATGGGGACAGAAACTGAACCTGACCTTGGCCGATGGTACCCAGATCCGATTGAATTCGGGCAGTACCATAACCTATCCGGACAGGTTTGAAGGGGATGTTCGGGAGGTGGAACTGCAAGGAGAGGCTTTTTTCGATGTGGCCAAAAATCCAGACAAACCCTTTGTCATCAAATCGGGCGAAGTGCTCACCACCGTGTTGGGGACCTCGTTCAACATCAATACCTACCCGGATAGCCAGCAGATAGCCGTGACCGTGGCCACTGGAAAGGTAAAAGTGGCATCCCACGAGAACGAAATCCATTTGGGACCAAATGAACAAGGCGTTTTTGACAAGAAGACCAAGACCATTTCCAAAAAAATGACGGACATCGCCACATTCTTGAACTGGAAGGATGGAATCATACATTTTGAGGACACCAGCCTGGCAAAAGTGGCAGAATCCCTTGAGCGATGGTACGGAGTCACTTTCATCTTCGAAAAGGAGAGCTTGGGTGATTGTCATATCACTGCCAACTTTAACAATGAACTATTGCCAGCGGTATTGGAAAGTATTGTATATGCCAAAAAGGGATTGCGATACGAATTTCTGGAGAACAACAAAATCTTGATAAAAGGAAGATGCACAGACTAAACTGAACCAAACCAACAAACCACGCCTATGACATAGAACAACCAGACAAAAAAACAGCCCATAACACTTTGGCGAGCGAATACAGGCTGTCAGTCCGATGATTACAACTAATTATAACCATTTAAACATGATGTGAAATTATGAATTCACTAACTATTAAACAATTAATCAAGTTGACATTCCACACATTTTGCTACCTCATGATCTTGGCATTGCTGAATCCAGTACTGGCCGCTGATGCCAGGGGGCAGAAATTGGAAAACTACAAGGTGGACCTCACCGTGACCGATGCCACGGTGGTAGAGGTCTTGAAACAGATAGAGGAACAGACCAGCTTCAAGTTTGTGTATGACAGGAAGGTGGGAAGATTGCACAACACTTATGACATTGCCTATCGAAACGTATCGCTACGTTCCATTTTGGAACTGATGGCGAAAGATGCCGACCTTACCTTTAGAAGGATCAACCACACCATCTCCATAGATGTGAAACCACAGTCCCCTACAAGGGTGGTCGAGGTGGCTTTCATCACAGTGACTGGTCAGGTCACGGATGAGAATGGTGTGCCTTTGGCAGGAGCTTCCGTTTTGGAAAAAGGAACAGGAAATGGCACCATTACCGATTTTGACGGTAATTTTTCCATCGACGTGGAAAGCGATGCCGTTCTCCAAATTTCCTATTTGGGGTACAAATCGCAAGAAGTGGCCGTAGGAGGTAGGACTTCCATCAATATCCAATTGGAAGCAGATGCCACCCTTTTGGAAGCTGTGGTCGTAGTTGGGTACGGTACTCAGCGAAAGACAGACGTTACGGGTTCCATTGCCTCTGTGGATAGTGAGGACTTCAACAAAGGGATCGTGATGAACCCGGGACAATTGCTCCAAGGAAAAGTAGCCGGGGTCAATATCTCCAATGTAAGTGGAGAGCCAGGTGCCGCACAGGATGTCATCATCCGTGGTGTGGGCAGTATGCGTTCCGGTACAACCCCCTTGTACGTTATCGATGGTTTTGCGCTGGACAATACCAGCACGGGAGTGCCCACCAACCCATTGAACTTCATCAATCCGCAGGACATTGAGAGCATTGACGTGTTGAAGGATGCCTCTGCGGCAGCTATTTACGGTTCCAGGGCCGCAAATGGGGTCATCGTCATCACCACAAAAAAAGGTAAGGTGGGAAGGACGCAGATGGACCTGAGCGTTTCCACGGGCTTTTCCACTTTGGCGAACAAGGTGGACGTATTCACTGCCGATGAGTTTCGAAGAGGAGTAGTGGCTGCCGGCGGCAACCTGGAAGATGGAGGTGCCAATACAGATTGGCAGGATGCCCTGACCCGAACAGGCTTTTCCAAAAATGTGAACTTTTCCATGAGTGGGGCCAGTGATAAGTTTAGCTATCATGCCTCCTTGGGAGTGAACGACCAACAAGGTATTTTAAGATCTAATGATTTGAAGCGCTATTCAGGGCGTTTGAACCTGACCCAAAAAGCGTTCAATGACCGCTTCAAGGTAGAATTCAATATGACCGCCAGTAGGACGGAGAACGAAAGGGCCGATGCGAGGTCCATTGTGGGTGACATGCTACAGATGAACCCTACTTTGCCACTATATGTAAATGGGGAGCCCAGTCTCTTGGACAATAGGCTCAATCCGTTGGTCCGTGAACAGATATACAGTGACGATGCGTTGAACCACAGGATATTGGCCAACTTGTCGCCATCCATTGAGATTATCAAGGGACTGACCTATAAATTAAACTTGGGTGTGGATTATTCCACCACCAATCGGGATGTACAGTTCATGCCCTTCTCCCAATTGGAAGGCTACCTCTTGGGAACTCTCACCAGTACTTTTACCACCAATAGAAACAGCCTTATCGAAAACACCCTTACCTACGATTACAGCACCGATAGGCACCACCTTACCTTTTTGGCGGGACACACCTATCAAGACACCTATGTGCACCAAAGGGAGTTTGAACTGGAAGGTTTTTCCAACAATGGGATAGATCCCAAATACCAGGACCAGATCAGTGGGGAGAGCAACCAAACCTATATGAACACCTTCGCCACGGAGAACGAACTCCAGTCCTTCTTCGGGAGGATCAACTATGGGTTTGACAACAAATACCTGTTGACCGCGACCATGAGGGCAGATGGTTCTTCCAAGTTTGGGGGCAACAACAAATATGGCTACTTCCCTTCAGTGGCATTGGGTTGGAACATCATGAACGAGGATTTCCTCAGCTCCAATTCGGCTATCAACAATTTGAAGCTAAGGGCCAGTTGGGGTAAGACGGGAAATCAGGAAATCCCATCCAAGATCACCAAGCTCAGCTATACCGATAGCAAGGACAACAACGATTCCTACCCGATCAATGGGGATGAAAGCTCCATCGAGGATTATCCTTATGGCACCATTTTTACCCGTTTGGCCAATCCTGACATTCAGTGGGAGGTTTCCCAGCAGACCAACATAGGTTTGGATTTCGGCTTGTTCAACAATCGCTTGTCCGGTACATTGGATTATTTCAACAAGGTGTCCGAGAACATTTTATTGGAAGTGACTCCGGCGGACCCTATTCAGCCAACGGCCAAATATTGGACCAATATCCCCGGCATGGAAATCAAGAACAATGGTATCGAGTTCGCTTTGGATTACCATAGCGACTACGACAGGGATTTTTCCTATAACATAGGTGGAAACCTGGCCTATACCAAAAATGAAGTGGCCAATTCCCCATATAAGGTCTTGACCACCGGTGCGGCCCAAGGAGCGGGCCAAACAGGCGCGACCATCAATGGAAACATCAACGGGGAGCCCATAGGGTCTTTTTACATGCTCGAATTTTTGGGTATCGGTGACGATGGACTGAGTATCCATTCCGAAGAAAGGAGCGTAGTGGGATCTGCATTGCCCGATCTGATCTACGCCTTCTACCTCAATTTCAAATACAAAAGCTTTGATCTGGGGATGAACTTCAACGGGGTTTCGGGCAACAAGGTGTACAACCACACTGCCATGAGCCAGTTCACCAAGGGACTGTTGGCCTCAAATTTCAACACCACTTCACTGGCTACCCAGTTTCCCAACGAGGACATCACCAATTCAAATACCGTATCAACCCGCTATTTGGAAGACGGGGATTTCCTACGCCTGAACAATGCCACTTTGGGCTATAGTTTAGATCCGGCCTACATCGGATTGGATGGTTTGGTCAATGGTATCCGCTTGTCCGTCACCGGTCAGAACCTTTTCGTGATCACGGATTACAGCGGTTATGATCCAGAGATCAATTCCAACCTGACCATTGATGGCATCCAGACCTTCGGAATTGATTACTTCAACTATCCCAAGACTAGGACCGTTGTATTTGGCTTAAACGTATCATTCTAATCTAAAAAAGATTCATAAAATGAAAAATAAAATCATAATAGCACTTTTCGGTATTGGACTGTTGGCAAATTTTAGCTGCACCGATTTGGAAGAAGATGTGATAGACGAATCCCTGGAAGGAAGTGGGCAGGCCGAAGCCGTGAGCGGTGCCATAGCACCTGCCTATGGCCAAGTAGCCTGGGTGTGGAGGCACACCAATTACTATGGCCTGCAACTGATTGCTGCCGATGAGGCCATTCTGCCCTATCGAGGGGGAGTGGACTGGTACGACGGAGGTAAGTTTTTGGAGGCCCATTCGCATACCATTGCCCCAGGAAACGATCTAGTGGGAAGTTCATGGAACGAAGTCACTAGGAATATTTCCAGGACCCTATCGGCCATCGAAGTATTGCGACCTTTGGCAGAAGCTGGTGATGCCGAAGCAGAAGGCGCATTGTATGAAATGATTGCATTGAGGGCCTATATGAACATGTTGATGCTGGACAGTTGGGGCCTTGTGTTCAAAAA
Source organism: Flagellimonas hadalis (assembly GCF_007785775.2). Classification (GTDB taxonomy): domain Bacteria; phylum Bacteroidota; class Bacteroidia; order Flavobacteriales; family Flavobacteriaceae; genus Flagellimonas; species Flagellimonas hadalis. The sequence continues at coordinate 62,926 of NZ_VNIK02000013.1, forward strand.
AGAAGTCTCCAGCGAACTCTCCGAGATCCTAAGAGGTGAGGAGGCCATTGATTATATCGAGAGTGAATTCCTGTCGGTAGTGGATGTCATCAACACGAGCAGAGGGCCAGGTAGGATCACGCAGGCAGCGGTCTGGGGCTTTTTGGCACGATTGAACCTCAATAAGGCGGTGTACCGAGACCCCTATGGAACCCCAAATTTTTCAACTGAGGAAATGGACAGGGTGATTGAGTACACGGACAACATCATCAATTCAGGGGCATTTTCCCTATCCCCCGAATATTTTGACCTTTTCAATGATGACAATAACTCCAATCCCGAATTGATTTTTGGAGCAGACCAGCGCGGGGTCATGAACAATGAGCATAGCCGATGGGCCTATTGGTCCTTGGCAGGTTCTTGGTTTCCACGGCCAGAGCACCCAAGTGCGGATGGTACCGATGGTCCGTCCATCACCTCTGATTTTTATCAGACATGGGTCGATGCCTACGGAGGTGAAGACCCGGCAGAGGCCGATGCCCGCTTTTTTATGGAGAACCAGATGATCCCAGAAGAATTGCAAGACTTGACAGGAGTGACCCCTGAAAATGATGAGGACCATTACTATTGCATGTCCGCCGAGGACTTTGAAATCAATAGGGGAATCATTAGGGGAGTCATTTGGGGACCTAGAAAGGACGAAAGCGGAAACTTTTTGACCTGTGATGGAGGCTTCCGTATCTATCCCGTGATACAGACCAAAGGAAATGGACCCGATAAGAACGTGGATTATGTGAACCATACCCTGCAAGTGGACTTCACCAACGAAGGAAGATTGCACCGAAACGGCTACAGGGTTTCCAAGTACCAGTTCAGCCGCACCTCTCCCAATGGGAACAACTACAGCAGCGTGGACCTTGTACTGATGCGTTTGGCGGAGATCTATTTGATGCGTGCTGAGGCCAAGTTGAGAAAAGGGGACAATGCAGGGGCCTTGGCCGACGTGAACTTTTTAAGGGCATCAAGGACCGCCCGTCCCGATCAAACTCCGGAAGCGTTGGGGGCCATTGATTTGGAGATTCTTTATCGCGAACGCGGATTTGAACTCTATTGGGAAGGTTTTAGGCGCACCGACCAGATCCGTTTTGGGCACTACGAGGACACTTGGACGGAAAAAACAGATGCGGATGTGCACCACAGGCTGTTCCCCATTCCACAGAATGCCATTGACGGGGCATCCAATGTACCGGGCTATTTGGAACAGAACGAAGGATATTGATTCTTCAATAATAGTATAGTAAATGCGGCAGGAGGAGTTTTCCGCTTGCCGCATATTTTTTTAAACAACAAAGAAATATGAAGACACTTTGGAAATATACTGCCATGGCCCTTTTGATGGGAGCTGCAGGCTGTACAACAAGTAAAAAGGAAGAAAAGATTTCCGAGCCCAAAGCCGAGGAACCTTTGAGCATCATTTTGATGATAGGTGATGGTATGGGCGTTCCCCAAGTCTCGACCGCTTATTATTTTGGTAACGGTACACCCAACTTTTCGCGGTTCAAGCATATCGGATTGCACAAGACGTCCGACAAGACCCATAGGATCACCGACTCGGCAGCAGGCGCGACCGCCTTTGCCATTGGGGAGAAAACCTATAAACGGGCCATTGGTGTGTCGGTAGATACCATCCCGCAAGAAACCATATTGGAACTGCTTCAAAAACAGGGCTACCAAACGGGACTTATCAGCCTGACGACCATCACCCATGCCACGCCAGCCAGTTTTTATGCCCACGTAAAAGATAGGGACATGCACGAGGAAATCGCTTTGCAATTGACCTCGGCCAAGGTTGATTTTTTGGCAGGTGGCGGAAAAAAGTTCTTCAATAAAAGAGCGGACGGCAAAGATCTTTTTAAGGTCTTGGAGGACGAAAATTATCACTTGGACACCGTTGCACTTTCCAAGACCGATGCAGGAAAAAGAAACGCTTATATTCTTGCTGAAGAAGGTGTACCCTCAAAGACAGAGGGAAGGGGAGAGTTCTTGGGCGATGCCACTGCTTTGGCCCTCGATTATTTTGGACAAAACGGAAAACCATTTTTCCTGATGGTGGAAGGTTCTTATATTGATTGGGGCGGACATGCTGAGGATGCCGAAATGATGGTTTCCGAAGTGCTGGACTTTGATAAGACCTTGGGCACCGTGTTGGATTATATCGAAGCACATCCCAATACGCTGTTGGTGGTCACCGCCGATCATGAAACGGGAGGGGTCAGCATTGGCAAGTTCTACGAGGTGGACGAAAGCACTGGAAGTAAGCGGGAAGTTCCCGAAAAAGTATCGGTCAATTTCAATACCGATCAGCACAGTGGCGAACTGATCCCTGTTTTTGCTGCGGGTCAAGGTGCCGAAAATTTTCAGGGCATCTATGAAAACAACGAAATTTACCATAAGATTCGTCAAGCGATAGCTCAAAAAAAGCCGTAAAATGAAAGGAACAGTACAAACCGCAATACTCGTCATCTGGCTTTTGTGCGCTGGGGTGGCAGTAAATGCCCAGACCAAATACAAGGTCCACTCGCACAACGATTATGCACAGGAACTGCCCTTTTGGTATGCCTACAGCAATGGCGCCGAATCCATTGAGGCCGACCTGTTCCTTCAAAACGACACCCTCTATGTGACCCATGCCCAGAATGAGATAGAAGAGGGAAAAACCTTTGAAAAACTGTACCTGGACAAACTCAGCAGTTTGGAAAAATCAGATGAATTGAGGGAAGTGCAATTGCTCATCGATTTGAAATCGGAGGCATACGGCACCTTGGACAAACTTGTTGAGGTCTTGGAAAACTATCCACTTTTGTTGAAAGGGGGCAAAGTGAAATTTGTGATCTCAGGGAATCGGCCACAAGCTAATGAATACAAAAACTATCCGGATTTTATCTGGTTCGATCACCAAAACTTGGACGAGTTGGACAAGATTGATTTGGATAAAGTGGCCTTGGTCAGTGTGGGTTTCAAAAATTTTTCGGTTTGGAACGGATATGGAAGGATGATTGCTTCGGAACATGAAGCGGTACAGGCAGCCATCCAAAAGGCAAAAGCTGCCGGAAAACCTTTTCGCTTTTGGGCCACGCCCGACACCAAGACGGCATGGGCGCGTTTGGCAAACTTAGGGGTGGACTTCATTAATACGGACAAGCCGGGATTGGCCAAACCCTATTTGGATCAACTCGAAAAAAACACCTTCAAGCTGGAACAACCACAGGAGATATATCAGCCAGAATTTGGATATGATGAGGATTCCAAACCCCAAAACATCATCTTGATGATAGGCGATGGTAACGGATTGGCACAGATCACTTCGGCCATGATCGCCAATAGGGGGGACCTCACCATGACGGGAATAAAGAACATCGGGCTCGTGAGGACCGCCTCCCACGATGACCTGATCACGGATTCCGCTGCCGGAGCTACGGCCATGGCCACAGGACAAAAAACCAATAACAGGGCCATTGGGGTAGGCCCCGATGCGAAGCCACTGACCAATCTCGTGGATGTGGTGGCCGGGAAAGGTTACAACACGGCGATTGTTACCACGGATGCCATATATGGGGCAACTCCTTCCTCTTTTTATGCGCACCGCGTTGAAAGGGATGACACCCCGGGTCTTGTTGCCGATTTGAAGCAAAGTGAATTGGACTTTTTCATGGCAGGGGGCAAAAATGAGGAAACCAACATCAAGGAAGTGTTTTCGACTGCAACTCTTGAAACTTTTGTCAATATGGACAGGAAAACAGCAGTCTATTTGGGAGAGAACAAAGCACCATCCATGGAGGACGGTAGGGGAAATGCCCTTCCCCAGAGTGTGAAAAAAGCCCTGAAAGTATTGGACGGGGCAAAAGAACCTTTTTTCTTGATGGTGGAAGGTGCCCAGATAGACAATGGTGGCCATTCCAACAGTACCCGTGACATTGTACAGGAAATGTTGGATTTTGACCAAGCCATTGCGGAGGCTCTTCGCTTTGCGGATACACATAAAAATACCCTCGTGGTCATAACGGCCGATCATGAAACCTCAGGTTTTGGTATTGTGGGGGGAAGTATGGAAGAAGGTGTGGTGCAGGGCGATTTTTTGACGGTGGACCACACCGGGATCATGGTGCCCCTTTTTGCCTACGGTCCCCAAGCTGATAAGTTCAATGGGGTCTATGAAAACACGGAGGTCTTCCACAAAATCCTCAAGGCATTGGGAATTCGGTAGATCACTTAATACTGATGATTTTGATGCCCAAGCAGCCCAGTGCAGTGCGGGCATTTTTTTATAAAAGAAACCTAGTCTGGGAATAATGCCCCGACCGGGTAAAAACTCCCCGATGTTACGCTATCCATTTTTCTTGAATATATTTATAAAAATCTGATTATTAGATAATTATTGCTTATTCAGAATTGTGGCACATCCTTGGGCATGCCTTTTGCCATTTATCGGGAAAGTAAAAGATCGGTCAAATTTTGGCTTGGTCTGAATGGTGAAAATCAGTAGCGTGTAGCAAATGGAACAGATCAGAAAAGAATACAAGTGGAGCATATGTTCCACCTGTACGTTTTTGTCTTTTTGTGAATTGACGAAGGACAAAAGCAACATCAGTTCATGCAGTGAATACATACACTATATGGACGGACATAAGAAAAAGTCTTTGTTTGAAAGGTCACAAAACAATGTATCCCGAACAAAGAAGGAATTCAACAATTGGTTTTAAACTACAATTATGGTAACAGAAGCACCCAAACAAAAAGTACAGTTGAAACAGGGCATGTTGGACAACGTCATGAGACAGTTCAGCAATGCCGCGGCCATCATAGGCCTTAATTCCAACATTCGAAAAATATTGGAAGTGACGAACAATGAGATATTGGTCCACTTTCCAGTGCGGATGGACAATGGCGAAGTGGAAATATTTACAGGTTATCGCGTTCAGCACAACAATGCCTTGGGTCCGTACAAAGGAGGATTGCGCTATCACCCAACGGTAGATATCGATGCAGCAAGGGCATTGGCCATGTGGATGACCTGGAAGACCTCCTTGGCAGGCCTGCCGTATGGGGGGGCAAAAGGAGGGATACAATTGGACCCTTCCAAATATTCCTTGGCCGAACTGGAAAGGATCACCCGAAGGTTCACCTATGCCTTGGGGGACAATATCGGTCCTGAACTGGATATTCCCGCACCTGATGTGAACACCAACTCGCAGACCATGGCCTGGATCTTGGATACCTATATGTCCACCAAATCCCCGGCAGAGCGATCCACCAATACCCATGTGGTGACGGGAAAACCCATCGGTGCAGGAGGTTCGGAAGGACGGGACAGGGCGACGGGCTATGGTGTTTTCCTTACCATCAAATTTTGGGCGGAACACAATGGGATCGACTTGAAGGGCAAGAGGTTCATTGTCCAAGGATTCGGAAACGTGGGCTATTGGACAGCTTACTTCTTGGAAAATGAAGGGGCAATACTGACCGCTGTACAAGATGCCTACGGAACCATTCACAATGATAATGGTATATCCGTGGAAAATCTTCTGGCCTATTCAAAAGCGAACAAAGGAAGCATCGTTGGCTTTGCAGGAGCCGAGCCTTTGGACAACGGGGAGTTCTTTGCCCTGGATTGTGACATCTGCGTCCCTGCAGCTTTGGGAAACCAGATTACCGTTGAGAATGCAACCAAGATCAAGGCGGCACTCATTGCCGAAGGGGCCAATGGGCCGACCGATGTGGAAGCCGAAGAGATATTGTTGCAAAGGGGCGTCGAGATCCTGCCCGATATATTGTGCAATTCAGGAGGGGTCATCGGAAGTTACTTTGAGTGGTTGCAAAACCGGAGCGGTGAGATCTGGCAATTGGAAGAAGTGATGGCCAAACTGGAAAAGAAGCTCAGGGAGTCCTTCACCAGGGTAATGGAAACTTCCAAAAAAAGAGGTGTTGACAAACGCACGGCAGCTTTTATCATTGCCATACAGCGCCTTGAGGATGCTTATGTACAACGGGGAATTTTCCCATAAACAGATGTCATGAAATACGGAAACCTCATTATAGAAAAAGGGGAATATGTCCTTCTGAAGCGATTGGTGAACCTATCGGCCTATTATGGAGATGAAACACAGCAAAAATCCATAATAAAACTGGCAGGGGAGTTGGAGCATGCACAGATACGGAATGAAGAGGATATGCCAAAGGATGTGATCCGATTCAACACATGGATAACCATAGGGTCCGAAAACGGATGGCACAAAAGGTTCAAATTGGTGTTGCCGAAGAACAGTGACATAACCACCGACAAAATATCCGTACTGGCGCCCATGGGTGCCGCTGTCATCGGTTATGCCGAAGGGGACACGGTGATTTGGGACTTCCCGACCGGGGAGCGACAATTGACCATATTCAAAGTGGAGCAGGAGGAAAACCCGATAAACATTAATGTGACAATATGACCTCAAAATTTTTTAACGGGCATGATGCCGATGACCGCATCATGTTGAGAAAAGACAAAGTGGAGGTGGGCCATTGGACGAAGAGCCTTGAATATATCAATGAGGAACTTGGCCTTTTGCTGGCATTGGAGGATCGTTTTCTGAACGACTCCATGCTCCATGTGGAGCTTTTGGCACTTCAGGGCGAGAATACGAAAAAATCAGGGATAATGTACCGCTACGAAAGCACCATGCGCAATGCTTGGGAGTGTGATGATGTGGCCTGCGACACCTATCACCTGGACAATCATGAAAAGCACCGGGAACTCTATGTGGAACATTTGGAGAGCTACAGGAAATTAAAGTGCAAGGTGTTCTCGCGATTGCTGGCGTGATGCAAAAATTGCCCATTCTTTTTATTGGATTATGAATTTAAATTGTGCAGAGGAGCGATGATGTAGGGTTTTTAAAAGGTAATGGGCACGCCAAGTCTGTGTTGAACAGGCTTGGCTTTTTTTTTGGCACATCAAATAAAATAGGGCATGATTTTCAAAATGGCGGGCTTAAAATGTAATTTTGTTGCCATTACCTTTAAAGTGGAACGTATGGACAAGGATTTGGGACGGTTGCTTTATGACTACCTTCTTCGGACAGGGATGGGCGAGGGTTTGGCTTCTGACCTTAACCTAGTACTTCTGTTGCTGATTGTCCTGATCGTTGCATTTCTTTTGGACCTGTTGGTCTGGAAACTGTTGCGCGCCATATCGGTTCGATTGGCCAGGAGGACCAAGAACAATTTTGACAACTTTTTGGTGACCCACAGAGTGCCCCGCTCCGTGGCACATATATTTCCGCTATTGTTCCTGTTTGAGTTCCTGCCGATGGTATTCGTTGACTTCGAGTATGCAGGAAGCATAGCTTTGAAGATCATCAAGATACTTTTTGTGTTGCAGACACTTGCCGTGTTCCGAAGGTTTTTCAAGAGTACGAAAGATTATTTGAAGACACTGCCACGTTTCAAGGACAAGCCCATCGCCAGTTACATGCAAGTGTTCATGATATTTGCCTGGATTGTGGGGCTGCTCACTGTTTTTGCGATTGTAACCGAAACCACCATCTGGAAGTTCATTACCGCTTTGGGGGCAGCATCGGCAGTGGTCCTGCTCATATTCAAGGATTCCATTTTGGGCTTTGTGGCAAGCATACAGGTAACGATCAATGATATGGTGCGGATAGGGGACTGGATCACCTTCGAAAAGTATGGGGCCGATGGGGACGTGATCGAGATCACATTGGCCACTGTGAAGGTCCAGAATTTTGACAAGACCATCACCACCATTCCCACTTATGCCCTGATATCCGATTCCTTCAAAAACTGGAGGGGTATGCAGGTTTCAGGTGGGAGGCGCATCAAACGGGCATTGATCATCCGCCAAAAGAGCATCCGTTTTTTGACCCAAGAGGATGTGGAAGCGTTGAAAAAAATCCAATTGGTCACCGATTACCTATCCCAAAGAAGTGAGCAAATCAATGCACATAACCGCGACCATGGGGCCAATAAGGAACTTTTGGTCAATGGGAGGAACCTGACCAATTTTGGAGTGTTCCGAAAATATGTGACCAATTACCTGGAAAAACATTCGGCAATCAACAAGAGCATGACCCTTATGGTGCGCCAGTTGGAACCTACCCCACATGGGATACCTTTGGAGATTTATGCCTTCAGCGCCGACAAGCGTTGGGAAAACTATGAATATGTGATGGCGGATATCTTTGACCACCTCTTGGCCGCCCTTCCCTATTTTTCACTTGAAATATCTGAACTGCCCGTATACCTTGATGGGAGGAAATAGCAGGTTTCAATATGGGTACCTCTGGACCTGTTTCTGATTACTTGTTGATGCATCGATGTTGTACGCCTTTATTTTTCACTAATCAAGATGGTAGATTTCCATGACATTTTTCAAGATCTTGTCAAAATCGATTTCCAGATCGATCAGTTTGCCTGAGTGTATGTCAAAAACCCAACCGTGGACCGTAATCCCTCTTTCTCTGTTGGCTCGCTGTACTTCTGCCGTTTTGATGACATTTATACATTGTTCCTGGACATTGAGTTCAACAAGCCGCTTGTACTTTAGCTCTTCGTCATCAATGGAGTTCAGTTCCACTCTATGGGTCCGGTATACGTCTCTAATGTTTCTCAGCCAGGGATTTAGGATCCCCAAATCTTTTGACTGCATTGCCGCCTTGATCCCACCACAATAATAATGGCCACAGACCACCACATGGTTCACTTTTAAATGAAGAACCGCATAATCGATGACGGACATTGCGCTCAGATCCGTATTGGGTACCATGTTGGCAATGTTTCTGTGCACAAAAGCCTCACCGGGCGAAACCCCCATGATTTCTTCGGCAGTTACCCGGCTATCGGAACAACCGATGTAAAGTATGTCTGGGTTTTGCCCTTCCGATAGGTCCTTGAAATAGTTGGGGTCTATGTTCAGTTTACTTTGAACCCATTTTTGATTGTTCTTGAAAATTTGTTTGATATTCATGGTTTGTTTCGACTTTTATAAATGTAGTAATTTTCATTGGACCATGACATCAGGTTGGATGTAGCACGTGTCGCCAACAGGGAGTAGGGCAAGCCAAATGGATTAAAAAGGAAAAAATCTTGACCAATCTGTGATTGTCAAGATTTTCCGTTTTTTTCGTGACTAATGGCCGGAGCTCGAACTTTTGTTCTTATGTCCAATGTTTATCAGTATCCTGTAAATGTTCACATTCAGTGTTGACGATTTGTGAACTCTTTTAAACCATATTATATCAAATTAAATGATATGGTAAAAAATGCAAAATCCTGTAAATTTATTGATTTACAGGATTTTGATATTGAATGGTACCTTAAAAAGTGACCTGGCCGGGGCTCGAACCCGGGACCCTTTCATTAAAAGTGAAATGCTCTACCAACTGAGCTACCAGGTCATTTTAAAAACGCCTAGCTGTTTTGCTAAGCGGGTGCAAATATAACATCAATAATCTATTTTACAAAGGTGAATTAATGATAAATTTGTGTTTTTTTGAAAACGCAAACGATTACAGCAAATGAAAATAGTTTTGATGGGATATATGGCAAGCGGAAAGTCAACCGTTGGGAAGTTGTTGGCCAGACAATTAGGTACAGGCTTCATCGATTTGGACGATTTTATAGAAGCACACGAAAAAAAATCCATCAAGACCATTTTTTTGGAGAAAGGCGAGATCTATTTCAGAAAATTGGAGCATGAAATGCTGTCCAAGGTCTTGGATGAAAATCCATCCATTGTGCTTTCGACCGGCGGGGGAACCCCTTGCTACGGGAACAACATGCAGACCATCTTGGAAAAAGCCGACCATTCCATATACCTCCAATTGCCCATTCCCGAACTGGTGGACAGGATATCAAAGGAAAAAGAACAAAGGCCTCTGGTAAGGAATATAGCCGATGCCGATCTGCCCGAATTCATAGGAAAACACCTTTTTGAACGCATACCTTACTATTCCCTCGCGACCCATGTATTGGATTGTAGCCGAAAGGATGTGGAGACCGTGGTAAAGGAAATAGGGGAGTTACTCTAGGTACACCGCATCGTTTTTGGTCTCGAACACCACTTTGATGTGTTCATTGAGCGATGTGGATAGGGAAATGCCCTTAAAATCGGCCTTAATGGGGTATTTTTTATGGTTCCTGTTGACCAGGACCGCAGTTTTCAACTGTTTTATAGGGGTTTTGAGAAAATGGTGCGTACCATAGATCAGGGTGGTCCCCGAGTTCAGCACATCGTCCACCAAAACAATGGATTTGTCCGTGTAGGTGTCTTCTGAAATGGAAGTGGACACTCCACTTTTCAAGGGGTCTTTCTTGTCCATGTCCATTTTGCACAATACAATCTCCGCATCAGTGATCTTTTTCAACATGGCCACAATTTTCTTGGCAAAATTGACCCCACCGCCATTGATCCCGGCCACCACGATCATTTTTTCGTCCACATTGGTCTCATAGATCTGATAGGCAATGCGCTTAACGATGTGTTGGATTTGTTCGTGGGTAAGAATGCGGTTTTTCATGTCGTTGATTGTTGTACCAAAGATATGAAACAGATCATTCAGATTCGTCCAAATAATCGTCCATGTCCCTTCGGTCCTTTTTGGTGGGCCGGCCCAGCCCCTTTTTCCTGTAATGGGTCTTGGCAAACTGCAGCAGTTCGTTATGCTCAAAAGCCTCTTTAGGGGTGGTGTCCTTGCGGTAGATGTCCACCAATTTTGCCCCTACACGGCTCTCCGGAATGTCCAGAACGGTGAGGTTGTAGTCGATTTGGTCCTTTCTCAGAACAATTTGGTCCATGGGATACACCTCCCGGGAAGGTTTCACCACAGTGCCGTTCACTTTGATCTGCCCTTTTTTCACCGCGGTGGAGGCAAGGTTACGGGTTTTGTAGTATCTGGTGCACCAAAGGTACTTGTCTATGCGCATGGTCTTTGCAAATGTTTGTTAATGGACGGAACAAAAATAATTGAAAATTGTATCTTGCGCAGCTAAATGACAAACTTGATGAGGTACGGAACTATTGTTTCTTTGGTTTTCGCTTTAGCACTTTTTTCTTGTAAAAATGACGATAATGGCTCAGGTATCACAGAAGTGCCACCCAAGTTGTTGAGCGAGGTATCACCGGAGGACGACGCCGAGATTGTGGAATTCTTGAACACCCACTTTTACAATTACGAAGACTTTGATAACCAACCTGAAGGTTTTGATTACAGGATCATGATCGACACCATAGCAGGGGAAAATGCAGACAAGACACCGATGATGGAGTTTGCCCAATCGGTCACTATCAATCTTTCATCGAGTCAGCTAAGCCTTAGTGCGGGAGAAGAGAATGTGCCGCACAAGTTGTACTACATAGAGGTTCAGGAAGGAGGAGCGGAGCGGAGCCCAACTTATGCTGATTCCACTTTGATCAAGTACCAAGGGTCATTATTGAATGGGACGATATTTGATGAAAGTCAAGATTACGTATGGTTTGAATTGCCCAGTTCGGTCAGGGGATTTGCCAATGGTATTGCCCAGTTGAAATCAGGAACCCCCGATCAGGTGATTGAGAATGCTGATGGTACCTATTCCATTGCCAATAGTGGAAAAGGTATTTTGATCATACCTTCTGGTCTGGGATATTTCAATAGTTCACGCACATTGATTCCCTTATATTCCGTTCTGTTGTTCAAGGTTGAATTGGGCTTGTATGTGGAGGATACCGATAGTGATAATGACGGGGTTCCTTCTATTGAGGAGGATTTGAACGGAAACGGTTTCATGTTCGATGATGATACCGATGAGGATGGCCTCCCCAATTTCAGAGACATTGATGATGATGGAGATGGTGTTCTAACCCGAAGGGAGATAACCGATGACAATGGTGTCATCATACTTCCCTATCCTGATGCCGATAAAGACGGAGTGCCAGATTTCTTGGATCCGGATACCAAATAATAAGACATAAAAAAATCCCGCTCACATGAGCGGGATTTTTTTATGCTTTTCAAGAAACAAGTTTTACAGTTTCAAGGAGAGGGCAAAGATGACCTGCGAAGGCCTGGAATCTACCCTGCCATCTGGAATATCGATGATCTCGGCCTCATTTTTGGAGAAACCGCGCTCGTAACGAACATCCAGTCCAAGTTTTCCAAGATTCACCCCGACACCTGCATTCAGTCCCACGGTAAAGTCGTTCTTCACATCCTCGACTTCAAGACCTTCAAGGTCATTTTTCAAGGTATATTGGAAAGCGGGACCAGCAAAAACATGCAATGGACCTATCAATTTATAGCCCAAAAGCACGGGCAAATCCAATTTGGAGATGTCATAATCCTGTGAGCTACCCTCTACATCGTAGGAGCTCTTGGTCTTGGAATATACCAGTTCGGGTCTCAGGTAGATTTTAGGAAAATCCAACTTTCCCCAAAAACCAAAGTGGTAACCCGCTTTGCCCTCGGCACCTTCCACAATGTCCTGCCCGCCTTCGGCTACGGAACTGATCAAATCTCCGTTCTTGTTGTACGATAATCCGGCCTTGATACCGAATCCTGAGCCACTCTGGGCCATTGCAGCAGACCCGATAAGGGCAAATACTGCTACTAGAAGTGTTTTTTTCATAAGTGTCATTTTAAAAGGTTGAGATACCCCAAAAGGAGGTATCTGAAACTATTTACGTTTCAACACCCTTAAAACGGCTTTTTCGATGGCTTTATTGTTGAGACCGTACTTCTCCATCAGTTGTTCCGGTGTTCCACTTTCGCCAAAAGTATCCTGTGTGGCCACAAATTCCTGAGGGGTAGGATGATGCGAAGCCAACGTGCGGGCAACACTCTCTCCAAGTCCACCCAAATAATTGTGTTCCTCTGCGGTCACCACACATCCTGTCTTCTTCGCGGAGTCCAAAATAGCTTTTTCGTCCAATGGTTTGATGGTGTGTATGTTGATCACTTCCGCAGAAATACCTTGGTTTTCGAGACTCTCTGCAGCCAAAAGGGCTTCCCATACCAAATGCCCGGTGGCAATGATGGTCACATCGGTTCCCTCGTTCAGCATAAGGGCCTTCCCGATCTCGAACTTTTGGTCGACAGGGGTGAAGTTGGCCACTTTTGGTCTTCCAAATCGAAGATAGACCGGGCCATGGTGCTCGGCAATGGCCAATGTGGCAGCCTTGGTCTGGTTAAAGTCACATGGATTGATGACAGTCATGCCCGGTAACATTTTCATCAGGCCGATATCTTCCAAGATCTGGTGCGTGGCCCCGTCCTCTCCTAAAGTGAGTCCGGCATGCGAAGCACAGATTTTTACATTCTTGTCCGAATAGGCGATGGATTGGCGGATCTGATCATAGACCCTTCCTGTGGCAAAATTGGCAAAGGAAGAGGCAAATGGAATCTTTCCCCCAATGGTAAGGCCGGCCGCAATGCCCATCATGTTGGCCTCGGCAATCCCAACTTGGAAGAAACGTTCGGGGTTTTCCTCGATGAAGGTCTCAATCTTCAATGATCCCACTAAATCTGCACAAAGGGCCACCACATTGGGGTTGGTCCTGCCCAGCTCTGTCATTCCCGCGCCAAATCCGCTACGGGTGTCCTGTTTTCCTTGATCTGTATATTTGGTCATCGTATCTTTTTCTGAATTAATAATCGCCTAAGGTTTCGGGGTTTTGTGCCAATGCGTTGGCCAATTGCTCGTCGTTTGGCGCTTTGCCGTGCCATGCATGGGTGTGCATCATAAAGTCCACTCCGTTGCCCATTTCCGTGGTCATCACGATACAAACAGGTTTTCCTTTTCCGGTCCTGCTTTTGGCCTCTTTTAGCCCAGCTATGACCTGATCTAGATCGTTGCCGTTTTCTATGTGCATCACATCCCATCCAAAGGCCCTGAACTTTTCACCGACATCGCCCAACGGAAGTACATTTTCCGTAGCCCCATCAATTTGCTGTCCGTTTCTATCCACTGTGGCGATGAGGTTGTCCACCTTGTTTCCTGCGGCATACATGATGGCTTCCCAATTTTGACCTTCCTGCAGTTCCCCATCTCCATGAAGACTGAAGACCAAATGATCGTCGCCGTTCAATTTTTTGGCCAATGCCGCCCCAATGGCAACGGACATGCCCTGTCCCAAAGATCCTGATGCAACACGCACGCCGGGCAATCCTTCATGGGTGGTCGGGTGTCCTTGCAATCTGGAATTGATCAACCTAAAAGTGCCCAGTTCCTCAATTGGAAAATAGCCCCTTCGGGCCAGAACGCTGTAAAATACAGGCGAGATGTGTCCGTTGGAAAGGAAGAAAAGATCTTCTCCCTTGCCATCCATATCAAATCCTTCCTTTAGATCCATGATCTCGTTGTAGAGGGCCACAAAAAATTCGGTACAGCCCAAAGATCCCCCGGGATGCCCGGAATTCACTTTGTGGACCATTCGCAAAATGTCCCTCCTGACCTGAACCACCAGGTCTTGCAATTCTTCAGTATTCGGCATTGTGTTTGTTTTAGGATATCAAAAATAACCGCATTCCTTCGGCTAAACAAGTGTAAAAGAATTATTTCACAAAAAGTGCCGCCCTGCAAACTTTATTTTTTTGTTAAGGGATTGCGGAAAGGAGTTGGCTATATTTGCGGTCTTAAAAGATAACCGTTTGAAGTTTACCTTACTACAGAAGGACAGTAAAAGCAAGGCAAGGGCAGGGGAGATCACCACTGACCACGGCACCATTCAGACCCCCATTTTTATGCCGGTGGGCACAGTGGCCTCGGTAAAAGGGGTGCACCAACGGGAACTGCGGGACGATATCAATCCGGACATCATTTTGGGGAATACCTATCATTTATACCTGCGGCCAGGGACCGGAATCTTGGAAGAGGCCGGGGGTCTGCACAAGTTCATGGGATGGGACCGGAATATCCTGACCGATAGCGGGGGCTACCAAGTGTATTCCCTTTCCGGCAACAGGAAAATCAAAGAGGAAGGGGTCAAGTTCAAATCCCATATCGATGGTTCCAACCACTTTTTCACCCCAGAAAATGTCATGGAGATCCAGCGCACCATAGGTGCGGACATCATCATGGCCTTTGACGAATGTACACCTTATCCTTGTGACTACCAATATGCCAAGCGTTCCATGCACCTTACCCACAGATGGCTGGACCGCTGTATCTCGCATCTGGAAAAGTTGCCGTTCAAATATGGGTATTCCCAAAGTTTTTTCCCCATAGTACAAGGGTCCACCTATAAGGATTTACGAAAACAATCCGCAGAATATATCGCTTCGGTGGGCGCTGAGGGCAATGCCATTGGCGGACTGTCCGTAGGGGAACCAGCAGAGGAAATGTACGAAATGGCAGAATTGGTATGCGATATTTTGCCAGAAGACAAACCAAGATACCTTATGGGTGTGGGAACGCCCATCAATATATTGGAGAACATAGCTTTGGGAGTGGATATGTTCGATTGTGTGATGCCCACTCGAAATGCAAGGAACGGGATGTTGTTCACGGCGCACGGTACCATCAACATCAAGAACAAAAAGTGGGAAAACGATTTTTCACCCTTGGATGAAATGGGGATCACCTATGTGGACACCGAATATTCCAAGGCCTACCTAAGACACTTGTTCGCGGCCAATGAATATTTGGGCAAACAGATAGCCACCATTCACAACCTTGGATTTTATCTGTGGTTGGTGCGTACGGCAAGAGAACGTATTTTAGCAGGGGATTTCCAGGAGTGGAAAACCAAGATGGTACAACAAATGGACAAGAGACTGTAATGCTTACCATACTTGATAGGTACATATTAAAGCGCTATTTGATCACCTTTATGGGCATGCTCCTGCTTTTTGTGCCCATTGGTATCATGGCAAACTTAGCGGAGAAGATCGGTAAGATCATAGACAACGAGGCCCCTTTGTCCGAGGTCATTGTCTTTTATGGGAACTTTACCTTGGTGATCGGAAACCTGTTACTCCCCATTTTTCTTTTCCTTTCCATTATATTCTTTACTTCAAAATTGGCCAGTAATACGGAGATCGTGGCCATTTTGAGTTCAGGGGTGTCCTATTGGCGTTTTTTGAGACCTTATTTTATAGGTGCCACACTGGTGGCCATCCTGATCTTTATGATGGGGATGTTCATTGTGCCCCATGCCAGTATCGGTTTCAATGAATTTGAATACAAATATTTCAAGAAGGGACGGAACGATCGGGTCACGGAAAACATTTTCAACCAGTTGAACGAGAGCGATTATATCTATGTCAGCAGTTTTGACCCCAACCGTAAAATAGGGTATAACTTCACTTACGAACATTTTGATTCCATCCAACAGTTGGATTATAAGATTTCCGCCAGCAACATCCGATGGGTGGACACCGATAGCGTCTACAGGCTCACCAATTATGTGAACCGAAAGGTAAGGAACGGGGTGGAACTCATCCAGACCAAGAGCAGGCTGGATACCATTTTTGCATTTGAGATAGACGACCTCACGCCGGTTTCTTATGTGGCGGAGACCAAAAACCTTTTTGAACTCAATGATTTTATCGATGACCAACGAAGAAAGGGTGCATCCAATATCAATGCCTACGTGCTGGTAAAGTATAAGCGTTGGGCACTGCCCATTGCGGCCTTTATCCTCACGGTGATAGCCGTTGCCGTTTCCTCCGTGAAAAGAAGAGGGGGCATGGGCCTCAATCTGGCCTTTGGGATAGGGGTGGCCTTTGTGTATATTTTCTTTGACAAAGTCTTTGGCACGCTGGCCGAACAGTCTGGATTTTCACCGCTGTTGGCAGTGCTCATCCCCAACCTTATTTTTGGTGTCTTTGCGGTTTACATGCTGATGAAGGCCAAACGATGATGGTCAAAATAGCTTATGTGCTTGGCGTTAAAAGCATTGGAGAATTGGCACGGGTAATCTATAAAGTTTTATATTTGTCCCCATTATTTTTATTGAAAACAACGACTTTCCATGGAATATCTAGAATTTGAACTTCCCATAAAGGAACTTGAAGACCAACTTCAAAAATGTATGGTAATAGGGGAAGAGAGTGAAGTAGATGTCACAGAAACCTGTTCGCAGATCGAGAAAAAACTGGAAGAGACCCGCAAGGAGATATACAAGAACCTGACCGCTTGGCAACGTGTCCAGCTTTCAAGACACCCCAATAGGCCATACACCATGGATTACATTAGGGCCATTTGTGGAGATACTTTTCTGGAACTACATGGTGATAGGAATGTGAAGGACGACAAGGCCATGATAGGCGGCCTTGGTAAGATCGGGGACCAAAGCTACATGTTCATCGGCCAGCAAAAAGGATATAATACCAAGACAAGACAATACCGAAACTTTGGTATGGCCAACCCCGAAGGTTACCGCAAGGCCCTTCGGTTGATGAAATCCGCAGAAAAATTTGGCATTCCCGTGGTGTGCTTTATAGATACCCCTGGGGCATACCCCGGCATCGAGGCCGAAGAACGTGGACAGGGAGAGGCCATTGCACGGAATATTTTGGAAATGACCCGCCTGAAAGTGCCGATCATCGTCATCATCATTGGTGAAGGAGCCTCTGGAGGTGCATTGGGCATTGGTGTGGGCGATAAGGTACTCATGTTGGAGAACACATGGTACTCCGTGATTTCCCCAGAATCCTGCTCTTCCATTCTTTGGAGAAGCTGGGAGTACAAGGAACAGGCTGCCGAAGCACTGAAATTGACCGCTGCCGACATGAAAAAACAAAAGTTGGTGGACGAGATCGTGAAGGAACCCCTTGGAGGCGCACACGCCAATAGAGAGAAAACCTTTGAAACGGTCAAGAACAAAATTTCTTCCCATTACGAAGAGCTCAAAAAGTTATCACCAAAAGACCTGGTAAAAACCCGCATGGAAAAATATGCTTCCATGGGTGTTTTCAGCGAGTAATTCTTGTTTTTCAGAGGCTAACTTTTTTTATTAGGTTTTATCCTCGTTTTTTTTTATGTTATCAACAGGTATTGAAAGTTATCAACAGTTGGAATGTTGAGTACCTGTGGACATCGCATTCATCAGAATCAAAGTTAAGTAAAGGTTAATTAGCTACTTTCGCATTTATGGAAAAACCTAGCCCCATCATAGCACATCGAGTGGACAAATCTACCCTGATTAGTCTTGAAAAGGGGAAGATACCACCTCAATCAGTTGATTTAGAGGAAGTTGTACTGGGAGCAATGATGATTGACAAGAAAGGGGTGGATGAGGTCATCGACATTCTGCATCCCGACGTTTTCTATAAAGATGCCCATAAATACATCTACGAGGCCATTTTCAAATTGTTTGAATCCTCGGAGCCCGTGGATTTATTAACCGTTTCTGCGCAATTAAAGAAAGAAGGCAGATTGGAAGCCGTGGGAGGCGATTTTTACTTGATCAAACTTACCCAAAAAGTAGCTTCTTCGGCGCATATCGAGTTCCATGCCAGGATCATCCTTCAAAAGTATATCCAAAGGAGCCTCATCAAGATTTCCAGTGAGATCATTGAAGAGGCATACAGTGACTCCACCGACGTGTTTGACCTTCTGGACAATGCCGAGGCCAAATTGTACGAGGTTACCCAAGGAAACCTGAAACGCTCTGCGGAAACGGCCCAGAATCTGGTGATCCAGGCCAAAAAGAAAATCGAGGAAATCTCCAATAAGGAAGGTCTGAGCGGAATTCCATCCGGTTTTGACAAGCTGGATAAACTCACTTCTGGTTGGCAGCCCAGTGATTTGATCATTGTAGCAGCAAGACCGGGTATGGGTAAAACGGCCCTGACTTTGTCCATGGCAAGGAACATTGCCGTAAATTCAGGGAATGGGGTCGCTTTTTTCTCCTTGGAGATGTCATCAGTACAGTTGATCACACGTTTGATTTCTTCGGAAACCGGACTTTCTTCAGAAAAATTGAGGACTGGAAAGCTGGAAAAGCACGAATGGGAACAATTGAACGTCAAGGTAAAGGCTTTGGAAAAAGCACCTTTGTTCATTGATGATACCCCATCGCTTTCCATTTTTGACCTTCGTGCCAAGGCACGCCGATTGGCCTCCCAACATAAGATCAAGCTGATCATCATTGACTATTTGCAATTGATGACGGCCGGGGGAAGCCAAAAAGGGGGGAACCGTGAACAGGAGATTTCCACCATTTCCCGAAACCTGAAGGCACTGGCCAAGGAATTGGATGTACCGGTCATCGCACTGTCGCAGCTTTCAAGGGCGGTGGAGACCCGTGGGGGCAGTAAGAGGCCCATTCTTTCAGATTTGAGGGAATCCGGGGCCATTGAGCAGGATGCGGATATCGTATCGTTCATCTACAGGCCCGAATACTATAAAATTGACGAATGGGACGATGAGGAGCGCACCCCCACCCAAGGTCAGGCCGAGTTCATTGTGGCCAAGCACCGTAATGGTGGTCTGGATAATATTAGGTTAAAATTTGTGGGTGCTCTGGGTAAATTTGATAACTTGGATGACTTTGATTCCCCGTTCGAATTCCAATCGAAGATGAATGCGGATGAGGAAAATCCCTTTGCAACGCCAAAATTCCCAAGTGCGGACGAAGCTTTTGGCAGCGCAATGAACAGTGACGATGACCCAGATGACAATGACGTACCGTTTTAAAAAAACTACTTTTCTGTCACCTCGAGCGCAGTCGAGAGGTATTCTTTTTCTTTTTCTCTTATTTTCAGTACAGTCTTTCGCATCGGTCATCCTTATTCCTATGGACGCCGAAGGTCAGGAAAACCATTTGAAGGCTTACGGGATCACCTATTGGGTGCTTTCCAAACAGCAAAAGGTGCAATGGTTGCTCAACTACCGTGGAGGCTCTTTCTTATTGCCCGATGGGGATGCCATTCGAAAGGAATGTCAAATCCGTGGGGTTTCTTTTGAAATACTTACCGACGGACAGGCCGAACAGATCTTGGACGAGATCAGCAGTCCGTCCCAAAACCAAGATGCTGTTGTTCTGGAAAAGGCTCCCAAAATTGCCGTGTATTCCCCAAAGGAAAACCAGCCGTGGGATGATGCGGTGACCATGGTGCTCACCTATGCCGAGATTCCCTATGTGACCATCTATGACGAAGAGGTGTTAGGCGATAAATTGGCACTTTACGATTGGTTGCATTTGCACCATGAGGATTTTACCGGGCAATACGGAAGGTTCTATGGGGTGTATAGATCGGTCCCGTGGTATATTGAAGCCAAGGAACAGGCCGAGGAATTGGCGTGGGAATTGGGCTATGCAAAAGTTTCCGATGAGAAATTGGCAGTGGCCCTCAAAATACGGAACTACGTGATCGGTGGTGGGTTCATGTTCGCCATGTGTTCCGCTACTGATAGTTTTGATATCGCCTTGGCGGCGGAAAATGTGGATATCTGTGAGCCCATGTTCGATGGTGATCCTTCGGACGCCAACTATCAGGCGAAGTTGGATTATGGCAACACCTTTGCCTTTACCAATTTCATTTTGGAGCGGAACCCTTTGAAGTATGAGTTTTCATCCATCGACATGACCAACAAACGGGGGAATGTGCCTAAGGAGTCCGACTATTTTTCTTTGATGGAGTTTTCGGCCAAATGGGATCCCGTGCCCACCATGTTGACACAGAACCATACCAGTTTGGTGAAAGGCTTTATGGGGCAGACCACGGCTTTTACGAGAAATGAGATAAAGCCCACCGTGATGGTGCTGGGCGAAAATAAAATCAATGGAGAGGCCCGATACATCCATGGCATCAAAGGAAAAGGTTTTTTTACCTTTTATGGGGGCCACGACCCGGAAGATTACCAGCATAGGGTGGGTGACCCCAAAACGGAACTGGAATTGCACCCCACTTCACCGGGTTACCGCTTGATCTTGAACAATGTGCTCTTCCCTGCGGCCCGCAAGAAAAAACAGAAGACCTAGGTCAATTTTTCCTTGAAAAAGGCAATGGTGCGTTCCCAAGCAAGATCTGCGGCAGCTTGGTCAAAACGGGGGGTCGTATTGTTGTGGAACCCGTGGTTCACTTCAGGATAAAAATGGGCCTCATATTCTTTGTCCAGTTCTTGGAGCTTGGCTTCATAATTAGGCCATCCAGCATTCACCCGTTCATCCAATCCCGCATAATGGATCAATAATGGGGCGTTGATCTGCGCCACTTCATCATCGGCGGGCTGGCCTCCATAAAATGGAACGGCAGCAGCCAGACCTGGAACTTTTACGGCCATCATATTGGAAATCCATCCACCAAAACAGAAACCGACCACACCTACTTTTCCATTGCAATCTTTGTGGTTTTTGAGGAAATCGAAGGCAGCGATGAAGTCTTCCAACATTTCGTTACGGTCCCGTTGGCGTTGCAATGTCCTTCCTTCGTCATCATTACCGGGATATCCGCCAAGGGGTGTCAGTGCATCCGGGGCCAAGGAAATGAACCCGGCCAAGGCGGCTCTTCGTCCCACATCCTCGATGTATGGATTGAGGCCGCGGTTTTCATGTACCACCACAATACCGCCCAGTTTGCTGGTGGCATCTTTGGGTTTGGAAAGCAATCCACGGATCTCGCCGCCACCTTTAGGTGAATTGTAGGTGATAAATTCGGAATCAAGTCTTGGATCGTTGGGCGGGACCACTAGGGTATCCACATAGTTGGGCATCATAAAACTCAACAGGGAGCCCATGGTGATACCTCCTACGGCATACACGGAGAGTTTTTCCATAAATTCCCTCCGGTCCAACTTGTTGTGGGCATAATCATCGTACAGGTCAAAGACCTCTTGTTTGATATCTTCTTTTTTTAAGGGAGCCATATCGTTGCTTTTGGTTGAATGCCATTGAAGGTACAAATTTTACCAAAGCAACTTATTGTGGACTAGAGAAATAGAAGAGTTTTATAGAAGTTTTTCCAAGACCCGCTCCACGCCAAATTCATTATTACTGACGGTTTCGTATTTGGCCACTTTTTTCACGTTGGGGTGGGCGTTGGCCATGGCAAAGCTATAATTGGAGAGCTGCATCATTTCCAGGTCGTTGTTGTAATCCCCGAAGACCATGACCTGGTTCGCTGCAATCTGATGCTGGTCCATGACCTTCTGAAGCGCAAAGCCCTTGTGTGCGTTCTTGTGCGAAACATCCACCCAATTGGCACCGGATACCTTGACCTTTAGCTTGTCTTCCAGTTGTTTTACGGTAGGATAGATGTATTTTTCCGAATCTTCAAAATGATAAATGGCTATTTTGAGCACTTCGGCTTCCACTGCGGTCTGGTCCTTGACAATATCAAACTCGGAATAATACTCCTGAAGCATGGTCAAAAAAGCATCTGAAGCATCGTTTGCATAGGCATTGTATTGTCCGCAGAGCACCGGGTGTACATCTTTGAGAGGGCTGACAATGTCGAGGATACGACCTACTTCTTCCTTGTTGATAGGTGTGGTCAACAGGACTTTGTCTTGTTGTTTGATGAGCGCCCCATTTTCAGCAATCACAATGATGTCATTTTTGATGGGTTCCAATTTATCCACCATGCTATTGTACTGCCTGCCGCTGGCGGCCACGAAAATGATGTCCTTTTTCTTGAGTTCTTCAAAAATTTCAAAAAACCGAGGGCTGACTTCATGTTTGGAGTTCAACAAGGTACCATCCATATCGGTCACCACCATTCTGATCTGCGATAAATCCATTTTCAAGAAATTAAGCTGCAAAGGTATTTTTTATTCGGGGAACGACAGGGCCGCTTTTGGTAAACTTTATATTAATTTCGTTGGCAAAGAATTGTTTGCAATGGACTTTTACCAGAAAGAGATACAATTGCGCTCCTATTCCAGGGGTTTTCATTTGATCACGGATGTTGTTTTGGATGCCGTTCCCGAAATCAGCAGGTTGGACAGGGGAATGTTGCAGGTATTCATCAAGCACACTTCGGCCAGTTTGACCATCAATGAGAATGCCGATGCCACGGTCCGGACCGATTTTGAAAGCCATATCAACAAAATGGTGCCCGAGAATGCACCTTACTATGTGCACAATTATGAGGGGCCGGACGATATGCCCGCGCATATCAAAGCATCACTGATGGGTACTTCGGTACAGATACCCATTACCCATGGGCGGTTGAACTTGGGCATTTGGCAGGGGATTTATCTTTGCGAGCACAGGAACCATGCTTCAGGGAGAAAGTTGGTGATCACTGCGTTTGGACAATAGGAATTGACAATGAAGTTGTGAGTTCGAGCGCTCGTCTGCCGGACGGCCAGATAGTCGAGAACGATTTTCTGGTTGAATTTATCCAGTTTTTTTGCAAAGAAAGAGGTATAAAAATAAAAGATCCCGCACAAGGCGGGATCTCAATAAGCGGGGTAAGTTTATATTTAACCTTTACTTTACTCTTTCAACGATGGCCTTGAAGGCATCTGGATGGTTCATCGCCAAATCCGCAAGAACTTTCCTGTTCAGTTCTATTCCGTTGGATTTTACTTTCCCCATGAATTGGGAGTAAGACATTCCGTGCAATCTGGCACCTGCATTGATACGGGTGATCCATAGGGAACGGAAATTGCGTTTTTTGGTCTTTCTGTCGCGGTAGGCATAAAGCATTGCTTTTTCTACCGCATTTTTGGCTACTGTCCAAACGTTTTTACGTCTTCCGAAGTAACCTTTGGCTTGCTTCATCACTTTTTTTCTTCTAGCTCGTGAAGCAACTGAATTTACTGATCTTGGCATAATGTTTCATTTTTTTGTAGCAGGCGTCCCAATTACGGGAACTTGATTGGCCCAACTCCAGGGTTAATAAATAAATGTACCGATTGAACAATTATTTTAAACGCAATTGTTCCAATACGCTGTTCTCATCCGCTGGGTGAACCAACGTGGAATGGGTCAGCTTTAGCTTACGCTTCTTCGATTTTTTTGTCAGGATGTGACTCTTGAAAGCGTGCTTTCTCTTGATTTTACCAGAACCTGTCAGCTTGAAACGCTTCTTGGCACTGGATTTTGTTTTCATCTTAGGCATTTTCCTAGTTTTTAACTCCGCTTATTGTTGCTGAACAAAGTTCAGTTCTCTTTATTTTTTCGATGTTTTTGGGGCGAGGAACATGGTCATTCGTTTACCCTCCAACTTTGGCATTTGCTCAACCTTTCCCCATTCTTCCAGCTCTTGTGCCAATTTTAACAGCAATATTTCACCTTGGTCCTTATAGACAATGGAACGACCTTTGAAAAAGACATAGGCTTTCAGTTTGGCGCCATCTTTAAGGAATTTTTCGGCATGTCGCTTCTTGAACTCATAATCATGGTCGTCCGTTTGCGGTCCAAACCGAATTTCCTTGATGACAACCTTGGTTGCCTTTGCCTTCAATACCTTGTCCCGTTTCTTTTGTTCATAGAGGAACTTTTTGTAGTCTATGATCTTGCACACGGGCGGATTGGCATTTGGTGAAATCTCCACCAGATCCAGTTCCAGTTCACTGGCCTTTTCCCTTGCTTTGGATATTGGATATACTCCAATTTCCACATTGTCTCCAACAAGCCTCACTTCTGGAGCGGTAATCTTTTCATTGATATTGTGAGGGTTCTTGTTTTCCCTCCTGGGTTGGGGCTTAAATCTTCTTCGTATTGCTATGACGTATACTTTTTAGTTAAACTTAATTTTTTTAGAACGACTTTAAGGTACTATTTATTTCAGTAGTTACCAAGTCGGAAAATGCATCTATGCTCAAACTGCCCAAATCCTCGCCGCCGTGCCTTCTTACTGAAAGTGTTCCGGATGCTTCCTCCTGTTCACCTACGATGAGCATGAAGGGGATTTTCTTGAGTTCGGTCTCACGGATTTTTTTCCCTACGGTCTCGTTCCTCTTATCAATGAGCGCGCGAATTTCGTGATTTTCCAATGAATTCAAAACTTTTTCGGCATATTTTTCGTGTTTCTCACTGACGGGCAGTATAATAGCCTGTATCGGGATCAGCCATAACGGAAAGTTACCTCCGGTATGTTCCAATAGCAGGGCCACAAAACGTTCCATGCTTCCAAAAGGTGCCCTGTGGATCATGACGGGACGGTGGAGTTCATTGTCACTTCCTTTATAGGTAAGGTCAAATCGTTTGGGCAGGTTGTAGTCCACTTGAATAGTGCCCAGCTGCCAGTTCCTCCCAAGGGCATCCTTCACCATAAAGTCCAGCTTCGGGCCATAGAAAGCGGCCTCGCCACTTTCCACCACATAATTCAGCCCTTTTTCCTCTGCTGCATTGATGATGGCCTGTTCCGCTTTTTCCCAATCGTCCGTATTACCTATATATTTCTCTGGATTGTCCAGGTCGCGTACCGATACTTGTGCCGTAAAATTATTGAAGCCCAAAGAGTTCAATACATATAAGGTAAGGTCGATCACATTTTTGAACTCATCGTTCAATTGTTCTGTGGTGCAGAAAATATGGGCATCATCTTGAGTAAAACCTCTAACACGGGTCAAACCATGTAATTCTCCGGACTGTTCATATCGATATACAGTGCCAAACTCCGCATAACGCTTGGGCAGGTCTTTATAGCTGAAGGGCTGGCTATTGTATATCTCGCAATGGTGCGGGCAGTTCATCGGTTTCAGCAGGAACTCTTCGTCCTCTTTGGGAGTGCGAATGGGTTGGAAACTGTCCTCCCCATATTTGGCATAATGTCCGGAAGTCACATAAAGTTCCTTTTGGCCGATATGTGGGGTCACCACCATTTCGTAGCCCGCTTTCTTTTGGGCCTTCTTTAAAAACTGCTCCAGACGCTCCCTTAGGGCAGCGCCCTTGGGTAACCACAAAGGAAGTCCTTGTCCCACTTTCTGGGAAAAAGTGAACAGTTCCAGTTCCTTGCCCAATTTTCTATGGTCCCTTTTCTTGGCCTCTTCCAAAAGTTCCAGGTATTCGGTGAGGTCCTTTTGTTTTGGGAAGGAAATTCCATAAACACGGGTCAACTGCTTGTTGTTCTCGTTCCCTCGCCAATAGGCGCCCGCAACACTGAGGATCTTGATGGCCTTTATGATTCCCGTGTTGGGAATGTGCCCACCGCGACATAGGTCGGTAAAGGTGCTATGGTCACAGAAGGTGATGGTGCCGTCCTCAAGGTTCTCAATAAGCTCCATCTTGTACTCATTGTCTTGGTCTTTATAATATTGCAGTGCATCCGCTTTGGAAACGCTTCGCATCTTATAGTCATGTTTGCCGCGGGCAATCTCAAGGGCCTTTTGTTCTATCTTTTGAAAATCCTTTTCCGATAGGGCATGCTCCCCAAAATCAACATCATAATAGAATCCATTTTCAATGGCCGGTCCGATGGTCAGTTTGATACCCGGGTACAATTCTTCCAAGGCCTGTGCCACTACGTGGGAAGTGGAGTGCCAAAACGCTTTTTTGCCTTCAGTGTCGTTCCATGTGTATAAAGTAAGCGTGCCATCCTCGGTGAGTGGGGTCACAGTTTCCACAACAGTATGGTTGAATTGGGCCGAAATAACATTCCGGGCCAGCCCCTCGCTGATACTTTTTGCAATATCCATAGGTGTAGTTCCTTCGGGAACTTTCTTAACCGCGCCATCAGGCAATGTAATCTTGATCATCTACGCTCCTTGTTTTTGGATGGTGGCAAAGATACCAACTTGATATGATGCTTACAATAGGTATGTGTTCCATTTGCTAAGTTGTATGCTATCAACAGGTTAGGATCTCGATAGGTTTTTGTTGGGTGGATTTTTTGGGGAAATCAAAAAAAATCGTATCTTAACAAGCTGCAAATCAAACACATGTGTTTTTTTCAAAAAAATACTGTAAAACATTTTGTGGAG
>NZ_VNIK02000014.1 GCF_007785775.2 Flagellimonas hadalis
TTCTTCAAGGAAGGTGGAGGAAACTTTACCATTACCAACTTCTACACCAGCGGTATTGATCTTGGTGTAATGGTGACCGATACCGATACAGCTGCAGCTGCGCGTATCGAAAATGGAGATTTGTCCATCAACCCAATTCAGTTCGATGCACCAGCAATGGGCTTTTTGGCCACTGATTATGCTGGTCTGAACCTTAGCTTCTACACTGAAGGTGACAATACAGGAGCCGGCAATGGTGCCGACCAACCTGATTGGGCCGCAGATTGGACCATAGGTTTCTAATACGAAAACAGTTTATAAGTTAGCGAAGCCCCCGGTCATTCGGGGGCTTCTTTTTTGCATTTTATCGAAAAGTAACCTCTTATTCATCAAACGGTTACTCAACCGCATTGCATTTTTTATATATTTGTGGCACAGCCTTTGCCGTAAATGAATATATGAAACACTTTTACCTTGTTGCCCTTCTTTTTGTCTGTGCCCTTGGATTTTCACAAGAAAATGCCCAAGGAAGTGCGGATATTGAAGGTTTCAAGCTGTATCCCAACCCTGTTACACAAGGCAAGGTCTATATCGAGACCAAACTGAATTCCCCAAAAAAAATCCTCGTCTTTGACGTTTTGGGCACCCAGGTCATTGAGACCACACTTTTGGGCAAGGAACTCAACCTTTCCAATTTGGACAAAGGGGTGTATATCCTTAGGGTTTTCGAGAACAACAAAGTAGCCACCAGAAAGCTCATTGTCAAGTAGTTTACCCCTATTTGAACGGCTTTAACAGCAGCCAGACCACAGTTTTTACCCTTTTACCTACACAATTATTGCTTTCACAACATTTTGTAGTCCTTTTATAGGTGTTTATCTACTTTTACCCTGCGCATATACCCCAAATCAGCATTTATGAAGAAAATCTACTTTGTCTTTCTTATGGCCTTACCCTTACTCACTTACGGTCAAGAACTGGTCAGTGTAAATACTGAGCCGGTGCAGGAACTCAAGGGATTTAAAATGTATCCCAACCCAGCGTACGGGGATGAAGTGTATATTACCACGGAATCCAACGGTACCAAGCAAATCAAGGTCTATGATGTTTTTGGAGAGGTTGTGCTCACCGACAGGATCACCACCAACACTTTGGACATCTCACGGCTCGTTCCCGGTGTATACGTGCTCCAAGTAACCGAAGAAAAGAAAACCATGACCCGAAAATTGGTCATCAAATAAAAAACACTTTCTTTCGAAGCCTCTTCCAAAAGGGGCTTTTTATTTTTGGGTACTTTTGTGGCCCATGGACACCAATAATTTTCAGCAGGTTTTTTCCATTTCAAACACCACTGGGTTTGAAGATATGGCATTGGATATCTTTAGCTTTCAATATGCCAATAATAAGGTCTATGGAAAGTATTGCGACCATCTGGGAAAATCCCCCACAACTGTGTCCAGCCTTTCGGAAATTCCCTTTTTGCCCATTTCTTTTTTCAAGACACACCGCGTAGTGTCCACCAAAAAAGCACCAGAGACCATTTTTGAGAGCAGCGGAACCACCCAGAGTACGACCAGCAAACATTATGTACCTCATCTCACCATGTATGAACAGAGTTTTTTGAAAGGCTTTTCCACGTTCTATGGCAATCCAGAGGAATACTGCATCTTGGCCTTGTTGCCCGCCTATCTGGAACGGGAAGGCTCATCGCTCATCCATATGGTGAACGAACTTATTTTGCGTTCGGGCCATCCGCATAGCGGGTTCTACCTCAACAATTTGGAAGAACTCCACCAAAAACTCACGGAACTGGAACAGAAAGGGACCAAAACCTTGCTCATCGGGGTTTCCTTTGCCCTCTTGGACCTGGCCGAACAATATCCTCTACCGTTAAAACATACCATCTTCATGGAAACCGGGGGGATGAAAGGACGGAGAAAGGAACTGATCCGGGAAGAGCTGCACGCCATCTTGAAAAAAGCCTTTGACGTCCCCAAGATACATTCCGAATATGGGATGACGGAACTCTTGTCCCAGGCCTATTCCGATGGTGACGGACTGTTCCGCACACCCCCATGGATGAAAGTACTGGCACGTGATACCGAAGATCCCTTGAGCATGCAGCCCACTGGAAAAACCGGCGGCATCAATGTCATCGATCTTGCCAATGCCTACTCCTGCTCTTTCATTGCTACACAAGACCTTGGAAAAACATACCCTGATGGCTCTTTTGAGATTTTGGGCCGCTTTGACAGCTCCGATATCCGGGGCTGTAATTTGATGGTCCTCTGATCAATACCAAATATTATGCTATATTTATTTTTATATAAAAAACCAGCCTACCTATGACCAAGAATTACGGATGCCTTCTGGCCTTTTTTTTGATTCTCTCCCAAGTATATTCCCAAAAGATTGAAAAGCTGGAACCTCCTAAATGGGTGGAACCTATACTGATTGAAAACCACGACAACAAATCGGAAAATGGAGCCTTTAAGTATTTGCTTCTGGATTTCCAATACAACATTGAAACGGAAGAAGCCTTCGACCACTATGCCATACAGGTTTTCAACAGTGAAGGAATACAAGAGTTCTCGGACATCAGTATTTCATATGACCCCACATACCAATCCTTGGTCTTTAACTCCATCAATGTAGTGAGGAATGGACAAAAAATAGACAAACTTACAGAAAGCAACATCAATACCTTCCAGAGAGAAACCAACTTGGAGCGCTCTTTATACGATGGGTCCATTACCGCAGTGGTCAACCTAACCGATGTCCGAAAAAATGACATCATTGAATATTCCTATACCATCAAGGGCTTCAACCCTATCAACCAAGGCAATTTTTCCACGGTTTTTTACCAACAATATACTTCTCCGGTAGATAGGATATACAATCGGGTCATATCTCCCAAGAAAACCCCGATATATTATAAGTTGTTGAACAATGCCCCTGCTCCTACCATAAGTGAATCGGCAACCCATTCAGCTCATGTCTGGGATACGGATGGAACGGATTATTTCCAATATGACATCAATGTACCCTACTGGGCCAACTACCAAAAACGGGCATCCATATCCACCTTTAAGGACTGGGAAACCCTTACCGAGTTGATCCAACCACTTTACACAACAAGTTCCGAAAAGCTGACCGGACCTTGGGAAAAGGGATCCAACGAAGAAGAGACCATTTTGGATTTGATACGCTTTGTACAGGACGATGTAAGGTATCTCGGTTTTGAATCGGGAATAGGGGCCTACAAACCACATAAACCATCGAAGGTGTTGCAACAACGCTATGGGGATTGCAAGGACAAATCCCTCCTGTTGGTGAACCTATTGCAGAATGCAGGCGTTACTTCGTATCCATTTTTGGTAAATACAGAATCCGGTGAATTATTGGGTGATCTTCTACCTGGCCTCAACCTATTCAATCATTGCATTGTCTATTTTGAGCATGGGAACAAATCATACTTCGTGGACCCAACCATGACCAACCAAGGAGGGGACCTTGACAACCTGGCTTTGCCACAATATGGTGAAGGTTTACTATTGAAACCCAATAGCAATGCCCTGACAAGGATTCCCAAAAACCCAATTGTCCCAAGGGTAAAGGTGGAGGAGACCATCACCACGGATTCCATCGGGGGCGGTGCGCTTTTTTTGGTGAAGACCACTTACACCGGTAGTAAGGCCGATTACATGCGGGACTATTTCAAATCGAATACCCAAGAAAGCATAAACAATGAATTTGTAAACTATTATAGTAGTATTTACCCAAGCATTCAATCGGCCCAACCCATAGTTTTTTCAGATGATGACCGCAGCAATCATAATGAGGTCGTGATCGAGGAGTATTACAACATTCCCGATTTTTGGATAAAGGATGAAGATACTGGCCTGTTCACGTGTGAAACCCACCCTTTGGTGCTCCAAAATCTTATAAACTATACAAATTCACCACAGAGGACCATGCCTTATTACTTGGGTGAACCCTACGAATTTGAACAGGAAACTTCGATTGCCCTTCCCGATTATTGGAACATTTTGGACAGTGAATTTTACAGTGAAAAGGAAAGCTATAGTTATTCAAAAAATGTACGCGCGGTGGGAAGGACCATTGTTGTAAAACACAACTACGACCTTAAACAAAATTTCATAGACCCTTCACTTGTGACCACCTTTTTGAAGGACCATGAAAAAATAAACGATCAGATTGCATACCAATTGTCGCACATGGGAGGTGCTTTAGCAGATGAATCTGGATTGAGCACAACATCTATTGTCATAACGCTTGTACTACTGGCACTCTTTATTTTTGGCGCAAAGAAGATCCATGACAACTACAACCCCAAACCCCAATCGGACCAAAACCTGAACATTGGCGGCTGGCTTGTCCTACCAGGAATTGGTTTGGTGCTATCCCCTTTCCTTCTGCTTTTCCAAATTGGTTCGCAAGGTTATTTTGATAAAGGAGTGTGGTCCCTCTTCAAAAATGCAGGATACGAGAATGCCAATGTCTTGACATTGTTCCTGGGTTTTGAACTGACCATGAATATCGCTTTATTCGTATTTGCCGTCTTGCTCATCGTCCTTTATTTTAAAAAACGTACCAGCTTCCCCAAATTGATCATCATCATGTATGCCTCAAGTTTTCTTTTTCCTATTTTGGACCTCGTCCTCTACAACGTCCTATTCCCAAAAGAGTTGATGGATGCTGCAGATGACCAAGAAACTTATACCCAGATTGTGAGAAGCTTTATAAGTGCGGCCATATGGATCCCTTATTTTCTGGTTTCGGAAAGGGTAAAGAATACCTTCACGAACATTCACGAGACAGCAATTAAGGAAGAAGTGGTACAAGCATAATAACCAAAAAGCCATCTAAAAGATGGCTTTTTGGTTATTCGACTACCAGTACAAAATAATTTTTCTTGCCCCGTTGGAGCAACACAAACTTATTGTTGATCAGGTCATCTTGGGTGATCACGTATTCCTCATCTACCTTCTCCTTGTTCACCGAAATGGATTTCTGTTTCAGTTCCCTTCGGGCCTCCCCGTTTGACCCCAAAAAGTTGGTCTTGGCGGCCAAGGCACCGATCATGTCCAGCCCAGGCTCAAGTTCACTTTTGGAAATCTGTGCCTGGGGTACGCCTTCAAAGACATCCAAAAAGGTCTTCTCGTTCAATTTTTTCAAATCTTCGGAGGTCGACTTCCCAAAAAGGATATCACTTGCCTTGATGGCATTTTCCAGCTCCTCTTTGGAGTGCACCATGGTCGTGATCTCTTCGGCCAGTTTCTTTTGAAGCGTCCTCAAATGGGGAGCTTCCGTGTGGGCCGTTACCAAGTCCTCTATTTCCTTTTGATCCAAAAAGGTGAATATCTTGATATATTTTTCAGCATCCTCATCCGAAGTGTTCAGCCAATATTGGTAGAATTTGTACGGCGATGTCCTTTCTGCATCCAACCAAACATTGCCGCCTTCGGTCTTACCAAATTTGGTCCCATCCGCCTTGGTGATCAATGGACAGGTCAGTGCAAACCCCTTTCCTCCACCAATTCTGCGGATCAGTTCCGTTCCCGTGGTGATGTTGCCCCATTGGTCGCTTCCCCCCATTTGAAGGGTACAGTCATGATTTTGGAACAGGTAGAGAAAATCATACCCCTGGACCAATTGATAGGTGAATTCGGTAAAGGACATTCCTTCCTTCGCATCCGAAGAAAGTCGTTTCTTCACGGAATCCTTGGCCATCATATAGTTCACCGTGATGTGCTTCCCAACATCCCTGATAAATCCAAGGAACGAAAAGTCCTTCATCCAATCGTAATTGTTCACCAAAACGGCAGAATTGGGTGCCTTGCTCTCAAAATCAAGAAAACGGGCCAACTGCCCCTTGATCGCCTCTTGATTGTGCCGAAGGGTCGCTTCATCCAAAAGATTGCGCTCCGCAGATTTTCCGGAAGGATCTCCGATCATTCCCGTGGCACCACCAACGAGTGCATAGGGTTTGTGACCGGCCAATTGAAAATGCCTCAACATCATCACGCTCACCAAATGGCCGATGTGCAGGGAATCTGCCGTGGGGTCGATACCCACATAGGCGGCCCGCATTCCTTCCATAAGATGTTCCTCGGCGCCGGGCATGACATCATGCACCATTCCCCTCCACTGTAGTTCTTGAACAAAATTCTTCGTCATGGTTGTTTTTTGAATAGGTGCAAATATAAAATGATGTTCCCAGTTCTCTGAATAAATCGGTTACAAATAGGTATTTTTACCGCATGATATTGGTTACCGGAGGCACAGGGTTGATTGGTTCGCACCTACTTTTTCATTTGGCGAAAAATGGGGAGCGGGCAAGGGCCAGTTACAGAACAAAGGAATCCTTGGACAAAGTTGCCAAGGTCTTTGGCTATTATGCTGAAAACCCTTCCGAATTGATGGAAAAAATCGAGTGGGTACAGGCCGACATCACCGATATCGGCCAGATGGAGCGGCAGTTTGAGGGCATCAAAAAAGTGTACCACTGCGCGGCATTGATCTCTTTCGACCCAAAGGATTACAAGACCTTGGAAAAAATCAATGTCGAAGGAACAGCCAATGTGGTCAATCTCTGCCTAAAACATGGCATCCAAAAACTCTGTTATATCAGTTCCATTGCCGCTATCGGCCCAGCTACCAAGGGAAAGGAAAGCACAGAGGAGAACGAATGGTCGGACACCCACGTATCTGTCTACGGACTTACCAAGCGTGATGCCGAGCTCGAGGTCTGGCGAGGGTCGCAAGAAGGTCTTTCCATTGCCATAGTCAATCCGGGAGTGGTCATTGGGCCCGGTTTCTGGAGGTCGGGCAGCGGTTCTTTTTTCTCCTATGCCGCAAAAGGAAAAAAACACTTTATCCCTGGTGGAACCGGTTTTGTCACCGTGGACGATGTGGTGAATGCCATGGTACAATTAATGGAATCGGATATCAAGGGCGAACAGTTTATCCTTGTGGGTGAAAATTTGACCTACGGTGCGCTCTTCCAAAAAATTGCAAAAGGATTGGATGTGGCACCTCCCTCCCAAAAAGTATCTTTCTTTGCATTGGAGTGGTTCTGGCGATTGGATTGGTTACGGAGCAAGCTGTTGGGAAAAAGGAGAAAACTTCCCAAGGCCGTTGCGAAAGGGCTGTACCATCAGGAACATTACAGTAGCGAAAAAATCAAGAACACCCTCAACTTTTCATTTGGCGATCTGGACCAGGCCATCCTTTTTTGCTGCTCCAAATTTAAGGCTCGGGGATAATGCTGTCTTTGGGGGTTTTTGCTGACCTTATCGAATCGCTACGCTTCTCATTGGCCTTGCGTATACTGTCATTTTTTTTCTCGGTTGCTTCTTCCATCGCCTTTTGCCGCATGTCCAGTCTGGTCTCGACCTCGGTATAAATGGCTTGGTATTCCAAGGGCAGGGATGCGTAATACAGATCGCTCTCCGAAAATTGGGTACTGTCAATCTGGTACTTTTTGTAGAGAAACTCCATGATATCAATGCCCGTTTCGTCCAATTTGGCACCTATCGTGGTCTTGGTGGCGTTCAAGATGGCCAGGTCGTGGAGAATGTCGACCATTTTTTCCTTCGGGATAAGGTTCTCCGGCTCTTCCACCACCTTTTCGGCACAGGAAACCACCATCAAAAAAACAAGAAGGAACAACAGCTTTTTCATTTCCTATCGATTAAAGGTGAGCCTTTTCGCATTTTTCTCCCCAGCAAAAACACCATCGTCATACGCCAGGAGGCCATTCACAAAAGTACGCACCACTTTGGAGCCAAAAGTAACACCTTCAAAGGGAGACCAACCACATTTGTAGAGAATATTAGATCTTTTAACCTCGTTTTGGGAATTGCGGTCCACTTGCACCAAGTCTGCATAATATCCTTCCCGGACAAAGCCGCGACGATCAATATCGAAAAGCTTGGCGGGGTTGTGGCTCATTTTCTCCACGATTCTTTCCAAGGAAATGATTCCCTCCGATTCCTTTTGGAGCATGGCCAATAGCGCATGTTGCACCAACGGTCCCCCGGACGGTGCCTTGGTGTACGGATTGTTTTTCTCTTCAAGGGTGTGGGGTGCATGGTCCGTGGCCACCACATCGATGCGATCGTCCAAAAGGGCCTCCCAGAGTTTCGCCCTATCCGTTTTGGTCTTCACGGCCGGGTTCCATTTGATGAACGTTCCCTTTTCGGCATAGTCCTCATCCGAAAACCACAAATGGTGGATGCAGACTTCTGCCGTGATTTTTTTCTGCTCCAGTGGAATGGCATTGGTGAAAAGGTCCGTCTCCACTCCCGTGGAAACATGGAACACGTGCAAGCGGGCCCCGGTCCTTTTGGCCAAGGCAATGGCTTTGGAAGAGGACAGGTAGCAGGCCTCCGCGCTCCGGATGATGGGATGCATGCCTATGGGAATGTCCTCCCCGTACATGGCTTCATATTTCGCCATGTTGGCCCTGATGGTGCCTTCGTCCTCACAATGTGCCGAAATCACCATTTCCGTATTGCTAAAAATCTTTTCAAGTACCGCTTCGTCATCCACCAGCATATTTCCTGTGGACGAGCCCAGGAACAGTTTCACCCCGGAACAGGCATTTTTGTCCAAACGTTTCAGTTCTTCCAGATTGTCGTTGGTCCCCCCAAAAAGAAAGGAATAGTTGGCAAAGGAATCCTTGGCCGCAATGGCCATTTTTTCTTCCAGCTTTTCTATGGTTGTGGTCTGCGGGTTGGTATTGGGCTGCTCCATATAGGTGGTGATCCCCCCGGCAATGGCTGCCCGGCTCTCCGTGGCAATGTTTCCCTTGTGGGTGAGCCCTGGCTCCCGAAAGTGAACCTGGTCATCGATTACCCCGGGCAACAAAAGGTCCCCTTTAAGGTCAATGACCTTGGCATGGGCATCGGAAATATCGGGGTCGATGCGGGCAATGAAATCCCCATCGAGCAGCACATCCGTTTCAAAAACGCTGTTCTCATTGACAACTTTGGCATTCTTCAACAGTATTTTCGACATAACTAAAAGTTCTTTTTAAAGAATATGCTCCTGAATTTCATGGCGATGACGCCAAAAATGGCTTCTCGGATGATGGCGGAATTCATTTTGGACTTTCCATTGACCCTATCCGTGAATATGATGGAGACTTCCTCGATCTTGAATTTTTTCAGATAGGCCCTGTATTTCATTTCTATCTGGAAGGCATAGCCAATAAACCTAACGTTGTCCAGATTGATGGTTTCCAGCACCTTTCTGCGGTAACACACAAAACCGGCAGTGGGGTCGTGTACCTTCATCCCGGTGATGATCTTCACATAAAATGACGCACCGTAGGAAAGCAAGATCCGGGCGAGGGGCCAGTTGACCACGTTCACCCCTTTTTTGTACCGTGATCCCACGGCCATATCGGCCCCGTTCACACAGGCCCTGTGCAGTCGGGAAAGATCGGCAGGGCGATGTGAAAAATCGGCATCCATTTCAAAAATGTACTCGTAACCATGTGCCAAGGCCCACTTAAACCCATGGATGTAGGCCGTGCCCAATCCTGATTTCTCCTTTCGCACCTCGAGAAACAACTGTTCGGGAAATGTTTTCTGCAGCTCCTGTACGCAGGCCGCTGTTCCATCGGGCGAATTGTCATCCACTACCAGCACGTGAAAATCCTTCTTCAGGTCGAAGACCGTTTTCACAATGGCCTCGATGTTCTCGATTTCATTGAAAGTGGGTATGATCACCAAGCCGTCCGCCATTCATATTGGATTAGAATGTGTCAAAAATACGGTTTTCTGTCTTGCCTGTGCAAGTTGTCCTGAGCTTTACGTGGACCCTGTTTGCCAATATTTGTACCTTTGCGCCATCTAAAATCTATTTGATGTCTCAAAAGTTTCCCAGACTTTTTATTGTATTGCTGGCCGTTCTTTTTGTGCTGAACCTCGTGCAGGCCTCGATCACGGAGCTCATCTATGATGAGGCCTATTATTGGTACTATGCCCAAAATATGGCGTGGGGGTATTTTGACCATCCGCCCATGGTGGCCTTTCTTATCAAGTTGAGTAGTTTTCTGTTCGATGGGGAACTGGGGGTCAGGTTCATGAGCTGTGTCCTTTCTGCGGGCACCTATGTCCTGTTGTGGCTGCTCATCGAAAACCCCAAGAAAAAGGACTACGTGGTGCACTTTTTTCTGTTGGTGTTCTCCTTTACGTTGATGAACGCCTATGGTTTTTTGACGCTTCCCGATACGCCTTTGTTGTTCTTTACGGCCCTGTTCCTATGGCTCTACAAACATTTTTTGAAGGCCCCATCCGCTTGGACTACCGTGCTTATGGGCATTGTGATGGCCTGTCTTATGTACAGCAAGTACCACGCGGTCTTGGTGATCCTGTTTGTCTTTCTCTCGAACGTGAAGCTCATCATGAACAAAAAAGCTTGGCTGGCCGTGGCCATCGCATTGGTCTGCTATCTTCCACACTTTGTGTGGCTCTACCAGAATGATTTTGTGTCCATCACTTTCCATTTGTATGAAAGGCCCAACCAAGCCTATTCTTTTGAGGGCTTTACCTTGGGCTACTTCCTGAACCTTATTGTGATCATCGGGCTTTTGTTCTATTGGGTCTATGCCTCGCTCTTCAAGTTCAGGGCCACTGACCAATTCTCCAAGGCACTGGTGTATTTGGTGTACGGTGTACTTATCTTCTTTTTTGTTTCCAGTTTCAACAGAAGGGTGCAGGCGCAATGGGCCATTGTGATCTCCATTCCGTTGATTGTCATCGCTTTCAACCATCTTTTGGAAAACGCCAAGAGCAGGAAATGGATGTACCGTATCGGCATCGTGAGCTTGGTACTGCTCTTCTATGCGAGAGCCTGGTTGGTGTATTATCCCCTTTTCCCTAAAGTCTATGAGACCCATGGCAACAAGGAGTGGGTAAGCGACCTCCACTCCAAGGCAGGAGACGTGCCCATCATTTTTGAAAATTCGTACCGGCGTGCGCCCATGTACGAGTTCTATTCGGGAATGCCCGCCATTTCACTGAATAATTTCATGTACCGAAAAAACCAATATTCCATTGATGGCTCCGAGGAACGGGTTCGCGGAAAAAGGGTACTCTACATTTCCCAATACCGAAAAAGCGGGGACATCAACTATATGCACTTGGACAGCACGCTCTTTTATGGCATTTTTATGGACGATTTCCAGTCGTACCGATCGCTACAGTGCATTGTGGAAAAGCCACAGACCGGTACCCGGCATGCGTTGAAGGTCTATAATCCGTATCCCTTTGATGTTCCCTTGGAAGGTTTGAAATATACCATTTCCTACTCCAACGAGCACAAACAGGTGCAGCAGATGCTCCCATTGAAGGTGGACATGGACCCCATCCAAAGGACATTGAACTCCAAGGACACGGTGTATTATTCTTTTGAGCTACCGTTGCCGAAAATGGAAAATCCGACGTACTTTAGGATTGGGATTTCGGAGAACGGCCTGCCCCCGGGCCTCAACGGGAAACCTATCAAAATCCACGAATGAACCCGATAGAAAAAGTTGCGCCCTCCCTGGATTGGATGACCATTGTGCTGTTCGCCAGCCTCGTGGTGATGGCATTGGGAAAGTACATGTACCATTCAAGGTTCCTCAACTTTATCATCTTGCCGTTCAATGACAAATATGTACTGCTCCACAACAAAAAAGGGCAACTCCTGAACTGGTTCCACATCCTTTTGACCCTGTTCCAAGTAGTGAACCTTTCGCTGTTCGTCTTCTTCGTGCTAAAAGCTTTTGGGGTACTGCCCGGTGAAGATCCCTTATGGGTCTTTTTAATGGTACTGGGCGGCTTGGTCCTTTTTCAATTGGTCAAATTGGGTCTCCAGTCCTTCACGGGATTTGTTTTCAATGCCCAGGAACTCATTGTGGGACTCATTTTCAGCAAAACCTCCTATCTCAATTACAGCAGCATCATTCTGTTCGTTGCCAATGTGATTTTGACCTATATCCTAAAGGACTCCAAAACCGTAATTTATAGTGCTTTTATCTTAATTCTCCTTATAAATGGCATCGGTGCCATAAAGCTGTTGAAGAACTATCAAAAAGCTATGTTTCCGTATTTTATGTATTTTATTTTGTACCTTTGCGCACTCGAAATTGCGCCCTTGGTGTTAATTGGAAGCTATCTAAAAGGTTGAAAACTTATGAAAGTAAAAACAATTTTGGTTTCCCAACCAGAACCCAAAGTCGAAAATTCCCCCTACTCCCGTTTGATCGAGAAAGAAAAAATTAAAGTGGATTTTAGGCCTTTCATACACGTGGAGGGGGTTGAAGCCAAAAATGTTAGGCAGCAGAAGATCGATCTGAACAATTTTACGGCAATCATCCTGACCAGCAGAAATTCTGTGGACCATTTTTTCAGGATTGCCGAGGAGATGCGCTTTAAGGTTCCGGACACCATGAAATACTTTTGCCAGTCGGAGGCAGTGGCCTACTACCTGCAAAAGTACGTAGTGTACAGAAAACGTAAGATCTATGTGGGCAAAAGGACTTTCAATGAATTGATCCCATTGATGAAAAAGTACAAGGATGAAAAATTCCTTCTCCCATCATCGGACCAACTGAAACCTTCCGTTCCCGAAGCTTTGAACGAGCTTGGCGTAGATTGGAAACGAGGTATTTTCTACAAGACAGTGATCAGTGACCTGTCCGACCTTAGAGATGTTTACTACGACATTCTGGTATTCTTCAGTCCTTCCGGGATCGAGTCCCTTTTGAAGAACTTCCCTGATTTTGAACAGAACAATACCCGTATCGCCGTATTTGGTAACAGTACCGTAAAAGCAGCCACAGATGCAGGGCTCAGGATAGACATCCAAGCGCCCACGCCGGAGACTCCCTCCATGACCATGGCACTTCAGAAGTACATTACCAGCGTAAACAAGTAAAAAAACTTACTGGAAAAAAGCAACGCCCCCGTTTGGGGGCGTTTTTTGTTTCTAGAAGGCATACCGTTGGGGGCCGCCTCGCCTGATTTCCTCGCTGGCGAAGGCTTCAAACTTTTTAAAGTTTTCCCTGAAGGCATTCGTCAACTTGAAAGCCGTGGTATAGTAGGCCTCATCATTGTTCCATGTGGCCCTTGGGCTC
The DNA here is from genome assembly GCF_007785775.2 of Flagellimonas hadalis. Taxonomy (GTDB): domain Bacteria; phylum Bacteroidota; class Bacteroidia; order Flavobacteriales; family Flavobacteriaceae; genus Flagellimonas; species Flagellimonas hadalis. The sequence goes on from NZ_VNIK02000014.1 coordinate 13,136, forward strand.
AACACCTCGGTCGGAACGCCCGGACATTCCCTGGGCTGTGCCACGCCAAAAACGGAATGGATATGGTATCTGTCATAGCTGTAAAGTCCAAGATCCCCCCGAAGTGCCGCACTGATCATGGCACGGGTATATTTTAGTTTCATACGGGTCCCGACCCCATAAGGTCCGCCGGTCCACCCGGTATTGATCAACCATACGTCCACACCCGATTCCTTCATCTTCTTACTCAACATTTCTGCATACTTGGCAGGATGCAACGGCATAAAAGGCGCTCCAAAACAAGCAGAGAAGGAGGGTTGTGGCTCCACCACGCCCGCTTCGGTGCCGGCCACTTTGGCCGTATAGCCCGAAATAAAGTGATAGGCCGCTTGGGCAGGGGTCAATTTTGATATCGGGGGCAGTACCCCAAAGGCATCGGCAGTAAGGAAAAAGATGTTCTTCACGTTCTTGCCTATGGAGGGCTCCTGTATGTTTTCAATATGCTCTATAGGATAGCTCACCCTGGTGTTCTGGGTAATGGAGGTATTTGCAAAATCCACCACACCGTTTCCGTCCATAATCACATTTTCCAGAATGGCCCCTCTCTTGATAGCTCCGTAGATCTCAGGCTCATTTTCTTCGGAAAGGTCAATGACCTTGGCATAGCAGCCTCCCTCAAAATTAAAAACGGTATTTGCCGCGGTCCATCCGTGCTCGTCGTCGCCGATCAGTTTTCTGTCCGGATCGGTGGAAAGCGTGGTCTTCCCTGTACCGGAAAGGCCAAAAAAGATGGCCGTGTCACCTTCTTCGCCCACATTGGCGGAACAGTGCATGGGCAAGGTGTTCTTATAAACGGGCAGGATGAAGTTCAATGCCGAGAAAATCCCTTTTTTGATCTCCCCTGTGTATCCAGTACCCCCGATCAGGGCAATTTTTCGCGTAAAATTGAGAATGGCAAAGTTGTGCTGGCGTGTTCCGTCCACTTCTGGAACGGCCTTGAATCCCGGTGCGTTCACCACGGTCCATTCCGGTTCAAAATCTTCCAGTTCCGCTTCTGTGGGCCGCAAGAACATGTTGTACGCAAACATATTGGACCAAGGGTATTCGTTGATGACCCTGATGTTCAACTTGTAATCTGGGTCTGCACAGGCATACGAATCCCTGACGAACAGTTCCTTTTCGTTCAGGTACTGGATGACTTTGTCATAGAGTCTGTCAAACTTTTCACTGTCAAAAGGAATATTGATATCCCCCCACCAAACTTTATCTTCCGTAATGGCATCTTTCACGATAAAACGATCCTTGGGGGACCGTCCTGTAAACTCTCCCGTGTTCACGGCCAAGGCACCCGAGGAAGCCTCTTTCCCCATCCCTTTTTCCAAGGTGATGTCGTGGAGCTCATCCGGTGAAAGTTGATACTGGAAATTGTCATGCTTGATTCCGTAGGACCTTAACGAAATCGTTTTCGATGTTGAAGCAGAATCCTTCATCTGTTTGTTTTAATGTTAGTGCAAAGCTAGAAAATAATACTTTTTCGACCTTCTATTTGTCTTTGTATTTCCAATACTTTAAGATGAAATACCGTTAAATTATTTTTTCCATCAAAACTGTAGATGTTGATCAATAGGCGATTATTGACCCAATCTTGCCCATCCGTCAACCCAAACACATCATCCGTCAATTTACAGCGGTGCCATTTCGGTGCTATCCCTATATTTTGCCCCTAAAACTTTATCTATGAAAACATCAAAAAAAACATGTATCATCTATTTTCTGCTTGTACTGGGGTACGGCTGCAATTCCACGCCCAACAAGAACACTGAACTGAATTCAGAAGCAACTTGGTCCGACGATTCAAAAACATCGGAAGAAACCGGCGCGGAGCCATATGCTACTTGCCTATGGCCAAAGGTTGGTTTACGTGACAACCCAGGCAGAAAAGATGCGAAGTACATCACTACCATTTATTTTGGGGAAAAAGTAGAGTTCCTTGACGAAAAACAAATTGCCGACGATGACAAGGAATATATAAAAGTGAAGCTGTCCGATGGAAACGAAGGCTGGGTCTATAAGCACTTATTTGCCATTGGTGGAAAGTTGGGTATTGTGAACGGGCAAAGGGAATTGTATAAAAGGCCGGATATCATGACCTACGTGGGCGAAAAGTTGGAGCCTATGGACATGGTGGTCATTTTTGACGGAGAACAGGACGGATGGAATGAAGTCGTGAGTTTAAAGAAAGAGAAAAAAGGTTGGATACAGGGACAAGCGAACATCATCCAAAATGAACTTGATGTGAAGTTGGGGATACTATATTGGCGTGCCATGGAAGAAGGAGGTGACAAGAAATATGAACTGCTTGAAAATATCATGGACAATCCCAACTTTAAAAAGTCCAAGCTCATTGAAGAGGTGAGTAAGGCATTGTATGGGAATCCGGGTTCAGAAGAAGCTTTCTATATTGATGAGTTGGATCAGTTCCAAAATCTACCTTCCAATAAACTGGGCATCACTTCCAAAACTGTTAACGTCGTGGATGAGCCTAGCACAAGTTCTGAAGAAGTCCTATTTCAAGTCGAAAAAGGGGACATCTGTGACATCATTGAACAAAGCTCTTCTTTGGAAGAAGTCAACGGTAACACTGATCGTTGGTATAAAATCAATTTTAATGGAAAGGTAGGTTGGGTTTTTGGCCATCATACTTCCAAAAAAAGAAATTGACCCTTTTTATTCAACCTCTTTCATTCCTTTCGCTTTCAACACAAAATATCCCAAAAACACCCATCCCAAAATGAGGAAAACTCCCCCGATCGGTGTCAAAAATCCTATGCTTTTAAAGTCGAACGAGGTCAAACTGTTCAGGGCCAATAGATAGATGGAGAACGAGAACAGCAGCACTCCCACAACAATCAAGGTAAAGACCCTTTTTTTATGGGCCTCTGCCAAGTTTGGCCAAATTCCCAAAAAAAGAAGAAAAAGGGCATGGTACATCTGGTAGCGGACGCCCACCTCAAAGGTCTCAATGGAGGACGCATCCACCAACTTCTCCAGTCCATGTGCCCCAAAAGCACCCAAAATAATGGCCAAAGCTCCCAATAGGATACCAATCAACACAATTGTTCTGTTCATAACTTTATATGCTATTTTTTTTAAAAATATAACAATTTGATACCTTAGTATCCTTCTAACAAAAGTAAGCAAAACCTATGGTCCGTACTATTTTGGTCATTGGCGCTGGAAAGTCAACCTCATACCTTTTGGATTATATCTTGAAGAAATCCAAAGAAGAAAACCTTCATCTGAAAATTGGCGATCTTCATCCAGAACATATTCCCAAAGAATTCACCTCACATCCCAATTGCACTGCATTTACATTGGATATCTTCAATGATGGGGAACGCAAAAAGGCGGTCTCCGAAGCATCCATTGTGATTTCGATGCTGCCCGCCAGTCTGCACATCAAGGTCGCAGAGGATTGTATCCAGTACAAAAAGCATTTGATCACGGCCTCCTATGTGAGCAAGGAACTGGAAGCCCTTGATGGCGAGGCCAAGAAAAATGGGCTGGTCTTTATGAACGAAATTGGTTTGGACCCGGGCATAGATCACATGAGTGCCATGGAGGTGATAGACCGTATTCGCGACAAAGGCGGTAAAATGCTTCTTTTCGAGTCCTTTACCGGGGGACTGGTGGCGCCGGAGAGCGATTCCAACCTCTGGAACTATAAGTTTACGTGGAACCCCCGCAACGTGGTCCTGGCCGGGCAGGGCGGAGTGGCCAAGTTCATTCAGGAGGGCACCTATAAATATATCCCCTACCAAAAACTTTTTAGAAGGACGGAATTCATGAACATTGAAGGTTATGGCACCTTTGAGGCCTACGCCAATCGGGATTCCTTGAAATATCGGGAAGCCTACGGTCTGCAAGATGTGCTGACACTTTATCGAGGTACCATGCGGAGGGTCGGGTTTTCGAAGGCTTGGCAAATGTTCGTGATCCTTGGCATGACGGATGACAGCTACACCATTGAAAATTCGGAGGGCATGTCCTATCGCGAATTTGTGAACCTGTTCCTGCCCTATTCGCCCACCGATTCCGTGGAGCTGAAACTGAGGCACTACCTCAAAATAGACCAGGACGATATCATGTGGGGAAAATTGCTGGAGCTGAACCTTTTTGATCGTCATAAAAAAATTCCCCTGAAAAGTGCTTCCCCCGCGCAGGTGCTGCAATACATCCTCGAGGATAATTGGACCTTGAAGGAGCATGAAAAGGACATGATCGTGATGTACCACAAATTTGGCTACGAACTGAATGGCGAAAAAAAACAGATTGATGCCAATATGGTCGTCATTGGGGAGAACCGCACCTACACGGCCATGTCCAAGACGGTGGGGCTACCTGTGGCCATGGCCACGCTCCAGATCCTGAATGGAAAGATTAACACACCGGGCGTACAGATTCCCATCAAAAAGGAAGTATATGCCCCGATACTTTCAGAGTTGAAGTCGCATGGGATACATTTTAAGGAATATGAAGTGCCCTATTTGGGCTATAATCCCGATTCGGTGGCAAGTTAAATTTTGATGGATTTTGAATATCTTTAGCTACAATTTCAAACTGTTGATGTGAAAAACAATAACAATTCGGTGAAAATTGATGGTATAGACAAGAAAATCTTAAGATTTTTGATGGAGGATGCCCGCAGACCCATCCTTGAAATAGCCCGCAGCATAGGCATTTCTGGGGCGGCCATACACCAAAGATTGCGCAAATTGGAAAGCGCAGGACTCCTCACAGGCTCCAAATTCATCATAAATCCACGGGTTTTAGGCTACACCACCATGGCCTACATCGGCATCTTTCTGGACAAGGCCATGTCCAACCCCATGGCCGTGAAAGAACTGGAAAAGATTCCTGAAGTCCTGGAATGCCATTATACCACGGGTAACTGGTCCATCCTCATCAAAGTGCTTTGCCGGGACAACGAACACCTTATGCAGGTACTCAACAAAAAAATCCAACAAATTGAAGGAGTGTCCCGTACCGAAACCTTCATTTCCCTGAACCAACAAATTGATCGACAAATACAGATCTGATATTTGTATTCAATCTAAATAAATATTACATTTGGACCATGAATGTAATAGTTCAATCCACATATTACACCCTATACCAAGACACCCAGCAACGGTGCTTCTTTGTCGATTTTGGCCAGAAAATGGTCCGTATGTCCCTTTGCCAGTTGTTATCGCTCCGGCAGAAGGTCATGTCCATTTCCATTGAGAGCCATTTCGATAGCGACCTGAACAAGCACGGGTTTGAAGTACTGATGCTCTGCAACAAGGAACATCTTTTTATCCTGAACACTTTTGAGATCTTGGACCTTAAAAAAATGGTAGAGCAGGGTTTTGTGGCCATGGGCCTATCCGCGGAAGGCGAGCTTGTCAGCGCCTGATCCGACCTTTTTTCCTTATTTTTATTCAGTCTTAAATTGGCTTAAAATTAAATACTTAGCCTTCGTATGCCGTGAAAATTCAGTATTTTTACACTATACACAACTTCAAAAAATCAATTATGAAAGATATAGCTAGACAAAGCATGAGCATCAAAGTGGAATCCATGGATATGCTCAATGCCCAGATAAAAATGGAAGCCCATGCCTCCGCCACCTATTTGGCGATGGCATCTTGGTGCGAACAAAACGGATTTTTTACCAGTGCCAAGTTTTTCTTCAAACAAACAGAGGAAGAACGTGCGCACATGATGAAGATATTCAACTTTTTGGTGGACACTGGAGGCAGCCCTGTTTCCCCAGAAGTGACGGACATCAACCACGATTATTCCTCCATTGTGGATGTGTTCGAAAGCACGCTGGAACATGAGGTGGCCGTGACCAAGTCCATCCACAACATCGTGAAAAAAGCGAGGGAGATAGGTGACATTGCCACGGAGCGGTTCTTGGATTGGTTCGTTATGGAGCAGGTCGAAGAAGAAAACACTATCAGGGACATTTTGGATATGATCGAAATCACAGGCACGGAAGGTGTAGGTCTTCAAATGATCGACAACCAAGTTGCCAAATGGATCGATTAATTTTTCATCCAACTATAAAATAAAAAAGGGGCCTAAAGGCCCCTTTTTTTGTTGTTATACTTTTTTTAATCCCTGCCACCAAAGACCTGAAGGGCCCAATACAGCAAGGAAGCCAATGCACCGATTGCGGCTACCAAATATGTCCGTGCCGCCCATTTCAAGGCATCTTCGGCTCCAGCATATTCCTGCTGGCTCACCATGTTCTTCTGCTTCAGCCACACCAATGCCCTTTTACTGGCATCGTACTCCACGGGAAGGGTAATGAAACTGAACAATGTGGCGAATCCCATCATGATCAATCCGGCCACGGCAATGTAAAATCCAATACCGCCTGCCACTCCGGTCGCGGCCATCAGGGCAATACCCCCGAACACCACCCAAGTGGACATCCCGGAGGTCACACTCACCACGGGCACCAATTTGGAACGCATGGTCAGCCACTCATACGCTTGGGCATGCTGTACGGCGTGTCCGCATTCGTGGGCGGCCACCGCTGCTGCTGCTGCATTTCGTTGATTATAGACCCCTTCGCTCAGGTTGACCGTTTTGTTCTTTGGGTTGTAATGGTCCGTCAACATTCCTGGAGTGGAAATGACCTTGACATCACTGATTCCATGGTCGTCCAACATTTTTTGGGCAATTTCAGCACCGCTCATCCCATTGCGCAGGTGCACTTGGGAATATTTCTTGAACTTGCTCTTCAATTGATTGCTGACCAACCAGCTGACCAGTGCGATGGCACCTATCAATATATAATATGTCATCATAACTTTTCTATTTTGGTATCATAAATATAGTACAATAAAGCAAAAACCCCGCCAATATTTGACGGGGTCGTTTATCTGACAAAATGTACGTTTTCAGGCCAAGACCGGCTCAAATTGGAACGCCTTGGCTATCTCTTTGTAAACGATGTCGCCCTCCACAATGTTCAATCCCTTGCCCAGGGACTTGTCCAGTTTGCAGGCAGTTCGCCATCCTGTATTGGCCAGTTTTAGCACATAGGGCAGTGTTACATTCGTCAAGGCAACTGTAGAAGTATAAGGCACTGCCCCTGGCATATTGGCTACACAGTAATGGACCACATCGTCAACGATATAGGTAGGGCTCTCGTGGGTAGTGGGTCTGGTGGTCTCCACGCAACCCCCTTGGTCCACGGCAACATCAACGATCACCGTGCCCGGACGCATGTCCTTGAGCATATCCCTGGTGATCAGGTTGGGTGCTTTGGCCCCTTTCAGGAGGACCCCGCCTATGATCAGATCGTGGGTTTTTATATGTTTTCTGATATTGAATTCATTCGAAAATTCGGTCACCACATGCGGTGGCATAATGTCGTTCACATGGCGGAGGCGTTTCATATTGACATCCAATATGGTCACATGGGCGCCAAGTCCCGCTGCCATTTTAGCAGCCTGAATGCCCACTACGCCTGCCCCAAGCACCAAAACACGCCCTGGTGCCACACCGGGCACACCGCCCAAGAGCACGCCGCGCCCCTTTACAGGTTTTTCCAGGTATTTGGCCCCTTGCTGAATGGCCATCCTTCCGGCAACTTCGGACATGGGGGTGAGCAGGGGAAGGGTCCCGTCCTCATCCTCCACCGTTTCGTAGGCAATACAAATGGATTTGCTCTCGATCATGGCCTTGGTCAATGCCTCGCTGGATGCAAAATGAAAGTAGGTGAACACGATCTGGCCCTTTTGGATGAGTCCATATTCCTCGGCAATGGGCTCCTTGACCTTTACGATCATGTCGCTCATGGCATACACCTGACCGATGGTATCCAAAATAGTGGCCCCGGCCCGCTGGTAATCGTGATTGAAAAAACCACTCCCTTCGCCCGCTCCGGACTGCACATATACGGTGTGGTTGTTCTTTACCAATTCAAAAACCCCGGCTGGTGTCATCCCAACCCGGCTTTCGTTGTTCTTGATTTCCTTTGGTACCCCTACTATCATTTTGATATGTTTTGTAGTTAATGCCCCAAAGGTGATACAAAAAACAGAATCCAAGAAACAAAATCGACAAAAAGTAGGGGTCAACATTTAAAAATGATGTTTTTTTAACTTTATACCCTATTTATAATAGGGATAATTATAATTTTTAATGTTTTTATATTACATCACCCTATGTTTTTTATAGGTCAAACGAACATAAAACAAAAATGCACGCCAAAAGGCGTGCATTTTTAATTTCTGATAAATATTTTTCAATGAAAATCGGCCTCAGCCCATAAATTCAAAAATTATCCCACAATATTCACGATCTTTCCAGGAACCACGATCACCTTTTTGGGAGCTCGACCCTGCAACTGTTCCTGGGTCTTTTCATGGGCCAACACGGCAGCTTCAATGGCCTTGCTGTCCATGTCCGTCGGGAATTCCAGTTTGAACCGCATTTTACCATTAAAGGAAATGGGATATTCCTTACTGCTCTCCACCAAGTACTTTCCTTCGAACTTGGGGAAAGGCACCTCGGCAATGGAGCCCGAGTGGCCCAATCGCTCCCAAAGCTCTTCGGCAATGTGCGGCGCATAGGGCGACACCAAGACGGCCAAGGGTTCCAAAATGGATTTGCTGGTACATTTCTGTGCCGTGAGCTCGTTCACACAGATCATAAAAGTGGACACCGAAGTGTTGAAGGAGAAGTTCTCGATATCCTCCTCCACCTTTTTGATGGTCTTGTGCAGGGTTTTTAGGTTTTCGGCGGTGGGTTCCGCTTCGACTCCGCTCAGCGACCCGTCCACATAAGGGGCATAGAGCTTCCATAGTTTTTTGAGGAAGGAGAACACACCGGTGATGCCCGCGGTATTCCAAGGCTTGGATTGCTCCAACGGCCCGAGGAACATTTCGTACAGACGAAGGGAATCTGCCCCGTACTCCTCACAAATGGCATCTGGGTTGACGACATTGTATTTGGATTTGGACATTTTTTCGATTTCTCTTGAAACCTTAAATGTTCCATCATCTTCACCGATGAATTCAGCATCCTTATATTCTGTCTGCCAATTTTTAAATGCATCAACATCTAGTTCATTCTTCAAATTCACAAAATCAACAAGAGCATGAGTCTTATAAAAACTGTACTTATTCCCAATTCGAACAAATACCGGCCTAACCTTATTTTTTAAACCTAACTCTTCAATTTCTTTTCCTAAATCCTTCGTAAAGAAATTGGTAAGCTTCTCACGGATTTCTAGACTAACCTCATTTTCGTCATTCGACTTCTTAAAATGATGAATCACACCTTCTGAAAGGAAGTGTTTTTTTATGAATTTGTACTTTTCTTGAAGCAATCTTAAAGATTGTTTTTCATCCTCCGACAAAAAAGACAAGGCACCAAAACCACTTGTAACTGGTATATTATTTTTAAAAATCACATCATCGCCTTCGAAAGTTATATTGAATCCTATCCTATTGACAAAAGCACTTTCTCCCGTAATCATCCCTTGGTTGATCAACTTTTGGGCATACTCCGCTTTGGGCACATAGCCCCTATCAAACATAAAGTGCTGCCAGAAACGGGAATACAACAAGTGACCCGTGGCGTGCTCACTGCCTCCTATATAGAGATCCACATCTTGCCAATAGTCAATCGCTTCCTTGGAGAAAATGGCCTCGTTGTTTCGGGGATCCATATATCGATTAAAGTATTGGGAGCTTCCTGCCCAACCCGGCATGGTGTTCAATTCCAAAGGATAGATACCGTCATGCTGAACTTGATTCAGCATCCCATCCCCCTTGTCCGACCCTTCGACTGCCTGCCCGTCCGGCAGGCGGGCGCTCAGGGTGACAAGGTCATTGGAAACTACTTTTTTGTTCTTCGCATCCCAAGCCCAATGGGTAGCGTTGCCCAAGGGCGGTTCGCCAGTTTCGGTGGGGAGGTATTTTTCCACTTCGGGGAGTTCCAGTGGCAAATGTTCCACATCGATCATCTGTGGCATCCCGTCCACATAATACACAGGGAATGGCTCCCCCCAGTACCGCTGACGGCTGAACACCGCATCCCGAAGGCGATAGTTCACCTTGCCCTTGCCCTGACCTATTTTTTCCAGTTCGGCAATCGCTTTTTTGGTGGCTTCCTTATAGGAAAGTCCATTCAAAAAGTCTGAATTGGCGATAATGGTCGTGGCCTTGTCGGCAAAAGCCTCTTCGGAAATATCCACGCCCTCAAAAATATTGGGGATGTCTATGTTGTAATGTTTCGCAAAATCATAATCGCGCTGGTCCCCACAGGGAACGGCCATCACGGCCCCTGTTCCATAGCTGGCCAACACGTAGTCCCCGATCCAGATCGGAATGGGTTCCTTGGTGAACGGATGCTCGGCATAGGCTCCCGTAAAAACCCCTGAAACGGTTTTCACATCGGCCATACGGTCCCGTTCGGAACGCTTGGCGGTGGCTTCCACATAGGCTTCCACGGCAGCTTTTTGTTCGGGTGTGGTGATTTTGGCCACCAAATCATGTTCGGGTGCCAAAGTCATAAAACTCACCCCAAAAATGGTGTCGGGGCGGGTGGTGAAGACTTCTATTTCCAGTGATGGGTTCTGGGTTTTGAGTTCCGAGTTATCAACTCTTAACTTTTCACTCATCACTCTGAACTTTACCGACGCCCCTTCGGAGCGACCGATCCAGTTGGTCTGGGAATCCTTGAGCGGTTGTGGCCAGTCGATGTGGTCCAGACCGTCCAACAACCGTTGGGCATAGGCGGTGATGCGCATGCTCCATTGTGTCATTTTTTTACGGATCACGGGATATCCCCCGCGCTCTGAAACACCGTTCACAATCTCATCATTGGCCAACACAGTGCCCAAAGCAGGACACCAGTTCACTTCGGTATCCGCCAAATAGGTCAATCTGTATTTTAAAAGGAGCTCTTGTTTTGTCTTTGCTGAAAAATTGTTCCAATCTGTGGCACTGAAACTTGGCGTGTCATCATCACAAGCCGCTTCGACATTCGCATTGCCTTCTTTCTCAAAAGTGGAAATCAAGGTTTCTATATCCTCCGCCTTGTCCGATTTTTTATTGTACCACGAGTTGAACAGTTGGATAAAGATCCATTGTGTCCATTTGTAATATTTTGGGTCAGAAGTGCGCACTTCGCGGTCCCAATCGAAGGAAAAACCCAATCGATCTAACTGCTCGCGATACCTATTGATGTTATTCTCCGTGGTGATGGCCGGATGCTGCCCGGTTTGGATTGCATATTGCTCCGCGGGCAAGCCGAAGGAATCGTACCCCATGGGATGCAATACATTGAACCCCTTATGTCTTTTGTAGCGCGAATAGATGTCCGTAGCGATGTAGCCCAACGGGTGCCCCACATGCAGTCCGGCTCCAGACGGATAGGGAAACATGGAAAGTGCATAAAATTTGGGTTTGTCAGAATTGTTGGATGCCTTGAAGGTTTTGTTCTTGGCCCAATATTCCTGCCATTTGGCCTCAATTTTTCGGAAATCGTAATTCATGCTATTCGCTTTCATTTTCGAGTTGCAAAAATAGGTTTAATCCCCTAAATACAATTTACTTTTCTATTTTTACGTATTGATTCCACTATATGAGCCAATATATTGAAAGATATCAGCGAAGAAAACTGATCTCCTCCTATTTTTCCGTGGTACTGAGCATTGGACTTGTGTTGTTCCTGCTCGGGGCGCTGGGTCTTTTGGTGCTGAACACCAAGAAACTGGGCGACCATTTCAAGGAGCAGATCACCATTTCCGTTTTCCTGAAGGATAGTGCCAAGCCCGTAGAGATCGATCAGTTGCAAAAAAGCCTTGCTTTGGCCGAATACACCAAATCCGCCGAATATATTTCCAAAGAGGATGCCGCAGAGCAATACAGCGAGGACATTGGGGAGAATTTCGTGGAGTTTTTGGGGTACAATCCCCTTAAAAATTCCATTGATGTGCACTTGAAAGCGGATTTTGTGTCCCCGGAACAGATCACCGAGATTGCCGAAGGAATAGCGGAAAAAACCTATGTGGACGAAGTGAGCTACGACAAGCCCTTGATAGAACTCCTGAATGACAACGCCCGAAAAATAGGGCTTTGGATCTTGGTGGCCAGTGCCATTTTCACCGTCATAGCCGTATTGCTCATCAACAGTTCCATTCGCTTGTCCATTTACTCCAAACGATTCATTATCAAGACAATGCAAATGGTAGGGGCGACCAAAAAATTCATCCGAAGGCCGTTCATCTGGACCAATATCAAACTGGGCATGGTCGGGGCTTTGGTGGCTCTGGTTTCCTTGGGTATTTTACTGTACTACATCAACAAAAACTTCCCCGAACTGAACCTTTTTGACGATTATCCGGTGCTCATCCTGCTTTTTGTGGGCGTGTTCGGTCTGGGAGTGGTCATCTCATGGGCCAGCACCCATTTTGCCACCCAACGTTTCCTCAATTTGAGGACGGATCATCTTTATTATTAGACAAAAGACTCTGGACCGCTGCGCTTTTAGACATAGGACGACATATATAATCCATCAAACCTGGGAAAGTTTTGATTAAATTTGTGCCATGAGCAAGAAAAACAACGATCAAAAACCCAACAAGGAGTTTGTTTTCCAAAGGAAAAATTATCTCTTTCTCTTTATAGGCATTGCTTTCATTGCCTTGGGTTTTATTTTGATGAGTGGCGGCGGGACCGACGACCCTAATGTCTTCAACCCGGAGATCTACAATTTTAGAAGGATTCGTTTGGCCCCCACCTTGGTGTTGATCGGCCTCGGCATCCAGATATATGCCATTTTGTTGAACCCCAATAAAAATAAGGACTGATTTGGAGTTGATAGACGCGATCATCCTTGGGATCATCCAAGGGTTGACAGAATTCCTGCCCGTGTCTTCCAGCGGTCATTTGGAATTGGGAAAAGCCATATTGGGAGCAAATGCCCTTCCCGAAGAAAGCCTTTTGTTCACGGTCATACTGCACTTTGCCACCGCATTGAGCACCATTGTGGTGTTTCGAAAGGACATTCTCGAAATTTTTAAGGGCCTTCTCCAATTCAAATGGAACGAACAGACCCAATTTTCCCTCAAGATCATTATTTCGATGATCCCCGCGGCACTGGTCGGTCTCTTTTTAAATGATTTTATCGAAGTGTTTTTTGATGGGGCCATCATCATTGTAGGCATCATGCTCATCATCACTGCCATTTTGCTCTATTTGGCGGATATGGCCAAAACCACGGATAAGGGCGTTTCTTTCCGAAGTGCCTTTGTGATTGGTATGGCTCAGGCCGTAGCCATCCTGCCCGGTATTTCCCGAAGTGGGGCCACGATTTCCGCAGCCGTGCTATTGGGTGTGGACAAGACCAAATCAGCCCGTTTTTCATTTTTGATGGTAGTTCCGTTGATCTTGGGCAAAGTAGCCAAAGACCTTATGGGGGGCGACATCAATTTTCATGGGGACCAGGCCGTGGCCATGGGTGCAGGGTTCATCGCTGCCTTCATTGCCGGGTTGGCCGCCTGCACGTGGATGATCAAGTTGGTACGGCAGAGCAAGCTCACCTATTTTGCCATCTACTGTTTCATTGTTGGACTTATTGCCGTGGCTTGGAGCGTTTGGGGATAGATCAGTACCTTTGTCCAAAACCCAAAGCTTAGCTTTTGAAGACCAAAGAAGATTTTTTGAACGGTGAGATCCTTCTGATCGACAAGCCCTTGGAATGGAGTTCGTTCCAGGCCGTAAATGCCTTAAAGTGGGCCATTCGTAAAAAATTTAACCTCAAGAAAATTAAAATTGGCCATGCCGGAACGCTGGATCCATTGGCCACTGGCCTGTTGGTCATCTGTACGGGCAAGTTCACCAAAAAGATCCCAGAGCTACAAGGTCAGGTGAAGGAATATACCGGCACGTTCACCCTGGGGGCGACTACGCCATCATACGATCTGGAAACCGAGGTGCACCAAACTTTTCCCATAGACCACATTTCTGAAACAGCCATAAAAGAGGCGGCAAAACAATTTTTGGGGGAAATAGATCAAGTTCCCCCTGTGTTCTCCGCATTGAAAAAAGATGGCAAACGCCTCTATGAGCTCGCACGGGAAGGAAAAGAAGTGGACATAAAATCCCGAAAAGTAGAAATACTTGAATTTGAAATCACACGAGTCACCCTTCCTGAGGTCGATTTCAGGGTGGTGTGCAGCAAAGGGACCTATATCCGCTCCCTGGCCCACGATTTTGGCAAAGCACTGGGCTCTGGAGCCCATCTTTCAGCGCTCAGAAGAACCAAAATAGGGGATTTCAACGTAAATAATGCTACCAGCCCTTTGGTTTTCAAAGAAAGTCTGGAGTAAAATATTTTTCGAAAAATGCGGTTATAGTATGACCATGAACCTGAACAGAAGCCAATTATCGCTCTTGATCACCTTCTTTTCCATGGCCATAGTGGTTTTGTTGTTGTTCAACATTCACTTGGGCGGGATGAAAGAAGATGAATATGTCATTGAAATGAGCTTGGCGGATGAGGACATCGAGAAATTGCTCGAAGAGGAAGACAAAAGATTGGAGGAATTGGCTGCCAACAGCGACCCCATCAAAAGCCACATGGCATTCAACGAAACCGCAAAACCTAGCGTAGGAAGCCCTGAGCCCTTGAAAACCCTTGAGGAACTTATGGAAGAAAGGGCCCTGAGCAGTGAGACCGGCGAATATTCCGGGGACGACAACTTTTCAAGCCAGTTGAAGCAGTTAAGGGAACAACGGGACGAAAAAAAACAAAAATTGGGCGAACGTGATGCCCAAAAGCAGGAATTCACCAACTATTTGAAAGATAAACGCACCTCCATTTCCTACTCCTTGGTGGAGAGGAACGCTTACTCTTTGCCGCCGCCCATCTATACCTGTATTGAAGGTGGAAAGGTGGTCATCAACATCAATGTGGATTCCAATGGATATGTGACAGAGGCCAGTTTTAACGATAAAAGTTCCACGACCAGCAATGGCTGCTTGGTGGACAATGCCATAAACTATGCCCTAAAGGCGCGTTTCAGCCCCGACTCCAAAAATTCACAGATCGGGACCATTACCTATCTATTCCAGAGCAAGTAGTTGTAGCATATCGCCCAGGATATTTTGGCCCTTGTCCTTGTTGTACCAAACCTGAAGTTCCTGTTTGAACCCATCGGTCAGTTTGCCATGTTCCTTTTTGAATGTTTCTACCATTTCAGTGGCGACACTGGGCCTTGGACCCCATTCACCTACAATTTGACCTTTCTTCTTGTTCAAAACAATGAGTTTGGGGATGGAACGGCTCCCATTGGTCAAAAAAGCATCCATGAGTTCCAAGTTTTCATCCCTGAGAACGATTTTGAGGTCAATGCTTTTTGCTTCCTTGGCTATTTTGTCCATAATGGGCAAGCTGGCAGCGGCATCCCCGCACCAACTCTCGGTCAGCACTAAAAAAACCAGTTTTGAATCCAATTTGGAAAGTTGTTCCCTTGCATTTTCCGGCAGTTTGAAGGTTTTCTCCCATCGGTGCATGCGGCGGTCGTTGAGCTGGGTAAAATTGATTCGGACCTCTGATTGGTCCAATCCTGTGGTCTTGCCCTCCTCGGCCAATCGGTGTACCATTTCCCGGTACTCTTGGTATTCCTTTCCTTTGGAAAGGGCTTCCACCACTAATGCCGACCTATCTTTCTCGATGACTTCCATACCTCATTTATTTTTTCAAAAATACCATGGCACAATGGCCTAATTGGTGACTTTTGTCATAGGTTGTCGCAGAATATCCAAGTACTTACATTCCTTGAGATGTTTTAGAGCATTTTGGGGTTGATGGCCAAACTCTTGAACAACATGGCCTTGGTGTGGAAGAATTTGTTCTCCATTTCATTTTGTTTGAGATAGGCATCTATGAGCTTACTTTCCCTGGTATTGATCAAAAAGAGGGAGCTTTCACCAAAACTAAACTTGCGTTCTTCCGCGGACAAGAGGGTGGAATAATCCTTTACAATATCTTGGATGAGTTGGTTTTGCTGTATGTAGGAGTCCAACTCATTATAAATGGCGATGACCTTGTTCTGTATTTCCACTTGGGCATTGTCCCGCTCAAACTCGGCATCCCGCAGTTTGAATTTGGCCAATTTCAGGTCGCCCCGCTCTTTGCGGAGGAACAAGGGCAGTTGAAAGGAAAATCCGCCTTTGTAGTTTTCAGTGACAAAGGAATTCATCAGTTCTGGGGTTTCCGTGACAAAATTGTATTCCACGTCCAACTTCGGAAGCAATTTGTTGGCCTTTAACCGTTTATCCACTTCAAGACCTTCAATTTTATATTCCAGGGACATCAGTTTCGGATGGTTGTCCAGATTGAAACTATCCAAAGGCACCCCTTCGATCTCCAAGGTGGAATCAATGGCGATATCCGTCCCCAGATCAGGCTTCACCCCAGGTTGCAGTTCGACGGGCACATCATCTATCCACAAAAAATTGGACAGTTCCAAAGATGTTTTCATCAACTTCACCTTGGCCTGTTCATAACCAAGTGCCCGGTTGCGCACGGCAATTTTGGCCTCGACGGTATCGATCATGGCGATATCACCTGCCAGAGCGCTCTCCCGGACCCCGCCAAACCTTATTTCGGCATTGTCCAAAAAGTCTTTGTACACTTCGGCATCCCGAAATGCCCTTAACCAATCAAAATAGGCCAAGGATGCCTTATACAGCACTTCGTTTACCTGAAGGTCTTGCTCCGCCTTGGACTGTTCCCGAAAGAGTTTGGCCCTGCGCAAGGTGGCCATCCGTTCGTTGATCCAAAAACCCTGTGCCAACGACATGGAGACCCCCGCGCTATACAGTCCATCCTCTGGCAGGGTTTCATCCGGGTTGATGTAGTATCCCTCGCTCTGCTGAAAATTCCCTTTGAGCTCTATCCCGAACCACGTAGGGATTTTGAACGTGGTGTTCAAGCGGTCCCAATATTCGGTGCCCTTGAACTCTTTCCGCTGATAGTCAACTTCTACCTTGGGGTCAAAACCGCCCCTGGCCTTCATCAGGTTGGCCTGCCCTGCGGGTATGTTCAACTGGGCCTGCTTGGCCACGGGATGGTGTTTCTTCACATAGCCCAAATATTCCTTGAACCCCAGCACTAATGAATCCTGTTGGGTATACACTTGCCCGGTTGCAAAGAAAACAATCACCCAAAGAAATGATCGCATCCTATTTTTTGGTGGCATCTGCACTCGTGTTTTGGGGTTGATAATAATCCGGAGGAAATCCATTGAGCTGCCTCCACAGTTCGAACCAAATGGGAACATCCTCCAAAAGGGCCAAGGTACTGGCCCCGGAGCCCACTCGTATGTCCTTGGGCCAAGGAACATCGTCTGGATCGGGAGCCAACAGCAAACGATATTTGCCGTTTGGGCTGATAAATGTCTCAATGGCGACTATTTTGCCCCCAAAAGTGCCATAGGACACGTTGGGCCAACCGCTAAAGACAATCGCTGGCCAACCATCAAACTGTATCCGTACTTTTTCCCCGATATGGACCAGAGGCAAATCTATGGGATCCACATAAGTCTCCACTGCCATGTCGTAATCTGACGGCATGATTCCGACCAATTGCGCTCCTTCTTTGAAGGTTTCCCCTATTCCTGACTGAATGGCCTTGTTGATGAACCCACTTTGCGGGGCCTTTATGTACAACAGGCTGTTCCTGATCTCATAGTTGGTATATTCGTTTTCCAATTTGGTGACTTGTGCCTCGGAATCAAATTGGTTGGACTGGGCCGTGTACAGGTCGCTCTGCGCCTTTGAGATTTTATCGGTGTACTCTGCCTGCACCCGATTGATTTCCACTTGGGCATTGATCACCTCATTTTTACTGGCCAGGAGTTTGTTTTCCTGACCGATGAGTTTTGCCTGGGTTTCTTGGAGCTTGAGCCGCTTTTCTTCCACGTCGGTGACTGCCTTCAGCCCTTCTTCCTGCAACTGCACTACACGGTCGTATTGGCGTTGTGCAATGGTAATATTGGTCTTTGCCGCTTCCAGGTCGATACTGTCACTTTGGACTTTCAATTTTGATTGGATCAGTTTGTTTTTGGCCTGTTCCAACTTCAATCCCTGCTCCCTGGTCAAAGCATCGATTTGCTGGTCCAAGGCCTTCACTTTGCCTTTGTACGAGGTTACCGCCATGGATTTTGCCTCTATCTGTTTACCTGTACGTTGTACAAGATCGGGGTCAAAATATTCGCTCTTCACTTCGGAAATGTGCAGGATGGTGTCCCCCTTTTCCACATAATCGCCTTCACGGACATACCATTTTTCAATACGGCCCGGAATGGGTGATTGGATGGTCTGTGGCCTTTGGTCCGGCGTAAGGGTGGTCAAGTACCCCCTTCCGGATATGGTCTGTGTCCATGGGAGCAAAAGAATAAAAAAGACGATGATGGAGAATGCTGCCAAAAAGCGGTTAAACTGTTTATAGTGTCTCTTGTGGAATACTTTCTTTCCAGCACCAAACTGGGAAATGTCCACCTTTTCATTCAACTTGCTATGTGAGGAAATATTCAGCATTATCTTAATTTTTCATTGATCAACCGTCCGTTTTCCATAGTAATTATCCTATTGCAGCGATTGGCCCATCTTGGATTCTCACTGACCACTATCAGGGCCCATCCATTGGAAGGATCGCCAAGAAAGTCCATGATCTGTTCCGACTCACTTTCCCCAAACAGTTCCAAGGGATCCTTGAGCAGTAGCAGTTTGGGTCTGGTCACTATGCTCCGGGCCAGAACGATCTTTTTGGAGATAAAGTCCGGTATCTTCTTTCCTTCGGGGTAGAGTATGGTCTTTAGCCCTTTTGGCTGTTCCTTGACGAACTGCGTCAGACCTACTTTTTCCAAGGCCCAATAAATGTCATCCATGGGGATTTTTTTGTTCCCAAAGGTGATATTGTCCAGAATGGTCCCTTCAAAAGGGTATTCCTCCGTAAGGGAATGTCCCAACTGGGAACGATATTCCCTAAGGTTGATTCCTTGGAGCGATACATTGTTCACATAGATTTTACCCTTGTTGGGTTCCAAGATCCCGGCAATCATCCGGAGCAGGGTAGATCTTCCTGACCCATTGGAACCTTGGATCAATATCCTGCTTTGAGGCTCTATGGTGAAGGACACATCGTCAATGATCTTTTTGTCCCTTCCCGGTACTTTATACACCAAGTTCTGAAGTTCTACCACAAGCCCTTGCTTCCCTTCGAAAGGTGTTTCCCCCTCAAGGGGTTCAAGTTCCTTATCTACTACCTGTCCCAGTTTTTCCAATGAAGTGAGCAGATCGTAGAATACTTCTAGGCCCAAGATCATTTTTTCGACAGAATTGATCACCAATAGAATGATGATCTCTGCGGCCACAAACTGGCCTATGTTCATCTGTTGGTCCAACACGAGAAGCCCTCCGATCAGCAAGAGCCCTGCGGTGACCAATACCTTGAACCCGACCATTTGGACGAACTGGAGCACCAAGATCCGAAAGTGTCCTTCCCTTGCATCCAGATATTCGGCCACCAGGGCATCGTTCTTGTCCATGGCATGCGAGGTGCGGCCCGAGAGCTTGAAACTTATGATGGATCGGGCTATTTCTTGGATCCAATGGGCGACTTTGTATTTGCTATTGGATTCTTCCAAACTTGTTTCCAGTCCCTTTTGCGCAGTAAACTTGAACACGAAGTAGATCAACAATAGCAACATTATGCCATAGATAATGAAAAAGGGATGGTAAAAGGACAGGAGCAACAGTCCGAAGATAATTTGCAACAATGCCGAGGGAAAGTCGATGAGTATCTTGGACAGTGATTTTTGAACGGTAATGGTGTCAAAGAAACGATTGGCCAGTTCCGGCGGATAGTAATTACGTAGTTCGCTCATCTTTATTTTGGGAAACCGATAGGTGAACTCAAAGGAGGAGCGGGTAAAAATTTTCTGTTGGAGGTTTTCAATGATCCGTATCTGCATCAACTGAAGGGCGCCGACAAAAGCTACCCCAAGGGTAACCAGAACGACCAAAACCACCCAAGAAGTACTTACCCTTGCCCCTTGTATCAAATTGATGATGGCCTGTATGCCCAAAGGCAAGGACAGATTGACCAGTCCAGCAAAAATGGCGTAATAAAAAACTTGAAAGACATCTTTTTTGTCCAGGGCCAATAACCCCATCAAACGTTGCCAAGCAGTAAGAATGTTTTTTGTCATTATGCCTTTTTTAGGATACTGAAGACCAAGTCCGTGAAATATTCTGTCGGGGTGATGTTTTCATCACAATCCGTAAGCGTGGAAAAATGTTCCCTTAAAAAATATTGGTAGAGCGCCCCTTCCAAAACCGTACTTGCCAAGGAATTGGGATAGCGATAATCTTTATCGACCTCCTCCACCATTTTGCCCAATCTGCCCACCAATCTTTTGTAAACAATGAAATAACCATCCTTTTTCTCCTTCCCCACTTCCTTGACCAACAAGGATTTGGAATATTCATCAATGATTATCCTGTTCAACACTACCTCATTGATGTGTGAGACTGATGAGTCCTCCTGAACATTTTGGGTCAATACCTCAATGGCCTTTTTGAGCTTTTCCCTGGGGTCCGAAATACCATTGGTGGCAAAGACCATCCTATATTCCAGCCAGCCCCAGTACCAAGAGGCCAAGTACAATAATAGCTTGTGTTTGTTTTCAAAATAGCGGTAAATGGAGCTTTCGTTCGACTTGATCCGAAGCCCAAGCTTTTTGAACGTAAACCGCTCAAAACCCATCTCGTCGATCATTGAAATGCTATGCTCCACAATTTTTTTGCCCAAATCCGAAGATTCCGGGTCTTTAATATAGAGCTCTGAATTGATTCCCATTTTAAGGGACTGCATCAATAGTTCCATCGCTGGCCAATTTGAAATTATGAATCGCAAAAATAATAGCTTTACTATCATATTATGATACTTTAACTTTCAATTAACTATTGCTGATTTTCCCGTATTTTTGAAAAAAATTGCAACATATGGAAAAACATAGGTGTGGATGGTGTATCGGTGACCCCTTGTATGAAGCTTATCATGACACGGAATGGGGAGTTCCCGTCAAGGATGATGATACCCTCTTCGAATTTTTGATCCTGGAAACCTTTCAGGCGGGGCTGAGTTGGATCACCGTATTGCGAAAGCGTGATAATTTCCGAAGGGCGTTTGATCAATTCGATTATAAAAAAATTGCCGCCTACGATCAGGATAAGATCGATTCGTTGTTGGAAGATCCAGGCATCATCCGGAACAAATTGAAAGTACACGCCACCGTCTCCAATGCGATCGCTTTCATGGACATCCAGAAGGAATTTGGTAGTTTCAGTGACTATATCTGGGGGTTCGTCAATGGCAGTCCGATCAAAAATCAATTGGAAAACTACAAGCACGCCCCTGCAACCACCCCTATTTCGGATGCCATCAGCAAGGACCTGAAAAAGCGGGGCTTCAAGTTTGTGGGCAGCACCGTGATCTATGCCCACATGCAGGCCACTGGCATGGTGAACGATCACGAAATCCACTGTTTTAGATACCATGAAGTATAAGATTTTTGCCATAGCACTCCTCTTCATGCCTTTTTTTGGTATGTCTCAGGAAAAACATGAACAGGAGTTCCGAATAAAAAAGAGCCAGTTTCCCGATGCGGCCCTGGAACAAATCGAGCAATATTTGGGCGATGCCAAAAGAATACGATTCTACCAAGAACTGGACAGTACCAAAAAAAGTTATGAGGCCAAGTTCAAAAAAGGTAGGCTCCACTATAGCGTGGAGTTCAACGAGACTGGAAAACTGGAAGATGTGGAATTCATCATCAAGGAAAGGGACATTCCCGAAGATTCTTGGAATGCCATACTAGAGCACCTCCAAGAAAATTATCCAAAATTTCGCATTAAAAAAATCCAACAGCAATATCCCTTGGCCGACCGAGAGCCAAAAAAAACACTGCACGAAGCTTTTCAAAACCTGATTTTGCCCTATATCAATTACGAACTCGTCTTTTCCGCCAAAAAGGACAAGGGGTTCCAAACCTATGAGGCTCTTTTCAATTCAGAAGGCACTTTGATCAACATCCGTAAATCATCCCCCCTTAGTTACGACCATGTCCTATACCCATAAATGGCCCTTTTTTCTTTTGATTTTTCTCTTTTTTGGCAACCTCCATGCCCAAGACAACCTTACCGGTTATTGGCAGCCGGAATTCGCCATAAATTATGATGTCAACAAAGCCTATTCGCACAATTTTTCGGTGACCAATCGAAATTACATCATCAAGGACAGTGAGGTTTTGTTGAAAACGAGACAGATCGACCTGGTCCATTTTTCAAAACTGGACATCAAGGACAATCAGAGCATTGCCCTTGGGGTGCAGTATCGGTTCAGGAACAATTTTGATGACGGGGAGAACGAACTTAGGCTCACACAACAGTACAACGTGACCAGCAAACCTTTTTCGGTGCGCTACGGGCATCGGTTTCGAGCGGAGCAGCGCATCACCCAACCACTGACCACGCACAGGTTCCGCTACCGTTTTGCGGTGGATTTTCCATTGAAGGGCGAAAAACTGGACATGGGGGAACCTTATTTTGTGGGTAGTTTCGAAAACCTGCTCAGTGTTGCCAAAGGCAACTCGCCCCAATTCGACACCAGGCTCAACGGACAGGTCGGGTGGCAACTGGAGCATGGACTCAAAATTCAGGTAGGGGTGGAATACCGTATCGAAGAATACACTTCGGGGCTGCCACAAAATGTGGTGTTCTTACTCACCAGTGCCCAGTTGTCCCTGTAAAATTTCCATAAACCTGTTTCTGGGGATCAATTCGGCACCCAGGCTTTCCAAATGATCGGTATGGACTTGGCAATCGATGAGCCGATATCTTTTTTGTTGGAGTTCCTGCACCATTTTTATAAAAGCGTATTTGGAGGCATTGGGCCTTAAGCTGAACATGCTTTCCCCGCAGAACACATGGCCGAGGTCCACGCCATAAAGTCCGCCCACCAATTGCCCTTCTTCCCAAACCTCGTAGGAGCGTGCGATTTTCTTGTGATGAAGGTCCGTGTAGGCCATCTTCATCTCCGGGGTGATCCATGTACCTTGTTGTCCACTCCGTTCCACTTTGGCACAGTGTTCCATCACTTTCTCAAAACAGGTATCTTGGGTGAGCCTGAACTTGTCGCTCCGCAACTCCTTCCGCATGCTCTTGGATATCTTTACTTTATCGGGAAAAAGCACCATTCTGGGGTCCGGGCTCCACCAGAGGATCAGGGCATCGTCATTGAACCAAGGGAAAATACCGTTCTTATAGGCCAAAAGAAGTCTTTCTGGCGATAGGTCACCGCCCACAGCAAGAAGACCGTCATCGTTGGCCATCTCCACTGGGGGAAATTCCAACCGCTTTCCTAAAAAATAGAGTGGAAATTTGTTCCCGTAGTTTTCCAAAATGCTGTTTTATCCTAAAAATAAGCAATGTGGAACAAAACTGAATAGGCTGCCCAAAAAGAAGCTGTTTTCTGTCAGGTTGAGCGGAGTCGAGAATGTGATGATTATTACAGTCAATAGGTTTCGACTGCGCTCAACCTGACAGAAAACAGCTTCTTTTTGTACAGCCTTTCCTATAAATTTTTCTTTCCCAAAGGAAAGATGGTTGGCTTTTTAGAACGGAAGGTCGTCGTGATCCTCCTCATTGAGGTCATCGGCGGGCTCAAAAGCCTCCATCGGGGGAACAGGGGGCATGTTGCCGTTGCCGGCCTCAGCCTGTAGGTTCTCTATGCGCCATCCTTGGATGGAGTTGAAATATTTGGTCTCTCCCTGGGGGTTCACCCATTCCCTGCCTCTTAGGTTGATGCTTATCTTCACGGCCTGGCCCACTTTATAGTTGTCCAACAAATCACACTTGTCCTGCACAAATTCCACCAAAATATGCTGGGGATATTGTTCTTCCGTGGTCACTACGACCTCCCTTTTCCTAAAACCATTGTTTCCGAAGGTTTTGGTATCATCGATCATTTTGATTTTTCCCTGAACTTCCATTATGTTAATTTTTGTTGAATTTCAAAAGTACATAAAATGAATCCTATTGAAAACCCGTTATGCTAACTAACTATCAACATGTTTTCCATTTTCCGCTATCTTTAAAACACAATCCGACCAACAATGAACTTCAGCCCCCAAAGGAAAGCTTCCAATATTACCTTGTTGATATCTGCATTCATCATTGTGAGCTTGATCTTGTGGAACACCAACAGTTTTTTCAGGAAGTTCAAGGAAGAGGAGCGTTTGAAAATGGAAATATGGGCCACGGCCCAGTTGGAGCTCATCCAATCCCCGGTGGACCAAGAACTGGGCAACCTCACCTTAAAGGTGATGGCCAACAATACGTCCACTCCCATGATCTTGGTGAATGAGGAAGGGTCCTACAAAACCCACAATATTCCCAAGGACAAGATTGCCGATAGCACCTATATCCGACAAAAGATAGAGCAGTTCAAAAATGAGAACGAACCTATACAAATCATCCAGGAAGATGAGTTGCTGGAAACGCTCTACTACGGAAATTCCGAGGTCCTCAACAAGTTGAAGTATTACCCCCTTGCGCTACTGCTCATCATATGCCTGTTCGGGACGGTCATTTTCTTTTTCTTCAAGACCAACAAGGCTTCGGAACAGAACAAGCTCTGGGCGGGCATGGCCAAGGAGACCGCCCACCAGATCGGCACACCGCTTACATCGCTCATGGGCTGGAACGAACTGTTGAAAACCGAGGACATCAATCCGGATGTGACCAAGGAAATTGCGAAGGACATCGATCGCCTGCAGACCATTACGGAGCGTTTTTCCAAAATTGGCTCCATCCCGGAACTGCACGTCCATGATATTGTGGAGGAAACCAAAAAGGCCTACGACTATCTGAAACAACGGAGCTCCAAACTGGTCCACTTTTCGTTCAGCAGCAATGTGGAAGAAGCCTTGGTCCTGCTGAACCCCCCATTGTACAACTGGAGCATTGAAAACTTGGTTAAAAACGGGATCGATGCGATGAAGGGCAAAGGGAACATCGCCATACAGATCGAGAAAAAAGGACAAACGGTCAACATTTTGGTATCGGACACCGGCCACGGAATCGCAAAAAGTGACTTCCAGAACATTTTTAATCCAGGGGTGACCACCAAGAAAAGAGGCTGGGGATTAGGACTTTCGCTGGTAAAAAGAATCGTGGAAGAGTACCATAAAGGAAAAATTAAAGTATTTTCGTCAAGTAAGGAAGGAACAATCATGCAAATTTCCCTAAGAGCAAATGAAAAATGAAATGAGCCATGGCAAAGGAAAAAAAACTTGTAATAAAGGAAGCTGATATTACCAACAACTGCCCCGAATGCTACAACCAGGAACTGAAGCTTACCTTCTACCAAAAACACACCTATGGTGCATTCTACCACAGAACGACCAATGAGGTGACCCACGAGATCAAGTGCAAAAAGTGCAATTCCATCATTTATCCGGTAAACTGGACGCCCGATATCGAAAGGGTCTATGACTATTACAACAAGCTGGTGGCGCCTGACAGGGCATCGGTCCGATTCACCATGCTATCCTTTATCATTTTGGCGTTGATGTTGTGCTTGGTGGCGGCAGCGATTTATTTTTTCCTGCAAGGTGCTATTTGAGGTGGGACCGAATGGCCGCGGCAACGGTCTCAAACTCTTCTGTAGACAGTTTTTCCTTGTGTTGAAAGGTGGCGTTCGCCATGCTCTGCAAGGGAATGAGGTGCACGTGTACATGGGGCACTTCCAAACCGATGACCGTCATGCCGACCCGCTTGCAGGGAACGGCTTTTTCCAGTGCAATGGCCACTTTTCGTGAAAACGACATGAGTTTACTATATGACTCCTCGTCCAAATCCCATATTTTGTCCACTTCCTTTTTGGGGACACATAAGGTATGTCCTTTGGCATTTGGATTGATGTCCAAAAAGGCAAAGTTGTCCTCGTCCTCGGCTATTTTATGGCAGGGAATTTCCCCATTCATGATCTTGGTAAAAATACTGGCCATCTTGAGTTGCTTTTTAACTAAAAATCCCGTCGTGGGACGGGATTAAATATACAGATTTTAATCGCTGTTACTCCCTGGTGATTTCCAAAACTTCCAATTTCAGGGTTCCATTGGGTACCTTGATCTCTGCCATATCCCCTACTGATTTTCCCAACAGGCCTTTTCCTATCGGGGAAGTAACGGATATTTTTCCAGTCTTCAGATTGGCCTCGCTTTCGGCCACCAAGGTATATTTCATGACCATCCCGTTGGCCTGGTTTTTCAATTTTACGGTCGACAGCACCAGAATTTTTGAGTTGTCCAGTTGTGATTCATCTATCAATCGGGCATTGGCCAAGGTTTCTTCCATCTTGGAGATCTTCATTTCCAAAAGGCCCTGCGCTTCCTTTGCTGCATCATATTCGGCATTCTCAGACAGATCCCCTTTGTCCCTGGCCTCTGCAATGGCCTGGGATGCCTTTGGACGCTCCACGTCCTTTAGCTGGTTCAGTTCGTCCCTCAACTTCTTTAATCCTTCCGCTGTATAATAAGATATCTTGCTCATATCGTGCTGTTTTAATGCAAAGGAACATCGAAGAAAATCAAAAAAATTTCCCCAATGGTCTCTTTCTTTACAAATACAAAAAATCCTCAACGATTCCCATGACCTGCATGGTTTTTGCGAGGATTTAACGCAAATATAGGTAATTTTTGTTCAACTTTGCCGAAGCAGCTCATTGAAAATACGCTATGAAACATTTCTGGGGCCTTTGCCTTCTTTTGACCTTATTCGCCTGTAGTTCAGACAGTACCAACAGAAACCCCTATTTGCAAGAAGTGAGTTTCCGGTTTGACCTGAACCTGAACCTGCCTTTGTACAGTAACCTGAAAAACGTTGGGAATCCCGTATATGTGGGGAACAGCGGTGTGGGCACCCGAGGTGCTTTTGTCATGAATATCGGTTCGGGCTATTATGCCTTTGAGGCCAGCTGCCCCAACCATGCCCCTAATGATTGCTCCACCATGACCATAGATGGGCAGAATGTGGTCTGCAGCTGCGAAGGATACACGTATAGCCTATTTACAGGGCAGCAATTGGACAGGCCCAACGATGGAAAAAGATACCATGACCTATTGTATTACAGGGCAACCCAGAGCGGGAATGTGGTGACCATCTCCAACTGATCAATTATTCCCCAAAATACGGTCCATGACCCAACTGGTGTGCAACCCTGTTTTTCCAGTGGATGGGTGCATTGTTCTTCCCAAAAGGTGTTCCCTGATGTTTTCCACATGAAATTGCTGCACGTGATCGGGGTGGGGGATTTCCATGAGCTGTAGTCCCGATTCATTTTCCAATACCAAAGGAGTCTCGTCCAAAACAGCAAAACTGATTTTTCCTTTGGAACCCAGGATATCGACTTTGTCCTCTCGAAAATAATTGCCAAAATTCCACAATCCTGTGCCTGTCACACCTCCTTCGTGCAACCAAGTTCCAGAAACCGTATCGTGGGCAGGGTACAGTCCTTGTTGGTTCAATGCAATCCCGTGAACGCTTTGGATGTCCCCCAAAAGAAAAGTGAACAGATCAAGTCCGTGACTCGCCAGATCATCAAAATAGCCTCCAGGTGCTACTTTGCTATCCGTTCGCCAATTGTATTCCCCGCTCAGATCTATGTCACTGGGTGGCTTCGTCTTTTGCCAATGGATGTGACGTACCTGTCCGATCAGGCCTTCCTTCAGCCATTCTTTCACCTTAAGAAATCTGGGTAGGGAACGGCGGTAATAGGCCACAAATAGTGGAATGCCCTTTGCACGGAACGCTTCATAAATAGCAAGACTGTCCGCATAATTGGGCGCCATGGGCTTTTCGACACAGCATGGTTTCCCGGCAGCGGCCACTTTTAGGGCATAAAATTTATGGGAGTCTGGTGGTGTGGCTATGTATATGGCATCTATCTCCGGATGGTCTATCACCTCATCTGCATTGGTGGTCCATTGGGCTATTTTATGCCTTTCAGCATAATCCTTTGCCTTCCCTGCATTGCGGCGCATGACCATTCGTACTTCAAAACAAGGAGTGTTGATATACGCAGGAACGCTCTTTTTTTCGGCCACACTGCCACAACCAATGATTCCCCAGCGAAGGGGTCTGTTTTCAGGAAAAAGAAAATGGGACTCTGCCATATTATAAAAGTACAGAATCCCATTCATTACCGTTTAAAAAACAATGGTGGCCCCCAACAAAAAGTTGATTCCTGCCTGCGGATAATATCTGGCTTCCTCGATGGTGGTGACGGTTCCCGGATTGGAAAAATCATCATCGTAGGTGTAAAAATATCCGTTGGAAACAATGTCGGCATCAAAGATGTTGTTCACCAGGCCAGACAGCACAATACTCTTAAAAAAGGAATTGGCATTGATGACATATTGCACATTGAAATCTGTCTGGGTATAACTGTCCAAAGTGGAATTTTCCGAATCGATGTTGCCCATATACTGCTTGCCCACAAACTTGGACAGCAGGGACAACTGTAGGTTTTGATTGGGCTGGAAAGTCAAAATATTGCCTGCCACAATCTTGGGGGAATAGGCGATATTCGTATTCCCCAAGTCCTGTAGTTCGCCATCCCTTTGGAAATAAAAGTCGAGGTTGCGATTGTCGCTAAGGGCGATGTTGGGCCTGAGCATGAACTTTTGTCCCAGTTTGATATTGGCATCCATTTCCAGACCCAGGCGATAACTGTCCCCCACATTGGATCTAAGCGGCGCACCCACATCGTTGAGCTCCCCGGTAAGCACCAATTGGTCCTTGTACCGCATGTAGTACACGTTGGTGTTCAACTGGAAATTGGGGGAAACATAGCGCCATCCCAACTCAAAATCGTTCAAGTGCTCCGGTTTTGGACTTCCACTTTCGTAATCGTTACGGTTGGGTTCCCTGCTGGCCCTGGCATAGGAAAGATAGAAATTGTTATTCCGGTCCAGGTCAAAAGTGACCCCGGCCTTGGGATTGAAAAAGTCAAAGGTATCATCGACCAGTCCGGTATCGTCCCCATTGGCCTCATAACCGACCCCTCGGTATTGCACATCGCCAAAAACAGACCATTTGCTGTTGAGCTGATAGTTAGCCTTGGCATACACATTAAGATCGGTCTTGGTGGAGTTGTCGTCATAATATCGGTCCCGAATATCACTGTTGCTGGCAAAGCGTGCCCAAATGATCTCCCCGAAATGATCTCCTTTATACTCATTATATCCTCCTCCCAAAATCAATCGGAGGTCATTCTTGGTATAAGTGGCCGAGAAGACGGTCCCGTAAAAATCATTTTCCAACCAACGCCTACGGATCAAATCTGTGGTGTTGACCTCTTCCCCATCCACAGTGATGGGCTCCAATCCATAATCGGCAAAATCGTCCTCATCGCGGTACTGTTCAAAAAAACCTCGCCCACGTGTATAGTGGAAGGCCAGATTGGTGCTCCACTCAGGACTCAAAGCCTCGCTCCAATGCAACTGAAAATGGTCCTGCTTGTAATTATCCTCTTCGTTGTCATGGAACTGCGTCTGCCCATTGGCATCGGTGTACTCACCAACAGGATTGAACGTTCGGTCTTCTTCCAACTGCTGGGCGGTGATCCCGTCCCAAGCTTGATAAGTGATCTCGTGCCCTCCAAAGAGCAAAGCTTTTACCAGGGTATTATCGTCCTTATAGACCCCTTGCAGGAAATAGGCATCCAGTTCCGAAGCGGCTCTGTCCACGTACCCATCGGAAGTGATGCGGGACAACCTTCCCGAAAATTCAAAATGATCGTTCAGGAGCCCGGTGCTGAACTTCACATTGTTCCGCAGCGTGCTGAAACTTCCCACCGAAGATGAAACTTTGGCATAGGCTTCCTCGGAAAAAGCATCGGTGAGCACGTTAAGGCTTGCCCCAAAGGCACCTGCCCCGTTGGTTGATGTCCCCACACCTCGTTGCAATTGAAGGCTTTGGGTGGAAGAGGCAAAATCGGGCATGTTCACCCAAAATGTACCCTGCGATTCGGCATCATTGTAAGGCACCCCGTTGATGGTCACGTTTACCCGCGTGGCATCACTACCCCGAACGCGGATGCTGGTGTATCCCACCCCGGCCCCTGCATCGGAAGTGGTCACTACCGCAGGCATAAAATTCATCAGGATGGGCACATCCTGCCCCAAGTTCCTGGAGGCCATTTCCTCTTGGTCCAAGTTGGTAAAGGTGATGGGAAATTCCTTGGTCACCCTAATGGCCTGTACCAAGACCTCATCCAGTACGACCTTTTTCCCTTCGAGGGAATCGGTTTCCTGTTCCTGTGCGCTCATGGTGGACGCCAGTACGGAAAGGGCCAATGTTGCAAATAAGGTTTTGATGTTGCTCCCGTGGTTCTTTTTCGGTCGCATCGGACCGCATGCGAACCCAGCGGTCATGGGCTTACTGTTTGAATAAAGCAGTTTCATTCGTAAAAAATGTTACGAATAAAAGGGGTCATTATTCTTGTTGATAAATGATTTTTGTTTCAAAAGAAACATAGAAATTCCAAGATGCGCCTTGCGCAATCCCTTGGCGGCATTACCCGCCCAGGTTCATTGGGTATAATCTCAGCCTTTTTGCAAAAGCACCCCTTTGAGATAGGGCAAATGTAGGACGTGGGTATCACTTTTCATAGAAATCCATCAGGAAAATTTAACTTTTTCTAACAACCGTGACCCTTATGTCCCAGCGTATATAGAGATATGTACCCTAGATCTAAAAAGAGGTTTACATTCAAGATCATTTCCAGTTACGTGGCCCTTGGTATTTTGGCCGTGCTTGCCGCATTTTTTATCTATAATGAGTTCAAGACCTTTGTTTCTGGCAAAAACAGCGAGGGCGATAGTGCCAAATTGTTACATACCAACAGATTGCTCTCCAATCTGTATGAAGCGGAAAACCTTTCCAAATTGGCACTCAAGACCAAAAAACCGGATGACCTGAAAGCCTATGCGGTAAAAGTGGATTCCATCAACACTATTATCGATTCCCTTAAACCGCTTGTCAAAAATCCCAATTTCCTGATTCCCCAACTGGACAGTGTTCAGGCATTGTTGCAACAGAAGGTGTTCAACAGTGCGGAGCTGCGTAAATTGATGGTGGAGAACGAGAACAGTACTTCCTTCGATGCTGTGTTGGAAGCTTTCCACCGGATGGAGGTGGAGATGGGACGGATCACCCCTGAAAGCTTTGTCCCCAATTTTCAACAATTGCCCCCATCGACCCAAAAATCCATCCGGGAATATGTGGCCCTTCTCAACAAAAACATTCCAAGTGCCAAAGGCAATGTGGATGCAAACAACATCGACTCCATCCTGCAGGTGTCCCGATCCATCTTGAACAAGGCCATAACCGAAGCTGCGGCCAACGAGCGTTCCTTGATCCAAAAAGAATTCCAGATCTATAGGACGGACCTTGAACTTTCGCAAAAGATGCGGAGCATTATAGCCGGGTTTGAACGTGAGATGGCCCAAAAGGTTCAACTGGACAATGCCAACCAAAGGCTTGCCATGCAAAGAACCACCCGTTTGGCAGGTGGGGCCTTATTGTTGGGGCTTTTGATCGTCATTTTCTTCACTTTCATGATTTCCAAGGATTATTGGAAGGTGCAACGTTATCGGGAGCAACTGGAGGAAGAGAAAAAATATTCCGAATTTCTTCTGAAGAGCAGGGAGCAACTGATTTCCACAGTAAGCCACGATCTGAGAACCCCTTTGAACACCATAAGCGGTTATTCCGAGCTGATGGAACACAGCGGATTGAGCGGCAAGCAACTGAACTATCTGAAAAATGTCAGGTCCGCTTCGGGGTATGTAGAAAACTTGGTGAACGATCTTTTGGACTATTCAAAATTGGAAGCGGGGAGAGTGAACCTCGAACGGGTGCCTTTCATCCTTTCCAACCTCATCAGGGAAACGTCGTTGCATTTTAGGGAAGTGAATTCCAAAAAGGAAGTGGAACTCCAATTGGAGATTGACGAAAATCTGGAAAAACCGATTGTGAGCGACCCGTTCCGCATACGGCAGATATTGACCAACCTTGTGGGCAATGCTTTTAAATTCACCCAAAAAGGCCATGTGAAAATAAGCGCCGTATTGGAGGATAAAAGAGATGAACAATGGGTCAGGATCAGGGTGAAGGATACCGGTATTGGCATAAAACCTGAAAAGCAACAGCTCATATTCCAAGAATTTGCCCAAGCCAACGAATCCACCGAAAAAAAATATGGCGGCTATGGGCTGGGACTGACCATTTCAAAAAAGCTGACCGAGCTCCTCAACGGAAGACTATATTTGGAAAGTGTTGAAAATGAAGGAAGTATATTTACAGTTCGGATTCCTGTGGCGTTTGGCGAAATGCCCATTGCGGAAGACCTCCCGCAAGAAAAAACACTTGAGGGATTCCTTACCCTCTGTGCAATCGACGATGATACCAATATGCTGAAACTCTTGGAAGACATCTGTCAGGTCCATGCCATCGATATAAAGACCTATACCAATTTCAAGGAAATTGAAGAAGTGGAGAGCATTTCATGTGATGTTGTACTGACCGATATACAGATGCCCGGAATCGATGGCTTTTCCGTCCTGAAAAGACTGCGGGAGTTGGGCTATGAAAATCCGGTGATCGCGATGACGGGACAACAAATCACGGACAAATCCGTCTACACTGGGGCAGGCTTTACCGATGTGCTTCAAAAGCCCTTTTCCAATACCTCGTTCTTGGATATTTTGGGCAAGGTGGGCCATTCAATCAACGGGACAGGGGCAACTACCACTTCCATTCCTGGTTCACAATCGACACATTTCAGCGTCAACAATATAGCTCCATTTCTGGACAGCCCTCAGGCCGTGCTGGAAGTGTTGGAAGTGTTTTTGGAAAACACGGAAAAGAACATGGAACTGCTCTTTTCACACATTGGCAGCCATGATTTTTCAGAGATCCGAGCCATCTCGCATAAAATGTTGCCCATGTTCAGGCAGTTGGAGGTTCGCAAGGCCATCCCTTTATTGGAGGAACTGGAACATCTTTCCGATGATGCCAAAGGAAAAAAAGTTTTCGGGATATTGACAGAGCTTCAAAAAATAATCCATCAACTGAACGTTGCCATCAAGGATTATCTGTTCAAACTTCCAACTGATATTGATTGATCTTGTTGTATAGTGTCTTCCGGGTTATCTGAAGTAGTTTTGCCGCTTTGCTCTTGTTGAAATTGGTCTGTTTCAAAGCGTCCAAAATCCTTTCCTTTTCATATTCGGACTTGGAGAAGACAGGAGTGTTGCTGCTCTTGGTCCCATTGACGATCTCTTCTGCAAGGGAACTGGACAGCACGGTATTGCCCCCGGTAAACAGAACGGCCCGCTTGATCATGTTCTTCATCTCCCTGAGGTTTCCTGGCCAAGGATAGTCCATCAAGAGCTGTTTGGCTTCCTCTGAAAATTCCAACACTTCTTTCTCCAAATCGGCATTGGCCCTATCCAAAAAATAATTGGCGAACAAAAGAATGTCTTCCCTTCTATCGCGCAATGACGGAACTTCGATGGAGAATTCGTTCAGCCGATGGTAAAGGTCTTCCCTAAAACTGCCTTCCTCAACGGCTTCCAGCAGGTTTTCGTTGGTAGCGGCAATAATCCGAAGATCCAACTGGATCTCTTTGGTACTGCCCACCCGTTTTATCTTGCGTTCCTGAATGGCCCTAAGCAGCTGCACTTGGTGTTCGTAGGACAGGTTGCCCACTTCATCCAAAAACAAGGTGCCGCCATTGGCCGCTTCAAAGTGCCCTTTTTTGTCTTCGATCGCCCCTGTGAAACTTCCCTTGACGTGGCCAAAAAACTCACTGGTGGCAATTTCCTTTGGAATGGCTCCGCAGTCCACCGCCACAAAGGGCTGCCCTTTTCTTTTACTGGCATTATGGATGGCATTGGCTGTGACTTCCTTGCCCGTACCACTTTCCCCTGTCAACAGGACCGACATATTGGTGGGTGCCACCAAATCTATGTATTGTTGGAGTTTTTTTGACCTTTCGCTTTCCCCGACCAAGAAGCTGCCTTGCTCCTGCTTTTTGGGACTGGGTGCCGGTTTCTTAAGGGTTTCTTCCTTGGTATGCGCCACATTCAGGGCGTTGTTGATCACCGATAGGATTTCCTCAGGGGTAAAAGGTTTTGAAATATAGTCGAAAGCACCCTTTTTCATGGCATTGACCGCGGTCTTTACCTCTGCATATCCCGTCATCAAAATGACCTGGGTGGTAGGCGATTCCTTTTTGACCTGGGGGAGCAACGTGACCCCGTTCCCTTTGGGAAGTCGTACGTCCGATAAAATAATATCGAAAGTGGAGGTGCTGAGTTGTTCTTCCGCTTCCTTGATGGAGTAGCTTATGAAAACGGCAAAACCGTGCTTTGTCAAAAACTTTTGCAGCATTTGACAGAAAGCCGTGTCGTCCTCAATGATCAAGATTTTGGGCATATCTCAGTTGTCTAAGATACAATACCACCGTTTGATCACATGCTGGACTACCTATAAATTTATCACAAAAAAGAAGGGACCGCTCTCGCGGCCCCTCACTAATCAAACCAACTAACCTAACGTGGTTTCGAAAACTATGATCTACATCTCAATCCAATTCCCTTCAGCATCGGCATATACTGATCCAGAAGTACCATCTTCAAGGGTAAGGTCCAACTTGTATTGGTCCTGGTCGTTTTTATATGCCTTGGCGACTTTGGCAGTGGGGTAATCCTTTGCCACAGCTGCTGTTACTGCTTCAGGGACATCAGAAACACTGATTTCTTCAAAGTCTTGCGCTACAACAACGGTTGTTTCGTCCATATTCAATTCTGGGGTTTCAACATTGGCCATAGCTGTAAGTCCTACAAATGATAGTGCGGTTGCAAAAATTAATTTTTTCATGGTATAAGATTTTAATGTTATTAATTAAACTTGCTTATCTATATGAAAAACTGGTGCCAATTCTTGAAGTTATCTTGAATTTGAACTATGTTTCTGTTTATTAGGTAGTTATGTTTTGTGCTATTTTTGAAGTATTGTGTAAAACTGTGTAACAGGTGGGGCAAGATGTATAGTTTTTACACAAGAAAGGCTGCCGAAGCAGCCTTTCCATTGCGCCAAAATCATAATCCCAAGGAAAAAGACTATGAATGAGATTGGCTGAAATGGACAATACATGGTTAGTGTTTACATAGCATCATCCTGGTTCTTTTCCTCATTGTTCCTTTTTCTGCTCTTCACATAGGAATATATAATGTACATGGCAATCCCGAGCGATACCAAGTTGAGGAACAGTACTATTTTTAAAAACATCTTTTTTCATTCACATTTACAGTTTCCGTACCAAGGTTAAAAGAAAGCCGTACAGAATGCACGGCCCTCTAACCAAATCAACCAACCTAAATCCTTACAATCCAAAAGGACAGAGAATCATTTTACCTTGATAAGGATACTGTCATCCCAATAGGTCTTACACTTATTTTGACACCTTTTATCAGTACAGGTCACACGAATGGAAAAAAAAATCCGCCATCACTAGTGATGGCGGACATACTGTTCTGTTTATGTGTTGCTTAGGCTTGGTGCGTGGGCTTCAAAAGATCGTTCACGGTCTTCACAGGGTTGAAGGTCACCAACGGCACCTCAACGAAGATGGTGTTCCAGAATGCCATGCCGCCATTCCAAAGTCCAGGCAGTTCCAAGGCCTTGAGTTCTTTTCCTTCCATGGTCTTGCCCGTGATGAAACCTTGCTTCTCATCCACAAAATCCAAAAGGTCGTATTTTTCCCCTTTGTAATTTCGCACCCCGCACACGAGGTCCACAGGATTGAAATGGGTCGAGTTTTTGAGGATTCCTGCCTGTTCGGGGTCGTCGAGGTCTATTTGGGCAGATTCTATGATCTGAAGCGATATGTTCCCTTGGGAGTCCTGTATCCAAAATGGACCACCGCCCGGTTCCCCTTCATTCTTTACCATACCACATATTCGAATGGGCCTGTTTATCCTGTCCTTCAGTACCGCTTGCTGCTCATCCACATCCAGTTCCTCATAATTGTTGGGCATGCGCACATTGAGGCTCTTCTCTAGAAAAACCTTTATTTCGTCCGCTTTTTCCATGGGAACATTTCCCTTGTCCAACAGTTCCGCATATGCAAATGCCTTGTCCTGGACCTTTTTGAGTGCCCCGGCCAACATTTTTTTGCTGTTGGCCACCTCCTCCAAATTCTTGTCGATCACCACATTGTCGATGTTCTTGATGAAGATGATGTCCGCGTCCTGGTCGTTCAGGTTCTCGATGAGGGCGCCATGTCCCCCTGGTCTGAAGAGTATAGATCCGTCCCCATTTTTGAAGGGCCTGTTCTCCTTGTCCACCGCAATGGTATCCGTTGATGGTTTTTGATTGGAGTATGAAATTTCAAAATGGGTGTCCGTGCTTTTCGAGATTTTTGGGACCACTTTGGCCTCTTCCTCCTTGAACATTTCGTCATGCTGTTCCGAGACCGTAAAATGGAGATGGGCCTTTCCATCGGTTTTCGCATAAAGGGCCGCTTCCTTCAGGTGTTCCTCAAAAGGGGTGGCGCTACCGGATGCATAGCTGTGGAAAGGCAAAAGTCCCTTGGGATAAAATCCGTAGTTGAGCCCTTCCTCCACCAGCATTTCCTTGGCAAAAAAATAGACCTCTTCATCCTTGTTGCCTGCATTTCCCTTTATCC
Organism: Flagellimonas hadalis; assembly: GCF_007785775.2. Lineage (GTDB taxonomy): Bacteria > Bacteroidota > Bacteroidia > Flavobacteriales > Flavobacteriaceae > Flagellimonas > Flagellimonas hadalis. Next base: position 50,021 of record NZ_VNIK02000014.1, read on the forward strand.
TTTCCATGATCTTGTCATAGAAAGGAAACTTGCTCATTTGTACGGCAAAAACCTGCACGTCCTCGTCCTTTGCTCTATCAATATAGTCCGAAAGGCTTTCCTTGGAAGGGTCGTAGGCCTCCAAAAAATTGAACATGGCCTTGAACATCCGGGATGCGGCACCCGAGGCCGGAACAAACTTCAAAAGGTCCAGATGGCCCCTATGGTCTTCAAAATACTGGATGAGTTCTTTTTGCTCCTTTTCAGAAAACCTCAAGATCCCATGGCCCACTACAGCAGCTTTTTTGAGTTGTACAAAGGGGATTCCTTCTGCAAAAGTTTGGATCTGACGGATGACCTTTTCTTTTGAAATTCCTTTGGAATCAAATTGTTCCAAGTCTTTCTGACTTAATGCTATCATGTTCGGAGAAGTTTATCAATGTGTTCTATGGCCGTTGAAAGCCGAGTTGCTTTACCTCCTCTTAAGATAATAAAATTTCGGTCATATTTTTCCAATGCTTCCTTGAAATATAAAAACATTCGTTCGCGCTCGTCCGGTTTATCCCGAAGGTCGTCGGCCACCCAAGGGGTGTCAATGTAGGTCAACAAATAAAGGTCGTAGGTGTTCTTGAGCGCGTATTCTTCCAAAAGGGGGTCACAAGTTCCCGTGTAGTAGGTCTCGGAATAAACCTTGGTCTCCAAAAGGTCGGTATCACAGATCAGCACCCTGTTGGCAGACTTGGCCAATTGGTTTTCCAATCGCATCTGTCCATACGCAATCGGCAATAGGTCCTTGGGCTCACAGGTCTTTTGTTCCCTGTCCCATTTTTCCTGAAGGTATTCCCGGGCATATTCGGGCACCCATTCGGTGCGGTAATGTTCGGCCAGTTGTTCGGCCAATGTGGTCTTTCCTGTGGATTCGGGTCCAAAAAGGACTACTTTGATGAGGTTTGAGGGCTCTTGCCCAAGTGTTTCTTCCATGTTAGATATCCCTGTATGGACAATACGGTAAAGATGAGGTACTGCAATGAGAACATGCCCCATCCTCTATGAGCGTACAAAGGTACGGTTATTAAATCCCCTATGATCCATAGGGTCCAGCTTTCCAGTTTTTTATTGGCCATGTACCACATTGCCGTAAAAAAGATTCCCGAGGTGACGATATCCACGTAATTGCTCGTTTTTATCTCTGCCCCAAATGCGACATATACCCCATAGGTGACCAGCATAGTGAGGACAAAAAGGCCGAGGCCCACCCATTTTTCCTTGGTATTTGTCCTGGTAATGTGCACCACGGGGTCCCTGTTCTCCTTTCTTCGGGCCCAGTTCCACCAGCCATAAATGCTCATAATGGAGAAATAGAAGTTCAGCATCATATCTCCAAAAAGTCTGTCCACAAAAAAGATATAGGTGGTGATGGCCGTGCCCACCAAACCCGTGGGATACACCATGATGTCTTCTTTCTTGGCATAGACCACACTGGCAATCCCGAAGAAAAAAGCTGTGGCCTCCAGAATAATGAGTGAAAACTCCCTATCCTCATACGGCCCTAGGAAAAAATCAAAAATGGGGCTCATAACCGCTTCTGTCGGATTTTACCATTTTCAGGCGAACATTTTTCAGGCGCAAAACTACTAAAAAGAAATGGTCACCCGCCCATCATTTTGAGTGCATATACGCAGGTGAAGCCCTCAAATTCAAAAAACTCGACATCATACTGCGATTTTTTGCCCTTGTATAGGATTTCGGCCACTGTGCGTGAATCATCAAATGTAAAATCCATGACATTGATGTGCCTTAAAAAGCTAAGACCTTGCTGTGCATATATTTTATAGAGGGATTCCTTCGCCCCCCAAACTATGGTCAGTTTACGAATGATCGCCTCTGCATTGGCCAAGGTCTTGTACTCTTCAATGGGCGTGAACTTGTGGGCAATGTTCAGGATCTTGTCCCGCTGCATCTCTATGTCGATGCCCACCTCATCGGTCTCGCTTACGATGATCCCCGTGAAATTGTGGGAATGGGTAATCGAAATGTAGCTTCCATCTTTGAGATGGGGCTTGCCAAAATCATCGTAGTAAAGGTCGCTGTCCTTGTATCCGGCCTCTGCCATAAGGTGCCTTATGCTCAGAAATGCCCTGCGGTGCGCCTCGGATTTCATGCCGTCCATCCGGTTCTGGCAATGCGAAGTGAGCTCCACATTCCTAGATAGCTGGGACTCAGGTTCGGTGACCTTCCAGATATATACCTTGGTTGTGGGTGAAACTGTTATGGTTTTGTAAATGGGCATGACCAAAAGTTAAGCGAATTTGTATCTTTGTCGCACTAATAAAGCGAAGCTACAAAAGTAAATATACATAAAGTATGAGCACAAAGACAATTCCGTACATACCCTATAAGGTAAAGGATATCTCCCTTGCAAGTTGGGGAAGAAAAGAGATTGAGCTTGCCGAAGCGGAAATGCCAGGACTTATGGCGTTACGTGAGGAATACGGGAACCAGCAGCCCTTGAAGGGTGCCCGAATAGCCGGTTGCCTGCACATGACCATCCAAACAGCAGTCCTCATTGAGACCTTGGTGGCCCTTGGCGCAGAAGTGACCTGGAGCTCCTGCAACATCTTCTCCACACAGGACCATGCCGCCGCCGCCATTGCCGCAGCAGGCGTTCCCGTGTATGCCTGGAAAGGAATGAACGCCCAGGAATTTGATTGGTGCATTGAGCAGACCCTTTTCTTTGGAGAGGACAGAAAACCCCTGAACATGATCTTGGACGATGGTGGTGACCTTACCAACATGGTCTTGGACAAATATCCCGAATTGGCCCCCGGCGTCAAAGGACTATCCGAGGAGACCACCACAGGCGTGCACCGTTTGTACGAACGAATGAAGAAGGGCACTTTGCCCATGCCCGCCATCAACGTGAACGACTCCGTGACCAAATCCAAGTTCGACAACAAATATGGTTGCCGTGAAAGTGCTGTGGATGCCATCCGCAGGGCCACGGATACCATGCTCGCAGGAAAGCGCATAGTGGTTGCCGGTTATGGTGATGTGGGTAAAGGTACTGCAGCCTCCTTCCGAGGAGCGGGATCCATTGTGACCGTTACCGAAATTGACCCCATCTGTGCCCTACAGGCCTGCATGGACGGCTATGAGGTGAAAAAATTGGAAACCGTGGTCGCCAATGCCGATATCGTAATTACCACGACTGGAAACAAGGACATTATCCGCGAAGAGCACTTTAGGGCCATGAAGGATAAGGCCATTGTCTGCAACATTGGACATTTTGACAATGAGATCGACATGGCTTGGTTGAACGGCGCCTATGGCGATACCAAGGATGAGATAAAACCACAGGTGGACAAATATACCATTGAGGGCAAGGACATCATTGTTTTGGCCGAGGGCCGATTGGTCAACTTGGGCTGTGCCACAGGGCACCCCAGTTTTGTGATGAGCAACTCGTTCACCAACCAGACCTTGGCACAGATAGAGCTTTGGAACCACAGCGACAAGTACGAAAACGAAGTGTACATGCTTCCAAAGCACTTGGACGAAAAGGTGGCCAAACTGCATTTGGCCCGTTTGGGTGCCGAGCTTACCGAACTCAAGGAAGATCAGGCCGAATACATCGGCGTGACCGTTGATGGACCTTTCAAACCGGATTATTATAGATATTAATCTTCTGGAACAAACCATAAAAAAAGGCCCTGATTTCAATCAGGGCCTTTTTTTATTGCAAAATCTACCTAGCCTTTTAGCCAAGCCTTTCGCAATTCCTTTTGGGCTACGGTGGCCTCTGGTTTTTCCACTAGGGTATTGGCTTTGGTGTATGTGGGCGTGGTAGTGGTATCAATGAGGACCTCCTCATCTCCCCGTAATAACGCTACCTGAATGGCTTTGCCAGGGTTCCATGCATACACCTCTGCTAAAATTTGATTGGCGTTGGCCAAGGTGACTTCTGTTCCGTTAATGGATTTTATAAAATCATTGGGTTTAACCCCATTATCGTTCCAAAAACTGTTATTTGCCACAAGATCATTGAACTTGATTCCTCCCCTCTCCGGGTCGGCGGATAAGATTAGTTCGCCGGCATTCTGGATGTAATTGGTCTCCACTTCAGCTTCTGTGAAATAAAGTCCTACCTTATCCAGTATTTGGTCATAATCTATAGGTGTATTTCCAACTACATGGGTATTTAAAAATTCTCCAACAGCGGGATAGGTCATAGCCGTAATTTCAGCAATAAGGGCATCATCTTCAAAAGGTTTGTCCTTACCATATTTTACGGACAACTCTCCCAACAACGAACGCAGGCTACGTTGGCCATCACTGTTTTCCCTCATTAAAATATCGAGGCACATACCTATCAACGCTCCTTTCATATACACGTTTGCATAGTTGTTCTTATAAGGGTCCTCCAAGATATTCTCACTCATTTGGGTAAAACTCATGGCATCATCGTAATTAGACCTTGAGGTATTTATCTTTTGAGTTGTTCTAGCGTAGTACTCCGCTGGGTCGATCAAACCTTCATAAACTTGAAAATGCTGTGCAAAATATTCGGTGACCCCTTCATAAAGCCAAAGGTGTTTGCTGAACGTTGGATTGTTGTAATCAAAATAATGTACATCTTCGGAATGTACTGAAAGCGGAGTAACAATATGAAAGAATTCATGCGCAACCACATCGATCATAGACTCTTTCAACGCTTCTGCATCCATTTGTTCCGGCAAGACCACCACAGTGGATGTATGGTGTTCCAAAGCTCCAAAACCTTTTGGGGAATCTGGTTTTTTGGTGTCGGACAAATAAAGTAGGATGTCATATCGGGGTGTACTGTTCAAATCTCCCAGATACCTTTTTTGGGCCTGCATCATCTCCGCCATGGTTTCTTTGATCTCAGCAGCCTTGTGCACTCCATTGGGTGAAAAAACACTCAACACAATCTTGATGTTTCCGACCATGAACTCTTCAACCTCAGTCTCCCCATACATCATGGGATTATCCGTTACCTCAAAATATCGATTGGCAAGGAACACTGAATTCTTAATGGCACCATCCGCACTCAATGTGGATTGTATTTCTGTAAGGGGAGAGGTATACTTGAATTTTGTAGGGGATTTGATGTCAATTTGGTAAGCATTCCGTTTTAGGGAATCAAAATAACCCACAAATCCGTGCAGGTTCAGCATCACCTGCTTAGGCTCTATATTGGTCCCTGAAGGCGAAAAGGGAACTTCCTCGCCAATTCCTCCATTCACTTCCTGATCAAAGGTATCGTTTACCGCATACGTTATTTTATCCAAATTCTTGGCGTTGACAAACATCCAAGTGTTGGTGTCAACCTGAGTGGCCTGAATCGCATTTCCTTGATAATCAATAGCTGAAACATTCTCTATATACTTGCCAAAATCAGATACGGCATAAGTTCCTTGGACCACTCTTGGCAATCTGTAAGTAACCGTATCCTGGACAAACCTCCCTGGGTCTATGACCACACTCACTTTGTCATCTTGAATATTGACCAAATCCAATTGTGCCCTTATAGGATTATCGGAAGCTAAATCATTGACTTGATTTTTGACACCGCAAGAAAAAACTGTTGCGAGCACCAATGCATATAAGGTTACTTTTTTTATCATGATTTACCGAATGTTTTTTGATATTGCCGACTAATATATGATTAAAATATTTTCAACAACAATAGGATACTGAAATAGTTGATTTGTTACATATAAAGACATTTTTTACTGGGCAAAGACTACCAGTTCTATACTATTCTGAAGGTTTGTGGCAAAAAAAGCCATGGAAAGAACCATGGCCTTTTAAGTGATCCACTGTAATTCATCTGCCAAAAGATCTTTTTGGAACGATTCCGTATTGAATCCCTCATTCATAACTTTTCCGATCATAGTGCTGAAAAAGTTCCTTTCGATTCTATATTGATCATTACCTTTACCCATAAAGCATAAGGCATGGAAAACAACTGGTACCCCATTCAGAATTTGGAAACTGTGGACTCCCCCTCCGTGGTGCTCTATCTGGACCACTTAGCCTACAACATACAAAAGATGATCTCTTTGGCGGATGGGGACACCAAAAGGTTGATGCCCCATATCAAGACCAACAAAATGCCCAAAGTGATGCAATTTTTAGTGGAGTCGGGCATTACCAGTTTCAAGGCCTCGACCATAGCCGAAGCGGAAATGGCCGCCGAGGCCGGTGCGACATCCATTCTGATCGCACATCAATTGGTGGGACCCAAAGTGGATAGGTTCATCCAATTGGTCCAGAACTTTCCCGATACGCAATTTTCGACCTTGATCGACAATATTGACAGTGCCGAATTGTTGAACCAAAAAGCCTTGGAACAGGAACTCATCGTCAATATCCATATCGACATCAACAATGGTATGGACCGTTCCGGAATCAAGATCAGGACGGAACTGGATGTATTGCTGGATTATTTGAAAATTTGCAAAAATCTATCGTTCAGGGGTTTACATGCCTACGATGGCCATTTGAGGGACAGTGATTTTTCGGTCCGGAAGGAAAAGATAGAATCGGGTGTCAGGGATGTGCAAACCTACTTTGAGACCCTCCGAATAGATTATCCACAAGCCCAGCTCGTCTGTGGGGGAACACCTTCTTTCACCTCACATGTATTGCAGGAAAACAGGATCACCAGTCCGGGTACCTGCGTGCTCTGGGATTGGGGGTATGGCGAAAAATTGACGGAACAGGAGTTTAAATATGCTGCCCTTTTAGTGACACGAATCATATCCAAACCCACCGAGGGCATCATTACCGTGGACATGGGCCATAAATCCGTGGCTTCCGAAAACCCTGTTGACAAACGCATAAAATTCCTGAACCTTGACTCCTATGAACTGGTTTCACAAAGTGAAGAACACGGGGTGATCAAGGTTCAGGACTGGGACAAATGGAAGGTCGGGGACGTGCTCTACGGTGTTCCCTACCACATTTGCCCCACCATCAATCTTCATGATGAAGTATCGGTGATCCAAAACGGAAGGAAATTCGATACTTGGGAAATCACGGCCCGAAAACGGAAACTTCGTTTTTAGGCGTCAATCCAAATCCAACACCTTTCCCAAATCATAAAAATAAAAGTCCTTTGCGTCGTTCATAGCGGCAAAGAGACCGTTCGGGAAGGTATCGTTCAAAGGCACCGTGACTACATCGCAACCATCGGTCTCGGTCGTGGATAGGTTCACCGCTTTGATAAAGCTGTTGTCCTTTCGGGAAAAAATGTTGAATTGCCCCCTTTGCTGATCGGAAACAATGATATAGCCCTCCCCATCCGGATATTTGGCGATGGCGATCCCTTCAATGTCCTCCAAAAACAACTCGCCGCCAAAACAGGCCAGTTCTTCGTTGCCCATGTCGGGTTCCGCATAATACTTTTTCACACATTCCCCTTCGTCGGAATAGTACACAAAGCCAAGCTCGTTGTCCACGGCAATGGCCTCGATTTCCTTTCCTCCGGTAAAGCTTCCGAATTTCCGCACCAAACGGGTAGAAACCCCTGTGCTGTCGGATTCCAATTTATATTGGTAGAGGTAAGACCCGCTGGGACCAATCTTTCGGCCCACTATGGCATAGATTGATGAATCTTTGGGCGATTTGTACAGGCTGATTCCCATGGCCAGACGCTGTTCCATATCCGCTTCATCTTCAAAAACAGGGAAACCGCCACCGTCCAGTGGTTTCATATCAGGAACGGAGAACAATCGGATCTGCTGTTTCTCGCGTTCCGTGAAAGCAATCACATCCACCGCAACGGAATCGTTCAACTGGAAGCCATATTCCACATCCACATTGTTGGGCCGTTGGATACCCGTTATTGATTTTTCCCTGATGATCTTTCCGTTCAGGTCGTAGGCATAGACCCCACCGTTGGTTTCCTTATCTGTTCCGAAAATGATACTCTTTGAGGCATCTTCGGGATGGATCCAAATGGCAGGGTCATCGGTATCGTTGAGTGTTTTTTCGGTAATGATGTCCGGGGCGATGGCCGGCAGCTTGCTTCCCTGCTGCTTACAGGAAACCATGGCCAATAGCATACAAAATGGGATATATCTTTTGATCATAATGAATTCATTTGCTTTTTGTCAGCTCGATCAGCATCAGGAACTTTTTGGTTTTACCCTTGTGAATTCCTGACGCTGCCCGATGTGACTTTGTTTGTTTTTTAATTTTAGGCGTGCGCCTTCCTATTTTTTGAAAAGGTCATACTTCAATCCAAAAGTAAAGCGGATATCGTAGAACTCGGCCTGTTGGGTCCTTTCCTTTACCCCTTGGAAATAACGCAATGGCTGATTGGTGATGTTGTTGACATCGGCATAGAGCCTCAGGTTCTTGTTGATAGCGTAGCTTGCATTGAAGTCCAGGAAGAACTGGGTGTCGTAGTACCTGTCCTCAAAGGCGTTGCCCCCGATTTCATCGATATAGGAATCGGAGAAGTTGGCAGACAACCTTGCGCTGAACCTTTTATCGGCATAACCCAAAGACCCGTTGAACATATTGGGTGCGGTGTTGGGCAGGTCCAGATCGGTACGTTCGTCACCATCCTCGTTGCGGATACCATCGGCACTTGAGCTCAAATAGGTGTAATTCAGGTAGATACTAAAGTTTCTGGCAAAACCGGGCAAGAAATCCAATTGTCGCTGGAAGGAGACCTCAGCACCAAAAATGGAAGCAGCGTCGCCATTCAAGGGTTGGAACACATCATATCCCGTGGTACCGACACCAAAGGTGTCGTCTTCTGCCTCTGTGATGTAGGTGTAGATGAAGTCGTTTATCCTTTTGTAAAAAACACCGCCGGAGATGATGCCCACACTTTCAAAATAGTGTTCGGCATTGAAGTCAAAGTTCATGGAAGTGGTAGGGTCAAGCTCTGGGTTGCCCACAATGACTTCACTATCCTCATTCACAATTTCTGCCCTTGGAATCAAGTCCACATAATTGGGACGAGCCAAGGTATTGGTCCATGCCAGCCTCAAAACGGTACTATTATCCAAATCATACTTAAAATGGATGCCAGGCAATAGATTGGTATAGGAGTTCTCATCCGAAACCTGTTCCACTTCAATCCCTTCCTCTATTCCAGCATCTTCGTCCTCTTCAATATAGGTCACTCTGTTGCCCTCTGTCTCCAATTTGGTGTTTTCCATTCGAAGACCTGCCAACACGCTCAACTTATCGGTTACTTTTTGGTTGATCATGGCATAGGCGGCCCACACGTTTTCCTTCACCTCAAAATTACCGGGCAGGTATTCGTCCGGAACGGCCTCCCCATTGCTACTGTTCAGGTCCAAAGAACCCAACCATTCTTCACTGGCGAAGGTCCCGGCGCGGTACTTTTCCCCTGCCAAGAAATCTGGGTTGGTGTAGTCCTTGACCGGCAAATCGGCCAAGGTGGGGTACAGGTCCTCAAAATCGTATTCGAAGAAATCGTTGTTTCTTTCCTTGGTCTTAAAGCGCCCCCTGGCACCGAACTTTATCGTACCTCCATTGCCCAATAGGTCTGCTGGCAATTCAAAATTGGCAAAGAAGTTCATGTCCTCTTCTTCGGTGTACTGGTTCTCGTTGGTCAGTTCGTCAAATTCAAATGCCCCCAAATCGTTGAAATCACTGGCATTGGCAGCAGTCATGATCGGGTATCTTGGGTTGCTGTTGTCGTTGTTGACAATATATTCGGTGGCATAGACCGCATATCTTTCGTTCAAACGCTCCTCGGATGCCTTGGCATAGGACCCCATCCAATCAAACTTTAGGCTACCGAACAAGTGGTTACCGCCAAGGGTATAGTTCTGCATACGCTGATCTTCCAACCTACGGTTTTGGTTGCGCCCCCCGGCGATACCTCCCTTGGTTTCCCGGACCACCTCGGCCGGAAACCTCGTGGGCACCCCATTGGCAATGGTAAAGTCTCCAGCTTCGATATCTTCTCCGTCCAATATCTCCTGGGTAAAGGCAAACCGGTTTTCACGGTCGTCTCTCCAGTTGTACATGGTCTTGAGGAAAATGTTGTTGTCCGCATTGATCTGGTAATCAAAATTGGCCGCAAAGCTACGTCTTACCCGTTGCACCAAATAGGTGCGTTGATCGGTGACATTGGTATAGGGATCCACATCCACTTCTTCCAAAATAGGCTCACCCTCTTCGTCCTCCACACCTGTGTTGTATTCAAATTCATCGGTCCATTCGGCCTCGATGTTGTGCGATCCAAAATCATTATCGTTGATGGTGGCCGAAACCATCCATCCAAATTTGCCATCGTTGGTACGATCTCCTACCAAGAGTGACCCGTTCCAAATACCTTTATCGGTAATAAAGTTGACCCCTGAACCAGCGGTAGCCGAAAGCCTGAACCCTTGCGGTGCAGTCCGGGTGACCAAGTTCACAGATCCCCCCAAGGCGTCTGCATCCATATCAGGGGTAACGGCTTTGTTCACCTCTATGGTCTGGATCATGTCCGAAGGGATCAAATCCATCTGGATGTTCCTGTTGTCCGCTTCCGCAGATGGGATCCTGCTCCCGTTCAGGGTCACGGAGTTCAATTGCGGGGAAAGACCCCTGACAATGATGTTCCTGGCCTCTCCTTGATCCACCTGCATGGTGATGCCGGGAATACGCTTGACGGCATCTCCAATGTTCGCATCGGGAAATTTTCCGATTTGGTCCGTTGACACCACATTGGTAATGTTCAGGTTTGTTCTTTGTGTGTTGAGTGCCTTTGCCTGGCCACTGAGCCCATAGGCACTTACTTGTACCTCATCGAGCTCCACATTGGTCGGGTTGAGCACGATGCCCACAGAAGCAGTCTGTCCGGCCGTAACGGAAACTTGTTGCTCCACATCCGCATAACCCATATAGGTGATGGTCAGGTGATGGTCCCCAGCAGGAATGCCCACCAAGGTAAACCGTCCGTCAAAATCCGTAATCCCTCCTTTGGAGATGGACTTGATATACACATTTGCCCCTGGGACATATATACCGTTTTCATCGGTAATGGTCCCTTGTATATTTCCTGTTTGGGCCTGTGCATTAGCGAGGCCAAACACTAAAATAAGCGTTACAAAAACTAGTTTCTTAAGGTTCATCAGTTTCATTTTGGTTCGTATTAGAATGCATTCCAAAACTATGTATATCAGTCGATTATGATTTAAATTAAAGGGAAACAAAAAGGAAACAAAAGTGAAAAAGGGCAGAAACAACAGGGCAACAATTACAGTTAGTTTACATTGGGCTAACCTTTTCCAAATGAGAGGCGGAAAATCAGGTCAGAGATCGATCATAAAATTTACCAACTCCTCTTTTTGGTCGATGGGCAACTTTTTTCTCAACCGGTGACGCGCCACACGAACACTGTCCGGCGTGACCCTCAAAATGGAGGCAATTTCCTTGGAGGACAGGTTCAACCGCAACAACATGCCCAAACGGAGCTCTGCGGGCGACAGACTGTTTTCGGATAAGGAGGATAGTTTTTTGATGAACTCTGGATGGATCTCTTTGAAAAAGACCATAAACTCGTCCCATTCCTGTTCCTGCTGTAGGTTAAAATCGATTTCCTTCACCAGTTCCTTCATCTTGCGCGAGGTATCCATGTTTTTTCGGGCAGCAATGTTCCTGAGGGTATTCGCAAGATCTAGTAAGATCTTGTTCTTCTGGGACAAGTGAAGGCTGTATCGGGACAGGGAGGCAGCTTTCAACTGGACCTCATCTTGCAAATTCTTCTCCTCAATGGCCTTTTTCTCCAATTCCGCCTTCAACATTCGCTGTTTATATTCTTGGATCTTCAGCTTGGCCTTTCTTTTTCTTCCCAAATAGTTGTACCCAATGGTAAGGATGGCCACAATGGCGAACAGGGCCACCCACAAGAGGTTTTGGTTGGCGACACTGACCTTGTTCTGCTCCTTGAGCAGTTGGATCTCCGCTTCTTTTTTATTGGTCTCGTATATGGTCTGCAGCACATTGAGCTGGTCCGTGTTCTGTGATCGGAGCATGGCACTGTTGAATTCCTCCGCCTGAAGGAGATGGGCATGTGCCTTTTCATAGTCACCCATGAGAGCGTAGGTCTTGGATAGGTCTTTGTGGGCACTTTCCATTTGATGAAGATCGTTCAGCGCCTCGGCAATGTTCAAGGCTTTGGAGGTTTCCTCCAATGCAGGCACATATTTGCCTGTTTTTCTATATGTGTCTCCCAAATTGTTGAGCACATTCACCTCCTCAACAGATCTGGAACCTTTCAAGTAGTCATGGGCCCTACGGAAAAATTGGTAAGCCAGCTCAAACTGCTCCAAATCCTCATAAATGCTCCCAATGTTCTCGTTCGTCATGGCCACGCCATGTGGATCCCTCAACTTTTCGAACAAGGAAAGGCTTACTTCTTGATCTTTCAAGGCCTCCTCATACTCCCCTTGTTTTTCATGGCTTGCGCCGAGCAGTCCCAAGGAGATGGCAAGTCCTCTATCATCCTTTAACTGTATCGATGATTTTCGGGTTTCTTCAAAATGCTGTTCGGCCAATTCAAAATTGTTGAGCGAGAGATACACCTTGCCAATATGGGTGTTCAGAAGGAAGAAAAGTGGGTCGTCAAGTTCGGTTCCCAATTGTTCCAACGCCTGGTTGTATTCCTCCATCGCTTCTGAATACAATCCGAAGGAATGATAATACTCGCCCAATTGCAGATGGGCCTCTGCTATTTTTATAGGAGATTTGGATTCTTCCAATCGCTTCTGAAGGGCATGAAAAGTGGAATCAGGCCTCCCCATATTGGAAACTGTACGATCTGTTTGCTGGGCAAGACCCACCGAATGACCCACAATACATCCGAGCACCACCACATAAACAATCCGAAGTGCCTTTTTCATTGGCTGGTTTTGATACAAGCTATCAAGAACGCCAATGATCCTCACCAGAACATCATCTTTAGGTTATGAAACCATTAAAAAAATATCCATAAAAAAAGGCCCTCTACATATGCAGAGGGCCTTTTCAATTATAGGGCTTTTTTCCTTATGCTTGGAATGGCTCAATGGAAACAAAAGATTTTCCACTTGCCTTTTTCTCAAACTTAACGATACCGTCCACCTTGGCGTGCAAAGTGTGGTCTTTACCTGCGTATACGTTGTCTCCAGGATTGTGCTTGGTACCACGTTGTCTAACAATGATGTTACCGGCAACAGCTGCCTGGCCACCAAAAATCTTGACGCCCAAGCGTTTCGATTCTGATTCCCTACCGTTTTTTGAACTACCTACACCTTTCTTGTGAGCCATGATATATAAATTTTAGTTCTTTTCTTATTTGCTTAATGCTTCGATCAACTCGGCTTTCTTCATGGAAGAGTAACCGGTAATGTCCTTGGCCTTGGCCATGTCCCTCAATTCGGCCACCGTTTTGGAGTTTAGGTCCTCGGTTGCCTTTGGAGCTTCCTTCTTTGGGGCCTCAGCTTTTTTCTCAGCTGCTTTTGGAGCTTCAGCTGGTTTTTCATCAGCCTTGGCCTTGGCAGGAGCCGCTTTCTTAGCGCCTTTGGCCACGATTCCTTCAACTACGATTTCGGTCAAATATTGTCTGTGACCGTTTTTCTTTTGGTAACCTTTACGTCTTTTCTTCTTGAAGACGATTACCTTGTCACCTTTAAGGTGCTTAACGATTTTGGCCTCTACGGCCGCTCCTTCTATGACTGGGGCGCCAATGGTCACGTCACCTCCGTCTTCCAAAAGAAGGACTTTGTCAAAAGTGACTTTTTTGCCTTCTTCTTCCTGCAAACGGTGAACGTACACTTTCTGGTCTTTTGCAACTTTGAATTGCTGCCCTGCCATCTCTACAATTGCGTACATAATACGTTGATTAGATTAAAATTACTTCGCTTTATCAAAATAAGCGGGTGCAAATATACTGCTAAATCCTTAATCCACAAGTATTGTTTCCCTATTTGCCCATTATTTTTTGGAGTTGTTGGAGGTTTTGAACAACTGCATAAAGGAAAGGGTGAGCACTAGGGAAGTGGCAAATCCCATAATGGCCACGGTAAAGAAAACGATTCCTTCAAAATTTTTATAGTCCTTGGACCATACCGTGGAAAGTTCATCCAGAAAACCACTGTCCAGTTCCGTGGTATAGAGTGCAAAAAAAATGGTGAACAACAGTGTGGCAATGAAGCCAGTGGTAACCCCCGCGGTAAACCCATTCCCATAGTTGAAACCCTTACCCTGTCGGAGCTTGGTATATTTTATGGTCTCATAGATCCCAAAACCTGTGATGACCCCGTTAAAAAGACTGTAGAACACATTGGTGTGCTTGCCTATGAGTGAAAGTATAAGGAAATAGGCAATCAATACAGCACTGGTAACTATTCCAAAACGAATGGGGAGGGTCATTTTTTTCATCACTTGGCTTTTTTTGAATGTGATGTTTAAATTACAGAATGTTTGTGAATTATACCACTATTTATCCCAAAAGACTTGACCGCTTCCTGCCCATCTTCCAAATTTTATGCTATTTTAGTGTAACATCCATCAGAAAATCAATACCAACCTAAGTACTAATCTTTCACTATAAAATTTGAACCTTTATGAAAAAACATTTGCTCTCAGCATTTTCCATGCTCTTTGCAAGCTCCCTTCTTTTCGCACAGGAAGTGGTTTTTGAAGAGTATGACCTGGACAATGGACTCCATGTGATCCTGCACCGGGACAATTCGGCGCCCGTGGTCACCACTTCGGTCATGTACCATGTGGGGTCCAAGGACGAAGATCCCCAAAAAACGGGCTTTGCACATTTCTTTGAACACCTGCTCTTCGAGGGCACCAAAAATATAGAACGGGGGGAATGGGACAAGATCGTTTCTGCCAATGGTGGCAGCGGCAATGCCAACACTTTCCTGGACCGCACCTATTATTATGAGACCTTTCCATCCAACAGTTTGGAAGTGGGTCTATGGCTGGAGTCCGAAAGATTGATGCACCCCATCATCGGACAGGTAGGGGTGGATACCCAAAAAGAGGTGGTCCAGGAAGAACGCAGGTTGCGAGTGGACAACTCGCCCTACGGTGCATTTTTTGAAGAGCTCCTCAAAAACCTTTACTCCAAGCATCCATACCGTTGGGGCGTTATCGGTTCCTTGGACCATTTGGCCAGTGCCACTCTGGATGATTTCAAAAAATTCAACAAAACCTATTATGTGCCCAATAATGCTGTTTTGGTGATCGCAGGTGATTTTGATTCTGCCAAGACCAAAAAAATGGTCGACGATTACTTTGGCCCCATTCCACGAGGAGCGGAAATCCAAAGACCGGACATCAAGGAAGATCCCATTACCCAGACCATATATGCCAAATACCATGATCCGAACATCCAGATCCCAGCAATTCTTTTGGCCTACCGTACACCTGGACAAGGACAACGGGATGCCTATGTGATCAATATGATTTCCACTTATCTGAGCGACGGGGAAAGTTCCAAGCTCTATAAAAAACTGGTCGACGAGAAGAAAATGGCCCTTCAGATCCTTTCCGTGCCCATCGACGCGGAAGATTACAGTTCCTACATTGTGGGCGGACTTCCCGTAGGCGAAAACTCCATCCAAGAGATCAAAAAGGAAATCGATGAGGAAATCCTGAAACTACAGATGGAACTGATTTCCGAAAAGGATTACCAAAAACTCCAGAACAAGTTCGAGAACCAATTTGTGAACGCCAACAGTAGTGTTCAGGGCATTGCCAATTCCCTGGCCGAAAACTATATGCTGAAGGACGATACGAACCTCATCAACACAGAAATCGATATTTATCGTTCCATAACCCGTGAAGAGATCATGGAAGTGGCCAAAAAATATCTGAAAGTGAACCAACGTGTGGAACTGGAATATCTACCTGAACAAAAAGCAGCCAATTAAGATGAAAAGATATATTGTATTGACCGTGCTGTCCCTTTTGATGACAGCATCCTACGCACAGATAGACAGGAGCAAACAACCCAAACCGGGGCCCGCTCCAGAGATAAATTTAAAGGAACCTGCCCGCTTTGAGCTGAACAATGGCCTTAAGGTGTTGGTGGTGGAAAACCATAAACTGCCAAGGGTACGCATGCAATTGTCCATTGACAATCCCCCCATTCTGCAAGGGAACAAAGCAGGGGTCTCAGACCTTACGTCGAGCATGCTCGGCAAGGGATCAAAGAACATTTCAAAGGACGATTTTTACGAGGAAGTGGACTTTTTGGGGGCCAGTGTCTATGTGGGCGACCAAAGCGCCTTTGCTAGCTCCCTTTCCAAATACTTCCCCAGGATCTTGGAGTTGTTGGCCGACGCATCCCTCAACCCCAACTTTACCCAAGAGGAGTTTGAAAAGGAAAAGGAAAAACTCCTAACCGGCCTAAAGTCCGAAGAAAAAGATGTTTCCGCCATTGCCGATAGGGTACAGTTGGCACTGGCCTACGGAAAAGACCATCCTTTTGGTGAGATCACATCAGAAGAGACCGTGAACAACGTGACCTTGGCAGATGTGGAGCAATTCTACAGATCTTATTTTGTACCGGCCAATGCCTATTTGGTGGTCATTGGCGATGTGGATTTTGACAATGTAAAAGAATTGGTGACCCAATATTTCACCCCTTGGACCAAGGCCGTGCCACCATCCTTTGCCTATTCCGATCCCACGGATGCACAATACACCCAGATCAATTTTGTGGATGTGCCCAATGCCGTACAATCCGAGGTGGCCGTTCAGAACATCACCAACCTGAAAATGAAGGATGATGATTATCTGGATGCGCTCTTGGCCAACCGTATCTTAGGCGGTGGGTCCCAAGCCCGTTTGTTCAAGAACCTAAGGGAGGACAAGGGTTATACCTACGGTTCGTATTCCAATATTTTGGACAACAAATACAGCCCCATGCGCTTTAGCGCATACGCCCAAGTACGAAATGCCGTTACCGACAGCTCCGTGGTCCAAATCCTTCAGGAGATAGACAAGATTACCTCGGAGCCGGTTTCCCAAGAGGAGTTGGCCAATGCCAAGGCCAAATATGCCGGTAGCTTCGTCATGGCCTTGGAAAGACCGGAGACTGTGGCCAATTATGCCCTGAACATTGAAACCGAGGACCTTCCCAAGGATTTTTATAAAACTTATTTGGAACGTCTGGATGCAGTGACCGTGGCAGATGTACAAAAAGCGGCCCAAAAACACTTTTCCACTTCAAACGCCAGGGTGGTGGTCACCGGAAAGGGAAGCGATGTACTGGAAAACTTGGAAAAAGTCTCCTTCAAAGGGAAAACCGTACCCGTCCTTTTCTACGACAAATATGCCACCAAAACAGAAAAGCCCAACTACACCGCTGAAATTCCTTCAGGCGTTACTGCGAACACCGTATTGGAAAAATATATCGAGGCCTTGGGCGGAAAAAGCAAACTGGAAGGCGTGGAATCCTATTCCATGGTAGCCGAGGCAGAAATGCAGGGCATGAAACTGGAACTTGAAATGAAAAAAACCACCAAGGACCAGTTTCTACAGGATGTGAAGGTAATGGGCAACTCCATGCAAAAACAGGTATTGGATGGTGATTCCGGTTATATGGTCGTCCAAGGACAGCGCAAGGACCTATCGCCCGAAGAGATCGATAAGATCAAGGAAGAATCCGCTGCCTTTCCAGAACTGAACTATTTGGCCGCGGGCGGCATTACTTTGGAGGGCATTGAACCTGTTGATGGCAAGAAGGCCTACAAACTCAAGATCAGTGAAAAGAAAACCGCTTTTTACGACATGGAGACTGGCCTCAAGGTCCAAGAGGTGAGCACGGAAGAGATGCAAGGACAGCAAATGACGAACACTGTGGGCTTTGGTGACTATCAGGAAGTTTCCGGCATCAAGTTCCCGTTCAAGATCACCCAGAGCATGGGACCGCAAAGTTTTGAGTTTTTGGTAAAGGAACTCAAGGTGAACGAAGGGGTCGATGCCGCTGATTTCAAATAAGAACAAAAATAATCCACATATAAAAGGGCACTTTCCAAGTGCCCTTTTTCTTTTGCTCCATTTCTTCTTCGAACCAAATTGCATTTGCTTTGAAACAATGTGTTATTTTTGAAAAAACTTTACCATGAGAAAAATCCTTTCAACATTTGCCTGTACCCTATTGATCTTCTGTTTTTCGTGCAAGGAAGCGAAAAAAGCTCCTGAAGGGCCTACCCAAATGGAGCAGGTGATGGCCATCCATGACGAAGTGATGCCCAAGATGGGGGAACTGGGAAAACTGGTCGGCCAACTCAAAACCAAAGTGGACACTACCGCCGTGGGACAAGAGTATGAATCGGCCATGAGGGACCTTCAGTCGGCCCACAAGTCCATGATGGACTGGATGAAGGATTTTGGCGACAGATTTGATTCCGATGAAATCCTGAACGGGAAGGAACTCAGCGAACAAAAACAACTATGGTTGGATGAGGAAGAGGCAAAGGTAAAGGCCCTTAAAGAGGAAATCAACGGGAGCATTGAAAGGGCCGAAGCGCTTCTTGCAAAAGACACCCTGCACTAATTATTTTTTCCACTTTAAGCTTTCCATGATATTGCGAATGTCGTTCTGCAGATACATCGCCGCCGGCAGAATGGAGTCGTAATTGGGTTTTGCGTAGAAATATAGGGAACCTGTCACAAAATGATCGGTACTGTCCGTGACATAGAACTGCGACTGTGAGGCCGCATTTCCGGTCACCTCAAAAAACTTTCCATATACTTTTTCTTCCGGATGCTTGTATTCCACTGGGGCAATCTGGTCGGCTTTCACCACATGCTCATAGGTCAGTTTTTCCGCATCGATCATCAACTCCCTGATATTGCCGTCCACCTTTTTATACGTAAGGAAAATGGCTCCCTTCATTTGGGGATAGTCCAAAACAAGGGAACACTCTTTGTTTTCCGTGATGTTGGATGATATGTTACGGTCAAAAGTATAGGCACAGTCCACATCGGTCTCCACATATTCGGCGGCAGGATAATCCAACCGCAACATGGCCTTGGGCTTGGGCAGCACATCTTCCTTGCAGCCCATCATCAAAAGCGATAGGGAAATGGATACGAAAATCAATCTGCTATGCTTCATGTGGCAACGTAACTTTTATGCGTTTCAACCTTTTTTTGTCCATGCTTTCCACAATGAACTGGTATTCCTTGAACAATACTTTCTCTCCCTGTTTGGGGAAACTGCCCGAAATTTCCAGCACAAACCCGGCTATGGTCTCCGATTCCCCTTTCTTGGATTCAAATTCCTCTTCGTTCTCAATTTTCACGACCCGATAGAAATCCTTTAATGTGGTTTTGCCATCAAAGACATAATTGTGGTCGTCCAATTTGGAAAAGACCAAGTCCTCATCGTCGAACTCATCGCTGATGTCACCGACAATTTCCTCAATGATGTCCTCCAGGGTCACGATGCCCGAGGTACCGCCATATTCGTCCACCACAACGGCCAAGTGGTTCTTCTTGTCCTGAAACTCCAGCAACAGATCATCCAATTTCTTGTTTTCCGGCACAAAATAGGGCTCCCGGATGAGGGACATCCAATTGAAGGTCTTCCTATCTATATAAGGCAACAGGTCCTTCACATAGAGCACTCCCAACACATTGTCCATATTCTCTGAAAACACGGGAATCCTGGAATATCCATTCTTTTTGATCTCCTGCAGCACTTCGGGAAATTTCATTTTCTCGTTGACCGCAAAAATATCGATGCGGGGCCGCATCACCTGTTTGGTATCGGTGTTACCAAAGGTAACGATGCCTTCCAATATCTTTTGTTCTTCCTTTGTGGTATCGCCTTCTGAAGCCAATTCCAATGCCTGGGACAAGTGGTCCACGCTCAGGTTTGACTTTCGTTTCCCCAGTTTGTCCTCCAAAAACAGAGTGGCCGACCTCATTGGTGAACTCAGTGGTGTGAACAGAAAGCTGAGGCCATTGACCGGCAGGGCCATAAAATTGGAAAACTGCACACGGTTTCGGTTGGCATATATCTTGGGAAGGATTTCCCCGAACATCAAGATCAGAAAAGTGGCCACGACCACTTCCGATAAAAAGCGAAGGGTTCCATCGATACCTGAAAAAAGGGTATCTCCAATGGAACTGAACAGCAATACGATACCTATATTGATGGCATTGTTGGTGATGAGGATGGTGGCCAATAGCTTTTTGGGCTTTTCCAGCAATTTTACGATCAATTTTTCACGGGAGGTCCCACTTTCCTCCATCTCGTTCAGTTCTGTCTGTGAAAGCCCGAACAACGCCACTTCCGCTCCAGAGATCAATGCAGAACAGACCAAGAGCAATATGAGAACAATCACCTTGATAGTGAAAATGCCACTAAAAGCTGTAAAGAAAAAGACCAAACAATGGGGCTCGGGATCCAAATGGTATTGCTTTAGACTTTGGTTTTAAAATGGCAGGTCGTCATCTTCTTCGGTGTCGTCCATCGGCGCGGTCGGACCTTGGTTGCTAATAGGTTCTCTTTGTTCTGGGGCCGCTGTTGTCTGTGCGTTGGCCATACTTTCGTTCTTGGTGGTCAAAAAGGTGAAATCCTGGACATGCACTTCGGTGGTGTACCGCATATTGCCGTCCTCACCTTGCCACTGTCTGTTCTTCAACCTGCCTTCCACATACACCTTGTCCCCTTTGCTGAGGTATTTTTCACAGACTTCGGCGGCCTTGTTCCTCACTACGATGTTGTGCCAATCCGTGTTGGTCACCTTCTCACCCGTTTGCCTGTTGGTATAGGTCTCATTGGTGGCCAAGGGGAATCGGGCAACGCAATTTCCACCTTCAAAATAGTGGATTTTCACTTCGTCTCCCAAATGCCCGATCAGCATTACTTTGTTCAATGTTCCGCTCATAACTCTTTAATTAATCAAAAGTACTAAATTTTAAATGTCTTGATGAAATCCGCGATCAAAACAGGGACAGGAAAGGCCGTTATCTCGTCCCAATGGATACCATCTTCCAGCATGTCCTGTGTTTTTGCCATCCAAAATTTGGTGTACAAGTGTTGATGGGACAGTTTGTGGACTATGGGGCCATCCAAATTATATAAGGTAAGGGACTCCACTTCGGGAATCCCATTTTTGTCCTCCAGTTGTTGTTGAAGGGATTGTTGGTCCAACTCTTGGTTGGATTCCACCAAGGGAAATTGATAGAGGTTCTGCCAAATTCCCTTTCCCTGTCGTTGTTCCATCAACGTATGGCCTTCATCATCCAAGAACACCAAATAATTGAAATGGCGTTCCTTGATCTTGGTCTTGTTCAGTTTGACGGGCAGGTGGGCCACTTTGTCCTCTTTGAGGGCAACACAGCTTTCATTTAGCGGGCATAACAAACAATAGGGCTTCTTTGGTGCGCATTGTATGGCCCCGAATTCCATAATTCCCTGATTATAATCCCTGATATTGGGAGCGTCCATGACCTCACGGGCCAATTCCTTGAAATATTTGATGCCTTCGGTACTATTTATAGGTAGGTCCACACCAAAATACCTGGCCAGCACCCGGTACACATTGCCATCCACTACGGGTTCAGGGACATCAAAACAGAAAGAGGCTATGGCACTGGCAGTGTAATCGCCCACTCCTTTCAATGATTTGAGCCCCTCGTAGGTCCGGGGAAATTTGCCGTCATGGTCGCTGACCACCATTTTTGCCGTCGCATGAAGGTTGCGCGCACGGGAATAATATCCCAGGCCTTGCCAGAGCTTCAGCACCTTTTCCTCGGGCGCCGCGGCGAGGTCACGAACCGTCGGGAAAGCTTCCAAGAACCTGTGGTAATAGGGCATCCCCTGCGCCACGCGGGTTTGCTGGAGCATGATCTCGGACAACCAAACTTTATAGGGATCACGTGTTTTCCTCCAAGGAAGGTCACGCTGGTGCTCGCCATACCAGGCCAGAATTTTATGGGAAAAAGACATGCTCAAAAATACTATGGGCCAAATGTATCAGTTTATATACTTAAAATTAAAGGCTTTAAACGAAAGATTAATTTTAATGTTTATATTTGCAAGCCTAAAAAAATAAGAAAAATAATCAAGAGAAATGACGAAAGCAGATATTGTAACTAAAATCTCAGAAAAGCTAGGAATTGAGAAAGGTGACGTACAAGCAACAGTAGAATCTTTTATGGAAGAGGTAAAATCTTCCTTGGAAAATGGAGATAATGTTTATTTAAGAGGTTTTGGGAGCTTTATCATAAAGACCCGTGCCGAAAAGACAGGTAGGAACATTTCAAAGAACACTACCATCAAAATCCCCGCACACAATATCCCTGCCTTCAAGCCCGCCAAAGTATTCGTGGAAGGCGTAAAGAGCAACGTACAAGTAAAATAATATAATTAACAACACTTAAAGGAAGAGCCATATGCCGAGTGGAAAGAAAAGAAAAAGACATAAGGTAGCCACCCACAAGCGTAAAAAGCGCAGAAGAGCTAACCGACACAAGAAGAAGTAGTTGTAGAGACTACTTTTTCATTTTACACATATACGTTCTTTGACATAGAGATTCAAGAAGCGAATTTCAATCGGTTCGAAAAATGACCGATTCCATATATTGTTTAATCATTTGTCCCAAAACCTATTCTTTGGGATGAATATAAATCGATTCAGGTGAATAGAGAATTAATCGTTAGATCTAGTCCCGAAGCAGTCGATTTTGCCTTGTTAAAGGATGGAAAACTCATCGAATTACACAAAGAGGAGGACAACAACAACTTTTCCGTAGGGGATGTCTTCCTGGCCAAGATCAGAAAACCCGTTACAGGCCTAAATGCGGCCTTTGTGAACGTCGGTTATGAAAAAGATGCGTTCCTGCATTACCATGACCTTGGTCCGCAATTGTCCTCCATGCTTAAATTCATCAAAAAAGCTAGAACAGGGAAGTTGAAAGACTATACCCTGAAGGATTTTCCATTTGAAAAAGACATTGACAAGAATGGCAGCATCGCCGATGTGATCAAAGCCAATCAGTCATTATTGGTACAAATTGTAAAAGAACCCATCTCCACCAAGGGCCCAAGGATCAGCTCCGAGCTTTCCATTGCCGGACGCTACTTGGTCATGGTCCCGTTTTCCGATCGGGTCTCGGTATCCCAAAAGATAGCGAGCAAGGAGGAAAAGGACAGGCTCATCAGACTTGTGAAGAGCATCAAGCCCAAAGGATTTGGAGTCATTATCCGTACCGTTGCAGAAGGCAAAAAAGTTGCAGAACTTGACAAAGATCTTCAGAACCTGCTATCCAAATGGATAGCCATGAGCAAGAAATTGCAGAGAGCCTCCCATCCATCCAAAGTATTGGTGGAACTCAACAGGGCCTCGTCCATCCTTCGGGATGTTTTCAACGATTCCTTTTCCGGAATCCATGTTGATGATGAAACGCTTTACAATCAGATCAAGGACTACGTGCATGAAATTGCACCCGAAAAAGAATCCATTGTAAAGCTATATTCAGGCCCAGCCCCCATTTTTGAGAAATTTGGGATTGAGCGTCAGATCAAGACCTCATTTGGCAAAACTGCTTCCATGAGCAGGGGCGCTTACCTTGTCATTGAGCATACCGAAGCACTCCACGTCATCGACGTGAACAGCGGGAACCGCTCCAACAAGGCCAAAAACCAAGAAGACACCGCTTTGGAAGTCAACATGTTGGCCGCATCCGAAATTGCAAGACAATTGCGTTTGCGCGACATGGGCGGCATCATCGTGGTGGATTTTATAGATATGACCCGGGGCGATCACAGAAGAAAACTGTTTGATCACCTTAGGAACGAAATGAAGGACGATCGTGCAAAACACAAGATTTTGCCCCCCAGTAAGTTTGGACTGGTACAGATTACCAGACAACGGGTACGTCCCGAAATGAACATCAAGACCAGTGAGGAAAACCCCAACGGCACAGGTGCCGAGGTGGAGGCCCCCATTGTATTGATCGATAAGATCCAATCAGATCTGGAGCGAATCATCAAAAGTGACCAAAAGAACAATGGGATTGTACTCAACATACACCCGTTCATTGCGGCCTACCTTACCAAAGGATTCCCATCCATCCGTTCCAAATGGTTCAAAGCCTATAAAAAATGGATAAAGGTCCAGCCTAGGGATGCCTATACCTACCTTGAATACCAGTTCAAGGACAAAGATGGCAAAACAATCAATATACAATAATCAAAGAGCGACTCCAGAAATGGGGTCGCTTTTTTGTTTTTAGGGGTTTCAATACAAAATGCTACTTTTATGCATTCACCAATGTAAGACACACCGTTGAGACCCATTTTACTGTTGATATCCATTTTCTTTCTTGCAGCTTGCTCCAAACAAACGGCACAGCCCATATCAAGTCTATTAATAGATTCCGATTCCATCCAAGGAAAACCCTCCTATCTGCAATCCCCTTTTGTGACTGCTGGGGACCGCGTTTATATGGTCGGCCACCAAGATGGTAGTTTCCCACCTTTGGGCTGGCACATCAAAGGGGAAATGGGCGGAATCTGGAACCACCCCATCAAACTCATGGACGGGTTTGATGCTGAACTGATCGTGGGCGAAAAGGTTTTGCCCCTCAACAAAGCAAAAGGTTTTATCAATTACCCTTTTGCCAACAAACACCTGTTTGAATTCGAACAAGAACAGATCACGGTAGAACGCTATCAGTTTGTGCCAGATGGCAAACAGGGCATTTTTGTTCAATTTGTGATTCAAAATAATTCCAAAGAGACCAAAAAAGGTGAGTTCCAATTCATAGGCCATACCGACCTTAGACCCACTTGGCTAGGCGAACGCACCCAAATGGAAGATAGCCGGGATGAAGCCAATTTTGATGGGCAAAAATGGATCGTCAAGGACGTCTCCAATTCGTGGTACAACATCTTTGGGTCCGACCAAGCCCCTGTATCGACCTTGTCAACAGAAAATCCACAAAGTACCCATGGCGTATCAAGCACATTGACCTACAATATTGAACTTCCTGCCGGGTCGAGTTCCATATTGAATTTTACCATCGCAGGATCATACACTTCTTTGGATGATGCTTTGGAAAACTACAATAACATCCAAGAACAGCATTACACCTTGGCCAAAGCCAAGAAAGAAAGGTATATCCAATTAGCAAGCCAAACCAAACTTACCATTCCCGATAAAGAGCTGGAGCAAGCCTTTAGATGGCTCAAGTACAATTGCGATTGGTTGGTGCGAACGGTGCCCGAAATCGGAACGGGCATAGGCGCCGGACTTCCCGATTATCCTTGGTGGTTTGGTGTGGATAGCGAATATGCGCTGAAAGGCTATATGGCCATTGGACAGGAAGTTATTGTGGAAAAGACCATCCACCTTTTGGACAGTGTTTCCATGTCCCTGAATGGGAACGGCAGGATCCTTCATGAGATGTCCACCAATGGAGCTGTGTTCAATGAAGGAAACATCAACGAGACTCCCCAATTTGCCTCTTTGATTTGGGAAATCTACAACTGGAATGGTGATAAAGCGTTTTTGAAAAAATATTTTCCTACGGTTCAAAAAGGACTGGATTGGTTGTTGGCCGAAAATGATGGCAACAAAAATCTTTTTCCTGATGGATTCGGGATGATGGAAATCCATGGCCTTGATAGCGAAATGATCGATGTAGCTTCTTATACCCAAAAAGCCTTTGCAGATGCTGCGTTAATGGCAATTGAATTGGAACAACCAGAATTGGCTACAAAATACCAAGCACTGGCCGATACCTTAAAACACAAAATCAATGAGCAATTTTGGTCAGCACAATTTGGCTCCTATGCGGATTTTATTGGAACAGACGAACAGGCCATCCATTTGATCGAAGATGCCATTGTTCGTGCAGATACCCTGAACAAACCTTGGGCCGTGGAAGAACTGAAAACAACCAAACAACAGATTCTTGACCATCCATCAAGCCAACCGAGACCCTTTGTCCTTTATCACAACTGGGTGGTAAACACGCCTATGGAAATGGGCATCGCCGATTCAACAAAAGCGATTACCGCGTTGGACAACGCCAAGAAATTTACAAATCCCTTTGGGATGTTCGTTACGGGAATCGATAGGGATGAATCCGCAGGAAAGGATATGGGTTCCTTCAAGGGGAGCAAGGTCTTTTCGTACACAGGGGCCGTGATGACGTTGCCAACTGGGGTCCAAGCAGTGGCCGAGAACAATTACGGACGCCCCGACGAGGCTTTGGATTATCTGAAGCGGATGACCCGTACCTTCAGCTATGCACTGCCCGGGAGCATTTACGAAGTCTCACCGGATTATGGCATGGTAACCCAAGCCTGGAACATTTATGCGTATGCTTTCCCTATTGTTCGGCAATTTTTCGGGATTCAGCCCATGGCACACAAAAAGACGGTCTTGATCAGACCACAAATGCCAAGTTCGTGGGACCATGCTTCTTTGGAAAATGTAAAAATCGGGGACAATGAAATCTCCATTTGGTATGAAGACAAGGATGGGGAACTTCAAATCAAGGTACAGCAATCCAAATCCGATTGGTCCATCGTGGTCGATTTGCCCCAAGGCGATTATCAAATCATGGAAGGCGAAGCCCAAGTTACCTCTTCAGGAAAAAGCACCGCGATTACAGGCAAAGGCACATCACTTGTGATAACGAAAAACCGATAGGAATGTCCAACCCATTTCCCAAAAAATCGTTCGTCTCGGTCACGGAGGCCACCAAAAAAATGGAGCATTATTGCGCCTACCAAGAGCGTTGCCATTATGAAGTGGTGGAAAAACTCAAAGGGATGAACATGATCCCCGAAGCCATTGACCAAATTGTGGGGCACCTCATCCAGGAAAATTATCTGAACGAGGAGCGATTTGCCAAAAGCTATGCCAGGGGCAAATTCAACATCAAAAAATGGGGCAGGAACCGGATTGTACGGGAACTTCAATTACGACAGATCTCTGCTTTCAACATCAAAAGTGCCCTAAAAGAAATCCAAGAAGTGGATTACTTGGACACTTTGGACGAACTGGCTCAGAAACGGTTGGAACAAATCAAGGAAACCAACATCCAAAAACGGAAGAAAAAATTGGCCGATTACCTATTGTACCGAGGCTGGGAAAGCCATTTGGTCTTTGATAAAATCAATGACCTGATCAAATAGTGCCGGTTACTTTTGGACTATCAATCGTTGGGTGCGCACCACCGCCTGCTCGTTTTTCCAATCGATCCAACCTTGCCCTTTCCACTTGCGCATCAGGTTGTCAAAATGACGCATTACGAAAATGTTGTACACCGCCCGGCTCAAATTTTTGGGTTTTTTGGCAATGGACCGTAAACTCATGGAAAAACCTGGGGTCACGTATTTCATGTAGTGCCAATATCCTTCAGGAATGTAGAGCACATTTCCATGTTCCAAATTGGCGATATGTCCCTTGGCATGTTCAAGGGCCGGCCACTTTTCGAAATCAGGATTGTCAAAATCGATATCTTCACGGGTAATCAGGGAATGTGGGACCTTGTACAGGAACTTGGTCTCCGATTGTGGGTAAAGAATGCACTGCTTTTTCCCTTCAAAATGGAAATGGAAAATGTTGGCCAAATCGATATCATAATGCATGAAGGTATAGGAATCTTCCCCTCCAAAGAACAGCATGGGCAGGCCTTTCATCAATTTCAATCCAAAATCGGGATAGGTGAAATCCTTTTGCAACTCGGGAACTTCTTTCAAAATATTCCAAAGGAAAATACGGTATTTGGTAGGACCGCTTTTCAACAGATCTACATATTCCGACATCTTCATCTTGGCATGCGGCTGGTTGAAACCTTCATCGTGTTTTACAGGGCGATCGTCATAGAGGGGCACTTCCTTTTCCCCTGCCACTTGTTTCATATAATCCAAGCTCCACTTGGAATGTGCGGGCCAATCCTCAATAAAGCGTTCGATCACTACTGGCTTTTGGGGCTTGAAATAGTTTTGGATAAACTCCCTCTTGGAAAGAGTTGTTTCCCTAGGAATTTGTTCAAGGTTCAGCTTCAAGATTTCAAGGAGTTTGAAACCACTAAATTACTAAAACGTTTTTAAATAGTTACCAAACCTTAATCTTCGGAAACCAAACTTCCTTTGTGTTTGGCAGCTTCGTTCCGCTCAATCTTATGGCCAGGTCTGGACCATTTTGGCTTTTCCCCCATGGCCACATATTCAGAATCCATGGCTTCCACGGTCTGCGGTTGGGGAGCTTTTACAAAGGCTTTCTGGGGGTTCAGTCCCAATTGCCTGAACATTTCCATATCCTCGTTCACATCGGGGTTGGGCGTGGTGAGCAACTTGTCCCCCGCGAAAATGGAATTGGCCCCGGCGAAAAAGCACATGGCCTGTCCTTCACGGCTCATTCCCGTTCTTCCTGCGGACAACCTGACCTGCGTCTGTGGCATCACGATTCGGGTAGTGGCCACCATACGGACCATTTCCCATATCTCCACAGGTTTTTGGTCTTCCATCGGGGTGCCATCCACGGCCACCAGAGCATTGATGGGAACAGATTCGGGTTGTGGGTTCAAGGTGGATAGGGCCACCAACATACCGGCCCTGTCCTCTATGGATTCCCCCATGCCTATGATTCCGCCACTACAGACCGTAACGTTCGTCTTGCGTACATTTTCTATAGTCTGCAAACGATCTTCATACCCACGTGTGGAAATGACTTCCTTATAATATTCCTCCGAAGTATCGAGGTTGTGGTTGTAGGCATACAGCCCTGCCTCTGCCAAGCGTTTGGCCTGGTTTTCGGTCACCATGCCCAAGGTACAACAGACTTCCATGTCCAACTTGTTGATGGTGCGGACCATCTCCAACACTTGGTCAAATTCGGGACCGTCTTTTACGTTTCGCCATGCGGCGCCCATACAGACACGGGAACTACCTGAAGCCTTCGCACGCAATGCCTGTGCCTTTACTTGATGTACGGACATGAGATCGTTGCCCTCCACATTGGTGTGGTAACGGGCCGCCTGTGGACAGTAGCCACAATCTTCCGGGCACCCGCCAGTTTTGATGGAAAGCAGGGTAGAGACCTGTACAGTGTTTGGGTCGTGGTATTGCCTATGAACGGTTGCCGCTTCATACAGCAGTTCCATAAAAGGCTTGTTATATATTTTGAGGATTTCTTCCTTGGTCCAATCGTGTCTTGTAGTCATATTTCTAGGATGTCTAGTTCAAAAATAAGTCATTCTTCCAAAAAGAACTGCCAAAGTCTGTGTTTTTAGGACTAGCCTGTTTATTGATCATCGGGTCGCTTCAGTAAAATACTGACGGCGTTGCCACCAAAACCAACGGCATTCACCAATACTTTTTTTATTGGTCTTGATTGTTTTTCATTGCCATAAAATGGACTGGCTATATACTCCTGGTTTTGCATCATGAGCACTGCCATTTCCAAACTCAACAATCCTGAAGCACCAAAGGTGTGCCCCAATTTCCATTTATTCGTCGTCAAAAAAGGTACTGTATGCCCAAACACTTTTTGGATGGCATTGAACTCGGTCTGGTCCCCTTTGATGGTGCCCGGAGCATGCATCACCACAGCATCCACCTCGGATGGTTCCAAATTCCCCAAGGCCATTTTCATAGAGTCTTGAAAACATTGGGCATCCGTGCTGATGGAAACGCTATGTTCCAAGGGTTCGGTGGCGTATCCAATGCCTTCAATCAACGCCAAGGCATTTTTCTTGACCCCTTTTTCCAAACAGGCGAGTCCTGCCGCTTCACCCAACACCATGGTGTTCTGGTTCTTGTCCAAATCCATGGCCAAACAAGGATAATTACCTTTTTCTCTGGAATAGACTTTGAGGGCCTGCATCTGTGCAATGGTAAATGGGGTCAATGGCGCTTCGCTCCCCCCAACCAAAAATTGGTCCGTCATTCCACTCTGGATCCAAGCTACGGCATTCAACACCGCATGCAAGGCGGTGGAACAGGTGATGGAATGTGAAATTTCCGGGCCTTTGCTTTTGAGGTCGTGGGCCACCCAAGAGGAAATGTTCCCCAACGTGGTCGTAGGCGAGGATAGGGTTGCAGATTTGCCGTCCCTCAAAAATTCTTCGTGGTATTTTTCAAAAAGGGAAGTGGCCCCACGTGAAGACCCTATGTTGATCCCAAAATTGGCCCCTTTCTCCCATCCAGCACTTTCTATGGCCTTTCGGGCTGCATGGATGGCAAACAGCACAGAATCGTCCAAATGCTTGTACTTGGCATCGGAATGGCGTAGATCCTTAATCTTTAGTTTGATGGTTTCTGGCAATTGCGATACCCACACCTTTTCCTCCCCAATAAGTGCCTCGGAGAGAAAATGGTCGTTTTGATTATAGGATTGCCAAACCTCTGCAAGGGATTCCCCCAAGGCAGAAATGGAGGATAGGGCCGTTATGGAAATGGGTTCCTTTAACATAGCAATAGCTTATACCAATTCAAGAGCCGACCGGATGGCGGAATAGATCCGCTCCATTTGGTCTTTTGTGGTCACGTAGGGGGCCAAGATATAGATGGTGCTTCCCAAGGGTCTTAAAAACACCCCTTGGTCCATAAAATGGGTGAAGAGCTTATTGCGCAAATTGCCATAACGCTCCATTTTCACGTTCAGGTCGAGGGCAAAGATGACACCGAGCTGACGAATACTTCCCACTTTGGGATGGTCCTTGATCTCTTCGCCAAACTGTTGGTGCCATTGCGAAATGGCCTTGATGGATTGTTGGATTTCCTCGCTCTGGAGAAGTTCCAAAGCGGCCAAGGCCGTTGTGCAGGCCAAAGGATTCGCCGAATAAGTGTGCCCATGGAAGAGCCCTTTGGCAATATCATCGCTATAAAAGGCCATATACACCTCTTCGGTACAAGTGGTCAGTCCCATCGGTATCAAGCCAGCCGTCAATGCCTTGGACAGGCAAACAATATCTGGCTTGGTTTGTAGGTAATCCGAAGCAAATGGTAGTCCCGTTTTGCCAAAACCCGTCATCACCTCATCCGCAATCAATAGAACTCCACATTCTTTCAAAAGAGCAAGGATCTTGTCCAGACCTTCGGCATCGTGCATCTTCATGGCCGCCGCCCCTTGAACCAAAGGTTCGTAGATAAACCCTGCAAGATTGTTGTTTTTCAACCGGTGTTCCAATTGTGTTAAAACGGAACCGATATTTTCTTTGGTGGGTACAGGGATTCGTTCCACCTCAATGAAGAAGTCTTCAAAAGGCCCGTTGTAAACCGAGAGCCCGGAGACCGACATGGCCCCGAAGGTGTCGCCATGAAAGCCTTCTTCAAAAGCCAAAAGCACATTACGTTTTTGCCCTTGGTTGAAATGGTATTGCAACGCCATTTTGATCCCGATCTCCGTCGCCGTGGAGCCATTGTCCGAAAAAAAAAGCTTTTGTTGGCCTTCGGGCAATATTTTGACGAGTTCTTCGGACAACCGTACCGCAGGTTCGTGGGTGAACCCACTAAAGACCACTTGGTCCAGACGCTGCATCTGATCCATGACCTTGTCCAAAATAAAGGGGTTGCAATGCCCATACATACAGGTGTACCACGAAGCGATGCCGTCCACATACTCCTTGCCGTCCTCATCATAGAGCAGTGCGCCACTTGCCCTGGATATGGCCAACACGTCAGGACTTACCTTGTGCTGGGTGAGGGGGTGCCACAGGTGTTTTTTGTCCCTGTCCGATAATTTTTCCAGTGCTACAGGATCTCTCAAAACATTCAATTTATCTATATTGCAAAGATGATAATTAATAGCCAATAAACCCGACGCCGACCGTGCTTAATACATTCCAGCTTCGTGACTACAACGACCTCGATTGGAAGAAGGTCCTGACCCTATTGATCATAGTGGCCCTTTTTATCCGTTTTCCCTTTTTCTTTAGGGACTATGTGGATCGGGACGAGAGCACGTTCATCCTTATGGGGCAATCTTGGGTCGATGGGCATCTGCCCTACACCCAACTTTGGGACCTAAAACCCCCGATCACTTTTCTGTATTTTGCCATCATCATCAAGCTATTTGGGAAGAGTTTCTTCGCCATTCGTTTTTTTGGGACCATCATGGTCGCCGTGACCGCCCTGTTCACTTATGGCATCACCCGAAAGATCGCCTCCAAAAAAATTGCTTTTTGGGTAGCGGTTTTCTGTGTGCTTTTTCAAAGCCTGTTCGGGAGCCTGCAGGGCGTGATGTCCGAACATATCTGCACTTTTTTCTTTGTGATCGGCATATATCTGGTTGTGTACAAGAGGCAATGGGGCTGGTATTTGTTGGCCGGGCTTCTTTTTGGGTGCGCCATTATGTCCAAATTGAACATGGCCTATCCCGTACTCACCTTGGGCATCTATTTCTTGTCCGAAGGGTTTGCCAAGAACACCTTGTCCCGTAGTATCCGAAATTTATTCTTTATGGGAATCGGGGTCATGCTTATGGTATCCATCACTGCCCTGCCCTATTACCTACAGGACAACCTGTATGTTTGGTGGGAGTCCATTTTTGAGGCTCCTTTGGCCTATTCGGGCGGAAAATACCATTCCCCCGTGAAAACACTGCCGTTCGTGTTCATTGTGCTTGGACTATTGATCACCGGGTTTGCATATAAAATCATTGATTTTAAGACGCGGGAAGCCCAATTGCTGACGGTGGTGATCATCGGGATCCTGCTTTCCTTCATGCAAACGGGAAAGGTAAACGGCCATTACCTCATCCAGCTCTATCCGTTTATCCTTATCCCTTTGGGCGTGGCCTTTGGCAAACTTCCAAAATTGAAAAAATCGTACCGCCCCTTGGTCATTGCACTGCTCTTCCTGATCCCGATGGAATCGTATCTGGAGTATGTGAACATCGTTTCCAACAAAATAAAAAAAGGATCCTTATACAATGGTGAGGGGATTGATGTCCCCAACTATATTTTAAAGCACCAATTGGACACGAAGAACATCTTTTTTACCGAGTACCATATCGGCTATTGGGTGCTGGGTGAAACACCCCCGACAAAAGTGTCCATCCATCCGAGCAACATTACCCGGGACGAACTTTTCTCCGATCTGGACAATCCGAGGAACAGTGGCATGGAAGAACTCCGGTATATCATGGAAACGATTCGGCCCAACATCGTAGTGGCCCGAAAGGGAAAGACCATCTTCGATAAAAAGCTGGTGAGCTACAACACCTATATCGATGCCTACCTTGAGGAACATTACCGACTCACGGCGACCGTTGGGCGAGGGCTTATTTACCAACGCCTAGAATGATAGCAGGACCGCACGGAACTTATCCGCGTATTTTTTCACTGTCTTTTGATCAAATTTTGTTTCCTCGTTGATCCGCCCCAAAAAAACGGCCCCTGTTTTCTTCAAGATGATCGCTTCGGTGGTGGGATGCTCGTCCCCACTGAAAATGATTCCAATCTGAACTTCTTTTTGCTGCAATTTTTCGATGGTCAGCAGGGTATGGTTGATGCTGCCCAAGTAGTGTCGGGACACCACGATTACTTTGTGATCGGGCTGGATCAGGTCAAAAATAGTATCTGAATCGTTCAAGGGCACCAACAAACCACCCGCCCCCTCAATCACCAAATGATTTTCGGTGATAGGCGGTACAATGGCATCCAAATCTATGGTGACACCATCTATTTCCGCAGCGGCATGTGGACTCATCGGGGTGTTAAGGGCATAACTGTTGGGGTGGATAACAGTCTTGTCATTGGAAATAAGCGATTCCACTTTATGGCTGTCCGAGTTGTCCAAGTCCCCCGCCTGAATGGGTTTCCAGTAATCGGCCTGTAGAGCTTCCACCACAATGGCAGATGCAACAGTTTTTCCCACTTCGGTCGAAATTCCGGTTATAAATAGCTTCATTTGGCAGGTCTTGTAACAAAATTGCACTGCATGCACCTGTATTTTTTTGATTCAAAAAATGGGAACAGCTTAAAAAAAAGATTTCTTCGCGAATAATAAATTTCAGATTTGGCGGCCTTGCAATTGGGGCAGACGATAGGGTTGCCCTGATCATCAGTGGCATAGTTTCTGATCTCATCAAAAATCTGTTTGGCTCTCTCCATATCTCTAGAATACACCTGAAGCCTGACACCGCCCATTGCATTACTGACCATTGAATAAGAATTTATGGTGTTCTCATCTTTCAAGAAAACAGCAATGCCCTCTGCTTCCAGTTTTCCTTTGATGATGACCGCATCGGCTGGGAACTCAAAGGTTCCCAAAGTGTAGAATTCCGTTTTCATGGGTTGATGAGATTGTTCAACAATACCAAAACTTTCGTTATTTCTTCTTTTGTATTGAATGCGTGCAAGCAAAATCGCAGGCGTTCCTCTCCTTCCTTCACCGTAGGGGAAAGAATGGGTTTTACGTCAAATCCTGCTGTCTGCAGTTGTTTGGCAATGGCCTTTACCTTGTCATTTCCGGGAACCAGGGCACACTGTATGGCCGAATCGCTTTTGATGAACCTATCCGTCATTTGCAGTCGTTCCATTTCCTGCTTGAAATGCCCGATGTTGGCACGAAGTTGTCCCGAAACAGCTTTTCCTTCGTCCCCAAGATATTGATACGCTGCCAAAATGGTGGCCACGGTATGTGGTGGAAGTGCCGTGGTGTAGATAAAACTCCGCGAAAAATTCACCAGATATTCCTTCAAGGATTCGCTTCCAAGGATGGCCGCGCCATGGCAGCCCAGGGCCTTACCAAAAGTGATGATACGGGCAAATACTTCCTGTTCCAATCCCTGTTCCGCAACCAGATCCCGGCCATTTCCATACATTCCCGTGGCATGCGCCTCATCCACCACCAAAAAACAGCCGTCATCCCTACTAAAATTCGCCAATCTCTTTAGATCTGGGGAATCCCCGTCCATGGAAAAAACGGATTCGGTCACGATATAGATTTCTGCCAAGCTGTCCCTATTTCGACTGCGTTCAACATGACGGGCCAAATCATCAATATCATTATGGGCAAATTTGTAGCTTTTGGCATTTCCCATCTGGATTCCGTCCCGGATACTGGCATGGACCAATTCATCATACAAGACCATATCGCCCCGTTGCGGAACGGATGAAAAAAAGCCAATATTGGCATCATAGCCCGAGTTGAACACCAAAGCGGCCCCAGAGTTGTGATGGCTGGCCAAAAAATCTTCCAATCTTACATAAAGCTGATGGTTGCCCGAGAGCAATCGGGACCCTGAGGAACCGTTCTTTTGGGGACCCTCTCTCAAAAAATCAAGGGCCATTTGGGCAATTTTTTCACTCTTGGCCAGTCCCAGATAATCATTTGATGAAAAGTCAATGGAGTTGCCCTGCCATGGCAAATGGCGCAAGGAACCATTTTCCTTACGTGCCGAAAGTTTGGACTGCAATTTTTTGGGCAATTTCTCCATGGGGCAAATGTAGTACTTCCTGTTTTTAAACAGTATCTTAGTCCTTCATAAACCTTTTTGAGAATGAAGATTTCCTTTTATTTTTTGGTGCTGTTTTCCTGTTTTTTAGGGATGGCACAGACCAATTCGTACACCATTTCCTTTGAGAATGCAGCACACCACGAAGCTGTGGTACAGGCCACTTTTCCCGAACTGAAGACGGACAAGGTTTATTTTCGGATGAGCAGGACCTCGCCGGGGAGATATGCCCTGCACGAGTTTGCCAAGAACGTGTACGGATTCAAGGCCATGGACAGCAAGGGAAAACTGTTGAAGGTGCACCGTCCCAATCCTTATGAATGGGAAGTATCCGGACATGACGGCACCATAAAAATCGAATATATACTGTTTGCCAATAGGGGAGATGGGACCTACTCCCAAGTCGATGAGACCCATGCCCACCTGAACATTCCCGCTACCTTTATGTTCTCTTCGGAACTGAGCGAGCGCAAGATAGAGGTGACCTTTGATGCGAGGGAAGACCTCAATTGGAAGGTGGCCACCCAATTGTCCTTGGTCTCTGGCACTACCTATTCCGCACCCAATCTGTATTATTTTATGGACAGTCCCACAGAGATCAGCAATTTTATGCTACGCTCTTTTGAGGTGGATGGACAGACCATCAACCTAGCCCTGCACCATAACGGCACGGAAGCCGAAGCAGACACCTATTTTGAAAAGGTCAAAAAGGTGGTCCTCGCCGAAAAAGAAGTTTATGGGGAACTCCCCGATTTTGACTATGGCTCCTATACTTTTCTGGCCTGTTACATCCCGAATGCATCCGGGGACGGAATGGAGCACAGAAATTCGACCATTGTGACCAGCACCCGTAGTTTGGGCAATGGGGGCATGGAGCGAAACATCGGTACCATTTCCCATGAGTTTTTCCACGCTTGGAACGTGGAGCGCATCCGCCCTAAATCTTTGGAACCTTTTGATTTTGAGGCAGCGGATATGAGTGGGGAACTTTGGTTCGCCGAAGGATTTACCAGTTATTATACCAATCTCATCCTCTGCCGTGCAGGATTGATCTCTCCAAAAGAATATGTGGAGGGCTTGGCGGGCACCTTCAATTATGTTTGGAATTCCCCTGCGCTGCAATTTTTCAATCCGATTGAAATGAGCTATCAGGCCCCGTTTGTGGACGCTGCTACCTCGGTGGAGCCCGTGAACCGTGAAAACACCTTTATTTCCTATTATTCCTACGGCAGTGTCCTGGGTCTGGCATTGGACCTTTCCCTAAGGGAAAAAGGGTTGAATCTGGATGATTTTATGAAATCGGTATGGGAAACCTATGGCAAACCCGAAGTGCCCTATACCATTGAAAACCTTCATAATGCCTTAAATGACTATGCAGGAAAGGACTTTGGGGATTCCTTTTTTAATCAGTACATCTATCAAAGCAAAATGCCCGATTATGCTTCCTTGTTGACATCTGTGGGCGTTTTGTTGGAGCAGCCTAAGGATACACCCTATTTGGGCACCTATGTGTCCATGAATGCCGACGGTCTGGGGGCAAGCCTATTGAGGAATACCCAAATGGGAAGCCCCACCTACACAGCGGGTCTGGACAATGGTGACATTATCCTGAACATCAATGACGTTCCTTTTTCCGAGGGACAAAAGTTTGAGGACTACCTGAAGCAATTCCAAATGGGGACAACCCTCCAAGTGAACTACACGAGATTTGGGGAGCCTAGGACCACGACCATGACATTGTCCCCCAGTCCAGATTATTCGTTCAGTTTGATGGAGGACAAGGAGCAATCCCCATCTCCCAAGATGCTGAAACAACGAAAGGATTGGCTTAAGGTGGAGTGATGGTTTTCTATAAACAGGCCTCGACCTTGGAGGAGTTGGAACAGATCCTGGCCCTCCAGCAAGAAAATCTGCCCAAAAACATTTCCACTGAGGAAAGTGCAAAAGAGGGTTTTGTCACTGTGGAACATACCTTGGAACAGCTAAAGGCCATGAACGATGAATGTGGCCATATCATTGCCGTGGAAAATGATACCGTTGTCGCTTATGCACTGTGCATGCACCCTAAATTTGGTGATACCGTCGAGGTGTTGCGACCCATGTTCACCGAAATCGAAAAAATCCGGGGAAACCGGATGGATTACATGGCCATGGGACAGATCTGTGTGGCCAAAAGCCATCGTGGAAAGGGACTGTTCCGAAACCTGTACCTTACCATGAAAGAAAAACTGCCGACAGGTTTTGACACCATCATCACCGAGGTGGATGGACAGAACAAAAGGTCGCTGGCCGCACACTCGGCCATAGGTTTTGAGACTTTGAAAGTGTATTGGTCGGGCGGAAGGGAATGGTATTTGATCGGTTTAAAATAAAAAAGGCCGTCCAAATAGACGGCCTTTTTTTATGTACATGGTTGCACTAGTTAATCTGCAAGTACAATCACTTTGTTGTCCTTCATTTCAACCGTTCCGCTGGTGATGTGCAAAACAGTTTCTCCGTTGCTTCCTTTGGAAAATTTGTCCTGAAAAGTTTCGTCAACGACAATGTTGCCTTTCACCTTCACCTTGCCTTCTTGCAACAGGGAGACAATGGGTGCGTGGTTTTCCAACATCTGGAACTCACCATTTACTCCTGGAACGGTGACCGAGGTCACTTCTCCAGCGAACAATGTGGCTTCAGGTGATACGATTTCTAAATACATCTTTTATACGTTAGAAGTACAAAGTTTAAAGTTAGAAGTGAGAGTGAAAACTCTTAACTCATAACTCTTAACTCATAACTATTTTATGCTTCTGCCAACATTTTCTCCCCGGCCTCAATGGCTTCCTCAATGGTCCCCTTAAGGTTGAAAGCAGATTCTGGCAAGTGGTCCAATTCACCATCCATGATCATGTTGAATCCTTTGATGGTGTCCTTGATATCCACCAAAACCCCTGGGATACCGGTAAACTGCTCCGCTACGTGGAATGGTTGCGACAAGAAACGTTGCACACGTCTTGCCCTACCTACGGCCAACTTATCTTCTTCGGAAAGTTCTTCCATACCCAAGATGGCGATGATGTCCTGTAGCTCTTTATATCGTTGCAACAACTCTTTTACACGTTGTGCGCAACCGTAGTGCTCTTTGCCCAAAATGTCCGGGGTCAAGATCCTTGACGTGGAATCCAGTGGGTCAACGGCGGGGTAGATACCCAACTCGGCAATTTTACGGGAAAGTACGGTGGTGGCATCCAAGTGGGCAAACGTAGTCGCCGGCGCTGGATCCGTCAAGTCATCCGCAGGTACGTAAACCGCCTGTACAGAGGTAATGGAACCTCTTTTTGTTGATGTGATCCGTTCCTGCATGGCTCCCATTTCAGTGGCCAAGGTTGGCTGGTAACCTACCGCGGAAGGCATACGTCCCAATAGTGCGGATACCTCGGAACCTGCTTGGGTGAAACGGAAAATGTTGTCCACGAAGAAAAGTACATCCTTTCCTTGTCCGTCCCCTGCTCCATCACGGAAATACTCGGCAATGGTCAATCCGGACAATGCCACTCGGGCACGGGCACCTGGAGGTTCGTTCATCTGTCCGAACACGAAGGTCGCCTTGGACTCCTTCATCACTTTCTTATCTACTTTGGACAAATCCCATCCTCCTTCTTCCATGGAGTGCAAGAATTCATCACCATATTTTATAATTCCGGACTCCAACATCTCGCGAAGCAAATCGTTTCCTTCACGGGTACGTTCCCCAACACCGGCAAATACGGATAGACCTCCGTGTCCCTTGGCGATGTTGTTGATCAACTCCTGGATCAATACGGTCTTACCTACTCCGGCACCACCGAACAATCCAATTTTACCTCCTTTTGCATAAGGCTCGATAAGGTCGATGACCTTGATCCCTGTGAAAAGGACCTCTGTTGAAGTGGAAAGGTCTTCAAATTTTGGGGCCTCCCTGTGAATGGGAAGTCCATTGTCTCCAGTTTTTGGCAATTCTTCCAAACCATCGATGGCATCACCGATTACGTTGAAAAGCCTTCCATATACCGCCTCGCCTATGGGCATTTGTATGGGGTTTCCGGTAGCAAC
>NZ_VNIK02000015.1 GCF_007785775.2 Flagellimonas hadalis
CGAATTCCACGAATTTTCACGAATGCTTTTGGGCACTTCTTTTGCTTGGACTTCGACTGCGCACAGTCTGACAGCAAAAGCCATCTGTCGTTCGGCCAGCGCGACGAGGCTTTGCCTCTTTGGTTTTCTCCTCGGTTAAATGCCCCATTGACAATTGTCAACCCCTGAAAGCTTTTCTATTGACATTGTAAGATATTTTGGCAAAATAGTGTATATTAGGTTGACTTTTAGCAGTTTTACTCCCCCTGATTCTTTGTCTAAAAGATTCTTTTTAAAGATTTTTTCAATAATTGAAAACCAAGAATTAATATGGAGTTATATAATCAACTCAAAGGTCTTGCTGACAAAATTGAACAATTAAAGGACAAAATTGATACAGAGGAGTCAACAAAACATGCATTTACTCTTCCGTTCATCAATATTTTAGGATATGATACCTTTAATCCTACAGAGGTTGTTCCAGAATTTACTGCTGATTTAGGGTTGAAAAAGGGAGAGAAAGTTGATTATGCGATATTTCAGGAAGGCAACCCAATTTTGATTATTGAATGCAAGCATTGGAAACAAAATTTAAATGTTTTTAACTCCCAACTTTTCAGGTATTTTCACGTAACCAAAACACGCTTTGCTCTTTTGACAAATGGAATCGTTTACAGATTTTATACTGATTTGGAAGAAACCAATAAAATGGACGAAAAGCCATTTTTGGAATTTGACATTACAAAACTGAAAGAGAACACAGTCAAAGAGATCGAAAAATTTCACAAATCAAAATTTGACATTTCTAAAATTGTTGATAATGCCAGTAATCTAAAATATACTCGCGAAGTAAAATCATTAATTGACCAAGAACTTACCGAGCCTTCTCAGGACTTTGTCAAATTATTTGCTAATCGAGCATATAATGGTCGTCTTACTGCTAAGGTTATGAATGAATTTACTGAGATAGTTGGTAAGGCTTTCAACCAAACTATCAGTGAAAAAGTAAATGACAGGCTTAATTCTGCTCTAAGTACTGAACAGGAAAAGCAACTTGCTGAAGATAAAATTGAGGAACAGCCAAAAAGTAAAGTTGATACAACAGAGGAAGAAATGGAAGGTTTTCAAATTGTACTAGCAATTCTCCGAAGAAAAATAGAGAAAGGGAGAATTGTACACAGAGATACACAGTCATATTTTGGAATCCTGTTGGATGACAACAACAGAAAACCAATCTGTCGGCTTCATTTGAACGCAGGTACTAAGTATATCAGTTTATTTGACGAATCAAAGAACGAAACCAAACATAAAATTGAATCTGTTGATGACATTTATAGATTTGAAAAGCAATTATTGGCAACAATCGAAAATTATGACAATGAATAAAGTGCCAAGATTATAAATTTCATCATTACCCCCTCAACCCCACCACAATCCCCCTTATCGCAGCCACTACCTGTTGCACCTCTTTGCGATCAAAAGCATCTTCTTCCAAATAAAATAGCATTTCAATACCAAAATCCAGAATTTTAGCCAGTTCTTCGGGACTACCATAGGTATCTTCAATCCAATTCAATAAAATCTCCGCTTTTTCCATAATAGGAGCAAGAAAAGCGTTTTTTGCCAACGGGTACATGTCATATATGACAATAGGGGTGAAGGGTTTTGGGTAAAGGGTTAACGGGGAAGAACCAACGCCACCATCCATACCTTGTACCGCATCAGTCAGGCTTTGGATGTGCCTTTATCTGACATTTGTAATCTTCAACAGTAATAATCTGTACTTTTGTTTTAAAGACCTCTAAAAAGTATATGAGAAATTCTATCAGCCTCTTTATCCTTGCACTATTTTGCAATATTACTTTTGCACAAATGGAAAGCTACCCTAAAGGTGGATACGCCAATCTTCAAGAAGTTTTTGATAAAACCCCATCCTCAGAATTCAATGTTGAGATTGAAAGACGCTCCAAAGGAAAAATTAAAATGGTAGCCGGTAACGATTATCAACTAAACCCAATCGATAAATTAGTAAAAAATAAGTTTTTAAAGAATGAACTATACGCCTATTCCGACGGATCCATTTTGCTGCTTAACTGTAAAAAATATGAGATTCAATTTTGGTATAGCAAGATAGAGGCCGAAAATGATAACTATTTTGTTTTTAGAGCTGGCTTACCTTCCAATTTCGAAAGATACGGGTTAGAGGCTTCGAACCTTCCTTATATGTTTGGTGGTATCATTTCAGGAATCAGTGCGGCCAAAAGGGCATTGATCAGATTGCCTTATATCTTAGACAAGAAAAGTGAAGAAGTTTATATTGTCTCCGAAGAAGACATTTTGGAATATATTGGGGATAATAAGGATTTAAAGGAAAAATACGTTAATGAACCCCAAAAAGGTGATGTTGATATTCTTATGCGGTACCTAATAGAATGGGTCAATTCCTCAAACTAATATTACACCAGACATCTCCCTATTCCTCTACGGTGAATTCCCGTATCGCCTGGTTGGGCTCCATAATGGTGTGGCCTTGCCAAAACCCCGGGTCGTAGCGCGGCATATAGGTGGCCCGCACGGTCTTGTCCTCCTTGAAGTTGGCAAACTGCGGCTCGTCCACGAGGTCCTGCCCAAACACCACCAGTTCCCACTTTTCGGTGGGGCTCATCCGAAAGTCGATGTTCAGCAGTAGCTCGTTCTGCTTGCGGCGGCCCTTTACGTGCTTGTTCTTTTCCACCACTTTTAGGGGGCGGTCCACGGCAAAGTAGCGCCCAAAGGTAAGGTCCATGAACTTGAGGTCGTACCGGCTGTTGGGCAGTTTCGCAAAACGTGCCGTGCCCTTGTAGAGCACCTCACGGTAGGTAATGCCCAGCAACCGGAAATTGCGCAGGCGGTCGGTGTTCTCAAAATCCATCCGCATCACCGCAAAATCCTCGATGTTGATGTAGAGCCGCCCCTTGAAATCGGCACTGCTGCGCTTGGGGAAAAAGTCCACCACATACACCCCCATACCATCGATATCGGCATAGCCCGCCAGTTTGAAGTCGTAGCGGTTCGTTTTTTCGATAAGGTCCAGCTTGCTGTCCTCTTGGTAGTAGAGCTCCGAAAGCAGCTCCTTGATGGTGTGCCGTTGCGAGTCCAACAGCCCCGAAGTGCTGTCCTTTTTTACCTGTTGTTTCACCTTTTGGGCCTGTTCCTCGTCCATTTCGTCCAAAATGGAATCCACCTGCACCTTTTGGCTAAAAATACCCGACTTGATCTTCAGGTAGGAATCCGGCTTGATGTTCTTTTTGAAAATGGCCTCCATGCGCTTGCCGAGGTCCTCAAAAGAGCCCACATTGTTCTTGTCGTACAGGTCGGCAGCCTTGACGATGGCCAGTTTGTAGTCCGTTCCCTTTTTGTAGAGGTCGCCCAGGCTCTCGGTATAGTGATGGGCATTTTTGGGCACGGAGCGCGCAATGCTGTCCATGAGTTCCTTGTCCAGTTCCTTGATGGTGGACTTTTCAAACCCGAAATCCACCTTGGTGATGGTGGCGAACTCGGACCGCCGCAGGAAAAACCGTTGCTTCACGGGGCCGTTGTTGATGTTCTGGGGCAGGCGTTCCTTCATTTTCTCGATGATGTCGTCCACCTCCAGTTCCTTGTCAAACAGATACACGCCACTGAGTTCGATGGCCTTTGGGGTGAGCATCACGAGACTGTCCTGAAGTTGTTGTGGGGCAAAGCCCTTTTTCTCGTATCCCATGGAAGAGATGTAAATGGAATCTGGGAGCGAAGCACCTTCTTGCAGCACAAAACTGAAACGGCCCTCATCGTTGGTGATCACGCCTTGGTGTTCGCCATATTGTACGGTGGCGTAGGGGATGCCCTTTTGGGTCTTGGCGTCCACCAAGCGGGAGCTGATGGTCTGGGCGCTGAGGGAGGGGGCCATCAACATAAAAAGGGAACAGAGGGTCAGGATCTTGTGGAATGCCATGGTTTTGTGTTTTACTATAAAGACGCCATTTAAGCGGCGAGGGTTGCTTCGGTCATATGACGAACTTAGCCGAATTTTGTGACAAAGCGTTTTAAAGGATTGTTATTTCTGTGGATGGAACACAAATTCCAAATGACAATCTCCAAATTCCAATGGATTTGAAGTCTTATGTCTTGGTTCTATTTTCTTTTTTCTGCTCTTGACACGAATTCCACCAATTTTCACGAATGATGGTTTTGTCAGGTCGAGGGTTCCAAACTTGTTTGGAATGTATCGAGACCTTGTTAGGTTTTGGACAAATTCCGGATCATGCCCCCAAAGATGAAGACGTGGAAAGGAAGGACAGAGTACCAATACAGCCTCCCCAACAGCCCTTTTGGACGAAAGGTCGCTGTTTGATGGAGCACGCCATCCTCGATCTTAAATTCCAGCCAAGCTTCACCGGGTGTGCGCATTTCGGCAAAAAGGAGCAAGCGCTTTGCTTTTTTATCGGCCAAGAGCACCCTCCAAAAGTCAAGTGCATCCCCTGGGTTCAGTTTGTCCAGATGGGTGCGCCCCCTCCGAAGGCCCGGCCCGCCAACGAGCTTGTCCAAAAAACCGCGGATTTTCCATAGCCAGTTGCCATAGTACCAGCCCGTTTCCCCACCGATGTGCCAGATGTTTTCAAGAACGCCGGCCTCATCGGTGATGGCAAGGGTCTTTTTGTCCTGAAGAACACCATATTTGGGCACCTGGATGTAGTTTTCCAGATCGTCCTTGATCTGTCCGCTGGCAATACTGTCCTTCCAACTGCTCACCACAAGGTTTTGTTCTATTTTTTTAAAGGCCATGTCTATCGCCTCTTCGTAGGTGTGGGTATGGATGTCCAGCATTTTTTGCAAACGGTTGTCCTGTGCCACCACTTCCATTTTCATGCTGTCCACCAGGTTGGTCGCCAATTTATAAGATGTGGAAGTGACAAAGTAGAGCCAGTAGGAAGAGAGCTTGGGGGTCATCACGGGAACGGTGAAAATCCAGTTCTTAAAACCCCGGACCTTGGCGTAACGGTGCAGCATGTCCTTGTAGGTGAGCACATCGGGGCCGCCGATATCGAAGGATTGATCATAGGTGCCCGGATTCCCCAGAACATGGGTGAGGAACAGGATCACATCGCGGATGGCAATGGGCTGGGTCTTGGTGAGCACCCATTTTGGGGTGATCATCACCGGCAGTTTTTCACAGAGATCACGAATGATCTCGAAGGAGGAGCTGCCAGAACCGACAATGATGCCCGCA
This sequence comes from Flagellimonas hadalis, assembly GCF_007785775.2. Lineage (GTDB taxonomy): Bacteria > Bacteroidota > Bacteroidia > Flavobacteriales > Flavobacteriaceae > Flagellimonas > Flagellimonas hadalis. The sequence goes on from NZ_VNIK02000015.1 coordinate 5,228, forward strand.
CGGAGTACGGTAAGCTGAAAAGGACCTTGATAGAGAATGTCCTCTACATTTTTACGGGAACTGAGGTGCTTGGAAAGCTGTTTGTCGTTGACGATGCCACTGAGATAGATCACTTGTTTGCAATGGGTCTGGGCCATTAAGGTATTGAAGTTCCTTGCTGCCATGGATTCTTTCTCATCAAAGTCGGTGACCGAGGATGTCATGGAATGGATGAGGTAATAAGCGGCATCAATATCCTTGGGCAGTGCTTGGGTTTCTGGGTCTTCCAAGAAATCGATTTCAACAATGTCGATCTTGGCCTTTGTCTTGGCATCCACCGAAAGACGTTTTTCATCCCGAACGGCGCACACCACTTCGTGTCCCAACTCCAAAAGGTTTGGTAACAGACGCATTCCGATATAGCCATTGGCTCCTGTCAGCAAGATTTTCATAGGTCTTCAATGGAGGTTGGCATGTTGTCCGTCCGATGGTCCAACAGTTTTTTGAAGAATTTTTGAATGGCCTTGGTGTCGGAATGCACCTTGATGAAATAATGGTCCATATAAATGGAATGGATGGCCAAATCCCCCTTGAAGAGGTTCAATTTGTAATAGGGGATGACGAGTCCGTAGGTCTCCAACAGGGAACGGAAGCGCACGATAATGCCCTTGGGCCTGATCTCGATATTGCAGGTGTTGAGGTTGTTGTCCAAAAGGAGCAGGTTGTTGATTTCCACACTGGCCTGGGCAATGTGCAGTTTTGGGGAACCGATACCGTTCATGGCAAAACGTTCCTTTAGGGTAAAAGGTTTGCCCACGGCCTCGTCTATTTTACGGGTGATGTTCTTGTCGGAATAGGAGACGTTCAGGAGCATGGTCACAATTTTTGTCCGAAGCGCAGCAGGTTGCCGTCGCCGTCCAGTGCGGAGAATTCGCGAAGCCCCCATGGTTTGTCGCCCAACGGGCCGTTGGGATGGATTACCCCTGCCTCTTTCAATTCCGCATAAAGGTCGTCCACGTTGTCCACATAAAGATAACAACTGGTGTTCTCTGGAAATATCTTGTTGTCGCATTTCCAAAAATGTAGTTCAACCTTATCGCGACCGATCACGGCATAATGGTCGTCCACCCAACCAATTTTGTTGAACCCCATTTTGTCTTGGTAAAAGGCCACTGATTTTCGAATGTTCAATGAGGCCAGAACTGGAGAGGCACGTTGTAAATGTTCCATTTGGGAGTTTTCCATAAAATTACGGTTTCTATCGGCGCAACACAGCCCTGAATTGCCATAAAAGGGCAAAAAATATGTAGTTTTGCGGGCTGAAAGCCTATGAGATGAGTTTACAGAACGATTTGACCCAAAAAGTGATCGAGGCGGTAAAGGAACTGTACCAAGTGGACCTGCCCACAGTGGAGTTCCAACCGACCCGAAAGGATTTTGAAGGGGACATCACGGTGGTGGTGTTTCCCATGTTGCGCTATGTGAAGGGTAATCCTGCCCAGATTGCGGCCCAGATCGGGGACTATCTGCAGGAACATGTGGCCGAGGTGACCAAGTGCAACGTGGTACAGGGCTTTTTGAACATTGTGATCGCGGATAGCTATTACCTCAATTTTTTCAACAGCATCAAAGATGAGGTGGATTTTGGGTACGTGAAATCCGTTTCGGACAAGGCCGTGATGGTGGAATATTCTTCACCCAATACCAATAAACCGCTGCATTTGGGGCACATCCGAAACAACCTTCTGGGCTATTCCGTAGCTGAAATTTTAAAGGCATCGGGCAAGAAAGTGTATAAGACGCAGATCATTAACGATAGGGGTATCCATATCTGCAAGAGTATGTTGGCCTGGGAAAAATTTGGCAATGGGGAAACCCCGGGCACCTCTGGCATGAAAGGCGACCATTTGGTGGGAAAATATTATGTGGCCTTTGATAGGGCTTACAAGGAACAGGTTGCCGAATTTGTGGCCGGTGGTGTGGAAAAGGAAAAGGCCGAAAAGGAAGCCCCGATCCTTTTGGAGGCCCAGGAAATGCTCCGTAAGTGGGAAGCTGGCAATGCGGAGGTGGTGTCCCTTTGGAAAAAGATGAACGGTTGGGTGTACGAGGGGTTTGATGTTACCTATAAAAACCTTGGGGTCGATTTTGATAAACTGTACTACGAAAGCGATACCTATCTGTTGGGTCGTGATGTGGTTAAGGATGGTCTGGAAAAAGGGGTCTTCTTTAAAAAAGAAGATGGCAGCGTGTGGATCGACCTTACCGAGGACGGATTGGATGAAAAAATCGTGCTCCGTTCCGATGGCACTGCGGTCTACATGACGCAAGATATCGGTACGGCCATCCAACGGGTTACGGATTTTCCCGACATTAATGGAATGGTCTATACCGTGGGGAACGAACAGGACTATCACTTCAAGGTGCTGTTCCTCATTTTGAAGAAACTGGGCTACACCTGGGCCGAACAGTTGTACCATCTCAGCTATGGGATGGTAGACCTGCCCAGTGGCAAGATGAAGAGTAGGGAGGGCACCGTGGTGGATGCGGACGACCTTATCCAGAGCATGGAGGATACTGCCGAGACCATTTCCGAGGAACTGGGCAAACTGGACGGTTATTCCGATGCTGAAAAAAAGGAGCTCTACCGTACCATTGGTCTGGGCGCACTTAAATATTACATCCTAAAAGTGGACCCGAAGAAGCGGATCTTGTTCAATCCAGAGGAATCGGTCGATTTTCAAGGAAATACGGGACCGTTTATCCAATATACCTATGCGCGGATCCAATCCATCCTCCGGAAGGCGGATTTTGATGTCTCGACTGCGCTCGACATGACACTTGCCTTGCACGAAAAGGAAAAGGAGTTGTTGAAGCAGGTGCAACTGTTCCCGGAAACGGTGCAGTTGGCGGCGGAAAATTACAGCCCGGCACTTATTGCCAATTATACGTATGATTTGGTGAAGGAATTCAATTCGTTCTACCAACAGGTTTCCATATTGGGCGAACCCGATGAACAGAAGAAAAAGCTTAGAGTATTGTTGTCCAAAAAAGTAGGGGAAGTGATCAAATCCGCGTTTCTGCTTTTGGGCATCGATGTGCCTGAGCGGATGTAGCATCCATCCCTCCGTCCTTTGACCATCTGTCAAAGGACACCTCCCTTTAAAAAGGGAGATACTCATGGGGTTTGTTTAAAATGTTCCGAGATTTCCGAGAGTACCGATTCCAAGTTTTCAAATACCATTTTGTTCTCAAACCGAATTACGGTATATCCCAATTCATTCAAGATTTCTGTGCGCTTTTTGTCATATTCTTGGGCTTTGGGCGACTGATGGACAGCCCCATCCAATTCAATGACAAGCTTTTCCGCGGCACAGTAGAAGTCAACAATGTAGTTTTTGATGCTGTGTTGCCGATTGAACCGTCTGCCACATAATTTTTTGGCCTTTAGGTACCTCCAAAGGAATGCTTCGGCAGGAGTGGCGTTGTTCCTTAATTTTTTTCGGAATTGGATGAGTTCCTTCCTGTTGTGGATTCTTTTTTTCATCAATCTCATTTAAAAAGCTCCCCTCTTTCGTAAGAGGGGTGATTCAGCCATGCTGAACCGGGGAGATTGATACCTTGAATATAGGAAAAATTAAAAACTCACCCGAAAACTGAAATTAGGGGTAATGCCCAAGGAAAGATTTTCCACGGCCTCGATCTCATCATTTTCGTTCACACGATAGTATTTGTTCAGGCTGTTCTTCCGATTGGTCATGTTCAATAGGGAGAGTCCGGCATTGGCATTGATGCCCGAACCCAGTTTGAAACTATAAATGGCCGAGGCATCCGCCCTGAAATATTCCGGCAACCTGCTGCTGTTCGGTGCCTTGTAATTGATTCGTGCCGGGGTGAAATCGTTGTCAAGTGCATCAGCGCCGTCCAAGGGCTCGGTAAACGGTTTTCCGGTGCGATAGTTCACCCCAAGGCTCAACTTCAGGTTTTTATAGGTATAGGCCCCAGCAAATGTGAGCGTGTGGCGGATATCCAGATTATTGGGGAATTTTTGGGGCACTATGGAATCGAAGGTGTAGTCGTTCTTGTTGAAGGAATAGCTCAACCAGGTACTGAACCGATCACTCTTCTTGTTGATGAGAAATTCGATGCCCTTGACCTGATAACTGCCTATTTCCCCGGAAAATTGATGTGGATTCTGGAATCCTTGGGTATTGGTACTGATGCCGTCCACATTTTTGTAGAAACCTTCCACGCCCACATAAAAGTTGTTCTTTTCATAATTGATGCCCGCGGAGCCTTGTTTGCTCTTGGTGACGGGAAGGGTGGTATCGTTGGAGAGGACCCATCTGCGTTTTTCAACGCCCAAAAAGTTTTGTTCCAGATCAACGACCTGATTGGTGGTTTGGCTCTTGAACTCGCCCAAAATCTCAGCCCTTAAGTAATTGGCCAGTTTGATGTTCAGGTTGAGCCTTGGTTCTATCAAAACTTTGGAAAAAGTGTTCAAGTTTTCAATAAAATTGAACCGTGCGCCCACTTTGGCCATGAACCTATTGTCCAATGAGGCATAGTTCAATTGTGAAAAAGGAGCATGGATTCGGATGACTCCTTTGATCTCACTGCTAAATTCAGGTTCGTTGAGCTCGGTGGCATTGGTGATTCCTGTTTCGATGTATTGGTAACCGTTGTTCCAATCCAAATGCTCACTGATCCCATAGTCCGTGCTCAGTTTCAAAGCGTTTTCGATGACCTTGTTGTTCTGGAAGAGCAGTTGCACCTGGTTCCCAAAAAGGTTTTGGGCATCCAGGTTGTATCGGGAATAATAGATGTTCAGATGGGAAGAGAACCTGGCGGACCATTGACTTTGGAACTGTCCCCCGATTGACAGATTGTCCTGCTTCAATAGGCTGACGGTCCTTTCATTGTCGGTCACATTGTGCTCCACATATTTTAGGTTGTTCTTGATGTTGATCAAACTCAACCTGACCTTATGTCTGTCATTGATGTCGTACAGGAGCTTTCCTCCGAAATCATAGAAGAAAAAATCCTCTTCGCGGGTGATTTCATCATCCACGGTATTGTTGTTCTCGTCAGTGATCTCACTGTCCTGAAATGCACGGTCAAAAAACTGTTTGTAGGCGGGGGTGCTCAAGAAATCGGTCATCGAACGCCTTGCTGAAAATTGGACGCCCAGTTTTTCGTTGATGGGAACCTCGGTATACATATCGCCAGTGATGAGGTTGAAACCGGCCCCGCCCGTCCATGTGTTGGCTATGTGGTCGCTGGTCTCCATTTGGATCACACTGCTGACCCCGTCGCCAAAAGCTGCTGGGGTGCCGTTTTTGTAAATGGTCACTTTATCGGTCAGGTAGGGGTTGAAGGCGGAAATCAACCCAAAAAAGTGGCCGGATTGATACATTTTTATACCGTTCCAGAGAATAAGGTTCTGATCGTTGGTGCCGCCCCTCACATTGATGTCGGATACCGTTTCGTCAATACTCTTGATGCCCGGAAGGGCCTGAACGGTCTGTAAAACATCAGGTTCGATGAGTCCGGGGAGGATGCCAAATTCCGAAGTGTTCAGGCTTATGCTTGCATCCTTTTCCTTGATGATGCCCGAGGTAAGGAACTTGTACACAATTACTTCATCCAGTTCTTCATAGTGTTGTGCCAAGAGGATCCTAGGACATTCGCCTTGTTGCAAAAGCTCTTCCACACTGATATATTTGGTGAGGTAGCCCAAGTATCTGATCTTGAGCGATGCTTTTCTGGGCACCTGTCTCAGGTTGAAAACGCCATTGGTGTCTGAAATCTGGGCCATATCTGTTCCTAGAATTTCCACAGTGGCGCCTGGGATGGTATTTTCGGCAAAGTTGTCCAGCACAATGCCGCATATATCCACCACTGAACTTTTGGTGAGCGTGTAGTAACGGGCGCTCAGTTTTTCTGCCTTTATCTGGAACTGGGATTCTATGAAACTTAGGATATCACCTAGGTCACCAAGATTTTTTGGTGGGTCGATGGAGAGACCATCCATATCTTCGTTGATGTACGAAAACTTTACCTCGAAGCGGTTCTCCAAGCTTTTGATATAGGAAACAAGGTCAATAGGGGATTGCTGCTCTTCCTGCGCATGTGTGGAATGGAACAGGAAAAACAAAAGGGCAAGAAAAAGGCCCGAATGCTTATTGAATAGTGTTCCCAGCATAAAAAAGTACGTTGTCGCCTTCTATTTTGTATTGGATTTGAGACGGGGTACTTATACTTTTTAACGCCATTTCTAGATTTGTGTTGTTGAAAGTTCCGGTAAACAAGAGATTGGTGTTTACATTTTGGGTCTTTACCTTGATGTCGAACTGTCTTTCCAATTCAGCAAAGACATACTGCAACGGAATGCGCTCAAAGCTACTTTCGTTGCCCATCCATGCAGGTCGGGTTCCGTTGGGTTTTCCGGAGTCGATGATTTTTCCGTTGATGACCAGAAAGGAAGTTCCGGCGGGCAATTTTGTCTCTGCGTTGTTGTGGGTAACGCTCACGAGACCTTCATAACAGGTCACTTCAAAAAAGCCCTTCCTGTTTTCCACATTGAACTGGGTGCCCAGAACGGTCACGGTTCCTTGTTCGGTGGACACGGTGAATTTTTTTCCTTTGGCGACCTTGAAGAATGCTTCTCCCTTAAGGGAGACATCTCTTTTTTGGTCCCATTTCTTTTCACTGAACGAGACTTGCGAGTCTGCATTGAGGAAAATTTCGGAATTATCGGGGAGTGTCACTTCGGAACGTTGGGCAAAATCCGTAGTGATGGATTCATTGAGAGTGCTCAAATAGAAATAGGAACCCACCATGAGCACGGCGATAACGGCAGCCACCCGTAGAAATTTCTTGAAAGGGTTCAGGGCGATGACCTTTGGGGCATTCCCGATGCGCTCGTCCTTGATGCGTTGAAGCGCGCCGTCCACATCGAAATCGGGAGCTTCCATGGTGCTGGAAACCTCCAACAACTTGGCATAGGAAGCATACTCATCGGATTTTTTGAATTCCGCAAGTTCTTCCGCGGACAGTTCTCCGCTCAGCCATTTTGCCAAATAATTTTCTTGCATGGGTCTATGCTTTACCTTATTACAACAACTAACTTATACAATACCCTACTTTTTGAAATTCCAAAAATCCATTTCGTATTTTATTGTCTCATTTCTTTTTTCTCTGGTCTGGCAATTAAATCCCGTCAATCTGTTCCCGTAGGCTTTTCAGGGCCAAATGCATCCTCTTTTCAATGGCTTTCACGCTGACACCTTCCATTTCTGCAATTTCCGCATACTTTTTCCCATCTATCCGATTGAGCAGAAAGGTGGTACGTTGGTTTTCCGGAAGGGCATTCAGAGCATTTTCCAATTTTTCCTTGTATTCTTTTTCCTCCATCAAAAATTCGGGGGACTCGTTGGATCGATCATTTCCTTTGTCCGCATATTTTATCCGAACCTTTTCCGCTTTGATCACATTCAGATAGAGATTGTTGGCCACGGTATAGACAAACGATTTTGCTTTTTCAGGACTCACTTTGCCACAATTCTCCCATAGTTTCACAAAAGCTTCCTGCACGGCATCGTTGGCCTTCTCCTCGTTCCCGAACTTATAATAGATATAGTTGAAGACCGTTTTGGAATGTGTCTTGAAAATGGAGCTGAATATTTTATCTTCACAAACATTGTCCATAAAGAAAGAATTGTTTCTCGGTTCAAATATATTTGAAAATTGTGGAGCCAAAGTAGGGTTTTTTTGGAAAGAGTTGTTCTAAAGTTGAATTATAACCCCAAAGTTCAAATAGTTATGAAAAATTTGATGAAAAAGATAGGGTATGTAGCCCTCATCGGAATTGTTTCCATTCTTTCCTCTTGCCAAGACGAATTTGAGGAAGTCAATGGGAACGATGAGCAACAGACCATCCAAGCCAATTCGACAACAGCAAGTTTGATCGAGAAGACCACTGCATTTGACGGCTCTTATGACGATGTCGTGGATGAGTCAAGCTGTTTTGCCTTAAAATTTCCCTATACCATAAGTATCAACGGTACTGCGGCCATCACCATTACTTCCATGGAAGACCTTCAGGGCATTAAAGTAACCCTGGCGGGGTTGGACAATGGTGCTTTGGAAATCAGTTTTCCGGTCACTATCACCCTTTCCGATCATAGCGAAATTGTTGTGGAAAATAGGGAACAGCTTTTGGAACTTGCCAGGGATTGTGTGGAAAGTGCCACTGATAATAAGATAAGATGCATAGATTTTGTGTATCCCATCACCCTTTTCACTTTCAATGTGGACAATCAAATGACGGGTGAGGTTATGGTGGAAAGCGATATGCAAATGAGAAGGTTCTTCTCTGAATTGGAGGACAACGAATTGGTCAGCATCAGTTTTCCCATTACCCTCAAGAAAAGCGATGGAACCGAAATCATCGTAGAGAACAATACTGATTTGCATTCGATTCTTAGCACGGCCGGAAACGAATGTGACCGCAATACACTCAACAAGGAAATTTTGGATGCCTTCCTATTGGCTTGCCAATTGGAAGTGAGGGAGGTGCTCAGGGATAATGTGGACAGCACGGACCAATACTTTGAATCCATCATGACCTTTTCCCAAGACGGGACCGTGGTGATCGGTGGAGGCACCAGCGCCCCATTAACAGGTACATGGACCACCCAAAACACGGACAGTGGTGTCCAGTTGACATTGGATTTCAATGCTTTGGTGGATTTTTCCATGACATGGGATGTATATGAGTGGGAGCCCGGTGTCATCAAATTGTACAGAGATGCCGGAAACAGGATCATCCTCAAAAAAAGATGTGATGTGGACCCTGTCGAAGAAATCGATCCTGATACCCTAAGGGCCATTTTGAACGAATGTAATTGGGTTATCAAAAAGGTCAAGAACCAAGAAGAGGAAGTCAGAAGGCTTTTGGGATACGAGTTCCAGTTCATGGCAGATGGCACCGTCACCTTGAGCAATGGTACAAACCTATCTGAAGGTACTTGGGAAATTGGCCTCAACAACCAACTCCAATTGTCCGTTATGATCAGCATGAGTAACGAGCCAGAGGTCAGTTTCGAGTGGCCCCTCAGAGAACTGACAGATACCCGATTGAAATTTGAAGTGTTTGGCACAGACCATGAAATGACACTGCTCCGCGTGTGCAACGACAACGCAGATGATGGCGATGTCGTCGAAATAAGGGATATTGCCATGGACGGACCATGGAATATTGCACTCTACAAGGAGGCCGAAGTGGACCTTACCACATCATTTGCTGGAATGGAGTTTAATTTTTCCACAATGAACCAAATCGAGGTGTCCGTAAACCAAGATTTTATTGCAACTGGACTATGGAGGGTGCTCAGGGACACTGAGGAAGGACTCAAGTGCTACCTCAATTTTGATACCGATGGAGATCTGTTGGAACTGACCGATGATTGGAAAGTGGTTTCCATCACATCCACCCGAATAGAACTCAAAGATGATAGTGAAGAAGGTAATTTGAAGACCTTAGTGTTCGAAAAATCATAAAATTTTTCCCCAATTCTTTTTTTAAGAGGACGGCCATCCCCAAAGCCGTCCTTTTTCTTTTTTATTATTCTTAAATTTGTCGCTCCTTTAAAACACAAGAACTTATGTTCGATAATTTAAGCGAAAAACTGGACAAGGCGCTCCACGTCCTCAAAGGGCATGGGCAGATAACCGAGATCAATGTTGCGGAAACCCTGAAGGAAGTACGAAGGGCTCTTTTGGACGCCGACGTCAACTTCAAGATAGCCAAGGATTTCACCAATAAAGTAAAGGAAAAGGCACTGGGGCAGAACGTGTTGACCACCTTGCAGCCCGGCCAACTCATGGTGAAGATCGTAAAGGACGAACTCACCAAACTGATGGGGGGCGATGCAGAAGACATCAATCTCTCTGGAAACCCTTCGGTGATCTTGATGTCGGGTCTGCAAGGTTCCGGTAAGACCACATTTTCTGGGAAACTCGCCAATTATCTCAAAAGTAAGAAAAACAAAAAACCTCTTTTGGTTGCCTGTGATGTGTACCGTCCGGCGGCTATCGACCAATTGCACGTGGTCGGAGAACAAATTGGTGTGGATGTCTATTCCGATAGGGAGAACAATGATCCCGTGGCAATTGCCAAAGCAGGTATTGCACACGCCAAGAGCTTGGGATGCAATGTGGTGGTCATCGATACCGCAGGTCGTTTGGCCGTGGATGAGCAGATGATGAACGAGATTGCCAACATCCACAAGGCCATACAGCCCCAAGAGACCCTTTTTGTGGTGGATGCCATGACAGGTCAGGATGCAGTGAACACGGCCAAAGCCTTTAACGACGTCCTCAATTTTGACGGGGTTATCTTGACCAAGCTCGATGGTGATACCCGAGGTGGTGCCGCCATTTCCATCAAATCTGTGGTGGACAAGCCCATCAAGTTCATCGGAACAGGGGAAAAAATGGAGGCTATCGATGTCTTCCACCCCTCGAGGATGGCCGATCGGATCTTGGGAATGGGAGACGTGGTCTCATTGGTGGAGCGTGCCCAAGAGCAGTTTGATGAGGAACAGGCACGTAAGATCCAAAAGAAGATAGCCAAGAACAAGTTCGGCTTTGACGATTTCTTGAGCCAGATACAACAGATCAAGAAAATGGGAAGCATGAAGGACCTGATGGGGATGATCCCCGGTGCAGGGAAAGCACTGAAAGGTCTCGATATAGACGACGATGCCTTCAAGCACATTGAGGCCATCATCCACTCCATGACCCCTGATGAGCGTTCCACACCTTCCAAATTGGACGCCAGTCGAAAAAAACGCATCGCTGCCGGTAGCGGTACCTCCGTTCAGGAAGTGAACCAGCTCCTAAAACAGTTCGACCAAATGAGCAAGATGATGAAGATGATGCAAGGAGGTGGGGGCAAAAAGATGATGCAGATGATGCAGAACATGAGATAACTTTAGTCGGAAGTCGGAAGTCGGAAGTTGCTCAAGTTGAAAATGATCAAAACCAAATAACGAGTATGGAAATCCTTGACGGAAAAAAAATATCCAACCAAATCAAAGAAGAAATCGCCGTTGAGGTGGCTCAAATGAAGGAAAGAGGGGAGAAGGTTCCTCACTTGGCCGCGGTCCTTGTCGGTAACGATGGGGCCAGTCTCACCTATGTGGGCAGCAAGGTACGCTCCTGTAAAAAAATCGGTTTTGAATCAACCTTGATCCACCTTCCCGAAGATACCACCGAGGAAGCTTTGTTGAAGCAGGTAGCAGACTTGAACGCCAATCCTGATATTGATGGGTATATTGTGCAATTGCCATTGCCCAAACATATCGATGAACAGAAAGTACTGCTTGCCGTGGACCCCGATAAGGATGTGGATGGATTCCACCCCACCAATTTCGGTAAGATGGCCTTGGATATGGAATCCTTTATCCCGGCGACCCCTTTTGGTATCATGGAACTGTTGCGCAGGTACAATGTGGAAACTGCAGGAAAACACACCGTCGTGATCGGTAGGAGCCACATCGTGGGAAGGCCCATCAGTATTTTGATGAGCCAAAAAGGAAAGGCGGCCGATTCCACAGTCACCCTTACCCATAGTAGGACCAAGGACCTTAAAGCACTGACCCTTCAGGCGGACATTGTGGTGTCGGCATTGGGGGTTCCCAACTTCCTAAAGGAAGACATGGTGAAAGATGGAGTCACCATCATCGATGTGGGCATTACCCGTGTTCCCGATGATTCCCACGAAAAAGGATACTACATCACCGGGGATGTCGATTTTGAGAAGGTAAGTAAAAAAGCATCCTATATTACCCCTGTTCCTGGCGGAGTGGGGCCTATGACCATTGCCATGCTCCTCCAAAACACCTTATTGGCCAGGGAAAGGCACAAGTCCAAACAGGCTTAGTGCACCTGTTCTTTTTGCTCCGTTTTTGCTAAAGCAGTCTGTTGCTCCTCTTCTGGGGTGATGCGGTCAAATTCAGTCTCACCTTCATCGTTGGTGCAACTGGATATGGCCATGGACGAAAAAAGCACGGTGATCAAAAGTAGAATTGTTTTCATAAAGGTAACATTTGGGATGGCACTGCGGCCTGTTCTGTACATCATAACGAATTCTGTTGCAGAATCTTATTTTAGTTGTCAAATAATCGATAACTTACCTACCTATAAATCATAACGTTATGCCTGGATCCGTCAGGAACAAAACAGCTTGGGCCGTATTTGCCATTTTGGCCATAGGGATAGGGCTCTACCCGTTGATGTACTTCTTTTCGGCAGAAGAATTTGGCCTTTTGCAAGGGAAATCCAAGGACATATCGGCCAATATAATCTGGAGAATCGGCTTTTTCGGGCATATAGTATTTGGTGGGTTGGCCCTTTTGACGGGCTGGTCCCAATTCAGCAAAAAGCTCAGGACCAAAAAACTGGATCTCCATAGAAACTTGGGAAAAATCTATGTCCTATCCGCTTTGGTGAGTGGAATTTGTGGCGTGTACATTGGGTTTTATGCTTCGGGGGGACTTGTCCCTTCCTTAGGGTTTATCAGTTTGGGAATCGTTTGGCTGTTCACGACCATCAGAGCGTATGCAGCCATACGAAAAAAAGATGTATCCCTTCATCAAGGCATGATGATTTATAGCTATGCAGCCTGTTTTGCAGCGGTCACCCTTCGTATTTGGTTGCCTTTGCTAACGATTATTTTAGGGGAATTTCTGTTGGCCTATAAAATTGTGGCCTGGCTCTGTTGGGTGCCCAATATCATATTTGCCCATTTTTGGGTACGTAGAAAGGGGCTCACGCTGGCCTGATCATTTGGCAAACAATTGCCCCATATCCTTAAAGGCCTTGAATTCCAGTGCATTTCCCGCAGGGTCCAAAAAGAACATGGTGGCCTGCTCCCCAACTTCCCCTTTGAACCTAATGTAGGGCTCAATGACAAAGGCAATGCCCTTACTTTCCAGTTTTTTGGAAAAGGATTGGAACACATCCCATGGCAAGACCACGCCATAGTGTGGAACGGGCACATTTTTCCCATCTACGGGATTGGTGTGGAGTTCCTCTTCGGATTTTGGTTTGTAGTGGATGACGAGTTGGTGCCCAAACAAGTTGAAATCTACCCAATGGTCACTGCTCCGGCCTTCCTCACATTCAAGGATTTCCCTATAAAAAGTCCTGCACTCATCCAGATTGTGCACAGGAATGGCCACGTGAAAAGGAGTTACGTTCTGCATGGAAAATTTTTCTGAAAAGTAGGACAACTTTTTCAGGCTTCCAAAAAAGAGATGATCTGATCGTTCACATCATCTTGGTGCATGGAGTGTCCCAATCCTTCCGTGCTCACCAAGGAACTTCCCTTCCAATTGGCGTTCACTTGAACAGAGGCATGGTAGGGTGTAATCGCATCCAATCGATCATGGAAAAGCAAGCCCTTTTTGTCGATGGACTTCGCAAAACTTGAAGTGGAAAATTCACGGATCCTAAAACCGAACCGGTCCATCACATAATTGTCCAAGTGGCCCATCACCCGGTTGTTGAACCTCAATAGGGTCTGGAAATGATCCATGATCTCTTGAAACTCCGAAGGGGAGCCAATGGTGACCATTTTTTCCACATTGGGACAAGGATTTTTATATTGGTTGTACATAATGGTCATCCCCCCCACCGAGTGGCCGATGAGGTGTTTTGGGCCATACTTTTTGACCATATGGTCCACTGCCTCCTCATATAGGGGCACATACAAATATTTTCCCGAAGAATGGCCATGGGAAGGGGCGTCAAAGGCAATGATATTGAAATCGGCCGCCTGAAGTTTTTTGATGAGGTTGCGCCAACGGAAGGTATTGCTCTCCCAACCATGGACCAGAAGAACGGTTTCCTTGCTTCCTGGCCAATGATACACCTGCAAGTGATGGTCGGCCACATTTTCTACTTTTAGCTTTGCCTTTTCAAGATATTCGGCCTGTTGTGGCAGCACCCGACCCTTCCTTACCGTGCAGAACAGATGGAACGCATGGTTGGCCGCTTTTTTTGGGGCGATCAATGAATAGGTATTGTAGTATTGGCCGTAGGCCAACGGCATTATCTTGTTGAGCAGTTTTTTCATTCAGGTTTCTTTTTGTAACTTACTCTGTATTTGATACTAAAAGTACAGATTCATTTTTGAACAAAAAAGAAGTCACTGTTGCAAAACTAGGTATGGGAATGGAAACTGTTGTTGAAAATCAGAAAGTTAGGACTATTAAAAAATTGGAAAAAATGTTCGGCCACATCGATTACAGAAACCCGCCCGAACTTTGTCCGGTAAGGGATGTGATGTCCGTGGCATCGGACCAGTGGAGCATTTTGATACTTCTTTGGCTGGGGTATTTTTCCGTACTCCGGTTCAATAAGCTCAAAAAATATGTGTATGGCATTTCCAATAAGGTGCTGAGCCAACGCCTAAAAGTGCTCGAGGCCGATGGCTATATTGAGCGAAAGGCCTACCCCGAAGTGCCCATCAGGGTCGAGTACAACCTTACCGAATTTGGCCGCTTGTATGTGGATAAACTCTTGGACCTGGCCGAATGGATGCACGACAACAGCCCCAAAGTTATGGCCAATCGAAAGAGATATGGATTGGAATAAATAGCCCAAGGCCGGAGTTTATTCCCAGCCGACCATAAGATACTTGATCTTGGCATCCTCAGGGATCTGCACCGCTTCAATGGTGGAAGTGGTAAACCTGAGTTCTGAGGGCAGTTCCTGTTTATCTATGGTGAAATATAGGTTGCTTCCCTTTGGGAAAATCACGATGCTGTTCAAAGTGGTCACTATTTTCTTGAACTTGTACATTTTTTCAATGTCTTTGAACGTGCTTTGGAGCCCGATACCGTTTTCGGAAACATAGCGAGGATCTAAGATCCGAATGTTTTCAATGGTCGGGATGCTGTCCGAGCTGGGCGTCAGGGTCAGAAGATGCTTACCTCCTTTTTCAAATACCTCTATTTTCTTGTTGGAGTCACCCAGTTTTATGGCCGTAGTGTCCTGAACAATGGAATCATGGGCAAAAACCGATTCCAACTCACTTACTTTGGTGGTTTGCAACAGCGGTCCCACACTGTTTTCGGTGATTAAAAATGTGGTATCTTTTTGACAGGATTGAATCGATGCCATGCCTAGCATCAGCACCAGTATTTTAGTAGTTCTTTTCATAAAAATTATCGCATCATTTTTTTTAGCACGCCCATTACACCCCTGATAAAGGTGGCACTGGTCAATACTTTGACCACAGGGTTCATTCGGGCACTCCTTCTAGTGGATGAAGACCTGCTGGTGGGGCGTTGTTCTTTTTCTTTTTCTGCCTCTTTTTCGGCTTTTTCAATTTTTTCATTGAGGATTTCATAGGCACTTTCGCGGTCTATTTCCTCATTGTATTTTTTGATCAATTTGGATTGTTCCAGTACATTTTTGAGCTCATCATCGGTCAAGATATCCATTCGGCTCATGGGGGCCCGCATTAGGGTCGCGGCCAGCGGTGTGGGCCTGCCCTTTTCGTCCAATACAGAAACAAGAGCTTCTCCGGTCCCGAGCGAGGTGAGTACCTCTGAGGTGTCATAGAACTCGGTAATGGGATAGTTCTGTGCCGTCAGTTTGATGGCTTTTCGGTCCTTGGCAGTGAAGGCGCGGAGCGCATGCTGTACCTTCAATCCCAATTGGGCCAATACGTCATCGGGAACGTCGGTTGGGTTCTGTGTCACAAAATAGAGCCCTATTCCTTTGGAACGGATCAGTTTTACGATACTTTCAATTTGGTCCAAAAGTGCCTTGGATGCGTTGTCGAATATAAGATGGGCCTCGTCTATGAAGAGCACCAGTTCGGGCCTGTCACTGTCCCCTTGTTCTGGAAAGGTGGAATAAATCTCGGCCAATAGGCTCAACATGAATGTGGAGAACAGTTTGGGACGATCCTGAATGTCCGTCAATCGGATAATGTTGATGTATCCTCTTCCTTTTTCGTCAATTCGGACCAAATCGTCCACCTCAAAGGACTTTTCGCCAAAGAAAAGGTCTGCCCCTTGCTGCTCCAGTTCAATGATCTTTCTCAAGATGGTACCTGTGGAACTGGTGGAGATGCGCCCATAGGACGATTGGAATTCGTCCTTGCCCTCTTCGGTCGCATATTGCAGCACCTTTTTAAAATCTTTCAGATCCAGTAGCGGTAGTTTGTGGTCATCACAATATTTGAACACCACGGCAACTATGCCTTCTTGGGTCTCTGAAAGGTCAAGGATCCTGGACAACAGCACGGGTCCAAATTCTGAAACCGTGGCCCTCAAGCGGACGCCTCCTTGTTCGGAAAGGGACAAAATCTCCACAGGAAAACTTTTGGGTTCAAAGGGAATCCCGATTTTCTGGTGACGTTCATCAATTTTAGGATGTCCCGGGCCAGGCTGGGCAATGCCGCTAAGATCACCCTTGAGGTCCATAAGCAATACGGGAATGCCTTTGTCCGATAGGTTTTCGGCCAACACCTGAAGGGTCTTGGTCTTTCCCGTACCCGTGGCCCCGGCAATGAGGCCGTGTCGGTTAAGGGTTTTCAGGGGAACATTTATCAAGGCATTGGTGATGGCCTCGCCATCCAGCATGCCAGCACCAAGGGTAATGTAATCCCCTTTCATGGCATAGCCTTGTTCTATCTCTGCAAAGAATTTTTCTTTGTTGCCCATGCTGTTCAATTTCCGATAAAAATAGGGTAATTTTAAGCAAAACTGAAAGTGAGATCATGAAAGCTTTTCAACATACACTACTGGTTGTTTTAGTCAGTGGGTTATTGGCCACTGCCCATGCCCAGGAAAATACCGAGGTCATTTTTCACAAATCCCACGAACCCAAAAAGCAGGACGCTCCCTTCAGTGATGTGGTACAGGCGGGAAACCTGTTCTTTTTGGCTGGGCAGATCGGGATGGACCATACCACGCGCACAGTGGTCGAAGGTGGGATACAGGCCGAAACGGAACAGACCATCAAAAACATTGAGGCGGTATTGGCACAACATGGATTGGGACTGAAAAATGTGGTGAAGTGTACCGTGATCTTGGCCAACATGGATGATTTTGCGGCTTTCAACGAAGTCTATGCCAAACATTTCACGAACAAACCTGCCAGGACCACTTTTGCTGCAAGTGGTATTGCCGCCAATGGAAAAATTGAGATCGATGTTATTGCGGTAAAGTGATTCTTAGGGGTGCATGGTCGAAGATATGGAGCAATTGACTGGTAAAATTGGAACCTTTGTCTTACTTTGTCAATTTCATAGCAGAAGGTGAGGTCCATGCAAGGAATACCGTTTTTTAAGATCAGTATGCAAAAAGTAAGGTTGTTCGGCATCATTGCTTTCTTGTTCCCATTACTCTCTTTTGTTCAAGCACAGAACAATGTGGCCCCGGAAGTAACTGCGACCGGTGATCAGGTCTATTGTCCGGAAACTTCTATCCCAATAGCCACTTCTTTCAATATAGTTGACCCGGACGACACTGAAATAGATGCATTCTACATTCAAATTTCCACGGGCTATGAGAGAGGGTATGATCAATTGCAGCTGACGAACAATCATCCATTGGTGACTACGGCATGGGATGCCCAAGAAGGAAAACTTACCGTAAGGGGACCCTCTGGAGGGACAGTTTCCTATTCCGATTTGATAGCAGCTGTGCAAGACATCGTTTTTGTGAGCACTGCCGAAGCTCCTGTGGAAGAAAAATATTTTTCGCTCACTATTGGGAGTGCCAACTATTTGCCGGAAACGGAGCATTACTATGAGTATGTGCCCGCACTGGGCATACGATGGGACGATGCCAGGACTGCTGCAGGGAACAGGACTTTTTTTGGTTTACAGGGGTATTTGGCCACCATAACCTCGGATGCAGAGGCCCAACTTACTGGGGAGCAAGCTGCAGGTACAGGATGGATCGGAGGATCTGATGAGCAGACAGAAGGAGTCTGGAGGTGGATGACAGGTCCTGAGCAAGGGCAGATTTTCTGGAACGGGGCCTATAGCGGGAGCAGTCCAAACTTTGCTTTTTGGAACACCATGGAGCCCAATAATTTGGGAGATGAGGATTATGCCCATATCACAGCTCCTGGGGTTGGCATAACAGGTTCTTGGAACGATTTGGCCATTACCGGGGACACTATGGGGGATTTTCAGCCCAAGGGGTATATTGTGGAATATGGGGGACTTCCGGGTGACCCAACCCTGACACTTTCGGCCAGTACCAAAATAAGCACGCCCAAAATACTGGAAGTTACATCAGGCACTATTTGCGGACCGGGAGAAGTGATTTTGCAGGCCGAAGCGAGCATGGGTGATATTTTGTGGTTCGATGTGGAAGATGGAGGGGTTCCCTTGGCAACGGGCACTACATTCCAGACCCCGTGGTTGACCCAAAGCACCACTTTTTATGCCTTGGCTTCCTACAATGGATGCCTGACAGGGGAACGGGTGGCCGTGGAGGCGATTGTGAAACAAAGACCGTCCATCAATGATGGCTTTACCATCACCAATTGTGATTCTGATGGAGTGCTCGATGGCTTCATGGATTTCGACCTTACCCAATATGTGTATCTCATCGGGCCGGACCACGTCAATTTGGACATCACATTCCATTTGTCCGAAAGTGATGCCGAAAACAATGTGAACCCACAGACCGCTACACTTTTCAACAATAGCACGGCTAATGAACTTTATTTTAGGGCCGAAGGTTCCGGGGAGTATTGCCATTCGGTGGGCAGGTTGTTTTTGGATGTGACAACGACCTCACTGCCCCAGGACTATCAGTTTGAACTGGAATCCTGCGATCAGGGTATGGCAGATGGCATAACTTCATTCGATTTGGAGGAAGCGGCCGGGGCCATTCTTTCGCAGTTTCCCAATGGTCAAGATCTATCCATTTCCTTTTACCAAAATGAGGACGATGCCTATTTGAATCGAAACAAAATTGTCGCAACCAATACCCATTCCAATACAACACCTTATTCCGAACTGGTCTATGTCCGTGTGGAAGATGAACAGTCGGGAACTTGCTATGGGGTAGGGCAGCATTTGTTGTTGACGGTCCACCCAATCCCATCCTTTGAGGTGGAAGAAAACCATATTTTCTGTACGGGAGGTAGTGTAACGGTGCAACCCTTCGGCGCGGATGGGGATTATCAATACGAATGGTATGATGCCAATGGTCAACCCATAGGAAATGCCGATTTCAATACCATTTCGCAACAAGGCTCCTATAGTATAGTGGCCATCTCGGAGCATGGATGTGCATCGGAACCTATGTTATTTCAAGTCCATGAATCGGGACCTCCCAACTTGTTGCCCCAATATGTGCGCGTCGAGGATGATGGGGAAACGGGGACCATAACCGTTTTGCACCAAGATGGGCAATTGGGTCTGGGATCCTATGTGTTTTCATTGGATGGTCCGTTTGGTGACATGCAGCAGGAAGGTGTTTTTACCGATTTGGAACCCGGACTTTATACCCTCTATGCTATGGATGTGAATGGCTGTGGTTCGGATATGATCCGAGTTGGGGTCACGGGCGTCCCAAAATTCTTTACCCCGAATAATGACAATGTCAATGATCGGTTGAACGTTTTGGGGGTCACGGAGGAATTTTATCAGAGTGGGGCATTTTACATTTATGACCGCTACGGAAAGTTGCTTGCTCAAAGAGACCCGATGGTCGAAGGTTGGAATGGGTTATATGATGGAAAACCTTTACCACCTTCCGATTATTGGTACGTTATGGAACTGCTGGATGTTCATGGAGCGGTACATCATAAGCAAGGACATTTCACCTTAAAGCAATAATGGACAAGTTGCATCATATTGCAATTTCTTAGCATTATCTTTGCACCATGATGGAAGAAAACGTGATGGAATTGGTGGACAAGGGGCTGATGCTTCCCTTGATGGAAGAATTTTATACCATCCAAGGAGAAGGGTTCCACAAGGGAACGGCCGCCTATTTTATTCGGGTGGGCGGTTGCGATGTGGGTTGCCATTGGTGCGATGTCAAGGAAAGCTGGAATGCGGAGACCCATCCACCCACGGCTATTGACAGTATTATTGCCAATGCAAAAAAATATTCAGATACCATTGTCATAACAGGTGGTGAACCCTTGACCTGGGATATGGCACCTTTGACCCAAGGCCTCAAGAAAGAAGGGATGAAAACCCATATCGAGACTTCGGGTGCCTACCCGCTGACGGGAGTTTGGGATTGGATCTGTCTTTCTCCCAAAAAGAACAAATTGCCCGTGGGGGATATCGCCAAAAAAGCGGATGAACTCAAAGTGATCGTGTACAACAAGCACGATTTCATATTCGCGGAAGAACAGGCGGCCGAAGTGGGTGAAAACTGTATTCTCTATCTACAACCGGAATGGAGTGTTCGCGATAAGATGGTTCCCTTGATCGTGGACTACGTTATGAAAAACCCCAAGTGGAAGGTTTCATTGCAGACCCATAAGTATTTGAACATTCCTTAATACCAAGAACTCAACGCCCTCCATTGTTCTGAAGATCCAAAAGACATTCGGCATCCAATTGGGGCACGGTGGTCAGTCCTTTGGAAACATTGCTTTGCATGGCTTTCATCATGGGACCTCCAAACTGGAGCTCGGCTCGCATCAAACAGCCTTCCACGTTGCAGTGGTTGTTGCCGGTTTCCACATCATTTTCACCAATTTCTGTATCCTCATGTTCAGGATGGACAGGGTCAGTGCCCAAATCCACAAGGCCCAATAGGTGTCCAAATTCATGGTTGAGTGTTGCTGCTTCCAGGTCAGCAACGGAAATGACCGCACTTCTGCTAGCCAAGTCCCGCACTGTAGATTCGTAGATGATCATGGATGTATTGCGATAAACTGCACCCAAAGTAACCAGATTTTCACTTTCGTCATCACTATCGGCGGGGGCATCGGCAAAATAAATGTAAATGGCCAGGGTGCTGCCATCATTATAAGCTGTCCTGTTGTCCCTTTCCAATTCGGCCACCTCATTCAGGGTAAGGGTTTCCTCGTTGGGAGAAGAAAGCGGGGTATATTTGAATTCCACCTCTTCCTTAAAGGTCCTAGCCTTAATAAATTCCTCCAGGGTGTCAATGCCATCTACTGTGGGCTGAAAACCTGATACATAGGCAATTTCAATGAGTAGCTTGTCAAAGGTGTTGTTCGATAAAATATCATTTGCAGATGCCCCCGTAGTCAACAAATTGGCCGATTTATCGACACTCGTCGACGAACCAGAGGGATTTTCTGCATCCTTGGAACAGCCCATAAACACGAGAAGGGCAAGGAAAGGGTAAAGGATAATTTTCTTTTTCATCATCTTCAATATGAAATAAAAACGTTGCGCAATGGAATCTATTATGGGTTTACGGTAAGTTTGGCCAAGTAATCATAATGTTCGCCCTCCATAACAAGCTCACAATTTAGATGGTTTGCCGAACAAGCATTCTGCAAGGTATTGAAATCCACATAGACCCAGTCAAAAGGCTCACTTTTCAATCCCTTGTATTCCATGGTAAAGTTCACTTCGCCATAATACCCACCATTGTCAGGAATCCAGTACCCACCATCTTCATCTTGATCGAACATATAGATGATGTCGCTACTGTCCAATAGGATTTGTCCATTGGGCCGCAATAATGAGGCCAAATGCAGCAAAAAAACATCTAATCGATTTAAAGTTCCTGCCAATCCTATGCCGTTCATCAGCAAAAGGAGGGTATCGAATTTATCATTGCTATACTCCGAGATGGGACTTTTTACGGTGTTGGCTATGCCACGTTCCCTGCACACAGAGATACATCCCTCCGAGTTGTCCAGAGCGGTAACGTCAAGACCTTTTTGTTGAAGATAAAGGGCATGGCTTCCCGAACCAGCACCAACGTCCAGTACCTTTCCACGGGCCATTTGCAGGGCCATTTGCTCCATTTTGGGCATCTCGTCAAAATCGCGGAACAGATAGGGTATGGGAATGATATCCTCTTCATCCAAAGAGGAATAGGTTTTTATGTCCTCGGTATATTTGCCGTGTTGAAAGTCCATCAACGCCTTGCCAAAAACGTCTGCCATGGGTCGGAATAGTTTCTGCAAAGGTCTGACTTTAATTGCTTGGAAAGGTTTAAAATGGATAAGTTTGTGCTGTTATGGACGAATTTTTGGAAGAAATGCCGCAAAGGGCCAAGGAAAAGCATGCGGAAAACAAGAAGTTTTTTGCGAAGCTGAAAAAAAAGCCGCCCAAGGACCTTGACTACATGATGCAGGAACTGCATGATGATGAGTTCCAGCGCACGGACTGCCTCACCTGTGCCAACTGCTGCAAAACCACGGGTCCGCTGTTCACCAATGCCGATATTGAACGCATCGCGAAACATTTCCGGATGAAACCTTCCCAGTTCATAGATCGGTATTTGAGGATCGACGAAGAGAACGACCATGTGCTCCAAGAGGTTCCCTGCACTTTTTTAGGTGCCGATAATTATTGTTCCATTTATGAGGTAAGGCCAAAGGCCTGTCGCGAATTTCCACACACCGACCGTAAAAAGTTCCAACAGATCAGTAATCTCACGTTGAAGAACGTTGCCATATGCCCCGCAGCTTTTAACATTGTGGAAGCGATGAAAAAAAGCATAAAAATTTGACGATTTTTTATATTTGGGGATATGGAGCAGATCATATCCTATTTTGAGACCATCCCATCCTTGCACCGAAGCTTGATTTTGGTGGGTGGCATCACTCTTTTCTGGGTTTTGGAAGGAATCGTGCCCTTGTTCAATGTGCCCTATAAAAAATGGAGGCATTCCGTTCCCAATTTCTTTTTCACCCTGACCACCATCATCGTAAACTTTCCGTTGGCGTTTCTCTTGCTGAAATCCTCGGATTGGGCCGTGGAAAACCAGTTTGGGATCATCAATTGGTTGCCGGAAATGCCCTTGTGGCTCTACGTGCTCTTGGGGGTAATGCTCTTGGATTTGATCGGCGCCTACACGGCACATTGGGTGGAGCATAAGGTAAAGCCGCTTTGGATGGTCCATTTGGTGCACCACTCCGACCATAATGTGGATACGACCACGGCCAACAGGCACCATCCGCTGGAAAGCTTGATCCGATATATTTTTACATTAATAGGTGTTTTGATCGTGGGTGCACCCATCGGCATCATCATGCTCTACCAGAGTCTTTCCGTGGTGTTCTCGCAATTCAACCATGCCAATATCCGTTTGCCCAAAAAGGTGGACAATGCCATCAGTTGGTTTGTGGTGAGCCCGGACATGCACAAAGTGCACCACCATTACCAGTTGCCCTACACAGATTCCAATTATGGCAATATTTTCTCCATCTGGGACCGACTTTTCGGGACCTACATGACCTTGGACGTAAAGGACATTGTCTATGGCGTGGATACATTCCCGGACGAAAAAGAGAACAGCAGCATCAAAGGACTTTTAAAACAGCCATTTCATAAATACCGGAGACCGACTACCGAAAATCAATTATAGATCAAATACTTCTCCCTGATTTTTTTGAATTTTTCCAGGTCATCTTGCCAAGTGGCCTTGATTTCTTCGTTGGTCATGCCCTGTTCAATTTGTTTTTGGAGTAGGGGAGTTCCAGCATGTTTGGTAAATCCATCCGTTAAAAAGAATTTGGATTTATCCATGGTGTTTTCATACGCATCAATGATCCATTCCATGGTCACTTCGTTCATTCGTGGTGTTTGGGAAAGATCCTTGCCATAACAGACCTTGCCTTGCTCTTTCGGGCTTTTGGAACCGAAGTTGGGTTCTGGCACATATTTGAAATCATACTGGGTACTGTCCATGAAGGAAGCTCCATAACGCTGGAACTGAAACTCGGTGCCGCGACCCGCGTTCACGTTGGTGCCTTCAAAAAGCCCCAAACTGGGATAAAGGGTAATGGAAACATCATTGGGCAGATTGGGCGAAGGCCGAATGGGCAAATGGTACTCGGAGGCATGTGTATAATTCTCCAAATGAACCACGGTAAGGTCGGCCTTTAGGCCGTTTTCCAACCATCCTTCCCCATTGAGCATCTGAGCATATTCGCCCATCGTCATACCATACACCAAAGGTATTGGGTTCAGACCAAGATAGCCTGCGTGTTCTTTCATCATGGTGGGGCCATCCACGTAATGTCCGTTCGGGTTGGGCCGGTCCAGCACAATAATAGGGGTTCCGTTTTCCGCACAGGCTTCCATCACCAATTGCAATGTGGCAATATAGGTATAGAACCGTACGCCCACATCCTGAATGTCAAATACCACCACATCCAATTCTTCCAATTGCGCTTTGGAGGGCTTTCGGTTTTTTCCGTACAATGAAACAATGGGAAGACCTGTTTGTGAATCCACACCATCCTTTACATGCTCCCCTGCATCGGCCGTGCCCCGAAAACCATGTTCGGGCGCAAAAACCTGTTTTACATCAATTTGGTGCGAAAGCAGGGAATCCACCAAGTGGGTATGCCCATTTCCATGGAACACAACGCTGGTGGGGTTGGCCACCACACCGACTTTTTTCCCTTGGAGCATGGGGAGATAAATCTCTGTCCGATTCGCTGCGACTTTTATTTCAGGAAGGGGTTCCGTTTTTGATGGGTTTGCAGAAACCTCATCCTGTTTTTGTTGGCCCTTGCAGGAGGAAAGCATCAAAAACAACAATAAAACTGTACTTTTGAATTTAGATAAAATGGGCATTCGTTGAATTTAGAATTGTTTATTGCCAAGCGCCTGATCACAGGGAAGGAGCATAAAATTAGTATTTCCGCCCCGATAATAAAAATTGCCATAGCGGCGATTGCCATC
Source organism: Flagellimonas hadalis (assembly GCF_007785775.2). Taxonomy (GTDB): domain Bacteria; phylum Bacteroidota; class Bacteroidia; order Flavobacteriales; family Flavobacteriaceae; genus Flagellimonas; species Flagellimonas hadalis. Next base: position 30,114 of record NZ_VNIK02000015.1, read on the forward strand.
GGCGTGGTGATGATGCTCATTGCCATTGCCACTGGTGTTGGGCTCAAACAAAAAATCAGGGAGAAAATCGCGGCCTTCAACGGGCATATCCAAGTTTCCAACTACGACAACAACAGTTCAGAGGTTTCGGTCTCACCCATCTCCATCCATCAGGATTTTTATCCCACATTCAAAAATGTGGATGGGGTACGCCATGTCCAAGCAGTGGCCACCAAAGGTGGGATCATTCGCACGGAAGATACTTTTGAAGGAATGTTGGCCAAGGGAGTGGGCACAGATTATGATTGGACTGCCTTTAAGGATTTTCTCGTGGAGGGTAGGTTGCCAGATTATTCCGGGAAGCTGAACGATGAGGTTTTGATCTCCAGACGAATGGCCAATCGTTTGCAATTGGGAGTGGGGGATACCTTTTTTTCCTTTTTTCTGAAAGATGATGATGCTTCGCAAATACCCAACAACCGACGGTTCAAGATTGTGGGGGTCTATGACAGTGGCTTTGAGGAGTTCGATGCCACCTATGTCTTTGTGGATATCCGTCACATCCAGCGAATGAACAAGTGGGAAGAGGACCAAATCGGTAATTTTGAGGTTTTCTTGGATGATTTTGACCAACTGGAGGAAAAGAGCAATGAAATCTACGGCAAAACGGTTTCGAGCTTGGACACCCAGAACATCCAAACGAAGTACTATCGGATTTTTGAATGGTTGGGCCTTTTTGACTTCAACATTGCCCTCATCATCGGGATCATGATCATAGTGGGGGGGATCAACATGATCACGGCCCTTTTGGTCTTGATCTTGGAACGCACCCAAATGATTGGGATTTTGAAAGCTTTGGGATCTGCCAATTGGAGCATTAGAAAAGTGTTCCTTTACAATGCGGCCTATTTGATCGCCATCGGACTTTTCTGGGGCAATGCAATAGGGTTGGGGTTCATTTTTCTTCAGGACAAGTATCGCATGTTCAAGTTTCCCAATCCAGAAGAATATTACATCGAATATATCCCCGTGAGCATTGATCTGCCGACCATTTTGCTACTGAATGTTGGGGTGATGCTCCTTTGTCTATTGATGCTCTTGGTGCCATCCTACATCATCACCAAGATAACTCCGGTGAAGGCCATACAGTTTGAGTAGTATTTGAAATCTAGATTGATCTATACCATACCATGACACAACTTAAGAACAATACATATACTGTGGGAATCGATGCAGGCGAACTGGTGAGTTTTGTGGTCGAGGGGCATGAGTTCATCCACCAAAAGGGAAGTCCGGGTTGGGGGAGTTCCGATACGGAGATGTTCCCCATCATCGGCCCAGTGAACGAGGCCAATTTCAGGGTGAAGACACCCAAAGGGGAGCCAGTGCAGGATCAACATGGATTATTGCGCCAAATGCCATACGGATTAGAATCGCAAACCGAAACTTCGGCAGTTTTTGCAAAGCGATACCATGCGGGCACGACCGTAAACAATTCCAAATACCCCGATAAATCCACTGAACCCCAATTGGTGTGGCCCTACGATTTTGTTTTTGAAAAATCCTTTCAGTTGAAGGATGACGGGCTGGAAATTACCTTCAAGATCACGGGCGAAAAGGGAATGCCCTTCATGTTGGGGTACCATCCCGCTTTTAAGCTGCATTCCAGTTCCCCAAAGATCGTGGCCAAGGACAGGGAAATTTCCCTGGATGAGGTTTTGGCCGTTGGGAACAGGGCACTAAAAGTGCCCGATTGCACTTCCATCACCCTAAAGGATAGCAAGCAGATCACCATAGAGACGGAAGGCTTTGGAAACTTCATGTGCTGGACAGAGGTAAAAAATATGGTCTGCATCGAGCCGATTTCGTTTTATCCTTATGATGTGGAACAATCCCACCTGCACGAAGGCTTTCTGCATTTGGACGGAACAGCAACATTTAAGGTCAGCTTGAAACCAGGGGCTTAGCAAAACTATTTTAAGGGATCAAAACGTTGGTCTTGGCGTGTTTCAACAAATAGGTGGCCAAAATGCTGTCCGTTTCCACCGTATTCTTTTGTGGGGTGATGAATGCCTCGATATCATCAAATGAATTGATCTCCACATCACTGTCAATAAAGCCATAGCCTCTATATATTCCCTCAGAGATGAGCACTACGGCATTTTCAGTTTCATCCCTGCCCTTTTCCTTGATGATCTTCACTTCAGAGGCCAACATCCTCATGTGGTCAATGGCTTCCTGTACTTTTTCGTTGTAGGATGCCACGGCTTCCTCGCCTCTGCAGATGCCTTCACAGGTATTGATCTGGTGATGGGAACAGGCGGCGTTCGTCTGCTGCAAATGGCAATACTTGGGACAAAGCGCAAAATTTTTGCACAATTCTTCCAAATAAGCCCTGCAATCGGTCTGGTTGTAGAAAATCTTTAGCGGGTTGGGAACACCTTTGATGGTGTTGTAGGCCAAGTGCACAATACCGTTCCTGTCCTCGTAGGCAAAAATCGCATATTGACGAACCGTGCGTTTTTGGGCGCGGTTGTAGGGCGGAAAAAGCCGTTTGATTTCGGCGGATTCCATCAACAGGGCGACCAGTTCGTTGCCAGAAAGTTTAAAGTCGATATCGGCCGTTTCACTGCACATCTGGGTTTCCTTCACGCTTTTGTCATAAAAGTGTCCGAGCACCCTTTTTTTCAGGTTGATGGCCTTTCCGACGTAAATGATCTTGCCTTCTTGGTTCTTGAAATAATAGATGCCCGGTTTTGGGGGAATCTTTTCAAAAACGGATTTGGGCAGGTGGGGTGGGAGGGTGGACTCTTGGCTCCGGGCGTTCAAAAATTGCTTGAAGACACTTTCGGAAGTTGGAAAGGCCATCAATTTTTGAAAGAGCAGTACGGTGGCATGGGCATCGCCCCGGGCCCTGTGCCGGTCCACCAACGGAATCTGGATGGCAGAGCACAGTTTTCCCAAGCTGTAGGATTGCAATCCGGGGATGAGCTTTCGGGACAATCGGACGGTACACAGTTTTTTTCTTGTAAAATCGACCCCGATCTGCCTGAACTCCTCCTTGATCACCCCATAGTCAAAATTTACGGAGTGGGCTACAAAGACACAGCTTTCCGTCATGTCCAGAACGTTGTTTGCTATTTCGGAAAAAGTGGGTGCATCCTGTACCATTTGGTCATCGATACCCGTGAGGCCGGTAATAAAATGCGGAATGTGGCATTGAGGGTTCACCAAGGAAGTGAACTCGTCCACAACCTGGTTTCCATTGTGTTTGAAAATGGAGATTTCGGTGATCTTGTTGCCTTTGATACCGTTCCCCGTGGTCTCTATGTCGATGATGGTGTACAAAACGATGATTCCTAATCGACCCTGAAATTAGATATAAAGTAAACAGTTACCAAACGGATGGGCCATTACTGTTGATCGTTCAAGGTGTCAGAGATTTTGTCGAGGTTGAGACTGCTGGCCATGGCACTGAAAATCTCGTGGTATTTGCCGTTCTGGGCATAGAGCTGCTCATGGGTACCCTGTTCCATTACCCGGCCCTTGTCCATTACGACCACGTTTTCCGCATCAATGATCTGGGAGATGCTGTGCGAGATAATAATCACCGTGCGGTCTTTTTTGATGGCGTCCAGACTGTTCTTGATCTCTTGGGTGGCAATGGCGTCCAAACTGGCCGTGGGCTCATCCAAAAAGATGATGGGAGGATTTTTTAGGAACATTCGGGCTATGGAAATGCGTTGCTGCTGTCCGCCCGAAAGTAGGTTGGCCTCGGAGTCATACCCTTTGGGCAATTCCATGACCTGATCGTGGATATGTGCCTTTTTTGCAGCCAAGAACACTTCGTCATCGGTGGCATTGGGTTTTCCGTACAGGATGTTCTCCTTGATGCTGCCATGGAAAATATGGTTTCTTTGTAGCACCAATCCGATATTGTTCCTGAGCCAATTCGTGTCATACTCCATTAAATCTACATTGTCCAAGAGGATTTTTCCCGACTGGGGTTGATAGAATTTGTCCAACAGGTTCACCACGGTACTTTTTCCGGCCCCGCTGAGTCCCACCAGGGCAGTGATGGTATTGGCAGGAATGGTCATGGAAACATTGTGCAGTGCCTTGGTGCCATTGGGATACGTGAAATCGACATTTTTCAGTTCGATGTTGCCCTTCAGTTCCGAGGGGATGTAGCTCCCCGAAGTCTCCTTTTCGTCATCGGCTTCCATGATCTCGAAGAACGATTCGGAGTAGATGAGCGCATCGTTGATCTCGTCATAGATTCGGTGCAGTTGTCGGATGGGGCTGGTGACATTGCCAAACAGCATGATGTGGAACATAATGGCACCGATGCTCATGGTGCCGTTCAATACAAAAAAAGCGGTGAGAATAATGACTACGACGACCCCGACCTGCTCCAGCATGGATTTGATGCTGTCGAACATGAAACTGGTGTGCCTGGTCTTCATTTGGTTCTCGGTCATGTCAAACTGGATCTTTTCATGTTTGTCCGCCTCAAGCGGCTCACGTGTAAAGGATTTGATGACCGTTATGGAATTGATGATGCTGATGATGGCATTGCTCTTGGTTTCCCTATAGTTGCGAAGGGAACGGCGGAAACCGCTCAACCTTTTGGCCTGTAGGTTGCTCACATAAAAGTAGATGGGGATGATACTGAGGCTCACCAGTCCCACCCAAACATTGGCATTGAACATGGCAATGAGTGCGAGCAATGCATTGGCAAAAAGAGGGAGAATGTCTATAAAAAAATTCCTGACCAATCGGGTAAGGCTGGAGATGCCCATGTCTATCCTGGTCTGCAGCTTGCCACTTTCATTGTTGGAAGCCGTGTAGAAGGCCATGCGATAAGATAGGATCTTATCGACCACCAATTGCGCAAAGTCCCTTGAAATAAAAATACGCAGTTTTTCACCATAAAATTTTTGACCGAACTGTATAGCTGCATAGATGAGTTCCTTGGCAATAAGTATTATACTGATAATAAGCAGGAGACGCGCCCCTTGTTGCATGGGGTCGGGGTTTTGGGTGATGACGGTGAGTTCGTCCACTGTGTAGCGCAAGATGTAGGCATTCACCTGTGCCATCACCGAGCCTATGAGTGTCAGGCACAATGTAGCGATCAATAACCACTTATAGGGTTTTATGAAGGGAAGGATCTTTTTGAATAGGGAGAGGATGCTCATTGGTCAAAGTTAGCTCATTCCGCCAGTAAATGTTCCATCAACCTTGGAATGATAGGTGGATAATTGAATTTTTGCGGCACTATAAAAAGTGTAAAAAATATACTTGTAACTCAGTTTTTGATAGAATTTTTTGGCTAAATCCCCAAAAAACACCTTAAAAGATCAATATAGTATCAAAACAGGATAATATTTCCACTAATCTTCAATTTCATAAAGTTACATTTACAAGTGTAAAAACAACGCTTATTAATTTTTGATGAATTTTGAAAATTAAGAACGGTGTTTTTCGTACGAGGAATTAACTAAACAAACTAAAAATGTATTTATGAAATTGGCTAGCTTTTTATTCAAAGAATGTCAGGGAACAAATCGTTTCAAAAAACTGGTTTTGTTTGCCATGTTCGGCCTTTTTGCGGTACATGCCGGATTCTCCCAACAGAGGGTTTCCGGTACTGTTACTGATGAGCAGGGAATCCCCATTGCAGGGGCGGCGGTTATGCAAAAGAACACCAGCAATGGTACCGTCACGGACTTTGATGGGAACTTTGAGATCACCACTACGGAATCCAATGCGGTGTTGGTGTTTTCCTATTTGGGCTTTGTGGCCCAGGAGATTCCCGTTCGGGGAGCCACTATAAATGTGATGCTGAAAGAGGATCTTCAGCAACTTTCGGAAGTGGTGGTAATCGGTTATGGAACCCAAAAACGTGCCGACGTGACCAGTTCGGTGGCCACGGTAAAGGCAGAGGATTTTGTGCAGGGCAACGTTAGGGATGCGGCACAACTGATCCAAGGTAAGGTGGCGGGTCTGTCCGTTTCGGCACCTTCAGGGGACCCGACAGAAGGTACGCAGATCAGTTTGAGGGGTATATCGACTTTATCATCTGGAGGATCCAATCCCTTGGTGTTGGTGGATGGCGTTCCGGGCAGCTTGAACACAGTTGCGCCTGAGGATATCGAATCCATCGATGTCCTAAAGGATGGTTCCGCCACTGCAATCTATGGTACAAGGGGAACCAATGGGGTGATCATCATTACGACCAAAAAAGGAACCAATGACATGAAATCCACCATTGAATACAATGGTTATGCTTCCTTGGCCACCATTGCGGATAGGATGGACTTTTTGAACGCGTCCGAGCTCAGGGAAAAATTCAATGAGGGCTACACGTTTACCGGTGCCAACCTACAGGATTTTGGAGACGATACGGATTGGGTGGATGCAATCACCAGGGATGCCTTCAGCCAAGTACACAACATTATCTTCAGGGGGGGCAATTCCACTTCGAACATGACCGCCTCTATCAACTATAGGGATATTGAAGGAATCTTTCTGAAATCCAACAATGAAAAATATACAGGCAGGATCAATGTGAACCATGCCATGTTCGACAACAAATTGAAGACCAATGTTGGTGTCATCTTGAGTGAGCAGGTATACAATGCATTGGGTGATGGGGATAGCTTCAACCCCTACATTTACCGTCAGGCCATTATCCATAACCCAACGGAGCCCATCCGTAACGAGGACGGGAGCTGGTTTGAAAGGGCCGTATATTTCTATGACAACCCGGTTTCCTATATTGAGGAAACCTTTGGGGAGAACCGATACCGAACCAGTAGGATAGATTTATCCATGAGCTATGATTTTGGGGACCATCTTACCGTAAAAGGTCTGTATACCCGAAAAGGGGAGACCAATATCAGGGGCTTCTACCAGACCAAGAACCACGTGTCCACCACTGAAAATGGACAAGGGGGATTCGCCTCAAGGGGTACGGATAATTACGTAGGGAACTATGGTCAGTTCACCGTGGATTACGACAACAGTTTTGGTGCCCACAAGGTAACGGCACTGGTGGGGTATAACTACGAGGACAACATGAACGAAGGTTTCTGGGCCACCAACCGTAGGTTTCCCACCGATGGATTCACCTATAATAACCTGGGCAGTGGACAAGGCCTCCAGCTTGGAGAAGGTGGTATGGGCAGTTACAAGAATGCGGATAAGTTGATTGCGTTCTTCTCCAGGGTCACCTATAATTATGATGACCGCTATCTTTTGATGGCCAGTATGCGCCGTGAAGGGTCCACCCGTTTTGGTGAGGATTACAAATGGGGTAATTTCCCCGGTATTTCTTTGGGATGGCGTATTGACCAAGAGTCCTTTGCAGATAATTGGGATTGGTTGTCCAACTTGAAACTACGGACAGGATTTGGTGTGACCGGTACCAATGCAGGGGCCAGATACCAGTCGTTGAGCGGCCTTACCTATGGGGACTATTTCTTGAACAATGGCGAATGGGTAAGACAGTTGGTGCCTTCCCGTAATGCCAACCCCAATTTGCGTTGGGAAAAGAAAGAGGAATTTAACGTCGGTCTGGATTTTGGGATTTTGGATGGACGCATCAATGGTTCCGTGGACTATTATAATAGGACAACCAAGGATGCATTGTTCAACTATAGCGTTCCCACTCCCCCTTATTTTTATGGCAGCATTGCGGCCAACGTCGCACAGATCAAGAACTCCGGTCTGGAATTCCTGGTGAACGTGACCCCGTTCCAAACTGAGAATTTCCAATGGACGGCCAACTTGACCTATTCCACCAATTCCAATGAGATTGTTTCCCTATCCAATGATGAATTCCAATTGACCAACGATTTCTTCGATCAAGGATATACGGGAGAGCCCATTCAGATTGCGACCCACAGGGTCCAGGAAGGGCAGCCCATCGGTAATTTCTTCGGATTGAAGAGTGTGGACATCACGGATGATGGGATATGGATCATTGAGAGGCCGGATGGCACAAGGGTGCCTGCCACAGAGGCCACCAACGATGACCGTCAGGTGTTGGGCAATGGACTCCCCAAGGCATACTATAGCTGGAACAACACCATGAAATACAAGAACTGGGACCTTATGTTCAACCTGAGAGGGGCATTGGATTACCAGATCTTGAATTTCTCCCGTATGTTCTATGAGAACCCGACCATAGGTTACAACACCTTGGATTCTGCCTACGATTTGGTCTATGGCAAGGCGGTTCTCCAGGACGTACAGCGTTTTGTGAGCCATTATGTGGAAGATGGTGACTTTTTGAAGATTGACAACGTTACGTTAGGGTACACCCTTCCCAAGGATGCGGTCAAGTTTGCCCAGACCTTCCGCATTTATGCCTCTGGCCTGAACTTGGCGACCTTTTCAAAATATAAGGGAATCGACCCAGAAGTAAACCGGGATGGATTGGCGCCTGGCAATGATGAAAGGGATAAATATCCCACCATTAGGACATTTACACTGGGTATCAACTTCACATTTTAAAACAAAAGACTATGAAAAATATACGAAACAAAGTGATTTCACTTAGATTGAGATTTTTGGTACTGTCGGTCAGTGTGATCTTGCTGCCGATAGGTTGTACCGACCTTGAAGAGGAAGTGTTTTCCGAAGTGACAGAATCCTCCTTCGTGCCAGCCGAGTCGGACATTATTTCAGTGATGGCCTCGGCCTATACGCCCATGCGGTTTGTGATGGGGTGGCAAGGTTATTTTGACCTTCAGGAAGAACCCGCGGACATGTTCGTGACCCCAACAAGACCTAACGGATGGGATGATGGGGGAACTTATAAACGAATGCATTTCCACCAATGGACAGAGACCCAGTGGCAGCCCAGAAATACCTGGATAACCTGTTTTAATGGCATCAACAGTGCCAACAGGGTCATTCTTCAAATTGAGTCTGGGGAACTACCTGTGAGCGAGGCCCAAGCGGCATCCATCATTGCCGAGATGCGGGCACTGAGGGCACTGTACTATTCCATGTTGGTGGACACGCACGGAAATGTACCCATCATTGCCAGCTATAGTGATGAACTTCCCGTCCAAAACACTCGCTCCGAGGTCTATGATTTCATCGTGTCGGAATTGAACGAAGTGATCCCAAACCTTACCGAAACAGTAGATCAGTCCACCTATGGGCGTATGACCAAATGGGCTGCCTACCATGTTTTGGCACGTGTCTATCTGAACGCCGAAGTCTATACAGGTACTCCACAATGGGCCAATGTGATCACGGCCTGTGATGCCATCATTGGTAGTGGGGCTTTCACACTCTCGTCCAATTATTCCGATATATTCGCTACAGAGAACCAAGGCAATCCTGAAATGGTATTTGCCATTCCTTATGATCAGATTTTTGCGGGACAATGGAGTGCCCACATGAAAATGCTCTTGCCCGATCACCGATTGGTCTTTGGGATGCAGGCACAGCCATGGGGCGGATCTAGCTGCAACCCACAATTCATAGACAGTTATGAGCCTACGGACAACCGTTTGGCTGACACTTGGTTGATGGGCGATCAGTTGAACTATTCGGACGGAAGCGTTGTGATGACCTTGGTGAAGGAAATGCCAAGCATTTACGATTGTGATTTCACCGAAGGGTTCAGATGCGCAAAATATGAAATAGAGCCAGGAGCAACAGGAGGTCTCAGCGTTGACTTTCCATTTCTTCGATATACCGATGTCCTGATGATGAAAGCAGAAGCATTGCTCCGTACCAATAGAAGCGATGATGCAGCCATAATAGTGACCCAAGTGCGCCAACGATCCTTTGATGACCCGGCCGATGCAACGGTCACCGGGGCAGAATTGGAAGGGGATACCACGGTCCAGTACGGAACTTTGGCCGAGGATGGGACCATCGATCAACCAGGAGATCAATCTGTAGTGCCCTACGGACGCTTTTTGGACGAACTTGGTTGGGAATTTGCAGCCGAGGCCAGAAGAAGGACAGATTTGATACGTTTTGGGGTCTACCAGACCAAAAACTGGTACAACCATACCCCACAGGGCGACCATACCATACTCTTCCCCATAGGATTGGAAGAAAGGAACACCAATACCAATTTGGAACAGAACCCAGGATACCCCAACTAATGGGAAAATAAAGCCACATTTTTCATTAATTGTTTTGAGTTAGTAGTTAGTTGAAAGCGAACGGATTTCCGTTCGCTTTCTTTTTAGGATAGTTTTTTCTTCTGGCCAAATAGCTGTACAATGGTGTGTATATAAGTCCACTTTTCTACTTCGCCCCCTTTGGTTTTATGCCGCAAACGTCCCGTTTAAGGGGACGCATAAAGGTCTTTTATAGTTAAAAAATGGCGTTTGTAATAAGATATTATCGCATATGCATATTATATTATCCCGCTCCAATTTACCTCCTCAAATTTTTTTTAAGTTTCAGTAACCAAAACGTTAAGTCCTTTTGAATAAGTCGATAAAGGATGTCTGTGTAATGAATGGAAAATGTTCATGGTGCCCTCCATGGGTTTAGATGAACCTACCGTGGCAGGTGGATTTATGGCCCAAGATCCACTGAGAATAGGCGGAACTTCAAACTTGGGACTTTTTCTAAATGAGACCAAGGTTTAAAACAAAACAACAAACTATAAAGACTACATGAAAAAAAGAACAAAAGAGTAAAACAAGGTCACAGGCAGTTTAAAAAAAATTGTAGGTAACCATGGAAAACCAATTAAACTTAAACCACTAATTCAGAATATGAAAAACCTGATAAAGTTGTCCAAAAGGATAACAAACCAATTGTTGTTGGTCTGTACGTATATGATTTGCTTTTTCGTAGGGACCACAGAAACCAATGCCATGGACCCTTCCATTTCTAGGGGGGAAGATGGAAATGAAATGGCCAAGATGACAGGCGCCGAAAGAGTTTCGGACGGGGTCCAGTTCTCGGTGAGCGGGAACGTTGTGGACGAAACAGGAACGCCCCTTCCTGGCGCCAGTATTGTGGAGAAGGGAAGCCAAAATGGGACCCAGACCGATTTTGATGGGAACTTTACCCTTGAAGTGTCTGGTCAAAATGCCGTTTTGGAAATCTCATACATGGGGTACAATTCCCAAGAGGTTGCCCTAAATGGCCGGACCAGTATTTCTGTAGTGCTACAAGAAAATGCGCAGGCCCTTTCCGAAGTGGTTGTTACTGCTTTGGGCATCAAGAGCGACAAGAGGGCACTCGGTTATGCCACTGCCCAAGTGGACGGGGACGATATAAGTGGGGTCAAAGCGACCAATAACTTTGTCAATTCCTTGAGTGGTAAAGTGGCCGGGGTACAGATTTCCAGCACCTCCAGTCAGCCAGGTAGTGGTACCCGTATCGTGATCAGGGGCGGGTCTTCCATAACGGGGAACAACCAACCTTTGATCGTAGTGAACGGCGTGCCTTTTGATGCGGCCAACTCCAGCACATCATCAGGTCTTGGGGATATTGACCCCAATTCCATTGAGAGCCTTAGTGTCCTTAAAGGGGCCTCGGCAGCGGCACTTTATGGGAGCCGTGCTGCAAATGGTGTGTTGCTCATCACCACCAAATCTGGGGAATTCGAATCCAAACCAGTGATCACTTTTTCCAACTCCGTGAGCTTTGACAGAATTTATGAAATTCCATTGCAGAAAGAATGGTCACAAGGTTTTTGGGACGGTACGGATTGGAGCTATGTGGATGGGGAAACATCGTTCACCTCTACAAGTTTTGGCCCAAGAATCTCAGATGTGCCCGGTGCGCAATATTATGACAGATGGGATGTGTTCAAGACGGCCTTCACCAACGAAAGTACGATCAGTGCCTCTGGAGGAACCTCAAAAGCATCCTATTTTGTGAGCTACAGCAACTTGATGAACGATGGTATATTGGACCCCTTGAAGTTTAGAAGAAACTCCATCAATGCCAATACCTCCTTTAAGTTCACACCAAAGCTGACCGTATCATCCAGTATTTTATATACTACCCAAAAGAATTCCCGCTTGGATGAGGACAGTTCAAACAGTGCGTTCATGAATACAATCTTGGCAGCACCCAATACATGGAACCCCTATCCTTTATATGACGAGGAAGGTAATTTGAGATCCTATCGTGGAGGTTCTAGGGACCCCTATCTATGGCTGTTGAACAATGTTGGTGACAACAATGTAAGAGATCGTTTTAATGGCACCATCACTATAGAATATGAAATTGTTCCTAAACTGAGGTTCAGATCGGTGACGGGTATAAGTGCCTCTAGTTTGCATGAAGATGCCCATTATAACAAGGGAGGTTACGCATCTGTCCAAGGATCCTATTCAACTAGTGAGCGATTTGATAGAAACATAGAATCGACAGAAACATTGACCTATGACAATGATTTTGGGGATTTTAGTGTAATGGCCTTGGTGGGACATAACATTTCCGAAGAGAGAAGGCGTCAGGTATATTTTAATGGTACAGGGCTGGTACTGCCCGGCATTTATAATACGGCCAATGTGAGTGGGTATTCATCAGGTGAGTATAAAAGGATGTTTAGGGCCTATTCTTACTTTGGTCAAGCTGTGATAGGGTACAAAAACTTTTTATACTACACCGTAACTGGTAGAAATGATTGGGCTTCGAGCTTGGCGGACAGTTTTTTCTATCCTAGTCATAGCTTGGGCTTTGTGTTCAGTGAATTGTTGCCGAAATCAGATGTGTTCAACTATGGTAAATTGAGGGCCAGTTATGCAAAAGTAGGAGCTCCAGCCGACCCATATACTCGCAACGTAGTGCTTGGAAGTCCTGCCAGTGATGGTGTTCTATGGCCATTCAATGGTCAGCAAAGCTATTTGTCCACAACACAGATTGCAAACTTTGGATTGACCAATGAGTTCAAGAGTGAGGTGGAATTGGGTGCCGAATTGAAGTTTTTCCAAAACCGATTGGGAATCGATTTTGCCTACTACCACAACTGGAGTGACAACCAGATATTGGGCGAACAGTTCCTTGCCTCTACCGGATATACCTATGGAAATGTAAATATTGGAGGCATAACCCATAAAGGTGTCGAATTGGGAATTTATGCAACACCTATCCAAACAGAAGATTTTGAATGGGATGTCAATATCAACTTCTCCAAGGACAACCCCATGGTCGACAATCTGGGTAACACTGACGAGCCCATCGGTGTGGGATCATACGGTACTGCAGTTGTGGGCCAGCCTTACCCTGTGATCTATGGCCCTGGTTTCCTGCGTGACGATCAAGGCAGATTGGTGTTGAGTGACGCTCCTGGAACAGGGTACGGACGCCCATTGGCGGACAACTCCCAAAACCAGATATTGGGACAGACCGTGCCCGATTGGATTGGAAGTTTTAGGACCTCGTTCCGGTACAAGAATCTATCATTTTCTGCTTTGTTGGATGTCAGCGTTGGAGGTTATCTGTACAGCTTGAACGACCATTACCTTACCTATTATGGTATGGCCAAGCACCAAGAGAACAGACCTGAGGATAACATGATCACCTTTGATGGGGTTATGGGCCATGTTGAAAATGGAGAAGTTGTGGTGACCAGTGAGACACCCGAACCGACCCGATATGACCTATACTGGCAGACCGTGGCACAGAACGTCTGGGAAGACAACATTATGCCAAGGGACTATATCAAGTTAAGGGAAGCGAACCTGTCCTACAGGATCCCAAAGGACATGTTGTCGAATATCGGCCTAACCGCTTTGGACATCTCCCTCTCCGGAAGGAACCTTTGGAGAAAGTTCAAGGACGGTTTTGAAGGAGCGGATCCTGAAGTGAATACAGATGGTATTACCAACGGGAATGCCTACTTGGGGTATAGTATGCCGGCCACCAAGACATATACACTCACCTTAACCGCCAAATTTTAACATAAAGACGATGAAAAGAACATATATAAAACACTACACTATTTTGGTCGCCATGATCACCCTTTTGATAGGTTGTGACAGTTGGATGGATGTCGATCAAGATCCCAATAGTATTGTTGATGGCCCGCTGATCACGGAAAATGTGATGCTGATAGGCCTAGAGGCCGAATGGGCCGCTTTGGCCACCAATCAGATGGATACCTGGGAAGGTTTTGCCCAATGGTTGTCCTGGCACTCCATTGAGGGGTCAACCTCAAGATCCATGGACATCAATGCCGGTTATGGCAATGAAGTTTGGAATTCCTATTCCATTTCATTGAAACATGCCGTGGAACTGTATGACAAGGCCCAGGAAAATGGCAATACCCATTACCAAGGTGTGGCAGGGATCATCGCTGCCTTTCATTGGTTCTATATTGCCGATGTCTACGATCAGGCACCCTTGGAAGACGCCATCAAAGGATTGGATGTGGTACAACCCGCCCTGGTCTCCCAAACAGAACTATATGCCCATGCCAACGGACTTTTGGATGAGGCGATAGGCCTTTTGGGTGCCGCTAACCAAGGAGACCGGGTTCCGGGAACAGACGATTACCTTCTTGGAGGGGATATGGACAAATGGATCAGGTATGCATACTCGATGAAGGCCAGACAAGCTCTAAGATTGTCCTATGCTCCCGGTACCACTCCAACGGCACAGGCCGATCTGGCCCTATCATACCTTCAAAATGGGATGACATCCAATGATGATAGCGTCATGTGGAGGCATTTGGAGGAATTGGCCAATGCAAATCCATTGTTCAATTATATGAACAGGGCATACTCCGGTGGCCTTGGATTGACACCGGGCAACTTTTTGATCGACCTGATGAACTCCTACAACGATCCCAGAAGACCGATCATGTTCACCTATTCAGAGGAGTTTCCCGATGGATTTGTAGGCTTGCAGTCCGGGGCCGTTGTCCAACCAGGGCAAACGCCCAGTCACTACAGGTATACCTATATTTCCATGTCCTATCCCGCACAGATCATGCTGTATTCGGAAACCCAGTTCATCAAGGCCGAGGCCCATGCGCTTAAAGGAGAATGGGCATTGGCAGAGGAGGCCATGAAAGCCGGAGCAAGGGCGGATATGGAATTTATCGGGGTAGATTCAGCAGAGATCGGCACCTATTTGACCCAACCCTCATTGACCATGCCAACCAATGTGGAAGATGCCCAACAACTCATCATAGAGCAAAAATATATTGCCAATGTGTTCAGGACCCACGAAACCTATTTTGATTTTGTGAGGACCGGGTATCCGGAGTTTGATTTTGATTATATGCTGTTGAACGTGTACAACACGGAAACGTTTCCCAGAAGATTTCCCTATCCGCTCAATGAGGTGGAACGAAATCCGAACGTTGCCGCTGTTGGTCAACCGGATTGGTTTGCCAAGGGAACCACTTGGGACAATAAATAACCGACCAATAAATACGAAAAAGGGGCCGGGCCAATGACCCCTTTTTCCTTTTTTGGGCAAGGTATAACAATGGATTGGGTATTTTTGGTTGGGTCTGTTGTTAAATCGACCTTGACCAATAACACATAAAAATGAACAAAAGCATGAGGAAATTTTACAGAATGCATCTCAAGGCACTACTGTTGGCCTTGGTCATCGCATGGACCGCACATTCCCAGAACAGTGTAGGGAACGAACCTCCGGTGAGCGAACTTTATCAGCTCATGAACGAGATGTCCGCCGATCATGGGAGCCTGAGCAGGTTCTATATTGTGGAGAGTTCCCCCGAAAGAAGAGAGCGCTTCAGGGAGTTCTACCAAAGCTACTTGTCCAGACTGGAAGACTTCACATTCAATCAATTGTCGGTGAACGGTAGGGTGGATTATCTTTTGGTTAAAGGGGATATCAATAGGGAATTGCGAGGTCTAGATGAAGAGAAAGAAGAATATGGAAAAATAGAACAGTGGGTCTCCTATTCAGCTCCGATTTATGAAGTGGAGAAACTTCGAAGGAGGGGAACACATTTGGATGCAGCCAAAGTGGCTGCCCAACTGAACGAGACAAGCAAAAGATTAAAGGAATTGACCGAGCAGTTGGGGAAAACCCCACCTTTCCTTGAGCAAAACTTGTCCAGAAGGGCACTCGATGTGGTCAAAGGACATCAAACAGCACTACAAAGCGTCTATGAGTTTTATAATGAGTATGATCCGGACTTTACATGGTGGATGGAGAAGCCCTACGCCAATTTAATGGAACAGTTGAAGGCATACTCAGAACTCATTGCGACCAAAGTGGATGAAAATACACTTTCAAAGGACGATGGCAGCGGAATTATTGGTAATCCAGTTGGCGCCAAAGAGTTGAAGAACCTATTGGAGGATGCCTTCATTCCCTATTCCGCAGAAGAGTTGGTGGAAATAGCCAATAAGGAATTCGCTTGGTGCGATAAGGAACTCTTAAAAGCATCCCGTGAAATGGGATTTGGTGATGACTGGAAGGCGGCCCAAGAAAAAGTAAAACAATCCTATGTGCCAGAAGGCCAACAGCCCGAAGCAATGCTGGATCTGTACAATCAATCCATAGATTTTCTAAAGAAAAATGATCTATTGACCATCCCGCCCGTGGCAGAAGAAACTTGGAGGATGCAGATGATGAGCCCAGCCCGTCAAAAAATTGCCCCTTTCTTTCTTGGCGGTGAAACCTTGATGATTTCCTACCCTACGAACACCATGGACCATGATGACAAAATGATGAGCATGAGGGGGAACAACCCGCATTTTTCAAGGGCCACCGTGCACCATGAACTGATTGCGGGACACCATTTACAAGGATTCATGAACAGGAGGCACAAGACCTATAGAAACTTTAGGACCCCTTTTTGGACCGAAGGATGGGCGTTGTACTGGGAATTGATACTTTGGGACATGGATTTTCCAAGATCTCCCGAAGACCGTATAGGAATGTTGTTCTGGAGAATGCACCGTTGTGCCCGGATCATTTTTTCCCTCAACTACCATTTGGGCAAATGGACCCCACAACAGTGCATAGATTATCTGGTGGATAGGGTCGGGCATGAAAGGGCCAATGCGGAAGGAGAGGTAAGACGTTCATTTACGGCGAGATATGGGCCATTATATCAATTGGCTTACATGACCGGTGGAATGCAGTTCTACGCCCTCAAAAAAGAATTGGTGGACTCAGGGAAAATGACCTACAAGGAATACCATGATGCCGTTTTGCGGGAGAACAGCATGCCTGTGGAAATGGTCAGGGCCATACTCACCAATCAACCTTTGGACAAAAATTATAAAACTTCATGGAAGTTTTATGATAGATAATAGTTGTTTTTAATTGTTTTGAGTTTAGTCTCCTAGGGCCATCATTAAATGATGGCCCTAGGATTTTCTGGGAGCCTGATAAACCTGACCAAGGGGTTCTGTTCCAGGGATATCAGCTTGAAACCGCATTTGATAATATAATATCAATTACAGTTAATATGCGATTACGGGACGGCATAAAACTGCAATACCTTTAAAGTGTTCTATAAGAACACAAGTTTTTTGCAATGCCCTAAATGACTCGGTCCAATGCGCTACAGCTGTCATTTTCTTTCGGTATTGGATAATTTTTTTAACCAAACCAATTATCAGGATGAGAAATAAAAAAATAGTATGGATTGCCTCGGCCATTCTTTTTATGGGGTCAATTTCAATGCGCTTGAATGCACAGGCAAAACAAGAAGCGCTATATGTGCCCTGTGAGGAGATGCCGGATTTAATGACCAAATACAATGCGGATTATGGTTCATTGGTCCGTTTTTATGCGCCCGGTGCCCGTGGATTCTGGGGAAGGACAAACGATCCCGGAGGCTCTCCAGAACGAAGGGCCAGAATGACCAAATTGCGGAACGACTATTTGGCGAAATTGGAAAAACTGGACTTTAATTCACTGCCACAAGAATGTAAGGCCGACTATGTGCTGTTCAAACGGGACTTGGAAATGGAAAATGCAGAGGCCAAAGAACAAGAGGTCGTCTATCAAAAGATCAAAAAATGGTTTCCGTTTTCCAACAACATCTATTCCTATCTAGAATTACGAAGAAGAGGTCATCAACCTGATGCCACCAAAATGGCAAAGGAATGGAACGATGTCGTTGTGCAGTTGAAAACACTTAAAACCCAACTTGAGGAAACAACCACCTTGGCGAAGGATGAGGTGGAAGAAGCACTTCTTGTCATCACAGACCTTAAAAATTCTGCGGAGAACGTTTACTCCTTCTATAATGGATATGACCCGCTCTTCACATGGTGGATGCCAACGGTTTACGAAGAGATGGACAAAAGCTTTGACGAGTATGTCAAAACCTTCAACAACAAGGTTGATAAAGGAAAACCTGTGGACGAAAGTGGTATTGTGGGCAACCCTGTGGGCAGGGAAGAATTGATGAAGCAGTTGGAGTATGAAATGATCGACTATACTCCAGAAGAATTGATAAAATTGGCCAATGAAGAATTCGCTTGGTGCGATGCCGAACTGCTAAAGGCATCCCAAGAAATGGGCTTTGGCAATGATTGGCAAGCGGCCCAGGAAAAAGTGAAGAACGCATATGTTGAGCCTGGCAAACAACCCGAGTTGATACTTCGTCTCTACACAGAGGCAGTTGATTTTCTCAAAAAGAACGATTTGATCACACTTCCCCCTTTGGCAGAAGAAGTATGGGGTATGGGCATGATGTCCCCCGAGCGTCAATTGGTAAATCCATTCTTTACCGGTGGCTCTTCGATCAGCATTTCATACCCCACTGATGCCATGACCTATGAGCAACGCATGATGAGCATGCGCGGCAACAATCCGCACTTCTCTATGGCCACGGTACACCACGAATTGCTTGCGGGTCACAACCTGCAAGGGTTCATGAACAGTCGCCACCGTACCTACCGCAACTTCGGCACTCCGTTTTGGACCGAAGGATGGGCCTTGTACTGGGAGCTTTTATTGTGGGACAAAGGTTTCCCACAAGGGCCGGAAGACCGAATCGGTATGTTGTTCTGGCACATGCACCGATGTGCACGTATCATTTTCTCCTTGAACTATCATTTGGGCAAATGGACACCACAGGAATGTATCGACTTTTTGGTAGACCGTGTAGGGCATGAGCGTGCCAACGCCGAGGGAGAGGTAAGACGTTCCTTTGTGGGCAACTACCCGCCATTGTATCAGCTGGCCTACCTCACAGGAGGTCGTCAGTTCTATGCCTTGCACAAAGAGCTTGTGGATAGCGGTAAAATGACCAACAAGGAATTCCACGACAGGATCATCACCATGAACGCCATGCCGGTTGAAATGATCAAGGCCATTATGACCGATCAGAAAATCAGCAAAAACTACAAGGCCAAATGGAAATTCTACGATCCACCAAAACAATAAAAATGATAGGCACTTTTATTGGAGCACTTTTAGGTCTTGTAACGATAGCATCAGGTTTTGCCCAAGTAGCCGATTTTGTTCCCTGTCAGGAGATGCCCTATATTATGGAGAATTTTCAGGCAGACTCCAGGGTGTTGGATAATTTTTACAGCCCTTCCACAGGATCGTTCTACGGTTTTGGAAGGAGGGGTCCATCAGCCTCATACCCAGAAAAGTTGGAACGCATGGACCGCTTGTACAAAGAATATTTGGACAAGTTGGGTGCCTTGGACTTTGAAGCATTGTCCCAGGAATGCCAGGTGGATTATATTCTGCTCAAAAGGGACCTGAACGAAAACTTGCGTCAATCCCAAGTGGAACGACGCGAGTTGGACAGTGTGGCCAAATGGTTCCCTTTCAGCGACACAGTATACGATTTGTTCAAATTGAGAAGAAGAGGGATCCAGCCCGATGCACAACAAGTGGCAAAGGAATGGTCTGGAATCTTTGATCAGATTGATTCGCTAAAAACAATGCTTAAGGAATCAGACGACCTAAGTGTATTGGTCATCAGAAAAGCAACCGATGTGGGCAATGGACTCCAACAGGCCCTAGCGGACGTTCATGGGTTCTATAATGGATATGATCCCATGTTCACGTGGTGGACTTCCAAAACCTATGAAGATCTGGATGCATCCCTGAAGGAATACACCGAATTGTTCAAGCAAAAACAAACCCCTGACAAAAATGGCATCGTTTCCCGGAAACCTGTGGGAAGAGAGGAACTTATCCGCCTGCTGGAATACCAAATGGTGCCCTATACACCCGAAGAGCTCACCAAAATTGCCAATGAGGAATTTGCCTGGTGTGAAAAGGAAATGTTGAAGGCGTCGCAAGAGTTGGGATTTGGAAACGATTGGAAGGCTGCTCTGGAGTTTGTGAAAGAGACCTATGTGCCCCCTGGAAAGCAACCAGAGGCAATATTGGATCTATATGAAAAATCCGTGGCGTTCTTAAAAAAGCATGATTTGGTCACCATTCCACCTTTGGAAGAAGAAGTTTGGGGGATGTATATGATGTCGCCCGAAAGACAGCGTACCAACGCCTTCTTTACGGGGGGGACCAACATCACCATTTCGTATCCCACGAACACCATGGACCATGAGTTCAAGATGATGAGCATGCGGGGCAACAATCCCAATTTTTCGTTCGCTACCGTGCACCATGAGTTGATCCCAGGGCACAACATGCAATATTTCATGAATGAGCGCTACAGAACCTATCGCAATTTTGGGACTCCGTTTTGGATGGAAGGATGGGCATTGTATTGGGAACTCTTGCTGTGGGACATGGATTTTCCAACCACTCCTGAGGAAAAGATAGGAATGTTGTTCTGGCATATGCACCGTTGCGCTCGCATCATCTTTTCCTTCAATTTCCACATGGGCGAATGGACGCCACAGCAGTGTATCGATTTTCTGGTGGATAAGGTGGGCCATGAGCGCATCAATGCCGAAAGCGAGATCCGTGGACCCTTATCAAGCAATAGCAACCCGCTGTACCAAGTGGGCTACTTGACCGGAGGGCGTCAATTCTATGCCTTGAAAAAAGAAATGGTGGACAGCGGAAAAATGGGAATAAAGGAATTCCATGACAAGGCCATTCGATTGAATGCCATGCCCATGGAAATGGTTAGGGCCATCATTACAGGTCAAGAATTGACCAAGGACTTTAAGACCAATTGGAAGTTCTACGAATAAAATGCGCAACTGAACAATGCCTCCGTGTGGTTTCATTTTGAATCATCAGGAGGCCTTGGATTGGTTGTTCCATTTTTCGATGGAGTATTTTCTGTACTGGGTGGGCGTGGAGCCCTTTAGTTCTTTGAACTTTCTGTTGAAGTTGGCAATGTTCAGAAAGCCACATTGTTCGGAGACCATGGCTATGGAAAGATCATTGTTCTTGAAGAGCAGTCGGCAGGCATGTTCTATTCGGATCTCTATCAAAAACTGAAAGAAAGTCTTGTTGGTCCGTTTCTTAAAATAACGGCAGAAAGCATTCTTGCTCATGTTGGCCCTATCCGCCACGGTATCCAATGAAAAAGGTTCGTGGAAATGGTTCAGGGCAAATTCAAACACATTGTTCATTCGGTTACCCTCATCGTTCGTATAGGTCTTTCGGTATACGAAAGTGGACAAGGGTTGCTTTTCAGAGGATATCATGATGTCGAGAATGTGCAGTAAGGTTGCGATCCGTTGGATGCGGCTCTGGTTTTTGAGATGTCCAAAATGTGACGACAACCTTTCCAGGTTCGACAATATTTTGATGCCATATCCCGATTCCTCAAAAAAGAGCTGCAGCCTTGTCATGTCCGAAAGGCTGAAGAAATCCTTCCCGAAGGATTTTTTGGTGAAGAACAAGGTATACATGATGGATTTGGAGGAGTTCTTGGGATCGCTCCTGAACACATGGGGTACATTTTCCCCTATGACCAGCACATCACCCGGATTGAAATCGTTGACGGTGTCACCCACAATGAGGGATCCTTCCCCGGAGGCAACATAGCTTATCTGTATTTCTTCATGTTGGTGCAACTTGTCATAAAAGATGATGCCACAATCTTCTTGATAGACCAGTGCCTCTTGTTCGGGCTTGGGGATTTTGAATGGGAGAACTTTCATGGCTTACGAGGTTTTTGTATGAAATTACTAACTTTATAGGTGAAATCAATCTGTTAAGGTAATATAGTATAGATCTTAGGTAATAAAAATCAAGAAAATGGAGAAAGACATCCTTTAAGGCCTTGTGAATGGTCCTTTTATGAACTAAACTTCACCGATTGGATGGACTATGTCTTATTCTTCTGTCAATATAGTATCATAAAAGGCTAATAAATAGACCGCATCTTGCTGAATGGTCTTTTATTTTTGTAACCAAAATATTAGCAATATGATACAATGGGAAGGCATCATGCCTGCTGTTACGACAAAATTCACAAGCGAGGACGAACTGGACCTTGCTATGTTCGAGAAAAATATCAAGGCCCAAATGGATGCCGGAGTCCACGGGATCATTCTAGGAGGTTCCCTAGGTGAGGCCAGTACACTTACCAAGAGTGAAAAGGAAACCCTGATCAAGGCCACCCTTGAAATGGTAGGGGGCCGGATTCCAGTTGTGATGACCATAGCCGAACAAAGCACCAAAGACGCCATTTTCATGGCCCAACAAGCCGAAAAGGCAGGTGCGCAGGGACTAATGGTGTTGCCTCCTATGCGATATAAGGCGACAGATCACGAAACCGTTGTGTTTTTTCAGTCCATCGCCAACAGCACCTCGCTTCCCATTATGATCTATAACAACCCCATAGATTATAAAATTGAGGTAACTTTGGATATGATGGCAGAACTGTTGAAAAGCGATAATATCCAAGCCATAAAGGAATCCACAAGGGACATTACCAATATTATAAGGTTGAGGAACCGTTTTGGTGACCGCTTGAAGGTGTTCACAGGAGTAGATACTTTGGGACTGGAGAGTTTGGTAAGTGGAGCCGATGGCTGGGTGGCCGGATTGGTGTGTGCCTATCCAGCGGAGACCGTTGCCATATACGAATTGGTGAAAGCGGGAAGAATCAATGAAGCCCTTGAAATCTACAGATGGTTTATGCCTTTGTTGGAGTTGGACATAAGCCCCCAATTGGTACAGAACATCAAATTGGCGGAAGTGGTCACTGGAATCGGCACCGAAAATGTAAGGGCACCAAGGTTGCAATTGCAAGGAAAAGAAAGGGAGCGTGTTCTCAATATTATAGAAACAGCTATGAAAAGCAGGCCAGTGCTCCCAGAATATAAGAATATAAAAAGCACAGTATGATTACAGGTAAAAACTGTATTGCAGGAGATTTTAGCGGAAAGGGGAACGTCGAGTTCAAGACCGTTAACCCCAAATTGAACAGTGAAAACCCAACGACTTTTGTGGAGGCCACAAAAGAAGAAATAGAGGAGGCCGTTTCCGCGGCATGGAACGCCTTTAAAGCCTATAGAAAGCTGCCGGGGGCAAAACGTGCAGCTTTTTTGAATGCCATTGCCGATGAGTTGTTGGCCCTGGACCAAGAATTGGTGGATACCTACACCATGGAATCCGGGCTTCCTGAAGGAAGGGCCGTTGGCGAGAGAGGTAGGACGGTGTTCCAATTGAGGACCTTTGCCGAACTGGTCGCCAACGACGATTGGAGGGAAAACACCTTCGATGCCGCCCAACCGGACAGAAAACCGTTGCCAAAGGATGATCTGAGAAAGACGATGATTCCCTTGGGACCTGTGGTCGTATTTGGGGCCAGTAATTTTCCATTGGCCTATTCCACGGCGGGTGGTGATACGGCCAGCGCCTTGGCCGCAGGTTGCCCCGTAATCGTGAAATCGCACCCCATGCATGCCGGAACATCCGAACTTGTGGCTTCTGCCATTGTAAAAGCGGCCGAAAAGACCGGGATGCCGAAGGGAGTGTTCTCCAGTATCAACGGGGGCATTCAGGCCGGGGTCGATCTAGTGAGCCATCCCAAGGTAAAAGCCGTGGGATTCACAGGAAGTATTGGCGGAGGAAGGGCCCTGTTCGATTTGGCAGCAAAAAGAGAAGAGCCTATTCCCGTATTTGCGGAAATGGGGAGCATTAACCCAGTGATCATTACGCCAAATGCCATTTCCAAAAGAGGAAATGAAATCGCAAAGACTTATGCTGGTTCCATCACTTTGGGAACAGGTCAGTTCTGCACCAATCCCGGTTTGCTGTTGACCGTGAAGGATGATAATACGGAGAATTTTGTAAACGAACTCGCCAAAGAGACCATTGCTTTGGACCCCCAGTGCATGCTGCACCCCAATATCAAAAGCGGATATGACAAAAAAGGTGCCGATGTAACCTCCCAAACAGGTGTGGAGGTCGTTGGAAAAGTCGAAGGAACACTGGAACCCAATTATGCGGCCTCTGTGGTGGCAACGGTTTCGGGAACTGAATTTTTGGCCAATCCAAAATTGCACCAAGAAGTTTTTGGGCCCTTTTCCATGGTGGTCCAGTCCAAGGACGAAGCCGAACTCCTTCAGATCATAGAAGGGTTGGAAGGGCAATTGACAGGGACCCTCATTGCAGAAGATGATGATGCCTTGGATTTGGCAGAAATTGTGGATGCCCTTCAGAACAGGGTAGGTAGGGTGATCTATAACGGTGTCCCCACAGGAGTCGAGGTCTGTCCGTCCATGCAACATGGTGGGCCCTATCCGGCATCTACGGATTCGAGGTTCACCGCGGTGGGCATACATGCCATTAAAAGATGGGTGAGGCCGGTAAGCTATCAGTCCTTTCCACAGTCACTGTTGCCGGAACACCTCAAGGGAAACTAATTGCAGACTGATCATTAAAAATAGGATGGTTTTTTAAAGAGCTACCAGTGGCAAGAAAAACATTTTTTTGTGTTGATGCACATACCTGTGGCAATCCGGTCAGGGTTGTGGCAGGCGGAGGTCCCAATCTGGTTGGGTCCAATATGAGTGAAAAAAGACAGCATTTCCTAAAGGAATATGACTGGATAAGAAAAGGGTTGATGTTTGAGCCCCGGGGACATGACATGATGAGCGGGAGCATTCTGTTCCCGCCCCATGAACCCGAAAATGATTTCGCCATCCTTTTTATCGAGACCTCTGGCTGTTTGCCCATGTGCGGGCACGGGACCATTGGGACTATCACGGTGGCGATTGAAGAAGGATTGATCGCTCCCAAAGTACCTGGAAAAATACGGATGGAAGCACCGGCCGGATTGGTGGAGATCGAATACCAACAGACCGGAAAAAAAGTGGATTGGGTGCGTCTGGTCAATGTGAAATCCTATCTGGCCGCCGAAAACCTGAACGTGGAGTGCCCCGAGTTGGGAGAGATCACTTTTGATGTGGCCTATGGCGGAAATTATTATGCCATTGTGGATCCCCAACAAAATTTCAAGGGAGTGCACCATTTTTCTGCGGGACAGATCATCCAGTATTCCCAAGTGGTGCGACAAAGGATCAATGAAAAATACCCGGATATGTTCATCCACCCTGAAAACAGTACCATCAGGGATGTCAGTCACATGCTTTGGACAGGAAATCCGATTGACCCGACCTCATCCGGGAGGAATGCCGTTTTTTACGGGGACAAGGCCATCGACCGCTCCCCATGTGGCACAGGGACCTCCGCTCGTTTGGCCCAATTGTATGCCAAGGGGAAATTGGGTGTTGGGGAGCCTTTCATCCATGAAAGTTTTATCGGAAGCAAGTTTGTTGGAAAGGTGGTAAAAGAAACCACATTGGCGGACAAAATGGCCATTGTGCCCAGTATCCAAGGATGGGCCCAGGTCACAGGATACAACAACATCATCATAGATGATGACGACCCGTACGCACACGGGTTCCAAGTGATTTAAATCGTTCCAAAATGAAGAAAGTGATTGTTGTGGGGGGAGGCATCTCCGGACTTTTTAGTGCCTATTATTTGGTAAAGGAAGGGTATGAGGTAACGGTATTGGACCAGACCGATATGACCAGTGGGGCCTCTTACATCAATGCAGGATACATCACCCCGAGCCACTTTATACCCTTGGCCGCCCCAGGCAT
This sequence comes from Flagellimonas hadalis, assembly GCF_007785775.2. Classification (GTDB taxonomy): domain Bacteria; phylum Bacteroidota; class Bacteroidia; order Flavobacteriales; family Flavobacteriaceae; genus Flagellimonas; species Flagellimonas hadalis. The sequence goes on from NZ_VNIK02000015.1 coordinate 56,054, forward strand.
CATCACCCAAGGCCTCAAATGGATGCTGGACAGTTCCAGTCCGTTCTACATCAAGCCCAGATGGGATGTGGAATTCTTCAAATGGACCTTGCTCTTCAAGAAATCGGCCACCCATTCCAAAGTAAAAAAAGCAATGCCTGTGCTCATGGAACTCAACCTGAAGAGTAGGGATTTGTACGAAGAAATGCTGTCCGCCCAGCATTTTGACTTCCATTACGAAAGAAAAGGGGTACTGATGGCCTATTGTTCGGACAAGGCCGAAGAGGAGGAACACGAAGTGGCCGAACAGGCCATAAAAAAAGGTCTGGATGTTTCGGTGCTTACCAAAGAAGCACTGCACGAAATCCAACCAGTTTTTTCAGACAAGGTAAAGGGAGCGGTACACTATAAATGTGACGCCCATATGACCCCACACCATTTCATGCAGCAACTAAAGGATTGGTTGCAGTTGCAGGGAGTACGGTTCAGAATGGGGCAAAGGGTAGAAGATGTCATTGTTGAGGGCAAAAAAATAGTGGCCATGAAAACCCACAATACGGTTTTTGAGGCCGATGGATTTGTTCTGGCCTGTGGAAGCTGGACCTCAAAACTGGCATCCACTTTGGGATTGAATGTTCCTATCCAAGGCGGGAAGGGGTATAGCATGGATGTGGAGCGCCCCACCGGCATTACATTACCGACCATATTGGTGGATGCCCGAATGGCAATCACCCCAATGGACGGCTTTACACGTTTTGCCGGGACGATGGAATTCTCCGGCAACAACGATACCATCCAAAAAGAACGGGTCGAGGCCTTGGCAAAGGCGGTAAAAACACATTATCAAAATGTTGAGATACTGCAAGCAGAAAAGGATAGGGCGACTTCAGGATTGAGACCGGTATCCCCGGATGGATTGCCATATATTGGAAAAACCTCCAAGTATAATAATCTTGTCATCGCATCGGGACATGCCATGATGGGATGGAGCCTTGGCCCCATAACCGGCAAGTTGGTGGCACAAGAGGTGGCAAATACAAAACCCTTGATCGACCTTTCTCCACTTTCCCCCGATCGGTTCCATTGACCAATAGGTACTGTTCAATTCTCACCTTTTTTCACGCTCAAAGAAGCATTTAGGGTAATATAGTATCAGTATAAGGTAATATGAACAGATGGGGAATAAGAGATTATCTCTAGTTTTAACCTTATGTATACTATGGGATTTTTTGTCAAAAAAATAAGTGTATTTTTTATACTTGTAACTTCGGGAGCAGCATTTGCCCAAGGAACTTTAGCGGAATATAAAAAGGCAATTGCCCTCGATTCCCTCTTTCGTGACAAAGTCATCAATTCGCCTTCCAGTTTTCATTGGTTGGAAAATGGATTGCTGTGGTATGTGAACAATACTTCTGATGGAAAGGAATACTTATGGGTGGACCCTTCCAGTGAAACGCAACAACCATGTTTTGACCATACAGCCTTGGCCAAATTATTGTCCGAAACATTTGATAAAGAAATCGATGCGGACCATATCGATATTGCCGATCTGAAGTTTGATGCCGATATGGAAGAGATTAAGTTCATTTTTGACAAGAAGAAAATTTCCTACAGTCCAAGCACCAACACGCTGACCATTATTGATGCAAATCCAAGTGATAGGGACCAAAATAGGGGGTATTGGGGCAGTAAGTTCGATGAAACGACCAACCCGCCCGTGATGTCGCCAGACTCCACCATGACCGCATTTATCAAAAACAGCAACCTGTACATCAAGAACAATAAGACCGAAGAGGAAACCCGCCTGAGTTATGACGGTGCGCCCGGTTTTTTCTATTCGAGTTACATCAAATGGTCCCCAGATGGCAAAAAAATCATGGCCTATAAAGTGCGCCCGGGCGATGACCGAAAAATCTATTTTGTGGAATCCAGTCCAGCAGATCAGTTCCAGCCCAAACTGCAATCCAGGGACTATTTGAAACCAGGGGATGAACTTCCCTTCAAGAGTCCGCAATTGTTCTTGGTGGACTCCAAAAAGCACATCCAAATCCCCACGGACGAATTCAGCCATCAATTTGGCCTGAACCGAATCGATTGGAGGGAGGACAGCCGCGCCTTTTCCTTTGAATACAACCAACGGGGTCATCAGGCCTACAAAGTGATTGAGGTGGACGCTTTGACGGGGAACCTGAAAGTTTTGGTGAACGAGACCAGTGACACCTTCATTGACTATAGCAGCAAAAAGTACCGATACGATGTGGCCGATGGTAAGGAAATTATATGGACTTCAGAACGGGACGGTTGGAACCATATCTACCTTTATGATGGGGTTACCGGACAGTTGAAAAAACAGCTCACCAAAGGTGAGTGGGTCGTTCGTGAGGTCATCCATGTGGATGAAAAGAACAGGGAAGTCTATTTTGCGGCAAGTGGACTGGACAAAGATCAGGACCCTTACTTCCTGCACTACTTCAAAGTTGGTTTTGACGGAAAGAACCTCACCCGGTTCACCAAGGAAAATGCCAACCATGACGTCACCTTTTCCGAGGATTTTGCCTATTATGTGGATCAATTCTCCAGAGTGGATGCACCGCCTGTAACGCTTTTGAAATCATCAAAATACGGCAAGACCATCATGCAGTTGCAAAAGGCGGACCATTCCGCTTTGCTGAAAGAAGGATGGATCGCGCCCGAAGTTTTCACGACAAAGGGCAGGGATGGTATCACCGATATTTGGGGCATCATCATCAGGCCGACATCCTTTGACCCCAACAAGACCTATCCGGTCATTGAATATATTTACGCTGGACCCCACAGTTCCTTTGTCCCCAAGGATTTCAGGGCCTATTATTGGTCCATGTCCTCCTTGGCCGAGTTGGGTTTTATTGTGGTGCAGATCGATGGAATGGGCACTTCCAACCGATCCAAGGCCTTTCACGATATATGTTGGCAAAACTTGAAGGATGGCGGTTTCCCTGATCGGAAGATATGGATCAAGGAAGCCGCAAAAAAATACACTTACATGGATGCGGATAAAGTGGGGATTTTCGGAACTTCGGCCGGGGGTCAGAATGCGGCCGCAGCCTTGGTCTTCAATTCGGATTTTTATGACGTGGCGGTTTCTTCCTGTGGGTGCCACGACAACAGGATGGACAAAATTTGGTGGAACGAACAGTTCATGGGCTATCCCATTGGCCCCCATTACGCAGCCAGTTCCAACGTAGAAAATGCAGATCGGATGGGCGGTAACCTCATGCTCATTTTGGGCGAGGTGGACGACAACGTAGATCCGGCCAGCACCATGCAGTTTGCCAATGCCCTGATCAAGGCCAACAAGGATTTTGAATTGGTCACCATACCCGGAATGGGCCATTCCTCCGGAGGGGATTTTGGGGAACGTAAACGCAAGGACTTTTTTGTGAAACACTTGATGGGAGTGGACCCGCCTTCATGGGAAGTCATCTATGGTAAGAAAACCAATTAATTTTATAGAGGGAGAAGATTTTATTATGAGACTAACTAAGTTATTCATTTGTGCATTTTTGAGTTATGGAGCTTTGGGCCTGAACGGTTTGCAAGCACAGAGCGGCAATCAGATTTTGGATGGAATCGGTGAGACCGCAATGATTTCCAGGTACATTTTTGATGGTGATGCCAAGGATTGGTCGCGAAACAACTTGCATGGGAGAATTCACGGCCCCAATGTTAGGTTTGCCGAGGATGAAAAGTTCGGTAGGGTACTGGTTTTGCCAGGCGATGGCCAATCTTATGTTTCAATTCCAGATGAATCTTTGGAAGGGGAAGAGTCACTGAGCATCACCGCTTGGGTGAATATGCAATCCACAGCATCAGGCCAACGGTTGTTTGATTTTGGAAAGGACGACAGAACGCATCTTTTCGTGGCACCATTGGGCACTAAGGAAAAAGAAGGGTTTCAGGCCGTTATCATCAAAGATGATAAAAAAGCATACGAGGCAAATTCGCCTGCAACAAAAATGGATACTGACCAATGGGTACATATTGCCGTGGTTCTGGACATTCCTTCAAAATCCATGGTCACATACATCAACGGGGAGCAAGTAGGAAAAGCGGAGAACATGGAGATGGAACTGGGGCAATTGTTCACCCATGAAAACCAACTCTACATTGGAAAGTCGATAGCATCCGGTGTCACCTACCTCAATGCCAAGATCCATGATTTTAGATTGTACCGGACCCCCCTGAGCGAAAAACAGATTGCCAGGATCCGCTACATTGCCCTTCGTGGGGGAGATGGCGTGGCGCAAAGGGAAAAACCAGAGAACGATCTACCGAAATTCGCCCCCAATACCCCTCAACTGTATAATGCATATCTAACGGCAGTGTCCGATGTGGAGGTCGAAACAGAAGTGGGCTTTTTGCCAAGATTGCCCCGCTTTGTCCAAGGTAGGTACCGAAATGGGATCGAAGGTCCAAAAGTAAGGGTGCTTTGGCCGGCCCCAACCGACAATTCCGATGTTTCAAAACCTGGAAGCTACGTGGTCGCAGGTAAGGTTTCCGGTACGGATTTTCAACCCAAGGCCAGGGTTACTGTTAAAGCAAGCAAGGAATCGGGTACGCCAAGCCTCAAATTGGATGTTTTCGGGTTGGACCAAGTGACACTCAACACCGATGCCCATGGTCAACAAACAAAATTCATTGAAAATCGTGACAAGTTTATAAACACCTTGGCGCAGACCAACCCGGATAACTTTCTGTACATGTTCCGAAATGCCTTTGGACAACAACAGCCTGAAGGGGCAAAACCCTTGGGGGTCTGGGACAGCCAGGAAACCAAATTGCGGGGACACGCCACGGGCCACTACCTCACAGCCCTTGCACAGGCGTATGCCAGTACAGGTTATGACAAGGAATTGCAGGCCAATTTTGCTGATAAGATGGACTATATGGTGGAAGTACTCTACCAATTGTCCCAAATGTCCGGACAGCCCACCAAATCTGGCGGGGAGCATGTCGCCGACCCAACGGCGGTTCCACCGGGTCCAGGCAAGTCCACCTATGATTCCGATATTAGTGAAAATGGTATCCGTACCGATTACTGGAATTGGGGAAAAGGATTCATCAGTGCCTATCCGCCCGATCAGTTCATCATGTTGGAAAAAGGGGCCACGTACGGTACCCAGCCTACCCAGGTTTGGGCGCCTTACTACACCTTACACAAGATTTTGGCCGGTTTGATGGACATTTATGAGGTCAGCGGAAATACGAAAGCCCTCGAAATTGCCAAGGGAATGGGCGATTGGGTTTATGCCCGTTTGAGCCAAGTGCCCACAGAGACCTTGATCAGCATGTGGAATACCTACATTGCAGGGGAGTTCGGGGGCATGAACGAGGCCATGGCCCGTTTGGACAGGATCACCGATGAACCACGCTACCTGAAGGTGGCCCAATTGTTCGACAACATCAAAATGTTCTTTGGTGATGCAGGACATTCCCACGGATTGGCCAAAAATGTGGATTCGTTCCGAGGTTTGCATGCCAATCAGCACATTCCCCAAATTGTGGGGGCACTGGAAATATACCGTGATTCCGAATCCCCTGAATATTATCAAGTTGCGGATAATTTCTGGTACAAGGCGAAGAACGATTACATGTACAGTATAGGCGGGGTTGCTGGCGCGAGAAACCCCACCAATGCGGAATGCTTTATCGCCCAACCGGCCTCATTGTACGAAAATGGGTTTTCTGCAGGAGGGCAAAATGAAACTTGTGCGACATACAATATGCTCAAATTGACCAAAAACCTCTTCCTTTTTGATCAAAGGACAGAGTTGATGGACTATTACGAGCGTGGACTGTACAACCACATCCTTGCCTCCGTGGCCGAGGACAGCCCCGCAAACACCTACCACGTGCCATTGAGACCGGGTTCAGTGAAAAGATTTGGGAATGCCGATATGACGGGGTTTACCTGTTGTAACGGTACCGCTCTGGAGAGCAGCACCAAACTCCAAAATTCCATTTATTTCAAAAGTTTGGAAGAAGATGCCCTGTATGTGAACCTCTATGTGCCCTCCACCTTGAACTGGGAAGAGAAAAATATTACGGTTCAACAGAAAACAGCTTTCCCGAAAGCGGACCAAACCCAATTGATCATCAAAGGCAAAGGAAAATTTGACCTGAACCTGAGAGTGCCACAGTGGGCAACCAAAGGTTTTCTTGTAAAAGTGAATGGAAAAGAAGAAAAGGTGGAGGCCCAACCGGGTACTTACCTGACCTTGAGCCGCAAATGGAAAGATGGCGACACAGTCGATATCCAAATGCCGTTCCAGTTCCATTTGGACCCTGTGATGGACCAACAGAACATTGCCAGTCTATTTTATGGCCCCATCCTATTGGTGGCCCAAGAACCTGAAGCCAGGAACGATTGGCGTAAAGTGACCTTGGATGCCAACGATATTGGCAAGACCATTGAAGGCGACCCTAAAACATTGGAGTTTACCATTGATGGAGTGGTCTTCAAACCGTTCTATGAAACCTATGGGCGTCATTCGGTCTATTTGGATGTTACACTGAAATAAACGGGCTAAAAACAAAAGAAATAGTTATGAAAATGAAGTACAACAAATATGGGTTGGCCTTGGTATGCTTTTTTATGATCATATCAGGTATGAAAGCACAACGCACTTATTGGAGCAAGGTAGAAAATAGGGAATCGACCTTGGGGGTTGCCAATGTCTATCAGAAATTCAGCACCCCAGATTTTCAGTTGAAATTGGTCAAGGCTTCGCAGACCGTTGCCGCCCTCAGGCCCAATAGCGAACCTTATTTTGATTTTACCCCCGGGGAGCGCCTCGAGATTAGGGACAAGGACAGTCTTTATCATTTGGGAGACATCAACCTTCGGATTAAGGATGCCAGTGGAACATGGAAATCGTATTCCACGGCTACCCATCGTGCAGAGGTAAGTCCTTTGGAAGTAACGGGCACTATTCTTGCCGCTGCCGATTTGGCCAATACCTTGCCCAATGACATCCCTGTTTCGGTAAAAAGGTATTATGAATTGGACCATGATCAGTTGGTCATGCGCTTTGAGATTACCAACAAGCAAAATGCTCCTGTGGAAATCGGGGCATTGGGTATCCCGATGATCTTCAACAATATTCTTGAAGGCAAGTCATTGACGGAGACCCATGCGCAAAACGTATTTTTTGATCCCTACATTGGAAAGGATGCCGGCTATCTGGAAGTGAAAAGACTGAGCGGAAGAGGCCCGGCACTTTTGGTACTGCCCAAGGAGAACATGGGATTTGAGGCGTACAGACCCTTATTGGACGACCCAACGCCCAAGAGTATCGTTTTTGAAGGTTTTCACGAGTGGATGGTCCATAGCAAAGCTTATGCAGATAAAGAATGGAAAGGTGTGGAGCAGTGGAACGAGCCTACTTCGCTCACACTCCGACCAAAGGAAACTAAAAGCTTTTCTTTGAAATTTGTCCTTTCTGAAGGGATCAAAAATATTCAGGAGACCTTGGTCAAGGAAGAGCATCCAGTTGCAGTCGGGGTTCCCGGTTATGTGTTGCCAAAGGGCGACAGGGCAAAACTGTTTTTAAAGTATTCCAAGGAGATCGAATCAATTCACATTGAGCCCAAGGGAGCTATAGAGTTTACAGAGGTGGGGACTACCGCATCAAACTATAAAGAATATCAAATAGAAGGAAAACAATGGGGCAGGGCCAGGGCCATTATTACATATTCGGATGGAATGGAACAGAGCATCAATTACAAAGTAATCGATGCAAGGAAAGACGTTGTTGGTAATTTAGGGGAATTCTTGTTCAACGAACAATGGTACGATGACAAGAGTGACCCATTTAATAGGACATACTCGGTCATATCATATGATTATGGGAACAAGAGACAAGTGACCCAAGATGGTCGTGTCTGGATCGCCGGCCTTAGTGACGAAGGGGGAGCGGGTAGCTGGCTTACTGCAATAATGAAGCAACATCTTCAGCCTAAAAAATCCGAGATAGAAAAGTTTGAAATGTTTATTGACAGTACCCTTTGGGGAGGATTGCAATACAGTTCCGGAGATGAAAAGTATGGGGTAAAGAAGAGTTTGTTTTATTACGAGCCCGATAAAATGCCAAAAGGCACATATAGCGATACTTTAAATTATAAGACATGGGCAGCTTGGGACAACAAGCATGCCAACGATACGGGAAGGTCTTTCAATTACCCGCATGTGGCCGCTGCATATTGGGTCATGTACAGATTGGCAAGGTATCACGAAGGTCTGGTTGAAAACCATGATTGGAAGTGGTATTTGGAACGCGCTTATCATACTACCATGGCCATGGTGGATTTAGCACCTTACTATGCGCAATTTGGTAACATGGAAGGTTCTGTGTTTCTGGAAATTTTAAAAGATTTAAAACGAGAGGAACTGGCAGAAATGGCAGAATCCTTGGAAAACACCATGAAACAGCGAGCCGATCACTGGAAAGCACTGGACTATCCTTTTGGCAGTGAAATGCCATGGGATTCAACAGGTCAAGAGGAAGTCTATACCTGGTGTTCTTACTTTGGTTTTGACCACAAGGCACAGGTTACCCTAAATGCCATTTTGGCCTATATGCCCACCATGCCGCACTGGGGCTATAATGGTAATGCCCGTAGGTATTGGGATTTCCTATATGGAGGAAAAGCGGGGGAGACCTCGCGCATTGAACGGCAAATCCATCATTACGGTAGTGGAATGAATGCTATTCCGGTGTTGGAGGCATATCGAAAAAGTCCTGATTTTCATTTGCTTAAAGTTGGATATGGCGGCGCTTTGGGGGCAATTTCAAATATTACCCAAGATGGTTTTATGCCGGCTGCATTTCATTCATATCCATCTACATTGCGTATAGATGATCTATCGGGAGACAATGGTCCAGGATTTTATGGTTACGCTATGAACGAGGCCACATACCTCACCAATAATGAGGATTTGGGGTGGTTGGCCTTTGGAGGAAATCTATCCCAAAAAGGGGATGAGGTGGAAGTGGAGTTGACCACGGCCGCAAAATCAAAAATATTCATAGCGCCTAAAAAGTTATGGTTGACCCTGGATGCAGGCTCGTTTGAAAAAGTGACCTACAATGACAAGACCGGTGAAGTGACCTTGACCTTGAATGGCAAGACAGAGCATACTCCTTACGCTTATTTACGTGTGGACGGAAGCGAAGCTGAACTTCCTTTCAAAAAAGTGAGGGGGGCATACCGGATTGAGTTGAGCAAGAAAGAAACTATAATCAAACTATAAATAGAGGGATTAAGCCGGGGAATTGAATGAAGAATAGGGTGCTGAACATATTGTTGTTGATTTTGGCATGGGGAAATGCCTTTGGACAGCAAAAGATGGGACAGCTTCCCATGGAGAGGATAAACCCCATTCTTCCTGGATATTTTGCCGATCCCACCATCAAGAAATTTGGGGATACCTATTACATCTATGCCACTACAGATAATGAAATGTTGGCATCCGGGGTTCCTACCGTTTGGTATAGCAAGGATTTCAGGCATTGGTACAATTGCACCATGGAAGTTCCCTCCTTGGAATCCGTCAACCTTAGGAATTTTTGGGCGCCGGATATTATCGAAGGCGATGATGGCAAATATTACCTGTATTTTGGCAATTGCCAGGCCGGGTGCAATATCTATGGATATGTGTCCGATACCCCTGTGGGACCTTGGGAAAAATTGAACAAGGAAGATACTCCGGTAATCGCACACAACTATCCCAGAAAAGGTTTCCCGTCTCTTGATGCCCAATTCTTTAAGGATGACGATGGTAAAATTTATGCCTATTGGGGCACTTGGGTGCATTACAATGGTGGATATGCCGTAGGCGAATTGGACACGAGTATGGCCAAGGTCAAAAATGCGAAGAACATTCCTTTGGGAGAGACCCCAGAACCTTTTGAGGCGGCCTATATGATGAAAAAAGGCGACAAATACATTTTGATGTACTCCGGTGGCTCCTGCCATGATGAAACCTACAATGTGAGGTATTCCTATTCCGATACACCCTATGGGCCATTTGTTCCAGGGGAGAACAACCCCATCTTGTCCACCAATGAAGAAGGAACGGTGCATGGTCCGGGACACCATTCGGTGCTGGAAGAAAATGGGAGGTATTACATCGTCTATCACAAACACGATTATCCCATGACAAGGGGTGGCCTATCCCGACAAGTTGCTGTGGATGAAATGGTCTTTGAAAACGATTCCACCATACGGAAAGTGGTTCCGGGAAGCAAGGACCTTCAATATTTGGTAAAATCCAATGCTCCGAAGAACTTGGCGTTTGGAGCCACGTCCACGGCCTCTTCCTTTTACCATTTGCAATCCCTTCAGTACGACTATGCCTACAAGCCTTCTTTTGCCACGGACGACCACAATGCGACCATGTGGAAGGCTGGGGACAATTCATTTCCACAGCATTTGACCCTTGATTTGGGAAAAACGACCCGTATAAAAAGGGTGATGACGCAATTTGAGTTTGCCGGGTACTATTACCAATACAAACTGGAATATTCCGCGGATGGACAAAACTGGGACCTTTTTGCAGACCGTTCCGGCAACAAAACACCGGGAAGTCCCATGGTCGATGACAAGGAGGTCAGGGCCCGTTATTTGAAACTAACGGTCTTGGATGTTGAAAAAACCGGGCTTTACGCAGCAGTTTGGAACATCAAGGTATTTGGTTCACTGTTTGAAATTCCTTTGTCATTGCAAAGCAAACCATCAAAAGAAGGACCAGCCGCAAAAAGTTCAAATGGTAAATTGGTGGCCATTGATGCCGAGGATGCTTCCTTGGGCCAAGACTTTGTAAGTTTGCCCAACAAAGGGAACATTGGAGGAAATTTTGAAAAAGAAGGACAGGTCAGTGTAACTGATGATGGGGAAGGAGTAAAGGCATTTCATTTTACCAAGGGAGCACTAGTTTTGGATCAAGCTGTTCCAAAGAGTTTGGAGTGGAACGGGTCCTTCACTGTGGCCACTTGGGTAAAAAACCCGCAAATAGCCAAAGAAGGGGAATGTTTGTTCTCATGGTGCGATAGGTTCAGGTTCAATCTGGCCAATTCCTATAATGCTTTGCATTTCAATAGCGGTCATTATGGCGCAGCTGCACATTTGGATGGCCATTTTGATATGAAGTACAACAATCTTCCCTTGCCCAATGAATGGCACCATATCGTACTGACTTTTGATGGGGTGGTCGAGAAAATATATGTGGATGGCAAATTGGATAATTCCCAGGTCATGACCTTGGCCTCACAGATAGCCAATGCCAAAATACGCATAGGGGCATCGGATGTGGGCGAGAATTTTTCTGGCCATATGGCCTCTTTGCGGCTATATGACCATACCTTGACTGAAAAGAAAATCCAAGAATTGATGCAGCAAACAGAACCAAAAAGAGCTAAAAATTGATTACGCTTTCGAGCGAACCATCAGAGCTTAAAACTGAATCCATCCTCCTCGACCTTTTTTCTGTATTTTTCCTTATCAAAAACAAAAAGATAGGCTCCTTTTCGGGAAACGGTCATGTCCTTCTCGTTCAATTTTACCAAGACATCCAAAGAATTGACCTTATTGATAAAGTTGCGCTTGTCCAGTTTTTTGTTCAAAATGGATTCATAAAGGTTTTGGAGTTGGCGCATGGTGAATTTTTCAGGGAGTAGTTCAAAACCGATGGGCATGGTCATGGCCCTACGTCGCAAACGGGCTATGGCCTTTTGGATCATTTCATCGTGGTCAAAGATCAGGCTGGGGGCCTCGTTGAGGTCGAACCAGCGGGCCGACTCGATCTGGATGCCATCGAACTGGTGCGAATCCACATCGATCAGTGCAAAATAGGATACGGAAATAGTACGTTGGCCTGGGTCACGGTCCAGCTTGCTGTAGGTGTACAATTGCTCCATGTAGATATCGCTCAGGCCGGTCAAGGTGTTCAACACCCGTGTGGCAGCTTGGTCCAGGTTCTCATTTTTCTTCAAGAATCCGCCAATCAGGGACCATTTTCCCTTTTCGGGCTCAAAATTCCGTTTGATGAGCAATATTTTCAGGTTGGTCTTGTCAAAACCGAAAATAATACAGTCCACGGCCAATAGGGCCTGATCCTCTTTTTGGTAAAAATTGAGCTGCCTGTTGATGTCGGTGGACAAATCTGCTTCTTTGGGTATTTCCATGGGGCTAAAGTCCTAAAACTAAATTTTTTAAACAAATATCTTTTGATGAAAAACTCCAAAAAGGTACATGAAATCCGATATAGATGGTTGAGCGATCAGGTTTTGTAAAACAGATAATTTTTTTTGTGCTAAAAATGAGATGTTTATATTATTTTAATGATGGTGTATAATCGACACATAAAATTTAAAATAAAATTTGTTTTAACCATCAAACTTTTGTTTATTTATAAATGTAAAAACAACACTTGAATATTGGGGTCATTTGCATATTGGGTTGACCTATTTGGGTGAATTTAAGTTTAGTAATTATAGTTCAAGGCCATGGCCGATAAGTGGCCTTTTGACTTTTGCAACCATTGAAAAATCGTTTATATGAGATACCTGACCTTACTTTTGACCATGATATTGTCATCACACATAGTTGCACAGCAGGCTGTGATGATCAGTATAAATGAGGATTCCCAGTCTCCACAGATCAGCAGGCACATTTACGGACATTTTGCCGAACACTTGGGGCGTTGCATCTATGAAGGTTTGTACGTTGGTGAAGAAAACAAGACCATCCCCAATACGGAAGGGGTGCGGAATGACATCATTGCGGCACTAAAGGAACTTAACATCCCCAACCTGAGATGGCCTGGAGGTTGTTTTGCCGATACCTATCATTGGAAGGACGGAGTGGGGCCGAAGGAAGAAAGACCGACCATCGTGAACCGTTGGTGGGGCGGGACTACCGAGGACAATAGTTTTGGGACACATAACTTTTTGAACCTGTGCGAGGTGCTTGGGGCAGAACCTTACCTCTCTGCCAATGTGGGCAGTGGCACTGTGCAGGAACTGATAGACTGGGTACAGTACACCAACCATGATGGAGTGAGTCCCATGGCCGATTGGCGCCGGGAAAATGGCCGCGAAGCCCCATGGAAAGTAAAATACTGGGGTGTGGGCAACGAGACATGGGGGTGTGGTGGAAACATGACCGCAGAATACTATGCGGACATCTACCGTCAGTACGCCACTTTCATGCCCGGATGGTCCGGGGAAACGGAAATCTACAGAATAGCCTCGGGTGCTTCCGAAGATGACTACCACTGGACGGAGACTTTGATGAAGAATGTACCTTATCATTTGATGGAGGCCGTGGCCCTTCACGATTATGCCGTTTTTGATTGGTCCGACAAAGGGCCGTCCGTCAATTTTGATGATGAGATCTACTTCAAGTCGATGGAACAGGCACTGAAAATGGAAGAATATGTCACCAAGCACATCGAGATCATGGACAAATATGATCCCGAGAACAAGGTGGCCCTTTTTGTGGATGAGTGGGGCGGTTGGTACGATGCCGAACCCGAGGTGAAGAACGGGGTGCTCTACCAGCAGAACACCATCCGCGATGTGATGATTGCCGGAACGGTGCTCAATACCTTCAACAACCATGCAAAACGAGTGAAAATGGCCAACTTGGCCCAAATGGTCAATGTGCTGCAGGCCGTGATCCTCACCGATAAGGAGAAAATGATAAAGACTCCGACCTATCACGTCATGCACATGTACAAAGTCCATCAGGATGCACAATTGTTGCCTTCAAAAATAGATGGGAATGGCCAGTTCAGGGGCCTGCCGACCATATCGGTGTCGGCATCGAAAGACAAAACGGGGAAAATACATATTTCCTTGGTAAACATCGACCCAGAAAATGACATCGCTGTGGAATTGGATATGCCCAACTTGGACATCAAGGATATTGAAGGACAAATTTTGACATCGGACAAGTTGCAGGACCATAATTCCTTTGACAACCCAGAAAAAGTGATACCAAAGGAATTTAAGGATGCCAAACTCAGAAAAGGGAAGATTTCCCTTACCATCCCGGCACATTCACTAATTGTTTTAGAAGGAAAATAAACGCAGATGAAGAAACTGATATGGATGGCCGCCAGTGTATTGGTGATGGTGGCATCATGCAAAAAAGAAGCGGAAAAGCCATCGGATGCCGAAGATACGATCTATGCGGAATCCGGTTATCCCATTGAACCGGTGAACATTCAAAATGTAAAGATCAAGGATGAATTCTGGTTGCCGATCATACAGCGTGTTCAAGAAAAAACCATTGAATATGCCTTGGAAAAATGCAGGGAAGAGGGACGTTTCGACAACTTTCTGATTGCAGGAGGCAAAATGGAAGGTGGGACAAAGGGAGTAATGCCTTTTGACGACACAGACGTTTACAAAATTATAGAAGGGGCCTCCAATTCCTTGATCAGCGCACCCAATCCAACATTGGAAAAGCTATTGGATTCCTTGGTGACCATCATAGAAGTGGGGCAGGAAGCCGATGGTTATTTGACCACTTGGCGGACCATAAATCCCGCAAAACCTCCGGCAAGTTGGGTAAAGGTGGACAAGGGCGAGCGTTGGGAATCCTTGGAAGCAAGCCATGAACTTTATAACGCGGGCCATTTGTACGAGGCTGCCGCTGTCCATTATAAGGCCACGGGCAAACGCAACTTTTTGGACATCGCCATCAAAAATGCAGACCTGATGGTGGAGACCTTTGGTGAAGGAAAGGGCAAAATTGCCGCCGTTCCCGGACACCAGATCATTGAAACGGGCCTGATCCAATTATATCAAGCCACAGGAAAAAAGGAATATTTTGACCTCGCCAAATATTTCTTGGACCATAGGGGAAAACCGGACCACCATGAACTTTTTGGGGCCTATTCCCAAGACCATCTGCCCGTGGTAGATCAAGATGAAGTGGTTGGCCATGCCGTAAGGGCCGTGTATATGTATGCCGCCATGACGGACATTGCCGCCATTGAGAAGGACTCTGCCTACCTAAAGGCGGTAAACGCCCTTTGGGACAATACGGTGAACAAAAAAATGTACATCACAGGAGGAATAGGGGCCAAACATGATGGGGAGGCCTTTGGCGAAAATTATGAATTGCCCAACCTGACCGCTTACAACGAAACCTGCGCATCAATCGGCGATGTATACTGGAACCATAGGTTGCACAATTTGACAGGAGATGTGAAATACTTCGATGTCATTGAGAGGACACTGTATAATGGATTGATTTCTGGATTGTCCCTAGATGGCCAACAATTCTTTTATCCCAATGCGTTGGAATCGGATGGGGTGTATAAATTCAATCAGGGGGCATGCACCCGAAAAGACTGGTTCGATTGTTCCTGCTGCCCCACCAATGTGATTCGTTTTATTCCCGCTATGCCAGGTTTGATATATTCCAAAGACGATAACACCCTGTTTGTAAATCTTTATTCGGCCAACACTGCCAAAGTCGAACTCAATGATCATAAAGTTGAGGTGGAACAAGAAACTTCTTACCCTTGGAATGGCAAGGTAAAGCTCACGGTAAAACCTGAAAAGGCAGGTGAGTTCACCATCAAACTTAGAATACCCGGATGGGCCAGAAATGAAGTCTTACCGGGAGATTTGTATCATTATGCATCCAAAGATGAAGCCGGTAACAAGATTTTCCTGAATGGGGAGAAGCTTGAAGAGGGTGTCGATAAAGGCTATTTTACAGTGACCAGAATATGGGAACCTGGGGATGAGGTGGAACTCGAATTTCCAATGTCCGTCCGAAAGGTGATCGCCAATCCAAAAGTGGAGGAAGACAAAGGGAAAATGTCACTCGAATATGGTCCCATAGTGTATGCGGTAGAGGAAATCGACAATAAAGGCCAATTTGATGACATCCAACTCACCGCAAATGAAGAATTCAAGGTGGAGATGCAGCCCGATCTATTGGGGGGCGTAAACACCATTTCCAACGATAATTTGACCGCCATACCCTATTATGCCTGGTCCAATAGGGGAGTGGGTAAAATGAAAGTGTGGTTGCCGGTGAAGGAAGCAGAAGAAAAAACAGAATAATAGCTTAAAAAACAGAAATTTATATATACAACACTCGAGCATTGAAAAATGCTTTTTGAAGACTGACCAACAGAATGAAAGCATACGTAATAGGACTGGATTATGGTTCCGACTCGGTAAGGGCTGTATTGATCGACACAAAAAATGGTGCAGAGCTGGCCTCCGAAGTATTTTGGTATCCCAGATGGAGGGCACAAAAATATTGCAGACCGGAAATCAATCAGTTCCGCCAACACCCATTGGACCATATCGAAGGATTGGAGCATACCATACGGGCCGTGATGAAGCAAAGTGGTGTCTCCCCGGAAACCGTAAAGGGAATCTGTATCGATACCACAGGCTCCTCCCCAATGCCAATAGCTGAGGATGGAACGGCATTGGCCATGGTGCCGGGCTTTGAGGAAAACCCGAATGCGATGATGGTGCTTTGGAAAGATCACACCGCCGTGAAGGAAGCCAACGAGATCAATGAGTTGGCGAGAAGCTGGGGTGGAGAGGATTACACCAAGTACGAAGGCGGGATCTATTCTTCGGAATGGTTCTGGGCCAAGATACTTCATGTGGCCAGGGAGGACAAAACCGTCATCGATGCCACCCATACTTGGATGGAGCATTGTGATTATGTCACCTATCTGCTGGCCGATGAAAAAGACCTAGAAAAATTCAAGAGAAGTAGGTGCGCAGCAGGGCACAAAGCCATGTGGCACGAGAGTTGGGGCGGACTTCCCGATGCAGCATTTTTAGCAAAACTGGATGCATATTTGGCATCGCTTCGCGGAAACCTATATGATGAAACCTATACTTCCGATGAGGTGGCAGGCCATCTAAATAAAGAATGGGCAAGTAAACTGGGTTTGACCACCAACACGGTCATTGCCGTAGGAACTTTTGATGCCCATGCGGGAGCAGTAGGTGCCAAAGTGGACCATCATGCACTTGTAAGGGTCATGGGGACATCTACCTGCGATATTATGGTGTCTTCCAACGAAGCTGTTGGCGATAAAACCGTTAAAGGAATTTGTGGACAGGTGGATGGTTCGGTAATTCCGGGCATGGTTGGTCTCGAAGCCGGACAGTCTGCATTTGGCGATGTGTTGGCATGGTTCAAAAGTGTATTGCAGTGGCCAATCGATAACCTTGTTTTAAACTCCAAAATATTATCAGAAGAACAAAAAGCAGAGCTTAAGGCTGAGGTGGAATCCAAATTTATCCGCAGCTTGGCAGAACAGGCCGAGAACATTCCTTTGTCTGAAGTGGTCCCGGTAGCTTTGGATTGGGTGAACGGTAGGAGAACGCCCGATGCCGACCAAGAGTTGAAAAGTGCCATTTCAGGAATATCACTGGGCACCAAGGCCCCCCATATTTTCAAGTCGTTGGTCAATGCGATATGTTTTGGTTCCAAAATGATCGTGGACCGTTTTGAAGAGGAAGGAGTGAAAATCGAGACCGTGATCGGTATCGGTGGGGTGGCGAGAAAGTCCCCGTTCATCATGCAGACCTTGGCCAATGTGCTCAACATGCCCATCAAAGTGGCGGAGTCCGATCAGGCTCCCGCTCTGGGAGCGGCGATATATGCGGCCGTGGCATCTGGAATCCATGAAAATGTAATTGAGGCCAGCAAGGTCATGGGAAGTGACTTTGAAGCAGAATACTTCCCACAATCTTCCCAAGTGGAAGTGTATGCCAAATTATTGGAAGACTACAAACAACTTGGAAGTTTTGTGGAAGAACAAACCAACAAAAAAAATAAACCATGAGCTCAAAATACAAATCGCTCAAAGAGGAATGCTACGAAGCGAATATGGAACTCAATGCCCTTGGGCTGGTCATATATACCTTTGGTAATGTAAGTGCCGTGGACAGGGACAGTGCCGTTTTTGCCATAAAACCCAGCGGTGTGCCCTATGAAATGCTTCAACCTGAAGATATAGTCATCATGGATTATGACAACAAGGTGGTCGAGGGTGACCTTAGGCCATCGTCGGACACCAAAACCCATAGTTATCTCTACAAAAACTGGAAAGAAATCGGTGGAGTGGCACACACCCATGCCATGTATTCCGTGGCTTGGGCGCAGGCCCAACTGGACATCCCCATTTTCGGGACCACACATGCCGATCATCTTACCCACGATATTCCTTGCGCCCCGCCTTTGGCGGACGAACTCATCGAGGGGAATTACGAGCATAACACAGGGATTCAGATTTTGGATTGTTTCAAGGAAAGAAAATTGGATTACAACGAGGTGGAAATGGTTCTGATCGGAAACCATGGTCCGTTCGCTTGGGGCAAAAATGCCGCAAAGGCAGTGTATAACACCAAAGTGTTGGAAACAGTGGCCCAAATGGCCTATTTGACCCTACAGATCAATCCCGATGCACCGAGATTAAAAGAATCACTCATAAAAAAACACTATGAACGTAAACATGGTAAAAATGCCTATTACGGTCAATAAATAAACTACAGTTCAATGAATATGACTACAAAAGAAATCTGGTTCGTAACAGGGAGCCAACATTTGTACGGACCGGAAACTTTGAAACAAGTGGCCAGCAATTCCAAAGAAATAGTGGATGGATTGAATGAAGGGGGAAAACTGCCTGTTTCCTTGGTTTTTAAGCCAATCGTCACCACGCCGGATGAAATAACGGCACTTTGTCGCGAAGCCAGCAATACCCCGGCCTGTATAGGTGTGGTAACATGGATGCATACATTTTCTCCTGCAAAAATGTGGATAGCAGGCCTTAGAATATTGAGCAAACCATTATGCCATTTGCATACGCAGTTCAATGCCGAAATTCCATGGGAAAACATTGATATGGATTTTATGAACCTGAACCAATCGGCCCACGGGGACCGAGAATTTGGTTATATGATGTCCAGAATGCGAAAGAACCGAAAAGTGGTCGTAGGTCACTGGAAAAGTGAAAGAGTACAACAAAAGCTGGGCGTTTTTGCGCGTGTGGCGTTGGGCGCCGATGAATTGATGCACCTAAAAGTGGCCCGTATCGGGGACAATATGCGCCAGGTTGCCGTGACCGAAGGCGATAAAGTGGCCGCGCAGATGCGCTTTGGTGTAGAAGTGAACGGTTACGATTCATCGGACATTACCAACATTATTGGGAGGCTGGACCAAAAAGCTGTAGATCAACTAATTGAGGAATACGAAGCCAGCTACAATTTGTCGGGATCACTTCAAAAAAATGGGGCAAAGCGGCAATCATTGGTAGAGGCTGCCAAGATTGAATTGGGACTAAGAACCTTCTTGGTTGAAGGCGGGTTCAAAGCATTCACCGATACCTTCGAGAACTTGGGGACGCTGAAACAATTGCCAGGTCTTGCTGTACAGCGCTTGATGGCTGATGGATATGGTTTTGGGGGCGAAGGCGATTGGAAAACCGCAGCCTTGACCAGAACCATGAAAGTGATGGCAGAAGGTTTGGAAGGAGGGACCTCTTTCATGGAAGATTACACCTATCATTTCACCCCTCAAAAAGATTATGTCCTCGGCTCCCACATGTTGGAAATTTGTCCGTCCATTGCCAATGCCAAACCATCTTGCGAAGTGCATCCGTTGGGTATCGGCGGCAAAGAAGACCCTGTAAGACTGGTTTTTAATTCCCCGGCAGGTAGTGCCATGAATGCTTCTTTGGTGGATATGGGCAACAGGTTTCGCCTGATTGTGAACGAGGTGGAAGCCGTAGAGCCGATGGCCGATTTGCCCAAACTTCCAGTGGCACGGGTGCTTTGGGACCCGAAACCCAATCTGGATGTTGCCGCAACAGCATGGATCTATGCGGGCGGGGCGCACCACACCGTATATTCCCAAGCATTGAATACCGAGTATATGGAAGATTTTGCCGATATTTTCGGAATTGAACTCTTGGTCATTGACGCGGACACCAAAATAAGAAGCTTCAAGGATCAATTGCATGCCAATGAAGCCTATTATCACTTGTTTCAGCAAGTGATGTAAACACCTTTGGCTAAATTAACAAACAAACCATCTAAATATCATGAAGACAGCACAACCTTCCCTTATTAGTTTTGTTTTTCTCCTAACACTTCTAAATTTGGGCTGCAAGGAGAACAAAAAAGAAAACCCATCAGGCATGGAAACCGTCAAGACCGAACAAGGAAACGACCCGATTCAAAAAACCATTTTTGGCGAAATGCCGGACGGCACCAAAGTGGAAAAATATACCTTGAAGAATACAAAAGGCATGGAAATCGATGTGATCACCTATGGTGGTATCATCACCCGCTGGACGGCCCCCAACAAGGAAGGGAACTACGAGGATATCGTCCTCGGATTTGACGATTTGCAGCAATACCTTGACGGCAACCCCTATTTTGGAGCTTTGATAGGGCGATATGGCAACCGCATCGCCAAGGGCAAGTTCACATTGGACGGCGAGACCTATACCCTTGCCACCAATGATGGCGAAAACCACCTTCACGGGGGAGAAAAAGGTTTTGACAAAGTGGTTTGGCAAGCCAAAGCGGAAAGTACCGCCGATGGCGCTTCCCTAGAGCTTACCTATACCAGTGCAGATGGGGAAGAAGGATATCCCGGAAAATTGGAAGTAAAGGTCACCTATACCTTGACGGCCAACAATGAGCTTGATGTATATTACGAGGCCACAACGGACAAACCTACCATCCTAAATCTTACCCAGCATAGTTATTTTAATCTTTCTGGAAATTTTACCCAAAGCATACTCGATCACGAACTTTTCTTGGATGCCGATGCCTATCTTCCTGTGGATTCAGGCCTTATTCCGACCGGGGAGTTGCGTAAGGTCGCTGGGACTCCGTTCGATTTCAAACAACCCAAGTTGATGGGCAAGGAGATCAATGCCGAAGATGAGCAGTTGAAATTGGGCAAAGGATATGATCACTGTTGGGTACTCAATCAAGAAGCAGGTAATTATGGCCTGGCGGCATCCGCATATCATCCCAAAACAGGGCGTTTTTTGGAAGTTTACACTGACGAGCCTGGCATCCAATTTTATAGTGGAAACTTTTTGGACGGCACCTTGCCCGCCCAAAAAGGAGGTACTTATGGGCAAAGATCAGGATTTTGTCTGGAGACCCAACACTATCCCGATACCCCCAATCAGGAAAATTTTCCTTCTGTTAGGCTGAATCCGGGGGAGACCTATTCTTCCAGAACTTTGTTTAAACTATCCACCAAATAAGCACGACATGAAGACATTGGATACTTTTGATTGGATTACTATATCCGCTTACTTCGTCGTGCTTTTGGGAATTGCCGTTTGGGTGATACGCAAGAAAAAAGAAAGCACGGAAGATTATTTCCTTGCCGGCAGAAACGTGGGATGGTTTGTGGTCGGGGCCTCCATTTTTGCCTCCAATATTGGCTCGGAACACGTGGTGGGACTGGCAGGTGCAGGAGCCGGGAACCGTTTGCCCATGTTGATCTATGAGATACAAGCATGGGTGGTGCTGATTCTGGGATGGGTGTTTTTACCCTTCTATGCACGGGCAGGGGTCTTCACCATGCCGGAATTTTTGGAAAAACGATTTGATGCCCGTGCCCGATGGATTCTTTCCGTATTCTCCATTGTGGCCTATGTGCTCACTAAAATATCGGTGACCATCTATGCGGGTGGGATTGTGGTCTCTGCCTTGTTGGGCATTGATTTTTGGACCGGGGCCATTGCCACGGTGGTCTTGACAGGGGTTTACACCGTTCTGGGCGGAATGCGGGCAGTAGTTTATACGGAAACACTTCAGGCCATTATACTTGTGGTGGGCGCCGCTGCCCTTACCCTCATCGGTTTGGACCATGTAGGGGGGTGGCAGAGCATGAAAGAGACCGTTACCCCGGAATACCTCAATATGTGGCGTTCCGCTTCCGATCCCGATTTTCCATGGCCTTCCCTGTTGATTGCAAGTACGATCACAGGAATTTGGTATTGGTGTACGGACCAATACATCGTGCAACGTGCATTGACGGCAAAGAATATTAAAGAGGGTAGGAGAGGGACCATTTTTGGTGCCTTGTTAAAACTTTTCCCAGTTTTCTTGTTCTTGATCCCGGGCGTGATAGCGCTGACCTTGAAAATGCGTGGTGAACTGCATTGGGACAGCCCGGATGAAGCTTTCCCCGTTTTGATGAGCAACCTCTTGCCATCCGGACTGCGTGGTCTGGTCGCGGCAGGCCTGTTGGCGGCATTGATGAGTTCATTGGCCTCTGTGTTCAATTCATGTTCTACCCTGTTCACGGTCGATATCTACAAAAAACTGAGGCCAAATACCCCTGAGAAGAAACTGGTCAGGACGGGACAGATCGCTACAGTGGTGGTGGTCATCATCGGTATCATCTGGATCCCTATCATGGCCAACATATCGGGAGTGCTCTATGAATACCTCCAAAGTGTGCAATCCTACATAGCCCCACCGATCACCGCGGTGTTCCTTTTGGGGATATTCCATAAGCGTATCAATGCCCAGGGCGCATTCGTCACACTTGTGGTCGGATTTATCGTGGGAGCACTCCGGATCATTTTGGAATTGGTAAAAGAATCTTTGGACCCCGGAAGCTTTTGGTTCCTTTTGGGCGATATGAACTTTTTGTCCTTCGCCTCTTGGTTCTTCTTGTTCTGTATTGTATTGATTGTGGTGGTGAGCTATGCTACGAAAGCCCCTTCGGAAGAAAAACTGAGGAACCTTACCTATGCCACCATTTCCGAAGAGGAAAAAAGAAAGAACAAGAGCAGTTACAACTGGAAGGATATTGTCATTTCCTTGGTGATAGTGGCCATTGTCATCTATGTGATGGTATGGTTCAATGGAAACTAATAAACCTCGGTTCGAGTGCAGTCGAGAACTAAATCAGTATCAAAACCAATAGGTTTCGACTGCACTCAACCCGACAAAACTTGAATTTGATCTGCGGGAATTTCCGAAGATTGGCATCTAACTGACTTTTGGAATTAAGACAAAAGTCCATTTTTTTGACTCCAAAAGCACAGCGGTCTTAGTTCTGATACTTTGTATGCCCTGCATTCAAGGCAGTAATTTTGATTTTTATATCTCCAAGTTTCCGGCCAATTGTTTGAGGACAATTTCGGAGAGTTTGGCCTGGAATTTAGCATTGCTGAGCCGCACACTGGCGTTGATATAGTTCAATTGTGCCGTTCTGAACTCTATGGTGGGAATGATGCCGATCCGGTATTTTTCCACGGTGATTTCCAAATTTTCCTTGGCAATGGCCTCGTTCCTTTCCTCGAGTTCCATAAGGCTGATGTTGGTCAGATAGGTTTGGTACGTGGTGTTCACCAAAGATGTCAATGCCTGTTCTTGTTGGGCAATGGCAATTTCAGCGTTCTCCAAGGCCACTTTCCCCATTTTTTCGTTCCTGTTCTGGTTAAAACCATCGAACAGGTTAAGCGTAGCTCCAAAACCGTAGCTGAACCCCTTTGAGTCCGAACTTGTGGCAAAGCCCAACTCTGATTTGGAATTGCCAATGTTGTACCCCGAGGTCACAAATATGGACGGGTAGCGGGCCGCCTTGATCTGTTTCAGTTCCAGTTCACTGATGCGCTTGTTGATTTTTTCGGCCTGCAATTGCGGGTTTTCCTCGGCTACTTTGGCCTCCAGTTCGTCCAAAATCAGTTTTTGGTCCACGAATATCTCAGGAATCACCCTAAAATCGATCTTGAGGTCACGGGCCAATTGCTCGTTCAGTTGGGTCTTGGTGTTCTTGTAAAGTTCCTGCTGGCGCTGCATCAGGGTCTGGTCCGTATTGAGGTCCACTTGGGCGTTCAGTACTTCCAGTTTGGATGCCTTACCTATGGTAAATCGGTTTTGGGCAAGTTCCACGCGCTGCTCCGAGATGATAAGGGTACTGTCCAGGGCCGATAGTTGTTGCTGTTGCTGGACTAGGTCATAATAGGTGATCATGACTTCGCCTACGGTGGTCAATATGGCCTGTTTCAGTTCGGCTTCACCCAGTTTTTTGGTTTCCTTCAACTGTTCGTAGTTGGCGAACATACGCAGACCATCAAAAACGGTCCACTCCAAGGCCACACCATAATTGAAACTACTGTTCTTTACATTGTCCCGGTCCTGAACGGTTCCATCGTTACGGACTTGGGTCAAACTTTGTATACTGTTGTTATCGGCCAAATTGGCCCCGACCTGGGGAAGCATTCCAGCCTGTCCGGGAGTGGTGCCCAACTCATCTATCTTCAGTTCGTTTCGGGCCGTTTTTATCTGAAAATTGTTTTCCAGAGCTATTTTGACCGCATCTTGCACCGTAAGGACTTCCTGTGCATTGGTCAAAGCAATGCCGTTCAATACGAATATAAAAATGCTTATTCGCTTTTTAATGCCCATGTGAGGAAATTTCTAGGTTTTTGAATTCAGGACGTATGACTTTTTTTCTGGACCACATGAGATACAGTGCCGGGATGATGAACAGGGTGAGTACCAAGGAAAACAAGGTGCCACCAATGATCACCACACCCATACCGGTACGGCTGGAGGATGCTGCGCCAAGCGACAATGCAATGGGCAATGCACCCAGGGCAACGGTAAGACTGGTCATCAAAATAGGTCGCAATCGCGATACGGACGCTTTCATTATGGCCTCCATTTTGGATAGTTCCTGGTTTTCTTCCTGTAGCTGATTGGCAAATTCAACGATCAGGATACCGTTCTTGGTCACCAAACCTATCAGCATGATGGTACCAATCTGGCTAAAAATGTTCCAGGTTTCACCGAACAGCCACAGAGAGAACATTGCCCCTGCAACGGCCATGGGCACGGTGAGGATGATAATGATGGGGTCAATAAAACTTTCAAACTGGGCAGCGAGGATCAAAAAGATCAACAGGAAGGCCAGACCAAATGCAAATGCTGTATTGGAACTACTTTCCACGAAGTCGCGGGATTCACCGCCAAGATCCGTAGTGAAGGTATCGTCCAAGACCCTTTCCTTTATGGCGTTCATGGCATCAATTCCGTCACCGATACTCTTGCCCGGTGCCAAGTTGGCGGAAACCGTGGCAGACATATATCGGTTGTTGTGGAACAATTGTGGTGGACTGCTGTGTTCTTCGGTGGTGACCAAATTGTCCAATTGGATCAATTGCCCCTTGTCGTTCTTTACAAAAATGGAGGTGAGGTCCGTAGGATCGTTCCGATCTTGTTTGTCGAACTGACCTATCACCTGATATTGTTTTCCGTTCATCAAAAAGTAACCGAAGCGTTGCCCGCTCAAGGATAGCTGGAGGGTCTGTGCCACATCCCGAACGGAAACCCCAAGACTTTGGGCCTTTTCCCTATCGATGGACACATAGATTTCAGGTTTGTTGAACTTGAGGTTCACATCCACAAAGGAGAAGGTTGGGTCTTTTTCTGCCTCGGCCATGAATTCAGGGACTTTTTCCTGTAGTTTTTCAAAATTCTTTGCTTGGATGATGAACTGGATCGGAGGTCCACCACGTCGGTTCACAGAAATAGTGGGTCGTTCTGAAACGTTGGATCTTCCCCCAACAAAGGCTTTGGACCAGCGACCTAGATCTTGGGCAATCTCACGTTGGGAACGTTCTCGTTCGCTAGGGTCTACCAAAGCCACATTGGCACGCCCACTGTTCACCGATGAGCTACCAAACCCGGGCGAGGTCAAGATAAGGCTGACCTTTTTTTCGGGGATGGAGTCATTGATCAATTTGGTGATGTCGGTCATCAGTTTGTCCATATAGTCATAGGACGATCCCTCGGGGGCCGAAACGTTCATGCTTACAAAGCTACGGTCATCATAGGGCGCGGTCTCTTTTTGAAGTAGGGAATAGAAGAGTACGATCAATCCCAAACATCCGATGAGAATGGGGAAGCTGAGCCATTTCTTCTGGATGAACTTTTCCAAGGCACTTTTGTAGGACTCGTTCATGGCCACAAAGTATTTTTCGGTGACCTGATAGAATTTGGATCTGCTCTGTTTCCCGGGCTTGGTCAGATAGGCATTCAGCATGGGCGTGAGCGTAAGGGAAACGAAGGCCGAGACCAGTACTGCTGTTCCCAATACCACACCAAATTCCCTGAACAACCGGCCCACAAAACCTTCGAGGAAGATAACGGGCAGGAACACCGCGGCAAGGGTGATGGAGATGGAGATGACCGCAAAAAAGATCTCGTTGGACCCTTTGATGGCCGCCTCTATGGGATTCATGCCCTCCTCAATTTTTTTATAGATGTTCTCGGTGACCACAATACCGTCATCCACCACCAGTCCTGTGGCCAAAACGATGGCCAATAGGGTAAGTACGTTCACGGAGAATCCCAGCATCCACATAAAAAAGAAGGTGGCGATCAATGAAACGGGAATGTCCAACAATGGACGCAGTGCGAGGGACCAGTTCCTAAAGAACAGGTAGATGACCAAGATCACGAGAATGATGGATATCAAAATGGTCTCCGCAACCTCGGTGACGGCTCTTTTCACGAAGACCGTATCATCAATGACAACATTTAGTTTAAAATCTTCGGGAAGGTCATTTTGAAGTTTTTCGTATTCTTCATAGAAGGCATTGGCAATTTCCAGGTAGTTGGTTCCCGGCTGTGGGACCACAGCAACAGCGACCATGGGCTGTCCTGAGTCGCTCATTTTGGTCTCCATGTTCTCGCCTTCAAGGGTAGCACGGCCAATATCGCTCAGCTGTACCAATTTTTCCCCGTCGGCCAATATGATGATGTTGTTGAACTCCTCCTCGGTGTTCAGGTTTCCGAGGGTCTTTACGCTCAACTCTGTATTGTCTCCTGTAAGTTTGCCAGAGGGCAATTCGATGTTCTGGGCCAAAAGTGCGGCACGCACATCGGCCACGGTGAGTCCGTAGGATGCCAGTTTCAAGGGGTCTATCCAAAGCCTCATCGCATACCTACGCTGTCCCCAAATCTGCACCCCGCTCACCCCGGGAATGGTCTCGATCCGTTGGGCGATTACATTTTCCGCATAGTCCGAAAGTTCCAGGATGTTCTTGTTGTTGCTCTGAACGGTCATTGAAATGATCCTGTCGGCATCGGCATCTGCTTTTGAAACCACGGGAGGGGCATCCAAATCTTCGGGAAGACTCCGCAGGGCCTGCGAAACTTTGTCACGCACGTCATTTGCGGCGGCTTCCAGGTCTTTGTCCAGTTCAAATTCGATGGTGATGGAACTGGAACCCTGAACACTGGAAGATGTAATGTTGCGTATTCCATCAATGGAGTTGATGGCCTTTTCCAAGGGCTCGGTGATCTGGGATTCAATGATATCCGCATTTGCTCCGGAATAACTGGTGCGAACGGAGACCACAGCAGGGTCAATGGACGGGAACTCCCGAACACCCAAGAAGGTATAGCCAATGATCCCAAAAAGAATAATGGAAATGTTCATCACAATGGTGAGAACAGGTCTTTTGATACTTATGGTAGAGAGGCTCATGGCGCTTGGATCAAGGGTTCGGGTTCTTCAAGAACAACGTGCACGGGCGAACCATTCTGTAGTGCCATCACACCATAGGTAAGTATGGTGTCTCCAGGATGAAGGTTGGTCAGTACGCGTACCACTTTTCCGGTACGTGCCCCGATTTCCACATCCACTTCCTTGGCCTTGCCATTCTCAAGGATAAAGATCTTCTTTCCATTTTGTACGGGGATCAATGCCTCAGAGGGTACCAAAAGGGCATTGTCCACTGTTTCCAAAGGCAATTGGACACTGGTATAGGCACCAGGGTAGAGCTTGTTGTCCCGATTGTCCATGATGGCCCGCATCCTGAGGGTCCTGGTGGTGATGTCCACTTCAGGATCTATCGCATAGATGGTGGCACTGTATTCTTCCTTTGAATCTGAAGTGGTAAAGGTCAGTGCCGTGCCCACATTTACTTGGGCGGCATATTTTTCTGGAACGGAAAAGGTGATCTTCAGTTCGTCGGTATTGACCAATTTGGCAATAACGCTGGTAGGGGTCACATAAGTTCCCTTGGAAATGGCCCTTAGGCCGATGGTCCCGGAAAAGGGCGCTCTAAGTGTGGTCTTGGACAATTGCGCTTCAATCAGCTCGGCTTCGGCACTGGCCGATTGATAGTCCGCGCTGGCAATGTCATATTCTTCTTGGCTTATGGCCTGTTTTTCCAAGAGGAGCTTTGCTCTTCGCTCATTTTCAGAGGCCAGTTTTTTTGCAGTCTGTGCCTTGGAAAGCTGGGCACGTAGCTCAATGTCGTTTACTTTTAGCAACACTTGTCCCTGAGACACCTTGCTCCCTTCCTTGAAATTGATACTCTCTACGACTCCCGATACTTCGCTCCGTATCTCGATCTGCTCATTGGCTTCCAAGGTTCCGGCAATGGAAATGTTGTCCTTGAAGGTCTGTGGTTTTAGGACCATGCCGGAGACTGTGGGGATGCTGGGGCCGCCGCCGCCGGATTTCCCCACTTCTGCATTGGATTTGATTCTGTAGGCGATGAGCGCACCTATTCCAATGACAAATAGGATGTAAACTATAGTTCTTACTTTCATTTTGGTTTGGTGGATGGTGGCACTATTTTTTTTAAAATAGTGTCAGCCAAAGATAAAGTTTACCGATTGTTCCGTATAGTTTGATAAGGGTATTTTAACACAGGAAACCTTTGAACGTCCACTTGTTATGGCTTAACGACCAATACAAGGGCGCAAACCGCATTTTAGGGGTTCAAGTGTTAATTTTTTATGATACTGGATTGACCAATATCATTTTATGCCCGGAGTGGCGCGTCTATCTTTGGAGAAACAGTGATTGAAATGAAAACCGTATTGATCCCTACAGATTTTTCAGCGAATGCGCTCCAAGCGCTCCAATATGCCCAAGAGCTCTACAAATGTGAGCGGGCCTGTTTTTTTGTCCTGCATGCCTATGCGGAACAGGTATACGGGGAGTTTGGTGCCAATCCGAAGGAAGAAGTGGATGCCCTCAAAAAGAAAACAAGGGAGCAAACACAGAAGAAACTGGACCAAATGCTGGAACCCATCATGGGTACGCCCCCGAACCCTTTGCACAATTTTGAGACCATCGCCTGTTTTGACAGCTTGGTGGACGGGATAAACGATGTGGTGGATGAAATGAACATAGATTTGGTGATCATGGGGACCAAAGGGGGAACCAGTGACCATAAGACCACTTTTGGAAGTTATACCATTGAAGTGTTCAAGTATGTGAAGTGTCCTGTACTGGCCGTTCCCGAGGGTTTTGAATATAGGCGGCCCAAGTCTGTCCTTTTTCCTACCGACTACATGCTACCTTACAAGCGGAGGGAGCTGAAACTTTTGGACGATCTGGCCAGTAAGTTCAAATCGGAAGTGCACTGCCTTTACATTACGGATTTTGATGAACTCAGTCCACGACAAGAGGACAACAAACGTTTCTTGGAAGGCACACTTTCCCGATCCTATCTGTATTTTGAAACCATGCCCATCAAAAACAGGGCAGAGGCCATTCTGGAAAAATTAGAGCAGAAAGGGGCCGACCTGCTTGTCATGGTGAACTCCCGACATTCCTTTTTTGAGGATATGCTCTATCGGTCCACGGTGGACCTTTTGAGCTTGAAATTGAAGATACCGTTCTTGGTAATGCAAAATTTGAACAGATGAAAAAGAAGGATAAGAAACAGGTGGTGCTGCCCACCGATTTTTCAAAAAATGCCTGGAATGCGATCGTATATGCGCTTACCCTCTTCAAGGATGTGCCCTGCGATTTCTTTCTCCTGAATGCCTTTCAAGTGGGTACTTCTGGGCTGAGTACCAGAATGGGCCAGGCGAACGACACCCGTTTGTTCCATTTGCTGAAGGAGCAATCGGAGCGTGACCTGGAAAAGGTTTTGCAGCAGGTGAAGGAGATGGATGGCAACCCTGAACACACTTTTGAGACCCTTTCCATTGCGGACAACCTTGTCAATGCCATTGGGAGGACCGTCTATAATAAAGGTATGGACTATATCATCATGGGTACCAAGGGTGCAACCGGCCTTAAGGAAGTGTTCATGGGGAGCAATACGTACAAGATTATCAAGGAAATTGATTTTTGCCCCATAATTGCTGTTCCCGAGGATTTCAAAAGTGAAGGTGACATCGATACCATTTTATTGGCCACGGGATATGAGCATCTTTTTGAAGCCTACGAACTCAGACCCCTTTTACAGATTGCCAAACTCCATGGTTCCAAGATCAGCATAACCCTTGTGGGCAATTTGGAGGAACTGACCCCGGAGCAGGAGGCATCAAGAAATATCATCAAGAAACAGTTGAGATCGGTGCCCTATGATTTTGTGGCTGTGGAAAAGGACACATCCATCTACCATACCATCCAAAAAACGGTGGAAGGGAACGGGGACATTCAAATGGTGGCCATGATCAATCGGGACCGTGGTTTCTTTGAGCGGTTGACCCGTGAGCCAGTGGTCCAAAAAGTTTCCTTCAATTCCAAAGTCCCCTTTTTGGTCATCCATTTGTTCGAATAGGTACCTGAATCCAAACCAATCGGGCATCACAAATAGGACCTCACCACCTGCAACAGCTCTGTTTTTTGGAGCACTCCTGACTGTCTCCAGAGCTGTTTGCCGTTTTTGAAGAGCATCATGGTGGGCACGCCCCTTACCTGATAGGTGCCGGCAAGGGATTGGTTTTTGTCCACATCGATCTTTACGATTTTTAGCGAGTCCCCCAGTTCATCCTTCACCTCTTTGAGGATGGGAGCAAGCATTTTGCAGGGGCCACACCATTCTGCAAAGAAGTCGATGAGCACCAATTGGTCCGATTCTATCAAAGCGGAAAAATTTCCTTTCATGGTTCAAAATGTTGATGGTGTGCAAGGTAAAAAATAGGAATGGTTCTCCAATTGACGGTTGTCATGATCTGTCCCTTTTCTTGAAAAAATAAGGGCCATCCGGAAAATTCCGAGTGGCCCTTTGGTATGTTTGGCGGCGCACCGGGTTTGAAACCCTGGATGCTGCTATTTTGGTAAATCGTTACATTTTTAACCTCATGAACAGTTCGTGGGTATTGTTGTCCAACCCATCGATGGAATTTTGGATGGAGGTTTCATAGGCATAGCCCAGATTCAAGCCATGGCTAATGTTGAAAAGGAACAATCCGCTGATGCTCTCGTCGTGACGATAACTGGCACCAAATTCAAAACGCTCCCCAAAATCCAACATGCCCGTCAACTCTACCGATACAGGTGAAGCATCCACATAGCGTAGCATGCCCATGGTCTTGAGGTCCAATGTCCTTCCCAACAAAAAGGTGTACCCGCCGCTTAGATAAGCGTGCATGCGGTCCACGCCCAAATAGGCATTTCCATTGCGTTCCTGAAGACGATCGGGCGTCAACAACTTGGGTGCCGATAGTGATGCAAAGTACCTATCGTGCTTTAGGTATACCCCGGCGCCGACATTGGGGGTGAACCTGCTCTCATAGTCCATTAGCGAGCCATCCTGTCCCACACCATAGGTGATCAGGCCATTGGTGTTGGCATCATAGGAGTTGGCACTTCCCTTGAGGCCAAAGTAAAGTTGATGCTCCCCGTCCAATTGGATGTGATAGGAGATGTCAATGGCCATCCATGTCTGTTGCTCAATGAACGTTCGGTCGTTGAGGATGGACACGCCCAGCCCCAAGTTTCTGCCCACGGGCATTCCAAAAATGGCGCTCTGGCTCTCAGGGGCACCTTCAATGCCCGCCCATTGGCTACGTACCCCCAACGAAAATTCTGCGGCTTCGGAACTACCGGCAAAAGCAGGGTTGTAGATGTTCATGTTGTACCTGTAAAAGGTGTAGTTGGGGTCCTGCTGGCCACTGACTGTGGAACAGAGTACCATGGCAACTATCAAAATCTGTATTTTATGTATGATATTCATGTCTTTGATTCTGTTTTTGTCGTTTTTAGTAGTTGATGAAAATCCAGCCTTGCAACGGGGCATTGCCATCTCCCAAATCGATGATATAGAGATAGGAGCCGGCGGGAAGTTTTTCGTTCCTGCTTTTGTAGAAGCCTTCCCAGTCATTTTTGTATGACCTTGTCGCAAAGACCTCATGCCCCCATCGGTTGTAAACGGAAACCTTATTGTTGGGGTAATTGTCTATGCCCGGGATGACCCACGCATCGTTGTTTCCGTCCCCATTGGGTGTAAAGGCTTGCGCCGGAACGAGTTTGGGTTCATCGCTGGTCGGGAAGTAATCATCACCGTCCAAAACACCATCATTGTCATCATCGTCGTCCATGCTATCGGGCAGACCATCACCATCGGTGTCCAATGGGGTGCTGTTGGGATCCTTTGGATTGGTCCCTTCTACCTCTTCGATATCGTCGGAATATCCATCGCCATCATCATCGGTATCGGCATTGTCCCCAATCCCATCACCATCGGTGTCGGTATTTTCATTGGCATCAGTAGGGAAGTCATCCTGATCATCGGGAATACCGTCGTTGTCATCGTCATTGTCAACTTCATCGCCAAGACCATCGCCATCGGTGTCGGTGTCGGTCACGCCATCATTATTGTCATCATCATCGGCATTGTCGCCAATTCCATCACCATCTACATCAGAGTCCTCGGAGGGATCTTTCGGGAAGTCGTCCTGA
>NZ_VNIK02000016.1 GCF_007785775.2 Flagellimonas hadalis
TAATCCGCCCTTGTAATTTATACTCCCAATACCGCAAATTCCAACAAGGATGCGTCCGCTGACACCCTTTCGTTGAACACCTGCAAAAAACGGGCATGGCATACCATCTTCGCCAGAAAAAAATGAATACAGCAAAATAACCAACAAAGTGCTGAAATTCAATATACTACAACGAAATACGAGATGGTTCATTTTGCCGTTTTCAGTGGCTCCCCTTATCCGTCCCATACAGGAATCCCATCGTAATGCAACACTCAAATATTACGTTTCCATTTGATTAAAAAATAGTCTTTGGTCTACCTGGGAACAACATTGAACCATCCTTTCAAATGTTCATCCATAGCACCAACTGCATACCGGTGCCCACCACCGGGATATAAATGCATTTCCACTGGCACAATATAATTCTCAACCGAGTGGATAAAAAATGGGGGGGGGGTTCGCCGTAGCGTTCCGTTCACTGGAAAACCCATTTGGATGTGTAAAATGGAAAATCAAGGTTTTTTTCTATCCCTTCACTTCTTGAATAAAGCCTTAAATGTTTAATCCTTTCTTACCTTACCAGGCCTTATCAGGAACAATAGGATTATCATAATCAACATGGTCATACCTAGATAAGCAGTACCCAGACCGGCCTGATCTTGGGGATGCACCAATCCAACGATGGCAAAACTGGAAATGGAAGTGATAAAAAAAGCGGAACCCCCGATAAAGCCACCTGAAATCCCGGCCATTTTTGGAAACCTTCCG
Organism: Flagellimonas hadalis; assembly: GCF_007785775.2. GTDB lineage: Bacteria > Bacteroidota > Bacteroidia > Flavobacteriales > Flavobacteriaceae > Flagellimonas > Flagellimonas hadalis. The sequence continues at coordinate 751 of NZ_VNIK02000016.1, forward strand.
ATGCAATAAGCAAAATAGTTGTTGAAGATGAATCCTACCCCCACATGGACCAAAAAGGCAAAAACAACCAAACTGTATAGGTTTTCCCAAACCGCCACACTGAAGATCATCAAGATTGCCGTTATGATCCCGAACATATTGGCGGCTCTAAGTTTAGGGACAAAAGGCCTATCGATAAGGGCCTTGCCCAAAAATCCGCCCAACAGCCATGCCATTCCCATAACCAGGGACACATATCCGGCAACCACCGGCGGAAATCCCATACGGTGCTCCACTATGAACGCCCCGGATAGGTTAAAGACCATTATGGTCCCATAGCACAGACCACTGCAGATGACCCCGTAAATGAACATGGGTGTCCGCAGCATAATGCCGTAATCCTTAAGTATGGTTTTTCGTTTGAACGGTCTGAACTCGGGCAAGGTCTCTCCGGAAAATAGCAATTCCAAAAGCAAGAGTACGGAGGCATACCCGGCCAAAACATAAAAACTGGCCTGCCAATTAAAAAAATGTTGCAGATACCCTCCAATAAAGGGGGCCACTATGGGAGCGATGGACCATACAATGGACATGAGGCTCAAATAATGCTTTCTTTTCTCCCCTTCGTGCACATCCACAAAAAAACTGCGTTTGGAAACCCCAATACAGCCAATGGCCACCCCCTGTAGGATACGCATGGCATAGATAGGGCCCAAACTGGTGGACATTGCAATGACCAGATTGCTCAGGATAAAGAGGACGAGCGATATCAGGGTTATGCGATAGCGCCCATAGCTATCCATGATACTTCCTGCAAAAAACTGGACCACGGCATAACTCAGCAAGAAAAAAGTGAGAGTCAGTTGAACAGCCCCTTCCGACTGTTGGAGCTCAGAGGCCATGGTGGGCATGGAAGGTGCATAGATATCGGTCACCAAACCTGATAAGGGAATCATCAAAAACGAGATCAAGGTTGCCTTTTTTTTGTGGTTCTCGTGTAGTCTCTTGACCTGGGTATAGGATTTTGTCACCAAGGGAATCTTTCTATTTTAGGTGTTAAAAAATAAAACATGGATCAACGGTCTGTATGCTTTTGTTGCATAGGGTCAATTGTTCACTAGGCGCATGGCCCTCTCGTTATAGCGTTCGCCCACATTGGGGTATCTTTCCAATAGGAGTGTAATGGAGTCGAGCTCTTCTTGCGACAATACCACCTCAACGGCCTTTGCGTTTTCTTCCAACCTATCGATATTTCGGGTACCGGGTATGGGCAATACATCGTCTCCTTGGTTCAAGACCCAGGCCAAGGCCAATTGGGCCATGGTAATTCTCTTTTGGCTTGCCAATGCTTGGAGTTCGGATTTAAGATGGAGATTGTTGTCCAAGTGTTCCCCTTGGTATCTTGGCAAGGTTCTTCTATAGTCGTTCCCATCCAAGGCATCCACCTTAAAAGTGTCCGTTACCAAGCCCCTTGCCAAAGGGGAATAGGGCACCAAGGACATTTTGTAATCTCTTACGGTGTCCAAGATATCCCCTTCCACTCCTCTTGTGAGCAGGGAATATTCGCTCTGCAGGGCACTAATGGGATGCACTGCATTGGCCCGTCGTATGGACTCCAGTGATGCTTCGCTCAATCCCAGATAACGCACCTTGCCTTCCCTGACCAGATCGGCCATGGCCCCTACCGTGTCCTCTATCGGAACCTGTGGGTCCACCCTGTGGGCATAATAGAGGTCAATGACATCCACGCCCAATCGTTGCAAGCTGGCTTCCACAGCCTGCTTGACATATCCGGGAGAACCGTCAAAAAAGGTATTGGGTGAATTGCTGACCGTGGCCTTATTGGAGTGAAACCGAAAACCGAACTTGGTGGCCAAAAACACCTCCTCCCTATGTTCTTTCAGTACCTGTGAAAGCAAAAGTTCGTTCGCACCATTGCCATACATATCCGCCGTATCCCAAAAGTTGATGCCCAGGTCCAAGGCCTTGTGCAAAACCTTGATGCTTTCTTTGTCATTGGTGGGGCCATAGGCAAAACTCATCCCCATACAACCCAATCCCAATGCGGACAACCTTTCATTTGTATTTCCTAAATTTCTATAAACCATAGTTCCTGTTTTTGAACCAAAGGTATTTGCAAACCTATGGTCATGGCTTATAAAATTCAAAGTATCATTTATAAAATTCAAACATGGGATTCCCGTGTCTGATTGGGGGAAAAACCCATTTTACCCTTGAAGAAATTGGTAAAGTAGGCTGGGTTATCAAATCCGAGACTATAGGCAATCTCCGAGATACTTTGGTCACTATGCTGCAGCAAGGCCAATGCTTCCCGCACCACTCGATCCGCAATGTGTTCCGTAGTGGTTTTTTGGGTCTGCTTTTTGACCATTCGGTTCAGATGGTTCACATGCACCGATAAATGAGCCGCATAGTCCTTGGCAGATTTCATCTTCAACGGGGCATTTGGAAAATCTACAGGGAATTGCCGTTCCAACAGTTCCAAAAACAGGGAGGCGATCCGCTCCGAGGAATTGTAGCTCCTTTCAAAACTATTCGCCGGATTGTATTTCATGGCCTCATGGATGATCAAGTGCAAATGGCTTCGGACCACATCGTATTTAAATTGGTAATCCGATTGCATTTCCTTTTCCATTCTTTGGAAAATCCTGGAGATTTCATCCAACTGCCCGTCATTCAAAAAGAAGACAGGGTCACTGCCCACACGGAACAAAGGGGATTCCCTTAGACTGGTCGATTGGGCCCCATTAAGGAGGAAGGACTCGGAAAAAAGGGCAAACCATCCTTTTTGCTCTTCTGAGGTGGCCTCCCAGGCATAGGGCACCATAGGGTTGGAAAACAACAGTGCAGGACGGTCAATGGCAATCCATTTGTTGGCGTATTGAATGGTTCCCTCCCCAATAATCAGGGTGACCTTGTAAAAATCCCGTCGCATATAAGGACTGATCAGCCTACACTTGGCCCTGGAGAACACGTTGATGTGTCCAGCACCAATAGGATCCAAACTCCTAACCCCATTCCCCAATTGCGGTACCCTTTCGTAAAATTCCTGTAAAGATTCGCTCCCCTTCATGGGATAAAATTATAAAATTCAAATCACACTCCCCAATACTTGTTGTTTTCCCAGGAAAAAGATTGATATGGGGGCATGCTCCTATTCTTGGTCCAGTCCCTTTTGGTTCCCCCCGCTTTCTTCAATCGGGAAGTGGATTTCAAATCGGTGATTCCCTTATAAATAGGTGTTCGTACCGCAAAGTATAATATCTAGCCCTACCTTGGACAAGCCTTGGGAAAATTCTTTGGTTAAGTTTGCTTTCATAAGTCCCATAACACAGGCAATAGAAAATAAATGGACATTCCCAATACCAGAATGGAAACAAGATTCATAAAAAATCCTGCCCTGACCATATCGGGAATCCTTAGGTAACCCGATCCAAAGACCACAGCATTTGGCGGGGTGGCCACAGGCAACATAAATGCACAGGATGCGGCAGAAGTACAGGCCACCATCAATATAAAGGGGTCTATGCCCAAGGTAAGGGCCAAAGGTGCAAGAACCGGAAGCATCATGGCCGTAGTGGCCAGATTCGATGTGACCTCTGTCAGGAAATTGATGCAGGTAATGACCAACAACAACAAAACCAACAATGGTAGTCCATCAAAAAAAGCCATCTGGGCTCCTATATAACTTGCCAGCCCTGTATCTTCAAACCCTTTTGCAATGGCCATTCCACCTCCAAAGAGCAAAATAATGCCCCAAGGAATCTGAACCGCTTCTTCCCAGCGCAGTATGGAGCCTTTTCCATTTCCGGTGGGCAATGCAAAAAGCACCACTGCAGATGCTATGGCTATCATGGTATCGTCTATGGCCGGTATGAAATGTTGTAACAGGAAGGAACGGGCAATCCAACAAAAGGCCGTGAGCACAAAGACCCCAAGCACAATCCTTTCTTCCCTGCCCATTGGTCCCAGTTCATTTAGAAGCCGGTTTATTTCCTCTTTCCCCCCGGGAAATCTTCCCTGTCTCAAGGGGTAAGCAATTCGGGTAAGGTACAGCCAAGCCAGAACGAGCAATATGGAGGCCACGGGAAGCCCAAACTTCATCCACTGCCAAAAACTCACATCCACTCCATAGGTTTTTTGGACAAATCCGGCAAATACTAGATTTGGCGGGGTCCCTATCAATGTGGCAATACCCCCAATGGAAGCGGCATAGGCAATGGCGAGCATCAACATCTTTCCGAATATCTCATTCTCGTCCTGCGGGGTTATGGGGTTGTCCTTTAACTGTTTGATGATGGATACTGCCATGGGCAGGACCATCACAGTGGTCGCCGTATTTGAGATCCACATGGAAAGGAATGCGGTAGCCACCATGAATCCAAGGACGATGGTGTACATGTTGGTTCCTATGATCTTTATAATGTTCAAGGCAATCCGCTTGTGAAGGTTCCATCTTTCAATGGCCACTGCGAGCATAAACCCACCCATATATAGAAATACATATTTATGCCCGTAGCTGGCCGTGGTATCCCCAAGGCTTATTGTATCCAACAAAGGGAACAGAATAATCGGCAACAGGGCAGTGGCGGCAATGGGCAATACTTCCAAGACCCACCAAATACCTATCCACACGGTAGCTGCAAGTAGATCCCTTCCTTGATCAGAAAGGCCATCTCCTTTAAAAAACATATGAATGAGGATGAATAGTAGCGGGCCAAGGAAAAAGCCTAAACGTTTGTAGAGCATTATATTACGAGTTGTTCAGTACATGTGCACAATAAAAAAAGGAGCATCCCAATCCATGACCGGGGCTCCCTTTTTTTTAATCCGTTGTTTTTAGTCGATATTCTCTTGGTCCAACCAGTACAACAAATAGGGAATGTTATAGGCATGGGTCCAACCAAATACACGGAGTCCCTGATTGGTCTGCCAGTTCGTAAAGCGTCCCATACTAGCTGGGAGATTGGAAATTTTGACCAAATCTTCGCTGTACTCCACAGCGTTTTGGTAATCTTCCGGTTTTTTGGGCAGCTCGCCTATCTTAAGAACCCTTGCCCTGGCAAGTGCCTCATCCAGATATACTTTCTCCCCACTGAACTCATACCCGATCAGCAATGGGTATATAGTTGCCAGGTAAGATTCCATTTCGTGGTTCAATGGGGGCACGTCCCGCACCCATCTTGCATGGTTGACCAGGGCCTTTCTAACTTTTTCATCCCCTGTGATCTGTTGGTATTTGTATAATCCTTGGGCCACATAGGTCTGGCTATATCCATACCTGTCCAATAGAAGGTTGCCTCCTTGCCTTTCTTGTAGTTCCAGCATTATGTTTACCCTATCATCCAGTTCATCCTTATATTTTTTGAGTTTGGTGGCATCATAAAGTTCTACCAAATTGAGAACGGACAGATAGAGCCTCCTTCCCCTGAGGTCATGTTCCCCCCAAATTCGGTTGATATAAGTGTCCCCGGTCATTTTAGCCACTTCAAGAGCCCGATGGTCGGCTGCGAGATAGTAATCCGCTATCCATCCCTGGATCCAAACGTGTGCGCTCAAAAGGGCGTTCCAATGTTCGTTGGCGTGCCTTCTGCCTATACCCAGATAAGGTGTGGATTCTGGCTCTTCCTCATAGTTCCAAAAATCTATCGCATCATTGATCTCGCCATAATAAGTCCGCTTGCGGGGCCAGTGGATATTGTCCACATCCATGGTATGCCTGCTCATGGCCTGTGCCAGATTGAAGAATTTGGGATCACCGGTTCGCATAAAATTGGTCCAGAGCATAAAATCCACTGTAGGCTCGTTATTGGTCCACATGACCCATCTACCATTGAAGAAATAGGTCTTGCCGTCCCCGTAGTCAAATATCCCATACCATGGTTCGTTCTCTTGGTTATAGGCCCACCACTGGTATTTATATTGAAGGGCATTTTCAAACTCTGGATGTTTTTCAGAAAAAGGGGCCATATTGCCATATACCTTGGACCCGGTGTACCATTCCGGGGAAGCATGGGCCACAGGGGCATCCAAAACATAGTCCATTTTCTGACCCACTCCTTCAGGGGAGTCATTGTCATGGTAATAATAAATGAACTCTGTTGTTTTGGTGATGCCCTGGGCAAAATTGTCCAACATTTCGCCATCGCTCTCAGTGTTTGCCCTAGCAAAACTTTTTGGGCCATTTTCCTTGGGCCAAATACTTCCTATCAACGTAGATGTGGAAGCGTCCAATGCTATTCCTTTGGGATATTCCTTCAGGAAATTCTTGATACCGACACCAACCCCTCTTTTCCCATCGGAAACATTTATCCATCCCTTTGCCTTTTGGGCCTGGGCGATATTTTCACCGGCCTTGTCCACAGTGGCCACAAAACTTGGTTTTGCATCGGTTGTATCTTGGCCTTCATCTTTTTTAAATCCGCTTAAATAAAGACTTCTAAGACTAGGGCTCTTTTTGTCCCCTGGTCCTTTCTGTAACAATTGTATGGTTTCATCGCCAATAACGGTCACTTCCTCCATGACAGCCTTGGCCTGTTCATCTTTCCAATCCCCATCATACAAAGGCATAGTGACGCTCACATTGTCATCCAAATGGTATTTGATTTGAAGACCGACCCCTGCTATCTGGTCATTGGGTTGGGTCCACCCTGGATCGTCCGCCGTTTGTTCTGATAAGATCTTATCATTTTGTGTTGCAATGTTGGCATGCTGGCCTTCCTGAATCTTATGCTTGTCAGGGATGCCCGTATAGGTCATGGTATGGAGCACTTTGATGTAGCTTTTTCCCGCATAGGTGTGCAACCAAATGGAGAAAGGCGATATGTTGTTGTCCGCCCTATTGTAGGTATAGGTCCCCTCTATCCTAAAAATGGAATGCATCGGTCCCGAGCCTTTTTCCCTAAAAACCTCATTGATGACGGCTTTGGATGCATCTATCCCGGCATCGTCCAAAATATCGAAGAACGATCCCCTGTTCTCTCCTTTTGATGACCCGATCAATTCATTTTCCGCAAATTTTCCGTCTTGGTCGGAATCCAGATAAACCGCATCCAAAAATCCGTTGCCCCTCTTATGGATGGAAAAAGAGAGCGGCCCGGTGTTCACATCTATCCCACCCTGTGGTCTCATGTTATTGGTGGATATGATCTTTTCCTTTGGAAGCATGGGCACCACACCATCCCCATACTCCAGCACATAATCAGACCCTTCTTCAGAGAAAAAGAACACCCAAACCCACTTGATGCTCTCATCTATTGGACCCCAATTGGATACCTCCGTGGTCTGGCATGGGATCTCCGTGCCATCGGCAGTCAACAACCTTAGGTTGTCCACTGAGTACAGTGCCCCTTTGGGAAAGGGGATACCCAACGTTACGGGTGCGCCTTTTTTGTTGTTCTCAATGGTGATGCTTACCTGTTTGCCAGGTTCTGGTTTCGCACAGGACTTTAGCAAGAAACATGCGAGCAGTACTGTTATAACTATTCTCATTTTTTATAAGGTTATTTGTTTTACAGACATAGTGCAGCTGCACCCAAAATGGGCGAATCCACCAGATCTGATGTTTCAATTTTAAAATGTTCCAGTTGTTTTTGATAGGCAAATGAACCAAGGGAATCCATTACGGCATCCTTAAAAAAGGGATATGCATTGCTGATGGACCCCCCAAGAACGATCATCTCGGGTGCAAACAGGTAGAGAATGGCCTTTATGGCCTCTCCCAAATGCTTTCCATATTCGTTGAATGCTTCCAGGGCCACAGAATCATCTTCCAAAGCTTTATTGAAAAGTGCTTTGGCGGATTGCCCATATGTTTCCCCAAAGAAAAAACTGCCCGTGTAATGCTCCATGATACCATTTTTATAGGGAAGCATGCCTATTTCCCCTGCACCGCACAAAACACCATTGTACAGCTTGTTGTCTATTAAAATACCCATACCGAGTCCCGTACCTAAGGAAAGTGCCACGCAATTGGTATATGCTTGCGCCTTTCCGAAGTATTTTTCGCCCAGTGCAAAACAATTGGCATCGTTGTTTATGAACACAGGCACCTTATACTTTTGATATACCATATCCTTCAGTGCTATCTTGGTCCACGCAGGAATGTTCTGCACATCGTACACAATACCGGATTCTGGGTCCACCACTGCCGGGACTCCAATACCAATGGCCTCGACAGCGTTGGTCATTACTTTATTTATAATTTCAAAGAGTTTATCAAGGGTTGCTTCTTCCGTGTCATTTCGGTCAACCTCAGCCAAATGGCTTTGCACTACCGATCCATTGACCACCTTCCCTGCTTTCATATTGCTACCCCCAATATCAACCCCTATGAATTCCTTTTCCATGGGCCTAATTTTGTTTTTTAAGGCTAATGGTCTTGTTATTGACCAATGGTTTTGCCCAAAAGCCTATGGTGAATATGAATGCCAGTGGAATCAGCAAGAAGAACATTCCAGACTTTAAGGAAGTCATCTCACCTAATCCTCCAACAATGAACGGGATGACCGCCCCACCAGCAATTCCGGTACACAAGATTCCTGACAGGGAGCCATGGTGTTCCTTGACCGAATTGAGGGCCAGAGAAAAGATGATGGAATACATGACCGAAATAAAAAAACCGACCATCGGAAACCCGATCAAGGCCATTTGGGAAGAGCCTGTCAAGGCCAATACCAAGAAAACCATGCTTATGGCCGTTGCGAATATCAACAGTTTACGGCTGTCCATAAATTTCAAGAGCACCAGCCCCAAAAGACAACCTATGGTCAACATGGCCCAAAAGTAGGATACGGTATCCGCTCCCACTGTTTGGGGATCAAGCCCATGATACTGGTACAAAAACTGGGAAATCCAATTGCCCACTCCTTGCTCCGTGCCCACATAACAAAAAATGCCCAAGAAATAGAGGATGGTCCATTTGTTCTTCAACAGATCCCAATAGGAACTGCCATCTCCTGCCTTTTCATCCTCAGTTTTTTCAAACTTGGGATACCTTGTCATAAAAACATAGATGAAGAGTAAGACCGATATGGCTGCAAACACAATATACAATGACACCCATGGCAGGTTTTCCGGCACCCACGAACGTAATGTTTCCGCTATGGCATCTCCTTGAGTACCATCCCTATCCACTAAATATTTATATAGATAAGGGCTCAAAAATGAAGCTGCACCGAACACCAACTGTGCCAGTACCGAATTGAACGCAAAGTGTTCCTCGCCGCCAGCAACCCTCAGCATTGGGTTAATAATGACCTGCAAAACGGCCATGCAACAACCCAAGGTGAACAATGTGATACTGAACATGCCGTATTGTGGCACAAGGGCAAAACCCAGGGAAGCAAGCGCCATGACCAAGAACGATACGGACAACAAGGTCCTTTCACTATACTTCTCGGAGAGGAATCCTGCCGGAATGGACATGATCCCATATGCGATAAAGAAAGTGAAAGGCAGTAAGCCCGTTAAAGTAAGGCTTAGATCAAAACTGTCCTTTACGTCGACTATAATAGAATTGAGTATGTTGGTAATGAATGATATTACAAAGAATACCAGCATTACCAACCCAATGATATGATAGTATCTCTTGGTCGTGGGCTTGCTATTCTCCATTGGTAGTTAGTTGGTTATTAATTGGATGCTCTTCCTGGGCTTGGTTTGGTTTGCTTGGTTTGGGTTCTATTTGCTCCCCAACATAGGGAACAATTGTTTGATCTCTTCTTCGGTAGGTTGCTTACCGTACTCACATATCTCAAAGAACTCAACTTGTTGTACTTTGGACATGTCCCTGCCTGGATACCATTTTTTGGCAGCTTCCAAGGTGCTTGCATCTGGCTTTCTGTTCATCCATCTGTTCTTCAACCAAGCCAAGCGTTCTTCTTTTCCTGTAGGGATGGTAGATAAATCTGTACCGTTGGTCCAGGGCAACCACTCGAACATTTGAGAATCGTGGGCCGCCAATCCGGCCACTTTGGTATCGATGACCTCATCAACGATTACGGCAATATCCTTTTGGAATGGATAAGGTTTCTGAAAATGATCGCTCATGTAAAGGAAAACTGGGTTTTTCTTCAAGGGCGGAGTGTCGGGTGCCACATTGGGAACAATGTTCATATAGGCCGCATCCTGCACTACAGAACCTGCATTTCTGTGGTCTGGGTGGTAATCATTTGGCCTAAGACCCAAAACAATATCAGCGTCCCATCCGCGTATACGACGGATCACTTCCAATCTAACATTCAAAGTAGGAAACAATTCCCCGTCGTGGTTGTCCAACACTTCATATTCGGCGATTCCCAAAGCCTTTGCCGCATCCTTGGCCTCTTGTCTACGCTTCTTGGCCAATGGTCCGCCTCCCATGCTCTGGTGGCCCGCATCACCGTTGGTCAATGCAAGGAATTTTACGTTGTGTCCCATTTTTGCAAAAAGGGCCGCCGTACCTCCAAATTTGGAATCGCAATCATCGGGGTGTGCCCCAATGGCTATGATGTTCAATACTTTCTTTTCTTGTGCTTGCATTACCACGAAGGCAAGGCACAGGCATATTGCCATTGTCAATTTTCTCATTGTCTTTTGTGTGTATTTGGTTTATTATTTTATTGCAATCAAACTCTGAATCACTTCTTTTTAAAGCAACTTTCTTATTAAAAATGGTACGTTTTCGAATTGAGCAGGAATCCATAGAACCATAAGTAGGCAATCCATGGTTGGGGCCATCAATCAAACTAACTCAACATATAGAAAACGCTAACTTTTAATTCTTTACATCCTAATTCTGCGTGAAATTTGGATTGATGTCCATCTCCCGCTGGGGTATAAAGAAATATTCACGGGTTCCCGTAATGATCGGTTCTGCTTCAATCACCTTGTTCATGGCATTGAAACGTCTCAAATCTGCCCACCTATGGTTTTCAAAGGCGAGTTCTACCCTTCTTTCATGGAGCAGTTTCTCCTCGAAGGTACCTGAAGTGGCGGCATTTATCTCTCCCAAATCTGCCCTCTCCCGTACTTCATTGATCAAATCATAACTTTCATCGGTCTCGCCAAGGGCCTCGGCCAACATGAGTAGTACATCGGCATACCTAAAGACGACAAAGTTGATGTCCGAATCATTCTCTATGGCTATGTCCGCTTGGTACTTTTTAATGTACAGGGCCTCTACCACCTCGGCATCCAAGTTTATAAATGAATCTCCCATAGAGGCTTCATATCTAGAATCACCCTCTTCATAAGCTTCTTGCATGGATACCGTTGGCCTGTTCCTTCCATAACCTGCTCCCGCCTGTAAAGCTGAACTTGGGGAAAAATCATTGGTAAAAAAACTCCCTTGGCCTATTCCCCCACTCATGAACTGTACCTCGAATATGGATTCTTCATTGTTCTCGTTGTCAACACCCCACAGATCTGCATATTCAGGTACCAAATCATATCCATAACTAGAGATGATTCTACGCAAAACCGTCTCTGCAGCTGTATTGTTGCCCAAGGTAAGTTGCACCTTTGCCAATAATGTGGCCGCTGCTCCTTTTGTGGCTTTACCAACACTACTGGAAGGGTATGAGATCGGAAGATAGCCTTCCGCTGTTTCCAAATCGGTGACCAATTGTTCCAAAACAACGGTTTCGGGAACCTGCACCAATTCATCACCGGCCACATAGGGCTCCAACTGCAATGGTACATTCCCAAAGGCAATGGCTAGATGATAGTACATCAGGGAACGGATAAAAAGGGCTTCTCCTGCTATCCTATTTCCAGTGGCAGCATCCATTTCTACCGTTGGAATGCGTTCCAAAATAACATTGCAATTTGCAATTACCTTGTAGGATTCGCTCCAAGCCGTTGACACCTGTTCGTTCAAGGCATCCTCGGTAAAAGCATTGATTTCGGTATACTGTCGTGCAAGACCCGTTGCATCAGGTCCTTGATCGGTATTATCGCTCCTCATCTCGAACATGGTCCAATAGCCCCGTCCATAAATGCCTGTACTCTGCAACCCTCTATAACTGGCATTGATGGCCACTTCGAAATCATCCGCGGATTTATAGAAATCGGCCTCGTTTCTGTTGGAGATCGGTGCGAGATCGGTAAAATCTTCGCTACATCCGGTAAATAGTCCCGTACATAGCATTATATATAGAATTCGTTTCATTTTTTTCCGTTTTTAGGTTAGAACTTTAGGTTTACTCCCATTGTAAAGGACTTGGTCAATGGAAAAGCGCCATAATCTTCTCCCGGAGTCAAACTATTGGTAGTAATGCTACTAACCTCAGGGTTATAGCCCATATAGTCTGTAATGGTAAACAAGTTGGTACCGGTGATGTAGAAACGTAGTTTTTGGATCTTGTTGCCGAACAGATTATCGGTCGGCAAAGTGTACCCAAGTGTAACATTTCTCAAACGGATATAGGATCCATCCTCAACTTGGAAAGATGATGGCCTTTGGTTGTTACCGTGGTTACCACTTCCCCTGTCCGCTCTTGGAACCCACCCATTTCCTGGGTCTGAGGCCGATCGCCAACGATCATTGAACGCTGCATATGAGTTAAAGTTGGCCTCTCCGTTCAACAAATGCCTTCCGGTAAGGTTGAGTATCTCATTCCCCTCGACTCCCTGGATCAAGAAACTGAAATCAACTCCCTTAAAGCTAAACTTGTTGTTGATACCCCAAGTGAAATCCGGGAAATAGCTTCCGGTAACCGTTCTATCATCAGGGGTGATCTGCCCATCACCGTCGATATCCTTGAACTTGAAGTCCCCTGGGCCGGGATTGGGAGCTTGGGTATCGACCGGAGCATTATCAATTTCCTCTTGGGTCTGATAAATACCTTCCACAACATAACCGTAGTAGCTGCCTATGGGGTCCCCTACCCTTGTTACGTGGCGGATACCCGCGCTACCTGTGGAATATATGGGCTCATTGCCCTCATTGAGTGCCAGCACTTCATTCTTGTTGGTAGAGAAGTTGATATCCGTATCCCAGCTAAAATCGCCCACAAAGTTTTTGGTGCTCAAAGCAATTTCAAAACCTTTGTTCTGGACCTTGCCAAGATTTCTCAATGTAGTCTCAAAGCCAGATACGGATGAAATGGCCACATTCAGCAAGAGATCCCTAGTTTTGGTATCATAGTAGTCCGCCAACAAGAATATCCTATTATTGAAAAGTCCCAATTCCATACCCACATCCACTTGTTCGGATTTTTCCCAAGTCAAATTGGGATTTGGAATAGTGGATTGGATGATTCCGTTCACCTCGTTGCCTGCCAAGTTATAGTTCTGGGGGGACAATAGACCCACAGCACCATAATTTGGTATTTCAAAGTTTCCTGTTTGTCCCCAACTCATTCTAAGCTTCAGCTCAGATATGGTTTCAGAAGATGCTAGGAAAGACTCCTCGTTCAACCTCCACCCTGCGGAGAAAGAAGGGAAATATCCAGTTTGGTTGTTCTTGCCAAAACGGGAAGATTTATCGGAACGGATAGTTCCAGTAAAGAGGTACTTGTCCTTAAAACTATAGTTGACCCTGAACAGCGAAGAGAGCAAGGACCATTGTTCCTTCACCGATGTTCCGGCATATACCTGTCCGCCGCTAATGGTAGTCACCAGATCATCGGGATAGTTGTTGGCCACAACCCTTTCCAATCTTACATTGTCCTTTTGGGCGGTATATCCCAAAACGGCATCCACATAGTGGTCCCCAATTTCCTTTTTCCAACTCAATGTATTCTCCCACAACCAGTTGGTCTCGGTAGAAGTAGATGCCTGCCCATACGGATTTCCTACAGTGGAGTTACGCAGCAACAATGTATTGGCCCGGTAAAAATCCTGATTGAACAAGTTGATGTAAACACCTCCCAAGGTTTTAAAGCTCAAATCGGGTAGGATATCGTAGGTCAAACCAAGGGTTCCCCTGTTCTGAAATTGGAATATCTGATCCTCCACTCCCTCAATGATCGCCAAGGGATTACTGGCCGTGGTGGTTCCTCCTGCCAAGTGGGATTGGTTGTCCAATTGGTTAATGGTACCGTCAGCATTGTACGGTTTTACCACAGGGGAATGCACTATGGCCGAGTATACAATTCCTGGAGGTGTGGCAAAGTATGGTGAATTTGCCGGTACCCTTTGGTTTTCGGTCACTGTTGGGGCCAATCGTAGATCCAAGTTCAATTTCTCGGTCAATTGGGAGTTGAGGTTCATTAGCACAGAATACCTTTCAAATTTTGATTTTTCTATGATTCCGTTTTGGGAGAAATACCCTGCGGAAGTATAGAAACTTGTCTTGTTCCTGATTGGGGAAGCATACGAGAAGTTATAGCTCTGGACCACTCCTGTCTTAAAGATCAAATCTTGCCAATCCGTATCCGTACCATCCCAATTCACATAAGAGGCGGGCATTTCATAGTTGGTATTCCCACGATCACCTGGTCCAATGGGATCATCGACCGAGGCTCCCGGAATATCCACCAAATAATTGTTGTTCCTGGCATCCCTTGTATAATCTATAAGTTCTGCGGAATTCATCAAATCTATCTTATTGGCAACCGATTGGATACTCACATAAGAATCAAAGGAGAACACACCTTCCTCGGTACTGGACCCTTTTTTGGTCGTGATGAGCAATACTCCGTTGCCACCCCTGGATCCATAGATAGCAGCCGCACTGGCATCTTTCAGCACCTGCATGGATTCGATATCATTGGGGTTAAGGGTTCCCAGTGGATTGATGGTCGGTGGTTGGAACGCCTGTGACTGGTTGGACAAGGAGCCCAATTGACTGGATGAGGTAAGGTTCCTTGAAATTGGTATTCCATCCACAACGAACAATGGGTCATTGCCAGCGGAAATGGAACCTGAACCCCGAATCCTGATATTGGGGGCCGCCCCGGGCTCACCGGAGACTTCCTGTACCTGTACACCAGCTACTTGTCCGATCAGTGCTCCTTCCGGCGTAATTGTTGGGATACTTACAATCGCCTCTGGTTGAATGGACACTACGGACCCTGTTACTTTTGTTTTGGCCAGGGTACCATACCCAACAACAACCACTTCTTCCAAAGCGGCTGCATCGGGCTCCATTCCAACAGTTATGGAAGTTAGACCAACAACACTGACCTCCTTCGGCTTGTAGCCAATATAGGTTACCTGTATAACGGTTGTCCCGGAGGGCAATGACAGTTCAAATTTTCCATCAAAATCTGTAGTAGTTCCCACCGTCGTCCCTTTGGCAATAATGCTTGCCCCAGGTAAAGGGACCCGGTTTTCGTCCACAACTGTCCCTGAAAGCATGGATTGGGGGTCTTGTACCTCTATCTTTTTTTGTGGAATCAATGAAGGAAGGGTGGGCTCGCCAATTTTTTTGATGACAATTTGCCTAGCAACCACTTCATAGCTCAATCCTGAGCCCTTGAGAAGTTGTTTCAAAAAATCCTCAATGCACAAATTCTTGTGGAAAATGGTCACCTTTCGGTTAAGGTCGACCTCCGAGGCTTCATAAAAAAATTTGTATCCGGTGGATTTTGTAATGGTTTCAAAGATGTCACCAACTTGCTTGTTTTCAAAGCTCATGGTGATGACATCGTCTTGTGCACAATTGGTAGCGTTGCCAAAACTGAAAAAAAGCAGCAAGGACAAACAACACAATACATTCCTACTGAGCTTTTTAGCCCAGGCACATATAGTTTGGTTTTTTTTCATGATTAAATAAGTCTAGTCAGTTAGTATTCATTTTTGGTTTTTTTTTATGTTTCACATCATAGGCATTACTGTTTTTCGGGTTCTGTTATCGTTATCGTGTTTCCTTCTTTGGAGTAGCTAAAATGGGTATGGGCCTGTATGGTCCTCAGGATACGGTCCAGGTCCTCCTCATCGAACATCCCGGTGAACCTACGTTCTCCGAGCCTTTCGTGTTTGTTGACAATCTTTATATTGAACTGTCTTTGAAGTCTTTTGATGATTTCCGACATTTCTTCGTTCTCGAAGGACAGTACGCCTTGCGTCCAAGAAATGTATGGGGTCACGTCAACATCCTCAACGACGAATAGTCCCCCACTGCCTTCCCTGCTCGATGCCCTTTGGGAAGGTTTGAGCATCTGTAAATCCCCATATGCGGGCCGATCTGTAGCACCAATCCCAACCGAACCTTCCACAAGCACAACTTCTGATATACTGTCCTCGTCATAGGCCGAAATATTGAATACGGTACCAAAAACTTGGGTGTACATGTTCTTGGTGCCTACGATGAAGGGTTGGTCTGGGTTTTTGGCCACTTCAAAAAATGCCTCTCCCTCCAACTGTACCTCTCTTTTGTCCATTCCTGCAAATGAGGATGGGTATGTAAGTGTGGACCCTGAGTTGAGTCTTACCACCGAACCATCCTGAAGGGTCAGGGAAAGACTTTTTCCAAAAGGCACCCTAAGCACATTTTTCGTGGCATTGGGCCTTGCATTAGTTTCGTCGTTCTGGGACAATACCCCTTTTACCAATGAAACCACTGTTTTTCCGCTTTTGCTCTTGACTGTTGCGTCGCTATCGGGATCAAAATTGATGATTTCCCCATTGTCCAGCTGCAGGGTTATCTGATCGGAATCCAATCGGGGCTCCAAAACTGATGGCGAATTTTTTTGTAGGATAAAATAGGCGGCAGATGCGACAAGTACAACGACTGCGGCAGCATACTTCCAGGCCTTTCTGCCTATGTGCAAGGTGCGGACCTTAACGTTTTCCTTTTTCTTGATGGTTTCCAAGAATTGTTGGAAAGCCTCTTCCGTTTCCCATGAACGGTTTTGATAATTGATAAGAAAGTCAGCCTGCACTAATTTTTTAAAGACCTCTTGGTTGTTCCCTTTCTTGACCCATTCATATAAAATGGTCATTTCTTCAGGGGTCGCCTCTTGGTTGATGTACTTGGTAATAATCCTCCTGATATCGAGTTTGGTCATCGGATATATGTTGTCTCTTTACTAAACAGACGCAGGTTTTTTAAAAAACCCTTACCACATCGTAAAATTTTAACATTTAAAATATAGAGATGGCCCACAAACCCTTAAAAAAGATATGGGTGGTGTATTTCTAAAAATGCAGTCCCAGCCTAGAAAAATATGGAAAGTTGTGCCTTTAGCCGTTTTAGTGCCTTGGCCATATGCACCTCAACTGTTTTTATGGAGATATGAAGTTTCTCTGAAATTTCCTTGTATTTGAGCCCCTCTTTTTTGCTCAGAATGAACACCATTTTGCACTGCTCAGGTAAATTTTCAATTTCTGCCTCTACTTTCTTGAGCCGCTCCTCAAAAAGGGAAGTATCGGTTTCCATTAACCCAAGATAAGCTTCTTGTTTTAAGCTCTCCAAGAGTTGAAATTCCTTTTTTTCTTTTCTTTTGCTGTCCAAAAATAAGTTGTAGGCTATCTTGAAGAGGTATTTTTTGAGGCTGTTCTCCTTGATAAAGAGCTTTTCCCGATTGGACCACAGCTTTATAAAGGCCTGTTGTACAATATCTTCCGACACCCGCATATCCCCGGAAATGGCTGCAATGTAATTGCACAGTTCGCGATGGTATTGCTTGAACAAATGGCCATAGGCTTCCTCTGAGCCCTTTCTTAGCTGCTCAACGAGGTATTTTTCATTATGATAGCCCTTTTGGTCCATTCGATTTTTTAAGCATTGACCGGTTTTGATCTGGGCAAGAATATATATTCTTAAATTCTACGGTCTATCACATATCTTGCTTCTTCCACTTGAACTGTATCCTTGGTAAGATGCCTCCACCTGTACCTGTTGGAGAATTCGTGGGTTTTCCCTTCCACGATATCTGCAGCCATCGGGCCCAATAGCGGGGCCATCTTCAATCCGTGCCCACTTCCTCCTGAACTCACGGACAATCCTTTTATAGCTGGATGGTTATCTATCCAGAAATGCCCATCCAATGTATCCGTGTATAAACACCTACGGGTATATACCAATGGTGCATTTGCCAACCCGGGAAAGGATTCCTTCACAAAAGACCTCATCTCCTCTACCTCTGCATCGGTAACTCGTCTGTCCCCCTTTTCCGGGTCTATCTCGCTGCCATTTGAATGCTTGGCCAGCTTTACGATTCCCTGTTCTTCCAAGTAAGGAAATCCATACCATCCCGTATTGGAAATGTCTGCCGTAAAAACCGGAAAGTTTTCCCCACTGAATTTTTTCGTGTCATTCGGCCTCAACCAAAAAACAGGGTGCCCTGTGGATTTCATATAGGGCTGCAGCTCTGGCACCAATACCGGGGTATGGGGCCCGGCCGCCACCAATATGCGGTCTGCAGCATATTTTTCATTCTCCATTGTCCCTACCCCTTTCACCATATTGGCGTCGGTATCGATCCTGTTCACTGTCTGCCCTTCATGGATGTGTACACCAAGTTCCCTTGCATGTGCCATCAAGGTAGTTAGCGTTAGCGTTGCATTTGCATATCCCCCTATCGGGTTATATATGGCCTCTGAATATGTTTGTGCATTTACCGCAGGAAACCTTTTTTGGATTTCCGATGAGGATAATTGCTCTACCTCATACCCGTTGCGCAACAATTCCCTATAGCTAAACTTTTCAAAGCTTTGCTCCCCACTTTCAATGGATTTTCTGTAGAGCATCAAAAAGCCCACTTCGTGGTAGAGCTCCTTCCCGAAGACATTGTTCCACTCCCGCCAAAGTTGAATGGACCGTTCGGCCATCCTAAAATATTCCCGGTCCGATCCATACTCCATACGAACTGCCTTGGTAACATCTGTCGAAGCTGCCATGTGGTGCGGCAATGTGTCCGGGTTCAACAATCCCACCTTATATTTTCGTTTGGCCAGTTCCACGGCTGCGGTGACACCAAATATTCCTCCACCAATGACTAGGACATCATATTTTTTCACGACTCTTACAATTGGGTTTGAACACTTTAAAACAATACCCATCACAACAGGAAGACACCAGTGATTTCTCTGGTCTGCACCGATTGCAACCCGTTCATTGAACCATATCGCTGAGGTCCCGACATGATTAAATATGCAACAAATTATAAAAAAATCTTTAATTGACATCATTATAATTGGTTTTTACAACAAAGCAATATTAATATTGCTTTTCCATTTTTCATATCGATCTATTTAACTAACTTGCTAATTATGAGCACACAACAAATCAAGGATATTTGCATTTCAAAACTTTCCGGAAAAAGAAAACTGGTCATTCAATTTGCCCTGGACTTTCCGGACAAGGTGGTCCTGATGCGTATGAAAGAATTTGCCGATCATATGGGGGTCAACCCCGCTACCATAGTAAAAGCATGTAAAGCGGTTGGCCTGAATGGTTTTTTTGAATTGAAGGAACTCTTGAAACAAGAAGTGCAACTCACTAGGGTAGATTCTGTATTTACAGGAATGATCCAGGAAGTCAAATCCCAGGGCAATCCCCAAAAAGTGGCCCAAGATGCGATTTTGGGCGACATCATGATGCTACAGAAAACCTATGAGACCATGGAGTTTGATGTCATGGAAAAAATTGCGCGGGCCATAATCGGCTCCAATCACACTTACATCGTCGGGCTGGCACATATTGGCTTGGTCGCCAGATATATGGAACGTATCTGCAGGTCTGCTGTACCCCAAATCCATGCCAGTACCGAATATCATGGTGAACTTTTCTTGAACATGGATCATTTCAGTGAAAAAGATGTGGTGGTGGGTATTTGCTTGGACAAATGTCAGAACCAGACCATTGATGCCCTAAAGTTTGCCAAGGAAAGAAATGCGACCACTGTGGCAATTGTGGACAGTAATCTCTCCCCATTGTTGGAACATAGCGACCTCTCCATTTTGATCAACAGTTCCCATAGTTTTTACTTTGGCGCAATGGTCGGGGCATATAGTGTGGTGAATGCTATTTTTTATAGCATGGCAAATATTCTCAAAGAAGAGACTGTTGCGCGTTTCAAGTTTTTTAGGGACATGTCCGAAAAACAGAACATTTATAAAACCTAGGGGTATCTACATGGAAACAAAATCAATCGAACAATTGGAAAAGGACATATGGGAAGAACCGTCTAAATTCCCAACAGACTTGGTTGGGTGCAAACAACGGCCATAGTATACCACCCTCGCCGGGATAAAGTGAACATAGCGCGCCGGATGAAAGTGAACCACCCTGGCCGGGCCAAAGTGAACCACCCTTAAGATCGATTCTATTTGTGGAACGTCAAAGGCCTTTTTTTGTAAAAAAGGACAATGGCGAACAAGCAGATAGATATGCGAAAAACTAAACAGATATTCAAATTATATACCTCTGGCACCAGCAAACGCCAGATCAGCCTGCAATTGGGTCTCTCCCGCAATACGGTGACCAAGTACATTGAGTTCTTCAAGCGTTACCGCCTCACCGCCTACGAGGTGGAGAAAATGACCCTGGAGGAACTGCACAAGCTCTTCAAAGCGGACCAAAAACCCAAGAGCGAACAACTAAGGACCCTTGAGCAGTACTTCCCATATTTTGACAAAGAACTCCGCAGGACGGGCGTCACGCGACAATTGTTATGGGAGGAGTATTATGCGAAGCACCCCGACGGCTTTAGGCTGTCCCAGTTCAAGTACTGGTATGCCGAATGGCGCAAGGAAGTGTCCCCGGTCATGCACCTGGAACATAAGGCGGGGGACAAATTGTTCATCGATTTTACGGGCAAAAAGCTCACTATTGTGGACAGTAACACCGGAGAGCTCCAGGACCTTGAGGTCTTCGTGTGTATACTGGGCAGCAGCCAGTACACCTATGTGGAGGCCTGCGCAAGCCAAAAACTGGGGGACTTCATTCGCTGTGTGGAGAACGCCCTCCACTTCTACGGTGGGGTACCCAGGGCCCTGGTGCCGGACAACCTCAAGTCGGCAGTTGTCAAGAGCAGTCGCTACGAGCCCAAGGTCAACGAGGCCTTCGCCGACTTTGCGGAGCACTACGAAACGGCCGTGCTGCCCACCAGGACGTACCGGCCAAGGGACAAGGCCATCGTGGAGAATGCTGTGCGGATCATCTACACCAGGGTCTTCGCGCCGCTTCGCAACCAGACCTTCCATAGTATACCCGATTTCAACAAGGCAATGCTCAAGCTTTTGGAAAGCCATAACAAAATGTCCTTCCGGGGAAGGGAATACTCCCGGTACTCGCTCTTCAGGGAAGTGGAATTACAGGAGCTCAGGCCATTGCCCCACAAGCGCTACGAGATAAGATCCTACGCCAAGGGCACGGTACACAAGAACAGCCATATCTATCTGGGAAAGGACAAGCACTACTATAGTGTGTCCTACAGGCATATCGGCAAGCAGGTCAAGATCGTCTTTACGGACAGCTTCGTGGAGATATACCACAAGGATGAACGCCTGGCGGCACATACCAGGCAAAAGAAGAAGTACGGGTATACCACCGTGGCCGAACATATGCCCTCCCACCATCGTTTTGTGAGCGAGTGGAGCAGCGAGAAGTTCATCGCATGGGCAGGGCACATCGGTGAGAACTGCAAAGGTTATATCATAGGGATACTCGACAAGAAGCAACATCCCGAGCAATCCTATAAATCATGCCTGGGCATACTGCACCTGGCCAAAAAAGTGGGCAACGTGCGCCTGGACAATGCCTGTAGGCGGGCATCGGACTACGGGGCGTACAGTTACAACATGGTAGAGCGTATCCTGCAAAAAGGATGGGACACCCTTGAGGAAGATCCACAGGAAAACATCGAAGTACCCGACCACGGGAACATCAGGGGAGGGAACTATTACAAATAACAATCATTAAAACTACGATCACATGAACACCAAAACATTGGAACAGATGAAACAGTTAAGGCTCCACGGAATGCTCAGGGCCTTTACAACAACCATGGAGTCACACGACATTGACTATACCAATGATGAACTGGTGGCCTACCTTATGCAGTCCGAATGGGACGATAGGCAAAACCGGAAGATGGAACGCCTGACCAAGGCCGCAAGGTTCAGGTATAGTGCAGTGATGGAAGCCATCGATTACGGGCCTTCACGTCAATTAGACAAAAACAGGATACAACGCTTTGCCTCCTGTGGGTTTATAGATAAGGGCAAGAACATCCTTATTACGGGAAGCACGGGTGTCGGCAAGAGCTATATGGCATCAGCCCTGGGCCATCAAGCGTGCTGCCAGGGATACAAGGTAATGTACTTCAATGCCGCCAAACTCTTTACCGTACTCAAGACATCCAAGGCCGATGGGTCTTACCTGAAACAAATAAACAGGCTTGAAAAACAGGACCTGCTTATCCTGGACGACTTTGGGCTCAAGCCCCTCGACCATATAAACCGGCACTCCCTTATGGAAATCATCGAGGACAGGCACGGTAAACGATCCACCATAATAGCCTCCCAATTGCCCGTGGAGGCCTGGCACGATATCATCGGGGAAAAGACCCTGGCCGATGCCATTCTGGATCGTTTGGTCCACTCGGCACACAGGATCGACATCAAAGGGGAATCAATGCGTAAAAAAATGAGAAATAAACAGTAATTTTAACCAACAAATGAATCGACTTTAAGCACTTCATTTACCCTGCTCACTTTCATCCGGCGCAGGTGGCTCACTTTGACCGGCTCATCCAATTATACTCATATCGCACGTTTTCCGTGAAAATCCAGATATGATGCATTTCCATATTTTGGTAATCTACGGTATAAGGGCCATAAAATCTCCTGTGAGATCAGTTTTGGTATGTTCCTGGGCATTCTTGCATCCCAACAGTGAAAACAGTAGAAAGACGCTTTTCAATGGCATTGCTTTAACGGACATATTATGATCTGATGGATACAATCTTATTTGGTATGTAGTGCCTATTAAATCATGGTTGGCTTTATCTATAACGTAAAAATAAGCAATTAAGGGGCTAGGCATATTTTGCATTGGGGAATTAGTGGAAATATATCCATCTTATGGATGATTCAGCCCAAAAAATGGGAAGTATTGCTATTGCTAACACATGTGGGGAGTAGTTAATTTCAGCCTGCTGTAAATACCGTCGGGCCAATATATTGAATTTGGCTTCTGGAACTCGGGTCTCGTCCATAAGGTAGTGGAATTCCTCCATTAGCTTGGCCGAGGTATCCCTTTCCATAGTGCCGTATTTGTTCGGGGGGAGGCTTTCAGTGAAGTTCAGTACCAGATAAGTGGGATACCTTCGAAGGTAGGTAATGGAATGGTGCAAAAAATGATTTAAATTCCATATCTTTTTTGTCTTTCTGTAACAACAATAGAAAATCCAACTCTTTACCGTATTATTTAAATGATGTTCAATCCGTGGAACGGAAAATAAGATTCTACAAAACCCAGGACCAGACGCTAAGAAAGTATATGGAGGGGTATTACTTTATCTCAGGGGAGGACAACCACTCCCCTATCCATTTTATAAGCTTTCCCGGCAATTATTTTGTTGCGACGGTCTGTCAAAATGTGGATGTCACCTTTAAAAAAGACCTGATCTCCATCCTACCCGCTTCAACAAAGAATATCGTGGCAGATTTCTATCACAAGAAAACAAACCCTGTCAAAATACGATATGCCCAACCGTTCAATGAGATCACTATCTATTTCAAGCCCCTTGGGATATTACACTTCTTGGAAAACCTGGAAGATTTTGAATTCTTGTCCACCACCAAAAAAATTCCGTTCCCCAAGTATTTGGATGAAATGTCCAAAATATTGCACATGAACGATCATAGCGGTAAAATCCATGCATTGGAAAGCTATTGGCTATCCTTGTTAAAGAACAAAGATCTCGGAATGCTCGAATCCATCCTACATGATATTGAAAAAGGGCTAAAGATAACGGACATTGCCGACCATCGCGGTATTTCCCGTCAATATCTCCATAAACTCCTCCTTAAATATACCGGGAGGTCCCCTTCACAATATCAAAAGATCCATCGGTTCAAAAAAATGGTCGGTGAATACAAAAGAGACCAAAACCTGTCCCATCTTGCCTATGACCATTTGTATTTTGACCAGGCGCACTTCAACAAGCATTTTAAAGCACTGACACACTCGCAACCGGGACGGTTCTTCAGAGACGCCACTATCATGGACAGTGTATTATGGATGTATGGACACTAGTTTACATTCGTACAATTTTTTCAGGATATCGGTCCATACTTTTGAAAAAAATAGCAGATGAAACAGTATTATACCAATTTGGCCTTCCTATTTTCTTTTCTTTTGATTGTCAATATGCTCATTGCACAAGACGGGGAAACAAAACAGCTTGCGGGAAGGCTGGACTCCCTTTACACCGAACTCAACACTTATGGGGAGTTCAACGGGAATGTGTTGATCGCCAAAAAAGGAAAGGAAATCTATTGTAAAAGCTTCGGGGTTTCCGATAAGGAAAACGGAATCCCGCTATCTCCCCGTTCCATTTTCTATTTGGCTTCGGTCTCCAAACAGTTTACGGCAACGGCGGTGGTCTTGTTGGCCAATGAAAAGAAATTGAAATACAGTGATGCCATCACACAATACCTCCCGGAACTGGGTTCCTATCATGGTGTGACCATTGAAAACCTTATACACCATACCTCTGGCCTCCCCGATTATGTTGACCTTTTCAAAAAGGACTGGGACAGTATCGAAACAATCACCAACGAAGAGGTCATCAAACGCCTAGGGGAACAAAGACCCGAGCTACGATTTGTCCCTGGGGAGAAATGGCAGTACAGCAACACGGGGTATCTTTTGTTGGCTTCCATTATTGAACGTGTCTCCAAACAAACCTATGGAGCCTATCTTGACGAGCATATCTTTGGTCCTTTGAACATGGACGACACGAAGGTCCTGTTTGTCCACAAGGATAAGATAAAGGATCCGCAGATAGCCAAGGCCCATTATGACAATCCCGAAGATATGGAATACGTCCAGAAACTCGACGGCACGTATGGACAGGCCAAGATCTATTCCACGGTACGCGATCTTTTGAAATGGGACAGGGCCTTGAAGAATAACCTACTGGTCAGCCAAAAAGACAAGGAATCCATGTTCACCTCATCCCTATTGAACTCAGGGGAGGAGACAGGGTATGGCTTTGGGTGGTACATTGAACAAGAAGAACCCTTTAAGAAAATGGTCAACCATAGCGGTTATTTTCCAGGGTATTTGACTTATTTGGAACAGCACATTGACCATGACATGACCATCATCATACTGCAGAACAACGAGAACAGGACCGGAAAAAAAAGACTGCCGATAGTGGAAACCCGTAATATCCTCTATCATATCCCAAACAAAAACGATGTGAGATTGCCGGAGGCGACATTACAAAAATATGTGGGCGTTTATGTCAACGAAAAAGGAAAGGACATCCCTATTTCCTTAAAGCACCATTCCCTCTGGACCAACAACGGTTTTGATTTGATCCCAGTTTCCGAAACAAAGTTCAAAGTAAACGGTTTTTGGCCTGAAGTGACCTATACATTTATACTGGACGGAAAGGGGGCCGTAGAAGGCTATAGAATGGAACAGCCAGAACAGGGGGTCGATAAGACCCTTGAACGAAAGAGATAGTAAAGCCAATTGTGGTCGCAAGGGGTTTCTGATGAAGATTACGGACAATAATCTGTTTCGATAGGTTTACAAGAACCTTTATACGGAAACGTAGCATTAGCTACGCTGGTCGGCAACCTAAATCGTTAAGATGTTTTGTTCCATCGAATGGTTTCCCCGAAATTGACCACAACACTGTGCTGTCGCCTCATCCCTGGTTTCCGTGAAAATCTGGAACACCTATATCGTTTTGTATTATGCCTGATCAAAGGATAAGCTTATAACCGATTCCCCTGATATTGACTATCCGTACCTCAGGGTCTTTTTTCAATTTCTTCCTTAGATTGGAAATGAATACATCCATGCTCCTTGCCGCAAAGAAATCATCATCGCCCCAAAGTTTTTTGAGAACGAACGACCGTTCAACGACTTCATTGGTAGCCGTTGACAGAAAATAAAGAATTTGGCTTTCGCGATGCGTCAATTCCATAAACGGTTCGTCCATGAACTTCAATGTCTGCTTTTTGAAATCGAAGACATACTTGCCAATTTGGATGGGGTGGTTTTGTGGCTGTCCATGACCGATCAAGTTTCGAATTCTCACAATGAGCTCTTCCATACCAAAGGGTTTTCGGATATAATCATTTCCGCCGACCTTGAACCCTTGGACCGCATCCATGGTCTGGGATTTTGCCGTCAAAAAGATAATGGGGACTTGACGATTTTTTTTTCGGATTTCATGGGCGATCATAAACCCATCCATCTTGGGCATCATCACATCAAGGACCAGTACGTCCGGACGGTCCTCTTGAAAAAGGGGGATCACATCAACCCCATCAACAACCCAACGGACCTCAAAACCCCTGGATTCCAAACTTTCCTTGATGATCTTGCCCAGGGCAGGTTCATCCTCTGCCATCAAAATTTTATAGCGTTTCGTCATGGGGAAGTCTAATTATAAACTTTGTATGTGGCCTTGTCTTGACCTGGATACTGCCTCCATGCTTTTCAAAAATGGCCTTGGAATAGAAAAGACCGATCCCAAAGCCTTTTTTGTCGTGTGTATTCCCAGACGGGACCCTATAGAATTTATCAAATAAATGCTTGGCCTGTGCTGGGGAAATACCCGCACCGGAATCCTCAACCCAAATGCTTGTTCCATGTTTTTCAACAGCGGTTGAAACGCGGATATTTTGTCCACCATAGTTCAAGGCATTTTCAAGAATATTATAGAATGCGTGCTCAAGATGGAAATTATCCCCGCGTACCATGGAAAGGCTCGGTGATGGAAGATAGGAAATATGCTTGGTTGTCCCCTGTTTACGGATCCGTGAAATCAACTCCCCCAGTAGCTTGTGAAGATCGATATCGTTTCGGTCCATCTGTAGTTGCCCGGTCTCCAACGCTGTGGTTTCCAATATCTTTTCCACGGTATGGTTCAAGCGATCAAGCTGCTCCAGAGAAGTGTTTATGTAAGCATTTGCCTTGTTGGGGTCATTTTCCACATTGAAATCCTGAATGCCTTCCAACGCTATTCCAATGATGGATATCGGGGTCTTGAGTTCATGGGTGACCGTATTCATCAGGTCATTCCGCATTTCGGCCAATGCCTTTTGACTCCTAATTACGTGGAGAAGATACAACAGGGCGGAAACCACCACAAAGACCACTATAATGGATATGATAGGGGCCATCCAATTACGGGACAGGATCAGGGATTCCCGGTTACTGAAATAGAACTGGAATGAACTGTCCTTGGGCAACCCTGCCACATTCAACGGAATATTGAAATGCGCTTTGGAGATGATATCCCCATGGAGCTCTTGTCTGTACCCCCTCCCGTTCCGAAAAACAAACCCATAGTCCAACTGGGGCTCGACCTCCTTTATTTCCCTATCGATAAAACCTTTAAGTGGCAGTACATCCAAGGTATCCACCGAAAAGGTAAAAATCATTTTTGAAACCTCGGGCATCGAGCTGTCCCCATAGATCATTTGCGATCCATGAAAGAACCGTTCCAATTGGTCCAGATTGCTTCCCGTTACCTGTATGTTTCCAAGAACAGTGTCCATGCGGTTTCCCTTGGTTCCCTTTACGGTATTGACCGCATTGCCCCCCAATTGCGCCATGCTGTCAATTTTCCCCATAAAATCCCCCGGGTCAACCACCTTTCGGAATATGGAATCAAAAAGGGCATTTTGTATGATCGGCGTCCCATCCGTCGAAGACACCCCGATAATGTTATTATCACCAACATATTGAATATATTTTTCCAATGCTTTGTCCAACTGGGCCTGAACTTCCGAGGCATATCGCTTTTTTTCAAACAGGTAGTTATTGTGGTTCCAATACAGTTGCACACCCAAAACAAGAATGGAAACTGTGAAAATCAACAAAATGATGATATAATGCCTCCGATAAACCATGGCCCTAAAATATGGGAATCGGCCGATCTTTGCCACCAAAATAACACTAGATAACATTCCTTAACCCAAATCCTGCTCTTAAAAGGACAACTTTGGACCCATCAAAAAACATGGATTTATGAAAATTCTTATCACTTTACTTTGGACCCTTTTGGCCATAGGGCTGACAAACGCACAGTCCGACAATACGGAATTGGCGGATATGTACCGCCTTGATCAAAAGGACCGGA
The DNA here is from genome assembly GCF_007785775.2 of Flagellimonas hadalis. Lineage (GTDB taxonomy): Bacteria > Bacteroidota > Bacteroidia > Flavobacteriales > Flavobacteriaceae > Flagellimonas > Flagellimonas hadalis. The sequence continues at coordinate 28,962 of NZ_VNIK02000016.1, forward strand.
CATCTGGAACGATAGACTGGGCCAAGCTCACCCATCGGGACAGTTTGCGAAGGGTTCGATTGCGGGAATTGCTCAATGCCGATAAACTTCAAACAGCAAATGACCATTATCATGCCGCTATGATCTTTCAGCACGGTAACGATACCATAGCTTCGGAAATGGCCATTCAAATGATGGAAAAGGCCATACAAAGCGATTCCACCATGAACAAATGGTTGTTGGCCGCAGCGATCGACCGGGACCTGATGCGTAAGGGAAAGCCCCAAATCTATGGCACACAATATATCATGGATGCCAGTACAGGAAACAAGTTCGCACTGTACCAGATCGACACCACCATCATATCGGACCATGTCAGGAGAGCCTATAATGTCAGGACATTGGCGGAGCAACGGGAAGAAGTGGCCCGGTTGAACAAAAAGAAACTGCACACCCTGGTTCCTGAAATGTCCGGTCAAGGCCTGGTCAATTTCATCAAGGCCGAGTTTAAAAAAACAGCTACGTCCTATGACCTATCCGAGATGACGATCAACTCCCTTGGATACCACTATCTGAACAATGGCGACCTGAACATAGCCTTGCAGCTATTTGAACTGAACACTATCCACTATCCCGATTCCGGGAACACTTGGGACAGCTATGGGGAAGCCTTACTTAAGGATGGGCAAAAGTCAAAGGCCAGGGAAGCCTATGGAAAATCCGTACAACTCGACCCCAACAATGAACACGGAAGGAAGGTTCTTGAACAATTGGGGGAGAGAAGGAAACACAATTGACAGAATTATTTCATCATTAAGACATTCTTTTAACTATTCTTCCTAATTGTTTTAGTTTGTCTTCTATATGTGGAAACGCCAGCCATAGCGTACCACCCTCGCCGGATAAAATCGAGCACCGTTAAATCTAAAACCTTATTTTCAAACCATTAATACTAATCATTGGCTGCTCAAATTTTCCGTTTTTGGTGGTATCAACCATCCGGCTCATCCATCTAGCCGAGACCTCACTGTCCCTTCTATTCTAGCTTGATTTAATTATTGGGAAACTACTATATTTATAAATAATTGATTATCCGTTCGTAAACATACGGGGCGAGGTCGTTGGGCGTAATTTGAGACCACTTAAAACACAGAAATGAATAAAAAAATAACAATTGATAACTATTTAGACAACCATTATATTCATCGAAGTAACTGGTTAAGAGCAGCTGTATTAGGAGCGAATGATGGAATAATTTCTATTTCAAGCTTAGCTATCGGTATTGCAGCAGCAAGTGCAACAAGAGAGCCTACAGTTTTAGCAACAGTAGCTGGACTTGTAGCGGGAGCTTTATCAATGGCGGCAGGCGAATATGTTTCGGTAAGTTCACAAACTGATACAGAAAAAGCCGATATAGAACGAGAAAAAATTGAACTCAAAGAAATGCCGGAAGAAGAACTGAACATCCTGGCACAGATTTACGAAAAAAGGGGGCTGAAAAAGGAAACGGCAAAACAAGTGGCAATTGAACTGACCGAAAAAGATGCATTAGGAACGCACATTAGAGATGAATTAGGGATTAACGAAATTAGTCAGGCAAACCCTATTCAAGCAGCGTTGGCTTCTGGGGCCTCTTTTACAGTTGGCGGAATACTACCTCTTTTGGTTGTCTTCTTTGCTCCAGTGAAAGGAATGGAATATTGGCTGTATGGTTTTACTATCATTTTCTTAATAATTCTTGGGACAACATCGGCTAAAACTGGTGGTTCAAGTATTAAAAAAGCAATTTTGAGAATTACTATTTGGGGAACAATCGCAATGGTACTTTCTGCATTAGTCGGCTACCTTTTCGGAGTAAATGTTTAATTTTAAAAAACAATAAATAATTATGAAAGGAGGACATTGGTGGAAACGCTGGGCATAGTATACCACACTCGCCGGATAAAATTGAGCATCGCTATATATACAAGAAAAAGTTGATTTTCAAACCACTAAGACCAATTATCGGGTGGCTCAAATTTTCCGTTTTTGGTGGTATCGGCCATCTGGCTCATCTAGTCAGGGATCCCTCTACGGTTGCTTTCCTGAAATCTGACCGGGACTGGCCGAAGGTCATAGCCTTGTTTTCCAACCATAGATTGCGGTAATGGGAATAGTCCTTTGTTCGTAAGACCACCTGAACAGGTGTTCTGGGAAGTTTTGTGCCAAAACGGAACGAATCACTTCGCACCCTTGCGGAATATATGGTTTCTTTCGTCAAAATATCCTCCATATATAATACCGTTCCATTTACAATACCATTTGTCCTTCCCACAAGGGAAAATTCATTTTTTTCCTTTTTACCACAAGAAACCATGGTTAGGATAAGCAGTGCAAAAATTGTTCGTTTCATCCTGATTTTCGTTTTGTTCGGTCAACTACCTGTCGGTATTGCCATGAAATAGCTCTTTGAGTTTTTTTTCCAATTTTTCCCCGCGTATGAACTGGGCAATGACGGTACCGTTTTCATCTATCAAAAAATTATCAGGAATGTCCCGTACCCCATAAATCATGGCAGCCTCATTGTCATTCCCCTTTAAATCACTGACATTTTTCCACAACAATCCGTCTTGTTCAATGGCCTTTTTCCATTTTTTTTCATCGGAATCCAGAGATACCCCGAGAATTTCAAATCCCTTGTCGCTGTACAACCGGTACTGTTCCATCAATTCCGGGTTAAAACTTCGGCAGGGGCCACACCAGGAGGCCCAAAATTCGACCAGGGTATATTTCCCCATTATTTTTGAAAGTGATACCATCTGCCCGTTGCTATCCTGCTGGGTAAAATCAACGAACTTATCACCGATTTTCAGGTTTCTGTTCTTGTCTATAAATGTAGCAATGGATCTGCCCTCTTCTGTAGACTGCAAACCAGGGGCCAATAATGCAAATACCCTAGCGGTTTCTTCACCTCCCATTAATTCCTTTGACCAATTCAGGCGGGTAAGGCTTTCATAGGATCCAGGATAGTCCCGAATAAATTTGTTGTTGATATCGATTTCAACATGCTGCATCTGTTCATAGATCACAAAAAGGGAATCCCGGTTATTGTCCGTTACCAATGCCTCAAGACTTTTCATTTCTTTATAAATGGAATCCTTTCTTTCCAAAAGAAGTTCAGATTCCCTCTGTGTTTCGGAACCGGTTATTTGTGCCTCTGAAAACTTTCCTTTTTCCCCTATAATGGTAATTTCATTGTCCTCTAACCAAAAGGTTTTGTCATCATTGCTGCTCATGATCCGTAAATGGGCCAATGTTGGACGGTTGACCTTTCCGACAAATGAAAATGCTTCGTTTATGACCACTGTAGAGTCAGCAACTGTCGCCGTATTGGGGTAGAGATATAATAAAATCTTAGTGCTGTCGACCACATTCCTTGCAGTACCTCGAATGTTATATCCCTCTGTTTCCAGTTTATCCCGACAGGAAATAGACAATGTCAATAATATGGATACAATTAAAAAACGCATTTTTGCTGTTTATATATTACTTGGCCACCATTTGCTTAAAGATATTGATTTTTGATGCCATCCCCATAAAGGGAGACTGTTAATAGGTAGCTTCACGGCCACACAACGTCATGTTATGGACTATCATCAGCCAGGTGGACTGTTTGATAATTCGTAAAAATGGGGGTTCCGTTCCTATCAAATTCGCTGGTTTCCAGTTCAATTTCACAATGTTCCCTATTGAACGTGGCATCGACTGATTTTAATGGGGTAAGACAATGGATCAACAATGAGTCCGGGTCACTCTCTTTAGTTGAAACAAGATAGATATAGCGTTCCGATTTTTTCAGATCGAGCAGGCTTTTATAATGGTGCGATCCTATCTGAACGGATTCAATTTCAATAATGGTGTCCTTATAAATGGATAGGTAGTCTTCTATTTGGTTTTCATAATTGGTGGTCCTGGGTAAGCGGCCAAGGATACAACCGGCAGTTGTATTTACTTGCGGGACCTGTTTTGTGGCCGGTTCGGGAGTTTTACAGCTATTGATAAAAAGTAGTAAAACTAAAAAATAATGATATTTCATTCTGCGATTTTGATTTGTTGCAATAATCCTGTTGTGTGTTTGACTTTGGGATAATGAATAAACGATGTTTTAGGCGAATGGGATAATTATTGCCCTTCTGACACCTTATATTGTTGTCCGCCAGTCTACGGAGCATACGTCCGTTATGAGACGACTGTTATATTGGACCTTCTCTATTAAATGTCAAAGAACCTCAAGGAACCAAAGAAGATGAAAATATCAGAACCTTAAGGGGATATCGAACTGCTCGGAAAATACTGCAAAACAGAGAACTGGGGCAATTTTTTAAACAATTCGATACTAAAGTCCGAAAACTTTGTTCGTGAAAATCGAACCAAATATAGCCAGACAATAATTGTTTGATTTACAGATACTTATTTGCATAAAAAAAGGAGAAACCCATTGATTGGTTTCTCCTTAAGTCGGGGTGGCAGAAACCACATCCGATTTATAAATATTTAATTATCAATGCATTGACACCTTAATCTTAAAGGCATTCCCGTTAAGAACACGGAAAACAAAAAACAACTTTTGAACACAAATTTTTTGTGCAATAATTATTTTTAAATATAAAACAAAAATAATTCTTTAAATATAATAATAGCAGACTATTTAACCATTAAACTAACCACTGAGTGAGCGTTTTTCCTTCACAGACCATTGCATTTTTTAAATCAGTTTCAACAATATTCGCTACACCTCTGTCCGTAAATGTTCTATTTAAAGAAGATAAAATTTGAGTTAAATTATATGGGCCTCTAGAAACAATCCTTAATCTTTCAGCTTGTGAATATTGCTGTGGTGGTGAACCAGAATCCATTGCATAATCTACACCCTCTCTTTTCCAGAAAGAAAGTGCTAACTTTGGTGATGTTATTGTATTCGTTCCTTCATTATCTATTTTATATAAATTACCAGCTAAAGTAAATTCAGCCTCATAAGTAATTGCCGGTAGTGCAATTTTAAATACTTTATTTTTCTCAATCAATAAATCGATTTTAGGTAAATTAATTTTGTTTAAATCATCAACAACCTTAAAAGCATCCAATAAATCATTTTTGTAAATTGGACTCTTAATATCATTATGCGACATTGGGTTGAATAGAATTGTTTTATACTTTTTTAAACTATCAATGAGATTTATAGGTGGTTGAAGCTCTAGCTCTTCATAGTATATTCTCAATCTATCAATAAGGGTTTCTAGATTTGGGGGTTTTATTAATCCTCTTACTTTCTCATTTACAGTATAATAATCAGGTAATTTTTCTAACAAACTTTGTTCTATAACCTTTCTTAAATAATTTGCCGCAGCAGGAAAATCATAAGCATCGAAATAGTCTTCAGCTCTTTCTAAATCTCCCTTGTCATTATCTATTATTACGGGACCATTATCACCTTTATAAAATTCAAGGAATTTCCAATCTCTTAAGTGAACTTTTGCTACTTCATACCAATGCCTGTCATAAGTAGTAATAAACAATTGAAACCCCCTAAACAGTCTTTTACTTTCTTCAACACCATTTTCTTGAAGTAATTCCAACAACTTCAAACGGTTTTCATTGTCCAAACCAATAAGGATGTCATCAAGGAATAATACTTTCAAATCCCCTGAAAATTTTGCCTGCCTTAATATTGCACCTAAAAAAATGCTAATTGCTATAGCAGATAATTTGGCTTCATTTAAGGTGAAATGAGGTTGCTTATTTTCTAAAGAAGTACCGTTGTTAGTTACTTTTAGCAATATTTTTGGCCAACCATTAACATTTCCTTTATTATCTATCTGAACTGTATTCCTTAATAATTCTATTTCTAAACCTGGCGCTAACCTAGTTAGTATTTGATTAATCTCTGGACCCAAATAATCAGGATTACCAGTTAAAAACAATTTATTTAGAGCATTGTTAAGCAAATCTGCTTTAGCTTGAACAGCATATTGTTTCTGTCTAAACTGATTAAAGTCCCCTGTACCACGAGCTACTGTTTTTTTACTCTCCAAAATCACTTCATCCCATAAGGTTTTAAGCTCAATACCATTTGTTATGGTTTGTGATTTGAAATGTTTTAAAACTCCATTAACGATTAAATCGAAAACATCAATTTTATCTTTAATCTTAACATTATGAACTGCCATTAAATTTTTATACGTGATAAAACTCTTTAATCTGTTACAGTCTGTAATTGATACCACGTTTGTGGTTTTTGTACTCTCATTTAAAGTGAATTTTGCATTACCATCAAACTCAACTTCAATAGCACAATCAGTTTCCCCATCGGTTAAATATAAATTACGCAATTTTGCCATATCAATATTTTCAACGCTTGATTGAAAAAAATCTTTAAGCGCATAATAAACCGAGCTTTTACCACTGCCATTTTCACCATAGATGAATACATTTTTACCACCGACTTTAATATTTTCTGAACGCTGAAAAGCCTTGTATTTATTTATGGTTATATTTTGAATTTTCATCATTAACTTACTTTAGCTCCTTTAGATTGGTTATGATGCACACATAATAACTCTCCATTTTCTAAAATAGTTTGACCTCCTTTAGCGTGTGGAAAAACGTGGTCAGCTTGATAATTTGACCAACTTACTCTAGCTTCTTTTTCGGGTTTACCTTCACGTAGGCACTCCTGACATAATCCTTTACCATCACGATAAATTATGATTCTTTGTAACTCTGAAAAGGCTCTATTTTCATCTTTTTCTTTTAACTCAAAATTCTTATCTCTTAAATACTCGAAAAAGATTTGTCTCATAATTCTATCTCTGACTTCTAAATCGTGTTCTCCTTGCTGCCTACGATTACTAAACGTCAACATATCAGTATCTTCAGAATCTTCGTAAGTTTTCCAACGCGTATGAAAAGCATAAATAAATTCACGAACTGTATTTTTGGTATCATCATCTAACACATAATGCATTCTTAAATGACGAATGAGCATATATACAGAAATGATGAAATACTCTACTGAAAACTCCTTTATGCCGTTTTTATCGTCTAACATTGGGTCATCTTTAAAAATATCGTAGAATACTTTTAAATTTTTACGTACCGCAACAGCTTCATTATTATTCTCGAAAGTATAATCTCCTATACCATTAGATGTTTTGGCTTCTTCAATAAACTCTGTTATTTTTTTATCCCCTAGTTCTGCATAACCACCATTTTTTTCAATAAGAAGAAACCTCGCCATAAATTGTAAATGCTTCATTCTATCATTATCTACATTCAATAGTTTGAAAAATGGCATTTTATCTGGATTACTATCTATTGGCTCGTATTTGTTATAATCAAAGGTTAAGTCATCAGCATATTTTACTATAAAATTTCTACTTAAACTTGATAATTGCGCGTGTGCAACTTCCATATAGTTTAAGGTTTCCCCTTGTTGTAACCTCCAAAAAATCTCGGTAGCAATAATTTGGTGGTTTACATTATTTGGTTCATCGATGTTTAAAATAACATCGGCTTGGTAGGTTAAGGATCTATCAATAAACTTTCGGACTTCTGAATTAAGGTCTTTATAATATTTACCTGCAATACCTTCACCTAAATCTGCCAATGTTTTAGGTAATTTGTATTTGTTTTCAAAGAACTCCTGTACAGTGGTAATTCGTTGTTGGCCATCTACAATTTCATTAACTGTACGTTCATCACTTAATCTTACTCTGCGAATAACTAACTTGGGGATGTAATATCGCCTAAACAAACTATCCATTAGGGCTTGTTTCTTTTTTACCTTCCATACTGCTTTACGTTGGTATGGTGGTCTTGTTACAAACTCATCTTTGTATTTATGAAAATCTTCTATAGGAAAGCTTTCTGGAACTATTGTATATTCTGTCTTTGGATTAAATGCCATTTTTTAATTATTTTAATGCCTCTCTAATAATACGTACCTCTTCTATACTATCTAAAGTTTCTATTGCATAGCGTACGGGATGGTCTGGGTGATATAAACGCTCATACTCGCTTTGTATAACGCCTAACTTTTCTTCCTCGCTTATACCTACTGTAATAGGTTTTAGGTCTGAAAGGTGTTTAAGAATCTCTTTTTTATAAAATTTCAATTCAGTAGGAAAATATAATTCAAACACCATCGCATCGATTAATTCTTCAAAAAAATCAAATTGCGACCTAAAACCTTCTTTATGAGCAAGTGTTTTAAGGTATAAATAAGGGATTTCAAAAATGTTAACTGTCTCACTTGTTGGGAGTAGCACAGGTATTTTGTCGAAATAATCTCCAAACCATTTAATTCCGTCCTTACCCCATATTACTCCACCAAGCACAAAATAGAAATAGACTATTCTTGAGTTGAGGATTGCGCAATAATATTCAAGATTTTTTCCGACAGCAAAGGATGTAGAGTCAATAGAAAATTCACCGTTTTCTGAAATAGCAAAGGAGTTTATATTCGAAAGTCGCGTCCAGATAATTTTTCTTTTTGCAAAAGAATCATAATACCTACATTTCCTCAGTTCATACCATTCCTTTTTCCCTTTTCTAGCCTCATAAACATTACTAAGTTTTTCTTTATAATCAGACAAATACTCAAATACTTCTGGATAGTTTCTTATTTTTATTCCTGAATAAGTGTAAAACAGGAAATAATTATGCTCTTTACATTTCCACCTTTTGATTTCTGCGCCTTTGAAAACTGGCTTTAAAATTTCAAAACTTTTTTCGTTTTTAAATACAGAAAATGCTTTTTCTACAGGTATTAAAAAGACATTGTTTAATCCAGTAGTAATGCCTCTGTTTATTGATAAGTCTTTCACTTTATTTAAGGGAGTCCCTTGCCCGATTATTTTTTCCCTAAGATTTAGGATGGTTTCATCATAAAATGCCCATTGTGAAGAATTATAATATTTACTATCAATTATTTTAGATTGTTCAAAGAGTTGATCAATAAATGAAACGTTTGTATTATAGCTATTGAATTCTCCAGCTCTTAATTTTCCCTTCCTATATTTATTGTTTTCTACAATGGTAATTATGGTCCCCACATTGGCCTCTTTAAATACCTCTACCTTGTTAAGATTTATGATTTGTTTTAAGTTATATTCAGATAAAAACTTTCTCGTTGACTCCCCATAATTTGTAAAACAAAATCGATTTGAAGTTATATATGACAATATTCCATTTACAGGTGATGACAATTTTAAGCCTTGCTCATAAAATAAGCTATAAATATCTCCAGACCTTACAAATGTTCTAAAGTTTTGTAAACCATAATATTTCAATAAATTGGAGGAAATTCTTTCTTTATCCTGTAACTGAACATATGGTGGATTACCAATCACCACATCAAAACCACCTTTTTCACGCCATACTTCAGAAAAGTAGAGCTTAAAATCAAAATCAATTTTATAACCGGCAAAAGTTTCGGCTGTACCTAAAAGCTCTCTTATTTTAGTGTTTATCTTGTTACGTAACGTTTTTTTGCGTTGCTCGTTAGTAACTGTATAAAACTCTTCCTTTAAAGTTTCTAACTCTTTTTCAACCTCCAAATCTCGCATTGTGCCATCTGGCATACCTATTAACGAGTTACCACAAACAATTTTATAATCCAGGTTTGGTAAAGTTTCTATGGGTTCTAAATCGTCTTCATCTACCACTAAAGAGAGCCATAAACGCAAACGTGCAATATCTATAGCAGAACGGTCTATATCTACCCCATAAATACTTTCTTGAATAATGTGCTTTTTTAAGCGGTACACATAACGACTTTCGCTAACGCTTTCTCGTTCGTGAAAGTCAAACTCCTTTAATTTATTATTTAAGTAATTGTAGCTTAAATGTGGTTTTAATATTAATTGTGCAGTTACCAACTCGTGTAACAAACCAACAGGAAATGCCCCAGAACCAATAGCAGGGTCGCAAATGCGTATTTCGGTTAATTTTTTATCAATAACATCGGCATTATTACGCACACTTTCTGGCAATAAGAATTTGTAGGTTTTGGTTTCGCCACGCTCTGCCACTCGTACATCGTTTTCTAATGCTAAATGCCCTTCGCGTATGTATTGCTCAATATCTTCTTTGGGTACAATAATTTCATTAGTTTCTGCTTGTATAGTTTGCTGCCCTTTTTCACCCTGATTTCCAGACATATTTGCTTGGTTATTACCTAACTCTTGGTAAGTGTTATTGTAATTATTTAGTGCATTATCTAAATAATGTATCAAGCTTTCTTGACACATATAGTGTACAATTTCACGAGGTGTATAGAATGCTCCTTTACTTTTGCGTTCTTTTATCTCTAGCATATTTTCGAAGACTTTCCCCAACATTTCAGGGTCTACCGCCACTTCTTTATCAAGAGGTTCGTCTTCTTTTATGGTGAAGTTGTAACGGTCAAACACATCGAGAATACCTGTACCTATATCTCCAGATTTGTTTTTCTCATCGTTACGGAATAAATCGGTTGGAATACTAATGTTGGCATTTCTCCAATCGTATTGTGCTTCAAAAAGCCCTCCATTTAAAAATGGGATACGGCAATTGAAACGTGGGTAATATGAATTTTCATTATCCCGTTCTTTTGCCAATGCTTCATAGAACAAATATTGTAAATAGTCTTTAAAGAAGTTTTTATTTTTTTCTAAAGACTCATCAAAAAGTTGTTGCAGAAAATGTCTTTTACCTGCACCCCATCTTTCATTTTTAGGTACACCTAACCAACCTTTTTTCTGTAAGAAGTATAAGAATACTATTTGACCTAATAACTTTTTAGTAAAGCCTGACGCATCTAATTGGCTGTCTTGAAAAATAGATAAATCTTGTTTTTCAAAATACTCATAGACTTTAATGTATAAGCTTTTGTATTGTTCAAAAAACTCATCGGTTACACGTTCTATACTAAACGCTTTTTCTAACTCTGAAATGGTTGGGTTATTAGCAATATTTTGTAAAAGCGGTAATAATTGCGTTTTTGCGGTATGCGATTTCTCGTATTTACCAACTAGAAAGGAATAACGCTTTGCAGGTGTAAACTCCTTACGCATTTTTACTTTTTGCTTTTCTTCATCTAAATAGGATTGATGCTCCATTTTTATAAAAGAAAAACGCCAGTCGAATCCATCATCTTCTTTAGAATAAAACGCCACTAAAGCATAGTCTTTTTCAAAATTATTAAGATGCTTAATCACAAAGTTTCTTAATGCCGTTCTGGCTCTTTCCAGTTTAGAAACATTTTTTACTTGAACAATCAAGACATCTAAAGCTTCGCCTTCTGGGTCTATGTATTTACCAATGCGCTTATAATAGCTTACGTGTTCGCGTTGGTCTTCCCAAATGGTATTGCCACTATATTTATTCGGTTTTATTTCAAAGTCGTTTAATAGGTTTTGAATGAAGTTTGTAAACTGTGCTTCATCAAACGCGTTGTTAAACGTTTTATCAATTAGGTTAATAGCTGAATTTTTATCCATAATTACTTATTGGTAATATATCCTGAAAGAATGACTTCTCTTTTCTGAAATTTTTTATTGTCCTTGTTGGTAATATCCAACTGAATACGACCATACTTGCGTAATACTTGCAATACCTGTAAAGGTTCTATCACTTTTTCCAATTCTTTTTTTACAATTTGAGCCGTTTTCTTTGCCATTTTACCTTCTTTAAGCGTTGCCTTTACTGCCGTTATAAATTCTTCATCGGTTTCAGTAAAGCCTTTAAAGTTTTTAAATAGCTTATCTTTTATGATGCGGTCTTCAATGTATTTAGCATTAGAGCGTCCTTTGTTACCACCTGTTTCTTCTTTAGATGTAGTGTCGAGCGTAAATTTTGCTCTGTTGGTTTGCAACATTGTAAAGAAGTTTTCGGGGACTTTAGCTCTTGGCGTTTTTGGTGTACACTCCAATTCTTGAACAGCATCGAAGAAAGTCACCTCATTAGATTTACCACTTTGAAACTGATAGAACTTTTTGAGTTTGCCAATACGGAAAAAAGTTAGCATTGTCTGTAATTCAACATCATTATTATTAAAACCACTACGAGCCTTTTTCGGTAGCTTTTTAATACGCTCGAATAAGTCGGCTTCATTATCTCTAATGTTTCTAATGATTTCTAAATATTTTAACTCGGAATCACCTACCTCATCTTCTCCTGAATACGCTTTTTTATTGTTTAAGGTGTTGAATAACTCTTGACTGCCAAATTCTTCACCATCACTTAAATATTTAGCATCTTCTCCTAAAATATCATGAAACATTTGAATTTTATTTGTAATGTTTACTTCTAGTCCTAAATGCGCATCAGAATGCGTAGTTGGGAAAAAGTTGTAGATGTAGACAAAAGGGAACGCACTACCTAAACGGTTTACACGACCAGCACGTTGTAATACACGTGTTGGGTTCCAAGGTAAATCGTAATTAACCAAGACATTAGAACGATGTAAGTTGATACCTTCTGCTAATACATCAGTCGTAATTAAGAAATGGATATCATTAACCCAGTCTTTCTTTTTTCGGTTTGGGTCGTAGTTACATTGAATAATATCTCTTGACACATTGTGATTGGATAGCAAAGTATCGTTAGTATGTCTACCACCTTTACTTGAAAAGAACATTACTTTTTCTGGAAATTCTTGTAATAAAGCTTCATATAAATAATCGCCAGTTTCTTTAGATTCGGTAAAAATGACCAGCTTATTTTTTTTAAGGGTTTTATCGGTTTTTAAAGTTTCGATAAACTTTTCCAGTTTAGGGTCTTCATCAACTTTTGACCATAACTCGTTTATGCCTTTAAGAATATCAAGGTCTTTTTGAAGTAATTCAGGGTAATTTTTGGTAAAGTCATCTGATTTGTATTTATGCGCTTTATCTTCATTTACCAACTCTTCTAGTTTATCAATATCGTCGTTTTCCAACAAATCATATACATCTACTTTTTTACTAATGTAGATTGTACCTGATTTATACATATCGATAAAATTCTCATAAGACTTAATAAAACGCGTAATACTCATTCGGAAGGCGAAAAAACTACTTTCTAAACGCTTTACGAGAATACCTTTCATAAAGCCACCAACGTTACGTTGTTGTTGCTTTTCAAACTCGGTTAGCTGTTTGTTTCCTTTGTAAAATAACAATGGTGTATATCGAGCATAAGTAAACTCTAACAGTTGTTGAATGGTAGATTTAAAGATATTTTCTAAATCCCCTTCATATTCATATACAATTTTACTGGGGTCGTTTAGTGTTGGGAATACTAAACCCTGTTTTTGCATATCGTTTTTAAAATAGGTCATAACATCATTACGGGTACGACGTACCATTACATAACGTAATACGTTGTTACGAATGTCATCTGATATTTCTTTAATAAGATGTTTGTATTCTACGTCTGCCTTATCTACTTTATTCAAACGTGTACGTAAACCTGCAAAATACTTTTCAAGATTCACTACCCCAGGAATGGTTGAGTTTTTTGGCGACTGAAATAATTTAAGTTGAGCAAAAATATCGTTAATGGTATTGTTAAGTGGCGTAGCGGTAACAAGAATTACTTTTTTGTTGTTACAAATCTCTAATAAATCTGCGTAGGCTTGAGTACCCTCATTTCTAAACCTGTGCGCTTCATCCACGACGATATAATCATACCTCTCTGTGCCTTTTTTAAGAATGTGAGGTAATTTACCTAGTGATTCTACTTCAAAGCTTCTAATACCAAAATCAAAAAGAGAATCCTTCCAATATTCTTTTAATACAGGTGGACAAATCACTAATGTTCTACCTATTAACTGTTGTAACAATAAGGCTGTAATAAACGTTTTACCTAAACCTACTACATCAGCTAAAAAAACTCCGTTATACCTATCTAGTATTTTTTTTGCTTGAATGGCCGCTTGACTTTGGTATTTGAGTTTCATAAATCCATCAGGTAAAAATGGGTCGAACTCATCTTCTAGATTTATATCTTCTTCAAGATATTCGTAAATTAATTTTAAGTACAATTCATAAGGTGTGATATTTTCACTTAACCAAGTTTTATTTTCAATAGTATCAATAAAATCTTCTGAAATATCTACAGATTCAGCCCATAATTTATTGAATTGGTCTTCAGCAAATAACACATCTCGTTTTGTTCTTAACTCTACATTAAATTCACGATTTGCAATTAATCCAGATTCAGAAAAATTACTTGAACCTGTAATAACAAATCCGTAGTCTCTATCTTCTGGTTTAAACTTTCCGATATACACTTTAGCGTGTATGTTTTTAGACGGATAAGCTCTTATTTCTAATTTTTTACCATTTCCGTGATATGCTTTATCTATTTCAGGGTCTAAACAATCTGCGTTTAAGAACGCTATGAATTTTTCAATACCCTCTTGTAGTTTGTTTTCAGGTTCTTCAGTATATTCAATTTCTTCAAGTAAATTCTTTTGATATACTTTCTTGGTTCTTTTATGTGATTCTAAATCCAACATCGCCATTTCTTGGTGATGTGAAATAATATCATAAGAGTCCTTATCTACATTTAACCCTACCAGTATCCTAATTTTCTCTAAAGGTTCAAGAGAGTCATATAATCTATGAAAACCACTTAACCTGAAATAGCCAACTAACACATCGAACAATTGTGTATCACGTAAAGTTGATTTGAATCTATTTAATAAACTATGACCTTCTTCATTAGTAAAAAACGTTAAGTCTGTTTGGTCTATATTTGACATATTATTTCTTCTTCAATTAATTCTCTATTAAAAGATCAGTCACTTTTACGTTTAATATTTCTGCTATTTCATAAAGTACCTCCAAACTTGGTTGAGTACGATTCTGGACATAGGCATTTACCGAATTAAAGCTTTTGCCGAGCTTTTCCGCCAACCATACTTGTTTAATGCCCTTTTCTTCTAAAACTTCTTTAATACGATTCATAGGAGAGTTTAAATTCTAAATATAGAATTTACTTTGTATAAACACACCGTTTTACTTTGTGTTTTTATCAGGACAATTTACCTAACCACTATTTGCACAGTGATATTTAAACTTTGAAGTGATTTAGTTGCGGAAAGTAAGCTTTAAAAGGCCTTCAATTTTTTAAAGTTATAAATTTATTTTCGAGGCCTCGAATTCAAGCACCTTCTTTAAAATAAGAGAGCCCACGCGTTGTATATGCAGTTAGCATTTAGTGAGTGTCATTGACCTCACCTTACGGGTGTACAAGCACCCTCCATCGGTTTTGTTAATCAATTATAACTTCGAGACCTGCTTTATTGGCCTTATATTTTATTTTGGTAATCAAATCACAATAGCTCCAATTTCTCATCACAAATCCCTCTCCCTTAGCAATCTCAGTTTTTTCCTCCTGATTCAAAAGTATGAGAGTTGCTGCCCTATGTTTAACACAAAAATCGATCAACCTCCGGCTATAGACATGCAAACGGTTATGGACATATTTACGTTCCGTTTGACCAAGTCTTTCAACTGCCTTTAGTTTTCTTTTGATTCCCTTACCCGATTTGGAATAGGTTGCACCGATCTTTGCCCGTCTGTGTGCAGATTGTATCGCCAGTCTTCTGTATAAAAATTCTTCCTTTGTGCCAATGGTAAGCCTTGCCCTCCCAACCTTTACGACAATGGGATATTCAAGGGACAGAGAGGCTTCTGCAATAATCTCAGGTCTTAGGTCATGGTTTTCTTTTTCAATTTCGAATACTGCCAATAAGAAAATCTTGCCATCTTTTAGCTTTATGTGTGATGTGCACAGCTTAGTCTTGCCCTCCATTACCCGCTCCAACAATGTCCGTTTATCCGTAAAATCCTTTCCCAAGTAGGTTTTAAATGGAATTTGAAATAATCGGAAACAAAAGGCTTTTTTCTCATCGTTATAGGATAATCCACTCATACCCTCCAAGTCAAAGGGAAAGGCCATATCCCTTCTGAAATTTTTCAAAGAACGTTCACCGTTCCAATACTCTGGTTGGTTCTTCTTAAAAGAGGAAATCAAGGCCTGGTTCAAATTGGACAATATGTTTGTGGGGATTTCTCCTTTGAAACGGTCTGATACCACTCGATAGGTAGTGTTTATTCTAGAACGGTTAAGCATTCCTTGTTCATCCTTCTTTTCATCAGCCAATTTATATTTTATCCCCTCTGATAGATAAAAGAATTCCCTTATCATTTCCTGAACATAAAGGTGGGTCACTATAAGGTTGGCCGCCCTAAAGCATCGGTTCTGCCACTGGTAAAGTTTATCCAAGGCCTCTTTTTTCTCTTCCTTGGTAGGGAGGTCGATCAGTATTTGGATCTTTCGAGTGAGTTTTAGGGTTGACTTTTCCATACTAGGCTGATTGCAATTGATGTTTTGCTTCCATTAGCCTATAGGCTATCATGAATTCCTGATGCACCTCCTTTTGGGAGAGGTTAAGCTCATTGGCTATTTTGGAAAAGGAATATCTTAGTTCACAACGCATTTTAAGCACCCTTGTCTGCTCTGCCGTCATCTCGCCTGTAAACTTTATCTCACCCGTATTGTTATTTCTGGAATCGAGCCTACTACCTTGATGAAGGATGTTTTTAATGTCTTCAATAGCTTCCTTTATTTCTCTACAGGTTTCATTGATACTTTTCCCTATTACTTTGGAAATGGCTTTATATTGAAAGCCGTATTTTAAACAAAGATTGATTACATGTCTTTTGCTGTCATCCAATAGGGGCAGGACGCGTTCGATACTTTGGAACTTCTTTTGTTCCCCTTCCTGTAGTTTAACATTGTTATTGTCTTCAGCGGGGTCATACCCGACCATATAGTCTTGGTAATTCTCAAAACTCTCCAACGAGTGGACTTTCCTGAAAAACTTGTTCCTTGGGCGTATATAGTATGTAATGCACTCCCTTTTCATCACAAACCTCAGGAAAAAATAAATGTGCTTGGGTGATTCCAAACTGTCCCTATTAACCCACAACTTCAAGAATACATCCTGAACCAATGTCTCCACAACAAAACTATCATCGAGAAAGTTCTTGCCCAACCAGAAAATCTGTCTGTTATATTTTGTGTAGATTTCAGAAAAGGAAATGGCACAACCCTTTTTTAGGCGTTCATAGCATTCTTCTAGGAAATGTTGATTTTCCATTTATTTGTTTTTTTGAGATTCTTAGGTATTGATGAATTTCTTATTCTTTAGTTTGGAATTTTTCCAAGCTGAAATTTTCGTTTAAATTAGTCGTGTAGAAAAATGTAACCCACCACAACCCATTGTAAATTACCCGTATGAGGTTGTATTTTACCAAAAGGGGTAAACAAAGGAATATTTTAAATATCTTTAAGTTATGCCGACAGAGACAAAAACTAATCATATAGGAAGAAAGATTGCCCGAATCAGGGAACTCCAGGGAATGAAGCAAGAAACCCTAGCTGAGGAATTGGGAATCAGTCAGCAGAGTGTCTCAACCTTGGAAAAAAGTGAAACCTTAGAGGATAAGAAACTTGAAGAAATCGCAAAGGCGTTGGGAGTTACTAAAGAAGGTATCGAGAATTTTTCCGAAGAATCTGTTTTAAACATTATTTCAAATTCTTTCCATGACCAATCAGCATTAAATGCAATTTTACATCAACCAACCTTTAATCCAATTGATAAAGTAGTTGAACTTTATGAGCGTCTTGTTCAAGCTGAAAAGGATAAGGTTGAATACTTGGAAAAACTCTTGGGCAAGAAATAATTTCTTTCGGCCAACAACTTTTTTTGTCATTCCAATAAAAGTGTGGATGAGCCGAATTGTTGAGGCCACCAAAAACGAAAAATTTTAGCCATCCAATATTTGGTGGTAGTGATTTGAAATCCATATTTTTGTGTCGTGATTGAGGGTGCTCAATTTTATCCGGCGAAGGTGGTATATTATGTCCGGTTTATCCACACAAAGCCCAAGGCAATATCTCTTTGTAATAGCCACAAATTCAATACCCCCCTCTGGCAGGCATATTCGTCTAGCCTTCACTTTCAATTTTATTTATCTATATATTGAAAATAACTAAATGGTTTGCCGAAATAAATATCTCTTAAATGTTTTGGAATATCATCTATATCTTCCGTTTCCTTTTGTAATTTCTTTATCTTCCTTTTTATATATGAAATCTGTTGTTCTCTTGATTTGTCCAGTTTTTTCAGTTGCTTTTTTGATATAGTATTATTTGACAATAGAAAGAAGCCATTAGTCCAACATAATCCCTGATTAAAATCTTCAAGTTCATAATTATAGAGTGTCATTCTTCCAACTGACATTGAAATAAGGCGCTGTTGAAGGCTAAAAATAATTTGGTTTTGACTCTTCCTTGAAAATTTATCAATATCGGCTAATTCTCTATTCTTATCCATTCCCAAGGCATGTAAAATCCTTTGGGTTTCTTTAATTTGTTTTCTTATTTCTTTATTAATCGAACTCTTTCTAACCCGTATATTTCCCTTATAATTTATTTGGTAACCAACAAATGACAACCATGGAACATTGTTCACGCCTTCATGTTTATTGCCCCAGAAATAAGGTTCTTTCGATTTGAATTTCCAAAAAACCTTTGGTGATTTTTTGTAGTCCTGAATTTTTTCAGAATCATGGTATAACAAAAAATTATCTTTTATGCCTTTCTTGTATGTTTCAAGGGCTTTTTTACAAATCACCTTATCAGTATGAGCAATAACCATGTCATCGCAATATCTTACATACATAAGATTTTCATCCGTTCTAAGAACTTCTTCATCTATCTTGCTTAAAATGAGATTTGAAATGAAACATGAAACGGCGTTTCCTTGGGGTACACCTATCCTATAGTTGTTAACATAATCTTTATCGTAACATGTTTTTAAATAGCCGCCTACCCATTTAAATATACCCGGTGGCACTCCATTCTTTTTAAAATAGTTAGGATCAAGATTTTTAGGAAGGACGTCTTTATTGAAGGAATATGAATTTAAAAACAAATGAAACAATCTCATTGCCTTTGGTGAAATATCTATGCCATTCTTTCTTAGACGATTAATTGCCTCAATGAAAATCTTTTCTAAATGAATATGTTGAACCGTGTCAAAGAATTTTTGAATATCACATTCCGCTACCCACAGTTTTTTGAATTTTTTTTTATGCTTCAATATTCTAATAATTGAATCGTGGTGATTTGGAATTTCACCATTTCTTCTTGCTCTAAACGCATAAGAGCAATCCAAAAAGATATCATCAAACTTAACGGTAAGATACCTTGCAAAGGCCGATGTAATTATCTTATCTTCAATCTTATATTTGGCAATTGGTCGGTATTCAAAAATTCCGCTTTTCAACGATTTAGGTAATGGAAATATAGTCGGCTTGTCAATTTTATAGCCATTAGTTTCTATTTTATCGACCTTTTCCCTAATTGATTTACAAAAATCAGTCAGGTTTTGATACCAATTTTCAGGCTTCTTAGCTTTTTTTTCAACTAAGTATTTTTCGTGTTTGTATGACTTCCAAAGTCTGTGCTGATTTCGTTCAATACTATTGGTAAACTTTGTTTTATGCAATCTTTCGTATTGATTAAGCTTTTTCCAATTTCTTCTTGATGGAAAAATTGATTGTAAGAAAATGAACTCTTTATCAGTTTTCGGAATTGATATTTTATTTGTTCTATCATGTAGGCTTATATCTCTAATCATATGTTTTTTATGTCTTTGATGAGATATTCTTGCCCTATGCTTGCAGAGCATTTTTACAAGAGAAGATTCAGCATAATATTCTAAGAAATCGTCCACTATTGAAATAAGGCGTAAGCGTAGTAATCAATTTGATTGAGATACATGGCCATACAAAAAAATACAGCGAAGACCATTAGCATCAGGATTATTAGGTCTTGTAAATTGTTTCAGCACTTTCAAAGCAATAATTTACGCCTTACTCGCACCTAGGAGGTAAAACCTCCGTACCTGTTCAATATGATGAGAGAGTTCCCACCCTTCCTTACGCCTTAAATCAAAATGAACTAAATTTATTATTTTATTTTTTAAGTTTAAATATGAATGTTTCCAAATTCGATAATATTTATTCAAAACGTGCAATCCAGTCTGAATTGATGGGGGAACTTTTGGATATTAAAAAAGGAAAATACAAAAATATCATTGAAAAGTGTAGATATTTTACTTCTAAAAACAACTATGATTCTTACAATTCATTAAAAATAAAATTACCGTTAGTAACTTTTTGTGGAACATTTGTAAACGGCAGAAAGCTTGAACATTTAGTGCAATACAACAATTTGATGATATTGGATGTGGATCATATTGAAGCTAAAGACATATTTAAGTTTAAAAGAGAAATAGAGAGCGATAAATACACTTTTGCAGTTTGGCTATCTCCATCAGGAGAAGGTTTGAAAGCCTTAGTTAGAATTGATAGTAGTCCCGAAGAACACAGGGCAAGTTTTCAGGCAATAAAAAATTACTATAAATTAAATTACAACATTGAACTAGATAACAGTGGAAGTGATGTGACAAGACTGTGTTTTGTTTCATGGGATGAGAACTTGTATCACAATAATAATTCCGAAGTTTTTACTGATAAATTCAACCCAATAATAGAGCGCAAAAACAATAGAATAAAAACAACTAGAAAAAATGTATCACTTACAAAAAGTGCATACGCAACGGAAGGTCTGAATAAAAGAGAGCATAGAAGAATTATTGGGCAAATCATTAAATATTTGAAAAGGAAAGAATTATCAATTACTAATACCTTTGATGAGTGGTTTAGAGTTGCAGTTGCTATTGCCGCTACCTTTAGTTATGATCTTGGTGAAAAATATTATTTGCAATTGTGTGAACTAGATAAAGATAAGCACGATGAAATTGAAAGTAAAAATATCCTTCAATATTGTTATAACAATAGGAAGTTGGATTTACCATCAACAATATCCTTTGGCACTATAATTTTTTATGCCAAAGAAAAAGGATTTTTAACTGGAAAAGATAAATCATAATAAATGAGCGACTTACAACGTGCTTTTATTCATAAAATCGGCCATGTAGAATCTGCGAATAACAGGTATTCTTTTAATATTGAAAAATTCCTATTGTCTTTAAACACTTTTAGATTTACACGCTCCTTTCTATAAGTCTCTTTTTGGGAAAAAATTATATGATACCCAAAATCGGAAAGAAATCAATTACTCAAATAATCGAATTTCCAGGTTAGATCTAATTTACCAGTGAACCCTAATTCAATTGTCTTATGTTGCAACCCAACTCTATGTGCTGAGCCTACCATTAAAACAGCAGTATTAAATTTATTTTCATGAAAATTTTCAAGAATTAATTTTATCCAGTGATTTTCACGATAGTTATTCCAATTTACCCATTTAACATAGTCCAAAGTGAGTTCTCTATTGTTTTCTTTGGCTATTATTTCTCTCTCCATTAATGCCTTGTCAAAGTTGATTTTATCGTTTTTTTTACTATTCAAAAATTTGTATCCCTCTTTGTAAGTTTCATCTATTTGAATACGCGTTGCATTCTTATAATTCTCCATTTTTTCAATGATCCAATCAAAAATTTCATCAATGCGTTCATCACCTACAACAATACCATGAATATCAACAGGAACTATTTTAATGGAGTGGTCTGCTAAAATTTCTCTAATGATTTTTATTTCAGGAGGGTTAAATTTCTCCGTTGCATCTATCATTTCAGGAAATACCTCTGGTGCTGCTTCACAAAAAATTACCTCAGGTGAAATCTCCTCTATGATTTTGAGCAATTTTTCAGATGTACATGCCCCTTCTTCAACATGATAGGTTCCAATTACAACTACAGTGCTCATAAATCCATTAATTTGTTTTTTTAAGTCAATTGTTAGACCAACTGATGATTTTATTGTTTTTCACGAAAACACTGACAAAAATTCAATCAAAACATTAAAATCGTGTCAATGTGTCCTAAAATATCTATTTTCCATATACTGTAAGGTCCCACTTAAAGCCGAACTGTTTAAATATAGAACTATAATAGCCCCAAATCTTACCCCAACTTTTGCGCATGGATCCTATCGGGTTTTTGTAGTGTTCCGGTAGATAAGCGTAAAGCAAAAACACGATAGGGCGCACCTACTTTTTGGATTTCAATAACCCATGTCCTCACCTGTGCCCCTAGCTTTATCGATACCCCTCCCAAGTGCCTTTATAATCTTGGCCGCAATCTGCACTTTATTGGTCGGGATACTGGGAGCTTTGACCCCCATTGTTTTAAGTAGTTTAAAGGCCATATCCTTTTCCTTGGTGGGCAGTCCCATGACCTTGGCAAAGAACTTCCCCGGTTCCTTGGCATGGGCCTTTCTCCCTGCATAGGATTCCACATAGTTTCGTTTGAACCCCGTTGTTTTATCAAAAGTTTTCTCCGCTGCTTGATAAAAACTGTCCCTATCAAATCCCCTCTTGACCGTCCTTCCGTTCAGTTCCACTTCGGATGCCTTGTGCTTGGCCATTGGGGAAAGCGTATAGGTGTTCGTCACGTCCCTTCTGCTTACTATGATGTGGATGTGGGTCTGTGGCCCTTCCTTTTGCATCCCTGCGGCCACCAATTGTCCGTTCTGTTTATGCGGGGCCAATCTCGTTTGCTCTTTGATTCTTTTTTCAAGCTCCTTGACATTCCCGATGGATTCTCCACGCTCCACTTTCCGTATCTCGTTCCTGAGCCTTGCTATTTCTCCCCGGTACGGTGCATTCTCTTGCACCTGCTTATCAAATCCTCGATAGGTGCGTTCATGCTCTATCTTTGCATAATATTTCAAGTTTTCGGCCTTTACCTCTTGGTTGCGATGGAAACTCTTGGCATAGTCCTCCATGAGCTTCCTTGTGTATTCCCTTAGCATATTTGGATCATTTCCAATTGCCTGTAATTCTCTTTNATCCACATAGTTCCCTACACTGGAGTCGTAGGTGCTGCCCATTTTCTGTGCCGAGATGGTAAGGTACATAGCCGTTATCTTAAATGGTACTTTAATTTTTCAAACTCCCCGATGTCCATATTGACCCTGAGATAGGTCTTGCCCATCATGGGTTCCACCTTCTCCACATTGTTGAGGATTTCATTGCAATGCTTTTTATAGCTTTCAAATTCCTTTAGCATTCTGTCATGTTCTGTTTTCGGAACGGTATTCCTAGGCTCCAAAAAATCTATTCGCTCTTCCTGTATCTTGACGGGTTCACGTTTAGGTTTCCTCCCATCCTTTACATACGCCTCGTAAAGTATGAGCATCATTTCATAGGTCGGCCTGATACTGGTCTTTTCCATATTCTTGATAATGGCGATGAGCCTATCGAATTTTTTCATCATCTGACGCTCCAGCTTTTTGATACTGTCAACGATGATCTTGGTTCCCTCCCCAAAAGGATAAAGGTTGTTCTCCTTGAAGTATTGTACCATTCCATCCAATACCTCGCTATGGGACTTGTTGAACTGTTTGGAATAAGCGCGAAAGCGTGTGGCCGTTTCTTTATTTACGGTGATATTGGAATAACCTCCTGTCCCTTTCTTTGTTCTGCCGTTTGTTTTTTGCTTTTCCATAGGTGCGATTTTGTTTTTTCGTCAAATTGCATCAATTTTTGCGTCAAAAATTTCCAGTGTTTATAGGACTTCCCTAAGGGTTTACTGTAGATTTCGGAAAAGTCTACTGTAGCCCCTGATTTTCTACAGTATTCCAAAATCTATTCAATCAACTGGTTTTCAACTTGTTGAAAGCCCGAAAACAACCGTGATGGCGCAATCTGCGCATCACCCTCTTGCTATTCCCTACGTCCCGCAAGCGGGACTGAATGAATACTACCTAATCATCCTTCGGCTGATCGGCTTGTCTGCATATGTTCCATTAGATTCTGCATGTCCTCACCAATCTTGTGTTCCAGTACCTTTGCATAGATCTGGGTAGTGGACAGTTTGGTATGGCCGAGCAGTTTGGAGACTGTTTCTATTGGGACTCCATTGGACAAGGTTACCGTTGTCGCAAAAGTGTGCCTTGCTGTGTGGAATGTGACCCTTTTACGGATTCCACAGGCTTTACTGATCTCCTTTAGATAGAAATTCACCTTCTGGTTACTGAAAACGGGTAAAAGGATATTGTTTATTTTCCTTTCAGAAGATCCTTCATACTTCTTGATGATATCCCTTGCCTGAGGCAGCAATGGTATTTTGAGTCTTTCATCTGTCTTCGTCCTTGTGGTAAACAACCAATCATTGCCGTCTATTCCTTTGATAACATTGTCGGGACTAAGTGCTTTTACATCTATATAGGATAGGCCTGTATAACAGGAGAACAGGAATACATCCTTCGTCTTTTCAACGCCTTGTTTTGTGAAACTGGTTTCTTCTATGAGTCCAAGTTCCCTTTTCGTCAAATGTTCTCTTTGGGCTTTGACAAAGTGCAGTTTATAGTTCTCAAAGGGATCCTTTGAAAGCCATTCCATCCTTACTGCTAACCTTGACATTTTCTTAAGCCGTTCCATGTGCTTCATGGCCCCGTTATTGGTACACTTGGTACGGGTTGATGGCCTGTATTTTCTTAGATACTGTTCAAAGTCGGATATAAAACGGTAATTCAATTTTTTGAGCTTTATATCCTCCACACCATATTCCTCCTTTAAAAAGAGATTTATGCACCGTTCGGTAATATGGTAGTTCTTTCTGGTTCCGGGGCGCAATGAGGTGTGCATGGTTCCATTGTGGTAGGCAATCAATTGTTTCAATGTTTTACCCCCATCATCTTCCCCAAAGAACCTTGCTTTTATGGCTAAAGGAGTTATTACCTTCTCTTCCACCATCAATAGCCTATGGGCCTCATGTAGACCTGTATAAATATGGTCCAGGTACTTGTTAAGGGAGATTACATAACTGGAAAATCCCTTTCCCCTTTTACGGCTATTGTCCCATAAATTAGATTTAATCTCCCGATTTATGCTAAAATCGGTGCGCTCACCATCGATGGTGATCCTACAATAGACAATCCGGTTCTCGGATTGAACCTTGTGCTTCCTCGTAAAGAAATTGATTGTTAAACGATTGTTTTTCTGCATGTTGTAACCTTTTAGAGTGTGAATACTGTGAAAGTCAAAACACAAGAAAAATGGTTCTAAAAGTCATTTAAAGTTACAACAAGAACTGTAGGTGTTTGCTCCCGATGGGAACACGCTTGATATGATTTTAAATGGTATTAAATGAATTCAAACGATATGCTTAAAAACACAAAACACTGAAAATCATAAGATTAACAGTGTTTTGATTTTACTTAAATAAGTTAAGTCGGGGTGGCAGGATTCGAACCTGCGGCCTCCTGCTCCCAAAGCAGGCGCGATAACCGGGCTACGCTACACCCCGTACTAGTAGTTGGGAAAAGCGGAGAGACTGGGACTCGAACCCAGGCGACGGTTACCCGTCGACAGATTAGCAATCTGCTCCGTTACCACTCCGGCACCTCTCCTATTAATTTTTTTCCTGAACGTGCACTCCAAAAATGCGGATGCAAATGTACCTTTTCATCCAATAGATCGCAACTATTTTTCCATTTTTTTGACCCAATAGTTTGCATCCCTCTGCTATTCTGGATATTCCACCCTCAAATGGTAGATATTCGTGAGCTTCTGCTTCAAGACTTTCTTGACCATTTCTATTTCTTTCAGGGTAATATTGGCATTCAAAAACTGATTGGTCTGCATCTGCCCCTTCACAATTTTTTCCACAAACTCATCTATGACCACAAAAGTTGGGTTTTTAAGACTCTTGGAAGCGGCCTCAACTGCATCTGACATCATCAGAATGGCTGTTTCCTTGGAAAAGGGAATAGGGCCGGGATACCTAAAATCATCCTCTTCCACATCCTTGTCCAGTTCTTGCTGCTTCTTGAAGAAATAATATACCAAAGTGGTTCCGTGATGGGTCCTTATAAAATCAATGATACGATCGGGCAGATTGTTCTTTCGGGCAATCTCGATGCCATCAATGACATGGTCCACAATGATCTTTGCACTTTCCATGGGGGGCAGGTCATCATGTGGATTTACACTCGTGATCTGGTTTTCGGTAAAGTAGGTCGGATGCTCCATTTTACCAATATCATGGTACAGGGCCCCTACCCTGACCAACATGGCATTGGCCCCGATCTCGTTGGCCGCGGCCTCTGCAAGATTGGCCACTTGCAATGAATGATGGAATGTTCCAGGAGCCTTGTCGGACAATTCCTTGAGCAATTTGGAATTGGTATCCGAAAGTTCCAGCAATGAAACATCTGAGATAAGACCAAAAAGCTTTTCGAACATATATATCAAGGGCTGGGCAAAAAGCGTCAAAAGTCCGTTCACGACAAAAACCCCGAACAAGATCCATTCAATATTCTCCAGATTGCCCTCATGGATGGCATGAAAGGCAAAATAGCCAATGATATAGATCAAAGTGATCTGACCCACTGAAATGAAGAGATTGGCCCTTTTATAAAGCTCTGATGCCGTCAAAATGGTCACGATACCGGCAATGATCTGCAAAAAGATATATTCAAAACTGTTGGGCACCACAAAACCAAGGATGAGTACCGTGAGCACATGGACAAAAAGACCCAATCTGGCATCGAAGAAATTCTTGAGCACCAATGGCAGGATACACAGGGGCACCATATAAACATAGTTCTCATAATGCTTCACCATCAAGGTCGTGGCAATGACCATGAGCAGTATGTTGAAAAAAATGAAGGTGACCTTATTGTTGTTCTTGAAAATATCGTTCCGGTAACGTTTCAAGAAGAGAAAGAGCATGATAAGCACCAAAGCCACCAAAATGATATACCCCAGCAAAATGAAATAGTAATTGTTGCCCCTCCAAAGTTCAGATTCGTATTCATCCTTCAGTGAGTTCAAGATCTTAAAATCCTCTGCTTCCACAATCTCGCCCTTTGCAATGATGAGCCTTCCTTGCAAGACCTCGCCCCGCGTATAGGAAATCTTGGAAAGTTCATCGTTCAACGCGCTTTCAGTCAAGGATCGGTCATGCACTAAATTGGACTTTATGCTTCGCTTCACCAGTTCCTCCGCTCCGGAGGCCCCTGAATTACCACTATTGGAGAACTTTTTGGACACTTTCTGCTTGGCCCCGGTAACATCCAGATAACCATTGCTACCCAGTGGAAGGGCCTCATTGTTCTTCACTACCACAATGGAACTGGCTTTGGGGAGTTCTTCAAAAACTCCAGCCGCATACACTTCATCTATAGCTTCTTCGGCCAAGCCCCAGAGTTCCCGCCTTTGTTGTGAAGAAAACATGGCACCAAGTCCTTTTTCCACTTCGGATTTGACATTTGCCACCACATTGGACTCAAAGGCATAGTAATCCGTTTTGTTGTTTCGGATCGTGAGTTGTTCTTGGGCTATTTCCTCTTGCGACTTTTGAATGGAAAAATCGATGGGGGCATATAGGTTCTCGTATTGCCAAGGTTTTCCCTTTTGGAAATCATATTTGAACTTTCCTCCCTTCGGAAAAAAGAAGACAATCAAGGCAACGGAAACAAAATAGAGGAAATACTTGTAAACCAGTGATTGGTGTTTGTAGATATTATCCAGTGTTTTTCCCATAGCCGAGTGCTGTCAACATCAAAAATAGAAAATATTAACGAACATGATGGGCTTGTACCCTCTTATAGCTTTGCATTTAATTTTAGTATTTTCGCAGAAGTAAAAATGCACATATGAAAAAAGTCGTCATCGTTTCAGCCGCCAGGACCCCGATCGGGAGCTTTATGGGGTCGCTTTCCACCGTTCCGGCACCCAGATTGGGGGCCGTGGCCATAAAAGGTGCCCTGGACAAAATCAATTTGAAGCCCGAACTTGTGCAGGAGGTGCTGATGGGAAATGTGGTACAGGCCGGGACAGGGCAGGCACCTGCAAGACAGGCAGCCATCTATGCCGGTATCCCAAATACCGTTCCCTGTACCACGGTAAACAAGGTATGTGCCTCTGGAATGAAATCCATAATGCAGGCAGCCCAATCCATTGCCCTCGGCGAAAATTCCATCGTGGTGGCGGGCGGCATGGAAAATATGAGCCTTATCCCACACTATGCCTATTTGAGGAGCGAGACCAAATTTGGACCCGCCACATTGCTTGATGGTATGCAAAAGGATGGCCTTGTGGATGCCTATGACCAAAATGCCATGGGCGTCTGTGCCGATGCCTGTGCCACCAAATATGAATTCAGCCGTGAAGATCAAGATGCCTATGCCATCCAATCCTACCAAAGATCCGCGGATGCATGGAAAGCAGGAAAGTTCAACAATGAAGTTGTTCCTGTAGAAGTTCCCCAAAGAAGGGGAGAGCCCATTGTGGTCAGCGAGGATGAAGAGTACAAGAACGTGAAACTGGACAAAATTCCTTCGCTACGACCCGCCTTCACCAAAGATGGCACGGTCACGGCGGCCAATGCCTCCACCATAAACGACGGTGCTGCGGCCCTGGTGCTCATGAGCGAGGAAAAAGCCAAGGAACTGGGCCTACGACCATTGGCTGTCATCAAAGGATATGCCGATGCCGCCCACGAACCGGAATGGTTCACCACCGCCCCTGCAAAAGCACTTCCCAAAGCACTGGATCGGGCCGGGGTTTCCATTGGGGACATCGATTATTTTGAATTCAACGAGGCTTTCTCGGTTGTGGGACTTGCCAACATGAAGCTTCTTGGACTGGACGCCTCCAACGTGAACGTGAACGGGGGGGCTGTGTCTTTGGGGCATCCGCTGGGCTGCTCCGGTGCCAGGATCACCATTACATTGTTGAACATATTGGAACAGAACAATGCCAAATTGGGAGCTGCGGCCATTTGCAATGGTGGTGGCGGCGCATCTGCAATTGTTTTGGAAAAATACTAGCGATTCAATCTACTGTAAATGCAATATGGAATTTGTCCACTGAGCATTGTTCCCATCAGAACAACTCCCGATGATGCTTCTGAAATGTCCTCGCAACTTCTATATGGTGAACATTTCAAAGTGTTGGAGCACAGAAAAAAATGGAGCAGGATCAGAACGGCACATGACAATTATGAAGGTTGGGTCTCCAATAGCCAGATTCTCCTTATTGCCGAGGGTGTGTACCACCGATTGGATTCAGAGCAAAACAAAAAAATATCCTCTGACATCATCTCGCACATTAGTGCCGATGATGGTATGTTACTCCCTGTACTATTGGGTTCGATGGTAAGTTCTTCATCGCTTTTGGGCCATTCCTTTGAGGGGAGTCATATCAGTGAAGTGAAGCCCAAGGATAATTTGGTGGATACGGCCATTATGTACTTGAAGGCCCCTTATCTGGCCGGGGGAAAGACTCCTTTTGGCATAGATTGCTCAGGTTTCACGCAGATGGTCTATAAAATAAACGGATATGCCCTCGAGCGAAAAGCTGGAGCCCAGTCCAAACAAGGAGAAGCCTTAAGTTTTATTGAAGAAAGTGAACCTGGCGACCTGGCCTTTTTTGATGACCAAGACGGCCTCATTGACCATGTGGGCATTATACTGAGGGACAATTATATCATCCATGTGAACGGTCATGTGCGGATAGACCGTTTGGACCATACGGGCATCTTCAACACCCAAGAAAAGTTGTACACCCATAAGCTCCGGGTCATAAAAAAAATCATATAAAAAAAGGCCCTAGAATTTTCCGGGGCCTTTTTTTGATGTTTGGGGAAGGACTATTCTCCCAATAACTTTTTGATCCTCATAAAGTTTTCGGTATCCCCCAAAGCCCCGTAGATGTTCTTCAATTGGGTTAGGATACTTTCGTTATCAGGATTGGTTTTCAAGGCACTTTCAAGAACGCCTGCCCCTTCTTTGAAAAGACTGTCCTTTTTCTCTTTCAATTCGTCATATTTGGCAATATCCGCTTTGGAGCTGCCCAAAGCGTTCATTTCGTCAATAAGACCGTTGCCTTCGTTCACGTAGGTAGTGGAAAGGTTCAATAGGGCATTGATATAGCCTGGATCTATGGCCAATGCTTTTTTGTAGGCATCCCTGGCATCTTCCAAATTGCCCTGCTCCATATTGATGACCCCAATATTGTATAGCAAATCTGGATTGTCTGGAGCCATTTCTGAGGCTTGCGCCATCATTTCCTTGAACTTGTCCTTATCTCCCAAAGTGTAGTGTAGATTGGCCTCTCCCAAAACTAGGTTTACATCTTCAGGATTTTCGGCCCTGGCAGCGGCATAAGCGGCAAGAGCTTTCTCATTGTCACCCAATTGCTGATAGATCAACGCAATGTTCTTTACGATCTCCGGCTTCTTGGATGGGCTCTTTTCCTCTTTTGGATCTTTGTGTGTATTAGCTTTTACGTACAGATCACGGGTCGATTTGTCCATGGTCTCGGTCTCTCCCGTTTCAATGTTGACAGCAGTATAAGTGACTCCGCTACCATCATAGCCCACTTCTTTGAGCTCATTGTAATAATCCAATGCCTTCTCATAGTTCTGTCCGTTCACCGCACTACTGGCTGCATAATACAGATAAATGGTGTCCTGTGGGCTTAGTTTGTAGCCCATGTAGAGTTTTTCGGCAGCTTCACTGAACTTTTGGTTGTTGTTGTCCTCCACTGCTGCATTGACTAAATCAGCGGTCATTTGGGACAATTTCTCCTTTGCTACTGAGGTATATTTGGATTTCCCACTGGCCTCTTCAACGGAAATGACCTTGTTATAGGCTTCGATTGCTGGCTGAAATGCTGTTGCGTCCCCCTTTTTGGCCAAATCAGAATATACGTTCCCTTTTACGGCATAGTATTGTGCCTGCAGTTTTTCGTCTGCGGCATCAATAGTGGAAGCTGCCCCTTCCAAAGCTGTTTTTGCAGCTGCGGCATCTCCATCCTTCAAGGCTTTTTCTGCTTCCTTGATCTCATCCTTTTGGGAAAAACCCATAGTTGAGATTCCCAGGGCAAGTAATATTAAAATTCTAGTCTTCATGTCAAAAATGTAATTATTTAGTGTTTGTGTTTATTTAATTATTCTCGTTATCATTATCAATCGCCGTGCCATCTTCCCCTTTCACCTCAATATCAAGGATGTCGGCTTCTTCAACGGGATCGTCCTCCTTCATGACCTTGGCCACTGCAGCAATGGAGTCGCCGTCCCTTAGATTGATAAGGCGCACCCCTTGTGTGGCCCTTCCCATGACCCTAAGGTCCTCTACACTCATCCGTATGGCTATCCCTGATTTATTGATGATCATCAAATCGTCGGTATCGGTCACATTTTTGATGGCAACAAGACCTCCAGTCTTGGCCGTAATGGAAATGGTCTTGACCCCTTTTCCTCCACGGTTGGTGACCCTATAGTCTTCAATGGTGGAGCGTTTTCCATAACCGTTTTCGGATACGACAAGAATATCCTCTTCCATATTGTGCACGGAGACCATTCCGATCACTTCATCCTTATCGTTTGCCAAGGTAATCCCGCGAACACCGGAAGCATTTCTACCCATGGGTCGGGTCTTGCTTTCTTCAAAACGGATGGCTTTCCCGGATTTCAAACCAAGGAATATCTGGCTGGCACCCGTGGTCAACTTGGCTTCCAACAATTCATCATCGTCCCTCACTGTTATGGCATTGATACCATTCTGTCTGGGCCTTGAATATTGTTCCAAAGAAGTCTTCTTCACAATTCCCTTTTTGGTGGCCATTATCACATAGTGGCTATTCACATAATCTTCATCCTTAAGGTCTTGCGTACAGATGAAGGCTTTTACCTTGTCATCCATCTCTATGTTGATCAAGTTCTGGATGGCCCTTCCTTTGGAGGTCCTGCTTCCTTCTGGGATTTCATAGACACGCATCCAGAAACATTTTCCTTTTTGGGTGAAGAACAACATGTACTGGTGGTTCGTCCCCACGAACAAATGCTCCAGAAAATCCTCATTTCGGGTGGATGATGCCTTTTGCCCCACACCACCCCTGTTTTGGGTCTTGTATTCCGAAAGCGAGGTTCTTTTGATATAGCCGGCATGGGAAATGGTGATCACCACTTGCTCATCGGGGATCATATCCTCAATGCTAAGGTCTCCGCCCGCATAGTTGATCTCCGACCTTCTTTCGTCACCATATTTTTCCTTGATTTCCAACAATTCTTCCTTGATGATCTGCATCCTGCGCTCTTTTTTGGCAAGAATGTCCTTGAGGTCTTCGATGGTCTTCAACAATTCTTCGTACTCTTCACGGAGTTTGTCCTGCTCCAATCCGGTCAATTGGCGCAAACGCATTTCCACGATGGCCTTGGCCTGTATCTCGGACAGTTTGAAGCGTTCCATCAAATTGGTCCGTGCCTCGTCCACATTGGAAGAACCACGGATAATGGCGATCACCTCATCGATATTGTCCGATGCGATGATAAGTCCCTGTAAGATGTGCTCCCGCTCCTCGGCCTTTTTCAGTTCGTAGGTCGTCCTGCGCACCACAACTTCGTGCCTGTGTTCCACAAAGTGGTGGATGATCTCCTTCAGGTTCAACAATTGTGGCCTACCTTTGACAAGCGCAATATTGTTGACGCTGAACGACGACTGGAGGGCCGTGTATTTGTACAAGGTGTTCAGTACGATATTGGGGATGGCATCTCGCTTAAGGATGTAAACGATGCGCATTCCCTTTCTATCGGATTCGTCCCGGATGGAGGCGATTCCTTCGATTTTCTTTTCGTTTACCAGATCGGCGGTCTTTTTGATCATGTCCGCTTTGTTCACCTGGTAGGGTATCTCGGTCACGATGATGCACTCCCTGCCCTGCACCTCTTCAAATGAGGCTTTCGCACGCATGACCACACGGCCCTTTCCTGTGTGGAAAGCTTCTTTCACCCCTTCATATCCATAAATGATCCCTCCGGTCGGAAAATCGGGAGCCTTGATATGGGTGATCAGCTCATCTATCTCAATATCGTGGTTGTCGATATAGGCAATGGTCCCGTCCACTACTTCTGACAGGTTATGGGGTGGCATGTTGGTCGCCATACCCACGGCAATACCCGAAGCCCCGTTTACCAAAAGGTTGGGAACACGGGTAGGAAGAACGGTGGGTTCTTGAAGGGAATCATCAAAATTGAGTTGATGGTCCACAGTTTCCTTATCGATATCGGCCAGCATCTCATCCGCGATCTTTCGCATCCTGGCCTCGGTGTAACGCATGGCCGCTGGGCTATCCCCGTCAACAGAGCCAAAATTTCCCTGGCCATCCACCAACATATACCTTAGGCTCCATTCCTGGGCCATACGCACCATGGTGTCATAGACCGAAGTATCCCCGTGTGGATGGTATTTACCCAATACCTCCCCTACGATACGGGCAGATTTTTTATGTGCACTTGTAGATCTAACGCCCAGTTCGTGCATCCCGAAGAGCACTCTTCGGTGAACCGGCTTGAGCCCGTCACGAACATCTGGCAGGGCACGTGACACAATGACCGACATCGAGTAATCGATGTAGGCAGATTTCATCTCATCCTCAATGTTGATAGGAATTAACTTTTCTCCTTCCGCCATGCTAAAATCTTATTGTTTTTTGTGGTTAAAATATCATGGCAATATACAGAAAATAGCAGCTTTTACAGCCCTGGGCGGTTACTTTATTAAAAAAATTATCAACAGTTTTGCCCTGGTCCCCACATTATAATAAAGCTGTGTTAAATCGGTAAGAAAAACCTCCATATTCCGACATTTCCCACTAGTTTGTCGAATATGGGTACGGTATTTGACCTATGTAACAATACTTTTATTAATTTTAATTGCTGAAAAAGAAACCTATGGACGATAATTTTTCCCCAAGAGTAAAAGACGTTATAGCATACAGCAAGGAGGAGGCCCTGAGATTGGGCCATGATTTCATTGGAACGGAACACCTGATGCTGGGTCTTTTGAGAGATGGAAATGGCAAGGCCATCAACATATTGGACGCATTGGATGTGGACCTGGAACACCTTCGCAGAAAGGTGGAGATCCTGAGCCCCGCCAATCCGAACTCGGGAACTGTTCAAAAGGACAAAAAGAACCTGCACCTAACCCGACAGGCCGAGCGTGCGTTGAAGACCACTTTTTTGGAAGCAAAGCTTTTTCAAAGTTCTTCCATCAATACGGCGCACCTATTGCTCTGCATCCTTAGGAACGAGAACGATCCCACAACCAAATTGCTGCACAAATTGAAAGTGGATTACGATAACGTCAAAGAACAGTTCAAATCCATGATCACCAGTGACGATGATTACATAGATTCCCCACAGGCGGAATCCTTCCCAGGCGATGCCGATGATGTAGGCGATGGAAAGGAAAGCACTTTCGGCTCCAGTTCCGGGCAGAAGGGTAGCAAGAAATCCAAGACCCCAGTCCTGGACAATTTTGGCCGTGATCTCACCCGTTTGGCCGAGGACAACAAACTTGATCCCGTGGTGGGCCGCGAAAAGGAAATCGAGCGCGTCTCCCAGATATTGAGCCGAAGGAAAAAGAACAATCCCCTGCTCATTGGTGAGCCCGGCGTGGGTAAAAGTGCCATCGCCGAAGGATTGGCATTGCGCATCATCAACAAAAAAGTATCCCGCATCCTGTACAACAAGCGCGTGGTCACCTTGGACCTTGCCTCGTTGGTGGCCGGGACCAAATATCGTGGCCAGTTCGAAGAACGTATGAAAGCGGTAATGAACGAACTGGAGAAAAACGATGACATCATTTTGTTCATTGATGAAATCCACACCATTGTTGGTGCAGGTGGCGCAACGGGCAGTCTGGATGCCTCCAACATGTTCAAACCTGCCTTGGCAAGGGGCGAGATCCAATGTATCGGAGCAACGACACTTGATGAGTACAGACAGTACATCGAAAAAGATGGTGCTTTGGAACGCCGTTTCCAAAAAGTAATGGTGGAGCCTACCACTGTGGAGGAGACCATCGAAATTTTGATGAACATCAAAGGCAAGTACGAAGACCACCACAATGTCAACTACACCGATGAGGCCATTTTGGCCTGTGTGAAATTGACCAATAGGTATATGACGGACCGCTTTTTGCCGGACAAGGCCATTGATGCCCTCGATGAGGCCGGTTCCCGAGTGCACATAGTGAACATGGACGTGCCCAAACAGATCTTGGAACTGGAAAGCCAGTTGGAAGATGTGCGCGAACTGAAGAACAGTGTGGTCAAAAAACAAAAATACGAAGAGGCCGCCAAGCTCCGTGACGATGAAAAACGTCTGGAGAAAGATTTGGCAGCCGCCCAAGAACGTTGGGAAGAGGAAAGCAAACTCCACAGGGAAACCGTGACCGAGGACAATGTGGCCGATGTGGTCTCCATGATAAGCGGTATCCCCGTGAACAGGATTGCACAGACCGAAAGCAACAAATTGGCCGAACTGCCCAACCTGATCAAAGGTTTTGTGATCGGACAGGACGAAGCCGTGGCCAAGGTGGCCAAGGCCATCCAACGTAACCGCGCGGGACTGAAAGATCCCAACAAACCCATCGGGTCCTTTATCTTTTTGGGACAGACGGGGGTCGGAAAAACACAGTTGGCCAAGATTTTGGCCAAGGAACTTTTTGATTCCGAAGATGCCCTCATCCGCATAGACATGAGCGAATACATGGAAAAATTCGCCATATCCAGATTGGTGGGTGCACCTCCTGGATATGTGGGCTATGAAGAAGGCGGGCAATTGACCGAAAAGGTACGCCGCAAGCCCTACTCCGTCATCCTTTTGGATGAAGTGGAAAAAGCACATCCAGATGTGTTCAACATGCTTTTGCAGGTGTTGGACGATGGGTTCTTGACGGACAGCCTTGGACGCAAGATCGATTTTAGGAACACCATCATCATCATGACCTCCAATATCGGGGCACGCCAGTTGAAGGATTTTGGACAGGGTGTAGGTTTTGGAACTGCCGCCAAAAAGGCACAGGAGGACACCCATCAAAAGAGTGTCATCGAAAGTGCGCTCAAGAAAGCCTTTGCCCCTGAATTCCTCAACAGGATAGATGATGTGATCGTCTTCAATCCGTTGGAAAGAGAGGATATCCACAAGATCATTGAGATAGAGCTGGACAAACTTTACAGAAGGATCAAGGATATTGGATACGACCTCAGTCTTTCAAACAAGGCCAAGGACTATATCGCTGACAAAGGTTTTGACAAGCAATATGGTGCCAGGCCATTGAAGCGGGCCATCCAAAAATATATCGAGGATGTGCTTGCCGAAGAGATCGTGAACTCCAAACTGGAGGAAGGGGACAGCATCTTTATGGACCTGGACGAGAAAAAGGAAGAGCTCACCATCAAAATCAAGAAGACTGAAAAGTCACCCGAAACTGAGTAGTACCAACGTACGCTCTACATACAAAGCTGGCCATTGGCCAGCTTTTTTTATGGCATTTTACCATACAAACGATATTTGCGCGTTTAATCTAGTATTTTTCACCTCCCTTCGCTTTCCATATACTTTCGTTACAGAGACACTATAATTACATTTTGGGGATGAAATTCACTTCTACAAAGAAGACCGTTGTTGTACGCGAATACCACTTGGACATCGGAATGGTCCAAGTTTTTGATAATTACATGGTGGCCAATTTCGATGAAGGTGCCACCGTCACTTTGGAAAGGGCCTACCAGATCATCGGTATCTCGGAAATCCATTTTCGGGACCAGGACTTTGGCTATATCAGTCTGCGAAAAAATTCCTATGCCATAGATCCAACCATATACAATTACCTGAGAGGGCTGGATAATCTTAAAGCCTTTGCCATTGTCTCCAAGAAAGAAATCGATATGCACAACTTCAAGATAGAAAAGTTGTTCTACAAGAAGAGTATGGAGTTCTTCATCGAGTTTGACAATGCGCTGGCCTGGGTAAAAAAGAAGCTCAAAAACGGTAAGGGAAAGGACAAAGGTTAGGTATTATCACTTTTTTCCGCCTCTGGTTGCCGCAGTAGTTCCATATAGGCACTTCCTATATGTTCCACAATCCCGGAAGCCTTCACGGCCTCATATCCATTTTTGGAAGCACAGACATCGCCTGCCAGTCCATGTAGATAGACCCCAAAGATGGCTGCTTGCAAAGGGAGATACCCTTGAGACATCAAGCCCGTGATCGTCCCGGTCAGTACGTCCCCGCTGCCAGCCGTGGCCATGCCCGGATTGCCAGTGGTGTTCACATAACCCTTCCCTTTATATACAGTAATGGTATGTGCCCCTTTGATGACAACAATGGCATTGTGTTTGGTAGAAAAGGCCTTGGTCTTCTCCAATTTCTCAAAATCGTCCTTCCATTTTCCCACCAATCGTTCCAACTCTTTGGGGTGGGGCGTGAGGATAGAAAACTCCGGAACATCCTCCAGCATTTCTGGATACTTGGCCAAAATGTTCAAACCATCGGCATCGATGACCATGGGTTTTTTCATTTCTTTCAGGAAAGCACTAAAGGCCGCAACCGTATCATCATCCATGCCTATTCCCATCCCGATTCCGACCGCAGTGGGCTCAAATGGAATTTCTATGCCCGAAATACTCTTGTCCCTGGAACCCGTCAAAACCATCACTTCGGGAACTGCGGTTTGCAGAGCATCATATCCACACTTGGGTACAAAGGCCGTCACTAGACCACTTCCTACGGTCAAACAGGCATTGCTCGCCAACTGTACCGCTCCGATTTTGCCATAACTCCCACCAATGATCACGGAATGTCCGTACGTTCCCTTATGGGAAAACTTGAGTCGGGGGCGGTACATGGGCAACACTTCAGGTCTGCCGATCAGTTCAAAATCCGTTTCCGTTTTCTGAAGGACCTCTGTGTCCAGACCAATGTCCAATAACTCCCATTGGTTGATGTACACCCCTGTTCCTGGAAGGAAGAAAACCAATTTGGGCACCTGAAAACTCAAGACATAACTGCCCTGAATCACATGCGAAGGATTCCAAGGAGCCCCGTTCGAAGGCAATCCCGATGGAATGTCCACTGCCAATACAAAGGCGCGTGAAGCATTGATATGCTGAATTAAACGCCCCACCCATGCATCGGGTGGCCGGTTCAGGCCAATGCCAAAAATGGCATCCACCACAATATCATCAGGGGAAATCTCGGGCAGCTCACTTTCCTTGGTCAAGAAATCGGGCCAAAGCTTCCGCTCTTTCAACCGCTCCAGGTTCAAAAGAAAATCTTCGGAACGCTTCTCACTATAATTGACCACATAGACCTTGATGGAATAGTCGTGTTCCAGTAATAATCGGGCAAGCGCCATGCCATCCCCACCATTGTTCCCTATGCCACAGAACAGTTGGATCTTTACCTGTGTTCCCCTCAACCGGGAATGGATCCATTCGAACAGCTGGGTGGCGGCACGTTCCATGAGTATGTCACTGGAAATCTGCTGTTTTTCTATTGTGGATTTGTCAGCTTGATAGATTTGAGGTGCGGAAAAAATTTTCATTCAGCAAAAAAAGTTGGTCATTCGTGAGGATTTCGCAAAAAACATCACAAAGGATTTGATGAAGCACCCAAATGTACTACTTTTATCACCTCATTACAGCATAATGCAGATAAAACAAACGGATATGGAACCGAAACAGATGAAATCACTTTCATCTATCTTCACCATCACCATTACCACCCCTTTGGGGTAAGTCTGCTATATATCATCCGTCCGTTTTTTACTCTTTTCAATAATTTATTACAACAGTTTTTCCATCATGAAAATCTTAAAATTTGGTGGCACTTCCGTGGCCAATCCATACAATATACGCAAGGTCAAATCCATTGTCGAAAAAAACAACAGTGAACACATAGCGGTCGTGGTTTCCGCATTTGGGGGCATTACCGACCTTTTATTGGACACCTCCCGTTTGGCATCCAACCAAGACCCCGCTTACAAAGAATCCCTGAAGCAAATCGAGGACAGACACATTTCCGCCATCAGGGAACTTGTCCCCGTCCGCGCACAGAGCACCGTGTTGAGCAAGGTAAAGAGCGACCTCAACACTTTGGAAACCCTCTTGGAAGGATCCTTTTTGATTGGTGAGCTCACCCCAAAACTTTCGGACAAGATCGTAAGCTATGGTGAGCTACTTTCTTCCTATATCATCAGTGAATTTTTCAAATCCGAAGGATTGGATGCCGCTTTCAAGGACAGCCGCGAGCTCATCATCACGGACAATAACTATGGGAAGGCCAATGTGGACTTTGAAAGGACCAATGCCAATTGCAATGCCTTTTTTAACGCAAATGCTGATAAAATCACCGTACTGCCCGGATTTGTGGCAGCAAGCAAATCGGGCAATTCCACCACTTTGGGCAGGGGTGGTTCGGATTACACTGCGGCCATCATAGCGGCGGCACAGCAGGTGAGTCTCTTGGAAATCTGGACCGATGTAAGCGGCATGTACACCGCCAATCCCAAACTTGTGAAGCAAGCTAAATGTGTTTCCCATATCAGTTATGAAGAGGCCATGGAACTTTCACATTTTGGGGCAAAGGTGCTCTACCCTCCCACCATCCAACCCGTTTTGGGCAAAGAGATTCCCATTGCCATCAAAAACACCTTTGAGCCCGAGAATCCGGGTACGTTGATTGCCAAGAACAATAATGGCAATGGGAAGACGGTCCGTGGCATCAGCCATGTGGGCAACATCAGCCTTTTGTCCCTCGAAGGGCCGGGTATGATCGGTATCCCTGGAATCTCCAAGCGGTTCTTCGAGACCCTTTCGCTAAAAAACATCAGCATTGTCCTGATCACGCAGGCCTCTTCCGAGCATTCCATCTGTGTGGGCATTGCGGATGAGGATGTTGACGTGGCCGCCGAAGCGGTGAATGACACTTTTGCCTATGAGATCTCCAGCAAGAAGATAAAACCTGTGATCGTTGAAAAGGACCTTACCATTGTGGCATTGGTGGGCGACAACATGAAAAGTCATCAAGGCCTGAGCGGTAAAATGTTCAGTACTTTGGGCAAGAACAATGTGAACATCAGGGCCATCGCCCAAGGCGCATCGGAACGGAACATTTCGGCGGTCATCAAAAAGGATGATGTGAAAAAAGCACTCAATTCGCTGCACGAGACCTTCTTTGAGGAGAACATCAAACAGCTCAACCTATTTGTGATGGGCGTGGGCAATGTGGGATCCAAGTTCCTCCAACAGATCCGTCAACAGAAAAAATACCTGAAAGAAGAGCTCAAGCTCAATATCCGGGTCATCGGCATCAGCAACTCCAGAAAAATGGTCTTTGACGAGAACGGTATTCCCTTAAAGGATTGGGAAAGCCTATTGGCCAATGGCGAAAAAGCGGACAAACAATTGTTCTTTGACCAGGTAAAATCCCTGAACCTTCGCAATAGCGTGTTCGTGGACAATACTGCCAACTTGGAAGTGGCACAAAGCTATCCCGATTACCTGAAAAATAGCATTTCCGTGGTAACCTGCAATAAAATCGCGTGTTCTTCGGACTATGCCTACTACAGGGAACTGAAGGAACTGTCCAAAAAATACAATGCCCCTTTCCTCTTCGAGACCAACGTGGGCGCGGGACTGCCCATCATAGACACCCTGAAACATCTTATTGCTTCGGGCGACAAGGTGAAAAAGATACAGGCCGTGCTTTCCGGAAGCCTTAACTTCGTGTTCAACACGTTCAACGATTCGGTCACCTTTCACGATGTGGTGAAACAGGCCCAGGAACAGGGTTATACCGAACCTGACCCGACCATTGACCTAAGCGGTATCGATGTGATGCGCAAAATCTTGATCTTGGCCAGGGAAAGTGGGCACCAACTGGATATCGACAGCATTGAAAACGAATCCTTTTTGCCAAAAGAAAGCTTGGAAACCAATTCCAACGATGCCTTCTTTGAATCCTTGAAAAAATATGAGAGCGATTTTCAGGCCATGTACAAGGAAGCCGCCAATATGGACTGTAAGCTGAAATATGTGGCCCAGTTCGAGGATGGCAAAGCCAAGGTAGGCTTGCAAAGAATCCCCAAGGGACATGATTTTTACAATTTGGAAGGGAGCGACAACATCGTGCTGTTCTTCACGGAGCGCTACCCCAACCAACCCATGATCATAAAAGGGGCCGGTGCAGGTGCCGATGTCACCGCATCGGGTATCTTTGCCGATATCATTCGAATCGGAAATTTTTGACCATGGAAGAAATCAAAATATTCTGCCCTGCCACTATCGCCAACGTTTCTTGCGGGTTCGATGTGCTCGGACTCGCCCTGGATTCCGTGGGCGATGAGATGATCGTTAGAAAGACCACGGAAAAAGGCATCCGGATTACCAAAATAATCGGACAGGACCTTCCCTTGGAAACCGAGAAAAATGTTTCGGGCGTTGCAGGTCTGGCCCTTTTGGCAAAAAGTGATTATGAAGGGGGATTCGAGATAGAGATCGATAAGCGGATAAAACCGGGAAGTGGTATCGGCAGCAGCGCGGCAAGTTCCGCAGGTGCCGTTTGGGCCATGAACGAACTGCTGGGAAAACCGTTTTCCAACTTGGAACTGGTACAGTTTGCCATGCAAGGGGAAAAACTGGCCAGTGATGTGGCCCATGCCGACAATGTGGCCCCTGCCATTTATGGAGGGTTCACCTTGGTGCGCAGTTATGATCCCTTGGACATCATTTCCCTCCCTACCCCTGCCGAATTGTATGCCACCGTGATCCATCCGCAAATAGAGGTCAAGACCTCCGATTCCCGGAAAATCCTAAAGACGACCATTTCCTTGGAAAAGGGCATCCAACAATGGGGAAACCTGGGTGGATTGATTGCCGGTCTTTTCCAAAGTGATTACGACCTCATCGGGCGTTCCCTCCACGACCATATCGTGGAACCCATCCGTTCCATCCTTATACCGGCCTTTGACGACATCAAGGCCAACGCACTCAAGGCCGGGGCGCTTGGAAGTGGGATATCCGGTTCAGGGCCTTCCATTTTTGCCCTCAGCAAAGGGGAAGAAAATGCCAAAAAAGTGGCCCAATCCATGAAGGAAACCTATCAACCCATCGGAATCGATTTTGACATACACATCTCCAAAATAAATGCCCAAGGCGTAAAGATAATAGACATAAAAGATTAGAAAATAGACGTAAGCCCCATGACCTTTACCTTTCAATTGACTGCTCACAACGTAATGCCTTCGACTTCTGATAAAAACAAACCTATTCAATCACATATAAATATGTTTATTAATCTAAATTTATTCGTGTGAAATTCTATAGCCTAAACAGCCAAAATATACAAGCCTCATTTAAAGATGCTGTCATTGCAGGTATCGCTCCGGACAAAGGATTGTACTTCCCAGAGCGCATAGATGCATTGCCTCCTGCTTTTTTTGATGAGATCGAATCCCTGTCCGACCATGAAATCGCTTTCAGGGCAATCCATCAATTTGTTAACGAGGACATTCCTGATGATGTGCTGAAAAAAATCATCGCAGACACCTTGGACTTTGAATTTCCTGTGGTCGAGATCGAGGACAATGTGGCCACCTTGGAACTTTTCCACGGCCCAACAATGGCCTTCAAGGACGTGGGCGCACGTTTCATGGCCAATTGCCTTGGTTATTTTTCAAAAGGGGAAAAACAGGATGTCACCGTTTTGGTGGCCACTTCGGGGGATACCGGGGGTGCCGTTGCCAATGGTTTTCTGGGGGTCGATGGCGTAAAGGTCGTCATCCTCTACCCCAGCGGAAAAGTGAGCGATATACAGGAAAAGCAATTGACCACCTTGGGACAAAATATCGAGGCCATGGAGGTGCACGGCACCTTTGATGATTGTCAGCGCATGGTAAAGACCGCTTTTTTGGATTCGGGCATAACGGACCATAAAAAATTGACTTCTGCCAATAGCATCAATGTGGCCCGATGGCTGCCCCAACTGTTCTACTTTTTGTTTGCCTACAAACAGGCCAAATCCAAAGGAAGGGAAATCGTGTTTTCGGTACCCTCCGGAAATTTCGGGAACATCTGCGCCGGCATGGTGGCCCAAAAATTGGGGATGCCCGTACAACATTTCGTGGCCTCCACCAATATGAACGATGTAGTTCCCCAATTCATGGAAAAGGGAACCTATGAACCCGTGCCTTCCGTTGCCACCATTTCCAATGCCATGGATGTGGGCGACCCCAGCAACTTTGTCCGTATCAGGCACCTCTACAAAGATGACTTGGACACCTTGCGTGAAAACTTATCATCCTATTCGTTCACTGACGAAATGACCCGAAAGGCAATGAAGGAAATCCACATCAAAACAGGATACGTTATGGACCCGCATGGCGCAGTGGGGTATTTGGGACTGAAGGAATACCAAAAACAGCATCCGGATACCTTTGGTATCTTTCTGGAAACAGCACATCCGGTCAAGTTCTTGGACGTGGTGGAAGAGACCTTGGGCTTGAGCCCGGCCATTCCACCCCAAATCCAAAAGGTGATGGATCGGGAGAAAAAATCCCATATCATTTCTTCCTACGAAGACCTAAAGGATTTTTTGCTGGCCTAGGATCAATCCAGTTTTGGCAATTTAAAATCGTCCAATGGACTGGGCTGCTTCATCATGGCTTCAATGGCCTCCGTGGTCCTTGGGGCCATCTCGGATAGATTGACCGGTCCGTTTTCGGTGATGAGGATATCATCTTCGATTCGCACGGCAATGCCCCACCATTTTTTATCACATGCACTGCCTTCAGGAATATAGATGCCGGGTTCCACAGTGATCACGGTATTGGGCTTGAACGGTACATAAGTACCTTGATCGTGTACGTCCAATCCTAAATAATGGGAGGTGCCGTGGGGAAAATAGATCTTTGTTTCATCTTCACTCTTGGTAATGCCCAGTTTCAGCAAACCTTCGGCCACTACCTGATAAGCGGCCCTTCCCGGGGCCTGGAA
The DNA here is from genome assembly GCF_007785775.2 of Flagellimonas hadalis. Taxonomy (GTDB): domain Bacteria; phylum Bacteroidota; class Bacteroidia; order Flavobacteriales; family Flavobacteriaceae; genus Flagellimonas; species Flagellimonas hadalis. The sequence continues at coordinate 72,906 of NZ_VNIK02000016.1, forward strand.
CGGAGCTCCCACTACACTGGCCTTTATTCCCGCTTCTTGGGCATTGTAAACGATGTCATAGATGGCCTTTTGTTCTGGGGTGAACTTTCCATTGGCAGGGATGGTACGTGTCACATCGGCCGTATAGCCATGGTATTCCGCTCCAAGGTCCATCAGCACGAGGTCGTTCCCCACCTCCATCTTGTTGTTCTCGATGTAATGGAGGATACAACCGTTATTGCCGCCACCCACTATAGATGGGTAACCTTCGTATTCGGCCCCATATTTTTTATAGACATATTCGTGCACACCCTGTATCTCGGTCTCAGACATATTGGGGTGCATGGCCTTCATGACCTCGATCTGCCCCACGGCGGAAATCTCGACGGCCTTCCGCAACAGTTTCATTTCTTCTGGGGTCTTGGTCTCCCTCAATTGGGCCATTACCATAGGTAATACTTTGGAATCCAAATTATTGGATTGTTGGACCATCAACACTTTGTTTTTGACTTCCTTGCGCAGGTCATCGTTGGATGCATTTACAAAGTCGTTGAGGAACTCATCTTCCTTCATCTCTGGAAAACGGTTCAAATACCTTTCGACCGTTTTTACCAACTCATCCGTTTTGCTTCCATCATCCGAAGAGATCATGGCATATAGTTCGTTTCTGATGGGGTTATAATCTGACGGATAGTTTGCTTTTTCCTTGAAGGTCTTTATCAGATCGAAAAGGTCCGCATTACCACTTTGGTCGCGATAATCGTTCTTGAAATCCACAAAGGAGACGATATCGAATTTTGCAAAATCAACAGGAAAGTTTTCAAATTCCTTTCCATTATATACCATATCGAAGCCCAATTTTTCCTTCACGCCCTCAACGCCCAACCGTTTCCCGGTCCACTGTTCTGCCCTGGCGTTGCGCTCCTGCACATAGATGATCTCATTGAACTGTTTGCCCGATGCATCGGTCTGCGGTTCGGAGAATAGGACCAGTACGGCATTGGGTTCCTTATAGCCCGTCAAATAATAAAAATTGGGGTCTTGGTGGTAAATATAATCCACGTCGTTCGCCCGGTTTCTTTCAGCATTGGCAAAAAGGACCACCGCGGTATTGGGCGGCAATAATCTTCTGGCCTCGTCCCTTCTTTGCTTGTGGAAATCGGCGGACAAATAATCGGTCGGGGTCCCTTGGGCCACTGCCAAGGAAACCAACATCAAGGTAAACAATGCACTTAGTGTGAGTTTTTTCATGTGATCGGTATTTGGTTCAAAATACAACTTTTTATGAAAAGTGCATTAGTGAAAAAGAGCTTCCATTTTATGGAAATGATAAGAGTTTTAAGCATTTGAATCCTTAATTAATTCTATAAATTTGCCAAGCTTTAAAAATGGTAAAAATGAAAAATACGGCTCTTTTTGAAACACATAAGGCACTCGGTGCAAAAATGGTCCCGTTTGCGGGCTACAACATGCCCGTTTCCTATGAAGGGGTGAACATCGAACACGAAACCGTCCGCAAGGGCGTCGGGGTATTTGATGTTTCGCATATGGGTGAATTTTTGGTCGAAGGACCAAAGGCCCTGGAACTGATTCAAAAAGTGACCACCAATGATGCTTCCAAACTGACCATCGGCAAGGCACAGTACAGCTGTTTGCCCAACGAGACGGGTGGGATCGTGGACGATTTGATTGTGTACCGCGTCAAGGAAGAAACCTACCTTTTGGTAGTGAATGCCTCCAATATTGAAAAGGATTGGGAGCATATTTCCAAATACAACAAGGACATTGGTGCCGACATGCGCAATCTGTCGGACGATTATTCGCTGCTTGCCATCCAAGGGCCAAAAGCTGTGGAGGCCATGCAATCCTTGACTTCAGTAAATCTGTCCGAAATTGGTTTCTACAACTTTGTTGTAGCTGATTTTGCAGGCATCGATTACGTGATCATCTCCGCCACAGGATATACAGGTTCCGGTGGGTTTGAGATCTACTGCAAAAATTCCGAGGTGAAACAAGTATGGGACAAGGTAATGGAGGCTGGTGCCGGTTTTGGCATCAAGCCCATCGGATTGGCCGCCCGCGACACCTTACGTCTGGAAATGGGCTATTGCCTGTATGGCAACGACATTGACGACACCACCTCTCCCCTTGAGGCCGGATTGGGATGGATCACCAAGTTTACCAAGGACTTTGTGAACAGCGAGGCCTTGGCCAAGGAAAAAGAGGAAGGACCAAAAAGAAAATTGATCGCTTTCCAGATGGAGGAAAGGGGCATTCCCAGGAACGGGTACCCCATTTTGGACAAGGATGGCAATGAAATTGGCAAGGTTACTTCCGGGACCATGTCACCCTCCCTTTCGCAAGGAATCGGGTTGGGTTATGTCCCGACCGACCATTCCCAAGTGGGTTCCCCCATCCATATCAAAATACGCATCAACAAAGTTCCGGCAACCATTGTGAAATTGCCTTTCTATAAAAACACCTAGACAACATTTGGAGAAAAAGAAGATTCTGATATTAGGGGCGAGCGGATTTGTGGGGAATGCCATATACAAAGAACTCTGCTCCTATTTCGACACCTACGGCACCTATTTTTCCAACCGTTCCTTCTCTACCAACAAGCAATTTTTCAGGTATGACCTGGAAGAGGACGATATTTTCCAAATCTTGGAAAGAGTCCATCCGGATGTGATCATTTCTGCCCTCCGTGGCAATTTTCCTGCGCAGATCCAGGCCCATCAACACTTGATGGAGTACTTAATGAAGAGCAAGGCCAAGCTTTACTTCATCTCTTCCGCCAACGTTTTTGACGCTTATAGCAAATACCCTTCGTATGAATATGACAAGACGCTGTCCGAAAGTGTGTTTGGCCGCCTCAAGATAAAAATTGAGAACATGATGATGCGGTTGCCCAAGGAAAAGACGGCCATATTGAGGGTGCCCATGGTCTTTGGGAACAAATCGCCCCGAGTGAGGGAAATCAAGGCCCTTCTGGACAGCAACGAACCCATTGAGGTCTTCCCGAACCTTATCATCAATGTAACGAATGATGACAGGCTTACCCAGCAGATCCATTACCTCATCAACCGCAACAAGACGGGGATTTTCCATCTGGGCAGCAGCGATCTTATCCAGCACGAGGAGTTCATCAAGGATATCATTCAGCGTATGGGCAATTACCACCCCATTCTCAAAAGGGTCTATACCACCAATGAGGACCGCTATCTTGCCGCATTGCCGAAGGACCACAAGCTCCCCAAAAATCTACAGATCACCTGCCAAGAAATTATAGACCACCACATTTCGGTTTGAGATGACTGGACTTTTCCATTGGATTTGGCTAACTTTAAAAAAATCACAGTTATGGAAAAAATGAATGAAAATGAAATCAACACGGCCCTAGGGGAACTCCAGGGGTGGTCCTATAAAAATGGCTCCATTACAAAGTCCTTCAAATTCAAGGATTTCAAGGAGGCTTTTTCCGCAATGACACGTATTGCCTTTGAATGCGAGGCGCAGAACCATCACCCCGACTGGGAAAATGTCTATAACACCTTGAACATTTCCCTCAACACGCATGATGCCGGAGGGGTGACACAAAAGGATATTGTCCTTGCAAAATCCATTGAAAATATAGTCGGATAAACCCCTATATATTCATCTTGACAAAGGTGCATTTTTTGCTAAATTTGCCCCTATCCAGAATTTAAGATTGATATGGGAAGAGCGTTTGAATTTAGAAAAGCACGTAAAATGAAGCGTTGGGCAGCCATGTCCAAAGCGTTCACCAGAATTGGAAAAGATATTGTCATGGCCGTCAAGGAAGGTGGCCCCGACCCCGATGCCAATTCCAAACTGCGCGCGGTAATTCAGAATGCCAAGGCGGTGAACATGCCCAAGGACAATATAGAACGGGCCATCAAAAGGGCGTCTGACAAGAGCCAAGGCGATTATAAAGAGGTACTTTTTGAAGGTTACGCCCCGCACGGGATCGCCATCTTGATCGAGACCGCCACGGATAACAATACCCGTACCGTGGCTAACATCAGAAGTTATTTCAACAAATGCAATGGTAGCCTCGGGACTTCGGGATCTGTGGAGTTCATGTTCGACCACACTTGCAATTTTACCGTCAAAGCGGATGGGATAGACCCAGAGGAACTGGAACTGGAAATGATCGATTTTGGTGCGGAAGAGGTGTTTGCCGATGAGGACGGTATCCATATCTATGCGCCGTTCGAGAATTTCGGGGCCATTCAAAAGGAATTGGAATCCAGGGAAATCGAGATCATATCCTCAGGTTTTGAGCGCATCCCACAGGTTACCAAAGAATTATCGGAGGAAGAAGCGGCCGATGTGGAAAAGTTGCTGGAAAAAATCGAAGAAGATGACGATGTCCAGAACGTGTACCACACCATGCAGGAATAAATACGATCACACCCTTTAAATACGCGTAAAAGCCTCTATATCAATAGAGGCTTTTATTGTTTATAATCGTTTATATTTCATTATATTTATGCATATTCCGAACTAATACCGAACTAATGAATTTCAACTATTATCTTTCCTCTTATTTAAAAAAGAACGGAACCCAATTAATAAGACTTAAACTTGAGACTTCTAAAAAGGATGTCCAGTATATTGACTCTGGAATATCCGTACTAAAAAACCAGTGGGACGACAAAAAGAAAAAAATAAAAAGGCATCCACTTGAAGAAAAACTGAACGCCAATCTCCAATCCTTATTGATCTCTGTTCAACAAATCTATTACAATAATAAAGGGATTTCAGCCAAACGCTTGCTCCTTCTTTATAAGAATAACAAGAAGTATGATACTAGTTCTTTTTTGGACTTCTATCAACAAATAGTCGATGAAGCTAGGTTAAAAGGTAAAATCCGCACTGCCAACACACAACAGAAGTACATCCAAAAACTAAAAAAATTCTCGAGCTACGTTTCATTCTCCGATCTTTCCGTACAATTCGCCAAGGATTATGAAAAATGGATGCTTGAAAAAGGGAATAAAATTAATACCGTCGCCTCGAATTTCAAGTCAATGTACGCAGTTCTAAATAAAGCAATGAAAATGGGTGTTATAAAGGAAAATCCCATAAGAGGCTATACAATAGTAACTGAGAATGTTGAAAAAGACTCATTGACTTTTGAAGAAATCACCAAACTTTCAGAATTGGAAATCCCTGTAAGATTCAAAGGGATGATCAAAGCCAGGGACATGTTCCTATTTTCCTTCTATACGGCTGGCATGAGATTTTCTGATATATGCAAGCTTAAATGGGAAAACATTGCCGGAAATGAAATCGTATATACTATGGGCAAATCCAGAACTAGAGCCGGTGCAAAAAGAACTTTGCCTTTGACTCCTAAGGCTGTGGCTATACTAGAAAATTATAAAGGTAGAAACAATACTTTTATCTTTCCTCCCCTTTATGGAATGGACAATAAAAATGCAGAAGAAATAGAACACAAATTATATATTGCCAATAATGCTATAAACCGGTCATTGCGTAATGCTTGTGAAAAAGCAGAAATAGGAAAATGGGTAAATATGCATATGGCAAAACATTCCTTCGCCGACTTTGCGGTAAAAAAAGATACTGGGTTGTTAATGATCTCCAAACTATTGGGGCATACCAAATTGTCCACCACACAGCATTATTTAAAAGATTTTTACCATAAGGAAGAAGCAGAAGAAATGAATCGATTGTTCGGTTGAAGTGCTTTTCATGCAATACTTAAACTACTTCATTAATAGTGATATAATACCCTTTGTCCACTCTTATGGATATTTCCCCCTTTCTGAGTTTTTGATTGACCGAATAAATGTCTTCATAAGCATACAGGTATTTTTTGCCAACTTTGAAAAAACTGACTAATCCTAGATCCCGTAAAGCCTGCATGATCTGTCCATTGTACGATACACCAAGCTTTTCGCAAAACGCCTTACCGGTCAGATTAAGGGGTTGTATGTTTACTTGATTGCCCATTGAATTTTACGACACTCTGATTCGATTTATTTGTTCAATCCCTTTCTTTTCTTCTTTCTTTTAGACTTTTTTCTGGCACCATGGTCAGTAAGTTCCAGCTTAAAAGGATTCCATTCCGATTCATCCATTAAAGACTCGACTATTCCATTTTCCTTAATTTCTCCCACATGACTTTTTGATTGTTGAGCAGAATTTCGAGTGCCTTTTGCAGTCCCATTATTTCTTGGTTCAACCTTGACTGTTCCTTCAACGTTTCCTTCGTCAGCTTGATCAGTTCCTCGTTCTTTTCCATTAGCCGATAGTATAACTGAACGGTCTCTTGTTTGCTCATAATCGATTTGTTTTACGATACTGTTCCATGAAAAATTTTTACCAAGGGTACTGCCTTTATATACTATGCCCTGATAGTTGAAAGAAATGCCCGAAACCCTTCCTGTGGTTTTGCTAATGTTGAATCTTGGCGATATACTTAGCTCTTTCAGTAATTTGACAAATTCATTTGTATCCGTTGCCCTTGAAATTGCCAAACCAATCCGCTCCTGTAAGATAAGTTTGATAGGTAAATCGCCTGTTCTCAGGGTTTTCTCTATTTCCTTTTGGTCAAGTGATTTTTTTGCACCGGCTTTTGTTGAAATTTGGGTTAGTCCATAATTCCTTTCCAGATCATTGAGCACTTCCCGGCTTCTTCTTTTAATGTTACTATCATTTGTTATCTTACCCGAATACCTTACCCTATTGGCCACTATATGGATATGTTCGTGTTCTGTGTCGGTATGGCGGTACATAATGAACTGGTTGTTATCGAAACCCATTTTCATCAGATAGTCGCATCCCAATGAAGCAAATTCTTTATCGTCCAATTGGTCAGAGTACGGCAGGTTCAAGGAAACATGAAGGACCGCATTCCCAAGTCCCGGACGCAATTGCCTGATCAAATTGAATTCCTGTGTCATGTTTACCGCTGTGGAATACTCTATATTGGAATCGATCACATACCCTACACCTTCGCTTACCTTTTTCTCATTGTAGGCAAGAACACCGTAAAAATCCTTTCCTATGGTTATCTTACCTATCATTGTTCGCTATATTTGATTTGAGCTGTTGCAACAGCATTTTTACCTCCTCCAATTGTTTAATGATGTTGAACGGGTCACGGATACCTGAGTTTGAGACCCTGGCAAGTTGGTTCAGGTTGTTTCCCACCCGGCTCAACTCGACAAAGAGTTTCCTGTCCAATGGGGTTATCTTTTTATTCGGCAAGGATTTTCCCGTACATTTTCTTCGGATATATTCGGCAACGGACAGCCCGATGGTTTCTGCATTAACGGAAACTTTGGAATGATCAGCAGCAGTCATCCTGACATTGACCTGTATTGTTTTTAATAACCCAAGTTCTTTTTTTGGCCTTCCCATTTCAAATGATTTAACGGATCACAAGGCAAACTGCAAACAAGGTGCGCAGGGTTTTTGTTAGCAAAAACACAACTTGCTTCGTGACCTCCGATCAACTATATGGCAAACCTATGGCCTATGGATTTCTTAGAAAGGATTTGCCGTACATGGACTTTTGTACGGCAAATCTGTTGGATGTTTTAAAATAAACCAAAACATAACAGCGAGTTCCATAGAAAGGGAAAGTAACATAATCAATGTTCATCTACTCTAATTATGAATCCCTCTAACCTAAAAGAACAAAATAAGTTTGATGATGATTTTTTGAAATGAAAATGAACTACCTCGATGCAGAGCGTTTGAGGTATAATTTAAATACTCTTTGCACCAACAATGCATTATAGGTTCACGAGTTCAACGCAACCAATTGTAAGGTGCTCAGTCTTTTAAATAGGAGTTAATGTTTTATGTAGGAAATTACTTTATATATAAATTATAATTATCTTTAAGTCATGAGAATATCAGGATTATATACCTTCTTAGTTTTACTTATGCTCATAAGCTGCTCAAACGATGATGATGTAAATGAACAGGCCTTAAAAAATGTAGTTGCCATTGTAAAAGGCCAGGCAACCTGTCAAACCATGGACAACGGTTTTGTCTATGAGGTGGAATTGGAAAACACAATAAGTACAGAATCCAATACATCCCTAAAAATAATAGGCATTACCAACCTTCCTGAAGAAATGCGAACAGAAGGTTTAAAGATAAATATGGATATCGAAAGAGCTGAATTTCCAGATGGGGCCTGCACCGCAAACTACTCTCCCGAATTCTTTTACCAAACCATCAGGACCAATATAGAGCCTTAGAATATCAGCTTATGAGAAATTTTTCAATCGTATTGCTACTTTTTTATATGGGAGTCAATTCGCCTTTATTGGCACAGGAATATTACTGGTCAGGAAATCAAAAAAATCCCTTGATTCAGGATAATTCTAAAATAGTTGCAAACATTGAAGAAGGCACCAATATCAAGAATCGTATTGAAGAGATGCAAGGTGTTAAAAAAATTGATCGAATAAACAGTACTACTGTAATTATAGAATTTGATGGCAAAAACTCAAAAGTTAATGAAGAATTAATTTCATTAGCTGCTAACAGGATATTTGCTTATTTCAACGAAGATGGGAGTTCCATAATTCCAACAGGAGAGATTTTATTTCGACCAAAGGAAGGCGTAACCATTGAAGAGATCAATAAAATTTGCGACAACCTATTGATAGTAACAAATAAGTCTTATGGCAGTTACACTGCCACAGTAAAAGATTATTCCAAAATATTCCAAATTGCGAATAAGTTGTACGAAACGGGTCATGTAGAATATAGTCACCCAAACTTTATCAGCAAGCTAAAGATGTTTCAAAATGACCCCTTATATCCTGACCAATATTATTTAAACAATACAGGGCAATTCGGAGGAACGCCTGGAATTGACATAAATGCCCCAGAGGTATGGGCAATTACAACAGGACTCGCCAATGTTCGGGTTGCAGTAATAGATGATGGTGTTGAAAATCATCCTGATATTGATGGAAGGGTCGTTGACGGATATACCATAGGCAACCCCAATGGAAATGGTGCACCTTTAGCCGGGGCAGAGCATGGTCAGGCATGTGCAGGTATTATTGCAGCAACAAGAAACAATAATGAGGGGATTGCAGGAATCGCACCTTGCTCTGAAATAGTACCCATCAATATTTCTGTACCCTTTGTCACGGCAGGCCAAATCAGAGATGCCATTGACTGGGCATGGGATGAGGGCGAGTCAGATGTTTTGAGCAATTCATGGGGATATCCTTCCAGTGATGCAATAACCCAAGCTATTGGTAGAGCTAGATCTCAAGGAAGAAACGGTAAAGGCTCTATAGTGGTCTTTGCTTCTGGCAATAGTGGTGGTGCTGTAGCATTTCCCGGAAACGTAGCGGGTGTTATAACCGTCGGTGCAGTCGACAGGAACGGGAATCTTTGGGCGTACAGTAGCAGGGGACCTGAAATGGACATTGTTGCCCCATCAGGCAATACTAATCTTCTTGGCGATATAAGAACCACAGATAGGCAGGGAGCTAATGGATACAATGGTGGGAATTATGTCAATAATTTTGGAGGAACATCCGCGGCCTGTCCTCAAGTTGCCGGTGTTGTGGCATTAATGTTATCATATAAGCCGAGTATGACAGAATCCCAAGTGAGCAATATATTGAAATCTACGGCGACAGGTACTGGCTTCAATAACAATCTAGGACATGGTAGACTAAATGCTCAAGCGGCACTTCAACAAACTATTCCCATAATTGAAGGGCCATCAATGTTTTGTCCTTCAGCCACTATGGAGGTTGCTGAATTGGATGGTGGATCCATTACCTGGTCTGTATCCCCATCAAACGCCCTTAGTTTTACCCAAGGCCAATCATCGACCACATTTACAAGAATTGGTAGTTTTACAGGTTCAGCTGTAATTACGGCTACTTTAAATCCTTCATGTGGAACCACTCAAGTAATTTCAAAGAATGTCAGTGTAGGTTTAGCTCCTATAAATAATGTTTCGTTTTCTAACGGGGCTGATGGTGAAGAATATCTATGTACTAGCCATACGGGTAATACGTATCAGATTTATCCGAATACTGCAAATACAACTTATCAATACCGTCTTCGAAGCTATCCAAATCTAACTGTTGTCTATACCTCTCCGCCAGGACAATATAATACAGGAACTATAAACTATATTCCATCGCAGGGATGGTATGAATTTCAGGTTAGAACCACAAATGCTTGCGGTACTAGTTCATGGGCAGGTTTTGAAGTCGAATATGTTGATTGTACCCAAATTGGTAACAGAAGCAATCATTCAACCTTCGTTTATCCCAACCCGGCAAACAGTCAACTATATATTAAAAGGATTGATGCCGATTTAGATGTTAAAATCCAAAATTCGAGCAAATTAGAACCTTTTAGAGCGGAACTATACAACCTTAGCGGGCTATTGATTAAAGAAAAATATTTTGGCAATTTAGGGGAAGAATCAACATTGGATGTATCTAACATACAAAAAGGAAATTATTTTCTTAAAATCGTTGCAAAGGAAATTGAGGAAACTCATCAAATAATAATTCAGTGATCTGTTTTGAATAACTTTTCACGAATTTCATTTTCAATGTTGTAGATGCCCAAATTAAAAGCTCATGAATCGATTCACGTTCGCCTCCAACATTAACAAAGCATTATTTCCCTATATATAAACCTTAGTGAATTTTCAGCATTGGGTTCTTGAAAATACGTATCGAACCCTTCTACCAAATACTTCAATGCAACCCTATATCTAGCCTTTCCATGGGTATTGTCCTCATAATACGTGCATGGATTTTTGGGATGGATTTCTGTCGGGGTTGTAAACCCTTTGATATTGCGATTCATATATTCAAACCGTTGTGAGGCCCTTCTATGTACACCATCAAGGGTAAGTTCACTTGGATACTCAGGTACGTCATAGTAGAATTCTTCCAATATGACAATAAAAGCCCTTCTTCTGGAAACGCCGGACATAGTATACCACCTTCGCC
>NZ_VNIK02000017.1 GCF_007785775.2 Flagellimonas hadalis
GGCGCGGGTGGCTCAGTTTACCCGGCTCATCCAGTTTACCCGGGATTCACAAACCTTTGCTGAGCATGAAGGTATAAAACTTGTTGAACTAAGAGAAGTCGAGGAAAATGATGGAGAATTCCAAAAAACAATCGAAATTGGCACTTTGGATATTCAATTTGATGTTGAAATCTTACGTGGTACTGTTACAAGTATCGATTTTGGCAGCATCCTTATCGCTGATGAAAAGGAAATAATGGAAATGTACTATGCCTACCTGTACAATTTGGAAGGAAGAAAAATTCCATTTGTCAATTATCTAAAGGAATTCTCGGAAGAGATTCAACGCAGAGGCAAATTATTGAACACTGATACCATAAATTACCCAATCAGTTCGAAGTTGTTCTGGAAGCTACCGGACAAAGAGGTTCCCGTTGAAAAAATAGCAATTACTGGATTTTTGATAAAGATTGATAATCGATTAAAAAGATCATTTTCATTGACAGATCAGGTTTGGTTAATTATGAAAGAGTTGTTTAATAAAAGGAAACTAACTCTTTCAAAGAGTGGATTGATTTGGAACTTACCTTCGGATTGATTAACTGAACACAAAAAACTGATTTTAAAAATGAAAAAAGAGAACCTTTCCAATCTAATTGTACACATCATCAATTCCAATATCTTCAAACAAAGACTATCCTCCATATCCTCCAATTACCCCAACCTCAAACAAGAGAACCTCATCAGAAACTATATACTGGAAGAACTCAATAAAGGATTTGTCAATACAAATTTTAAAGCCTTTGCAGAGCATCCCAGATTGAATACCACCAGGGTGGATCTTGGTATTGTTGATGCAACTGACCAAAAAAATCCATTCAAAGTTGAATTCAAATACCAGTTTAGCAAAGACAATTTTGACCTATCCGATTATGGATTTGTGATCAGAAGGGATTTTGAGGAACGAAAAAGCGATCTTTTCATCTTAACCATAGCCCATTGGGACATCCAAAAGAAAATTGAATTTGACAAACACTGGGGAATAGATTCCAATCTATCTAGGTTTGTTTCCAAATCAGATGCCTGGAAAACCAACATTCTGGAATGCTTTGATACGTTCGAAAATACCAAACTCAATGTCTTTGACAAAATAGAAGTCGATTCCCCTTTTGACATGGAATACCACTTCTATATGCTCCGACGTTTATAACCACAGTGTCCGCGTGAGGGATTGCAGTGAAAAGCCCAGCACCTATGGGATGGCCTTGCAACGCAAAGCCCGGTCCTCTGGGACACGCTATAAAAAGAGTTGTCCTCGAACAAAAGCTAGCCAAGAACATCTTCCTGAAACCATTCCAATCCCAAAATAGGTTTCCCTGAAAGCTCTTGGATTGAATAGGATGTTTCCCATGGTAGTATGGAACAAACAGAGAACAATTAATTCTTCATTCAGTTGTCCCTTACCTTTCCCACCATTGCTATTTTTGGTCTATATTTGGGTAAACCCTCTTACCAAAGGGCACACTAGATAATCCACCAAGGATGACCGACCGATCCCTAGACCGCATCCAGACCATTTTCCAATGGTTGTCCATTGCCATATTGGTGGCCAGTTTTGTCTTTGCTGCCCTTTGGGTCTATAATACCTCCATGAACCTGGAGCCCATTTTGGCGTTTCTGGGTCTGTTCTATTCTGTCGTGGCCCTCTTGGGCAACTGGGTCACCAAACAATTGGAAAAACGGGTCAAGGAAGAGGAACTCAGCATCACCTATGCCCTTGCCCATGGTTATATGTACAACTATCTGGCACCCGTGGTGCGTGGACTTCGCAAGAAACTGTCCGACCCTTCCGCCATGAGGTTCATCGTCTATATTCCCAAAACCCTGAACGAGTTCAGGTCCCATGCCATCGACGAGGTCATGACGGAACTGTCCAACAAACAGTACATCGTGGACACGGTGGAACTGGTGTTCGAAAATGAAAAAAGAAAAATGGATTATCGCACCGCCAGGAAGTCCAAGGACAGTGCCATTCACTATTTTGACTTTCCAACGACCCTGCTCACCCTTGAGAAGGTCATTGAATATAAAATGAAGACCGATAAGGACAGTCGTCCTGACAAAGAGATTGCAAAGCTGTCGGAAGTGTACATCTCCAACTTTGGGAAGCAGTTGACATCCATTCTGGAAAAGGAGGAGTTCGATGCCATCAGAGGGAACATTAAGATCGTATCATCGGGACGCTTTGATTTTTTGGAAACAAATAATAACCTGTAGCCTAACAGTGCTCTTTTAACAAAGATGGCCATAAGTAAGCTCAGGAGAACACCTTCAAAATGACACCACTTTTGCATTCAACTTCTCCTTTTGACAAACATCATTTGGAATTTATTTACCCCAAAACGTGTCTTCTACTTCTTGGTTTTCAGAAAACAACCAAACTCCGATAATTTTCCCATTACTGACCTCAAATAAATCAATCCCAGTCATATCAATTTTTCTATCATCGATAGTACCGCTAAAGCGAACGGGCATGGCAACAAAATTACCATTGACCATTATATTGCCGTTTGGCTTTATTGCAAAAGTTCCTTTCGCGGCTTCCATCATACCGCCAAGCATCTTGCCGATTTCATCTGTCCCGCTTTTAATTCCCGCAAATTGATGAGCACCTGGTTGGTGCCATTTGGCTTCAGGGCTGAAAAATGAGAATGCAGTTGGAATATCTCCCTTTCCTAAGGCTTCTGCATATGCTAATACTACTTCTTTTGGTGCCATAACTTTTAAATTTATATTATTTGATATTGATTTTTGTGAATTTTGACTTTGTGCCTCTGTTATGCCTATGATCGAGCATATCAGTGTTACTACTATTAATCTTACTTTAGTTTTCATGCTTTTTGAGTATTTGATTGGATAGAGTTGAATCAGAACATCGGATTGTTATTTGCACGCTCATCAGGCATTGGCATCATAGCATCCCAATGCTCAACTAGTTTATTGTTTTCAATGCGATAGATATCAATGAACCTCCATTCCCTTCCTGCCATTTCATAACGTGAATGAAGGAAAACAATATCCTTTTCTGCAACTGTATGCTTAAAGCTGATTTTCTGTTTCAGTACTCCTTGTGAGGCAAGCATCTGTACAAGAGCTTTTACTCCCTCTGGACCGTCAGCTATCGTAGGATTATGTTGTAAGAAATCCTTACTTATGTATTCATCTATCGCAGTGATATCCAGATCGCCAAAAATTCTTTGGTATGCTGTGGTAGCTATTTGCTTATTTTTTTCTTCCTGTGTCATAACACCCCTTTTTGCAATTGTTTATTGTCCGAAGTTAGGATTTTACATACCTTTGTACAAGTACCTACCTATTTGTTAGGTACTTACCAATAGGTTATAAATATTGATTATCAGATGAAAAAAAGTCAAAAAATAATTAACCAATCAGACGAAAATTGTCCGGTAAGAAAATCTTTAGCATTATTAAGCGGTAAATGGACATTGCTGATATTGTTTCAGATAAATGAACGAGTAATAAGGTATGGAGAATTGAAAAGGTGTATTCCCGGGATAAGTGAAAAAGTATTCATTCAGGCTTTAAACTCTTTAATAGAAAATAAACTTGTGTCCAAGAAGTCATATCCTGAAATTCCTCCAAGAGTTGAATATCGGTTGACAAAAATGGGAGTAAAGACCTTGCCAATTATTGATAAATTAGCTCAATTTGGATTGGAAAACTTGAAATAAAGCCTACCGCTGACAAGTTGGTAATCGTTGCACAACCCCTTGAACAGCAAAAAAATCTATTTTAAACGCATGTTACTACTTGTATTTGGGATGTCTCAGTAACTTATCCTTTTAATTTGTTCCGATTTTTACACTTCACAGGTTTTCTGGAAAATTCTTACCTTTAGTTCCTATACTCCCCAAAAAATTCATTAAAATAAAGACAGCTATACTTGACAGGCAGGGTTTGAAGCTGGCGCGGTATTTGCACTAAAAAAACCGAATACACAATATCGGCATAAATCATTGCTGTTGACTTTCCTCTCGGGAAATCCGATACAATTTCATATCTTTATCCTTATGCAGATTGAAAGACTAAATAACGAGATATTGATCAGGCTCTCGGCCGATACGGATACCATTGGCCTTCAGCGATTGCTGGACTTCCTTAAATTCAAGGAGATCACCTCTACAAGCAAGGCTTCCGAAGAGCAGATCGGGAAGCTGGCCAAAAGTTCCAAAAGCGATTGGTGGAAAAAGAACAAGTCCCGTTTCGTTAAATGATCGTAGTCGTAGACACAAACATTGTGTTCAGTGCGATATTGAGCTCCGAGGGAAAAATCAACGATCTACTCCTAAACCCTGGTTTGGCGTTCCACTTCTACACCCCCACCTTTTTGATAGAAGAGCTAGAGAAACACCATGAAAAACTGAAAAAGATCTCGGGACTTAAAGATGATGATATCAAATTTCTCAAAAGAACGGTATTCAATCACATTGACTTTATAGATCCGGAGATAATCAGACCTGAAAGTTGGGAAAAAGGTTTTGATCTGGTCAAGGACATCGATGAAAATGATACTCCCTTTGTAGCCCTTTGTTTGGATATCAACGGCAGCCTATGGACCGGGGACAAAAAGCTGAGCAACGGTCTCAAACAAAAGGGAATCGACTGGATATGGACAACAGACGAACTGTTGGCAGAAAGAGAGAAATAACATACACTTGCCAATATCATAATTCCCTGTGGGTATAACAGTGTCCCATTTGCATCGATCTTATCGTTTTGTTCCTTGTCCACAAAGAATTTTTTGATCTGAAAATTGACAAAACCGGTTAAAACGATCAAAACTTGTAAAAAATGCAAGTTTTGATCATATGCTTATCCTAATCCCAAGGAGCGGTACTGCTTTCAACACGTTTCAGAATCCGCGTGAGGGATTGCAGTGAAAAGCCCGGACCTTGCAAAGGACGGCCTTGCAACGGAAAGCCCGGTCCCGAAAGGGACACGCCCCAAAAACTCCATTTTTTATCCACCCCCCCTTAGCGGATACCGTGTTGGTCGCAACCAATAGTTCCCTTTTACCAAAATGACCCTATTCCGGTACCCCTTTCGCCTTTAACCGTTGTATAAAGAACATGGGGGTTATCCCCACACGGGCCCTAAAGGCATTGACAAAGGTCCGTTCACTGTTAAAGCCCGCCACCTCCGCAAGGGAGCCATTGCTGTAATAGGCAAGTTTGCGGTCCTCTTTCATCTGTTCGATGATATGGTCCACCCTCAGGTCATTGATATATTCCATCACCCGTTTGCCCTTGTAATGGGCCATGATCTGGGAGAGGTATTTACCGTTCACCTCGGCAATGACCGCCAATTTACTGGCGGACATCTTCCTATCCAAAAATTCCTGTTTCCCTTCAAAACGTTCCAAACGGGCCAACACCCCGTCGATCTTCTCCTGTGATATGTCCAAGCTGTGCGAAGGGACAAGGTGTGGTTTATTGGGTTTTTCGAGAGGTGGGTTCTGCCCCTTAAGGATCTCTTCGAACCTTTTCTGGTAGATGCTCCTATCACGTTCTTTTTTATAGGCCACCCCAAGCAATAGGACAACTAAAAAAATAGCCGCTGCAATGACCATGCTTTTCTGTCGCTCCCTGACCCTTAAAAGCCGCTCGATTCGTTGTTTCTCCCTTTGGACACCTTTCAGGTCATATCCATCCTTTATCCTATCATCCAAATAGTGGTTCTGGGCCCCCATAAAATTAATGGCCCCGATGTGTTTGTTCAGGTAAAGCAACCGAAGCTCTTGGTTGCCCAGATCGGCATAATATTCGGTAAGGTGGGTATAGGCACCCAGTAATTCCGTCTTCATATAGCCCTTTTCGGAAAAACTGGCATCCACCTGTTTAAAATACTCCACAGCCTTTTCTCGCTGGCCCAAGCCCCAATAACTTTTTCCGAGGTAGAATTCACCCAACACCTCATTTGCAAAATCGTTACCTTTTGCTCGGATGAACTGCTGGCTGCTGTCCAAAAGATCAATGGCCAAGGGATAGTTCCCTTCCATGGCATGGTTGATTCCCTCGGACTGCACAAAATATAAGGCCAAGGCCGTATTGCCGAGCCTTTTGCCCTCCGACATGCCCTTTGCATTGATGGCATGGCCAAGCCCATAATTTTTCATCCGCTGATGGCACCGCCCGAGCAGCAACAGGGTATTCAAATACCCTGGAATGCTTTTCCCCTTAAAATAGTCCCGACATGCATTGAGCAGCACAATGGCCTCATCAAAGTGTTCCGTATAGTATTTGACCAGGGCGATATTGTATTTGAGCTTAAACTGTAAATAAGCATCATCGCTCCCCGCCAAGAACTGATCGGCCAAAAGATAGTTGTCCAAGGCCGCCTTATATTGTTTGGCACTATAGAACACAATGCCCTTGGTCAAATAGGCTGACCCGATCAGACCGCTGTCCCTTGCGCTTTTGGCGGTACCGACCATACTGTCCGCATACGTCAGCTTGGCACCTCCCTCGGAGCGATGGAGATAGTTTTTATATCCTTGGACCATTTCCCCCCAATTCCTCTCGCTTCGCGCCTTGTCTAGATAAGCTTTCAGGTAAACACCCTGCTTCGTGCTATCCGCCCCAGCCCCTTTGATCTTATCAAAAAGGGCATCATACCCCAACCCCTGGAGTGAATCAAGGGATGGGGCACTGGATCGTTGGGCACATACCATGCACATTCCAAAAAGGGACAGTAAAAAAAATAGTCTTCCGATCATCGGCCTTTGTTTTGATGCTTGGAGGGGGGAAACAGTAGATCTACCCCTTATGGCCCCGCTTGGTGAAGCATGATCGGCCCAGCTCTGGGAAGACGCTCCACTAAGATACTATAAACTGTGGGTTTTATCTTACAATATGTCAAAAAAGCAGGTAGGACGGTTTCTGGAATCCATCCAGTCATTTTTCCGAAAATGCCGAGGTAGCCTTTGCAGGAGTACCGATGTTCACCATAGTTTTACCGCGAATTCAATGATCATAACCACTGGACATTTCCGGCGGAGACAGGTTCTGATCACCCGGGTGAGTACGAGCCGATGCAACTATCGGTTAATCTTAAAACTCATCAAAAATGAAACTATCAGAATATATCCTTATCACAGTCTTGCTCCTATGCATGGCATGCAGCCCTGATCAAGAAACGTACGAAGCCATGGGGTCCCTTTCGGACCGTATGCTGCCAACCCCTGAAAACAGTGACAATCCTTACGATGACGTTGGGCGGATATACCGGGCGTCCCTGCCAGGAACCCATACCGGATATCCATTGGGTACAGGTTCCAAACGAAGGGGCAATGCCACGGACCCGAGGTCATCGTTACATACGTTAAGTATAGGCTGGAGCCTAAGTACCCCGGCACAGGCCAGGTTTCGGGAATTGGTCGATACGATACTAAGTGCCTCGCATGATGGCTATGCCCCGTTCCATGCAAAAATGGTCACCTATGAAGCCCACACCATGGACGATCCCATTTTGACTGACTTGGACAAACAGTACCTCCTCACCTTTGCCTCACTGGTCCGACATGCCAGTTATCCGGAAACAAACGTGCAAGGCACCACTGGAATTGAGGATGAGGACTGGGATATTTCCATACCCAATGCGATGGAAGTGGCACCCTCGGCCTTGGATCCTGTTGCAGGGCAAGATACTGATCCCATCTTCCCTTCGCCCGACAAAGGACCATCCAACCCGGGACCATGATCAATACGATCCTGGAAAGGGAACGGAAATGGGGGATTGTTTGGGCCATTGTCCTTATCGTTTTCAATCTGTCGGCCATCTATTTTATCATCGACCTGTTCGGCTATGATGAACTCGTGGACCATTTCAATCCGGAGGGGGTCACCAAAAGTGTACATCCCGAGAAACTGGCCTGGCTCCTGTTCATCAATGTGCTTTGCAACCTGTTCTTTATGGTCACTGCGCTAATGACCAGACTCATGAACAGGGAAGAGCTTTGACCCCGATCTTGGGACCGCAAAAGACCCATGACAGGGGCCCATATCCGGGAATGGTGGTCCATTTCCCCAAAAACATGCAACAGGTAGCGAGGACAAATTCATTGTTTGGCCCTTTCCATTCCATCCTGTTGCTTGTCAAAAAGGGGAGGGTGCAATTTCAGGTCAATGGGAATAGCATTGTTCTCTATAAGGGGAGGCTCGTCGTAGTACCCAGGGGCAACCTTTGGTCAATGGATGGGCCTACTTCCCCGATCCAGATAGGGGTCCTTGGTCTCAGCAGGAAATTCGTCCTTGAAAACACCGTAGGGTCATTGCCCCCTTCTTTTATGTGGTATTTCGGAAAGGGCATCCGGACCATTGCCCTTGGACAGGACGATGTCTCCTTCATGTTTTTGCTCTTTAGCTTGTTGGGACCCAAAAGCCATGAAGCTGAACCTTCCATTGCCAATGGCCATGTACTGCGGCATGGGATTAATATGCTACTGTGGGAGCTGCAACGCCTTTTTCAAGATCAAGGAGGGTCTCCGACCAGTGTGTCCACGGCAGGGCATCTATTGGTGTTACATTTTATGGACTTGTTGGCCACCCATTATAGAATGGAGCACAAGATAGGGTTCTACGCAAAGCATCTCCATGTGACAGCGGACCATCTTTCCCGGATGGTGAAAAAGCGTACCGGCAAAACCGCCAAGGAACATATTACGGAAACCCTTATGGAAGAGGCCAAGGTGTTGTTGCGGGACAACACCCCCATCAAGGAAATCGGACGGGTCCTCGGGTTCAGGGCCATCTATGATTTCAGCAAATTCTTTAAAAGGAATTCTTCTTTGTCCCCGAGATCCTATCGCGAAAAAATAAAGACCTTATATCCAGAATAGCCCCTAGTAGTACTTATCAAGGGCAAAATCTGGTACTCCTCTTCTATTCCCTACATTTTCATGGATGACAAGTTTATTTTCTTTTGGGATCTTTTAAAATGTCATTTTATCCATTGTACATGCTCTTTACCATTCTGTACCCATACCATTGTACGGCCTCATTTTGTAACTTATTTAGTAAACATTTGTTATAATAATACTTCCATGAAAGTTTTTTTACCATTGGGTATCGTACCCAAGGGTATAAAAATTGTATCCATGGCCTTTGCAACGGTTCATAAAGATCGGCCCGTCCCTACATCCAAGGACTCCGGATGGGAGATTACCGATTTTTCCGGTTCTTTTTCCTTATCCGCGATATCCATGTCGAACTTTTTATCCAGTTCCCCGTTGATCTGTTCCATTCTTGTTTCCATCTTCTTGAGTTCGTCCAATTTATCAAAATCAAGGTCCAAGATCTTTTGGTTGGCGGTAACGTGGTGTCCATGGTCAAGGGCCAGTTCCTTTTGGTCCTTGATCGACCGGGGAATCTTGGAAAGGGCATTGTACATGTAATCGGCCACGCTCTTGGGGTTTGTAACGATCCGTCTGGCCCCATGTCCATAGGTCGCATTGTCCGTTCGGACAAATAGGGAATGGGTCTCCGCATCCTCTATCCGGATGCACAGGCTTGCCCCATCCATTTTTAGGACCTGGTGCTCCGAGGCCATGCCATTTTGCTTCTGAAAAAAATCGATAATGGCCTGTCCAATATCCGTATCCTGGGCATTTGATGGAAGCCCCATCGCATTTCTGATAATACCGTAATAGGTTTCCTTGCTTTCCATCAATTGCCATAACGGTAGGTCCCTTTCGAGCTTTTCAATGTTCTTGGACACCTTTTCCTTCTCCCGGGAATGGAACCGGATGTTGTTCTCCGCTTCAAGCCTGTTCCTTTTGAAGATGGACCGTTCCAGTTCTAGCTCTTCCAGCCTTTTGCCCAGTTGTTCCTTTTCCAAGAAGAGCGGGTCGTTCTTGGCCACGGCCAACAGGGTCTTGTAATCGATGGAACCATTGTCGTCCACTGGGCCCATGTCCAGTCTGTTGAACTGGATGGTACCATTGGTGATCTGTTCGATAAAGTTCTTCTTGGTATTGACATTATTGAGCATCAGGGCATCGGTGGAGTTTTCTACGATATAAAAGGAGATGATGACCTTATTGTCCCAATATTTTTTGGCCATTTCATTCCCTTTCCTCGCCCCCCTTCCATTACGCTGGTCCACGTCCGTGGGCCGGTGGGGAATATCGACATGGTGGATCCTGACCATCCTTCGCTGGATATTGGTCCCGGTCCCCAATTTTTCCGTTGAGCCAATGATGATACGGTACTTGCCGGAGTTCAGGTCATCAAAGCATTGGAGCCTTTTGCCATCGGTCTTGAAATCGTGGATGAACACCACTTCACCGGACGGGACATCGTATTCCTCGGTCAAGATCCGCTTGATCTCCGAATAGACGTTAAAGGTGTCCTTTGGGGTGCCCAGATCGGAAAAAATCGCTTGGGTACCTTTAAAATCGTTGCTCTCGGTGTAGGTCCGATAGACCTCACGGGCGATGATGCGCAGTTTGGCCTCCCCGGGGTCCTCCAGATCGGGATTGAGCAATCTGGGGTCGATGGAGGCATGGCGCATATGGTGCAACGCAATCAGGGAAAGTGCCCCCTTTTGATCCTCGGTATAGGTCTTGTTGCCATACAGATAATCACTGTTCCCTGTCCCAAGGAAGGTCTTTATTTGCTCAAAATAGGCCAACTGGCCCTCGGTGGGCCTGATGGTATGTACATCCATCACCGCTTTGGGCCGATCGATATGGTGGGTCCGTGAGTTGACGATGATGGATATTTCATTGTACAGGGTGGACAGCAACTTCATTTTTTTGAAGGAGCGGAACCGTTCACGGACCTTATAGTCGCCTGAGACCGTGGGCTCGAACTCATAGGATTTATTGGCGAACACCTGGGCCCATTGATCAAAGGAGGCTATGTTCATTTCCTTGAGCCTTTCTGGAATGAGGTATTTGAAAAGGACGTACACCTCGGTTATGGAATTGGAGATGGGCGTACCCGATAGAAAGGTCGCCTGAAAGTCCTTGTCCCTGGATCTTTGGAGGGTCCTGATCGCCGTGTACAGGTTCTTGCTCCTTTCAGATCCGGTACTGGTGTTCAGGCCAGCCACCCTGGAATGCCTGGTGGTGTACATCAGGTTCTTGAACTTATGGGACTCGTCGACCATGATATGTTCAAATCCCAATTGGTCGAAGGTCAATATCCTGTCCTTTCCTTTTTCGATCTGGTGGTAAACGTTCTGGAGCTGGGCCTCCAGGTTTTCCTTTCTGATCTCCAGCCCCTTCAGCACCCTTTTATTGATATCGTACTTGTTCTCATAGATCACGCCCAGGTCCTTTTCCAGATTGTCCAGTTCCTCCTGGATGATTTCCTTGATGATCTCAGGGGACTGCGGTATGAACTTGAAGGTGTCATGGCTCATCAATACCACATCGGGCCGTTGGGAGACAATCTTGGCAAAAAAGGCGTTCCGCTTTTGAATTCCACCGACCTCCCTGTCATTGGCCACCAACAGTTTCATTTGGGGAAAGGCATTGCGGAACTCCTTTTCCAACTGTACCACGGTCGATCTCAGGCCGATGATCACCGTCCTTTTGGACAGGCCAAGTTCGCGGAGTTTTTCGGTGGAAAGTGCCATGTCAAGGGTCTTTCCGAAACCCACCTCCTTATTGACCAAGAGCCCTTGGTTGATGATGATCCCGGCCACGGTGTCCTTTTGGCTACTGTAGGGTTCAAAATGCCTCAATCCCTGGAACTCCAGATAGCTTCCATCGTACTTGGGCATGATCTTGGCATCATAGATGGAGTAAAATTGGAACTCCAACGACTTTTTGAGTTCACTGTTCCCGATCACATATTCGTTGAATTCCCTGTACATGATCTCGAACTTTATGTTCACCTCCTGCATCTTGGTCTTATCGGTCCGTTTAAAATCCCCGGACCCTTTTGATATATAGGGTATGGTGGAGTTCAGGGCACCTTCCAGGATATCCTTGAAACCATAGTATCGGTGTTCGGAACTGACGTAAAACTTTTTGACGCTCGCATAGTCGTATTTTTCGATCTTGACCATGTATTTTGACGTTGTCTCATTGTAGCTTATGTGTGCCAAGTTGCCATAGGTATCAAAAATAAAGGATTGGGTCACCTCAATGGGAAACCAGGGCTCATGGATCTTGACATCGAGATCCTCGAACGGAGTGATCGGTGGGTTGACCTTTTCGAGTTCCAATAGGGACCGGGAGAGGATATCCCTGTCCACAAAGGAACGGAACTCCCCAAAGTCGTTGTTCCGGTACCATTGTATCTTTTTATGGATCACACCGGACAAAAACAGGTATTTTGGAACAAGCCTGCACCCATCTTCGGTCGGATCGATGAACAAAAGGCCCTTGGAAAGGGATTCCCTAATCACGGTTTCATTCGGCTTGTCCGTAAGCTCGGCTATGGCATCGATATCGATCCGATTGTACCGGTTCAGGGAAAAATAAATGGCATCCTGTAGGGACAACCGTTCGGGGCTTTCTTCCACTTGTGGGGCCCAAGGGGTCAATAGAAATTGGCCCTTGGCAAAAGTCCCTTGTTCAGGGCTTTCCAATGCCAGCACCAATGGTCCCTGGACATCCAGGGTCACTAAATGGTAATTGGCCTTGTCGTTCAGGTTCCCGTATTGGAAGAGGAACACGTCGTATTGATAGTTCAGGTCCTCCCAGATTTTCTGTCCATCTACAACCTTGGGTTCCAAGAGTTTCAAATAGGTGTCCCGTAGGGAGATGATCTTGGTCAGTTTATCGAATTCGGCCGGTTTGGTCTTCAGGTAGTAATACTGTCCTGAATCGGTGATCTTTGCAATTTTTTGTTCAGCCACGATCAAGTTCCCCGGTCTTAATGGGCCCTTATATGACTGTTGTGGGTTTGCCGGTATTGCGGTCTTATCCGCTTTTTTCTCCGTTACGGTCCTGGATTTTATGCTCGATGGTCTAAAAGTTATCAAGGCCTCCCTTATGACAGGTTCTACGGTGGCAATATTATTGGGATTCTTTACGGTGTAATCGGAATGGTCATAAAGTCCTCCCGGTTCCACCGTCCCCAGGATATTTTCGGGATGGGCATCAAAAAAGGCATTCATCTGGATTTCATTACCTTTAAGATCGACCTTTGCCGTTCCCATGAAAAGTCGGTTCCTCTCCTTCTGTTCCAAGGATGGATTCTTGGCTCCGCTTTTTTGGAAGACCAGGATATCGGCGATCACCGAGGTGTTTTCCTGCTCAAAGGCATTGTCCGGTAACCTGACCCCGCCCAAAAAATCATTGTCCTTAATGATATTTTCGCGGATCTGCCCATATTTTGCCTTATCCAGGAAATTCTTGGTACATATCAATACCACCATTCCCCCCGGTTTGGCCAATGCCAGACTTTTATGGACAAAGTAGCTATGGACATTGCTGGTAAGCCCGTCCCTTAACGGATGGTCCGCCAGATCGGGGTCGAAGACCTTGTTGGCACCAAAGGGGATGTTGCTGATGACCAAATCATAACTTTTAGCAGCATCGCTCTGGCCGATACCCTCAAATGGGATGCCGAACACCCGGACATTGTCCCTGTGCTTGAAATTATGTTCCAAGATCCGTGCGGTCAGGATTTCTTTTTCAAAGGCCGTGATCCTGGCCTTGGGATATCTGTGCAACAGTTCACTGATGATCAACCCGTTCCCCGCACTGGGCTCCAAAATGGTCCCTGGGGAAAAGTCGGGTATCCCGCCCAAAAAATCCATCATGGCCCGGATTACGGGCACTGGGGTATAGTAGGAGTTCAGGGAACCCTTTTTCAGGCTGTCCACAAGGGTATCCGTATACGTATCGCCCACATATTGGTTCAATGCACCTAAAAACCGTTCCCGGTATTTTTCATTTTTGAGGATGTCGAAAATGTTGCCGAACCCTGGATTGTTGATAAAGGTATGCCCGAGGGTGTCCGAATTTCGCAATGCGTCGATGGTCCGGACCATAAAGTCCAGATATTTCTTTTTTGAGTATTTCATAGATCGTGAGTTAAGGAATTTGTGGGACCCGCCATTAAGGATGGCCCTGCAGGGGTTGCCCCCGCTTTAAGTTTATAATGTCATAGTGTTATGTTCTTTTAAATGTTAATGCCGACGCATCAAGGTCAATGGAGATTGTTACCACGTTAAGATTCTTTGGCCCTGTCCAATTGGATCCTGGCCGAAACAACTGGTCTGCTGTCCGGGCCGTTAATGCCAAGGATGGATCTCTTGACCTATAGTTTTAGCATGTTCTGTTCTTTGGGTTTCTTGACCTGCTCCTTTTCGAGACCATATAGCATTGGATCGAATCCATAGGGGTAATCATTCCCATCAAATGTGCGTGGTTTTCCCATATCCTGGAACACAAAGTCCCGTAACGGAAACGATGGTTCCCCCATTTTGGTGGTATGATGGGGCACCCCCTCCACAAGTACATAATGGGTCCCCGATCTATCCCTTACGATTTCCCTTTGCCAATGGTCATACTGGCCCGTTCTGATGATTGTTCTTGTTTTATGGTTCATATATTTAGCGTGTTTTCGATTTTCCTTATGTCCAGTTTCTGTTCTTTGATCGCATCCAATGCCATCTGTAGATTTTCCGAATCCACAAAATGGGTCCGAAGGTGTCCCATGACCGGTCCATCGGCAGGCCTGAAATGTAGTTCTTGATTGTTTCGGCCGGTTTCGGCAAAGTACCATTGGCCATTTTTATAATGCCTTTTTAAATGTGCGGTCCGTCCACTGCTTTCCAATCGGATCGCACCCTTTTCGATCACGAAGTCCTTTTCCTTTACGATCTTTTTGGCCAGATAGTACTTGACCTTGGCACTATGGGCAGGGAATTCCATGGCTTCCCTGAAAGTTGTCCAGTCCATCCCCCGGGTCTTTTTACCGTTCGCTTTACCAATGTACAACTGCCCCTCCCTGATGCCGAGGACAAGTCCGAACCTGAGCTTGGCAATCCGATCGACCCGTTCGTTCCGGAGCATTTCTTGGATCTCTTCACGGGTAAGGTGCAGGATGACCGAAGAGGTCTTGAGAAAGGGTTGGAAGACAAGATAATCTGCATTGGCCTCTGTCAACCTTAGGATCTCATGGCCTTTTATCGATGCTGGGAACAGGATCGGTCTGTGCAGATGCTCCATGGGATGCTCCAATACCCCTGCATCCAATGGCAATACCCCCTTCCCAAAGTATTTATTGGACCCAAAGGACTTTTCGATAATGAGGTCATACATTTTACCGAGGGATTCGAAATCGGATGGAACGGTCCTTTGGATGTCCCTTGCAAAAAAGGAATGTCCGAACTCAAGTCCGTCAGTTGCCTTTGGATGGAGGCTGGACAATCTTCCCAAGAGTTCCGGCCAATCCAACGGCTTCCATATGGGGATATTATCATGGTCCCTCAGGGCCATAACCAGGGCCTTCCGATGCCTGTCGTACCCGATCCGGACCGATGCCAAAAGGTCGTCATTTTCCCTGACCTTGATGGTTCCCATGGCAACCACTCCTTGGTCGAGTTTCACCAACCCTTCTTTTTTCCGATGATAGGAAATCAGGTCGTTCAACGAAGCATCCGCATGCCCCGTTTTGGCCATATCCAGGTTCCTGTGGTATTTGAGCCTTTGGCTGTCCCGGATGTCCTCGGGTCGGACCCTTTCATATTCCAAGGTGGAAAAGTCCCCAAAATCCCTGTTCGACAACTTTTCCTTAAGGTTCCATAATCTGGCCATGAGCTTTCTTGCCCTTTGCCACGGGTCTGGTCGTCTGCTTTTCTGTAATGGCTCCATAATTATCGTTCAATGAGTTCAAGTATGATCTTACGCTTCAGGTCCAATGAGGGTATAGGATCTATCTTTTCGCCGTTCTTGCTGACCTCATAATGCAGATGGCATCCAGTGGAATCCCCTGAACTACCCACCGTCCCGATCAATTCGTGCTGTTGGACAAATTGCTCTTTGCCCACCAAGATCTTTGTCAGGTGCCCGTAAAGGGTCCTGAAACCGAAACGGTGCCGGATGATAATGTGGGTCCCATATCCCGTTTTGGAACGGACAATGGAAACCACCGTACCTGATGCAGTGGCATATACCTGTTTGTCCTTGGGTGCCGCAAAATCCAGGCCCATGTGCTTTTTCCTTTTTCCAGAAATGGGATGGACCCGGTACCCAAAGGCACTGCTCAACCTATAGTCCCCTTTTTCCAAGGGCGTACACGAGGGAATTTCGTCCAACAGTCCCGGGCTATATCTAAAATAGGTTTCCAGAGAGGACATATAGGTGTAGTCCGGGATCTGGAAAAGATACTTTACGATCCTTTCCTCAATTTCAAAAAGCAACCGCTCCCTTTCCCTTTCCGACACCATGCTGTCCATTGGGGCATTCCCCGAATTTTCCTTAAGGGACAAATCATAGCGGTCCATGGCCACCATCTGTTCCCCGATATCCTCCTCCATCATGGAAAAGGCCTTGCCCAATAGAAGTACCGTTAGTGCAACTATAAGGAATATGAGGTACCGAACCTCCTTCTTGCCGAGGGACATCAGATGTCCCAATATCCGTTTTAGACCTTTTTTATTGAAAACCATTGCCATTTGAAAAAGTTTTATATATTTGTGGTGTCAGTTACAAACTTATTAATTATTTACAAATAAACAATTTTTAATCATATGTTGGACCGTTGGTTGGACAAAGACCATTTGATAGACCTCCCCGCCCTGTTCGGGCATTTCGGGTATGAACCTGTAAAAAGGGAACCCACCCATGTCCTGTTCAAAAGGAAAGGCCGTTACAGCGTGGTCATCCATACCGAAAAAGGATTCCTATATTACCACGTGGAGAGCCCCCAGAACAAACTGTCCGCTTCGGACCTTGTCTTGGAAGAGGTCTCCAGGACAGAGGGAAAAAAGAGCGAAACGCTTTGGGACAAGGTCGATCAAAGGTACCATCAGGTGACAGCGGCCAAGGAATTGATGTTGGATACGTCCAAGGGTGTGGGCCTGGAAAGGGTCCCAACGGACTTTAACCACTTCCATTCCTACGCTATGCCGTTCAAGGGAAGGTCGGAGGGGCTTTATTCCGATGTTACCGGAACGGATGCCTTTAAGGACCGTATCTTTGAGACCCCTTCCAGGGAGCCATTGTTCCCCCTCTACAATGTCCAGAACGAGACCTCGGGCTATTTCCTGGACGGTGACAAGAGTGTCCTGCCCTTTGGGGAATCCGATGCCAAACATTCCCTTTGGTATTCCAATGTCCCCAAATCCATCGAATGGTTGGTCGTGTTCAAGGATCCGAGGGAGGCCATTGCCTTTCACAGGAAGTTCCAACTCGACAATGCCGTCTATATGGCCCTCGGGGAGATCAATTATGAGACCACCAAGATCTTGTTCGAGATCCGCAAATTGACCAAGGTGAAGAAGATCATCCTCTCGTTCACGGGAAGCAAAAAGATAGAAGGGTATCTACAGGACCTCAGTTTCATTTCCTTCATCGACGACACCAATTTCATGTTGAAACTTGGTGAAGGGGACCTAAGGGTCAAGTTCCAGGTAGGGGACGAAAAATCCTTTCTGCGCTTTTATAATTCCATAAAGGATTTCAACCAAGGATTGGCAAAAAGTTTTTTAAAGTACAACAAGGCCCTGGATCAATTCCGCATCAACCGCCACAGTATTGTGGTCGGGAAGGAAGGGGACGGCATTTCGGTAAGGCTGCCCCTTGAGGTGGGTGCCATCAAATATTTTGTCTGGTCCTATCACAGGAACTATCTGGGCAAAACATTGGACATCCTCAAACCCAAAATGGCCAATTGGCATTTGGAATGGGAATCTGACCAAAGTATCACATTAAAGGGGAAGGAGGTGCAGATGGAGGATTACCGGATAGCGTTATAAAATGGAAAAAGAGCGCTCCCGCCCTCTTTCCGAAATATTCCTTAACTCATCGATAAATGAATATCAACAAGTACCGCAAAGGTACGAAAATCAATATTCCTTAACAATTAAATACTCAGTAAAATGGAAAAACAAGTAGAAAGGGTTTTCGTAAAAGTGAACCAAGTTTGGCAAAAAGGGGAAATCCTCTCCAAAGAGGAAAGCATCCTAAAGATCAAGACCCAGGGAGGCCTGGAATTCAACATTGACGAGACCAGTCCCTATGTGGAGAAAATGCGGTCTCCCGCCCAACGGTTCGCCTATGGGGAGGCCAAGGAAAAATTGGAGGGCGCCTATATCAGTTTTGACAAGCTTCCCGAGAACGTACAGGATGCTCTGGTCAAGGGAGAGGAGTACATCCATCGCTCCACCTATGTCAACGAAGGGGAACTCAAGGAAAGTGTCAAGGCCGTCCAATTGATGTACAGTTCCCAGAGCGGGTCCAAATTGGATGTACAGATCAAAAGGAACCAGCCCGTGACCCTTGCCCAAGCCACCGCCTATAACCACCAGTTCACCAAGGAAGAGTTCGAGGCCATGGTCAATGACGGTAGATCCATCGTCTTCAATGGGGCGACCAAGGATGGGGAAATGTTCCCGAAGCTGGCCTATTACGAGCCAAAGCTCAATGACATCAGGACGAAGACCGCCCTTTCGGAGAACACCTATTTCTATGGGCAGCAGTTGACCAAACAGCAGGCCGATGCCATGAACAAGGGAGAGGCCGTGGAAATCTCCATCGCTACCAAAAAGGGCAGGAAGACCTATAACGTCACCTATAGCCCAAGGGCAGAAAGGTTCATTACAAAATCCCCGGAAAAGGCCAATGTAAAAGATCTGGAAACCAAGGGTGCCGTTGTGGTCGGGGACGAAAAAAAAAAGAAACGGCATAATGTCATGAGCAAATAGGGGCCAAAAGGTCCATTTGATGAACAAAAGCCGACATATTCAAATATATCGGCTTTTTTCAATCCTATCGGAAATGAAGAACACCATAAGTTACAAAGATGATCCAGAACATTATAAGCGGTTGATCGGTAAGATCAACCGGGAAGTGGACTTTGCGGGCCATCTATTGCGCACGGGCCATGTACTGCTCAAAAAAAGTGCAGGATCAATGGAATTCGCCAAGGAGGGCGACCGAATCGTCTTGATGACCTCAAGGGATCCCATCTCCTATTTCAACCGCAATGACTCGGAGGACAAGGGACTTTTCTTTTCGTTCCTAAACAATAGGGAGAAGAACTTTTACAGGGCCGTCGAACAGGGCCTGGAAATCATTGACAGTGCCCACGAACATGTTGCACAAAACGCAAAGGTCCACCAAAAAAGGGGCAGAACGAGATCCTTGGAGGAAAATTACAACATAGTACCAATGCGGAATGCCATATACCTGACCAAGGAAAGGGGCATTGCGATGGAAACCCTTGCATCCGATCCCTTTAGGGGAAGGATCTTCAATGCCTTCCACCATAACGACAATGGGGGCAAGATCGCCAATGTGGCCTTTCCAAAATTCGATATCGGGGGAACCCCCAGGAACTATATCCTGTACAACAGGCCCTACAGGGACAGGCATACGGGGGAATCCAAAAAATTCCGCCTGGTGCTCAACGGAAAGGACCATTTTTTGTTCAGTTCCAATCCTCCAAAGGAAGGGACCCAACGGATCGTTTTTGGGGAAAGCGGGGTGGACCTGCTGTCCTTCCATGAACTTGAGGGAAAAAAGGGGGATTTTTATATTTCCTTTGGAGGGAACGTCTATACCGAAAAACTGGATTTCTTTTATGAGCTCATCACCCCCATTCTTTCAAGAAAAGGGGTCCAGCTCGTTTCCATTTTCGACAACGATGCCACGGGACACCGATTTGACATCCAAGTTTTCACCAAGCTCATCAATGGAATGGCAAAAGAGGTCTATGTCGAGAACAGGATCAAAAGGGAGAGGGTATCGATGAACATCCACTACCATAAGGACCGTCGAGGTCAAATGGCCCATGATGCCCGTACGATCGAAGACTCGGTCGGTAATGCGTTCCCAAAGGGCCAAGGGTTCAGGACCATCCTTTTTTCGGACAAGTTGGCCCTTGAATTTTCAATCCCGGGATCCAGCGCCACAATTCCATTCGACCCACAGATAGCCAGAGAATTACAGTCATTTTTGACCACCTTGGGCGAACTGTACCTTCCGGTGGAAACCAAGATCATGAAATCGATGGGCAAGGATTGGAACGACGACCTGAAAAGCAGTAAGAAGGAAAGGTACGAACAACTTGGGACCATGGATCCGGATAGGATACGCCCAGGGGACAAGATCGTCCTCAAGACCAACAGCGGACCGGAGGGTGCCCCCAATGAGGGCATCGTAGAGGAAATACGCCCAACCGGGGTCTTGGCCGATTTTGGGCTCCGGTATTCCTATATGGTCCCCTTTCGGGCCATTGCGGCGCACCTTATGCACAAAAAGACATCAAAGGAGAACATCGCACAATTAAAAATATAAACCCTCAAAGAGGGTTTTTTTGGGACATATCAAACACCAATATCCATAGAAAGGGTAATAAACAAATATCAATGTATTGACTTAAATTTAAACAAATGAAAATAATGGAAGAACTATCGGAAGGGTTGAAAGACCACCAATACTACTATGAACTGCTGGATGCACTTATCGAAGAGAACGATATGGAACTCAAGAACCGCCTCCAAATGGGGGATGGATATACCCAGTTCATCCGGGACCAATCAAAGGTCCTGATGGACACTACCATCGAAATGGTACGGGAGAAGGGGATTTCCTTTCAGGAGGCATCCGACATCGCTTTGGAGGGATGGAGGGAAAGGACCTTTGGTTGATCCCATAATGGACCATATTCTTCCCTTCCATGCAAGATAAAAGGTTGGCACATTCGGCCATGTTCCTCTCCGTGGCACTTTTTGCGGTGATCGGCTATATCGATCATTATGCGCTATTGGCCTACCATGGGATCGATGGCCCGATACTCCGATGGATCTATGGTTTTTTTATGAAGTTCGGGCCGTTGCACCAAAAGTATCTGGGCAAACTGTTGTTGCTCATGGCCATTGTGGCGGCGGTCATGTTGTACCATCCCAAAAAGATAGCGGGAAAGACCTATACCAAGGGAGTGTCGTACCTGACCCTTGGAATTTTATTCTTTGGTGCCGGTGATGTCCTTAAGGTTCCCAATATTGTTTTGTATTGGTCTTCGGTACCGTGCTATTTCCTGGGGTTCCTGTTTTCCCTATCGGGCAGTGTCCATCTCTTTCAAGTGCTCTCCTTTACCGACCTTTCCAAAGAGGACCCTTTCAATGACGGGAACGAGACGTTCCAGCAGATGGAACAAAAGATCGATACCCCCTATTCGGTGAACATTCCCTATGACTACCGTTTCAAGGGAAAGATCAGAAAAGGCTGGGTCAACTTCGTCAACCTTTTCAGGGCTCTGTTGATCATAGGTACACCGGGAAGTGGGAAGTCGTTTGCCCTTTTTGAGGAGATTATCGAACAGCTTATCGGCAAGATGTTCACTTTGCTCATTTATGACTTCAAGTTCGATACACTATCCCGTATCGCCTATAACCATTGGCTGAAAAAGAAGGAACAACTCGGCACAGATGATCCGGAACAGTTGGGTTCCCTGCCCGGGTTTTACACCATTTCCTTCGATGATCCGGAAAGGACCCACCGGAACAATCCCATCAGCCCCTACTTGATGAAGTCACAGATCGATGCCTCGGATGCGGCCACCATCATCATGAAGAACCTCAATAAGGAATGGATCAAGCAGAACGATTTTTTTTCAAGGAGTGCCATCAGTTTTGTTTCGGGGCTCATCTGGTACCTGAAGAAGAAAGCGGAGGAGACCGGGACCAATATCTGTACCCTCCCCCATGTGATCATCCTTTCAACGGTCAACATACAGGTACTCTTGGACATTATCCTGAGAGACATGGAGGTCCGCAACCTGATGATCCCCTTCAAGGATGCCCTGGAACGGGAAGCGGGGCAACAATTGGCCGGTCAGACCGCCAGTGCCCAGATATCACTCTCCATGCTCGCCACCAAGGAGATATTCTATGTCATGACCGGCAATGATTTCCAATTGGACATCAACAGCACATCCAGGCCCAAGATCGTGTGCGTGCAGAACAATCCGGACCGATCGGAGATCTATGCCGCACCCATCGGGCTGATCATCAACAAGGCCCTTCAGGTGGTCAACAGGCCCGGGGGCAGACCTATGGGCGTGATCCTTGACGAGGTGCCCACGATTTTCATCATGGGCCTTAGAAAGATCATCGATACGGGGAGGTCACATTTGGTGGCCACTGTCCTTGGCATCCAAAGCGTCTCCCAGCTCATCGCCGATTACGGCAAGGAACTGGCCGATGTGATCTTTGACAACTGTGCGAACGTCTTCAGCGGTGCTGCCAAGGGGGAAACGGCCCGACGTATCAGTGACATTTTTGGGAAGATCCACCAGGAAAAACTGTCCAGGACGGTCTCAAGGAACGACACGACCACCAGTATGGGCACCCAAATGATGGAACTGATGCCCAAGAGCAAGATAACCGGGATGTCAACGGGATATTTTGGCGGTATCGTGGCCGATACCTTTGAACATCCCATCAAGCAAAAACTGTGCTTTGGCCTATTGAGACCGAACATGGAGGCAAAAAAACATCAGGACAAATTCCCCCTTCCGGTGACCAGGGATTTTAGGACCCCGGACCACGATAAAAAGGTAAGGGAACGCCTGTCATTGATGGAGGATATCGGCTTTTTTGACAAGGTGGCCCGACTTGATCTTGCCCAGAACGATTACATCGAATTCTATAACGTTTACATGGAAACCTTTACCAAAGAAAACTGTGATGGGCCCATGCAGCGGATGCAGTTCACATCCTTGGTCCGTGACCTGAAACTGTACGATCATTTAAAGGAGCTGGGGCAATTGGTCGACAATAAAGGAGCCTATGGCTTCCAGATAAGGGCCTTCATGGAAAACCTTGTCGGAAGGATGTTCTTGGAACGGGAAATGGAACGGGTCCTGGACGAGGCCTTCCACAAGGTACTCGGGGACATTGATGATCTTGTCAAGGACGAATATTTCAAGATCAAGGGGGAACATCCCAAGTCCTCGATCTTTGATCCCGATAAGATAACGGATGAAATCGGGTCTTCACTGGACGCAAACAGGGAGATAGCCCTGGAATTTTTGGAGGATTTCAACCAAATGTCCGGCCCAGATCTGTTCGAGGATATGGACGGGTCACAGGAAAGACCTACTTTTAAGGAAGATAATAGCAAAGGGGAAAGTCTGGCCGCCCTATGGGATGGGGCCGATCTTTTCGAGGAAGAACCCTATTCCTCCTACCCCGTTCAAAATTTATAGACATGAAGGACATCGACGAACTTAAGAGCGCGAAAGCGGAGGATTTTTATTATATCGGAAAAAGGCTCAGGGAGATCCGGGACGACCTGGTCGAAGCGGATGATACCACGGACAAGCGCAATTCCCATTATTCCAGAAAAAATGTATGTGAGCGATTGGGTGTCGATTATTCGACCTTGACCAATGTGGAACGAGGTACGATCTCCCCTACCACCTTTAAACTTATACTGTACTATTATTCCTTGGGCTACAACCCCATGTGGATCATTGCCACGGACAATGAGTTCATCCCGAAACGCAATATCGGGGAAAACCTCGTCTATCAGGAAGGGATCCAAGAAAGTTTCAAGGCCTTGGAGTCCAATATCCTGGAAGCCCTTTCAGGGTTCAAATCAAAAATTTAAGCATCGATAGAAAATTGACACGGACCGGCATTGGACATTTATAGTAAAATATTCATTTATTCATTTATTCATTTATTCATTTATTCATTTATTCATTTATTCATTTATTCATTTATNAATAAACATTCCACCAAATGATCGATCATCCAACTGTATGATCATACAAATACTTATATCAACAAATATCCAAACCATTGAACAAATGCCTATGTAATTGACCCTATATACAAATATTCCTTTACTCACTTAAATACATATCAATATGAAAACAAAGATCATTTCAGTCGCCGGGGAAAAAGGCGGCGTGGGCAAAACGACCCTCAACATCATGCTGGCCACCAACCTGTTCCATACCTATGGAAAGAAGGTAGTCCTTTTGGATGTGGACGACCCCCAGTTCTCCATTTTCAAGAAAAGACAGCGCGAACTGGACCTTATCGGGGAAAATGGAGAGGACAGCCTCCCAATATATCCCATAATCCGGGTGACGGTAAGGACCATTAAGGACAAGATCCTGCAGCATTATGGAAAAGTGGACTACATCATCATCGATTTCCCGGGAAGCCTGAGCCTCGAAATGGTACAGGGCCTTATGTTCGTCGAACATATCTTCATACCCTTCGACCATGACGAGCTGGAAATCGACAGTACCTTCAATTTCTACAGGACATTGAAGAAAAACTTCTTGGACAATGGGGACAGGGTACTGCGATCGGTCCATCTTTTCTTCAACAAATATCGGGAAGTCCAAAAGAACAAGTTCGCGAACTTAAAGGGTGATGTCCTGACGGCAGGCCTTCCCTTCATGCAGCATGTGGTCAAGGAGAAGACCATATACCGGGAACAGTACAGGAGCACCCTCCATCCCATCCCGGAACAAATGGAGACGGGACCACGGGATATCAGGAACTTTTTTGAGGAAGTCCTTAAATTATCCAGTAATTGATATGGCCATGAAACCCTCAATGAGGGATTTTTTAGGAAGGACCAAATATGCTACAAAAGACAATGACCAAAAATCAAGCAATGAACAAATGAAAAAAAGTAAAGATACGGGCCAACTGATAAAGGCCATAACAATGGACATGGACAAAACGGATGGCGTGTTGGATAGGTTAAAAAAGGAAAGGTCCTCCGGAATGGAGACCGATCAAACTGGGGAAACGGCCGATCTTACCAACGACACCATGACTGGAACACCCGGTACCAGAGCTCCACTGGATAAAGATCCGGATGGTGCCGAAACCCCGAAGGCTGAAACCGTGGTACGGCCCATGGAAAACGCGAACCGTCCAGCCAAACGGAAAAAAATGACAAAATCCGAGGAAAGAATTTGGCAGGAATTCAATAAAACCGTTGAATCTGAGTTTTATAGGGACAAAAAAGATGTGTTCCAGATGTCCTTGAGCGGGGAATGCCTAGCCGGTTATGAAAGGCTGGCCCTTGGATTGGGCTATAAAATGGGAAAAAAGATCAACCGGAACGAGATTCTAAGGAAGGTCCTGGAAGAATTTGTCCATAAGAACGGGGCCAAACTGGAGAAACTGATAGAAAAACTATAATAAACTGTATTTGAACCTATTCTGGAAAATAACATTGGGCATTACGGCCATGTATTACGTATACGTGGCCTGGGTCCTGTTGGTAAAAAAGAAAAGGGATAGCAAAAAAATCAAAGAAAATAATGATTATTTGTATTTAAGTAATAAATTTGTAAATAATTCACAAGAAGAACAAGCCGATTTGGAAACCATACTCAGCCAGGTGGATGAAGTCGAGAACAACTCCAAACTCCTGGAGGCTTTCAAAAACAAAGGCTCTTCAAGTGAAGCATTGAACAATTCCTTAACTCGCACAGAAAATGAAAAATTCAAGATCATCCGTAACAGGGATGTTACGGACAAGACCGATCCCGACCCGGAAACTTAAACTCTTGCTCCTTATCGGGCTGGGCCTTTGCCTACCACACGATTCCTTTGGGCAATTGAACGAACTGACCCAAGAACTCCAACAAGGGGAACGTGACCTCTCCAGGATCGCTGACATCGTCATCAGTGCCGTCAAGACCATTGCCGGGACATCCACCATTTTGGGTGGATTGGTATTCCTTTACTTAAGGGACCAACAGAGCGATCTTACCAAAAAGGTGGGACAGGTCATCCTTGGCCTGGCCATTTTCTGGATCCTATTGTCCGTTGGGGACAGCATGCGTTCCTAAAAAAGGCCCTCATGGAAGACAAGTTTGTCCTTATACGGAAAGGACTCCAGAAGGAGGTCCTGTTCCTCGGCCTCAAGGCCAGATACATCAATCATTGTATTTATATAGGCCTTGGCATACTCTCCCTAGGGTTCATTTTATCGATGGTCGTCCCCACGTTCATGGCCCTAGTGGTAACCACCTGTGCTCTATTGTCCATGTTCGCCATCCTCTTGTTCCATTCCAGGACCTACGGAGCCAGGGGATTCATCAAAAAGATGGCCGATGCCTCCAGGCCGGACAAGATCAAGATCTCTCGACCGTACAAAAATATGCCCCTATGGAAAGGATAGTCGATATGATGGATGTGTTCCCCATTTATGGATATGAAAGGAATTCCCTCATTTCCAAGGAAAAGGGCTGTTTGACCATTCCCTTGAGATTGGAGCTCCCAGAGGTGTTCACTTTGGACCAAAGGGATTACAACGCCTTGAACGGACTCTTCTTCAACATCATCGACATATTGGGCCCCAACATGATCCTGCACCGACAGGACCATTTCTTTGAGGAAAGGTACGGCCCCATCCCGCAACGGTTGAACGGTGATTTTATGGAGATAGGCAATGAACGGTATTTTGAGGAGCGTCCTTTTCTAAGGGCCGAGCACTACCTATTTATCAGCTTGGTACCGACGGGGTATTACAAATATGGCCCCACCAGGGTCAATTCCTTTCTCTCGAAAAAAAGGGATTTCTTTTTGGACAGGACAATTCCCAAAGAATTCCTTGACCGGGATCTCCTGTTGGATTTTGAGGCGAAGGTGGAAAGTGTTTCGAACCTATTGAACGGATCGGGCCTTATCCGGTCGGAGGTAATGGGGTATGACGCGCTATTGCACGAAGGAGGACTCTATGCCAAATATTTCAGCCTTTCCGCATCCAATAAAAACCTGCCCGATATCGACTTTTCCAACAATTCCATCAAGATCGGGGAGAAACAGGCCCGGTTCTTTACCGTGGAAAACCTGGACCAGTTCACCAAGGAATATTTGGGACCATATGAACTGTACGGGAAATTCACGACACAGCACAACCGGTTCCCTGTTGGCAATCTATTTTCCATCGGGTTCAAGATACCCCATGAACACATCATCAACCAATACATCTATATCCCTGAACAGGAAAAGGCCCTTAAGGGATTGCGGAAAAAGGCCAAGCGCTTCGACCAGTTCGGCAATGGAAAAAAAGACGACAGCAATGGGATCTATGCCGATCAGATTCGGGAGTTCAATACCGACATCCTTGAAAACCACAAGGAGATCGTCTTTTACCATTTGAACGTCCTGGGGTTCAACAACACAGATAGGAACCATGGAAAAATGTGCAGTGCCGTTGCGGACGGTTTCAAAAAGCTCAAGATCAATGCCAAGGAAAACAACATTGACCGAAAGAACCTGTTCTTCGCAGGGATACCCGGAAATGCCGTGGGCCTCCCTTCGGATATGTACATGCCCATGTCCAGCGATATGGCCGCCTCATTGGTATACTTTGAGGGCGGATATCGTGACGGTTCGCAAGGGATCGATGGTCTACGGTTGATCGACAGGGTCTGTGGAAGGCCCCTGTCCGTCAGTGTCTACCGGGAACCCGAGAGAAACCATTGGATATTCAATCGTGGCATGCTGATCGCCTCTGGATCCGGGGGCGGCAAGTCCTATGTGGCCAACCATTACATTGCCTCGGAACTCCGCCAAGGGGCGGAGGCCATCATCATCGAGGACGGTAATTCCTATGAACGGATCACAATGGTGTTTGGCGGGACCATCATCGAACATGACGACAAACGGCCCTTTACCTTCAATCCCTTTAAGTTGGATTCTTATGACACCATTGAAAAGGACGATGGATCCAGGGCATTGACCGAGGGCAAGGTCCTCAATCTGGTCACCCTCTTGAAATTGATAACGGGTGACGACCGTGGTGTTTTTGGGGATACGATGTCCAACGAGGTCAAAAATACCGTTCTTGAAAACCTGTTGCCCGGATATTATTCCCATATGTGGGAGACCGGGAACACCGATTTCCGGTTCGATAGCTTTTATGAATACTGCCAAGAACATCTCAAGGTCCTTGTCGGTGCAAAAAGGATTTCCAAAGAAGTGTTCGACCCCGATGTCTTTCTGTTCCTTTTGGAGAAATACTATAAGGGCGGGCCAAGGGAAAGGTTGCTGAACCGGGAAGATGAAAGGATTGCCCGTCTGGGCGAGGAAAGGCTGGTCTATTTCAAATTGGGGAAACTCATCGACAATGAACTGTTGTTCCCCATTACCGCCCTCATGGTCATGGAAATTTTTGACAAAAAGCTCCTCGATAAGGACAAACTGCCCATCAACAAGATGATGGTGGTCGATGAGGCATGGAAGGCCCTTTCCAGAAAGGAATTCGAGGATTATTTCAACAGCCAGTCCAGAATGGCCAGAAAATATGGTGGCCAGCCCATCTTTATTTCCCAGAAGGTTGATGACTTTATTGCCTCCGAGGTCATCAAGAATGCCATCGTAGTCAATTCCCATATCAAGGTCTTCCTGGACATGGGGGATTTTGAGAATGCCTTCGAGGACATCCAGGAAATGATGGGTCTCAGTGAAAAACAGAGGCAATCCATCCTTTCCCTGAACAGAGATCTGCCGCTCGATCGGAAATATCGGGAGGTGGCCTTTTGTTGGAAGGACAGGGTGAAGGTCTACGGAGTGGAAACCTCATTAGTGGAAAAATGCATTTATGAGACCAACCCGATGGAATCGCACAAGATCAATGAACTGCATAAAAAGAACCATAACAATTGGGAACTGACGGCCAAGGATTATTCCCTACTGCCTTCCCAAAAAACACAGGAAAAATGAAAAAACTGATTTACCTAATGAATTTGGTCTCCTTGGTCGCCCTGGGCCAGATTCCCGTAACCGATGCGGCGACCAACGGCTCCCTCGGGATCACCAACAACCAATTGGCCCAGATCCATATACAGCTCCGATCATTGGGAAACCGGTTGGCCACCACCAACCGGAAATTGGATCGGTTGATCGACCTGATGGAGAAAAACAATGATCAGACCACTAGGTCAAGGGAAATCCTAAAAGAGGAACTTGATGCCATGAAGACCGCTCCGGACTATGTGTTGGAATCCACGGAACTGTCCAACATCACAGAATTAAAGGATAAGATCTTGGAAGCCTATAGGACTTCACAGGAAACCATCGGGAACCTTAAGAATTTGGATTCCAAGGAGACCAAGGAATTCCTGGCCATTGCCACTGATGCGCTGTTGAGGACAAAAGACCTTTTCCAGCAGAGCAGGACCATCCTGAACACGAGATCCCTCATGCACCCCGAGGAACGTCTCAAGAAGATCAACGACATCACCGTTAAGTTGAACGGGGTATTGGACGGTCTGATCGCACACAACAAACGGATGAAACAGCTCGATGCCTCTAGGGGAATACGAAGAACATTGATAGACCTGAACCGATGACCTTGCTGGCCTTTACACAAAATATGACCGATGCGGGCATCCGGGAAGAGGTGAACGAACTCTTTGACCAATATATCCTGGACGCCTTTGACGCGGTGGATCCCATCATGGACATTGGACAGGAATTTGCCTATATCGGGATAGGCATCATCGCATTGAAGGTGTTCATGAACGAACAGACCCGGGCCGATTTTTTCGCCTACCTCAAATGGGTCCCATTGGCGTTGATCCTGTTAAAGTACAAGGTGTTCGCACGATCGATATTCCAATTCTATGAGGGTATCGGAAACTCGTTGAAAGGCAACGATGTCTCATGGGACATCCTACAGTTGAAGATATACCATGCCCAGACAAGGGCCATGGAGGACATCGGTTCCTCATGGAGCCTGTTCGATATGGACTGGTCGGCATTGGAATCCCTGATCTTGAGCGGTATGACCTCCGGGATCACCACTTTCGCCTCCATTGTTTCCACCGTGGTCTTCATCGGGATAAAGGCCATGTCCGTGATCTACCTGTTCGTCCTTATCGTTTTCGGTCCCCTCAATATCGGGCTGTCGTTCATCCCTGCCCTATCGGGAATGTGGAAGGCCTGGTTGCAGAAATTCATGTCCGTCTGCCTTTGGATCCCCATGTTGCACTTGATCGACAATTTTATGCTCAAGATCATGGAAAAGCTCATCGATTCCCTATTGTTGCGTACCGAGGCCAATCTGGGGTTGGTCCTGACCAGTGCCCTTCTGATTCTGATGAACCTGTTCGTCTATCTCAAGGCCCCTACCCTTTCCAATTTTATCGTACAGGGAATGAACGTGAATGCCGGGCAATTGAAGGAAAAGACCAAGCACTATGCCAAAAAGGCCGCACAAACTGCCATTGATATAAAAACGGGTGGGACTACAAAAGGTGTAAGAACATTAATTCAATAGGAAATATGGAATTCAACGAAGGTTATAGGGTTTTCAACGATATTACAAGGGCAGAAAGAAGATCTAACCGACTGGTTGTCCTATCTTTAGCTTTCATGCTTTTTAGTTTTTTGTGCTGTACCTATGTTGTCAATAGGGTCAACGAAAGTGCAAAGAACAACTTTTACCTTTTGGACAGCGGCCAGAAATTGGCTACTGTTCGGGTCAAGGACTACAAAAGGGCCATCGATATCCTGTGCGAGGGACATGTGGGCATTTTTCATGAACTTTTCTTTGGCCTGGAGCCGGACCTGGGGTTCATAAAAAGGAATATCGAGGGAAAGGCACTTTTCATGGTCGATCGTTCGGGCATGCGACTCTATAACCGTTTGGTGGACCAGGACTATTACGAGGATATCGCCAAAAGTGGCTATTCGATAGAACTGGAGAAGGACAGTATCATCATTGACTATTCGTCCTATCCGTTCAGGTTCAGGTTCATCGGAAAGCAAAAAATTGAAAGGGACGGCGAGACCGAATATCGGAACTTGGTCACGACAGGCTATTTGATGGAGACTAGATCCACCCCCAATAATCTGAACGGCCTTAAAATCGTCCGTTTCGATGTATTGGACAACAGGGACCTACGCAAATGATATTTGTTGACAACATAACCCGGTACGTTCAGATCTCGATTATCGGGTAAAGAAATTTTACTATGGCATTGAACATCCATAAATTGAATGATTGGATCAGGAACCATAAAGGGTTCGCCCTCGCCCTTCCCATTGCCATCCTGCTCCTCCTATATTTTTTGTCCACCAGTTTCAATGGATTGAAGGGGACGTTCCAAGTAGAAGGAACGACCGATGGTTACAATGATTCCCTTCCGGATAGGTCCAACGGGTTGGAAATAAAAGATCCCAACACCTACTATAAGGAGTCCGTCACGGATTCATTGGAAAGGTCAAGAAAGAAAAATGGGCCTGCAACCCTAATGGACAGGGAAAAAGAGAACGATTCCCTTGAAAAGATCCTGAAAGACCTTGAAGATTTCTCATTGGTCGATGACAATTCCTCATCCAAACCTGAAACGGGACCATTGGAGAACACCATGCCGAACAGTACGGATGTTTCCGGCACAAACGGACCTTCGGAGACCGAAAAGCGCATCGAATACCGAAAAATGCTACAGCTTGCCCGGGAGGAACGCAGGTCGGGAAGCCAGGATTTCTCCGCCCCGAATGAAAGCGTTTCACAACATAGTGCCCTATTGGCCAATATAAGGGCGAAAGCCACGGTATATAGGGACCAATTCGTCGTTCCCGGAAGTAGGGTGACCCTGATCTTACGGGAAGAACTCAGGGTTGCCGATCGGATTTTCCCCAAGAACACCTTTGTCTATGCCACCGTGAACATCCAAGGGTCCAGATTGTTGATGGACATTTCGAACATAGGGAATTTTCCAATTGCACTGAAGGCATATGACCAGGAGGACGGCGGTCTCGGCATCTACAATGAAAGGGCGGGGAAACTGCTCACAGAATTCTACGCCGATGTGGAGGAGGGTGCCGTGGGGGACATCTCAAGGGAACTCTCCAACGGGATCGACCTTCCCATGACGGAAAATGCGATACGGGCATTCGGCAAGTTCTTCTCCAATAAAAAAAGGAAGGATCGCGACGAAATATTGTTGATCAACGGGTACAAGGTATTCCTAAAAACGTAAACGGCACTCCATGGGTAAAAAACTACTATTGTTTCTTTTCTTTTTATTGATGAACCATGGGCTTTCCGCACAGGCAATCCGTGACACCATCGAGGTTTCCAGAAAGTTCAAGACCATTTTGATCTTTCCTGGAGATATCGCCGAAAGTATCATTGGGAGCGATATCGGGTTTGCAGTGGACTTCCCAAAGGAGATCGGGAGCCGGTTCAACCCTCGCATCCTAAAAGTATACTATGATGATCTGGCCACAGAAAAGGAAAACTATACCAACCTGACGGTCATCACCAGATCCGGGAACCTCTTTGATTTTATCCTGAAACTGGATGCCCGCCCCAAAAAATTGACCTGGACCATTGGGCCCGAAATGGCGGTGACCAATATTGATGATAGGGCCATTTCCTATCAGGGACCAAAGTCCATTCAAGTTCCAGAACTAAATTCCAGTATAGGTTCTCCCCTAAAATCGGAGGAATCCCTTTCGTTGACCATGCAAGAGATCGAGAAAATACCGAAGGACTCGGTGTTGGAATTGGCCACCACGGACCTTTATGCCCACGACCCCATCGAGTACTATCGGTTGAGGAGTTATTACATGCAGTTCGACAAGGCGTGGATCCCGCGTTATTTTGCACGGAAAGGCGATGTCTTCCTGTGGCTCAAAGGGGTTTACTATAACAACGACGAGCTCTATATCCAGTTCAGGCTGGAAAATAAGGAGGGGGTCGACCTCGATATCAACTTTATCAAATTCTTCATCAAAAGTTCGTACAGGAACGCTTCCGAACAGAAAATCCCGATTGATAAAAATAACGGTCTTCTGTTCGAGTACAAGGTCCCCAAGATTGTAAAGGGGGGAACCGAGAACCACTTTGTCATCGTACTCAAGAAATTCTCCTTGGACAATAAAAAGGAACTTTTGGTGGAACTCGATGAAGAGGGAGGAAACCGTAACCTGTCCATGTCCATTGGCAGGGACATTATAAACAATCCTAAACGATTTTGATTATGGGAAGATCATTGGTGCTTTTTTCGTTCTTGTTTATGGCCATATCCCTTTCCGCACAGCGGAGCGGGAACTATGCCTCTTCCGTGGGTCTCAGCGGTGGATATGCAGAGGACGGTTTCGGAATCATGGCAACGTACAATTATCATCTGGACAGGAGTACCTATGCCCAGTTGAGCATATTTGCCGCCATTGCGGAGGACAAGGGGGATTATGATATCCCCTATAATATTTTCACGGTCCAGCCTGGCTGTTTCGTCAAGGTATGGGAACAACCCAATTTCAGGAGATATGCATTGAACATAGGTGGGGGCGGGGTCATTGGATATGAAGTGATCAACAACGGGAACAATATCCTGGAGACCGGGGCCGTGATAGATGGCAAGAGCAGGTTCATCTATGGAATATATGCAGGTGTCGAATGGGAGATGATCCTGGGGAACGACCTTTCCCTATTGATAAAGGCCAATGAATATTACCATATCAATTCGGATGTCGGCAA
Source organism: Flagellimonas hadalis (assembly GCF_007785775.2). Classification (GTDB taxonomy): domain Bacteria; phylum Bacteroidota; class Bacteroidia; order Flavobacteriales; family Flavobacteriaceae; genus Flagellimonas; species Flagellimonas hadalis. The sequence goes on from NZ_VNIK02000017.1 coordinate 33,674, forward strand.
TTTTTATCCCTATGTGGGGATCGGCCTGCGTTACTTTTTATTCTGAACATAACCCGACACTATGAAAAAAATTACTCCACTACACCTTGTTCCCATAATTCTGTTGAGCTTTTTGTTTGTTCTGGCATGCAGTAAGAATTTTGACGGCATCGTCCAGGATTCCTTTGATTTTACCCTTACGGAAGACCACAACAACGATGGCTTTGTCTTTGAGGCGGTCAAGACGGATTTTTCCCTAGAACCGGAAAAAATGGTCTCCACGACCTCCTATTATATGAAGTACCGTATCGAGAACGGCAAGGGATACTACCTGTCCATAGGGAATGACACCATATACCAGAACGATACCATCCCTATTGAAGATCTTGATGTGTCGTTCCGTTATATGCCCATCGATACCGGTGCACATAAGGTCAAGATCCTTGCCTGGGACTCCAACAAGATCGAAAAGGAACTCGATTTGATTTATAATACCACATATGCAAGTTTTAGCTTTTTATTGGGCAAAGGGACCGACCAATTTATCATCAACAGCAAAAATCCCGTAAGTGTGACCCTTTTAAGGGACAAGGACACCGAAGATCCCGCAAATAACGGAAACCAGGAATTTGAGGTTTCCTACCAATTGGAAAACGGGACCGGTAAGGTCTATTTTGGTGATACCGCTTATGATCCTGGGGATGTCTTTGCGCTCCCAAAAGGGGTCAGCGACCTCAAATACCTTCCTGAGACCTTGGGCGAGCACAAGTTGACCATGGTGGCGAAGGCCCCCGATGGCGCTACCATCACAAGGGAACTTGTCCTCGATGTGGGAAACCTGAACTTTACCTTTCGGGCCACGGGCGCTTCCACCCAAGTGGAACTCGACACCAACATCGCCATCAACATCGACCTCCAGACACAGGATGGGGAAAGTGACGTCACCTACGATATCGGACATTCCTTTTCCCCTGGCAGTGAGGGTGGCGGGACCGTTAGGGACCAAAACGGGGGCGTAATGGACGCCGGGGCCTTTAGGTCCATAGTCCCGGGCAATTACAATTTCACCTTTAAGGACAATGTGCTCGGCCAACGAAAGATCTACTTTGATGTTCGCGACAGCAATGGCCAGATGAAAAGGGACAGCGTGGAGATCGAGGTGGCCAATATTCCGTTCACTTTTAGTGGCAATGCGGAGAGCAACCAGGTATTTGTCAACCAAAGGACACAGCTCAATTTCAACATCAGATCCAGCGGAAATACCTCCAATATCGATTATTTCCTTTCCTACAACATAACCGAGGGCAATGGCAAGGTCATGGGGACGGGCGGGAACAATATCCAGAACAATACGGACTACCCTGTCGACCTTGGAAACTTTTCCCTTTTCTATACCCCGGAAAGCCTTGGGAGCCATCAGATCAGTTTTCTCGTGACCGACAATTTTGGGCAAGAGGTCGGCCCCGTCGAAATAGATCTGGATGCAAAACAGCTGGAACTTGATTTCAATGCCTCTGCCAACAACAGTGAGGTATTGGTGGGCCAACGAGGGGCCATATCCCTGAGCCTTATCGAAAAAGGGGATTATGACGGGGTTTCCTATGAGCTCAACTATTTTATCACAGGTGGGGATGGCCAACTCTATAACGGAAATTCACCCATTGTACCGAGCCAGTATTTCACCGTTACCCCGGGAAGTTTCGCCTATGATTTTATAGGGCAGCTGGCTGGGACCTATGAAATCTCCTTTTTGTTACGCGACAGTAATGGACAGCTTTTGGAAGAACAGGTCACTGTAGTGGTGGGCAACAATGATTTCAGTATTGCCATGACCCCTTCAAAGGCAACTGAGTTTTCTAACAATCCCGTTGGTGTCATCGTGAACATCGATGAAGTCCCGGATGGGGCGAACGACACCTATACCGCCTTTTATTCGTCGAGCCAGAACGGGTCCATGTTGGTCAATGGGGTTTCCTATGGGCCAGGGGAAAATTTCCCATTGGGCCCTGGGTCGAACAACATTACATACACGGGTTTGGAGCCTGGTCAGCACAATATTGTCCTGAGTGTCAAATCAGGGTCCGACGTTACCCGTACGTCCAATGCGACCATAACCTTTGACCAGGTCGATTTCACCTTTACGGGAGGCATACAGAGTTCCGATATCACCGTGGAGGAAACCACTTCCCTGAACTTTAATATTTCCGAGAGCGTGGGGTCATCCGACTATACCATGCGTTTCAGCATGAATGGAAATGCCATCATCAAGGACAGCAATGGCAATGTGTTGAGTCCCGGGAACATCTATGAAGTGCCAAAGGGCAACTTCAATTGGAGCTTTGAGGGCACTGACGATGGGACGGTAAGCATGACCTTTTATGCGAAGAACGATACAGGGCTTGAAAAATCGGTAAACATCGCCGTGGACGTTTCGGCCAAGGACTATAATTTCACAGCTTCCGGAACCGTCCAACAGGCATACACCGGGGAGGAAATCGATGTGAATTTCAACATTTCAGAAATCGGTATCGGGGGCGATTCCTATGAAATGTACTTTTCCGTCAGTGGCAACAATGGGTCTTTCCGGTACAATGGCAACACTTATTCAGCTGGGGAAAGTTTTGTTGTACCCGTGGGCACATTTTCTGGAAAATATACCGGGAACAGCGAGGGGAACCATAATCTGACGTTCACGGTCCGTTCCTCCTCCGATGTGGAAAAAACCGCCAACGTCAACGTGGATTATGAAGTATACCAGGAACCGTTCACGCTCAATATCAGCCAATCGGCCCAGGACAAATACATCAACGACCCATTCGATATCACTGCCATAACCAATGCCACCTCGGGTCATGACCAGAGTGTTGGTTACACATTGGTGTTCACCTTTACAGGGGCCAGTGCAGGAACCATACGCTATAAGGGCATTACCTATAATGAGGGAGAGATCGTCCCGTTGGATTATGGCAGTGCGCCCATGCAGTTCTTTCCCGAAACGGATGAAAGTTTTGTGATCAATTTCTTGGTGCAGAATTCCACAGGCCAGTCACAGACCGAGAGCGAATCCATCGAGATGTTGAAATTGCCCACTGTGGCGGCCAAGGGTGAAAAACACAACATCAACTGTGGTGGGCTGAACGGGTGTGATTATCAGGTCAGGATATATACCTGCTTTAGCATTAACTGTTCGGAGGCCTATAATGGAGCAAGCTTGGAACAGGTCGAGATCCGCATTTTCAACAGACAGGACAATCGTTGGGATACCAAATTGTTGAACTACAGCGAAGCCAAGGGAAGTGGTGTCGACAGGTATTTTGAGATGGAGACCGAACCGCGTGAAAGTAGATTGAAATACCTAGATCAGCCTTATGAAGTAAGGGTACGGGACAGTGATGGGCAATGGAGCGATTGGACTTTTGGCTCCGTGGTAAGGGTATAAAATTCATTAATGGGCTATGCCCCACTTATTCAATATCTGAATCAACACCGTTTGTAAGTATATGTGATAACGACATCCTGATCATCCAAAAAATCATCCTGTTCCAGTACAAGACGGTTCTTGGTAAACTCTATGATTCGCATATCATTTCTGTTCTCGAAGCGTAGAATTTCGTTATTGATCAACTCATATTTGTCCGATTCCACCGTACTATATGGGTCAACTTCACCACAGGAAAGACCATTTTCATTAATTCTAAACTCGTTTTTTTCTCCAATTGCCCCTTCTGTAAAAAAGATTAAGTTGTCTTTAAGACATTGACGAATTTCGTTTGTGTTATATAGGTCAATGTTTACGGTCCCGTCACCATTGATATCAACGGCAGTATCGGAATCAATAGCCTCATATTCCCATTGGCCAAAAAGTGCCTCCTTCCTGTCATTAATTGAAACGTCATCATCTTTGCTACAAGAAGATATTACCAATATCACTCCAACTGTAATTGTGTATTTTCTCATGAGGCCAGATTTGGGATATAAACAAAGATATAAAAATAAGCCCTTCTAACTTTATCTTTTAAGAGGCATTGACGAATTCATAAAATGATTTCAGTTTATGTTGACTGTTTTTGGGAACTTCTTTCAACATAACCTATCACAATATAAAGAATTGTTTATCCTATGTATCTTTTTATATTGAGGACAGATCTCTTGCAGAGTTTATAACCAGACAAGCTCCAGAATATTATGCTTAGAACATTTTCTCAGGGTGGATTATATTTTATGTCTTAATGCAAAAAATTAAAATCAAAAAATCATTATATTATATTACATTTAAAATCGAATTATGCGGTTCGCAAATAAGTAAACAATGAATCACAAGTTCTTTTCAATATCGGATAGAATCAAAAGGGTTGTTGGACTTCCATAATTGATGAGCCTGTCCACAAAGTCTTGCAAATGTTTTTGGTCCCGCAGAATTGCTCTAATATGGATATTATACGGGCCGGTAATCCTATACGCCTCCTCCACTTCAACAAAGTCATGGATTTCATCTAAAAATATCTTTAGTTTGCCATCGAAAATCTTTAAGAGGATAAAGACCTCCATCCCATATCCCAACAAGGCATAATTGACCTTGATATTGTACGATTCGATTATGCCTAAATCTTCTAGTTTTTGTATCCTTTCCCTCACAGATGAAGGCGAAAGCGAAATGATTCTACCGATTTCAGCAAACGAATATCTGGAATTCTGCCTCAAAAGACCTATTATTCGGCTATCTATTCCATCAACCATCATTTCAATATATTTTTTGCCAAAATAAAGCATATTCAATGAAAATAACCTGTATTCTCCGATTTTTCAATTTTAGATCCATTTTGCAACTCACTAGATTAGCCGATCAATTTTGGAAACATGGATTTATTTTCACTTATCGTTTTGTCCATAGGTATTTTTGCAGGGTTTTATGTGCAAACTGCTATGGGATTTGCTGGTTCTCTCATGGCACTTCCAATCCTATTATTGAAGTTTCAATTACCAGAAGCCATTGCCTACATTTCTCTATTCTATGTTTTTTCAAGTATCTTTCTGATTTACAGGGAATGGGTCTTCATTGATAAAAAAACAATCCTTGACCTTTCCATAACATCAATTGTAGGGGTTGTTTTAGGAGTTTTGGTCCTTTCCTATTCCAAGCCAGTCTTTTTAAAAAAAATGCTTGGTGCCTTCATACTCGCATACGTGTTGTATTCCCTTCTAGGTAAGCGAGAATCGAATCTGGGGAACACCAGTATTTTAGGTCTTGGTATTTTGGCAGGGTTTTTCTCTGGGATATTCTCCACTGGGGGACCATTGTATATCATCTGCGTGGAGAATAGGATCAAGGAAATCAATACCATAAGGGCCACGATGATTGGCATTTTGGGACTTGTTACCCTTACCAGAATACCAACCTTGGCCTTAAGTGGCATTTTAAATTTTGAGCAATGTAAATACGCCGCGATTATTTTTCCTATTTTCCTTTCCGCCCAGTTTTTGGGAAGAAAAACATTCAAAAAATCAGGGAAGGCCCATTATAAAAAGAGCATCCTGTTTTTGCTAATGCTTTCAGGACTTTCATTGTTATTCTAGGATAAACCACAAAATTCCTATGCTGTAAAAAATGATGAAAAAAAACCTTTAATACGTGGCTGTAGGATTGTCGAATATTTGAATTGGCTGCATCCTAATCGAGGTTTATCACGGATAGAACCTATTAAGGTTCGCGATCACTTTGATCTGAAACCGATTACTGTGAACAAAATTTGAAATTTCTCATACAGCTTTTCCTTGAGGATTTTATAAGCATTGGAAAGATGGCCTTCCACGGTTTTGATGGAAATGTTGAGATAATCCGAAATTTCCGCATTGGTCAATCCTTCCTTTTTGCTCATGACCAATACTTGTTTACATTTCTTGGGCAACAAGGCAATCTCCCTATCCATCAATTCAAGTTTTCTGGATAGGTTTTCTTGGTGATCCTGTTGTGAAAGGGTTTCCATGGTCTCCGAATAGGTCCTCTCGAAAAAATAGGTTTCCTTTCTGTACTTTTTTACATGGTCCAGGAATTTATTCTTCAATGAAAGGTAAAGCCATCCCCTAAGGACCGTTTTTGTATTCAATGTTTCCCTTTTTTTCCATAGTCCAAAAAAAACATCTTGGACCAAGTCCTTGGCCAACAATTCGTCCCTACATAAACTTTTGGCATAAAAAAAGAGTTCGTTGTAGTAAAGCTCCACAACCTTCTCGAATTCCTTTCGACTGCCCTTTTGGATTGAGATTAAATCAATATTTCCCCCGATATCATTGGAATCCATTGCACCTATCTTCTAAGTCCGATCAATATTATCAATATTTTTTGATTAAAACCAAGGGTTTGTCAATTTCAGATCGTTTCACAGATAACAATTTGGTAATCCGCATTTAACAATAATGAAAAATAAACATATCAAAAAAATTATTTTCAATTTCTTTGAAAACCCTTCGAACCCAGAGGAAATTGAGCAATTGGCCCAATGGGTCAAGGACAATCCTTCTTCCTTTAAGGATTCGGCCGAACTCCACTATTTGATCACACGGTCCCTAGGTCAGGAAAATGCCGAACAGTACAAGAAGGAATTACTTTCAAAATTTGACCTTTTAGTCCGGTCCAAAAGAAAAAGAAGACAGGCTTGGTTGCGATATGCTGCCATTTTTATCGGGCTCATCGGAATATCAACATTGCTTTTGCCACGAAACAATACCCCAAATACCGTTGGCCAACAGGAAGTTACCATTGTCCTGGACAACGGTACGACCAAGGAGCTATCGAACAAGGATGCCTCAATTGTCACGCGTTCAAACAATATCATTGCTGAACAGGATGGATCTAAGATTGTATACAAAAAAGTTAGCATTGAGAATGATGATTTGAGCGAACCCTTGGTATACAATACCCTCAACGTACCCTATGGGAAGAAATTCGAGATTGTGCTGTCCGATGGAACGCAGGTCTATCTCAATTCCGGTTCTTCCTTGACCTACCCCACGGCATTTTATGCTTCGGGACCAAGGGATGTGGAATTGACAGGGGAAGCATATTTTACCGTAGAATCCGATTCCTTGCGCCCTTTCAGGGTCAAAACAAGGGAATTGGACACTAAAGTTTTGGGCACACAATTCAACCTATCCAGTTATCTCGATGACGAAACCGTTCAAGTGGTCTTGGTGGAGGGCAGCCTCTCGGTCAAAAGGAGCAATGGTTCCGAAGCATCACATTTCCTTTTAAAACCGAACCAAATGGCATCCTTCTCCAATGATCATAAAGCACTTCAACTGACCGATGTGGATGTCAGCAGATACATTGCCTGGAAGGAAGGCATCCTGTATTTCAAAAACGAAGATTTCGTTCACATTACCAAAAAATTGGAGAGGCACTACAATGTGACCATCGAAATAAGGGGGGACCTTCTTAAAAGTGAACGGTACACGGGTCGCTTCAAAACGGAAACCATTGAAGAGGTGTTACAAGGATTCCAAAGGATCAAGGATTTTGACTATAAGATAACCAACGATAAAATAATACTAACTCAGAAAAACAACTAAGGCCTATGAACTAAACCTAAAAAAGAACCAGGAATTGCGGGAACAATCCCTGGTTTTCAAACAATTCAAAAACTGAATGACCAATTTTTAAACCATATCAAAAGTATGAAAAACACACTATGCAAAAGCTATTTTAGTGGTAAAATAGATTTGAAAATGAAAATTTCCGCCCTGTTTTTATTGGTTGCACTTTTCCAGCTCAATGCCAATAATTCCTATGCCCAAAAATACGTTTCGATGAAAATGGAAAACGCATCCATAGCATCGGTATTCGAAAAAATTCAGGAGAGTACGGATTATAATATCCTTTATAAAAACTCCACATTGGATTTGGACAAAAGGATATCGGTGGATGTGGAAAAGATAAAGATCGATGCCCTGATGGACCTAATCCTTGCTGAAAGCAATGTTTCCTATGAGATCAGGAGAAAATTGATTGTCCTAGTGGAGAAGGAAAATGAACCACAAATTACCGGTTCACGAGCTGTAAAGGCATTGCAACCGGATTTCATCAACATCACAGGAACGGTTACTGATGAGAACAATTCCCCATTACCAGGGGTCAGTATTGTCATCAAGGGCACCATTAAAGGGGTTTCCACCGATTTCGATGGAAACTATGCCATAGAAGCCTCCCAAGGAGACATATTGGTATTCTCCTATATTGGTTACCAAACCAAGGAAATAACCGTAGGGAACAATCCCGTCGTCAATGTGACCATGGCCCCCAGTGTCAGTAATTTGGACGAAGTTATTGTAACGGCCATTGGTACCAAGCAACTAAAGGATGAATCAGGTTCGACAAGTTCCTCCATCCAATCCGAGAACATTGCCAAATCCGGGGAAGCCGGGGTCATTAATGCATTGGCAGGTAAGGCATCAGGTGTACGGATCGGTAAATCCAATGGTGACCCAGGGGCTGGATCTTCCATTCAGATCCGCGGTGCGAACACCATTCAAGGTGCCAGCCAGCCATTGATTATTTTGGACGGGATTCCCATCAGTAATGATAATATCGGTGGCGTCACCTTGAGCCAACAATCGCGATTGGACGACATCAACCCAAAGGACATCGCTTCTGTCCAAATCCTAAAAGGGGCCTCCGCAGCGGCTCTTTGGGGATCTCGTGCAGCAAATGGGGTCATAGTGATCACGACCAAAAGCGGACAATTGGGTAAAAAACCCACCGTACAATATTCGTTTACACAGTCCTATGATTACATCAATGTCAGGCCTGCGATGCAAAGTTCCTATGGTCAAGGTAGAAATGGGGTGTACAACACCTCCTTTGCGGAATCTTGGGGCGACAAAATAGCCGATCGTTCCGGGGGAGCGGATGAAGTGGATACCACCGGTGAATTTTTTGTCTCCAATACCACGGGCCAAACTTATTACCCCGTAACCACGAAGAACTCTCGGGAAACCTATACCGACAGCAACTGGGACAAAGTCTTTCGGATCGGAACTTTTTCACAACATAATGTATCCGTCAACGGTGGTGGACAAAGGGGCTCGTACTTTTTCAGTTATGAAAACCTGGACCAGAAGGGTATCATTGAAAATTATGACTACAAAAGACAGAACGTAAGGTTGAACACCAAGTTCCAGATTACCGATTGGTTGACCTGGAACAATAGGGTCTCCTATACTAACACCAAATCGAATCGGATAGAACAAGCTGGTGAAACAACTAACGGTATACTTTTAGGACTTTTAAGGGCCGCCCCCGATTTTGACATTACCGATTATATCGGCACCTATACGGCTGCCAATGGCGATATCACCGCCAACCGTCAAAGGTCCTATAGACGTCAATTGGGCGAAGCCGAAAATCCTATTTATAACAATCCCCTGTGGACCTTGAACGAACAAAAGGCACCCAATGATGTCAACAGGTTCATCATCAATCCTGAACTGACCATTGACCCTGCCCATTGGTTAAAGGTCATTTTAAGGGGTGGTTTGGACTATTACACGGATTCCAGGAGTCAATTCTACCCGATCGGATCGGCAAGTGCAAATCGAAGCGGTGGCTATTGGAGCCAGACCGATATCACCAATAAGGAATTCAATTTGGATGGAATCGTTATTGCAACCCACGACTTCAGTACCGATTTTGGAGTATCCGCCACTTTGGGGGTAAACTTTAATGACCGAAAAAGGGCCATCAACGAAAATGCCATAAGTCCATTTGCCGTGGATTCCAGACTGCCCACAACGGATCTCAATCCGGACCAAGCGGCCACTTCCTGGGACAGGACCTTGCAGCATATCCGATCCAATCGTGGTTACGGGGTATTGGGCCTAAGCCTATATGACCAATTATTCGTCAATTTCTCGGGAGCATTGGAGGCCTCGTCCACCATAAAGGGGAGCTTTTTCTATCCTTCTGTAGATCTTGCCTGGCAGTTCAGTGACTTGGTCGGTTCCTCTGATTTCCTGAGTTTTGGAAAGCTCAGGGCGGCATGGGGAAAGGTGGGTATCCAACCGGCCCCCTATAAATTCGAAACCTTGGCCACTACCGGTTTTTCAACGTTTGGGGGAAGTTTCATGGTGGATTCAGAAAAGGGGAATCCCAATCTGAAACCTGAGATCAAAACCGAATGGGAAGTAGGTAGTGATCTACGCTTCCTTAAGGACAGAATCGGACTGGGTGTCACCTATTATAGAAATGAGACCAAGGACATCCTCTTTGCCGTGAAAGCCAATCCGAGTTCCGGTTTCAACTTTAACTATAAGAACGCTGCGGTCATCGAGAACAAAGGTTGGGAAATCGACCTTACCGGTAAATTGATCGAAACCGATGACCTCAAATTATCGATCAATACCAATTACAACAACAACAAGAACATGGTGGTAGATATTGCTGGTGCAGAAACTGTGGATATCGGGGGGACCTCCAAAGCGGTCAAGGGATACCCGATGAGTTCTTTTTTCTTGCCAGGAACCCTACGTAATGAGGACAATAGTATAGCATTGGATGCCAATGGATTTCCACAATTGGACACCGATAGCCGTGTTCTGGGTGACCCCAATCCTGATTGGAGGGGAGGCATCGGTATGGAACTCAACTATAAAAATCTTGACTTCAGCTTCCTTTTTGAACACTCCCAAGGTGGAGATTACATCAACAGGACAAGAATCGTTCTTTATGGCTTCGGTGTCCATGAGGACGTGTCCCAAGAAGTTACCCTATCCGAGGACCTTGTTAATGTCAATGGGGACATAATCCCTGCAGGTACCACGGTAAGGGGAAACATTGCAGACTTTGGTGCAGGCAATGTATTATTGGACGAATCGTGGTATCGCGGTATCGGTGGAGGCCTAGGTTTCAACAAGACCAATGATCTGTACATCGAGGATGCCACGTGGACCAAGCTCCGTAACGTGACCCTAGGGTATACTTTTTCGGGCATTAAGTTGAGCAAAAAACTGGCATTGGATTCGTTCCGGATATCGGTGACAGGGCGGGATTTGATCCTCTGGACCGGAATCAAGGATGTAGACCCAGAGACCAATAACTATGGCGTCAGCAATGCCTTCGGAATGAATTACTTCAATAATCCTGGAACACGCTCGGTTCTTTTCAACGTTCAAGCCAATTTCTAAAACTTAATAATCATGAAATCAACATATATACAAATTCTTTTGATTTTCACGGCTTTCGTTTTTTTTGGTTGTGAAAAAATGGTCGATGATCTCAATGAAAATCCCAACCAGTTAACCCTGAATGATATCGACCCAGGCCTTTTCCTAAACGGCGCGGAGCTTTCGAACATTGGAATCCAATTGGGCGCCTATAGCAGGATGGCGGGGTATTGGTCGGGACAACTGGTCGGCTTTGAACAAGTGGAACTGGAACGGTTCCAATACAATGTCGCTAACAATACCTTTGATTGGGATGGGTACCAAAGTGTATTGACCCCAGTGCGGGTGATACAGGAAAGAGCATCTGACAACCCCCTATTATTGGGTATCTCCAAGGTGGTAGAGGCCCATTTGGTGGGCACTTATGCTTCCTTGTTCGGAGATATCCCCTATTCACAAGCATTGAGCGATATAGAAAACCCTGAATTCGATGACCAACTCTATGTTTTTGAACAGTTACAGATACTGTTGGACAGTGCCATAGCAGATTTGGAGGGTGCTGCCGGTTTTGGGGTTTTGGAGGATTACATCTTCCAAGGTGACCGCGACAAATGGCTCGAATCCGCATGGACCCTGAAAGCTCGTTACTTTATGCATACCAAAGCGTATGGCGAAGCCTATAGTGCAGCCTTGAACGGGATTTCCTCTAGCAACAACAACATGATGTTCAATCCCCTTGATGTTACGGGGCAAAACGCCACCAAAAACAAATACTACATTGTTTTGGCCAGTGGTCCGAACACAGGGACCGGGGATAGTTATTTGATGCAGCTCTTGGACGATACCAGTGGAATTTCCCGGAACAATGCCAAGACCGATGAAACGGCAAGGCGTATGTATTATGTTATCGACCAATCGGATGCGGACGGAAATCTGGGTGTGGCACAGGAACTGGAGCCGCAACCCATGATAACATTTCAGGAAAATATGCTCATATTGGCAGAAGCCGGTGCCCGTACCCAAGGTTTCGAAATTGGTTTGGGACATTTGAACGAGTTGCGTGCCTTTTTGAACACCGGTAGTTTTCTAAATTCGAATTTTTCAGCAGAACCCTATTTATATGACGCTTATGTAGCCGGGGACTTCGATTCCGGTGGCATGGAGAATATGGACGGAACAGACCCGGAAACCGCCTTGCTCAGGGAAATCATCGAAGAACGTTATGTTTCAGGGTTTACGACCTTCATGCCATTTGATGATGCACGCAGGTTAAAGAAGAATGATTCAGATGTAGCTGTACCATTTCCCTTGAATGTTCCAACGAGCACCCAAAATGTTGAACGAATGTTGTATCCCCAGGATGAGGTCTTGTCAAATCCTGCGGCCCCGGCAGATCCTGGTTTATATGAACCTACCAAAGTCAATCAATAATTGAAAAATTAAGTCACCGAAAAATGCATAGGGATCTATTTTTTCAAGGAAAGATTGGGAAAAACATGCTCATTTGCCTTCTAGTTGCCACTGCACTTCTTCAAGTGCAGTGCGCTGGTGGCAAAAGCACATCGGACGGTTCGGACAAAAAGGCTTTGTCCGAAGGACGGAAAATATTCGAGGACAGCTGGCTGGAAACCGTCAAGGGCAACATCCCTTTGGTTATCAGTGCCCCACATGGGGGCACCATATCTCCTGAGGAGATCAAGGACAGGGATTGTGGCGCGAAGGTAATGGACAACAATACGGTCGAGCTCGCACTGGAAATAGAGAATGCGTTCAAGGTCCATGGCAAAAAACCATACCTGGTCATTGCCCGATTGGCAAGGAGTAAGATCGATTTTAACCGGGACCTGGAGGAGGCCACCTGTGGAAACCCACAAATGGAGTATACCTGGAGACAATATCACAAGCATATCGAGGAGGCCTTGGATGCGGCCATCAAAAAATACGGATATGTGATGTACATCGACCTTCACGGCCAAAGCCATAAAGTAAAACGTTTGGAGTTGGGGTACCTACTTAGGACACCTGCCCTCACGGAACTAAGGGAAGGGGAAAGTTCCGAGTCTGAAATTGGCGGAAACACTTCGGTACGGAACCTATTAAAGGGTAACCCACAATTGGGACTCAACCAACTCTTGACCGGGGAAAACGCTTTCGGAACCCTTATGGAACGAGCCGGTTTCCCTGCGGTTCCAAGCCAAGGCGACCCCTATCCCAAGGAGGGCGAGCCCTACTTCAACGGAGGGTATAACACCAGGAGGTACACTGCTTACGACCACCCCAAAGTTTTCGGGATGCAGATAGAGGCCAATTTCCAAGGGGTCCGTGACAGTGAGGAGAACCGGAAAAACTTTTCCAAAGCCTTTGCGGAATCCATCACTACTTATTTGGACTTTGTGGAATCCTATATGGACTGAAACAAAATTCAGTGCCCGGGATTTTTCCCTAGAGGCAATAACTGACCGATAAGCCGGGAAGAATCCAGTACAATAGGGTTTACAGAATATCGCATTCTGTGAAAATTAATTAATAAAGCTGCCCTTATCTATCAATTCAAAACAAGTAAAAATAGAAACTTAGGCCTTATCGTATGGGGTCTTCAACACATTGCCATAAATATTTGAATTAGTAGTTTGTTGAGTTGGATTGGATAAAGGGTAGCTTTTCATAATAATAATCTTGAAAAAAGAAACATCATTGGAATCGTACTTCAATTCCTTTCGAAGAAATATTATCGGTATCGACGAAAATATCGAAACCCCTTTTGGGACCAAAAAGATCGTTTATGCGGATTGGATCGCGAGCGGTAGGTTATATGGCCCCATAGAGGATATCATGAAAAAAAAAATCGGTCCCTTTGTCGGGAACACCCATTCCGAGACCACTTTTACCGGGAAATTGATGACCAATCTTTACGAGGAGGCTAAACACCGGATCAAGGAACATGTCAATGCCTCCGAGGAAGATGTCATTATTACCACTGACACCGGTATGACCGGGGTGCTCTGCAAGTTTCAGCGTATTTTGGGGCTAAAGCTCCCAGAAAAGTTCAAGAATTCCCTCTCGATTCCAGAGACCGAAAGACCTGTCGTTTTTTTGACCCATATGGAACACCATTCCAATCAGACGACCTGGTTGGAGACCATGGCCGATGTCGTATTGTTACAGCCTACAGAAGACCTGTTCGTCGATACACTCCAATTGCGCAGGGAACTTCGTAAATATGGGGACCGAAAACTCAAGATCGGTTCCTTTACGGCCTGTTCCAATGTCACGGGGTTGGGAACCCCCTATTATGAGTTGGCTGAAATCATGCATGAACACGACGGGTACTGTTTTGTGGATTTTGCCGCATCAGCACCCTACGTCCAGATTAATATGCACCCGGAGAACAAGGCAAGGAAATTGGATGCCATTTTTTTCTCCCCACATAAGTTTTTAGGGGGGCCTGGCAGTTCAGGCGTTTTGGTTTTCGACAAGGCGCTTTACAAGAACCGGATTCCAGACAATCCAGGTGGTGGAACGGTAAAATGGACGAATCCTTGGGGGGGGCACAGTTTTTTTGAAAGCATTGAGGCCCGGGAGGATGGTGGTACGCCTGGATTCCTACAGACCATAAGGACAGCCCTGTCGATCGCTCTGAAGGAAAAAATGGGCATTGAGCAGATCCGGCAACGGGAAAATGAACTTACAAGGAAATGTTTCGAGGAGTTGCCCAAGATCAAGGGGTTGCATGTATTCGCACCGGAAGTCAGGTACCGACTAGGGGTCTTTTCCTTTTATGTGGAACATCTCCATTATAATCTGGTGGTCCGATTATTGAACGACCACTATGGAATCCAGGTCCGGGGCGGTTGTTCATGTGCCGGCACCTATGGCCACATACTGTTGGAGGTCACCCAGGAACGTTCACGGCACATTACCGACCAGATCGAGCACGGAAACCTTAAGGACAAACCTGGGTGGATCCGTCTCTCACTCCATCCCACTATGACGGATGGGGAACTGGACCTTATACTGGATGCACTTCGCGAAATAGCGGAGCATGGGGCTGAAATGGCCAAAGCATATGATTACGATCCCGTGAGCAATACCTTTCACCACAAGTCTGAATCCAACCAAAGACCGGAATTGGGCCAATGGTTCGAAATCTAAAACCAAATAAATGATAAAATCACCAACAATGAAGATGAAAAAAACCTTTGGATACCTCTTTTTTTTAGGTATCATGTTATCTATGGGGAGTTCACTCGCACAGGAGACCTTTCCCAAAAACGATGTCCTGGACGCGCGCCCGGACAGGGTGGTCCTTACCCATGCGACCATCATCACGGCCCCGACGCAAGTTTTGGAGAATGCGATGTTGGTCATCCAAGACGGTAAGGTCGTTTCGGTACAGACCGGGAACCAGGTACCCAAAGGCTATCTGGAAATCGATCTCAGCGGACGTTATATCTATCCCTCTTTTATAGACATGTTCGGGGAATATGGGCAACCCGAGGTAAAACGTCCCCCATTCAGGAACCCTGTTCTCAGTAGGGAACAGATACAGTCCAATACCAAGGGACCCTACAATGCCAACGAGGCCATAAAATCGCAATACAACAGTTCCGAAAACTTTACCGTGGACAAAAAGCTTGCCTCCAAATGGAGGGCCCAAGGATTTGGTGCCGTGGCGACCATCAGAAGGGATGGAATTGCGCGGGGAACCGCTGCCCTGGTGGCCCTGGGCGAGGATACGGAAAACAATTTGGTCATCAATTCCAAGGTGGCCGACCATTACTCTTTTGACAAGGGCACCTCGACCCAGGACTATCCCATTTCCCCTATGGGGACCATTGCCCTTTTGCGTCAGACCTTTTACGATGCCAAGTGGTATGGCGCACAAACCGACAGCCCTTTTTCGGACCTGTCGTTGGATGCCATGCTGGCCAATGGGAACCTGCCCAAAATCATGGAGGCCGATGGTTGGTTGACCGCCTTAAGAGCCGATAAAATAGCGGATGAATTCGGGTTCGAGTTCATTATAAAGGGAGGTGGAGACGAATATCAACGGATTATGGAAGTGAAGGACATGAAAGCTCCCATGATCATACCGATCGACTTTCCCAAGGCCTATGATGTGAGTGACCCCTACAGCACCAAGAAAATCACCTTGGCCGATCTTAAGCATTGGGAACTTGCCCCTACAAACCCGGCATCGTTGGAACATAATAGCATTCCCTTTGCCATCACCTCCTTCCCACCAGAAAATCTTCCTGAATTCTTGAAAAATCTGAGAAAATCAGTGGCGTATGGCCTGAGCAAAACGGCTGCACTCTCCTCTTTGACCACAGTTCCTGCAAAATGGCTGGGCGTTGACCAGGATCTGGGTACCTTGGAAGCCGGTAAAATGGCCAACTTCATTGTTACGGACGGGGATCTTTTTGAACCGGGCACTCAAATTATGGACAACTGGATCGAAGGGAAGCCCTATATGGTCAGCGCCCCCATTTCCGAATCCATCCTTGGGGAATACGATTTATCCGTAGGTGGCTTAAAGGCCGTATTGTCCATTATCGGAAAAGGCCCTAAGTACCAAGCCGAATTGACATTGACCGATGGATCAAAGGAAAAGGTGGAATTTAAAATGGACGGGGATCTTCCTGTCCTTAAATTCACGGTCAAGGGAAGCCAATACAATCTGAAAGGTTGGACCAAACAAGAAAAGGGAATGACCGTGCTTAACGGTACTGGCACCCTGAACTTTGGGGAGGACCAACCTTGGACCGCCCGGATGAAAGAAAAAGGAAGGGGCACCTTGGGAGCTCAAAAGATACAGGATAAGGGTCCTGTCGACTTGGGTGAGGTATTCTATCCATTCTTGGCCTTTGGCAGTCCGGAAAAGATTGCATCCCGATCCATTTTAATCACCGATGTCACCGTTTGGACGAACGAAGATGAAGGAATCCTCATGGACACGGACGTGCTTCTTGAAAATGGCAAGATTGCCAAGATCGGGACCGATCTCAGTGCCAAGGATGCCTTGGTATTGGACGGTACGGGCAAGCACCTGACCCCTGGAATCATTGATGAGCATTCCCATATTGCCTTGGGCGGTATCAATGAAATGGCACCAAATTCGGGAATGGTCCGGATGCAGGACGTGATCGACCCCGATGACCCGGGCATTTATAGGGCTTTGGCCGGGGGCGTCGTTGCGGCGCAGCTCCTACATGGATCTTCGGATCCCATTGGGGGCCAGTCCGCCCTAGTAAAATTCAAATGGGGGGAGGATGCCAAGGGATTGTTGATCCAGGGCGCTGACCCCTTCATAAAATTTGCCCTTGGAGAGAACGTGAAACGTTCAAAAAACAACGTATCCATACGATTTCCAAGGTCCTTGATGGGCGTGGAACAATTTTATACCAATGCCTTCACTGAGGCCTTGGATTACAAAAAGGAATGGGATGCCTATAGAAGCTTGGGCACAAAGGAAAAAAGGACCGCAGTGGAACCCCGTAAAAACATTCTTCATGAGACCATGTTGGAAATCTTGGAGAAAAAACGGTTCATTACGGCCCACTCCTACCAGGATAAGGAAATGTTGATGTTGATGGAGGTCGCGGAGCGGTTTGGTTTTGCCCTGAACACGTTCACCCATGCCTTGGAGGGCTATCGGATCGCGGACCGAATGAAGGAACACGGGGTCGGGGGCAGCACATTTTCCGATCGTTGGAACTATAAATGGGAGGCTAGGAACGGGACCCCGTACAATGCCCCCATCATGGACCGTGAAGGTGTGGTCACTGCATTGAACTCCGATAGCGGTGAAACAATGCGACACTTGAACCATGAGGCAGCAAAGATGGTCAGATATGGGGGGCTCACACCAGAGGAAGCCCTTAAAATGGTCACCTTGAACCCGGCAAGGCTCTTGCACCTGGACGATACCATGGGAAGTATCAAAGTCGGTAAATCCGCGGATGTTGTCCTTTGGACAGGAGATCCACTGTCGCTTTATTCCAAACCTGAAAAGACCATCATTGAAGGGGCCATTTATTTTGATCTGGCCAAGGATGCGCAGTTGCGCAGGGAGAATTCAAAAGAGCGTGCCAGACTCCTCAAAAAAATGGAAGGGTTGGAAGGCACCGAGAACGTATCAACCAGAATATCCTTGGAACGGTTGGAATTCCATTGTGAGTCCTTGGAGATGCAGTACTAAATAATCAAGAACATGAAAAACAAGACATTGTATACGATATTGACCATGATACTGATCCTTTCGAGCCTTTTGGAAGGATTGGATGCCCAGATTCTTCCGATGGTTGCCAAGGAGCAGGAAACTCCCATCCTTTTGGTTGGGGGGACCGTCCATACCGGAGATGGCCGGGTACTGGAGGACACCGCGGTCGGATTTGACAAGGGGACCATTACCTTCTTGGGCAAAGCCTCTGATCTGGACGCCAATGGGATCGATTATAAGATCATAGACATAACCGGACAACAGGTATATCCGGGTTTTATCCTTTTGAATTCCATTATCGGTATCAACGAAATCAGTGGCGTTCCGCATACCAATGATACCTTGGAGGAAGGGGATTATCTTCCCAACCTACAAACAGTCTACGCCTTTGATATGACATCAACTTTTCTTCCACCTTTGCGGTTCAATGGGGTTCTTTACATTGAATCGATTCGATCAAGAGGTGTCATTCCAGGCACCTCATCGGTAATGTCCTTGGATGGCTGGAACTGGGAGGAAGCCGTATTCAAAAGGGCTGCGGCCATACACCTCGATTGGCCCTCTGCCCTATCGAGTTATTATGATGCCGAGACGAACAGCAGGATGCTCCGCCCCAATACTTCTTACGAAAAGATTACCGGTGAACTGGAAAAATTGTTCTCCGATGCCAAGCAATACGAACAAATGCCCACTGCCCAAACCAATTTGAAGTTGGAGGCCTTAACGAATCTGTTCCAAAAAGAAAGGGTACTTGTCATCCATGCGAATGAACCCAAGGAAATCATACAGAGCATCACCTTTGCCAAGTCCTTTGGCATTGACCAAATCTCCTTGGTGGCCTCTGAGGGTTCCCTGGAAGTTGTCGATTTTCTCAAGGAAAACCAAGTTCCGGTGATTGTACCGCCTACCTACAACCTCCCCAGAAACGATGATATGGACTATGATGCCTTTTATGGTTTGCCAACAAAATTGCAACGGATGGGCATCGAGGTATCCATGTACCATGTGGGATCGTTGTCCAACTCCATCAATCTGCCCTTTTATGCGGGAACATCGGTGGCATTTGGGATGAAAAAGGAGGAAGCCCTGAAAACCATTACTTTGCATCCCGCAAAAATTCTGGGAATTGACGATAAGCTGGGGTCCATTGCCATGGGCAAGACAGCCAGTCTATTTGTGTCCAAGGGGGATGCACTCGATATACAGACCAATGCGTTGACCTTGGCATTTATTGGCGGCAAGCAGATCGATTTGGAAGGACCACAACAATTGGACTACAAACGCTATTCCTCCAAATTAGGCCAGAACGAATAGATAGATGGGAAAAATTGAAGCAACGATAACCGGAATCAGTGACTGGATTTGGGGATTTCCCCTATTATTGCTGTTGGTGGGTGGCGGAATATATCTTTTGGTGTATTCCAGGTTATTGCCGTTCAAGCATTTCTGGCATGCCCTTCAGGTCATCAGGGGAAAGTACGAGACGGCCTCGAATGTTGGACAGATCAGTGCTTTCAAGGCATTGACCACAGCCTTGTCCTCCACCTTGGGCATGGGCAATATTTCAGGGGTGGCCCTTGCCATTACGATGGGTGGGCCTGGTGCCCTTTTCTGGATGTGGATCAGTGCCTTGATCGGGATGGCGACCAAATATTATACCTGTTCCCTTTCCGTCATGTACAGGGGTACCGATGATTCGGGGGAATCTCAAGGGGGGCCCATGTATGTCATCGTCAATGGTCTAGGCAAACCATGGAAACCCCTGGCCATTTTCTTTTCAATGGCAGGGATCTTTGGCTCACTTCCCATTTTTACGGCAAACCAGTTGACCCAGGTCGTCGTGGAAGTGATGCCCCTCTCGTTTATGGGACCATCCAAGGACCTGACCCTTTCAATGGTGGCGATCGTAATCTGCTTTTTGGTGGGTCTGGTCATATTTGGGGGAATCAGGCGCATAGCAAACCTGGCCAGTCGACTGGTCCCTTTTATGGTCACTTTGTATTTTTTATCTGTTAGCTATATTTTGGTGGTCAACCATGGTAGGATCATTCCGGTCCTAATGGACGTATTTAGGGATGCCATGACCGGCGATGCGGTGTTGGGGGGAAGTCTGGGTGCCATCATCATTATGGGGGTACGAAGGGCCGCCTTTTCGAATGAGGCAGGTATCGGCACCGCTCCCTTGGCACATGGTGCCTCAAAGAACACCGAACCGATCAAGGAAGGACTGGTAGCGATGTTGGGGCCCTTTATCGACACCATAGTGGTATGTACCTTGACCGCCATTGCCATCTTGGTCACGGGAAGTTGGCAGCGTTCGGACCTCAGTGGTGTGTCCATTACTTTGGAAGCTTTCGTTTCTGCCATGCCTGTAATAGGTGCCCCGTTGTTGATCTTTATCGTGGCCATATTCGCATTGACCTCTTTGTTCACCTATTCCTATTATGGATCGAAATGTGTGGTATTCCTGTTTGGAGCCAAATATCGGAACATCTATAACTACCTGTATATCGCGGGCATATTCCTTGGCTCGGTTTCCTCCTTGGCCGGTGTCGTGGGCATCATCGATATCAGCTTTGCCCTAATGTCCATCCCCACCATGGTTTCGGCGATTTTATTGGCACCGCGCATCAATGCGGCCAACGCATCCTATTTCAAGAAAATTGAACTGCAAAAACAACTAGCTTAAAAATCCTATTATGAAAAAAATCTTTGTACTCCTAAGCCTGTTGGCCATAGCGAACCTATTTGGCCAAGAACAACGGTTCCAGGGCCAACCCCCTGTGAATGCCGTACCAACGGATTCCAAACCGGTCCAAAAGCAATGGAAGGGACAGTTTGCCTTTCCGGATCAAGGTATAACCTTCTCCAATGAGTTCGACGGTGCCCGGTTGAACGGCTTGGTCCAGAACAATGACAGTACCTATACCCTATTGATCACTTCGGAGAACACTCCGATCAATACCAGTCCGTGGTATGCGTTCAAGGTTTGGGGAAAGCGTCCTATGACCATTGATGTATGGCTGACCTATCAAGCGGACAACAAACACAGGTACTATCCAAAGCTCAGCCATGACGGAGTGCACTGGACCGCATTGGATTCCCTTCGTTATGTTGAGATTGGTAAGGGAGAAAAGGCCTTTGGCCCCGGCTCCTTGCCTGAAAAGGTCAAAATGCGATTGGAAGTGGGCCCGGATACACTCTGGGTCGCTGGACAAGAATTGGAAAATTCGGCCCGGGTAAATGCCTGGATGGACAGTATTTCCCAGAAAAAGTTCGTGACCAAGAACACCATTGGAAAGAGCCGTGAGGGCCGGAACCTCAATTTGCTCAGCATTGGCGATACGGACTCCAAAAATATGATTATGATCATTTCCAGACAGCATCCCCCTGAGGTAACAGGGTACCTGACTATGAAATCCTTTGTGGAGACCCTTTCCTCGAATACCAAATTGGCCAAAAAGTTCCGAAAGGAATTTACCATCTATGTGGTCCCCTTGATGAACCCTGACGGGGTCGACAATGGGTTTTGGAGACATAATACCGGTGGAATAGACCTCAACCGGGATTGGGCCAATTTTAACCAACCGGAAACCTCTGCGGTCAAGGATTTCATGGAAGGGATGGTCGAGAAGACCCAAGGGAAGTTCTATTTCGGCATAGATTTCCATTCCACTTGGGATGATATTTACTATACCGTGGATCCGGAACTCCATGGAAACATGCCCAATTTGGTCTCCACCTGGCTGGATGGCCTAAAGAAGCGCATCGAGGGATATGATCCCAATATCAAGCCTAATGGGGATTTGGTCCCTACCACGGTATCAAGGAACTATTTCTTCGTAAAACATGGTGCCGAGGCCTTGGTCTTTGAGGTCGGGGACAATACCCCAAGGGATTTTTTAAAGGAAAAGGCGGAGAAGGGCGCCGAAGCACTTATGGAGATCATGTTGGAGCGTATCAAGGACATTCCCTGACCCGGACAAAAGAGCAAAACCCGGAATCCAGAAAAGCAACATTAAGTACCTTAAAAATAAACCCATGAAAAGAATGCTATATTTTCTTCCCTTACTACTATTTACCCAATGTACCCGTGAGTTACCTGCCGAACCGACAGGTTTGGTCACGGAAAATGCCATGGTCGTCTCTGCACGTAGGGAAGCTTCGGAGATAGGCGTTGAAATCATGAAAAAAGGCGGGAATGTTTTCGATGCCATGGTAGCCACCGAACTTTCCCTAGCGGTGGCCTACCCTTTTGCGGGAAACCTCGGGGGCGGGGGATTTATGGTCTATCGCAAGAGTAATGGTGAAGTGGGAAGTATCGATTACAGGGAAAAGGCTCCATTGGCCGCCCATAGGGACATGTATCTCGACTCCCTGGGCAATGTCATACCTGGGCTGAGCACATCTGGGGGAACCGCCGTAGGTGTCCCAGGTACCGTGGCCGGGGTTCTGGAAGTCCACAAGAAATTCGGAAAACTGCCCCTCAACAAAATCATGGAACCCATCATTGCCTTGGCGAGAAAAGGGGTCGTGGTGACCGAAAAACAGGCCAAAAGATTAGAAGGTACCCGAAAACGATTCATTGAAGCTAATAGTGACAGCACCAAGTTCGCGACCGTGTACAAAGCTGGTGATACCATCAAATACCCGGCATTGGCCACCACCTTGGAAAAGATCATGAACGAGGGACGTGATGGGTTCTACAAAGGGGAGGTAGCCCAAAAAATAGCGGCCTATGTACAGGCAAAGGGAGGTGTGATCACGGAGGAGGATCTCGCTAGGTATGAGGCCAAGTGGAGATCGCCCATTGTATTTGACTACAAGGACATCAAGATCATCTCAATGGGTCCCCCCAGCAGTGGTGGTATGACCATGGATCAGATCTTTACCATGATAGCACCCTATGAAATAGCTAGCTATGGCCACAATTCGACAAGGGCCATCCAATTGTTCACCGAAGCTTCCAGAAGAGCCTATGCGGATCGGAACCATTACCTTGGTGATCCCGATTTCGTGGACATTCCCTATAAGGGGCTCATGGACGTTGACTACTTAAAGTGCAGAATGGCCGATTTTACTTTTGATAGGGCCACCTTGTCCTCGGAAGTAGGCCATGGAACGGTGGAAATTGTGGAAAGCAGCGAGACCACCCACTACTCCATTATCGATGCGGAGGGCAATGCCATCAGTGCGACCACGACCCTGAACGGTGGATACGGTTCCAAACTTTATATTGATGCCTTGGGATTTTTCCTGAACAATGAAATGGATGATTTCAGTACCAAGCCCGGTGTTCCCAATATGTTCGGTCTTCCTGGCTCCGAGGCCAACAGTATTGCACCCGAGAAACGAATGTTGAGCAGTATGTCACCGACCGTAGTGGAAAGGGACGGCGAGCTTTACATGGTCGTCGGCACCCCTGGAGGTTCCACGATCATCACGGCCGTGGCCCAGACCATACTCAATGTCCACGAGTTCAATCTCAGCATGCAGGATGCCGTGAACGCTCCGCGGTTCCACCACCAATGGATGCCCGATGTAGTCGTGTTCGAACCCGAAGGCTTTCCTTTGGAAACCATTGAAACCCTAAAGGCAAAAGGCTACCAAATCAATGAGGGCAGGACCCGGATCATAGGAAAGGTAGACGCCATCCGAGTGCTGGAAGACGGCAGACTTGAGGGCGGGGCGGACAAACGAGGGGACGATACCGCTGCGGGATATTGACCACCCAGAGAACCAAACCCTACTTGGTAAAACGCATACTGATGATTTTTGAGACCATTGACTTTACGTATCCTATACACCTTCAAGGTAAGGGAATTTACCCATGAAAGATTGAAACGTTCTTCCTCAAATATCGCTTACCCTTTATATTCCTGATTGATATCCCTTTAATTTAAAAGCCAAAGACACCTTGGGGCGATTACAAACAAAAAATTGAACTTTACATATTATAGTAAAGGAATTTTCAAAAACCAATAAATTCAATTATTGGTTGCGGTTTATGGAAAATCACGATATTCAACCAATGGTATCCACTTCCTTGATTAGGTATCCAACGTTAGAAAAATGCATTGAAAGAAGGTAAACAAGCCCAAAAGCTATCAAAATTCCCCCAAAAGATGCCCTGTATATCCACCGCAAAGTGAAAACCCATGATTCCAAAAGCAATAGGAATCATAGCTAACAATGCAACAATTATCCATCTACCAACGACCAAAAGTATAACTGGTAACAGTTCCACCACACCCACTGTTGGCATTATAAATTTATTGGCCAATAGTCCTTTGTAAACAGCAATGGACTCCTCGGTCATCACACGGTCGTGAGGCAGAAATCCAAAAAACTTATACAATCCGAATAGGATCAAGGTAACCCCCAATCCTATTTGAACCATTTAATCTATTCTTCTGGACATTCCTTTTATTTCTTGGTAAAATGATATCCAACCGATTCAACGGCAGAAGTGATTTCCTCTGCTGGATAGTGGGTAGGTAGAGATAAGTAGATTAAAGATTTGCATTTCGTGTCCTTGTTTTGGTCTACTATTTGATCTACATTATACATTCTCCCATTTTATTTTTGTGAGTCTATTTGATATGGACAGAATTATTTCCAAAATGCTTTCCTCTTTTGGCAATTTTCCATAAACCAAATACTCAAACTCATTGCGATAGGTATCTTTAAGTTGGTTCCATGTTTTTTCAGGTTCTTTGAAAATCAATGCTTGTTTTGGGTGGTACTTTAACCAATCATTGTTGTTCTTAAAACTTTGCGTATCATCATGGGCTACCCTTAGGAGCATTTTATCAAATGCACCCGAATTGAAAAATCCTAGAACCGTTTCATCCTTTAATAATTGATGAATATCGTATACATGCCTAATTTTGTTGTTCAAATCCTCAATTGGGTTTTTAGTATGGGAAAACCGGACCAAACTCATTATTTTTTCGCAAAGTGTTCTTTTGACATCCAACACAAGTACTTCAAAGGGTAATAATCCATAAGTCTCTGCTAGTTTGGTTTGGTTTGAGTCAACCATCATTTCATAGATATACGTATTGACGACCTTCTTAATATATGGTTCAAAGTGACCTAACCACGTAGCTTCAACAATGATAGTATCCCTTACTTGTCCAAAATCGCCCTCAAAGATTTTGGGATAGTTATAGGCAATCTTTCTTATCATTCCCATTTTATTGGTGATTCCATCAATATCCACCTCCTCGAATGGTTCTACTATTTCCTTGGTTATTCTTTTAAGCTTGTTCTTTAATTGGCTCCCCGTCTCTTCTTCCCTGCGCAATACTACCAAATCAATATCTTCACTAAAACGGTCAATGTATTTAAAACACTTTGACAAAGCTGTACCCCCCTTAAATATGGCCTCATCTTTGTTTGCACTTTCATAAATGAGCTTTAGGGCATAGCATATCCAATAATCCTTTTCCACGTAAATTTCTAGAATATCCATACGTTGGGCAGTTGCCCTTATCGCCTCAGCAAAGAGTTCACTATTAGTGTGCAGATTCATACGATATTCCAATTTGGTTGTGTTGTCAATGTGGTATCACGCAAATTATATCTATAGATAGTAAGTGGATTAAGTGAGTTTTTCAATTCTTTTATATCGATTGCCACATCAAGTTGTTCTAATAGTGCTCCCAACAAAGCCCTTACCCGTGGTGGGTACAAGAGAGCATACTTGATGAGTACATCCAATTCTTTGGGTGTCATTTTCCCTAAACGTCTTAAAAAAATAAGAATAGCGGATTTTTTATCAACATCCGGAATGCTATTAAGGTCTTTCATGGCATCCAAAAAACCCAACATCCTATAATTTTTATCAGTAACGGGTGCGTAGCTCTTTACGGGCTTTGCTTTGATGCCGCCTCTATTAATATATATGCGCTTTTCGGCACTTGCTATTTTGTATAGTGACGGTATTTGGGTAGTCAGGTTCAACTGATTGTACAAAGAGGTTCCGGTTATATAGGCTATTCGCTTACCATCTTCGTATAAATATGGTCTTAGAATATCCTCTTCCCTTGGCTTTAGTTCTCCAAAAACCGTTACATTGGGTTTGTAAAAAATGCCTTTGGACAATTTTCTTATAATTCCTTTTTTTTGTAGTCGTTCCAAGGCCTTTGCAGCGGTTACATATTCTTCTGACCGAATAGGTAAATCGGCATAACCAAAAGTACTGTCCTTCGGGAGTTCCGCTATTTTATCCGCTATTTTTTTCGCAATTGTCATTACAATGCAAAGATATCCAAATAAATTACATGTCAAGTTTTATGCGCAAAAAACTTGACATATTGATTAAAAAGATTATTCGATGATCCGCCTTGATATTAATTAGTCACAAGATATTATTGGTATAGGTTTTTAACAAACCACTCAATATGTTACTAGAAATTTCTCTTTGATGTGAACATACATTCCTCCACCATCCCTTATATTTTCAAAAATAGAGGCAATAGGAAATACACCGCAATGGCCAACACAAGAATGGAAATTAAATTCATTAAAAAACCAGTACGTACCATATCGGGGATTCTAAGGTAGCCCGATCCAAAGACCACCGCATTTGGGGGCGTTGCCACTGGAAGCATAAAAGCACAGGAAGCGGCAGTGGTACAGGCAACCATCAACACGAACGGATCAACATCCAAGGTCACCGCCAATGGTGCCAAAACAGGCAACATCATGGCCGTAGTGGCCAAATTCGAGGTGACTTCCGTCAAAAAATTTATGCAGGTTATGACCAATAATATCAACGTAAGCAAGGGTAATCCATCAAAGAATGTCATTTGTGAACCCAGATAAATTGCCAACCCACTAGTCTCAAAACCACTAGCGATGGCCATTCCTCCACCAAACAACAGAATTATCCCCCAAGGAATCTGAACAGCTTCTTCCCATTTTATCATCTTCCTACCCTTTCCAGCAGGCAAAATGAACAAAACAAGTGCCGCTCCAATGGCTATTATGGTATCATCTATCCCAGGAACAATCTTTTGTAATAAGAACGACCGTGTTATCCAACAGAGTGCGGTAAGAACAAAAACGGCCATAACAATCTTTTCTTCCCTTTTCATAGGTCCCAGTTCCTGTATAAGCCTATGGATCTCTTCCCTTCCCCCAGGAAATCTTCCTTGCCGCAACGGGTAGGCAATCCGCGTAAGGTATAGCCATGCCAAAATCAACAGTAGAATCGATATCGGAAGTCCAAACTTCATCCATTGCCAAAAACTGATATCCAACCCATAGGCCTTCTGTACAAAACCGGCGAAAACCAGATTGGGTGGGGTACCTATCAATGTTGCTATCCCTCCAATGGATGCCGAATATGCGATGGAAAGCATCAGCAACTTGCCAAAAACAGCATTTTCGTCCTTGGCGGTCCGTGGATTGTCCTTTAACTGTTTTACAATGGATATGGCCATCGGCATTACCATCACTGCAGTGGCCGTGTTCGATATCCACATGGAAAGAAACGCAGTAGCCACCATAAATCCTAATACAATGGTATACATATTGGTACCAATGGCCCTTATGATATGCAATGCGATTCTCTTGTGCAGGTTCCATTTTTCTATGGCCATTGCCAACATAAACCCACCCATGTACAAGAAAACATATTTATGGCCATAGTTAGCTGTGGTTTCCTCTAGGCCCAGTGCCCCCAACATGGGAAACAAAACAATGGGAAGCAGCGCCGTGGCAGCTATCGGAAGCACCTCCAAAATCCACCAAACACCTATCCATAAGGTAACGGCCAAGATATCCCTTCCTTGG
The DNA here is from genome assembly GCF_007785775.2 of Flagellimonas hadalis. Classification (GTDB taxonomy): domain Bacteria; phylum Bacteroidota; class Bacteroidia; order Flavobacteriales; family Flavobacteriaceae; genus Flagellimonas; species Flagellimonas hadalis. Next base: position 61,833 of record NZ_VNIK02000017.1, read on the forward strand.
GAGGAGAGACCCTCCCCGCTAAAAAAGAAATGAATGAGAAGAAACAGAATCGGACCAAGTAAAAGGCCCATACGTTTATATGACATGTTTTTTGAATTGATTTGGTATGGTTATATAAAAAAGAGGCGTTGATCTATGATCGAACCGCCTCTTTTCGCAAAGATTACAAGATTTAATTCATATGTTCCTTGTCCATCCAGTACAACAGGTAAGGAATGTTATAGGCATGGGTCCATCCAAATACGCGAAGTCCTTGATTGGTTTCCCAATTGGTAAAGCTCTTTTTACTTTTTGGCAAATAGGAAATCTTGACCAGATCTTCGCTAAAAGCTTCCGCATTTTCATAGGACGCTGGTTCTTTGGGCAGTTCTCCGATCATTAGTACTTTGGCTCTCTCAAGAGCTTCATTCAGATACACTTTTTCCCCACTGAACTCATATCCTATCAACAATGGATATATGGTCGCCAAATATGATTCCATCTCATGGTTCAAGGGAGGCACATCCCTGACCCAGCGAGCATGTTTCAAAAGAGCTTGTCTCACGGTTTCATCACCGGTTATCTGTTGGTACTTATAAAGTCCTTGGGCAACATAGGTCTGACTATACCCATATCTATCCAAGAGTAGGTTTCCTCCCTGACGTTCCTGGAATTCCAACATTAACTTGACCCTATCGTCCAGTTCGTCCTTATACTTTTGGAGCTTGGTGGCATCGTACAGTTCAACAAGGTTTAAAACGGATAGATATAACCTTCTTCCCCTTAGATCATGCTCCCCCCATATTCTGTTGATATAAGTATCCCCAGTCATTCTGGCCACTTCGAGGGCCCTATGGTCGGCAGAAAGGTAATATGATGCAATCCAACCTTGTATCCATACATGGGCACTCAAAAGAGCATACCAGTGTTCATTGGCATGCCTTCTTCCTATGCCCAAATAGGGGGTGGACTTGGGTTCATCCTCATAGTTCCAGAAGTCTATGGCATCATTTATCTCCCCATAATAGGTTCTTTTTTTGGGCCAATGCACATTGTCCACATCCATGGTATGCCTACTCATGGCTTGGGCCAAATTATAATATTTGGAGTCTCCTGTCCGCATAAAGTTGGTCCAGAGCATGAAGTCCACTGTGGGTTCATTATTGGTCCATTGTACCCATTTTCCATTAAAGTAGTAACTTTTCCCATCCCCATAGTTGAAAATCCCATACCACGGCTCATGCTTTTGGTTATAGGCCCACCATTGGTATTTATATTGCAGGGCGTTCTCAAATTCCGGATGCTTGGATGAAAAAGGGGCCATATTACCGTATGCCTTGGATTGGGTATACCACTCAGGTGTGGCATGCGCCACTGGGTTTTCGATGATATAATCCATCTTTTTCCCTACTTTATCCATAGCATCGTTGTTGTGGAAGTAATAGACAAACTCTGTGGTCTTGGTAATCCCTTGGGCAAAATTGCCCAACATGCCCCCATCCGGTTCGGTATTATGTCTAGCAAAGTTCATGGGACCGTTTTCCTTGGGCCAAACACTGCCCAAAAGAGTTCCATTGGCAGGATCGACCTCAATCCCTTTGGGATATTCCTTCATAAAGTTTTTAATCCCAACGCCTACTCCTCGTTTTCCGTCGGTAACGTTGAGCCATCCTTTAGCCCTTTCCACTATTGCTTTACTTTCTTCCCCTTCTGAAACAGTGGCCCTAAATTCCAAAGCCGTATCGGGATTGTTCCCATCGTCCTCCTTTTTGAAACCGTTGAGGTACAAACTTCTTAAACTGGTGCTCTTTCTCCTTGCCGGGCCTTGTTGTAAAAGTTGAACTGGGGATTCCCCATTGGCAGCGATTTCCTCCAGAAAAGTATTGGCTTTGTCTTCTTTCCAGCTTCCTTCATATAGAGGCATTGAAACATTTACTTCATTATCCAGATGGTATTTAAGCTGAAGCCCACAGGCTGCAATTTGATCATTGGGCTGAGTCCAACCCATATCGTTCTCAGTGTTCTCCGTTACGATTATCTTATTTTGTGTGGCAATATTGGCATGTTCCCCTTCTTGTGGTTTATGTTTGTCCGGGATTCCTGTATAGGTCATGGTATGCAAAACTTTTATGTAGCTTTTTCCCGCATAGGCGTGCAACCAAATGGTAAAAGGGGACAGATTGTTATCCGATCTGCTATAGGTATAGGTTCCTTCTATCCGGAATATACTGTGCATCGGGCCAGATCCTTTCTCCCTGAACACCTCATTTATCACCGCTTTCGAAGTATCTATTCCGGCATCATCCAAAAGATCGAGAAAAGAACCCCTATTTTTTCCTGGTGAAGAAACAATGAGCTCCTCCTTATCAAACTTTCCATCTTTGTTGGAATCCAAAAACACTTCATCCAAAAAACCATTCCCTTTTTTATGTATGGAGAAGGACAAAGGCCCTGTATTCACCTCTATCCCACCTTGGGGCCGCATGTTGTTCATGGAAACAATCTTTTCTTTGGGAAGTATGGGTATTACAGAATCACCATATTCCAATATGTATTCTGAGTCTTTTTCGGAGAAAAAGAAAACCCATACCCATTTAACACTTTCGTCGGTTGGCCCCCAATTGCTCACTTCTGTGGTTTGACAAGGAATCTCAGTACCTCGGGATGTCAACAGACGTAGATGGTCCACCGAATGGAGTGTACCTTTTGGAAAAGGAATTCCAAGGGTTATTGGTGCACCTTCTTTATTGTTCTCTATGGTAATGTTGACCTGCTTGCCCTTTTCTGGGGTCCCACAGGATTTAAGCAAAAAACATGTAAGTAATATTAAAGCTAGTATTCTCATTTGTGCAATACGATTATACATTTTACAGACACAATGCAGCCGCGCCCAATATGGGAGCATCCATTAAGTCTGATGTTTCAATTTTTGTTTGTTCCAATTGTTTTTGATAAGCAAATGAAATTAAGGTTTCATGCATCGATTCTTTAAAAAACGCATATGCCTTGCTTATGGATCCGCCAAGGACTATGGCTTGGGGAGCATACATATAAAGAATGGCCTTGATGGCTTCTCCTAGATGAACTCCGTATTCCTTGTACGCCTGTAGAGCTAACTTATCTTTATCCATGGCCTTCCTGAATAAGGCTTTGGCCGACTCCCCGTATTTTTCATCAAAGAAAAAACTACCTGCATAATGCTCCATAATCCCATCCTTATAAGGAATCATACCTACTTCCCCCGCTCCGCACAGTACGCCATTGTATAGCTTTCCATCCACCAAAATGCCCATACCCAATCCTGTTCCCAATGAAAGCGCTACACAATTCGAATATCCCATGGCTTTCCCAAAATGCTTCTCGCCCAACGCGAAACAGTTGGCATCGTTGTTAATATGGACAGGCACATTGTACCGATCTTGAACTTTTCTTCTCAAAGGAACTTTTGTCCAAGATGGAATGTTTTGTACATCATATACCATTCCTGAATCTGGATCTACTACCGCGGGAACACCTATACCTATGGCTCGAATTGAATCAGTCATAAGCTCATCAATGGCCCCAAACACCTTATTGAGGGCAATTTCCTCTGAATCATCTCGATTTACTTCAATGAGATGGGTATCCACTATTCTGTTTCCCATCACCCTGCCCGATTTGATCTTAGTTCCACCTATATCAACCCCAAGAACCTCTGCTCCAATCCCTTTCACTGTTCCTTCTTTAAGCTTATCGTCTTATTATTTACCAAGGGTTTGGCCCAAAAGCCGATGGAAAGAATAAATGCCAAGGGCAGTATCAGAAAAAACATTCCAGATTTCAGGGTCAACATTTCACCCAGCCCCCCTACCATAAATGGAATGACCGCCCCACCTGCTATACCGGTACATAAAATTCCGGACAACGAACCATGGTGTTCCTTTACCGAGTTGAGCGCCAATGAAACTATAATGGAATACATTACCGAAATAAAGAATCCTACCATTGGAAAACCTATCAATGCCATTTGGGATGAGCCTGTCAAGGCCAAAATAAGACAGACTATGGTTATGGATGTTGCGAAAATCAACAGTTTCCGGCTATCCATAAACTTCAACAATAGAAGGCCCAGCAGACATCCTACCGTCAACATGGCCCAAAAATAGGATACAGTGTCAGCTCCTGTGGTTTGTGGGTCAAGTCCGTGGTATTCGGATAAGAATTGGGATATCCAATTTCCAACACCTTGTTCCGTACCCACATAACAAAACATCCCTATAAAATACAGTAAGGTCCATTTGTTTTTCAATAAATCCCAATAGGAGCTTTTGTCCCCTGCCCTTTCCTCCTCAGTCTTTTCAAACTTTGGATATTTGGTAAAAAAAACATAGAAAAACAACAAAAGGGATATTCCGGCAAACACAATATAGAGCGAGGCCCAAGGCAAATCCTCAGGCACCCATCCCCGCAACATGTCTGCAATCATATCGTTGGAAACCTCTTCCTTGTTCACCAAGTATTTATAGAGATAAGGACTTAAAAAAGACGCTGACCCAAACACCAATTGCGCCAGTACCGAGTTGAAGGCAAAATGTTCCTCACCTCCGGCCACGCGTAACATGGGATTAATAATGACCTGAAGGACCGCCATACAACAACCCAGTATAAATAGTGTAATACTGAACACGCTGTACTGTGGGGTAAGGGCAAAGCCCATAGAGGCAATGGCCATTACCAGAAAGGATACGGACAGTAAGGTCTTCTCACTAAACCTTTCGGAAAGGAACCCTGCAGGTATGGACATGATCCCATATGCGATAAAGAATGTAAATGGCAGTAGGCCTGTCAAAGTCAGACTTAGATCAAAACTACCCTTAACATCCACTATTATGGAGTTCAGTATGTTGGTGATGAAGGATATTACAAAGAATACGATCATTACCAACCCAATGATGTGAAAATATCTTTTGGTTGTGGCCTTGTTGTGCTCCATTTTTGGTTGGTTATTTTAATCTTGGGGTTCCAAATATTGGTCCACTCCTATTCTGTACCCAGCATGGGGAACAATTCCTTGATTTCTTCTTCGGTCGGTTGTTTTCCATACTCGCAAATCTCAAAGAACTCCACCTGCTTTACTTTGGAGACATCCACGTTGGGATACCACTTCTTTACGACTTCCAAAGTGCCGGCATCGGGTTTTCTGTTCATCCATCTGTCCTTCAGCCATGCCAGTCTTTCCTTTTCTCCTTTGGGAATGGTGGCAAGGTCCATTCCATTGGTCCATGGCAACCATTCGAACATTTGTGAATCGTGGGCCGCCAAACCTTTGACTTTGGTATCGATCACATCATCCACTATCACCGCAATGTCTTTTTGGAATGGGTATGGCTTTTTAAAGTGGTCGCTCATGTATAGAAAAACTGGATTCTTTTTAAGGGGTGGTGTGTCCGGAGCTACGTTGGGCACAATGTTCATGTAGGCTGCATCTTGTACAACGGAACCTGCATTTCTATGATCGGGATGATAATCATTGGGTCTCAACCCTAAAACGATATCAGCGTTCCAGCCACGTATTCTTCGGATTACCTCCAGTCGAACGTTCAAAGTGGGAAACAGCTCCCCATCATGGTTATCCAGAACTTCGTATTCCGCAATACCCAAAGCTTTGGCCGCATCCTTGGCCTCTTGTCTGCGCTTTTTGGCCAATGGCCCTCCTCCCATGCTTTGGTGGCCTGCGTCTCCGTTGGTCAACGCCAAAAATTTCACATTGTGGCCCATTTTTGCAAAGAGTGCTGCAGTACCCCCGAATTTTGAGTCACAGTCATCAGGGTGTGCCCCAATGGCTATAATATTGAGTACTTTTTTTTCTTGTGCCTGGATGGTTGCAAAGGCAAAGCAAAGGCAAATTGCCATCATTAATTTTCTCATCGTATAATCTATATTAGGTTCCTTAAAAATTTAATAATTGTGATTTTGGTCGATTCTTTTAAAGCAACTTTATGAAACGGACCCCTGTCCTTTTTGACAATGGCACCCATAGCATCATAAGTAGGGATTCATGGTCTTTTGGGGCGCTACCAATCAAACTAACTTAAATAATGAAAACACATTATAACGTAATCAAAGTCATTGCTTAGTTCTGTACAAAATTTGGGTTAATGTCCATCTCACGTTGTGGGATATAGAAAAACTCCCTTGTCCCGGTGATGAAGGGTTCAGCATCCTGGATTTTATCCACCATACCAAAGCGTTTTAAATCTGGCCATCTATGGTTCTCAAAAGCAAGCTCCACTCTTCTTTCCTGCAATAGTTTTTCTTCGAAGGTTCCTGGAGTGGAGGCATCAATATCGGGAAGATTTACCCTATTCCTAATCTCATTGATCAAATCATAGCTTTCGGGTGTTTCCCCCAATGCTTCGGCCAGCATAAGAAGTACATCTGCATATCTAAAAACCACAAAGTTGGTATCGGAATCGTTTTCAATTGCCAAATCAGATCGGTACTTTTTGATGTACCTAGCTTCTATGGTCTCTCCTTCCAAATCCACATAAGAATCCCCCATCGATATATCATACCGAAGGTCACCGTCCTCATATGCCTCCAACATGGAAACCGTAGGTCGGTTTCGCCCAAATCCTGAGCCTGTTTGCAAATCGGTACTGGGTGAAAAATCGTTGGTAAAAAGGCTTCCTTGTCCAATCCCCCCACTGATGTATTGCACCTCAAAAATGGATTCCGCATTGTTCTCATTGGCCACACCCCATAAATCGGCATAGTCTGGAAGCAGTTCATATCCATAATTGGCTATGATTCTCCGAAGTACCGTTTCAGCAGCAGAATCTTCACCCAAGGTCAGCAATACCTTGGCCAAAAGAGTAGCAGCCGCTCCCTTTGTTGCTTTTCCCACTTCACTGCCCGAGTAAGAAACCGGTAAGGCATCTTCGGCCGCGGTCAGGTCCGTGACCAATTGTCCCAAAATCGTGTTTTGGTCGACCTGTGTCAGCTCTTCCCCAGAGATATATGGTGTAAGCTGTAAAGGGATGTTTCCAAAACCGATGGCCATATGATAGTACACCAATGATCTAATGAACAGTGCTTCTCCTGTGACCCTGTTCTTTAGGGAGGCATCCATTTCCACATTAGGTATCCGTTCCAAAATCACGTTGCAATTGGCAATCACCTTGTACGATTCACTCCATGCGGAAGTAATCTGCTCGTTCAACGCATCTTCGGTAAAGGAATTGATTTCGGTGTATTGACGTGCCAACCCTGTGGCATCCGGACCTTGATCGGTATTATCGCTTCGCATCTCGAACATGGTCCAATACCCCCTTCCATAAATTCCTGTGCTTTGAAGCCCTGAATAACTTGCATTGATGGCCACTTCAAAATCATCCGCAGAATTATAGAAATCGGCTTCATTCCTATTGGATACTGGTGCAAGGTCGGTAAAGTCTTCACTACATCCGGCGAATAGAACCGTGCATAGTATTATATATAGAACTCGTTTCATGTTTTCCATTTTTTAGGTTAGAACTTTAAGTTTACTCCTAGGGTAAAGGATTTGGTCAATGGAAATGCTCCATAATCCTCGCCCGGGGTTAAACTGTTCGTGGTAATACTACTCACCTCTGGGTTGTAACCAAGGTAATCGGTAATCGTAAAAAGATTTGTTCCCGTAACATAGAACCTAAGTTTCTGGATGTTGCTTCCAAAAAGATTATTGGTTGGCAATGTATAACCCAAGGTCACATTCCTCAATCGGATATACGACCCATCCTCTACTTGGAAAGAAGACGGTCTGTTGTTATTTCCATGATTTCCAGATTCTCTGTCCGCCCGTGGAATCGACCCGTTCCCAGGGTCGGAAGGCGACCTCCATCGTTCATTGAAAATGGCATAGGAATTAAAATTGGCCTCCCCGTTCTTCATATGTCTTGAGGTAAGGTTCAAGATCTCATTCCCTTCGACTCCTTGGATCAAGAAGCTCAAATCTATGTTCTTGTACTTGAACCTATTGTTTACCCCCCAGGTAAAATCCGGAAAATAACTCCCGGTAACCGTTCTATCATCTGGAGTGATCTCTCCGTCCCCATCAATGTCCTTGAACTTGAAATCACCGACACCTGGATCAGGAGCCTGGGTATCCAGGGGAGCACTATCTATTTCTGCCTGTGATTGGTATATACCGTCCACTACATATCCGTAATAGCTTCCTATCGGGTCTCCTACCCTTGTTACGTGGCGTACACCGGCACTACCTGAAGAATAAATGGGTTCGTTTCCTTCATTGAGCGAAAGCACTTCATTCTTATTGGTTGAAAAATTGATATCCGTATTCCACGTAAAATCTCCTACAAAATTCTTGGTGCTCAACGCAATCTCAAATCCCCTGTTTTGTACTTCACCAAGATTTCTCAACGTAGTTTCAAACCCAGATACCGAGGAAATGGCAACATTCAACAACAAATCTCTGGTTTTTGTATCGTAGTAATCGGCCAAAAGAAAAACTCGATTGTTGAACAATCCCAGTTCAATACCTGCATCAATCTGTTCCGATTTCTCCCAAGTCAGATTGGGATTGGGAATGGTACTCTGGACCAAACCGTTGATTTCATTTCCTCCCAAGTTATAGTTTTGGGGGGATAATAGGCCAACGGCCCCATAATTGGGAATCTCAAAGTTACCCGTCTGCCCCCAACTCAATCTAAGTTTTAGCTCGGAAACGGTTTCTGACCCGACCAAGAACGATTCTTCGTTCAATCTCCACCCCACCGAGAAAGAAGGAAAATATCCCGTTTGGTTATTCTTTCCGAATCTGGATGATTTATCGGAACGAATCGTACCGGTAAACAAATACTTGTCCTTGTAACTGTAGTTGACCCTGAATAGAGAGGACAATAACGACCACTGTTCCTTTACAGAGGTGCCACCAAACACCTGTCCCCCACTGATGGTGGGAACCAAATCATCCGGATAGTTGTTGGCCAATACCTGTTTCAATGTCAAATTGTCCTTTTGGGCGGTATATCCCAAAACAGCATCCAAGTAATGGTCTCCAAATTCCTTTTTCCAATTGAGGGTATTCTCCCAAAGCCAATTGGTCTCTGTGGAAGATGATGCCTGTCCATACGGGTTACCATCCGCCGAATTTCTGTACAACAATGTGTTGGCACGGTAAAAATCCTGATTGTACAAATTAATGTATGCCCCTCCGAAGGTCTTAAAACTCAACTCCGGTAAAATATCGTAAGTCAATGCAAGGCTTCCCCTTGTCTGAAATTGGAATATTTGGTCATCCACGGCTTCGATGATTGCCAAAGGATTACTTGCCGTTGTGGTCCCACCTCCCAAATAGGATTGGTTGTTCAGTTGGTTTATGGTACCGTCAGGATTGTATGGACTCACTGTTGGAGAATGCACTATGGCTGAATAGACGATACCTGGAGGCGTGGCAAAATAAGGTGAAGATGCCGGTACCCGTTGGTTTTCGGTAACGGTCGGGGCCAATCTTACATCCAAGTTCAACTTTTTGGCAAGTTGGGAATTTAGGTTCAGCAGTACGGAGTACCGCTCAAACTTCGCCTTATCTATAACCCCAGTTTGGGAAAAATAGCCCGTGGATACATAAAAACTTGTCTTGTTCCTTACCGGTGATGCGTATGAAAAATTGTAACTCTGAACTATCCCGGTCTTAAAGATAAGGTCTTGCCAATCAGTATCCGTACCATCCCAGTTAACAAAGGATTCCGGTAGTTCGTAGTTGGCATTCCCTCTATCTCCGGGTCCTATGGGATCATTGATGGAAGCTCCATCAACAGAGGCCAGATAATTGTTGTTCCTGGCATCCGTAGTATAGTCTATCAATTCTTGGGCATTCATCAAATCCAACTTATTGGCAACGGACTGTATGCTCACATAAGAATCAAAAGAAAATACTCCTTCTTCAGAGTTGGACCCTTTCTTGGTGGTGATCAAAAGAACCCCATTACCTCCCCTAGATCCATAAATAGCTGCGGCACTTGCATCCTTGAGTACTTGAATGGATTCAATATCATTTGGATTTAGCGTAGCCAATGGATTAATGGTCGGGGGTTGGAACGTAGCCCTTCTATTGGCAACACCTCCCAACTGACTTGATGAGGTAAGGTTACGCGAAATAGGGATTCCGTCCACAACAAACAATGGGTCGTTTCCCGCAGAAATAGAACCTGAACCACGCACCCTAATGTTAGGGGCCGCTCCTGGTTCACCGGAGACTTCCTGTACCTGCACACCGGAAACTTGGCCGATCAGGGCACCTTCCGGGGTCAGTGCGGGAACCTCAACAATGGTTTCTGGGGTAATGGAGACTACAGAACCTGTCACCTTGGTTTTGGCCAATGTTCCATACCCCACTACCACAACTTCTTCAAGGGCAGCGGCATCCTGTTCCATGGAAACCGTGATGGAGGTCTGTCCTGCCACATTCACTTCTTTGGGTCTATACCCAATATAGGTTACTTGGATTTCGGTAACACCTGCTGGCAATGTAATGGTAAATTTCCCGTCAAAATCGGTAGTTGTACCCACTGTGGTCCCTTTGGCCACAATACTTGCCCCCGGCAAGGGCATACCTGCTTCGTCCAGAACCGTACCCGAAAGGTTGGACTGCGGCTTTGGTGCATCAATTCTTTTCTGGGGAACTAAATTGGGCAGTGGCCCCTTGTCTTTGTGCTTCACCACAATTTGCCTTGCGATCACCTCAAAGTACAGGTCCGTATCCTTGAAAAGTTCTTTCATGAAATCTTCAACACAAAGGTCTTTGCGGGATATGGATACCTTATGGTTCAGGTCAACATCGGAAGCTTCATAGAAAAACTTGTATCCGGTTGATTCTGTAATCATTTCAAATACATCCCCTAGCTTCGTATTCTCAAAGCTTATGGCAACAATATCCTCTTGCGTACATGATGCCGCTTTCAAATGGCCGAATATAAACAGTAAGAAAAAACAGCATAATATTCTTCTACCGACCTTTGGCGACAAAGCATGGATAGTTTTGGTTTTTTTCATAATTCTTTTAGTCTAGTTAGTTAAGTATTCGTTTTTTGGTCTACTGGTTCTTCAAATCATAAGCACTATTGTTTGTTAGGTTCTTTTATTGTTATTGTTTTTCCTTCTTTTTGATAGCTGAAGCGGGTATGGGTCTGAATTGTTTTCAAAACCCGGTCTATGTCCTCCACATCGAACATTCCCGTGAATCTTCGCTCACCCAATTCTTCAAATTGGTTTATAATCCGTATGTTATACTGACGCTCCAGCTTTTTTATAATGTTGGACATCGCCTCGTTTTCAAAGGTCAATATGCCTTTGGTCCACGACACATATGAAGAAACATCCACATCTTCCACAACAAAACCACTCTCCACATCAAGTAGCTTTGAAGCTTTTTGTGAGGGCTTTAGCATTTGTGGGGTTTTGGAGGTATTTACATCAACTTCCCCAACTCCTACCGAGCCTTCTACCAAAACCACTTCCGCCACTCCATCCTCTGTATAAGCGGATACATTGAACACTGTACCATACACTTGGGTATATATTGTATTGGTTTTGACAAAAAACGGTTGTTCCGGGTTCTTGGCCACTTCAAAAAAGGCTTCTCCCTGCAAATACACCTCTCTTTTGTCCTTCCCGGAAAAACTAGCCGGATAGCTCAATGTAGATCCCGAATTCAACATGACCACGGTACCATCTTGTAGGGTTACCGAGAGCTTTTTCCCATAAGGGATCTTCAGTACATTGTTTTTTTCCACTTTCTTCCCTTTGGTTCCATTCTTTTGGGTGAGTACTCCTTCTACCAAAGAAAAAACAGTATTTCCCTTTTTGCTTTTAATCGTTCCATTGGCACTTGGGTCTAGATTCAACACTTCACCATTCTCCAATTGCAACGTTATCATATTTAAGTCCACTCGAGGAGTCATATCCTCTTGCGGAGTACTGTATAGCAATGCAAACAAGGATGTGGATACAATTACCACTATGGCAGCCGCATATTTCCACATATCTCCGCGTACCAACAATGACCTTACCTTTTTGGAGTCATTCTCTTTTATGGTTTCCAAGAAATTTTTGAAGGCTTCCTCAGACTTCCAAGATCTGTTCTGATAATTTATCAGGAAATCTGCCTGAACATACTTTTTGAACACTTCTTGGTTGTTCCCCTTTTTTACCCACTCATACAACATTGACAATTCTTCTTGGGTAGCTTCCTGGTTGATGTATCTTGTAATAGTTCTTCTTATATCGAACTTGGTCATCGGTGAAAATTTATCTCTTTTATAAAACAGACGCAGTTTTTCAAAAAACCCTTACCTGAATTTATTTTTTTAACACAAAAATTATGGAGTATGCTTTTTTTGCCCTGAAACTTTAGAAGGAACAATTCAGGGAAAATGAACCTACAGAGAGGTTTTTAGAAGAAAATGGTCAGTTGGGCCCTAAGTCTTTTCAGTGCTTTGCCCATATGCACTTCAACAGTTTTGATGGATATATCAAGTCTCTCGGAGATCTCTTGGTATTTAAGGCCTTCCTTTTTACTCATTATAAAGACCCGCTTACACTGTTCGGGGAGGTTTTCTATTTCGGTCTCCACTCTTTTCAATCGTTCCTCAAAAAGTGAAGCATCGGTATCTGCAACTTCCAGATACGCTTCTTGTTTGAGACTCTCCAACAACTCAAATTCCTTTTTCTTTTTCCGTTTTGAGTCTATAAAGAGGTGGTAGGCTATTTTGAAGATGTAATGCTTTAGTTTGTTTTCTTGGACAACCAACCGTTCCCTGTTGTCCCATAACCTAATAAAAGTTTGTTGGGCTATATCTTCGGCGACCCTTGTACTGCCAGAGACCACCGTCATGTAATTGCACAGTTCTCTATGGTATATCCCAAAAAGGTATCCATAGGCTTCTTGGCAGCCTTCTTTCAGCTGCTCAACAAGAAGATGTTCATCACTGTATTTTTTTTGGTCCATATATTTTCGTCTTAGTCATTCAGCGCGCGACCATTGGGAATACTTCCATTGTATCACCAATACCTGTCTCACGCTCTTAACGTAGCGGTAGTTCAAGCAAAGTGGCATGAACTACCTTTATCTCAAACGAAAAAGTGCCGTTACATAAAAATCCCCCAATACAATCTTGGGCTATTTTTAATAAAGGGAAGCTGTATAAGCTCCTTATTTCAATTCTTTGATCTGAAGTGACCAATAGAATAAATACCAAAAAACGTTAACAAATTATAAAAAAATCTTTAAATGATTTGTTTTTTTAAAAAAATATGAAGAGGAGCTTTGATTCCCCTATTACCCATTTCACCAATTAGCTTACTGTAACCCTATACCGAAAGCATTGGAATTGTAGATGAACTAAATCCTACTATTGTGTTTGGATGTACAACTCCGGAATAAGATTGATCATGGCTTACACACATCGGTTTCCTAAAGGGAGTTCAGCTTGATTTTTAACACGACCTATATCGTCATGTGTGCAAGTTATGAGATAGGGACGAAGCAATTACGGCCGTGTCTTCTAAAGAGGTTTGGGATATGGCAACCCCAATGGTTATAAAATATCAATAAAAAGGCTATATATCAACCTTAAAGTTAAAACCAAGGATTCCAAAAGCAATGGAGACCATGACCGATAGTGCAACGATTATCCATCTTCCAATAATCGAGCATATTCCGGATATAAGTTCGACAACACCTACCATGGACATTATAAATTCATTGGTCAGCAGCCCATGGCAAGCGAACACAAATTCTTTGATCATCACTTGGTTGTGCGGAAGAAGTTCAAAAAACATATCCAACCCGAATAGGATTAAGGTAACCCCCAATCCTATTCGAACCATTTAATATATTCTTCTGGAC
>NZ_VNIK02000018.1 GCF_007785775.2 Flagellimonas hadalis
GGCGAAGGTGGTATACTATGTCCGGCGTTTCCACCTATACCTTTTGAGAATAGACAAGAACTGGATAAATATATAGATGTTTATCTACGTGGTATGAAAGAAGTAAATGAATTTTTAAAATGAAGTACCATGATACTCATTTTCACCTTGATTTAATGGCTAATCCTATTGATATTGTACGTCAAATAGAAAAGCATGAAATTTATACCATTGCGGTTACAAATAGCCCTCAAGTTTATTTTTATACCGAGAACATAACAAAAAATAGCAAATATATTAGACCAGCTCTTGGGCTTCATCCTGAGCTAGTTTCTGAAAGGTATAAAGAGATTGACCAATTTATATCATTACTTAGTAAAACTAAATATATTGGTGAAGTCGGGTTGGATAATTATAATAAAACACCCTCTGACTATAAAAAGCAAATCCTTGTTTTTGAAAAAATTGTTTCGTCCTGTGCCGCTTTTGGAGATAAAATATTGACCGTTCATAGTCGACGTGCAGAAACTGATTTGCTTGATATCTTTGGCAATGAATTTCCTGGGAAAGTTATTTTACATTGGTATTCCGGTTCTTTAAAAAACCTAGAAAGGGCAATCTCGCTAGGATATTATTTTTCTATAAACTACCAAATGACAAAATCCAAAAATGGACAAAAAATTATTGATAGAATTCCTATCAATCGTTTGCTTATAGAATCTGATGGCCCATTTACTTCATTGGGCTCAAAAAAATTCACACCTTTAATGGTTGATAGTATTTTGGATGGAATTTGTCACTCGAAAAACGACATTAATCCCAAAGAAATAAAACAAAGAATATTGCGTAATTTTTATGATCTTATCAGCTGCAAATAAATGGTATTTTAATGTAGTTGTAGAAACTACCAAAAACCATAGGGCTGCATCCTTATATTTATTGATTAAAATGGAATTATGTGTTGAAAGCAATATTCCAAATCTTATTTTTAGAATAAAAGGTCATTTACTTTTAAATGAAGTTTTAACTTTTCAACATTCACATTTTAGTTTTTAATGAAATTTGATGCCAATTGGCATTAACAAAATCCATTCAAAACCAATTTTTATTATATTCACAAATATCTGATATTCAGTTATTTGAATCGAATATTCCTGTACTTTTCACATATCATTAATCGTCTAACCCTTAAACGTTTACGATATGCGAAAATCTTTCTTCATCACCTTAGTATTGCTTTTTACCTCCAGTGCCCTTTTGGCCCAGATCGGTGGCATCGAGGATTCGGTCAATGATATTTCAGATACCATTCGGGCCATATTTCCTATCATCCTTGGGGTCATCTTTTTGGTAGGTTTCCTTTTTAATGCCGGACATTTCTTTGGGGAGAACGCTGACCTAAAAAGGGGTATTACCCGGGTCTTGGTCTTTGTGCTGATTGCCGGTGCCGTGGTGGGCATCTTTACCTATCTCATTGGAATCGTGGTCTGATGAAACAGTATGAGGTCTATCGGAATATACGAAAGCGGGCCATGATCATGGGGCTGACCATTTCCCTGTTTGCCCTGATGATGGCGTCTATCATCTGTTCGCTTTTGATCATCATTTTTTCGTTTCATTTTAGTGTCATCGTGGGCCTACTGCTCTTCAATGCCCTGCTCTATGGGGCATTGTTGCAGTGGGTGAAGAAACCTTTCCAATTGAAGGTAGTGCAAACCTTTCCCAAGACCATAAGCCTAAAACAGTTAAACCTCCTTGACTATGTCTAAACTGAATTTCAATGCATTTCACCCAATCCTGGATATCCAGAACCATGTGGTCTTTGGGAGCAATGGGAATGTGGTATTGTGTTATCAGGTGGAACTGCCGGAGATATATTCCCTTTCTGAAACGGATTTTGAGGAGCTTCACAGGATGTGGTTCCAAGCCTTTAAATCCTTGCCGGTGGGTACGGTTATCCATAAACAGGATGTATACCAAAAGAAAGGTTATGATGCTAAGAATCTTCCAAGGGATACCTTTCTGGCCAAGGCCACCCATGATTATTTTTTGGGTAGGGAACATTTGGACCATCAGAGTTATCTCTTCTTTGTACTTCCTCTTGAGAAGGCCCTTAATGCCACTAAATATGTCAATCCCTTTCGAAAAGTGGAAAAAGGGTTGCACCGGAAACTGGATGTGCAGGTAGCTGAATTTGTGACCGCCATCAACGATGCGGTATCCTATGTCAACAACTCCAAAAGCGTGTCCATGGTTCCCATGGAACCTGAAGCAATATTACAGCATACCCAGGATTATTTCAATGGGTTCAATCAAGGTTTTGATACGGATATCCAGCTCGGAAAAGGCCCCATAGAAATTGGTGACCATTATTTCGATGTGATGGCCTTCACTAATGAAGGTTGTTTCGGAGAAACGGTTCAGAGCAGTGTGCCCAACGGCAAATTCAGTTCGGACGGGTTCAGCTTTCATAAGGGTTTTTTGGACGGTCTGGGATTGGAGTTGGGGGAAAACCATATCATCAACCAAATCCTTTATCTGGACGATACCCATCAATGGCGTAAACTATTGGACAAAAAAATTGAGGAACTCTCCAAGAGCTCCAATTTTGGCTCCCAGAACAAAGTGGTTCGCAACAAGGTCCAACATATCTTGGATCGGATCAATGGGGATGATACCGCACGGATCGTTCGTGGCCATGTGAATATTGTTTTTTGGCATACGGAGGTTGGCGTGTTGAAGCGCATTGCTTCTAGCATTAAGGCCACATTGAAGGAACTGGATATACGACCCTATCATCCCCATGGGGAGGAGCGCAAACATTATTTATTGAACTCTTATCCCAGTCATGCTTCCAACTTTTCCAATGAAGATCTTTTTGTGATGGACCTGAAGGCCGCTCTTTGTCTGTATATCAACAATACCAATTATCGCTCTGATGAATCAGGAATCGTTTTTAATGATAGACAGAACAATATTCCTGTGGTCAAGGATGTGTGGGACGAGGGTAAACGGCGTATCAAGGCCCGAAATTTTGCCATTTTTGCCCCGACAGGGGAAGGAAAGTCCTTCTTGGCCAATAATATCCTACGTCAATACTTTGAGGCCGATGTACGATTGGTCATTATCGATCTAGGGGGTTCCTATGCCAAATTTGCCCAATTGTATCCCGATGATCATGTCATCCTGCGATACGAACAGGGGAAGAATCTGGGCATCAATCCCTTTTATATTTCAGAGCAGTCCGATTTGACCCCTGAACGCTTGGAAGATCTGGCCCTGTTTCTTTTGGAGCTCTTGGCCGAAAACCAGGTGACCAAATCCAAGGAAGTGGCCTTGAAAAAAGTGTTGTTGCACTACTATGATACGGTCAGGGATGGGCATTCCCTGGCTTCCCTATATCAGTTCGTGGACAAACACAAGGATACCCTGATAGAGGATACAAGGGTTCAGGAATCCGATTTCAATGTTTATGGATTTTTGC
The DNA here is from genome assembly GCF_007785775.2 of Flagellimonas hadalis. Taxonomy (GTDB): domain Bacteria; phylum Bacteroidota; class Bacteroidia; order Flavobacteriales; family Flavobacteriaceae; genus Flagellimonas; species Flagellimonas hadalis. Next base: position 3,464 of record NZ_VNIK02000018.1, read on the forward strand.
ACATCCTTTCCGAATATGTGGATGGAGGACTGTATAGTTTTCTGTTCCATGTGGCAGAAGATCAGACCTATAAAATAGAGGACAATCGCTTGATCGTCTTTGAGTTGGACGAGGTGCGGGACAATAAGGAAATCCTGTCCGTAATGCTCAAATTGATCAAGTCGGCCATCCAACGGACCATTTGGCGAAACCGTTCGGAAAGGGGCATTATCCTTTTCGATGAGTTTGCCAAACAGTTGAAGTTACCCAATGTCCTGGAGAGTGTGGAGTTCTATTACCAGGCCATCCGAAAACAGAACGGTTCCATTGGGATCATCCTGCAATCCATCAACCAATTACCGGAAAATGCCACTTCGGCAAGTATCCTGGAGAATACGCAGGTCGTGTACAGTTTACGGAACGAAAAGGGCTATGATGAACTGGCAAGGCGATTGAACCTCTCCAACCATGATCTCAATCAATTGAAGTCCCTTAGAAACAATCTGACAGGGGAACGCAAATACACCGAAATCTTTATCAAGATCGGGAAGGAGAGTAATGTCTTTCGCTTGGAGGTGCCCCAAGAGGTCTATGCGGCCTATCTGACCGATGGCATTGAAAACGAACACATTATGCTGCTCTATGAACAAACCCATGATATGGAGCAAGCCATTACCGAATTTATAAATCAACAAAAGAAAATGATATGAGAATAGATTGGAAACAAACCTTATGGAGAAATCCCCGGTTATGGATGTTGGCGCTGTCCTTGGCCCTGTTATTGCCTGCAGGTGCTGCCTGCCAGGGGATGCCGGTGTATGACAATACGAACTTTATCAGCATGACCAAATCCTTGGTGGAGTCTGCCAAACAAACTGCCGAGCTATTGAAGACCGTGGAGTTCTTGAAGGAACAGAAGGATAACATCGTCAAGGTCAACAATACCATTAAACAATTGAAAGCGGTGCGGGAATTGGCGCGTAACAACGAGATTTTATTTCGAACGGTACAGAACGATCTTCGTGATATTCTGAACTCCCCCTATATCAAGGCGGGGGAAGTGGAACAGGTATCCAAAGCCTTTGAGCAGATCATGGATACGGCCATTGATGACCTGGATTTTGTATACCAGATCTTGTCTAGTGATTTTTTGAAGATGACCGATGCGGAGCGTACCGCCATTTTGATGGAAAAGAAAGTCCAGTCCCAGGAAATGGTGGCCGAGCTTGAGGTCAAGACCCGTCGCTATCGAGAGATCATCTCCTTTCGGAGGATGCAGGATATTATCAATAATCGGGAAACGGAATACTGATGACGGGATACTTTTTGGGCATAGGATTGGAATATGTGGATGCGGTCTTTCAGACCATCAAGGACAGTGATTTCTCCCAATATACCATTGTGGGGATGAAGACCTTGGCCGTCCTGTTCTTTTTGATAAATATATTGAAGAAATACAATGAGGGCATCGCCACCATCGATGGCCATACCTGGGGATTGACCCCAACGGAACTGGCCAAGAATTTTTTGGTGGTGCTGCTGGTCATTTTCTCCACAGAGGTATTGGGAGTCTTCGATGGCATTTTGGTGGCCATTGAGGTCCAATACCGGGACACGGCTCCGGCACTCCTCCCATTGCAGCTGCAGGATGTAGATCTGGAACGGGATGTGGGTGCCTTGGAAGCCGCCAAAAAGGCCATGGCACTGTTGTATGAGGCCCTGGTGACCCCTTTGTACGGTTTGAAGGTCTTGGCCTTTATCATCGGGGTCATTCTTTGGTTGATGGACCTGTTCATCTATCCTTTGTTCCTTGCGGAGCGGTATTTCCTGTTGGGAATCCTACAGGCCTTTTTTCCCTTGGTCATCAGTTTGGCCGTCTTTGAGAAATTCAGGCCCTTGGCCTATCAGTTTTTTAAGTTGTATGCAGCTGTATATATGCTGGTGCCCGCCTTCTTTTTGGTCAATGTCTTCGTCAACAACCTTTATACGGAGATCAGTACCAACTTCTGGGGGAACCTCTTTGGTTTTGATTTTGGGAGTGAATTCTTTGCCCCGATCATTGAACTCGGGACCATTGGCTTTATTGTCTTGCTCAAATTTAAATTGTACCGAAGGGCGACCAGTTTTACCCTTCGATTGTTCACCGGTTAAATTGAAGTCTATGAAAACACCTTTTAAAAGTATTGTTCATGTGCTGCGGCTCAACCGTTTTGTGGTTCTTGCCGTGGTTATCGCCTCGGTTTTGGTCTGTATGGTTGCTATGGTCCTAGTGGGCAGGATATACCGTGAATCGTTGAACGGGGCCTTCGTGGTCAATGGGGAAGGGGAGGTCATACCGCTTTCCTGGGCCGAACAACGGGATCATCTGGAAGTGGAGGCCCTGGCCCATTTGGAACAGTTTCATAGGTGGTTTTATGGGGTGGATGCCGGCAGTTATGAGAAGAACATGGAAAGGGCCCTTTGGTTGGGCAATGCCTCCGTTGGTGCTGTCTTTCAACAGAAAAAGGCAGACGGTTTCTATAACCGGTTGTTGCAATATTCCCTTGTGCAAGAGGTCATCCGAATCGATACAGAGCTGGATTGGGATGGGTCTTCCTTTGCGTTTAGGACCCAATTGCATATACGGATCAATCGGGGAACCGTCACCGATACCTATGAACTGGTGACCTCGGGACATTTGATCCAGGTGGAACGGAATTTTCCCCATAATCCTCATGGATTGTTGATCACTGATTTTTTTGAAAACTCACTTCGTAAACTAGAAACTCATGAAAACACAGAAGAATAAAATAGTTTTTGTGCTGGTACTGGCATGTATGGTACTCTTTATCACCATATATAGCATCGTCACTTTTGGTAAGCCAAAAAAGGAAAGCCTTGATGTAGGGAGGATCCCCATGCCGGATCTGGAGGACACTTCGGTGGAGTTTGAAACCAAACTGGAAGCCGTGGAAGCCATCAAGGTGGAAAAACAATCCACGGCACCCCAAGTGTATCCCGACCACATGGTGGATGATAAAGGGTATTTCAATCCCGATTATATGGAATATGAAAAGCAGCGTATCATAGACAGCGTCTATGATATCAATGCCTTTACTGCAAAAAAAAATTCTGTATCGGATGCAGGTGTAATGCCCAAGTTGGGGACTGTAAAGAAGGTAAAGGTAGACGATGAAAAGTTGACAATGGGTTCCCCAAGGACGGAAACGGAGCTAGGATTGGTACATCAACTGTTCTTTGCCTCCAATCCAAAAAGGAACCGTTCCGATGGAAATTTACCAACTACTGCTGTGGCCAAGGTGTATGTGGATGGGGACCAGACCCTTCGGGATGGACAACGATTGGACTTGCGACTCGCCCATGACTATGTTGTGGATGGGAAAAGGATGCCAGGAGGTACCCGCCTCTATGGCTTTGTAAAGATAAGGCCCAACCGGGTGATGGTGGAACTTACCCGATTGGGGACAACCCTTATGGATATGCAAGCCTATGATGCCCAGGATGGGCAGGAAGGGATTTATGTGAAGAACCATCTGCGGGGTGAAGTGGTGGATCGGTCTTTGGATGAGGGCCTTGGAGAGATCAATGTGCCGGGTGTGCCCCAGTTCAATGGGATCAAACGCATATTTCAGCGTGATCAACGTACCGTTAAAGTTCAGATTTCCGACCATTATCAATTTTTCTTAATACCTAGATCATGAGAACACTAAACGTCATCATTGCAGTAATGCTAATGGCCTATGGGCACACCGTATCGGGCCAAAAGGTTTTGGACACCATCCAAGCCAATTCACAAATGAACGTGGCCCTCTTTTTTCCCAGTCCCATCAAACAGGCTATAACGGGAAACACTAAAGCGATCTTTACCTATAACCGGGAAGAAGCTCAATATTTTGGGCTATTGCAGTCCACAGCCAACACCATTACCAACCTTTTGGTGGTCACCATGGACGGACAAGCATATGAATTTAAGGTGGCCTATAGGGAAAACGTTGCCCAAACCCATTTTTTTGTGGACAAGGCGCATAGCATTGGTCCAGTACAGCCATTACCTGGTAAAAAAGGGGATTCCTTGGCTTCCCACACAGCTCGATTTCCTCTTTTAAGGGGATTGCCATCAAGTGATGGGAATGGTGCCTTGGCATCGGTGCGAAGAAAGGGAATCCGATTGCTGTTGAAAAGGTTGGTCTACCGAAACGCTCAAGTATTTATGGTTGTAGAGGTGCGCAACCGATCAGGCATTGATTTTGAAGTAGGCACCCTTGAGGCCCTAAGGATAAATGGCAGCTTGAAACGGAGATCCTCGTATCAAGAAACCAGGTTGGAACCCCACTATATCTTTGAACGACCCAAAATTATTAAAACCGGGACTTCCCAACGATTTGTACTTGTGCTACCCAAATTTGTCCTATCCCATAAGGAGCATCTAAGACTGATTCTCTTGGAAAGCCGTGGAGGCAGAAGGTTGGAGCTCAACTATTGACCTATCGATAAAGAGAAGTGGAATCCCTTATAGGGTATATAATTTAACATGAAAACAAAATTTTGCCATAACAAAGGTTATAGTGTTGGCCAAGAAAGGAAATGAAATAGGAATGGTACACCTCAGGAAAAATGGAACTGGCTTCCAGCTGTATTAAAAGCATTGGCACATCAGCATATCATTGTCATCCAACCGTCCGATTCAAGTCATGGATAGTTTGTTAGTGAAGGAATGAAAGGGACATCAGTCGCAACAACCTGATCCATTGCTGGAAGTGTAGATGGCGACTTTAGAATTCCTAAAGATTTGAGATCTATTTTTATACCATAAATTTATGGTATGAAGATCCTTATTGCAGAAGACGAGACCGAACTCCAGAAATCCATTGCCACCTATTTGGAAAGGGATGGCAATGTCTGTGAAATGGCTTCAGACTACCACGAGGCCCTCTATAAGATTGACCTCTATGAATATGATCTGTTGGTCCTGGACATCAACCTGATCACCGGTAGTGGATTGGATATCCTAAAACTGTTGAAGCGCAACCGTTCGGAGACCCCGACCATCATCATCTCCGCCAACAATTCCTTGGACGATAAACTGGAAGGATTGGATCTGGGTGCCGATGACTATTTGACCAAACCCTTTCATTTGGCCGAACTCAATTCGAGGATAAAGGCGGTTTTGAGAAGGGGCAAGTTTGGGGGCAATGACCGTTTGGAGTTCCACGAGATTTCCATTGATACGCGCTCTAGGACCGCTTATGTCAATGAGCAAGCCCTTTCCTTGACCCGTAAGGAATTCGATCTCTTGCTTTTTTTTGTCACCAATAAGGGACGGGTGCTTTCCAAAGAGATCATCGCCGAACATTTATGGGGGGATCATAGCGATCTTGCGGATAATTTTGATTTTATTTATGTCCATATCAACAACCTGCGCAAAAAATTGACCGAAGCAGGGGCCAAGTATATCAAAACGGCCTACGGAAGTGGGTATAAGTTCGTGGAAGAGTGATCTATGGGGGATACCTTGAAAAAAATACGATTGATCAGAAAGACCTCCAAAACTTTTTTGGGGATCAGTGCCCTGTTGATGTTGGTCAGTACGGTGGCCCTTTATTTCTATCTGAGGAACCTGCTCCAGTCTGAAGTGGAGGAAGAGCTCCGTTCGACAGAGGCACGGATCGAAAGTTCCCTGATCGAAAATCCGGAGCCTTTTCAATTGTCCCCGGTGGTCGAGATCCAAAAGGTATCCCGGTTGGGCAATGAGGTGCTAAAGGATACCATCATCTATGATCCCTCACAAGATGAAATGGAAGAGTTCAGGGAACTGTCCACCTTCTCCGCCATCAATGGTGAAAATTATAGGATCACGGTCCGCGCACTTGTGGTGGAATCGGAGAATATCCTGATCGCCGTGGTCATTTCCTATTTGGTGATCATCCTTTTGGTATTCCTGTTCCTGTTTTATGTGAATCGTTCGAGGAACCAAAAACTGTGGACCCCTTTTTTCCACAACCTGGAGCAAATGAAACGGTTTTCGCTCAGCTCCGATGCTCCCATCGCCCTGATGGACAGTGGAATCCTGGAGTTCTCCGAATTGAATTCAGAGATCAAGATCTTGACCAATAAGGTCCGTTCGGATTATCGGAACCTGAAACAATATACGGAGGATGTATCCCATGAGATGCAGACCCCCTTGGCCATTATACAGGCAAAGATCGAGAACGTGATCAATATGGAGGAACCATTGGACGACCAGCAGTTCGAACAACTCACTTCCATCCAAAGGGATATACAGCGACTCTCCCAAATGACCAAGCGCTTGACCTTGTTGACCAAGATCGAGAACAACCAGTTCGCCAATATCGAGCAACTGGAAACCCAGATCCAAGGGGTGGTCATCAGTAGTATAATTGAAAGGGAGCAGGTAGTGAATATCCGGTTGGTATTTCCCGGCACCAACACCAATTCGGTTTCCGATATCCAACAAATGACCCTGCAATTGCCCAGTGGGGATATTGTACCCTTACAAAAAGTGGCGAAAATTGAAATAGGGAAGGGAGTGGCAGAGATCAATCGGGAAAACCAAAAATCCATAGGGGTCGTTACGGCTCGCTTGAACAACAGGGACCTTGGGTCTACCTTGACCGATATCCGAAACAATCTGTCCACGAAGATCAGCCTTCCCCCGGGGTATCATATTGAATATGGAGGGGAATACCAGCAACAACAACAGGCTTTTAAGGAATTGATGCTCATTTTGATTGCCGCGGTACTGTTGGTCTTTACCGTCATATTGTTTCTGTTCAGAAAGATCAAGATTGCTCTTGCCATCATATTCATTGCCATTTTAGGGGTTGCAGGTTGTCTGTTGAGTCTATTATTGACAGGAACACCTTTGAATGTAGGAAGTTACACAGGTATCATTATGATAGTTGGGATTATCGGGGAGAATGCCATTTTTACCTATCAACAGTACCAAGAATGTGATGTTTCGTTATCACACCCACAAAAGATCGAATATTCCATAGCGCAACGATTGCGGCCCAAATTAATGACAGCCACTGCCGCAATCATGGCCTTGATCCCCTTGGCCCTGGGTATCGGAGCAGGGGCCCAGTTGCACCAGCCCTTGGCGATTGCCGTCATCGGAGGGTTGGTCTTCGCATTGCCATTGTTATTGGTGGTACTTCCAATTATACTTAAATTGTTGAAGGAGTAAAAACAATTTAAAAGATGCCATTGATTGGAATTGCTTTGTCAGGAGGAGGTGCAAGGGGAGCTGCCCATATAGGGGTCCTTCAGGCCCTTAACGACCACGGGATATTTCCGGAAGATGTTTCCGGATCCAGTGCGGGAAGTATCATCGCGGCATTGTACTGGTTTGGATATACCCCGTTGGAGATTCTAGACCTGTCGCACAAAAAGGAGTTTTTGAAGATCTTTAAATTGGGAATCTTCAATAAGAGATTCACTTTACTGAAGTAACACAAATATGATTTATGTTTTTGTATTAATAGTTATTCTTCTATTTTTTGTTTATAACTATAGAAAGTCGCAACGGCGTAAACCTCGGCCTTTTCCTGGTCACTGGCATGAGCTGGCAATGGCTTATGTGGTTTACTACCGAAATCTTCCTGGAAACAAGCAAATGCTATTTCAACGCAGAATGATGGAATTTCTAAGTGAAGTCTACATTGAAGGTGTGCGATTGGAATTACAAGATCTTGATAAGGTTTTGATTGCGGCAAGTGCAATTATACCTGTTTTTGGATTTGAAGAGTGGCATTATACCAATTTAAGTGGAATCTTGTTATATCCCGATTACTTCAATGCGGACATGCAATTCAATGGTAAGGCAAAAACACGGAATATTGGTGGAATTGTTGGTAACGGACGTTTTGAAAAACAGATGATATTATCAAAAAAGGCATTATACCATGGTTTTGTGAACCAAAGTGATAAAAGCAATACCGGCATACACGAATTTGTACACCTTTTAGATAAGCTTGATGATTTTGCAGATGGTATTCCGGAAAGATTATTAGAGCATCAATATACCATACCTTGGATAAATTTGATCCATAAGGAAATGGAAGCGATAAACAGTGACCATTCTGATATTCGAAAATATGGTGGAACAAACGCTGTTGAATTTTTTGCAGTTGCTTCAGAGTATTTTTTTGAACGTCCAGATTTACTCAAAAAAAAACATCCAGAACTTTATAACATGTTGGTTGTGTGCTTTATGCAGAATCCTGAGGCCTGAATTCATAATTGAATTATATCATTTGCAATTGATCAATTTTAAAAGCTGATTCGTAGATGCCCCAATCTTTTTATGCTTACCTCCCAAACCAGGATCGTTTAATAGTATAATAACCTTAATTTTAAGCAGCAAGGGCAAATGTGATTAACAGTTAAGAGTGATTTCTCTAAATTTTGCGTGAATTTGGGTTCTGTTTGTGGTTATGAATCCTTTCAGGAGATAATAGGTCAGATTTGGTGTCGGGATCCAATATAATGTTCCGATCTATTGCTTTAGGGTCATTAAAATGTCCCAGAATGGTTTTGCCACAATACGCCGTGAGCTTAATTTTCTTCAATTATTAGATTAGAGATTACTTAGACCTTAAAAATCGTATTCCAATTTTAAACGAATTTTGGCCTTGTTTAATTTTTTTTAACCACGTTAAAATCTTTTCGTTTCTCATTTCGGAATCCTATGATTCAAAAAGATGGTCTCTTTTTGAAATCTATCTTTTATTTTTTTCTTCTTTTACCCGACATTTCTAGTATTTTGATTTGAAAGACGACTGGAATGCCATTAGCAGATGATTTACTGGAAAATTCATTGATGAACCCTACCTCTCTGTTTTCTTTTCTACGGATAATGTCCTTCACGCCTTCGGTGAATAGATGTAATTTTTGTTTGGCACTACTGCCTCGAATTTCTTCGAATGTACCTTGTAACATGACCGATTCCCAATTGGATATGGATTGCACTTGTTCGACTTGAACGGCAACCGATTTGTTGGCTCGCATCGCATCGATTTTATGGCCTTCCGAGGTATAGCTAATGATCGTATTGTCCGTAGGGTCAAAATAATAGGTAAAGGGAATCACATGGGGCTTCCCTTGCCATAGATAGGCCAAGTGGCCGAGGTAATTGTTCCTGAGTATGCGTTCGATCGCGTTTGGTGTTAAATCTGTCATTATTAATGTATTTCAATATTACTAATCGTTTTATATGTATGGTGCCTAGCGCAGTTACAGTTTGCATTCCGCCACTGATTGTATATTTCCTTATTTTAGGTTCTTGTGCCGTATGGTTTGCTGCTCGGGTCGTAAAGACAGATAAACGAGCCCAACCATTTAACCACTTGCCAACATATTATAACCTATAATTTTTCAAAAACCTTAAATGCGGAAGAAAGGTCAGAAAAAGCATAATCGTTCGTACCATTTGGTAAGAAATCCAATTACCCAACTTATTGAGTATACCGTCTCTTTGTCTTAGACTCCCCTTTGTAATTTCGCTACACTCGCTTATAACCATTTCAAATCCAGCCCGAAGGTTTTCGGCAAATTCCACAGAGTGAACCTCTACGTTCATTTCAATGCTGCCATAGCAACTAAGACTGTTCAAGTTAAATGAACCTACGGTAGACCATTTGTTATCAACCACCGCAGCTTTACCGTGTACTACGGATCTGTTCCATTCAAAAATTCTCATATGATGGTCCAAAAAGGAGGAGTACAAATGTTCGGTTGCCCGCCGCACCAACGGCACATCGCTAATACCCGCTAAGATCACCGTTGTTCTTATTCCTCTTCTACAGGCCTTTTTCAAAGCCTTTGCCAATCTGCTTCCAGGCAAAAAATACGAGCCCACGATTACTATTTCCTTTTCGGCATGAATGAAGGCGTTCGTGTAGGCATCACAGACTTCCGTTTTTTGCTGTAGCCAGTCGTTTTGTAAAATACCCACGAGTGCACTACCGGCCGAATGTAAAACTGGTGGTATTTTTTTTGAACTCCCTTTTTTGAAAAAATAATCGCTACACAATATTTGTAGATTCTTGGCTGCCGGGCAGTTCAACTGAACGGCATAGTCCAACCAAGGTTCCGAACCTGTCGTTCCGTGGTATTTATCGGCAATATTGATTCCGCCTATCAATGCCATTTTTTCATCGGCGACCACAATTTTATGGTGCATCCGCCTGCCGATATAAAAATTGTTCAGAGAGAATAAAGGTGAAAAAAAACGAAGTAAAATACCATGCTGCACCAAATCCTGGGCAAAACTATTGGGTAATGCAGCGCTACCATAGGCGTCCAATAAGACATATACCTTTACCTTTCGTTGAGCGGCTTTCTTCAAACAGGAGGCTATACGGTTTCCCGTATCATCGTTTTCAAAAATATAGGTCTGTATATGGATTTCTTTTTCTGCCTTATCGATTAACTTTTCCAGCCTTAAAAAATAGTCTTCTCCCGAACGAACCAATTCAACATATTTCGAATTGTCAGCAGCATTTTGAAGTGCTGTTTTACTACATTTTCTATGATCCATCCCTATAGTTTTTTATGCTGGTCAGCCAATAAGGGCGCGTCAATCCCTTTATTTGGTCGCTTCAAAAAGTAAACCAGTCCCATAGCACCAAAAATGGTTGCACCGGCAATAATAAAAGGGTAATAAAACCCACCAGCTATCAGCCAAGTCCCCAATACCGGGCCCAAAATCTGTCCGATGCTGTTCGTGGAACTTTGAATGGATATATTCCTTCCCGTATTATCCCGGGAAATCAAAGAAACTGCCGAAAGCAGGTTTGGTGTCACCATGGCTCCCCCAGCTGCGAAAATTAATATGGTACCATAAATGAATAGTTCACCGCTCACAAAGGGGAAGACAATTAACGAAACACCGGATATTAATAACCCTAATGTTATTTGCTGTTTTGAGGTCAGCATTTTTTCGCCATAGGTCGCGAACACAGGCTGCAAAACGGCCATTGCAGAACCACAGAGCATAAAACCGATACCCACCTGATTGGTTGTAAATGCCAACTCATCCTTCCCATAAATTGAAAACACGGTCTCGAACAAGGTAACCACAAACTGTATCGCAAAGGATAGGAGCAACAAAATGATAAAATAGTTACTCAGGGAAAAACTGAATTTGACCGCCTCAGAAACAATACGTTTTTTTATTTCGGTATTCTTCAGCCATTTTATGATTATCAGTAATACCACAAAGCCCAAAAGAGCGGCCAAAATAAAGGGAACCGAAAAACGGTCTAAGTGGAACACCCCAAAAGAGTATGTATAATGTAGGTTCGTTTGCGACAGAAATCCCCCCAGAACAGGGCCAAATATCACCCCGGAACTGATAGCGACCCCAGACCAGGCCATTATTTTGGTCCTTCGCTTTTCAGAGGTAATATCACTTAAATAGGCATTACTGACCGGAATGACCGCTGACGTAAAGATGCCCCCTATGATACGGCCTATATATAGCATCGACAGAGAAGTGGCAAGACCGGTTAGCAAGTTCATCACGACAAAACCTACAAGCCCTAATAGTATTATAGGTTTACGGCCGTGTTTATCGGAAAGCTTGCCCCAGACGATAACGAACAAGAGCTGGAACAACGGATAAATACTGGTCAACATTCCGATATGGAAGTTGATAAGGTCCGTATCCAGATTGTCTTTTAAAGCCAGCCTTTCGGTATAATATGGGAGGGTAGGCAATAAAATGCCGTAGCCCAACATCACTACGAACAAACTCAATAAAACTAGGAATATTCTACCGAGTTTTTCTTTCCTGTTCATCAGTTGCTTCCGATTTTTCTTTTTAACAATTGAGCGTTTATGGCAACAATGATGGTACTCAAGCTCATAAATACGGCACCTACTGCTGGCCCCAACACAAATCCTGAAGAATATAAAACCCCAGCGGCCAACGGTATGGCCACAACGTTGTAGCCTGTTGCCCACACCAAATTCTGGATCATTTTGTTATAGGTGGCTTTACCGAACAATATCAGATTGGCGATATCTTTTGGGTTACTGTTTACCAAAATGATATCGGCGGTTTCCGCGGCAACATCGGTACCGGAACCAACAGCAATTCCTACATCAGCTTTTGCCAATGCAGGTGCGTCATTGACCCCATCTCCCGTCATGGCCACAAACTCTCCTTTGCTTTCCAGCTCTTTTACGATTTCCACTTTTTGATGGGGTAGCACCTCGGCATAATACCCATCCAAACCAAGTTTGTCACTCACAGCCTTTGCGGTTTTTTCATTATCGCCCGTAGCCATTAAGACTTTGATGTTATTCTTTTTGAATACTTTGATGGCATCGGCAGATTCTGGCCGTATTTCATCGGCCAGTGCAATATATCCTGCTAATTTTCCATCTATCAGAACAAAAACTACGGTCTCTGCGGCATCACTATAGGCATCTTCGGTAATTTGGATTTTTTCATCCCGAAGATATCCCGGACTTACTACCTTGACCTTCTTACCCTCTACGATTGCCTCTACACCCTTGCCCGTTATGGCGTTGAAGTTTTTGGGCTTTGGAATCTCGATGTCCTTTTCTTTGACCTTTTTGATGATCCCCACGGCGATGGGGTGTTCGGAGCTTAGTTCCAGAGCACTGGATAACCTCAGAATTTCATCTCTGGTGTACAATTCGTTCACTGATTCAATTCGGGTCACCCCAAAATCACCTTTGGTCAATGTTCCTGTTTTATCAAACAATAAAGCCGATATTTTTCGGGATTCTTCAAAGGCCGTTCTGTTCCGGATCAATAAACCATTTTGGGCAGATACCGCAGTAGATATGGCGACAACCAACGGAATGGCAAGACCGAGCGCGTGTGGACAGGCAATGACCATGACCGTTACCATTCTTTCCAATGCAAAAACAAATGGGAAACCTAAAATCAGCCAAACCGCGAGTGTCCCAAAGCCAATGGCCAATGCAATATAGGTCAGCCATTTGGCCGCCCGATCTGAAAGGTTCTGCATCTTCGATTTCGTGCGCTGTGCCTCATCGACCATCTTGATCACCTTGTTCAGGTAACTGTCCTTTCCAGTATGCTCTACCTTTACCCTTAAGGTACTATTGCCATTTATGGAACCTCCGATGACCTTATCCTGTACTTCTTTTTTTACCGGTTTTGACTCGCCTGTCAGCATCGACTCGTTCAGGTAGCTAGATCCTTCGGTGATGATGCCATCCGCGGGTACTTTCTCGCCGGGTTTAACCAATATGATGTCATCTTTTAATAAATCCTCTAGTTTTACATCTTGAATTTTATCACCCACAACTTTATGGGCCTCAGCGGGCAGCATACTGACCAAAAGTTGGAGTGCCTTGGATGCGCCCAGCACCGATTTCATTTCCAACCAATGTCCCAACAGCATGATGACAATCAAGGTGCTCAGTTCCCAGAAAAAGTCCTCCCCAGGGAGTCCGAAAACTGTAGCGGCACTATAGAAATAGGCCACACTTATAGCCATTGAGATTAGGGCCATCATGCCCGGACCCTTGGATTTTATTTCATTATAAAATCCCTTTAAAAATGGCCAGCCGCCCCAGAAATAGACAAATGTTGATAGTGCAAATAGGATATACGGATTTCCGGGGAGCAATAGGTCATACCCAAAAAACTCCTGTATCATTGGCGATAAGAACAATATTGGGATGGTAACGATTAAAGATATCCAAAACCGTTTTCTAAAATCCTTGACCATCATTTTATGGTGGTCGTGCCCCATTTGTCCGTGAGCGGGGTTATGGCCCGAATGGTCTCCACTTCCGTGATCCATTTTAGAATGGTCTTCTCTTTGGTGTTGCTTTTTGGAGGAGTCCATCTTAGCATGGTCATGGTTACTGTGATCCATTTTTGAGTGATCCATCTTAGAATGGTCCATTTTTTTGTCCTTGTGCTCTTTGTGATTGTCCATAGTGTTCTATTTTTAGGTATTTGGATATGTTAAATTATGTTTTTTAAGGTGTTCCAATACTATTTTGGCAACGCAATAGTTGCGGTACCAACGTTTGTCGGCTGCAATAATGTGCCATTGAGGGTCGTTGCAGTTGTTCATTAACATATTATAAGCCTCTCTGTAAACTTCCCATTGGCTGGCCGCTTTTTCGTCTTCGGCACTATATTTCCAGCGTTTATAAGGTTTGGTCTGTCTTTCTTTGATACGTTCTTTCTGTTCTTCTTTGGAGATATGAAGAAAAAATTTGAGTACATGAATGTTATTTTGCCTAAGATGCTGTTCCATATATTTTAATAGCTTGCAACGGTGTTCAAGTATTTCTTCTTCGAGGGAATTGGTAACCTTGGGTACCAGGATATCTTCATAATACGAGCGGTTAAAAACTTGTATCATGCCCTTTTGGGGAAAGTGCGGATAGACCCTCCACAGAAAGTCGTGCCTGAGCTCCTCTTCGGTCGGCTTTTTGAATGATTTTACATGAACACCCTGTGGATTCATGCCCTTAAGCGCATTACGAATCGTACCGTCTTTTCCAGAAGTATCCATTCCCTGCAAAATAATCAACAAGCCAAAGCGCCCATCGGCATAAAATTTGTTCTGAAGCTCAAAAAGTTCTTCCCGTATCCCTAACAATCTTTTTTTGGATTGTTTTTTTGAGCTACCTGCGGGAGGAAGGGTTGAAATTGTATTTAAGTCTATCATAGGTTACAGTTTTATCGTAATTTTCTTCGCATTGCTTCCGAGATATTTTCAGCATAGACCCCATAGGCATCTACCAAAAGCCCCTTTATACCATCTTTTGATGAAATGGCATAAAGAACACTGTTATCGTCTGTACTGCTCATACCTTCAAAACGATGGGTTTCATCCACATCAAAATCTTCGGGCTGAATTTCCATTTTCAGTGAGGCACATTGCAAGCATTCTGGTTTCAAGTTGAAATCATAGGTATATCCCCTGATCTGTAAATCATTAATTGCTTCTGATAGGGTGTCATAGTTTCTCATAATTTATGGTTTGTATGTCATCGTAAAATAGCTGCCGTCTTTCTCGGTAAATTTCTGGAATGATAACAAGTTCTCATTTGTAAGTTTTTCACTTGCAACATAGTCCAATTGTTTAATTCGTATACCAATGGCGTAGGCTTTAATATTGATTTTGGATTTGATTGTTTTCCCATTACCATTGGATTCCAACACCCGGTCATAAATTTTTATTTTGCTGTTAGAACCAAAGAAATTCAACAATCCGGAGTCGAAACTCATTTCGAGTTCGACACTATCCAAGTTCGACAGATCATAGAGTTCCTTGAAATTTTCAGAGGTCGTACTGATTTCGGTTTCCTTGGATTTTGGGTTCGAAAACGGAAAGGCCATTACCATTATACTGGCTTCATCGGGCTTGCAGCGATACGTCATGGTGTATTTGTCAGTAGATTTTTTGTCCTTGTCAAACAGTTCGGCAACCACTTCAACCTCATAATATCCATCGACTTCTTTTAGCTTTCCCGCCTTAAAGGTCTGCTTGTTCAGAAAGTCTCCATTTTTATTAAAATTTTCCCGTTCCACCCATCTATCGGACAATTGTCCGATCAACATTTTATTCTGTGCATATGCAGAAACGACCATAAAAATGAATACTGTAAAGTGCAATCCTATTTTCATTGATGGTGCATCAGTTCGTTTACTTCCTTGGCTATGGTATCGCTTAAATCAATTTTATTTGACTGATGTGGAATTGTATTGCAGGTAATGATATCCTTGACATGGGCATCCCAGAGATCTTGATAGGCATTCCCTGAAAATACGGCATGAATGCCAATGCATATTGCAGGTTTCATTCCCGTACTCTTCAAATGCTCCGTAGTATCTATCATGGTACGGGCCGTAGAGATGATATCGTCCACCAAAACAGGGGTCGCGTCCTTAAATTTGTCAACTTCAGGCACGGAGACTTCAACATCACGGTCACCATGGCGAGTCTTTTGTAAGACCGTGAAAGGTGCTCCCGCTTTTTTTGCCACATCTGCAACCCACTGCTCGCTTTCCGAATCGGGCCCGATCAGTACCGGATTATGGATATTTTCCTTGATGTATTTTGAGATTTCGTCAGCGGCATGGATGACTCTGTTCGGAATGCTATATACTTCGCCCAACGAATGTATCCGATGCAAATGGGGATCAATGGTGGTGATGCTATCTGCGAAACCCGAAATCAATTGCCCAAAGAAACTGGAAGTTACACCTTCCCCTTCATTAAAGACTTTGTCCTGCCGCATGTAGGCTAAATAGGGGGCTACCAGACAAGTACACATCGCACCCAACGACTTGGCCGTATGACTCAAAAAATAAAGGGGCAACAGTTTTTCATCTGGGATATGGAGGGTACATACCAAGACCACACATTTATCTTTTACATCGGAAAGTATGCGTGTATAGGATTCACCGTCCGGAAATTTTCTTATGTTGCATTCCCCGATTTCCGCTTTCATTTTTTTAGCCAACAACTCGGTGAGTTCCTGATTTCCGGGAAGACTGAATAATATAGTTTTCATTTTGTTTTTTATTTAATGGTTATGATATCGTTATGGCGATTTTTGTATTCTAAAGCATAGTTTAGCTCACCTTGTGATTCTGCAAAAAGCGTGTATAGTAAGCCGTCTTTTTCAACTTTATCATTTAAATGGACATTCAATGAAATTCCCGCAGATTTAGATTGGGGTGCACCTGAAAGTTTTGCGAGCTTCGCTATCTTTCTATTGTCAATACGCTTCAAAATCCCCGAAGTCTCCGCTCTGATTTCTGTTTTAAAAGGTGCCAAAACAGGTTGTGTAAAACGCCCCTGGGCTTTACAAATGGCAAGAAATTTTTCGTAGGCCTTACCAGATATAAGTACCTCTTTGGCGGTTTCCATTCCTTTTTCTTTTTCGACCTTTCCTGAAAGTTCTAACAGTTCTCCAGCCAACAGCACAACACGTTCCTTTAAGTCTTTGGGTGCATCTTCTTCATTTTTTAGCACATTCAATATGTCGATAGCTTCCAATGTTGGGCCGATGCCATAGCCTACAGGTTGAGAGCCATCTGTTATGATTGCTTTTACCTTCAGGCCGACAGCCTTACCGACATTTTCCAAATGATTTTTCAGCTTTTCAGCCATTTCCATACTACGAACTTTGGCAGTTTCACCTACAGGGATATCGATAACAACGTGAGTAGAACCAGCTGCAGCTTTTTTTGATAGTACGGAAGCTATTAGCTGCCCTTCACTGTCAATATCCAATGCTTTTTCAATTTTAATGAGCACATCATCTGCGGGACTTAGTTGGGCAGTACCGCCCCAAACAAAACAACCACCTTCTTGATTTACTACGTTCTCTATCTCGTCAGCAGAAAGCGCAACGTTGGTGAGAACTTCCATTGTGTCCGCCGTACCTGCTGGTGATGTAATGGCTCGGGACGATGTTTTGGGCATTGTAAGCCCGTAAGCGGCAACTATAGCCACTACCAAGGGGGTGGTTCGGTTTCCAGGCAATCCACCAATACAATGTTTATCCACAACTATTTCTTTGTTCCAGTTTAGTTGCTTTCCTGAAGCAATCATCGCTTTTGTTAGGTCGGATATTTCATCAATATCCATTCGGTCTCCTGCACAGGCTGTGATAAATGCTGAAAGATGGATATTTGAATAATCTCCCTCCACGATGTCTTTTATGATCTGATTATAGGCATCGTAATTGAGCTTTTGATTATAAATTTTTGCCCTTACGTGACTCAACGATTCAATAGGTTCCAAATGGGAAACATACAGCATATCATTTGGGGAAACATTCAGTTTTTTTGCAGCAGCGTCTGATAGACCTATCTCATTGGGCAACAGAATATCTGAATTTATGACGTTGAGGCTTGCCACTATTGAACGGGTTACTTTAGCAACCCTTATCCTTGTGAGTGCCTCAAACCCTTCCGAAATACACACGAGGCAATCATCACGCATATATACCACATTTTCGTTTTGGGTATAGATACCAAGATGTTTATATTTTAAAATATTTGAATGTTGTTCCATGGCCTATACTATTTCTTCAATGCTGTATAATTGCGGTATTTCTGCTTTCCAGCTATAAGTTCTCTCAATGTCGTTTTTCAATGCCTTTGCACCTTCATTTTCACCGTGTACAATAAAAATCCGTTCAGGCGTGTTCTGTATCTTACTCATCCAACCCAAAAGTTCTTTATGGTCTGCATGCGCTGAAAGCCCTTCAATTTCAACAACTTCCATGTTAAAAGGAACCCATTTTCCATAAACTTTGAGTTCCTTGTCACCTTCCAGTAACTTCCTGCCACGTGTACCTTCGGCCTGATAACCTACAAATAGAAGGGTATTATTGGAGTTTTGAGCTTGGGTTTCAAGATAGTTAAGCATTCTTCCTCCAGTAAGCATTCCGCTTCCGGCAATGACAATTTTTGGTTTATTATCAGTCCGCAATTCCATAGTTTCACGATAACTGCTTACAACGGTAAAGTGCGAGCACATTTCATCACATTCATTGTCTTCTAATCTGTGCCAATCCCTTGTGCGGTGGAATAGTTCTAGTACATTAGTCCCCATAGGGCTGTCCATTATCATTTGCACTTTTGGTATTTTATTTTCCTTGAGCAATCTCCAAAAAATAAGCATCATAAGTTGGGCACGTTCTACCGAAAAGCTTGGGACAAATAGACTGCCACCTCTATCAAGGGTGTCATTGACCAGTTTTTCAATCTGTGGAATGGCTTCTTCTTCCTCTGGATGAAATCTTCCGCCATAAGTGGATTCAATAAACAGTACATCGGCCTTTTTCGGGTTTAATGGTGGGTATAACAGTAAATCATGGGTTCTACCTATATCTCCTGAAAAGACATAGCGTTTTCCATGTACATCCAAATCGATATAAGTTGCTCCCAAAATATGTCCATTGTATTGGAAACGGGCTTTTACGCCATCAAACAATGGAATCCATTGTGATTGCGGAACGCCCTTAAAATGTGGAACGGTTTTTTCAACATCCTTTAAATCGTATAGTGGCTCTGCTGGGCTGTGCTTGGAATAACCTTCTTTATTGGCACGTTCGGCTTCCTGTTCCTGTATTTTAGCACTATCGTTCAGAATGATTTTGGCAATATCCAAGGTTGGATTTGTACCGTAAATAAAACCATTAAATCCTTGTTTGACCAATCTTGGTAGATAGCCTGTGTGGTCCATATGGCCGTGTGTGAGCAAAACCACATCAATCTCTGAAACGTTCACAGGGAGATATTCCCAGTTTTTGAGACGTAACTCTTTTAAGCCTTGAAACAATCCACAGTCAATCAGTATTTTTTTGTTTCCAGTATCCACTAAATATTTGGAACCGGTTACTGTACCAACCGCTCCCAAAAAATGGATGTTTATTTTATTATTTTTCATTTTTATAATATTTTTTTAGTGGCCACCACAGCAAGAAGGTGTGTTACTTTTGTCTTGAGTCGATTTGTACAACTCTACTATTTCATTATAAAGATTTCGCGAATCCTCTTTGATAAAAAGGGCTAACTTTTTAATGGATGAAGGTTCAAAGTTTACCATTTCCAATAGTATTTCCAAGGCTTCTTCAAGCAGTTTTGGGTCATCTTCCAATGCTTCGTAAAATGGTTCTAAATCAATACTCTTTTGTTTCTTTAATTCTTCTGTTTTCATGATAGTTATTTTTAAGATTTTATTTTTTTAATGGTTTTTGCACAGTGCTTCGGAATCCTCCAAAATCTTTTTGTGCCTTGTTTTATCTATTCCGATTTCATTTAGCAAAGTAGGTGTTTCGTGAAGCTCTTTGCAGAGCACAATGCCTTTATCCAATAATTTGGATTTCTCGGCCTTCGTCAAGGTTGTTAAAGAGGTTAAGGGATGTAGGCCGGATTTGTCTATGCGTTCTTTCAGACCGTTTCCTTCCGGATAATCCCAACTTGTAAGCATCAGCCCAACACAGGTGCCATATTGTATAGCATCAGTTGTAAAACGGGTGTTGGTGTACACTCCACCCTGATGAAACTTTGTTTTGTGGCCTTGCTGTTTTTCCCATTGTTTTTCGACATCCAAAAATCTTGAATGTATATATAGTGGAATCTTGACATTGCAAAACCTGCCTTGGTCGCTATGGTATTTGCATTCAATCATATAATGTTTCTTATCCTTTTGGGCAATGACATCTACTTCATGGGTCACACAGCTTCCCTGTATGATGCTACTGACTTGTGTCTGAAATCCTTCGTGTTCCAGCAATTTGCCGACAAACTTTTCAAAGGGGTAGCCTGAAGGCCCCAGTTCCATCAGCGCTTTTTTGAGTTTGTATTTTGATGCGCTTACCCGAGATTTCCTTTTCAACATCTTAAAGGCCATTTGATATATCTTCTTGGTGGTCATTCCGTCGAAAACGATGTCCTCAATATTTTTGACAATCTCATTAATTGTTATTTCATTCGCACCGGCCCGTTCCAATGACCGCCTTACTTTTTCCATTTGAAAAGGTGCCTTCTCGCCGCTTGCTTTTATAATTGTTATCTTATCCATTAATGTGTATTTTTTTAATATTGGCCAAAGCAAAGACGACCAAGAAAAAGCTTAGGAATATTTCGAGCATGACAACAAATCTGGCTACGTCTGAAGTAGGAACAATATCGCCGTAGCCCACCGTTGAAAATGTGATCACACTGAAATAAAAAAAGTGATACAAATTGTAGAGATACGAGTTCGAATAATCAGGAACGCCTTCAAATGTGGTATGGTTAAATTGGAAAAGACAAGCATAGTCGGTCGCATAGGAGAAAATGCTAATGATGATAATCAATCCAAAAACCCAAAGCAATCTCTCCAATGAATGACAGATCTTGATCAATTTTGACAAGCGTTTCAGGGTAGTTGCCGTTATCACAATGGTCTTTCCAAGTGCTGCCGCAACGATAATTATGTGGAATGGAAAAGAGGGGTGGTCTATCATCGACATCAAAACGACATACAGGATGCCTATTCCCAAAATGGTAACCAGGGGCAATACCGTTCTGTCCAACAATAATTTGTAGAAGGCTATTTCTCGTATTTGACCTAAGCTATCGGACATAGTGTTATACTTTTCAAATTTTGATAGTCATTACCGGCAGTGATGAATGGTTTGCAACCCCTTCAGCTATACTTTTTGAGAACAAACTCAAAAAACCTGTATTGCCATGTGTGCGCATGGCGATCAGGTCAGCTTTGTTTTGCTTCAAATAAGTGTTGATGCCCGTCTCCACCGTCATTTCGTTATAGACGTTCATAGAGAAATTCTTGAGTTTGGGAAAACCCTCCAAAAACTTTCGAATAGGGTCTAGGCCGAGGGCAATACTGTTACGGTCCGATTCTGTATTGATGCGCAAAAGGTGAATTTTTGCATTGCATTTTACTGCGATGGATAGTACCTCTTTAAAGGCATTGCCCACATCCTCCACAAAATCTGAAACGAAGACGATATCCTTGAAAGGAAACCTTACATCATCTTCTTTTACCACAATGACCGGAACATCAGATCTTCTTACCAAACGTTCGACGTTGCTTCCCAAAAGTTCCCGTACAATGCCCTTGGTGCCACTACTGCCCGCAATAATGAAATCATGGTCATAATGGCCAGAATGTTTCAGTATGTTTTCCTGGTCCACCTGAAATTGCAAAAAGGTCTGACATTTCAGGTTTTCTTGTTCGGCCTTTTTTTCCAATGCACGTAATGAGGCTTTTGCTGCCCCAATTTTTTTGAGGGTCTCCGGATATCGCTTTTCTTTTTGCTTATCCAATTTTACCCAATCCACCGGTGTTTTCAGCAAATGGAAAAAATGGATTTCTGCCTCGAAGAGCTTGGCCATCTTGATTCCAAACTCCGCCGCCTTATTGCAGTTCTCTGAAAAGTCTGTGGGTACCAATATGTTTTTCATCTTAACTATGATTTTATGGGTTGTTTCACTTCGTTTTTATTTCATTTCCTGAAACGGTTCCATTTTCGAAACAATCAATGTTATAAATGGTGGTTTCAGCAATGTTGGTCAAAGCCGTATTGGTCAAAAAAGCCTGGTGACTGGTAATCAAGACATTGGGAAAGGTCATTAATCGGGCAATTACATCATCTTGTAAAATCTCGTCGGAGTGGTCTTCAAAGAACAGCCCTTCTTCCTCTTCATACACATCAATACCGAAATAGCCGATTTTCCTTGATTTCAGTCCCTCTATGACCGCTTTGGTATCGACCAGCGCGCCCCTGCTCGTATTGATAAGCATTACCCCTTTTTTCATGCGTTCGATTTGTTCGGCACTGATGATATGCCTCGTTTCGGGGGTTAAGGGAACGTGGAGGCTTATGATGTCCGATTCGCTGCAGAGTGTTTGGCAGTCAGTGAATCGTACACCATACATTTCTTTCAATTCCTTATCCTCCTCTAGGTCGTATGCCAGTATCTTACAGCCAAAACCATATAGTATTTTGACCAGGACCGCACCAATTTTTCCCGTGCCCAATACCCCGACCGTTTTGCCGTTCAGGTCGAACCCTGTGAGTCCGTTCAGCGAGAAATTCATATCCCTGACCCTATTGTGGGCCCTAACCAGTTTTCTGTTCAATGCAAGTATCAACGCTATGGTGTGTTCGGCAATGGCATATGGGGAATAGGCAGGAACCCTAGCTACTTTTATGTCCAATTCGGTAACTGCTGCCAAATCAACATGATTAAAACCAGCCGAACGCAATGCGATATTTTCTACGCCAATGGCTTTTAGTTTTTTTAGTACATTCTTTGAGGCATCATCACCTGTAAATAAGCTAACTGTTTTAGAACCTTTAGCTAGAACAGCCGTTTCTTCTGTCAATCGAACATCAAGTAGTATTAATTGATGTTTATTATTATTTGCTTGAATTAGATAATGTTCTTCAAACTTGTGTGTGCTATATACTGTTGTGTTCATTTTGGTTTCTGCTATTAAAATCTCAATTTATCCAAGAATTAAGTACAATATAAAGGATGCCAAGAAGGACGACCGCCCCAAAGGCATAGCCCACTAGTCGCCCTGTTTTTTGAGAGCCTTTGAAAAAGGCAATGCCCAATTTCACGGTCATATTGCTCAGGGTCGCTGCAATGATGACATTCGATGCCAAAATCAGCTTTTCATTCTGCAAGGCAAATTTTGCCATACTGATGGTTATGGCATCGGTATCGGCCAAACCTGCTATCAATGCCGAATAATAAAGACCACTTTCGCCAAAAAATTTGTTTCCATAAAAAACCGAGAACAGGATGGCCACATAGATGCCGCCAAAACCGATCGCATTCCAGATGTTAAGTGGATTTCCCAAATTGATGTCGGTGTTCGGCTGATCGTCATCCTTCCGTATCAAAAGCAGGGAAGCTACGAGACAGACCACCGTAAGCAGGGCAAAGGGAATTGTAAGATAGTTCAGGATAGCAATATTGAAAATATAGGCAAGAGCCGCAAGTCTAGGGAACATAATCGCCGATGCTATAATGATACCCGCTGCGTATTTTTTTGAAAGCTCGGGAGACTCCTTACTTCTGGAGGCATAGATCCAAGCTACCGCCGTACTCGATATTAAACCGCCCAGAATAGCCGTCAACAAGATTCCCTTTTTTGATCCAACATATTTGACCAAAAAGTAGCCGATAAAGTTCAAAAAGGAAACAATGACTATAATAGCCCCTATCTCAAAAGGGTTCAGAAGGCCCTCTGGCCCATAATCCTTATCGGGCAGAAACGGTAATATCAAAAGTGCAATGATTGAGAATTTGATAAAGGCAAACAGTTCTTCGGATGTGATATTCTTTATGAACGAGCGGAAGGTGGTCTTTAGCGATAACAACGTAACCACAATTACGGCCGTGGCAATAGACTCTTTGTACAAATGGCCCGAAACCATAACACCAAGAATAAATGTGGCAATCAAAGCGAGATTTGTGGTATTACCGGTCATGGAATGTTTCTGCACAATGGACAAATGGCTGATGGCAAAGAACAAAATAATGGTCGCCAAACTAACAATGACAAGCCAAGAGGTATAAGTCTCGTTCAAACTGCCCAACATAAAACCGATTATGGCCGTTATCGGAAATGTTCGAATACCGGCAAACCCCTGCTCATCCTTTAGCTTGTCATATTCCCTTTCCAGTCCAAGGATAAGACCTATACCCGTGCTTAGGAGTACCCCCAGAATGTAGGGGCTTAATAGCTCACTTATGTTTTGATGTGTTTGCATTATTTTTTTCTTTCCCTTGTAACTATTATCATTTCATTAATTCCTTTCAGGGTCACAATTCCTTTCAGCTGCCCGTCATCCAAGACCGTGGCAAACTGGGAATTGTTAGACATGAGCTTTTCGTACACCTGCTGTAGGGGCATATTTGTGTCTACTGTTACAAAATCTTTTCTCATAAGATCGGATACATAGGAATCATTGCCATATGAGGAAAGCCCCTTGATCAGGTCCTTTCGTGTCAGCACGCCATGCACATGATTATTTTCTGTGACCAAAAAAACCTCTTCTTGGGTACTTTGCAATATCTGCACCAGGTTTCCCAAGGTTTCCGTGGGCGATAAACAGGTATATTGTGCAATCAAAACATCCTTTACGGTAAATCCGACCAGAGCAGATTTGCCACTTTCGTGCATTTGCTCGACTCCGGCACCTAGATAGATGAACAGGCCAATAAAAACCAACCAGAAATTAGAGAAAAAACCAAGAAAAACGAATACTATGGCTAAAAACTGGCCTACCCGTGCGGCAATGGTCGTTGCTTTCAGCTTATCTAACCTGAATGCCAATAGTGCCCTCAACACTCTTCCACCGTCCATTGGAAAAGCTGGTATCAAATTAAAGACCGCTAGGATCAAATTCGCAGCCATGATGTTAAACCAGAAATCTTCACCGCTCATGTGGTCTATTTTCGAAATTGGCAACAGTTCATCGTTAACGTAGAGAAGAACAAAAAGGGTCCCGGCAATCACAATATTTACTACAGGGCCGGCCAGTGCCACCACCAGTTCCTGGGCAGGTTTATCCGGCATTCTATTGAGACTGGCGACGCCACCAATGGGATAGAGCGTAATATCACGCGTTGGGATATTATATTTTTTGGCCGCGAGCGCATGGCCAAATTCGTGTAGGACAACGCAGGCAAAGAGAACGATGATGAAAAATGCTCCCTTTATGCCTTCTGTCCAACCATGGCCCATTTCAAAATGCATCATGAATATCCATCCGACAATGATCCAAAACGTCCAGTGGACGAAGACCTTGATGCCCGCATAGCTTCCAATAAAGAGGGACCATTTTTTCATGTGTTCTGTATTTTAAGGGTTTTTGATCTGTACGCCAGCACTATCACCAAACCGTATCCTAACAGGGCAAGAAGGAATACAAATCTATAACCGTAAAGGATGGAAATGACAACGGCAAAGATCGAGGCGGCAACGCCTGCCACGCTTGATATACCCAATAAATAGGGAATGCTTTTCTTCTCTTTCAGGGAGGAGGCCTTTTTCAGCAATACCGGAAAAGGGATTCCTATAAAGAAAGACGGAAGCAGCAAAAATAGGGCGATCCAGAATTCAGATAGTTGTTTATACCATATAGGGAGCAGTACGTAAACGGTTAGTAAGGAAACCAAAATAACCAAGACCGTGTATGTGATGAGCTTTCGGGAAAGATTTTTTTTGAAAGCCCCCGTCACAAGGCTGCCCAAGCCATTGCCCAACAAAAATGTAAAAAGCAGCAATGAAAAAGACTGTGATGGATTGGAAAGTTTTAAGTTGAGTACCTGAAAAAGATATCCCTGTACGAGGATATATGAGAACCCCAACAAAAAGGAAACGAGTGCCCAGGCCCTAAATTTTCTTCGTATATATAAAGAGGTGCTTTCTGAAAAAGAGACCGATTTCCATCCGTTCATATGATTGAAAATGAACCACCCGATGATGAACAGACCAAGCCATAAAGGGGTGGTCATGGCATCGGGTAGGCCATTGTTGTAATTAAAAAAATAGGGGGAATCATCGGAAACCGGACTCAAGTTTATGGAAGCGGCTTTCCAAAGTTCATCATACGCATAAGATCCGTTGGAGATATCGTACAACAGTTTGTCGAACATGAACCATTGATAGTTTACGTTCTGCACGATGGTGTCCAAACTTTCCTGTCTGATATACGGAAAATAAAACGGCTCCTTGTCCAATCCATAATAGTGTGCGGTATTATGTGCCTCCTCCATTGTTTTTTGTTCAAAAGGGTTCTTTTTAATGACCAATACAGGGTTCATTTCGTCGGAATAGATATACACCTTTTTTAACGCCTCTATTTGATTGACCCCCATCCGATCCTGGAGCTCCAAAAAGTTCGCCAACATTTTATATACCTCCTGCCTTCCGTGCATCGTAAAATAGATGGCCCCGTCTTCCGTTAAACCATCCAAATAATCGGCAAGTGCCTCCATGGTGAACAGATAGTTCTCGGTAAGTCCATAAAAATCGGTGCCCCTTGAACTTTTGGTCACCGGAATGGTCAATATGATGGCATCAAATTTTCCCTTGTTCTCAATTATGAAATTTCTTCCTTCGTTCACATGTACCTTTATGTTCTCCTTATCGAGGAAGGTAGAGGGATTGTATTTTTCCATCAATGCTACAAAGGAAGGGTTGACCTCTGCTGCCTCGATATATTTAAAGCCCATGAAGTATGTTGTGGCAATATCTATTCCACCACCGGGACCTATTATCAGCACCGAATCCTTTTCCTTTTCGCTTAAAAAGTTCAAAGCAAATACGGCCGGAAATCCGGATAATACTTTTCTCATTTTAACAGTATCCTTTGCAAGTTCATCGATATCGATAACTTTGGTTCCCGCAGCAGCATCTATAAACATTGATTTGGACACGGTACCATCAGGATATGTGAACTTTACAAGATCCGTCTGACCAAAAGCACTCCAGCGGCTTTCGATTTTTTCGCTTTTAAAAGCGGGGTTGGCCATCAATCGGTACAAATCCTTGGACGGGTCTTTGGCAACGGGTATAGTGAAGTTCAGGGCATCTTTTGCAAATCCCATTAGAAAAATAACGCCAAGCACTAAGGGGCCCAGTATTTTTGAATAACGGTTCTTGTGTGCTATCAAGGCTACTACCAGGGCCAGCAGCAGTAACCCTATAGCAATCGCCACCACCTGTGCCAAGCCAAACGTGTTGAGCAAAAAAACGGAGGTGAGTGCACCTGTGGCCGCCCCTATAAGGTCTAAGGCATATAAGGTTGACAAGTGCCGATTATCCGTTTCAAAAATATGGGCATAGACTATTCCGATGGCCATGAACGGAATAGTTGACAAGAATATAAAAATGGGCAGGCCAAAATCAGTGGACGACGAAACGCCCAGTTGTGAAAGGCTGAGCAAAAGGGCAAAACTGAGAAACATCGTGACGGACGGTAGTGCCATCCACCAAAGCCATGAATGATTAATCATCTTGGAATATTTGGCATACGTGATCTGGCCAATACCCAAACCCAGTATGGAAAATGCAATGATAATGAGGACGAAATGAAAACTAAGAAGGTACGAGAACAGTCTTGACAGACTTATCTCGAAGACTATGGTAGCCGCAGTCAGCAAGAAAATAATCGCTATGTTGGTCGACGCTCTTTTCATTGTAATTTTAGCTTCCGAAAATTTTCAAGAGACTCCGCAGTTCATCGTTCACTTGATGTTCCTTTACCACTTGGTCAAACGGGGTAAGGCTCAGTTGGTTGTTCAAGATTCCCGCCATGACATTCTTTCTTCCATGTAAAAGTGCCTCTACGGCAGCAGTGCCGAGCCGTATGCCCAACATTCGATCAAATGCCGAGGCGTTTCCACCGCGTTGTACATGGCCCAGTTTGGCAATGCGCAAGTCCACTTCAGGGTTTATTTCCTTTATCTTTTTGGCTGCCGGCTCGACCCCTAGTTCATCCCCTTCTGAAACAATCACAACAAAGGCCTCTTCACGATCGTAGCTTCCCGCCTTTTCCAACAATTGAGTAAAGTCATGCCCACTTTCAGGTATCAAAATGGCATCTGCACCCGTACCCAATCCGGAATGGATGGCAATATACCCGCAGTCCCTGCCCATTACCTCTATCAGAAATATTCGATTATGGGACTCCGCCGTATCCCTGATCTTATCAATGTTTTCAATTGCGGTGTTCACTGCAGAATCGAAACCGAGTGTAAAATCGGTACCTGCCAGATCATTATCGATGGTGCCGGGAATGCCCAAGAACGGCAGGTCACAGATTTCTGAAAATGCCAATAGCCCTTTGAAGGTGCCATCACCACCAATAGCAATCAGGGCATCGACCTTGTTCGTTTCAAGAATTTGCATAGCTCGTTGTCTTCCCTCCAGCGTCAAAAACCGCTTGCTCCTTGCTGTTTTCAACAATGTGCCGCCTCTGTGAACGTTCTTTTTCAGTTGACTGGAATCCAACTGTACTAGGTCACCGTCGATTAGGCCTTCGTAACCTTTTTTAAAACCGCTGAGCCTTAGGTTGTTCATCTCAGCCGTTTTGGCCACCCCGTGCAAGGCGGCGTTCATTCCCGGGGAATCGCCCCCAGATGTGAATACGCCTATGTGTTTAATAGTCTTCATACTCTTATTCTTCATAATTTTTTACAGGTATATTACAAGAAAATCACCCAGCCCGGTTTTCAACGCTTCGTTCTGACAAACGGATATTTAGCACCGGACCGGAACAGGGAAACCGGAATATTCTTTTTACCCATCCCATATGGTGAATTTGTCAATATTTTTTCGAGTGGAAACCCTTGGCCTTTTTTGCCCTCCCCTCTTTTGGGGTGAAATTACTTTATCATAACTTTTATCTTTAAAATATTGATTGGCCAAGCTCTCTGCAATAACCAATTCTTCATCGGCATGAATTACCATGACCAGCACTTTACTTTGCTCTTTAGAGATTTTAGATGAATTTTTTCTGTTTTGTCCCTCATCGAGCCCAATACCTAAAAAGTCAAGTCCTTGACAAATCCTGGATCGTATTATTGGGGAATTTTCACCGATGTCACCCGAGAAAACCAGCACATCCAAACCGCCCAAGACAGCGGTAAACGCCCCGATCCACTTTCTTACTTGATAGCAGAAGGAAGTTACAGCTTCCGCTGCCCTTCGGTCAACATCTTCTTTTAAAAGTAAATCAAGCATATTCGTACTTGTTTCGGAGATTTTTGGCGAACCGCCCTCATCATCTGTTAAGCTGTTGGGCTGTTTTGACCCCATCCGTTCTTTTTTCAGTAAATGCGCAAAATCGCCAAGATCTAAATCTCCGCTTCTTGTACCCATGACGAACCCCCCCAGTGGTGTAAACCCCATGCCGGCATCTATGCTCTTGCCCTCCTTGACGGCAGTTATACTGGCCTCTTTGCCAAGATGTGCAAGAATGAGCCTTCCATCGGCTTTTTGAATACCTATCCTTTTTTTAAGTTCCATCATGATATGGGAAAACGATTGCCCATGAAAGCCATGCCCGTGCGTGCGTGCCCGTTCAAAATGCCTTGGAATGAAAGGGGGTATCTTGGCAGCCTTGGGCAGGTTCACCAGAAAACTGGTATCAAAAAAAGCTACCTGCTGTAATGCCGGAAATCGCATTGTGAACGTTTCAACAATCTCAATCTCAGTTGAAAGACAGTTAGGAATATTATAGTCGGCAATCTGTTTCAGTTCGTTCAATAGGGCGGTATCGATTACTTTCGGCCCAGGATAGTTCAATCCATATGTTATCTTGTGTCCTATGTAACCAATACGATCGAAGCCGGGTTGGTTTTTTAGCCAACCTATTAAAAAAACGGTCGCTTGATAAAAGCCAGGAGCGTATATCCGTGAATTTTCCCTTTCATTGCCTTTAACATGGGTAACCCTGAAAACCTCTTTGCCGGATCCGAGGTGACGAATATCACCAAAAAGTTCCTTCACGGGATTTTCTGCCATTTCATACATTGTGAACCTAATATTTGATGGTCCGGCACTGATTGTTAAAAGGAGTGGGTTTTGCAGGTACATTTTAACTTGTGATTTTATTGGTTATCGTTATCTTCAAAAGCACAGCTCTTGTTTTCCATAAATTCGGCGGCCATCTTTTTGTATTCCTCGCCAAGGTGCTCTCCGCACCATTCAAGAAGGGCCGGCTGTTCGAAAGACGTGGTATTGCGGACCGCCTTTTTCAGTTCCATCCTCAACAACCTCTTGTCGAAGCTGACTTTTTTTAATATGGTTTCGTGATATTCCAGTGTTTTCATTTGTCCGATTATTTGAAATTTGATTTAATGCTGCCATAATATCAAGTTATTCTCCAACGGTACGGATACACCTTCGTAGTTCGGTGCAATACGAACCGTGTAGTGATCAATTGGCCGGTCAGTAATTACCTGTGCGTAAAAGTTATGTTCCCCTTCTTCGCCCATCCAATCAAATTTCATCGTGTTTCTTTCGGGCGTTTTGCCGTTAACACCTTCTGCGAAAAGTTCTACCTGAATATGCTTGGGGTCAATACCATTCAGCCAAATGGGTGCTCTAACATGATGTTTATGGCGCTCACTTTCAATCTGAACTTTTCCGAATTTTATGGTATCCCATCTTTTCATAAGTTCGTTTTGCGTGTCTAAAATCCTTTTTCCAGCAGCTCCCTTTTTTGCCGCACGCCTCTTGTATTTTTCTGCTGCAGGCAGATAAAATTGTTCTGTGTACTCCCTTACCGTTCGATTGGTCGAAAAACGGGGCGTTAGGGTCGCCATACTTTTTCGCATTCTCCCTACCCACTGTTCAGGGATGCCTTTTTTGTTACGTGAATAAAATTCGGGTACTATTTGTTGCTCCAGAATTTCATATAAAGCTATCGCCTCGGCAGCATCCAAAGCAGGGTCATCACCATGTTCTTGTCCATCACCCAATGCCCAGCCCACTTCTGGGGTGAATGCCTCGGCCCACCAACCGTCCAGTTCCGATAAGTTGAGGCCACCGTTTACAAGTACTTTCATGCCACTGGTACCACTGGCTTCCCAGGGCCGTCTCGGGGTATTGAGCCATACATCAACGCCCTGGACCAAATTTTCCGTCAACAGCATGTCATAATCACTTAGAAAAAGGACATGCCTGTACAAATTATGTTGTTGGATGAACTGCGCCCACTTTTGTATCAACCCTTTTCCCGCTTCATCAAATGGGGGCGCTTTGCCGGCCAAAACCAATTGTAACGGATGTTCCGAATTGGTCAGAATTCGGACCAAACGTTCGGGATCGTACAATAAGAGATCCGGTCTTTTGTAAGGCACAAACCGGCGGGCAAAGCCCAAGGTCAATGTGTCCGGGTCAAGAACTTGGTCGGCGATTTCGACCACTTCAGATGGTAGGCCCGAGACTATTGCCTGTCTCTCAAACCTTTCCCTTATAAAATCGACAAGACGATTTCTGGATTGGTTCCTAAACTCCCAAAGTTTTCCGTCGGATAGCTTAGAAATATGTGCCGAATGGTCATCGAGTTCGCCCCGCCAGCGATCTTTTCCGCAGGCTGCTGTCCATACCTTGTCCGCATATTCAGAATCCCAAGAGGGCATATGAACCCCGTTGGTGACATGGCCAACAGGTATTTCTTGTATCGGCCATCGCTTAAAGAGATTTCGAAAAAGATTTCTGCTAACCTCGCCGTGTAAACGACTGACGCCGTTCACCGCACCGCTACCGCGAATGGCCAGATAGGCCATGTTGAAGCTCTCCCAATGATTATTGGAATCTGCCCTGCCCAAGGCCATCAGGTCATTGAAATCGATACCCAATTCGTTTTTGGCGTATTGGCCAAGAAACTGTTCCATTAGCATTGGACTGAAATGATCAAAACCGGCAGCAACCGCTGTATGGGTGGTAAACAGGTTGCCTGCCCGGGTAACGGCAAGTGCCCGTTCAAAAGAAGTTCCATTCATCTTCATAAAATCGCTGGCACGTTCCAGCACGAGAAAGGCTGCATGGCCTTCGTTCATATGGCACACTTCTGGCTGGATATTCAGGGCCTTAAGTAATTTGTAGCCCCCGATACCCAGAACAATCTCTTGTTTTATGCGATGGTCGGGGCCACCTCCATATAGCTCGTCGGTAATACCACGATGGAGGGGCAAATTGGCGGCATCGTTGCTATCCAATAGATATAGCTTTGACCTTCCTACCTGTACCTGCCATGTCCTTAGCCATAGCGGGTGACCGGGCAACGATACCTTTATGCGAAGCCACTCCCCGTTGGGTAGGCGTAAGGGCGTAACGGGCAATTGCCCTGGGTCATTGTGCGGGAACAAGGCATTTTGTGAGCCAAATTTGTCGATTTCCTGACGGAAATACCCTTTGGCATAGAGTAGCCCCACGGCCACGACCGGTACGCCCAGGTCACTTGCCGATTTCAACTGATCTCCGGCCACGTTGCCCAGGCCGCCTGCATAAATGGGCAGTGCCTCGCTCAGCATATACTCCATGCTGAAATAGGCAACACACTTAAGCTGGGTCTTGGCATAGTTTTGTTGAAACCAGTTCGGGGCCGATAGTGCTTTTTCGTTCTCATTCAAAAGGCTTTTGATTTTCGCCCGGAATTCTGGATCGTTCAAATGCCCCTCAAGCCGGTCGCGTGAAACGGTCTGCAAGATTACCCATGGATTTTGGGTAAGTTTCCAAAGTTCGGGGTCTAATTGTTGCCATAGTTTATCCGAGGCATGGTTCCATGACCAGCGAATGTTCAGGGCAAGTTCCAAAAGGTCATCGATTCCCTCGACATCAGTGTGTATCAATCCGTAGAGTTGATCAATATGATTTTTTTGTTCTTTCATTTTCATTTTGTCCTTACATTTCTTCCAATATTGTTCATTGCGGTTAATGATCAAAAAAATCGCTTATCGCTTTCCAAACCTTAAAGGGCTCTTTTAGAAAGAGTTGGTGGTCACCATTCTCCACACGCATTAACTTACTCTTGGTAAATAGACTTGCAAAATTCTCTACATTTACGTAGGGTGCCAATTTATCGACTGTGCCTTGGATAAAGAGGATCTTCCGGTCACGTATGTTTTTGGCAAGTACAAATAAATTTGTGTTGAGAATTACTTCGTTCAACGAATTGTAATAGCTCTGCCAAGTATGTTTTTTTGAGTCCTTAAAAACGTCATCGGTCAGATTTTCGGGCTTGAACCATTTAACAATGTATAAGGGGTGTAGCATACAGAACAATTTTCCATATCGGCCTACGGCGAGCGTATCAAAATAAGAACCATCGGGCATCTGTTCCAAAAATTGATCCCTGCTTTCAAAGACGGGAAAGCCGATTACGGTCGCTCCCTTAAACCAGTTAGGATGTTTTTCGAATAATGCCAGCGATATTATGGCTCCCATGGAATGACCGACAATAAGGCTCCCTCCTTTGTCAAACCCCTCTGCCGAGATGACCTTTTCAAGGGCCGTAAGTTGAATTTCGAGGGTATATTCGCTTTGGGGCTTGGGAGAGTCGCCAAAGCCCAACAAATCGACCAAAAGAAGTCTATGCGTTCCGGTAATTTGTTCCAAACCCCTTTTCCAATAGTTTTTTGAACCTGCCAGACCATGGATCAAGACCATGTTTTTATCTCCCGAACCCACTATTTCATAGTTCAAGGGCATGGTTTCTGGATCATATTCAGGAGCTACGGCGACCGTAAGGTATTGGTATCCCGCTACCGACATGATGAGTGCCACAATCGCCAATACTGCCCAAAAGGTCTTTTTCGCTATTTTCATCATTGCATGTTTCATTATCCTATGTCGAACCCGACCTCGTTTTTTCTTACACCCAATTGTTCTTGAAGATCAAAAACTCCATGGGTCTTAGTTTTACCTTGATGAAAAGGCGATCGGTTTCTAAAGCTGTGTTTTTTTCGATTTTGACTTTTTTCTTGTTCCCATAGATACATTCCATTAGAAGATTTTCTTTGTTGATAGCGTTATCTATGGTTACGTATCCTTCTTTGGTATTCTTTGGAGAAGAATTATAGACGACAAGTATCTCGCCCTGATAAAGGATCCTTGAAAATGCCAAAAGACATTGTTCACAATCTGGAAACCGAAAATCGAGCCCATTTTCTGAAGTTTCCCTAAAATACATTCTACCGAATTTTAGAATGGCTTCCCTTTGCCTAAGATGTGCCAAGAACGAAATTCTCTTGAATAGCCATGACCCTTGGTTCAATACGTTGGTCTCCTTATCATCGGGATTGAACATGCCCTCCCTGATATACCGATCATCAGTACCGTTGCCCTCAAAACCTTGTTCGGTACCGTAATAAATACATGGAGCGCCAAGGGCACAAATGAGAAAGCCCATGCCCGCAACAATTTGCTCGGGAGCGGCATTGTGGCCAAAGCGGTGCTTAAAATCCATCCCAACCTGGTCGTGGTCGTCGATATAGGTCACCAGAAATTCGCCATACTCGCCACGGTGAAGGGCATTCTTTCGCAGTTCTTCATAGCGCCGTATCAATAGGTTCGGTGATGAATTGCCCTTTATCACTTCCGCCAGGACACTGTGCAGGGGGTGATCTAAGATAGAATCAAGCCCATAATAGATGTTACGGTCTTCAGGCAGTACTTTAGGGCCTATATAGGGATTGCTCATTTCATCGTTGCCGATAATTTCACCGAACAGGAAAAAGTTTCTTTTGCCCAAAGAGTAAGCATATTCCCGAATCCTCGAACAAAAACGGCTGGTATCCTGCCCTTTCATATGTTTGACAGCATCCAAACGAAAACCATCAACATCCACCTCACGTATCCAGTAACAATGGATTTTGGCCAGTAGCTCCTGTAAGTCTTCACTGGCGGGGGAACCATCGTTCCGAAATGTTTTTAAGGTAAAGAAGTCGCCTTCCTGGGTCTCGGGATACGCATCGAAATTCTTGATCTGCCCTTTACGGTTATACATTTCGGGATTTCTCAGTTCAAGGGGTATCGGTCTGTCCTTTTCTCGCCAATCACCCAACGGAAAACGCTCTCCTTTGAAATAATAATAGCTGTAATCAAAGGGATAGGACCAATTATCGCCAGAATGATGCAGAACGATATCCAAAAAGACCCGTATATCAAGCCCGTGTGCCTTGTCAACGAGTTTTTCCAAGTCTTTCTTTGTGCCCAAGCGTTTGTCCACATCCATATAATTCTGAATGGCATAGCCATGGTAGGACTCTGGATTGTTTTCAAACACGGGGCTTAGCCAGATGGCCGTACAGCCCAAGTTTTTGATATAGTCAATGTTGTTGATGATCCCCTTAAGAGTACCGCCAAAGGGCTTTCGCAATTGATCTTCATTCCCGAAACCAGGGTGCCGGATATCGAAATTCTTTGAGTGCCGTGCATTGCTATCATGAAACCGGTCAACCATAAGAAAGTAAATGATCTCCTCACGCCATTCCCTATGGCAGTTTACCCAATATTTCTTGTCTGGGCGTGGTGAAAGTTCTATTTCCTCAATTGATTTTAACATCATCTCGTTTTTAAACATTCACATTGGAATATGGTGTATTTGTAGTTATATCTACCTCTTTGCTTTCTTGTGATCTTGCTCCATAAAAACGGTTGAAAACCATACAGGCCGTTAGGTCACCGGTAACATTGACCGCAGTTCTGAACATGCCGAGCAAGCGCTCCACCCCTATAATTATGATAATGCCTTCAGCCGGTATTCCGGCACTTGACAAAACGGAAGCCAAAATCACCACACCGCCACCGGGTATGGCAGGGGTGCCGATGGAGGCGGCAACTATGGTGACCACGACAACAATAATATTCAGAAGGCCCATTTCAAGGCCATAAGCCTGAGCGATGAACAAAGTCGTTATGGTTTGGTAAAGTGCTGTTCCATCCATGTTCACGGTAGCCCCTATCGGAATAATGAAATTGCTGATGGAGCCGTTCACTTTGAGCTCTTCTTCCGCTGTTTTTAAGGAAAGGGGCATTACTGCGGCAGAACTCGTGGTCGAGAATGCCAATAGTTGAACATCCGTGATCTTTTTCAAAAATTTAAACGGATTGCTCTGGCCCAATAGACTTACCAATAACAGGTAAACACCGACCAAAAGGAATAACCCTATCAGTACCACGAGCACATAAAAGCCCAAACCTGAAAGGGAGTTTAGACCAACACTGGATGTAAGTTGCGCCATTAAACCAAATACTGCGATGGGTACCAACAACATGGCCCATTTGACCACGGTCATGCAGATTTCCTGTACGGCACCCAAGAGCAGCTTGACAGGTTTGAGCAAATCGTCAGGCAGCGACAATACGGCAACCCCGATTATAATGGTAAAAATCACAATGCTCAACATTTCACCACTGACCATCGAGGCCAATGGGTTTTCAGGCAGTAGATCGGTAATGACATTCGGTATATCGTTTATTCCAAACGACAGTTCCGTACTTTCGTCCGTATTGGCCAAAGCATTTGCATGATCGACTTCCGCCTGTTGGTGGAGAAACTTTCCCGGTCTAAAGATCAAGGCCAGAACCGTACCTATGGTTACCGATATAATCGTTGTCGATATAAAATATAAGAGTACGCCCCCGCCCAATCTTTTCAGATTTTCCTTGTCGTTACTCGCTATGCCGGTGATGATGGAGGCCACAATCAGTGGTATCATGATCATCTGGACCAATTTCAAAAAGAGCATGCCCGGCAGGGCCAGCCAATTCCCCAGAACATCGGCGGTGCTTTTGGTGATCCAACCGTTTTGGGGACTTAACAACAGGCCTACTCCAACACCAAGAAACAAAGCAATGATAACTTTGAGCCAAAGCCGGTTCTCAACCAACCTTTGTAGGTAGTGGTTTAATGATTTTAATGATTTTATTTCCGTATCCAGCATTCTTTTATCAGATGACTTATGCTATTGTTATTCTTTCTTCAAGGTAAACGCCCTGCACGGCATGCAATAATTCCACACCGTCCTTAAAAGGTCTTTGAAAGGCCTTTCTCCCTAAGATCAATCCTGCTCCGCCTGCCCTTTTGTTGATGACCGCAGTTCTGACCGCATCCGACATATCTGACTCGCCTTGTGAACCGCCACCTGAGTTTATCAAACCTATTTTGCCCATGTAGCAATTGGCCACCTGCAACCGGCATAGATCTATGGGGTGCTCCGTGGTCAGTGTTTCGTACATGGCATCATCAAACTTGCCGAATTTCAGGTTCTTGAAACCAAAATTGGTCGTGGGCAACTTCTGTTTGATGATATCGGCCTGTATCGTTACCCCTAAATGGTTGGCCTGACCCGTTAAATCCGCGGCGGTGTGATAGTCCTCTTTGTCTGTTTTGAAAGCATCGTTGCGGGTGTAGCACCACAAAATTGTGGCCATACCAAGGCTATGGGCCTCGGCAAAGGCTTCCGCAATCTCCCTTATCTGTCGATTGCTTTCCTGGGACCCAAAATAAATGGTAGCCCCGATTGCAACCGCGCCCATGTTCCACGCTTCCCTGACTTTTCCGAACAGGTTCTGGTCATAAGTGTTGGGATAGGACAATAATTCATTGTGGTTTATCTTGACAATGAAGGGGACTTTATGCGCATATTTCCGAGAACAAAGGCCCAACACCCCAAAAGTGGAGGCCACACCGTTGCAACCGGCTTCGATGGCGAGCTTTACAATGTTCTCGGGATCAAAATAATCGGGGTTCTTGTAAAAAGAAAATAAGGCACTGTGCTCGATTCCCTGATCTACCGGTAAAATGCTGAGATACCCCGTACCTCCCAGATTACCATGGCCATATAATTGCGAAAGGCTTCGGAGTACTTGTTGATTTCGATTACTATTGACGAATACGTTGTCCACAATATTCTTATCGGGCAACTGCAGTTCATCTTTGGTGACCTTCTGGCTTACATGATCTAAATAGAAAGATGCTTTGTCCCCTAAATGCGCGACTATGTTATCATAAGTTTTCATAATGAAATTTTATCCGATTCCTAAACTTGCATTGGTTTTTTCGATGGATCTGTGTGCATCGGTCTCAATACCCGTGAGGGCCCGAATGGCATCAATGGTCTCAGGGATTACAATCGCTTGGTTATCGACCACGTAGGCATAAAAAAGTTCATCGCCCACAACCTTGAGCATGTCTTCCCATAGGGCCACCTCGTACATATCGCCCCAAGGCCTACCCATATCCAAAAACATTTCTTTGATGGTATTGTTGGAGACCAAGCCTTGATCATAGTGAATGAACTTGATTCTACTTGAGGTTTTGAGGGCGTTCAACACCTCTTCCTTTGAGGCTTTTTTTCGTAGCTTAACGTTCCAGTAATGCATATGGCTCAAAGTCTCGGGAACTTTGACCGCAGAAGTAATGACATCCAAATCCGGATCGACACTTTGCGCGTCGGGACCTTGATGGCTCGGGATGTCCTTTTCCGGCACCATGGTGTTCATGATGCCGCCCAAGTGGCTTTCCCATGGGTCGGTCGCCCTTCTTAATAATGTTCCCCGTGCATAATCCAATAGATCTGCCTTTTTTAAAGCGGTCAATGTCCTTAAGATAGATGTGGTGTTACAGGAAACCACCCGGGTAGCATCTAGATTTACCGCAGTGCTATAATTGTTCTCGGCACTAAAGGAGTGGCCTGTGGTCTTGTGTTTTTCACCTCCCTGTACGATAAACTTGATCCCTTGCCCTTTGTATATTTCCACATTTTTCGCGGCGATGTTCTTTGGCGTACAGTCCACTACAAGATCTACTTTTTCTAAAATGTCTTGCATACTTCCTTCAATGGCAATATTGGCTGCTTTCATTTCTTTTTCGGCTTCGGGTGTGGCCGCATAAACTGCATACCCTTTTCGCACCGCATTTTGTATGCGCCAATCGCTGATGACATCACAAACCCCAATAAGGCTCATATCATCTTGTACATTAATGGCATCGGCCACTCTTTTCCCGATAACTCCGTATCCTACTACTGCAATGTTTTTCATGTTCTTTTATGTTTAACTGTTCTTAATTGTTTTCTGTTTCTGTATAATAATAGAGCACCCATTACCCCCGCTGTCAATGAAGCGAATAGGATGCTTACCTTGGCCGTAAATATTAGGGACTCGTCCGTAAAAGCCAGTTCGGTTATAAACAACGACATGGTAAAACCGATACCGCCAAGAAAACCTATACCATAAATCATTTTCCAATTCACGTTTTCCGGAAGCTTGGCGAGTTTAAATGCAACGAGTAGTCTTGAAAAAGCAGTAATACCGATAAACTTGCCAAAAATGAGACCTAGACCAATCCCCAAGCTAACCGGGCTGGATAGTACTTTCAGCAAATCTCCATGAAGATGTATTCCTGCATTTGCCAAAGCGAACAAGGGAAGAATTACAAAGCCCACTATTGGGTTTAAAGTCCTTTCCAATTTTTGGAGTGGAGTTTCGGCCTCGGAACTTGCAGTCTTTATATCCTCCAATATCTCCAATTGCGTTTTTGAGATAAGCGTCCCCTTTATGGACTTGGTTTCTTGAAATCTCTTATGTAAACGGTCTAAACGCTCTAAAAAGGTAGTCTCCTTAATTTTTACCCTACCAGGAATGGCAAATGCGGTCAGAATCCCGGCAATGGTTGGATGTACCCCTGAAAAAAAGAAGGTCAACCAAACACCACCGATGCCAATAATGGCATAGAACCATGTGCTTCTTACTCCCGCATAATTACCAATTATCAAAGCCGCGAAGAACAATAGTCCATGGAGTAGATCCATCTGCGAGATACCTGAGGTATAAAAGAGGGCAATGACCAAGACACCACCTAGATCATCCACAATAGCCAGTGTAATAAGAAAAACCCTCAAGGTCGAAGGAAGTCTTTTTCCGACAAGGGCCAGAACCCCTAATGAAAATGCAATATCCGTGGCCATGGGAATGCCCCAACCATTGGAAGCCTCGCCCGAGTTGTTGAACATAAAATAAATAATGGCAGGGAGCACCATACCACCTATTGCTGCACCGATGGGCAGTATTGCATCCTTTGGGGACGACAGTTTACCACCGATTATTTCACGTTTCAGCTCTAGACCGACTTGCATAAAAAATAGTGCCATTAAGCCATCGTTGATCCATAACAGTAGCGACTCAGATAGCTGAAATGTACCCACACTAAAGGCAAATTCGGTTTGCATTAGGCCGACATAATATCCCTTCCATGGCGAGTTGGCCCACACCATAGCAATAACAACAGTGATAAAGAGCACAATGCCATAGTTGTGCAGTCTTTTGATCGAGCTGCCGAAGAATTTCATAATACTGTTATTTGAATAATGGCTAGGCATCAATGCTGGATTTTTTGGGATTTACATCCTTTTCCCATTCATTATTGGAACTATATTTTAAGGAGGCTTTCATATAAGCATCACGTTTGAAACTTCTTATGATTACCCGGTTGCTTTTTTCGTAGGTAAAATAACTGATGGCCCAATTGAAGCCCACCAAAAATTTGTTTCGAAACCCGCTGATGGAAAGCAAGTGAACCACGGACCATAAAAGCCAGGCAGCATACCCGCCGAAGTGGAGCTTTCCTAAATCAGCGACCGCTTTTCTTTTACCAACTGTGGCCAATGAACCTTTATCTTTATACCTAAATGGTTTGGAAGGCATTGATTGAACGGTGTTCAATAGCACTTTGGCCAAATGACCGCCCTGTTGAATGGCGGTTTGGGCTACCTGTGGATGGCCCTTAGGGGTCTCGTCGGTGATTACCCCGGCAATGTCCCCAATGGCAAAAACATTATCCATGCCTTCCACTTTTAGATGGGTATCCGTTTTTAGACGGTTCCCATTAATTATATGTTTTTGATTGATGCCCGCTGGAACCTGGCCTGTTACACCTGCCGTCCAAATCAGGTTTTTCGCCATGATTTTCCTTCCACTTTTGGTAGATACCACATTACCGTCGTAACCGCTCACGGCCTCGTTCAACAACACTTGCACATTTAGATTTTTTAGATACCGAAGTGTTTTTGTCGAGGCTTTGTTGGACATTGAGGCTAATAGTTCGTCCGATGCTTCGATCAGGTAGATGTTCATTATGCTATTCGGATACTCGGGATAGTCTTTTGGAAGGATGTACTTACAGAATTCCGCCAAGGCACCTGCCATTTCGACACCGGCCGGGCCACCGCCCACAATCACAAAATTGGTCAGCGCATCGCGTTCTTCATCATCACAGGTTATGGCTGCCTGCTCCAAGTTTTGCAACATCATATGACGTATGTTTAGCGAGTCCTTGATGTCTTTCATACCAAGACTGTTTTGTTCCACCTCTTTCATGCCGAAGAAATTGGTCTTGGTTCCGGTGGCCAAGACCAGATAATCGTAGGTGAGCTTGCCTTTGTCTGTTACAACTGTGTTGGAAGCGGGTTCGATTTGCGTCACTTCGGCAAACCTAAAGCTCACATTACCATAGCCCTTGAACTGTTTTCTGAAGGGAAATACGATACTGTCCGGTTCAAGACCGCTGGTGGCCACTTGATAGAACAAGGGCTGAAATTGATGGAAGTTGTTACGGTCTATCAGCACGACCTGTACCTCCTTGTTTTTAAGGCCTTCTACCAGGGCCAGCCCTGCAAAGCCACCACCCACAACCACTATACGCGGCAAAAATGTTTTGGGCAAACAAACAGACTCCATCACTTCACAGTTGGCATCGGTATTGTTCTTTGATATGCAGGTATTCTGATTTCCCATGATCTGCTCTTTTATTTTTCTACGGACAAAATTTATCCTGTCACATTGTAAGTGGCCATATTTTATTTTTGATGTTTTTTTCTGACAATCAAAACAGAACAATGCGCGTGCATGGCAATGGATTGGGCGACCGAACCAAGCAAAAAGCGCGAGAATGCGCCATGGCCTTGTGATCCCAATACGATAAGATCCACCTCCAAATCAGTTGCCTTTTCCAAGATTGCATTTTTGGGAAACCCTTCTACAATATTGGTCGTTATCGACAACTTGCCGTTCTTTTGTTTTAACGACTTTGCAGCATTGTTAACGATGGTTTCAGCCGATTTTTTCGCATTTGACATGGCTTCTTCTTTATAATGGCCGATACCACTTAAGGGGAAAGCCCCTGGTACAGTTAACATTGGATTTTCATAAACATTTAGAACATGTATTTTAACTAATTTTGGCAGCGACATTGCCGCTAGTTCATCGATGGCATCTTTGCTGAATTCAGAGCCGTCAATTGCGAGTAATACTTTCATCTTCTTCGTTTTTATTTATAGACTTAACTTAAAAATTTTGATTCAAAACAATTGGGTTGATTAATTTTCTCCAATACAAATGCTCATAGAGGCCTGACCAATACATGCCAAAAGTGAAAGCGAACAAAAGCTCTTCGATTGGTATGCCGGCCACTAGAATATCACTCAGGTTTTCCAGATTCCAAAACAATGTTACGTAGTCGGGGTAAAACGGGAGAATACTTCCAAAATAAACAAAGTACAATGCCGTGAACAGAAATCCACTTATCCAGATTTTGGTCTTAAGGTCTGGGCGGCAGTATAACGTGGCCATTCCACCCAAGAACATGGCCAATATTCCACAGTAAATATGGTTCATGGGAGTGAAAAGGGCCAATATCAAAAACACGACCGCCGGTACGAAAAGGATATATAGATGCAACCTATGTCTATAATGGTTACGCTCGGTATGCGGTATTTTAACATACCTTCGCTTGAAAATAAGATTGTAAAGTACGGTGCCAATACCCCCGATGGCAAAAGAGAAAATGATGCTTTCAATATCGAACCCGGTCTTTATCGCCAAATCGAAGAGCGATGGCGGGTGCCAATATTCGGGAACGAACAGCGGCTCGGTTAGCCCAAAGGGCATGGTTATCCAACTCATCCTCAACATTTCTTTACGGGAATCCTTCTTCAAAAGATAGACCACGCCCCAAAGGGCCAGTATGATAAGGGACCATATAAACCAAACGTATTGCATAAGATTATAATTTTCTGGTTTCTAAATAATCAACCGCTTCCTTGACCGTCAAGGGGTAGGTGGCATTCCCCGTTCTGACATAAAAGGTTGTATTTTCGGTATCGCTGACATAGATTGGTTTTTTAGAAGGTTCGACAGCTATTACGCACACATCTTCACCATTTAATTTGTAAAATGAAATGTGATTGCTAAAACAAGCCTCGTGACCTAACTGTGTTGAAATTATCCTGAAAATTTCACGCTCATATCCATCTTTGTTCTTGTGCTTTAGGGTCTTGAAATCTTTTTCAAGGCCCACAATGTTGCCATCATCGTCAACGCCAATGATCAATTTTCCACCTTTTGCATTCATAAAACCAGTGATGGTCTTGGCAATGACTAGTTCCAGTTCGCGGTTCGTGGTTTTCCTAAAATAATCGTAACGAATAGATGACTTGAATTCTACCCGTTCATTCTCACCCGCCTCTATCAATTCTTCTAAATCACGCAGTAACAACTGCTGTTGTGTGCCTATAAGCTTGTTCTTTCGCCTGAGGGTTATGAAAAATAGACCGGAAACTATCCCTAGGAAAATGCCAAGGATTGTAAGCGAGACGCTCATCCCTCTCATATCAAAAGTGAAAGATTCTAAAAACTGCGACTTTAAGACGTCCCAAAACAGGGAAAATGAAAATGGTGTATTGCTAAATTCAAACCAATAGAGCACCATGGTAAAAGGATGGACAAGGAAATAGAAAATGCCCCCCCATATTGCCGTTTGGGTGAAAATTGTTTTGATATTTCTTGCAGTACTATTCACTTATTCTACTTTATATGGTTGTACTCTAGGTTCAATTCCGGGATTCTATTGTCAATTGCTCAGTTCTTTGGCACTTTCCGCCAACAAATTGCCTGTGGTCGATGCGACACCGGTTCCTAAAAAGTCTCTCCGATCTTTTGTTCAGATTATCTACTCTTAATCTGTGTGTTGTAAAATGCTGCAATCAGGGCACCTGTGAGCCAAGCAATGATAAATGTCTGGACAATGCCAATAAGTGCCTCCCAAATTGGCACGTCTACCCGTATTATACTGGTAGTGTCCAAGCCGTGCAGCAGGCTGTTGAAAAAGGTTATGCTTCCTTCTTGTCCTGCTGTCGCCAAAACAATCATGCAGCCGGCGTAGAGGATTGCAGCGGTCAGCCCCATGGCAAAACCGAATTTTTTTACATTGATACGATTCATGATTCTTGTTTTAATGTTTATTGTTGTTATTATTCATTTATGAGTTTGTTCATGTGCAAAAACCAAAGTTGGAGTCAATGGTTGCGCTCAAGGCTCTTTTTGTATTCCATTTTATTGTGCATGGCCTTGGCGAGATCCTCGTGTTCTAACGTGTGATCACAAAAAGAATCGGTCAAAAGGCTGTCCGAAGCAATGACCGGCATAAAATGGTGGGTGGTCAGTAGCATAAGGTCAGGATATCTAGTAATCATATCGCTCAATTTGTTCGCTAGTATGGTATCCTTTGCTGCTGCTTTTACGAGTTCGTCCACCATCATTCCCATGGCATGGTCGTTATCCATCATGTTGGCAATGTATTTTTTGCCCAGATCGTGATTTTCGACAAGTGCGGACAATACCTCTTCTTGCTGAGAGTGGTCCTCGAGCATATCCTTTACAGAACTACCCTGTTTTTGTGAGCAGGCCGAAATGAGTAAA
The DNA here is from genome assembly GCF_007785775.2 of Flagellimonas hadalis. GTDB lineage: Bacteria > Bacteroidota > Bacteroidia > Flavobacteriales > Flavobacteriaceae > Flagellimonas > Flagellimonas hadalis. The sequence goes on from NZ_VNIK02000018.1 coordinate 48,259, forward strand.
GTAGCCAATACCATTATGCCTGTCTTATAAACTTTTATCTTCATTTTGACTTTTTTTAGTAATTAATATTTGCCCTACATTCCTTAATTTGATTTCAAGATCTTTTTTGATTCTTCATATTCCTCCTTAGAGATTTCGCCATTGGCGAAGCGCTTTTTTAGAACTGAAAGTGGGTCTTCCTTCTTTGATTTTCTGTAAGGGATGTCATATGGCACCAAGAATATCCATATCAAGAGGATCAACCATATGACCCACCAGATGACGTGCATGCCGCCCCAATGTCCGTCGAAAAAATGCATAGTTTTAGTTTTAAAGGTTATACATTACTTGTTTTCGGACTATTTGTCCGATTGTAAAAGTTTCTTAGATTGCTCGTATTCTTCTTTGGAAATCTCGCCCTTCGCGAAGCGGATTTTGAGCAACATTAGTGGGTCATCTCCCTCAATCTCTTCATAGGAGGAACTGGTTGGGGCAAAGAAAATCCAGCCCAATGCCACAATCCAAATGGCCCACCAGATCAGGTGCATGCCCCAAAAAAATCCATCTTTGTAAAACATATTTTTAATTTGAAGGTTTTTATGATTTTAACTAATCTCTGCTATGGTATAGCCCTCAAGTTTGTTGAGTTGCCCTTGCAGTTCTTCTACCGTAAGCTTCTTGTTCATTGTTACAATGGTTGCGCCCATAGGCTGTAAAAAAACTTCTACTTGCTCTACTTCAGGATGTTCTTCCAAGGTCTTCTTGATTCTTGTGATACAGCCACCGCAGCTTATTCCGTTAATTTGATATCTGTACTTCATTTCGAAAGTATATTTTAATGGTGCCGATGCCCCCGGTGATCTTCTTGGGTCTCAGTGGAATCTTGCTCTTTGTCATGATCATGGTATTTACTGTTATCAGATTTTCCATGATCACCATGCCCGTGACCACCGTGAGGTATGAAAAGGTGTATCAAAAACATCACGATGATAAAGGAAAAAAGCCCATTGTACCCTGTAATGCCAAATGCAGGCGCAAAAAAAATCAACAATAGCGGGAGACCACAACCGATGACCATCCAAATCCAATGTCCTTTCATGATTTTTATTTTTTCGTTACCTATTATGTGTTAATGGTGCTCAGAATGGTCATCTCCTTTTGATTTCATTGTACCATCATCCATCATTCCCATTCCTTCCATATCCATTCCCTTTTCCTTCATCATATTCATGCACGACTCCATACAATCATTGCTCATCATCCCTTTGTCTTGCATCATTTGCATCATTTCGCCCATCATCTCGCCATCCTTTATCATTCCGTTCATCATGGAATGCATCATTTGTCTGTTGCCCATCATTTGGTTCATTATGGTGCTGTCGCCCATCATCATTTGCATGCCTTGTCCCTTCATCATGGTGCCCATCATTTTTTTGTTTCCCTGCATCATTTGCATGGCATGGTCGCTCCCTTGCATCTGTTCCATGAATTCCATCATATAATCATGGTTTTGTACCAGATCTTTAAGGATCTCGCTTCTGGTTTCCTCGTTTTGAAGCAAGGTTTGTACATCGGTTGATTGTTTGCAACCGTTCAAGGACAAAAGCCCTATCACAGAAAAAATAATTACTAAATTTCTCATTGTATATGAATTAAGGATTAATCGTCAATTGGCTGATTTCAGAAAGGATTCGATTTTGGTGATCTCCTCTTCCGTCAGATTGGCCCTAACCCGCATGTGCAGGCTTATGGTTTCCCAATCGGTATCGTTGTAATCCGCGGGTGAAGGGGCAATATGACATCGGTTGCACACCTCGCCCCAGAGCTGCGCCCCGGATTTTTCAATTTTGAAATCCACTTCACTCCCCGCCACCTCGGTCGCGGTATCCGTCGCAATGGGTTTTTTATTGGAGGAGCAGGCGACCATGATCGATGCCATGACGGACAGGATTATTGCTGCTTTAAAATTCGTTGTTGTTTTCATTTCACTTTCTTTTTTTGATTTTAAAATCCAATGGCCCAATGCACAAACAATCCATTGGTACGGGTCGTGCCATCACTGTCATGACCACCTTCCATCTTGGTGGTTTGATAGCTGAATTTGACCACGGAACGCCAACTCAGCCAATAGTTCAAACCAAAAGCGTACTGCGTTGACTTCTCTTCCCACTCCGCTCCTTCAGGTGCGTTGAAATCGGAATATCGACCCACAAATTCAAGTTGTTTCATAAAGTCGCTTCCCGACATGATGGGGCGATAGCTCAATTGTGTATAAAAGGAGCTGCTTTGGTTGTCAAAGGAGTAAGGTTCGGAAATCCCATCTTCGATTTCATAGTAGGTGGCGGTATCCACATTGGAACTGTTGTACTGGGCCTTGATGTCCACAACCCCTTGTAAGGGGGTGATCGATTTTACATAGGAAAGATCCAGCGCCCAAAGAAAGGCACCCACATCCTTGTAATCGGAGTCCTCTGCACCGGTACTGTTGGTCATATAGGCGGAAATCCCCCATTCCATGGATGAATCCGAGAGCGGGAGTAGGCCGATCCTGCCACCCAAGGCCTTGGCCAGGTTCACATCTTCATAATAACCGAAATCCAGCATACCCGCTTCTTCAGGCTCCTCACTTCCATCTTTGATGCGCGGACCGTTGGTCACATAAACCGCATAGTTCAGTTTGGGACCGCCCAGATCGAATGCCCCCCTGAGTTCGACGCCGATATCGGAGGCCGGTGCAATTCCGTCGTGACCAAATCCAAGGGGTCTGCTTGGAAGTCGGTTGATCCATGCAGGGTGCAAACGCTCCATAAAGGTTCCAAAGGGAAGCAGGAATTTACCGGCCCTTACGGTCATGTGCTTGTTGAGCACATACATCACATCGGCATATTCCAGTCCCGTTTTCAATTCATTTCCTTCGAGCTCAAACTCCAGTTCGGCCTCGAACATGAGCTTGTCGGAATGCTTGTAGAGGAATATAGGGGCGAATGTGGCCCCTAGAAAGGTGGATTCTTGTTCACCACCGGTATCCAAATATTCAAATCCGGTGTGTCCGTAACCACGCAGCATGAACTGCGTCTTACTGGGTTCAAAGGTGTTGTAGGTCTGGGCCAAAGCCGAAGATCCCAACCCTAAGATAATTAGGGTCATTAGTAGTTTTTTCATTTTTTCAAGGTTCTGATATAGTTGATCAATTCCCATCTCTTGTTTTCGGGAAGTGCGGTTTCATAGGAAGCCATAGGGGGCTTACCGTTGGTCAATTTCCAGAATAGGGCACCGTCCGATTGGGACTGTACCTTGGCACTGGTCAAGTCGGTGGGTTTTGGGGTCAATCCGGCTCCGCCCATGCCGTCTCCCTTACCCTTGGCCCCGTGGCAGATCACACAGAGCATTCTGAAGGTCCGTTTGCCGCTTTCTGTCGCCGTGGCATCATTTTTTAAGGGATTGTTCAAATTGTCCGCACTGGCCGGGGCTTCCCATTGGGTCTGTGCTCTGGTCGCCTGTAGGGCCAAAAGGGTCATTAGGAACGTTAGCATTATGGGTATTGATTTTTTTTGTGTAAGTTTCATTTTATTATTTGTTAGGTTGTTGCGTTAAAACTACTGTTTGACCTGACAGGCCATCTTCATAATATTCCTGGATTTTTATATTATTTCGTCAAGAAAATCCCTTTGCCACATTTGTCCGTTTTTGTAATCCGTCATGCTCATCCCCATAATTTCCTTGAACTGTGCGGACAAATGGTTGACGCTGCTGTAATCGAGCATATAGGCGATATCGGAAAATGAATATTGTCCCAGTTGGATAAGCTCCTTTACCTTTTCGATCTTGAGCTTGATAAAGTACTTTTCGATCGTGATGTTTTCATTTCTGGAAAAAACCTTGCTCAGTACTTTGTAATCGCGATGCAATAAATCGACAAGGTAGTCCGAGGTGTTCCCTTTGTGGTTAATCGGGACGTTGGTCACTAAGGAAATCAAGCCTATCTTGATTTTCTCAACGATCATTTCCTCTTCGCTTTTGGCTATTTCAAAGCCATTGGAATGTAGGACGTCCACGACTTTTTGGTCAACTTCGGCAATCCCTATTTCCGGGGCATTTACCGTAAGTTTCCCCAGTTCAAGGGATAGAACCTCAATGCCCAGGTCATGCAATTCTTGTCTTATGACCTTGAGGCATCGCCTACAGACCATATGCTTTATCCAGTATTCCTTTTTGGAATCCATGGTGTCTGAGTTATTGTTAAGCGTAAATAATATCGGGTCAAAACCCGATAGGAGAATCGATCAGGATATGCCGTCGTGGAGATAGCACACGACAAAAAAGGTCATTTAGTGGCCATGACCAATGTGAAGAGCGAACGATTGCATTGACGTTCCGCCAGTGTAAAAATCAAATTAGGAAAGTTTCATGAAGGACAAGGAGATCCTGTTCGATCCACGGGGGATCGTAGTCTTTAAAAGGGATTATGTTTTCCTGTAGCCCTTCGAAACGATCGATATGGTAAAAAATAAAGGCATTTAGAAATACAAGTGTGCCGAAATCAAGGTCAAAGGAATCCAGCATCAGGTCATCCTTGCCAATATTGGCATAGGTATCGGTGCTGCAGCAATCCTTTTGTTCCAAAGAGCACTTCCTTGAGGTGTTTTTGGGATTTTGAAGCTTTTGGTCGCAGGGTTTTGCTTTGCCGGTCACAGAAAAACTGACCAACTTGTTACAGCAAAAATGGGCATTCGATGCAAAGGAAGTGGTACTGATCAATACAGAACAGGCCAGAAACAGGGACAATATTTTCGATGTGGTTTGCTTCACTTCCTAAAGTTACTAAATTTTGTTTAACTCGCTAAAAATCAAACTGTAATCAATTATGCAGTTATCCATATGATTACTGTTTGTGTGTGATTTCAGCAGGATTTGGTTCCAAATGTAAGGTATGGGATTCGGAAAAAACATGACAAATATCAGGTTTACCAAAAGTACTGGCATTGGGCCACCACAAGGATCACAATACTATACTGGTATACAATATGTGGGGAAAGGAATGACCGTCAGCTGTCCAACGATCGGATTCGGTATCGAGGAACTTTAAGGTCTGTTATGGTTCGATTGAAGACAAGGGTTCCACCTTTAATCGGGTTGAAAATACAATGCTATTGGTCAGGGTTCCATCCGTTGCCAGTAAGGAGGGCCTTCGAACCACGATGTGCTTTATACCGTCCCGGACCAGATACGATGGTCGTATAAATGATTGATGGTCAAAAGTATGGGGTGCCATGGTCGGTACTTTGAAAAGCAGGGGCTTTATGCGGAATCCTTGTATAAATTGTGTTAAATTTAATGAGGTTGTTAAAATTTTTGTAGTTTTGTAACCGCTTATGAGAATATTTTGGTTCAAAATATTATCTTGTTTTATGGCACTCAACGTGCTGGCATCCACCTTTTCCTTTGCGGTGGCACAACACTATTGTGGGGAAGATCTTGTTGATTTTTCCTTCTTCGGTAAAGCGGAATCCTGTGGAATGGATATGCAGCAGCCATCGGATTCACACCAGCACAAGCTGCAGAAAAAACAGTGTTGCGATGACGAAACGCTTTCCGTACAAGGAAATGGGGATCTATTGCTTTCCGTTGAAAATTTAAGTGTTGGGGAGCATCAGTTCCTGGTTGCCTTCACGTACAGTTACATCAATCTTTTTGAGGGATTACAGGAAAATATAGTTTCTGTCGTACATTACCCTCCGCCCCTTTTGGTCAAGGATATTCAGATTCTTGATCAAACTTTCCTTATTTAAGAGCATATCGATGACGTTTGGCCGTGCTATGGTTTTTGGCATGGCCCTAGGTATTTATTGCCTTTGGAACATTTTCACTATTTCCAACACAATAAACTCATGATATGCTTAATAAAATCATAAAATACTTTTTAGAGAACAAACTGGTGACCGTTCTCGTTTTAATAACGTTGGTTACCTGGGGGATTGTCACTTCCCCCTTCAATTGGAATACGGGCTTTCTCCCAAAAGACCCGGTGCCCGTGGATGCCATTCCCGATATTGGGGAAAACCAGCAAATTGTTTTCACGCAATGGCCCGGGCGATCGCCACAAGATATCGAGGATCAGATTTCTTATCCAATGACGACCTATTTACTTGGAATTCCAGGGGTGAAAACGATCCGTAGTTCATCCATCTTTGGATTTTCCAGTATCTATATCATTTTTAATGATGATGTGGAATTTTATTGGTCGCGCTCCCGGATCCTTGAAAAATTGAATTCACTTCCCGCAGGGCTGTTGCCCGATGGGGTAACCCCGACTTTGGGTCCTGACGCCACGGCATTGGGACAGGTATATTGGTATACCCTGGAAGGAAGGGACAAGGATGGGAACCCTACAGGAGGATGGGATCTGCACGAAATACGGACTGCCCAGGATTTTTATGTGAAATACGGGTTGAATGCCGTGGACGGGGTGTCCGAAGTGGCTTCGATCGGTGGTTTCGTCCAAGAATATCAAGTGGATGTAAATCCAGATGCCCTGAAAGCCTATAATATTCCTTTATACAAGGTCATGGAGGCCGTACGGAAGTCGAACAGGGATGTGGGCGCCAAGACCATTGAAGTCAATCAAGCAGAATATTTGGTCAGGGGCTTGGGATATGTCAAAAATACGGAAGACATAGAAAAGGCCGTGGTTGCCGTCTTTGACAATGTCCCGGTTCGGGTCAAGGATATTGGGGTGGTCAGCTTGGGACCGGCCACACGAAGGGGCGTGCTCGATAAAGGGGGCGCCGAAGTGGTAGGTGGCGTCGTGGTCGCCCGTTATGGTTCCAATCCTTTGGCGGTCATCAATAATGTGAAGGACAAGATCAAGGAAATCGCACCCGGTTTGCCCAAAAAGACATTGGCCAATGGTGTGGAAAGCCAATTGACCGTGGTCCCGTTTTATGACCGGACACAGCTCATCCACGAGACCATAGGTACTTTGGAAAATGCCCTGTCCCACGAAATACTGATCAGCATCATCGTTGTACTGGTACTTGTCCTCAACCTGAGGGCCTCTGTGATCATATCCAGTCTATTGCCTGTCGGGGTCCTAATGACCTTTATTGTCATGCAATATGCCGGGGTAGATGCCAATGTGGTGGCCCTTTCCGGGATAGCCATTGCCATAGGGGTGATGGTGGACGTGGGGATCGTGTTCGTCGAGAACATTATCCGTCATTTGGAAATGCCCGAGAACCATGGTGCCAAGGGCAAGGAACTCATTCAGGTAATATATAAGGCCACCGTGGAAGTGGCCTCGGCAATTACGACCGCATTGGCGACCACCGTCGTGAGCTTTGTGCCTGTCTTTGCCATGCAATCGGCAGAAGGGAAGCTATTTAGGCCCTTGGCCTTTACCAAGACCTTTGCCCTGTTGAGCGCCTTTGTGCTGGGAATCGTTGTGCTTCCGGCATTGGCCCATTTTGTAATGGGGGTGGATTATGACAAGAAACGGGTGCGACGGTTTTGGTCCATTCTATTGATATCCACCGGGCTTATTTTTGCATTTTATGCCCAGATGTGGTTGCCATTGGTCATTTCACTCATTGGGTTGAACAATTTGATGGAACCCAAATGGCCGGAGCACTATAAATCGTTTCCCAACTATATCAATTTGGGACTGACCGTTTTTATCGCTTCCTTCTTCCTGACCGAGGAATGGATGCCCTTGGGACCCCAAAACGGTATTGTGGTCAACTACTTTTTTGTGTTGTTCCTAGTGGGCATTATCCTGGCCGCTTTGATGGGAATCGTACATTTCTATACCCCGGTCCTAAAGTGGTGTCTGGAAAACAAAGGAAAGTTCATGCTCATCCCATTCGTGACCCTGTTTTTTGGGGTATTGGTTTGGCTGGGGTTCGATAGCACCTTTGGAATCGTGGCCAAAGGCTTTGAATCGGTAGGTTGGAAAAGTGTCAGACAGACCTCGGGATGGCAGGCAGCTTCCAAGAGATTCCCGGGAATAGGATCCGAGTTCATGCCATCGCTCAATGAAGGTTCGTTCCTGTTGATGCCGACATCCATGCCGCATTCAGGGGTGGAATACAACAAAAGGGTGGTTGGACAGTTGGATATGCTCTTGGGAAGCATACCCGAAGTGGACTTGGTTGTCGGTAAACTCGGTCGCGTTGAATCCGCACTGGACCCTGCACCCATTTCCATGTATGAGAACATCATCAACTATAAACCTGAATTCATTGTGAATGAAGACGGACATAGGGTCCGTTATAAAGTAGATCGAAAGGACAGGTTCATTACCCAGCATAAAGACACTTTGACCAATGAGGAGGCCTTGCAGTTAGGGATTGCCGAGAAGGACCTGATCGTGGATGAGGACGGTGAGTTTTTCCGAAACTGGAGGCCTCATATCAAATCCCCCAACGATATCTGGGATGAGATCGTAAAGGTCACCAAGATCCCGGGCATAACCTCTGCTCCCAAATTACAGCCCATAGAAACCCGGTTGGTGATGTTGCAGACCGGAATGCGCGCTCCCATGGGGATCAAGGTTTTTGGTCCCGATCTGAAGACCATCGAGGATTTTGGGATGCAATTGGAAGGTATCTTGAAGGAAGTGCCCTCGGTCAAGGCAGAAGCCGTATTCGCCGATAGAATAGTGGGCAAACCTTATTTGCACCTCAATATCAACAGGGACGGGATATCCCGATATGGTTTGAACATTGAAGATGTGCAGCAAAGCATCGAAACAGCGATCGGTGGGATGAAAATCACCTCCACCGTTGAAGGTAGGGAACGTTTTCCCGTGCGGGTGCGCTACCCGAGGGAATTGAGGGACGACCCGGAATCGTTGAAGAAAATTTTGATTCCCACACCGGTAGGGGCGCAAATTCCCTTATCCCAAGTGGTGGATTTTGAATATGTCCGCGGGCCTCAGGCCATCAAGAGCGAAAACACCTTTTTGGTGGGCTATGTGCTTTTTGATAAACGGGACGGTTTTGCGGAAGTCGATGTGGTGAACGATGCCCAGGAAGCCATCCAGAAAAAAATCGATGCAGGGGAATTAACGGTTCCCGCCGGAATAAGCTATAAGTTTTCTGGGAGTTATGAGAACCAAATCAGGGCAGTGAAAAGACTGTCCATTGTCATACCGATCAGTTTGATTGTGATTTTCTTGCTCCTGTTTTTTCAGTTCAAGACGGTCATCGCATCCTCCATCCATTTTTCCGGAGTTTTTGTTGCTTTTGCGGGAGGTTTCATAATGCTCTGGCTCTATGGTCAGGATTGGTTCATGAATTTTGCCATTTCAGGGGTCAACATGCGGGATCTGTTCCAAATGCACACGATCAATTTAAGCGTTGCGGTTTGGGTTGGTTTTATCGCACTTTTCGGTATTGCCACCGATGATGGTGTCATCATGGGTACGTACATCCACCAGGTTTTTGAGGAAAAGAACCCTCAAACCGTACCGGATGTAAGAGCGGCGGTTTTGGAGGCAGGGAAAAAAAGGGTCCGTCCCGCCATGATGACGGCCGCCGTGGCCATCATCGCCCTTTTGCCCGTGCTGACCTCTACCGGAAAAGGGGCCGACATTATGATTCCCATGGCCATCCCGACTTTTGGGGGAATGGCCATTCAGATCATGACCATGTTCGTGGTCCCGGTACTCCAAGCCTATTGGAGGGAAACAGTCATTATAAATCGCAACAAAGCATTGAAAAAAATACAGTAAAATGAAAAATGTATTGACCATCATATTTGTCTTGACAAGTATCCTTTCCAACGGCCAGACCTTGGAGGATTACTTTAAGGTAGCGGCTGAGAACAATCCAGGGTTGCTTTCACAGTACAAAGATTTTGAGGCGGCGTTACAAAAAGTACCGCAGGTGAAGGCTTTACCAGATCCAAACCTGTCCTTTGGGTACTTCATCTCCCCGGTCGAAACCCGGGTAGGGCCCCAAAAGGCAAGGTTTTCACTGACTCAGATGTTTCCTTGGTTTGGAACCTTAAAGGCCCAAGGTGATGCCGCTGCACTTATGGCAGAGGCCAAGTACCAGTCTTTTTTGGATGCCAGGAACAAACTTTATTACGAGGTTTCAGCAGCTTATTTTCCATTGTACGAACTTAAGGAGTGGGTACGGATCGAAGAGGACAACATTGCCATTCTGGAATCCTACAGGACGGTTTCCAATACGAAATTCAAAAATGGCTTGGGATCATTGGTCGATGTCTTAAGGGTGGACGTGCTTTTAAAGGAAGCCCGGACGAATCTGGGTATCCTTAAACATAAGGAAATCCCCCTTTTGGCGTCCTTCAATAAACTATTGGACCGTAAGGAAGATGAACAAATAAACATCCCTGAGACCTTTGGGGTCAATGTACTGCCCATTGATTATGTCAAAGATTCCTTGGTAGTGGACCATCCGCTCTTGAATTCCCTGGAATTAAAGGTCAAGGCTGCAGCGGCATCCGAAAGGGCAGCCCTTAAACAAGGCCTGCCAAAAGTGGGGGTCGGACTGGACTATGTAATGGTTGATAAGCGTACCGACATGGTGGTTCCCGATAATGGCAAGGATGTATTGATGCCCATGGTTACCTTGAGCCTGCCCCTATTCAGGGGTAAGTACAGGGCAGCCGAAAAGGAGGCCCAATTGATGCAGGAAAGTTATGCACTGCAAAAAAAGGAAGTCACCAATACATTGAAGACCAATTATGAAATGGCCGTTTTTGACATAAGGCAGCAGACGGATTTGATTTCCCTCTTTGATGAACAGATCATGGAATCGGAACAAGCACTCAATCTGTTGTTCACAGCCTATGGGAATTCCGGGAAGGACTTCGAGGAGGTGTTACGAATGCAGCAACAATTGTTGAAGTATACTAAATTGAAAATAAGCGCATTGACGCAATATGAAATAGCGTTGGCCAAGTTTAACTATATCACGGCAAAAAAATAATCAGATGAAATCAGAAACACAAAAAATAGTAAAAATAGCCTTGTCCACCTTGGTTCTTGGACTTTTGCTGGGATGGCTATTGTTCGGGGGCTCCAAGGGCAATGCCACAGAGGAACACCAACATACTTCGGAAGTATCGGGAGAAACCATTTGGACCTGCTCCATGCATCCCCAGATCAGACAGACGGAACCGGGAGATTGTCCCATTTGTGGGATGGACTTGATCCCTTTGGAAAATGACAACGGTTCGGAACTGGACCCCATGGCCGTTAGCATGTCGAAAACCGCCATGCAGCTTGCCAATGTCACTACGGAAATCGTGGGCAAGACCGCCCCGGTCAAATTGATCGATCTTAATGGCAAGGTGGAAGCGGATGAACGATCGATCTATTCCCAATCTTCCCATATTCCCGGGAGGGTGGAACGGCTAATGGTCAATTTTACAGGGGAGTACATCAAACAGGGGCAGATCATCGCCTATATTTATTCCCCTGACCTGGTCACTGCCCAAGAGGAACTTTTTGAAGCAAGAAAGGTAGCGGACACCCAACCGCAGTTTTTTAATGCCGCCAAGGAAAAATTAAAAAACTGGAAGCTTTCCGACAACCAAATCGCACAGATACTTCAATCCGGGACCGTTAAGGAGGAATTGCCGATACATGCCGATGTTTCAGGCTACGTTACCGAAAAAATGGTAAACCTTGGCGACTATGTCAACAAGGGCAAGGCATTATATCAAATTGCCAACCTGAACAGCGTTTGGGTACTGTTCGATATTTATGAGTCCGACATGCCCTGGGTAAGAAAAGGCGATGAAGTGGTCTTTACCATACCCTCGCTCCCGGGCGAAAACTTCAAAGGCAGGATTTCCTATATCGACCCGGTGATCAATCCCATGACAAGGGTTGCCAAGGCCAGAATCGAGATCGGGAACACCGGTTTAAGGTTAAAGCCGGAAATGTTCGCTTCCGGAACCGTAAAAGCAAAACAGCCCATTGCATCAGAAGCGATAACCATTCCTAAGTCGGCAGTGATGTGGACCGGGGAACGTTCTGTGGTATACATCAAGAATACCACATCCAATGGGGTGAATTTTGTGTTGCGCGATGTCACCTTGGGACCATCGTTGGGAAATGGTTTCATTGTCAAGGAGGGGCTGCAAGAAGGGGATGAGATCGCGGTAAACGGGACCTTTAGTATCGACGCGGCGGCCCAATTGGCCGGGAAACCGAGCATGATGAATCCTGAAGGTGGGCCCGCCATGACGGGACATAACCACGGAGGCATGAAGATGGGGGATGACAAGGGTACAGGCGGTAGCGATCATTCGGAAATGGATATGGGGGATCCCGGCTTGGAAAACAAAACAGACCATTCTGATATGAACCAGCGAATGACGGCGACAGCGACTTTTAAAAACCAATTAAAACAGGTGTTGAGCGCCTACTTGGAGTTAAAGGATGCGCTTGTCAATGATAATGCCGCCAAGTCCAATGCCGCTGCAAAAAAAGTGTTGTCGGCCTTGGAACATGTGGATATGAAACAATTGACGGACAAAAAGGCGCACGGCCATTGGATGACGATATCGAAGGAAATCTCCAATTCGGCGAATTCCATTTCAAAGATATCGGATATCAAAGCCCAACGCGATCATTTTAAACATCTGTCCGCCCATCTATCCAAAGGTGTCAAGCTTTTTGGGGTCGATCAAAAGATATACGAACAGTTTTGCCCGATGGCCGATAACAACAAAGGTGCCTATTGGTTGAGTACGACCAAAGAGATCAAAAATCCCTATTTCGGAGAGGCTATGTTGACCTGCGGTGAAATCACCGATGAAATGTAATTGAACAAATGTAAATGAATGAATGATGAAAATATTGAAATCTAAAATCTTGTTTTTTGTCCTAACTGCCTTGACGACCCATGTTTTTGGGCAAGTGGGGACAAATGGTGAGGACAGAAAAGAGGAAGGTAGACCCGTTCGGGAATACAATCTTGTACTGGAACAGAACAAATTGACCCTCGGTGGGGTCACTGCCGATGCAATGACCATCAATGGGAGTATTCCGGGACCGGTCTTGGAATTCAACGAGGGTGACTTCGCCCTGATCAACGTGACCAATAAGATGGATGTGGAAACCTCCGTACACTGGCATGGATTGATCTTGCCCAATTTTTATGACGGGGTTCCCTATTTGACCACACCGCCCATAGAACCTGGCACAACTTTCCAATATCGGATTCCGATCAACCAATCAGGTACCTATTGGTACCATTCCCACACCATGCTGCAAGAGCAAAAGGGGGTGTATGGCTCGATACTGATCCATCCCAAGGAAAAGACGTTGGACTACGATAAGGATTTGGTCGTGGTGCTCTCCGATTGGACGAACGAAAAGGCCATGAACGTGCTCCGAAACCTTAAACGGGGAAACGAGTGGTACCAGGTCAAAAAAGGGACCGCGGTGCCCTTGAGCAGGGTCATCAAGGAAGGTGCACTAGGTGCACAACTCAAATTTTGGCGAGATCGTATGGAAGGAGCGGATATTGCGGATATCTACTACCCCGCATTTTTGACCAATGGGAAAACATTGGCCGAATACCCTGATTTCAAACCAGGGGAAAAAGTGCGGCTCCGGTTCGTCAATGCCTCTGCCTCCACCTATTATTGGATGGATTTCGGTGGCGGTAACCCCATGGTGGTTTCCGGGGATGGTGTCGATGTGGAGCCTGTTTCCAAAAGTCGTTTTCTTTTTGGCATTGCCGAGACCTATGATGTCATCGTGACCGTTCCTGAAGGCACTTTGGAGGTAACGGCCACGGCACAGGACGGCTCCGGGCATACCTCGTTGCATTTAGGGCAGGGAACGCTTTTTCCCGCAACGACCATCGATAGGCCCGACAAAGTGGCGATGATGAAACAAATGGCCCAAATGGACATGAAAATGGGAGCTCCGGCAATGGCCGGCAACAAGAAGAAAAATACACCCGAATATTTGATGCAAAAGTATGGGATGCAGATGGACATGAAGGATGGCAGCATGGATATGGGTATGCACAATGGGATGTCGATGGATAAGACCGAAATGAGCGGTCAAAAGGATAAACCCATTGCGAAGATGGATGATAAAAGGCCTATGAATGCGAATGAAGATCATAGGCACATGGAGATGGATAAAAAGATGGGGGATATGGCAGGAATGGAAAAGGATTCAACGTCAATGAAATCCACCGGACATAAGGACAAGATGGAAAACCCTATGGTTCAGACTATGCCAATGATGCAGAAAGACACTTCAGCTTTTGATTACGATACCCGTAAAACGTATTTCAACTATGACTTCTTAAAAGCAAAGGAAAGTACTACCTATAATGCCGATCTGCCCGTCAATGACATTCTGTTGAACCTGACGGGAAATATGCAACGGTATATCTGGAGTATGAACGGTGTGCCACTTTCAGAAACCGATAAGATCAAGATCAAAGGTGGGGAAGTAACCCGGATCACCCTCAACAACCTGACCATGATGCACCATCCGATGCACCTCCATGGGCATTATTTCAGGGTCATCAATGAGAATGGTGAAAAGTCACCCTTGAAACATACGGTCAATGTGCCGCCCATGCAGAAAGTGGTCATCGAATTTTATAATGAAGAGTACGGGGATTGGTTTTTCCACTGTCATATCCTCTACCACATGATGGGGGGCATGGCCAGGGTTTTCAGTTATGATACCCCAAGGGATCTGAGGATGAAGGATTTTCCTGTTCAAAAGTTGGTAGATGAAACTGACCATTATTATGCTTGGGGTGCTGCCAGATTGGGTTCCAATTTTAATGAACTCTTCCTTGTTTCAAGTAATATCAGGAATGAATTTGGGGTACGGGCAGAATTTGACTACGACCAAAATGCCGAGGTGGAAGTCAATTATAACAGGTATCTCAATGACTGGGTACGGGTCTATGCAGGGGTAAACACGGAAACCTCCATCCCTGATTCCTATGACCGTTTCAATACAGTGGGACTGATAGGGGTCAAGTATTTTACCCCATACCGCTTTAATATGGATGTGAGTATGGACCACCAGCTGCGTCCAAGAATAAGGTTGGATAGGGAACTATTGCTTTTTCCCAGGATTTTCCTCGAGGGGGAATATGAATTTCGG
Organism: Flagellimonas hadalis; assembly: GCF_007785775.2. Taxonomy (GTDB): domain Bacteria; phylum Bacteroidota; class Bacteroidia; order Flavobacteriales; family Flavobacteriaceae; genus Flagellimonas; species Flagellimonas hadalis. The sequence goes on from NZ_VNIK02000018.1 coordinate 63,362, forward strand.
GCCGATTTTGGATGGGTCAACGATTTGGGGAATTCATCCTATGAAAGTGAGACCCAATGGCTGGTAGGGGCCTCCTATATCCTTTCACGTAATTTTTCAATCCAGGCCAATTACAACAACCGATATGGTTGGGGCGGAGGCCTGCTAGCCCGTTTTTAAATGGCAGAATACAAAAAAAATAGCCTGAGTCTGACCAATACCATTGCTTTGGGAACCGGTGTGATGATCGGTGCGGGAATTTTTGCGCTCTTGGGTCAGGTTGCCGAACTCTCCGGCCAATGGTTTCCCTTTGCTTTTTTAATCGGGGCAGTCATCTCAGGTTTCAGTTCCTACACCTATGTCAAAATGTCCAATACCTACCCCTCTGCCGGGGGCATTGGCATGTACCTCAAAAAGGTTTACGGTAAAACGGCCTGGACCGCTACCGGTGCACTGCTGATGGCCCTTTCCATGGTCATCAATGAGAGTTTGGTGGCCCGGACGTTCGGGACCTACGTATTGGAGCTTTTTGATGTGGAGTCGAAAGGATTCTGGCCCCCGATCCTTGGGGTATTGTTGTTGATCACAGCCTTTATTGTCAATGTGATGGGAAACAAAGCTATCGGGGGATCGTCCTTGGTCATGGCCATACTAAAAATCGGCGGGATAGCGGTTTTTGCCATTGGTGGCCTTTGGGCAGCTGGATTTACCTTTGATCAGGTCGTTCCTTCCCAGTCCTTGACCGAGCATTCCCTGGTGGATTATTTGGGGGCATTGGCACTGTCGATATTGGCCTATAAGGGTTTTACCACCATTACCAATAGTGGGGATGAGATCGTCGATCCCAAACGTAACGTGGGACGGGCCATTGTCATTTCTTTGGTGATATGTACCCTGGTCTATCTCATGGTGGCATTTGCGGTCTCTTCCAATCTTTCCATCCAGGAAATCATTGCGGCCAAGGACTATTCGCTGGCCGAGGCATCCAGACCCGCTTTTGGAAAATATGGGGTCTGGTTCACCGTTGGTCTGGCGATCATATCCACCGTTTCCGGGGTCGTTGCCAGCATTTTTGCCGTTTCCCGGATGACCACCATGCTCACTGAAAAGGAATTGATACCACATCGACATTTTGGGATTCCCGGGGACATACAGAAACATATGTTGGTGTATACCGTGGTGATTGCCATAGGGCTCACCATGTTGTTCGATCTGAGCCGGATCGCTGCATTGGGGGCCATCTTTTATTTGATCATGGATATCGGGATCCATTGGGGGGTCCTAAACAATCTACGAAAGGAAATCGGTGCAAATCCCATTATCCTCATTACGGCCCTTGTGCTGGATGTACTGGTGTTGGGCGCCTTTATTTGGTCAAAGGCCGGTAGTGATCTTTTGGTGGTCATTGTTGCCCTGGTATTGATGGTGCTTATTTTTTTCGGGGAACGATTGTTTTTGGGGAAAAAGCGTACGGTCGAGGAAGAATAAGGGTAGAGTGCTTGCGTGGGAGAAATGGAAAATTAGATGAAAAAATTAAAATAGTAACAATAATGGGGGATAATACAAATATGCCGACCCCGGGCAATCAAAATCAGGAATTAATCTTAAAATCAATTACAATGAAAAGAACAACAGTTACATTAAGTACAATTGCCATTGCGCTATTGACCGTTACCGTGATTTCCTGTAAGGACGGTAAGAAGGAAACAAATGACAAGGAAGGAGCCCATATGGAGATGGGAACGGAAGAGGGCCATCACCATGAGAGCTCTGCGGGGGAAATGGACCACGGGACCATGGACCATGATATGGGTTCGTCCGATGCACAGGGCACATCTGTGATCGATAGCTACCTCCAACTGAAGGATGCCCTGGTGGCGGACAATAAGGATGAAGCGGCCAAATCGGGCCAAGCCTTGGCCAGTGCCTTGGGCAGCTTTGATATCAGCGTATACGATGAACAGCAACAGAAGGAGCTGTCCGATATCATTGAAGTGGCCAAGGAACATGGGGAGCATATCGCCAAAAGTGATATCGGTCACCAACGGGAACACTTTGAGGGACTGGGCAAGGATATGGTCGATTTTATTGCCATAACCGGGACTTCCAAAACCTTGTACCAACAATTCTGCCCCATGTACAACAACAACCAAGGAGGAACGTGGCTCAGCGCAAGTAGCGAAATCCAGAATCCATTTTTTGGAAGTAAGATGTTGACCTGTGGTAAGGTGCAAAAGGAAATCAATTAAATGAAAGTACTGAAAATCATAGTATTGGTAGTGCTGTTGGGATTTGTGGGCATCCAGTTTGTGCCCACAGATCCCAACTTGAGCGATGTGGTTCCCGATACGGACTTCATGTCGGTGAACCAGGTTGCCAAGGATATCGAACACGATTTGCGGGTATCTTGCTATGATTGCCACAGTAACAACACCCAATACCCGTGGTACAATAAGGTCCAACCCATCGCCTGGTTTTTGGAAGAACACATAAAAGAGGGAAAGGAAGAACTCAATTTCAATGAATGGGGCGACTATTCGGATCGAAGAAAAAGGAGCAAACTAATGTCCATCGCAAGTCAGATCGAAGACGATAAGATGCCCCTATCTTCCTATACCCTGATCCATAAGGATGCAAAATTATCGGTGGAAGAGAAAGAACGGATATTGACCTTGGTAAATGATCTAATGGAAGAATTGGATAATTGAAAATGACATGGAAATTACCCTAAAACCGGGACAAACGATATTGCTATTGTTGTTGGTCATGTCCGGTTACTATGAATGAGGAAATAAAGTCCTGAAAGGGAGGGGAACACCCAAAGTTGATTGGTTGGTGAGTTAGTTAGTTAATCGTTCCCTTCCCTTGTCAGGCACTAATGGAAAAGAAGATGAAAGATTGTTGTCGTGACAATGGACCTGTCCAGCCGAAAAAGGCCATTTTAAAAAAATGGTTGGCCCATATCCTGTATGGGATCGTCATTTCGATTGCCCTGGGAGCCTTTATCATACAATAAATACTAACCTAAACAATGCTAAAACAAACCAATGAAACGTATTACTTTACAGATTTTTCTAATGGCCGTATTTCTCACAGGGACAAGCTTTGGCCAAACAAACCCTAACAAGGAAAACCTAGACCAGGACAGGGCCGCTGTGCTGAGGATTTTGGAAAGCTATAAAGAAGCACTGCAAAATTTGACCACGGAAGGTACCTTGGAGCTTTTTGCGGAAGATTCCGAAGTTTTTGAATCCGGGGGCGTGGAAGGCACCTATCAACATTATCTCGACCATCATATAGGTCCAGAACTTGGACATTTCAACAGTTTTAGGTTTTCGGATTATACCATTGAAGTGAAGGTGGAGCTACCCTTTGCCTTTACTACGGAAAGCTATGTCTATACCATTGGCCTAAAATCGGAAAATGGAGGTGAGGGCAAAACGATCAGCAGAAAAGGGGTTGCCACCACCATCCTTAAAAAAACGGATGGGGATTGGAAAATTGTAAAGATGCATAACTCCTCACGGAACAACGGGAAGAACTAATGGTCGGAAGAAAAACATCGATGAAGGTCAGAAAGATACATAGATATCTTGGCCTATTTATTGGGATCCAGTTCCTAATGTGGACCATCAGTGGACTATATTTTAGTTGGACGGACATTGACGAGATCCATGGAGATCAATTCATCAAGGAGCATCCGGACCAGTCAGAATTTGGGAATTTAATTGCTCCCAATGGACACGGGAACGTTAAAATCAAATCTTTGGAAATGAGAAATATAGGGGGAAGTCCCTATTATTGGATCAATGGCGGGGTTTTGATGGATGCACAAACGGGGGAGATCAAAAAGGGTATCGATGAACAACAGGCCTTAGCCGTTGCTTCACAGTATATGTTGCCCGAACTTAAGGTCAAAAGTGTTGAAAGACTCACCCAAACAGGTGGGCAGCACGAGTATCGTGGACGTCCATTACCGGCCTATGTGATCACCTATGAAACGGATGAAAACCTTAAAGCGTATGTCTCAGAGACCGATGGGTCGTTTCAACGTGTAAGGCATCGGTCCTGGAGATGGTTCGATTTTTTGTGGATGACCCATACTATGGACTATGAGGGACGGGACGATTTTAACACCATGGTTTTACGGATTTTTTCCCTGATGGGATTGATTACCGTTTTGAGCGGATTCTTGTTGTGGTATGTCAGCTCACCAACGATCAGAAAATTATGGAAAAGGCGATAGTTCAAACACATTGACATACTTATTTGGCAAAGGACTCCTGTTAGGAGCAAATAGTTGACTATTGTGCCAGTTGAACCATTTTGGGAAAAATGAGCGAACTTAGGAGGCAAAGGCGAAAGAAAAAAAGGGGTCTGGCGAAAAAGAAACGGGATCCGGCCAAGAATAGAAAGGAAAAAAGAAAGAAAATCCTTGGCATATTGGCCTTGATATTGATCGTTATATTGGCAGTGGTCGTCATTTTTTTGAAGGCCCTGTGGAAATTCACTGCATGATATGGAAGTTGGGTCCAGTAAATCGAAAGATGTGTTGTACATCAAAAACATGGTCTGTCCGAGATGCATCATGGCCGTCAAAGGTATTTTGGACGATGAGGGCATTCCCTATATGAATGTGTCGTTGGGTGAAATAACCCTCAATGGGAAAATCACGCCTGAAAAACGGGAAGGTCTCAACGAACGACTTGAGAAAATTGGATTTACGATCATCAACGATCGTAAAGGTCAGTTGATAGAACAGATCAAAAACCTAGTGATTGAGGCGATACACTACACCGGACCCATGGAAAAGGTCAAATGGCCCGAATACCTTTCCGATGGATTGCATCTTGACTATAAGTATCTTAGTTCGCTGTTTTCCGCGGTGGAAAGCATTACCTTGGAGCAATATATCATCAACCAAAAGATTGAAAAGATCAAAGAGTTTCTTGTTTATGACGAATTGGGCTTAAAGGAAATAGCGTTTCAATTGGACTATAGCAGCGTTGCCTATTTAAGCAACCAATTTAAAAAAGTTACTGGAATGACACCTACACAATTTAAGAAAAGTGCCATACAAAATAGAATATCGCTTGATGATATTTAACCTCTACCATTAAGGGCGCAATACCTTTCCAAGGAACCAGCCTCCTAAACGCTATTTAAAAAACACCTTTCTTCGCAAATGGGTCAAGGTTTGTTTTTTTTCAAACAACGCCCTTATACAGAAAGTGTTACTTTTCCCATACGTGTTGGAACCAACATTGTTGATTCTAGGTGTAAAATTGTTAAAATAAAAAATGATCACAACATGAAAAGAAGATACCAAATAGAAGGAATGACTTGTGATGGCTGTAGGGGGCACGTTGAAGAAGCTCTTTTCAATGTGGCCGGTGTAGCCGATGTAGCGGTCGATCTAAAAAACGCAGAAGCTACAGTGGAGTCGCAATTTGAGGTCCCCCTTGAAAAGCTACAAAAGGCATTGGAAAATAAGGGGGGTCAATATAAAATACAAGCGATGAACAAAGCCAATTGAACCGATATACGATAACTGGGACAGGTAAATTGTCAGGCCTACAATTGGAATGGAACAATTCAATACTCGAAAGTCAAGGAATAATCACAATAACCAGATAAAATTTGCACAATGGAAGATAGTCAAAGGAAATCCAATAATTATTTAAAGTTTTTTGCGATGATTGGTACTTCAATGGTCGCCATGTTTTTTTTAATGTACACCCACTCATATCAAATCATTGATCATTTTTGGTATAGTGAGACTAGATTTTTCATGACTTTGATCATGGGGGGATCGATGATCATTATTATGCTGCTATATATGCTACAGATGTATAAAGACCGACGCAAGAACATGTCAATATTAGCCTTGGGTGTTTTGTTGATTGCAGGTGGGATATGGCTGGTCAGGAGTCAGGTTACCGTTTCAGGAGTCGACTACATGGAAGGAATGATACCCCATCATTCCATTGCTATTTTGACCAGTGAACGTTCTCAAATAAAAGATGTCAGGGTACGGGAGCTTGCCAATGAAATTATCAAGGCACAACGCAGGGAGATAATGGAAATGCAGTGGTTGATAAACGACATCAAGGAAAATGGAATAGTGGAAACCGAAGCAGGAAAAGAAAAGCGGCCTATTCCTAAATTCGAGGGATCTCTTAGGGAAGAAACAAAGAATCTGGCCGAATGAGAGGCGATTATTTACTACCAATATTCTTGTTTTGCCCCAAGTTCACTACAATGGTTTGTCCTATCGAATATATTCTAAACTGATCGGGGCAAATTCTCCAAAAAAGATTGACGTGGGCGAACCTGATTTCATAGATGTTGCCGAATTCTATAAACCACTCACCAATTATAAGTACTTGACGAGGAAAGATAAAAGTTGATTTTTCGGAAAATTCTACAACTCTTTCAGTAAATAACGTAACAGTCCATTTTAGGTCTATTCTGAAATTTGTACCATACAAATTGGAGTAGAAAATGGATGCAATCGATATTATTGAGGACACCGAAAGGAAAGCGAAGACGGTGTCAAAAAAATCTTTCCCGGTCACTGGAATGACCTGTGCTGCCTGTGCATCCAGCGTGGAATCCATGCTGGGCCATACCGAAGGGGTCTACAATGCCAGTGTCAACTTTGCCAACAGTACGGTCCTTGTGGAGTATGACAGTGCTATGGACCTAAGCGATCTTCAAAATGCGGTACGTCAAATCGGTTATAATATAATTGTGGATGCCGAGGATCCTACCGAAGTACAGGAAGAGCTTTCGAAAAAGCATTATGTATCCATAAAAAAGCGAACCCTTTGGTCCGCTATTTTGACACTTCCCATTTTCCTTCTTGGGATGTTTTTTATGGATTGGGTCCCGGGTAGGTGGATTTCGTTGGTACTTGCCGTTCCTATCCTGTTCTGGTTTGGCCGAAGCTTTTTCATAAATGCCTTCAAACAGGCCAGATTCGGTAAGGCCAATATGGATACCTTGGTCGCACTCAGTACGGGCATTGCCTTTTTGTTCAGTGCATTCAATACCTTTTTTCCTGAATTTTGGCTCAGTAAAGGC
>NZ_VNIK02000019.1 GCF_007785775.2 Flagellimonas hadalis
GACCATCCGCAGGAGCGAAAGTTATGGGGCCACAAGGTATATGGGAATTCCGGACAGCCAGGTACATTTCTTGGACCTTCCGTTCTATGAGACGGGTACTATCAAAAAGAACCCGCTTGGGGAGAAGGATATCCAGATTATGAACGATATCATAGAAAAGATCAAGCCGCACCAGATCTATGCGGCCGGGGATCTGGCCGACCCGCACGGCACGCACCGTGTGTGCTTGGAGGCCCTTTTTGCCTCTTTGAAGGAGCTGAAAGGGAAGCCGTTCATGAAGGATTGTTGGGTATGGCTCTATAGGGGTGCTTGGCATGAATGGGAGATCCACGAGATCGAGATGGCCGTTCCCATGAGCCCTGTGCAGGTACTTAGGAAGCGCAAGGCCATTTTTTACCACCAGACCCAAAAGGATGGGGTCATGTTCCAAGGGGAGGATCTCAGGGAATTCTGGGTCAGAGCAGAGGACCGTAACAAGGAGACCGCACTGAAATACCAATCCCTTGGGTTGGCCAGCTATGCCGCCATGGAGGCCTTTGTACGATATAAATACTGACCTTCCACCAATGCACGGGACAGGCTTCCAAACCTGTCAACTGTGCATTGTAATAAAGGGTTGATTTAACGATAATCACAAAAAATTATCAGTTCAAGTAATTGACTGTCAATTTTTTGTGATTTTTTTTAACCAAAAACCAAACCCACCTGATAGTGTTTCCGTAGGTAAGTGAAAGTACTGATCAAATTAAACACTTATGGAACACACTACGAAAATTTCGATTTTAAAATGGGGGATCATGACCCTCTTTTTGGCTTTCGTCTCGTGCAACGAGGACGATAACGCCATGATGGATGATGACATGTATTCTGACGATGATGGAATGATGGAAGAGGGAAGAAGGGCAGCATTATATGTGACCAACAACGAAAATGGGGCCATTACCAAGTATGACCTGACCAATGACACGCAAGTCACCTTGGGAACCCCCTCCATGGCTGCAGAGGGAATCTATTACGATGCAACCGAGGACCTGGTAGTCCAAGCTTCACGTTCAGCCAATTGGTTGGAAGCCTTTGCCGAAATAGGCACTTTTGATATGGATACAGATTTGGATATCTCATTCAAAGGAAATGCTGATTTGGAAAGCCCACGGGAATTGGCGGTCTATGGAGACTTCTACGTGGTAGCTGACAATGGTTCCAACAAATTCTTCGTCTACAAAAAGACAGGGACCTCTTTCTCTTTGGAAACAACGGTTCAAGTCCCTTTTGCAGTCTGGGGAGTGGCTTTCAAGGGAAGTGACCTGTATGCCGTTGTGGACATTTCCAGCGATTTGGCAGTTTTCTATGATTTCTTGGACAATGCCACGGATGATATGCTGTATCCGAACAAGAGGGTGACCATTGAAGGGATAGTTAGGACCCATGGTTTGGCTTACAGTGGTTCGGACGATGTGATGGTAATGACGGACATTGGTGATGCCGCCAATACGGACGACGATGGTGGATTTCATGTGATTTTAGATTTTTCGGCCAAGTTTGATGCACTTTCAGACGGAGAAGTGTTACCGGTCTCCATGCAGACCAGAGTGGCTGGTCCTGCCACTTACATGGGCAATCCTATCGATGTGGCCTATGATTCGGAGACGGATGCCGTTTATGTATCGGATATTGGCACGGGCAAGGTACTTGGGTTCACTGCCATTGGTTCCGGCGGAAACATCGCACCTACATTCAATAAGGATCTGACGTCTGCCTCTTCCATCTATTTCTCCAGTGACGAAACCGATGGGGATTATGGTTCTGCCAGTGAAATGGGAATGACGCAACTATACACGACCAATACCACGGATGGAAATGTGGTTGTCTATGATATCTTGAGCGGAACTTCAAAAACAATCATTACCGGTTCCACCTCTTCGGAAGGAATTTACTATTCCGCATTGAACGATTTCATGATACAAGCATCCAGGTCCAATTTGCAACTGGAGTATTATGGTGGATTCTCATTGACCGCGGATGGGATTCTCGCAAGCCTGGACTTTTCTGGGAGTATGGATTTGATGAGTCCCAGGGAGATTGCTGTCTATGGGAACAAGGTGGTGGTCTCCGACAATATGGAGCATACATTCTACGTCTATTCCTATAATGGCACTTCTTTCACCTTGATGAACACGTTTGATATTGATTTCGACGTATGGGGCATTACTTTCATGGGGAATGACCTATTGGCCGTCGTGGACAACTCAAGTGATCTGGCCATATTCTCCAATTTCTTGGCCAATACCGAAGACTGTGTTCTGCCGGCCACCAAGCGGGTGACCATCGAGGGAATTGTCAGGACACATGGGATTACCTATAGTGCTTCGGATGATGTTCTGGTGATGACGGACATCGGCGATGCCGCGAACACGATGGATGATGGGGGCATACATACCATGGCCGGTTTCACGGCACTCATCAACGCTACAGAAAATGGAGGGACCATTGCTTTGGCCAGCCAGAAACGGATTGCAGGGTCCAATACCCAATTGGGTAACCCCATCGATGTGGCCTATGATGCCAAAACAAAAACCATATACATCTCCGAAATTGGCAATGGTAAGGTCTTGGGATTCGAGAACTGTTGGGACATTGAAGGCAACGTTTCACCTTCTTGGAGCGAGGACCTAGCGGGTTCCTCGTCCATGTACCTTTACAACAATTAAAAAACTATAAAAGTAATTTGTTTTAGGTTGGGTTTATTTAGGTTGCTTAAGGGTCTGCTCCAATGCAGACCCTTTTGTTTTTGTCAACCCTTATGATTCCTGCATGGTGTGATAGACGTTCTGTATATCGTCTATTTTATATTAAATAACTGATATTGATTTAACTGTATTTAATTATATTTTTATTAGTTCGATATTAGTTCGATTTCGAGAGGTAATTCTAATGAGTGATTACTTTATTCTCACCAATGATAATCAAAATTTCAAAGAGATTGAAGTAATGCGGGGCATTCATTTGCAAATATACACAGGGGAAAACCACAGTTTTTATGTGGATTTCCTGTAATGGGGTCTCAAATAAATTTTCTAAATTGGAAAACTCCCCCATTTTAAAAGCCACTCAAAATGAGGTGTGTGTATTTCTTACCCTAAAATTGGCTTCCCTAATTTTTTGAATATTTAAAAATTACCGAATATGAAAGCCACGTTCCACTCTTATTTCTCATTTTTTGCTTTTTTTCAGTACCAATTTCAGCTCAATATGGACGGTTTACAGAAGAAGAAAGACTTCGCGAACTCAGGAAAAATAGCGAACCATTACGTTTGCTTGTAGAGGATATCCGTAGGGCGGTTTACCCAAGCGAAAAGGACTTGGACGACTGTCTACCTCCTTTTACAAGTGGAACAATAACCCTTGAAGGGGCATCAGAAGGCGAGGCGGGAATTGAATTAAACCTAGTTCTGTTTAAAATAACATCAAAAAAGAACAAAGGGAAAATAAACAAATCTGTAATAACTTTTGTAAGGCACACGATTTGTAGTCCATTGATGGATAAAGTGAGAGATGGAAGCACGGAGAATTTTAATATTATTAGAAATCTTATTGTCTTATTGTTCAGCCTTTTCAGTTTATTAATTTTAGTGACTATTTGAAACCTTACCCTATTTTTGAAGTTCTTTTGTAACCCAGTCGCACGTAATCATTGTTATATTTGCAATTTGAAATTTTTGGCAATCATATTATAAATATATTTCTTGGCACTCAATTTTATGTCTGATATCTTACGATATAATATATATATATGACCTATCCTATGGAAAGCCTAATTCGCCCTCAAAAGATTTATGGATCTGCAGAATAACTAGTTTTTAGTGCTTCATGAAACCTTTTATCCCTGCTTTCAAGTTTTTGCACAACCTGTGCATCGATTAATTTGTATCTTTGTCAAAATTTATGAAAATATTCTTTTCCATATCAATGTCAATTTTATTCTTTTTTCAGGGAATTAGCATTGATATGGACTTTTGTGGACCAATTAAAGAAATTTCAAGCATTATTACCCATTATCAAGACCATAAAGTTTATGGAGACTCTTTCCTTGAATATGTAGTTGAAGATTACATTGACAATGATGCAAAAAATGAAGGGCATCATAATAACCCAGATAAGGAGAATACACCAGTCCATTCCCATCATCAATGTTGTCACCCTTTAGTATTAATTATTGCGAACAACAATTCGGCTTTAACCAATCGACTAAAGTTTGAAGAGAAAAAACAGTTTAACTTACATAAAGTAAACTTCACTTCCAGATATCTGGAATCGCTTTTCCAACCCCCTAAAGTATAATTCAGTTTTTTTAGGATAGCTATATCCTACCGTGATGCTTTTAAAAGTAAGTATCGCATCATAAACGCATTGCATCTCTTTGCATTGCGATGTTTAAACTGAATTAATACTTTTTCTATGATTAACAAAATCATTTCATTTTCCATTAATAATAAATTTATTATTGGCTTATTTATAGTGGCATTGGTTGGTACGGGCATTTGGTCTATGGCCACTATAAACTTGGGTTCTGTACCCGATATAACAAACAACCAAGTACAGGTAATAACCGTGGCCCCAAACTTGGGGACAGAAGATATAGAACAATTTGTTACCTATCCCGTAGAATTGGCAATGGCCAATCTTCCTGACGTCATCGAGCTGCGTTCAGTATCCCGTTTTGGGCTGTCCGTGGTTACCATTGTTTTTAAGGACGAGGCAGGCACTTATCTTCCCCGGCAATTGGTACAAGAGAAATTAACCGAAGTTGCCGGAGAAATCCCCGAAGGTTTTGGCACACCTTTTATGGCTCCCATAACAACAGGTCTGGGCGAAATTTTTCAATATACCTTAAAAGTAAAAGAAGGCTATGAGGACAAATATGATGCCATGGAGCTTCGCACCATACAGGACTGGATTGTAAAACGCCAAATGGCGTTAGTCCCCGGAGTCGTCGAGGTCAATGCCTTTGGAGGTTATGTAAAACAATACGAAGTTGCCATTAATCCTGATAAACTAAAAAGTTTTGGCATTACAATGAATCAGGTATTTGAAGCTCTTAAAGTGAACAATGCTAATACCGGTGGTGCTTACATTGAAAAAAACCACCAAGCCAATTTTATCCGTGGCGAAGGGCTGGCTCGAAGTATCGCCGATTTGGAAAACACGGTTGTGACCACTCAAAATGGAAGCCCTGTCTTGGTAAGGGACGTTGCCGAAAAAGTGGGTTACGGAAACCAAGTGCGTTATGGTGCATTTACCCAAGACGGTCACGAAACTGTAGGCGGACAGATTTTGATGCTTAAAGGCGAAAGCCCTGGTACTGTGATAGAAAATGTACAAAACCGTATTGATGAAATACAAAAATCCTTGCCGGAAGGTGTATATATAGCACCGTTTTTAAGCCGAAGTGAATTGATTGGAAGAACCACAAGTACCGTAGAAAAAAACTTGATTGAAGGTTCGCTGATTGTGATTTTTGTTTTGGTGTTATTGTTGGGAAGCTTCCGTGGTGGTTTGATTACAGCTTCGGTAATCCCATTATCATTACTATTCGCATTTATTTTGATGAAACAATTTGGGGTGTGGGCAAATTTAATGTCCTTGGGTGCAATCGACTTTGGAATCATCGTGGATGGTGCGGTAATCATTGTTGAAGGAATGGTTTTTCATATCCATCAACGGATGAAAAAAACCACAACTGCCATAGGTCAGCCCGAAATGGATGAAATAGCCTACGAATCGGCAAGTACGATGATGAATTCGGCATTTTTCGGACAATTGATTATCCTTATTGTATTTACACCGATTCTCTTTTTGACTGGTGTGGAAGGAAAAATGTTCCGTCCAATGGCTTTTACCTTTGGATTTGCCGTTTTAGGAGCGATTATCCTTTGTCTTACTTACGTCCCAATGATTTCGTCGATGTTCTTGAAACCAGCAAAGAACCAAAACGGTTGGTTTGCCAAGTTTGAAAATAAAATTGATAGGTTCAGTGATAAAATAATGTCTGGGCTAAATAGAGGATATGTACCGTTGCTCAATTTTGCACTTCGTTTTCGGGCTGGTGTCGTTATAGGCGCAGTTACCCTACTATTAATCGCAGGATTTATCTTCAGCAACATGGGCGGCGAATTTATCCCAAAATTTGATGAGGGCGATATTGCGTTTCAAGCGTTGATAAAACCAGGTAGCAGTCTTACGGAGTCCATCGAGGCTTCAAAAAAACTTCAAAATTTAATCAATGAATTTCCAGAAGTAAAAACAGTAATTTCAAGAATTGGGGTTGCCGAAATCCCAACCGACCCAATGCCTATGGACATTGCGGATAGTTATATCATTCTTGAAAAAGATAAGAGCAAATGGACTTCAGCAGACAGCAAAGAAGAACTTATCGAAAAAATACAGGAAAAAATTTCAGTTGTTCCAGGCGTAAATTTCGTGTTTACCCAACCTGTAGAACTTCGTTTTAATGAATTATTGACGGGTGTCCGAGAAGATGTTGCCATTAAACTATATGGGGAAGATTTGGGCGTTTTGGCAGACAAGGTACAGGAAATCGCTGCGGTCATTAGAACTGTACCCGGAGCGGCTGACCTCAATGTGGAAGCTACAAGTGGCTTACCTCAAATGACGGTGGAATACAATCGCGCAAAAATGGCACAATACGGTGTAACCGTGGATAAATTGAATGATTATGTAAGTGCCGCCTTTGCAGGAGAAGAAGCAGGTGTAATTTTTGAAGGCGAAAAACGGTTCGATGTGGTTATCCGATTGGCAAAGGAATTTAGACAAGACATCAACAACCTTAAAAATCTTTATATCGATTTACCAAATGGAGCGCAAGTACCATTAAAGGAAGTGGCGGAAATCAGTTATAAACCCGGACCGATGCAAATTTCAAGGGACAATACCTCCCGTCGTATTTCAGTAGGGGTCAATGTCCGTGGCCGTGACGTAAAATCGATGGTCGAGGAAATACAGCAAAAACTGGAAACACAAGTAAAATTGCCACCTGGTTATTTTGTAACCTACGGAGGTTCGTTCGAAAACCTACAACGTGCTTCTGACCGATTGATGATTGTAGTGCCTATTGCACTTTTCTTAATATTCATATTGCTTTATTTTGCCTTGAGTTCGTTCTCACAATCGGTAATGATTTATATGGCAGTGCCTTTGGCGGCCATTGGTGGCGTATTTGCTTTGTGGGTTCGTGGAATGCCATTTAGTATTTCCGCAGGTGTTGGCTTTATCGTGCTCTTTGGGGTTGCAGTTTTAAACGGATTGGTACTGATAAACAAATTCAATGAATTAAAAGAAAGTGGAATGACAAACTTAAAAGACAGAATATACGAAGCCACCCACGAGCGTTTACGCCCAATTTTATTGACGGCAACCGCAGCCATTATGGGCTTTATCCCAATGGCGGTTTCTACCTCTGGTGGCGCGGAAGTGCAACGACCTTTAGCAACGGTTGTTATTGGAGGATTGCTTACAGCTACTTTTTTAACGCTTGTAGTCCTTCCCGTATTATACTATTGGCTTGAATCACGAAAAGAAAAGAAAGAAAATGATGGCGATGTAAGCTATATCAACAAATCCACGAATATTATAACCATATTTTTGATGGTTGGAGGTTTGATGGCTTCTAGTACTTCATTTGCCCAAGACACCAATCAAGATGGTACAATCCCAAAGACCTTGACCATTGATGAGGCCATTGCTGTGGCTAAACAGAATTATCCATCACTTAAAGAAAGCCAAGCATTTATTGAACGGGAAAAGGCACTAAAGGGAACGAGTTTTGACCTTGGTAGCACTCAAGTTTTCACGGGCAAAGAAGAATATGGAAATAATCTTCCTGGAGTGCAGACAACCGTTGGTGTGCAACAGGGCAACATTGATTTGCTTTCCGGGTTTTCAAAATCGAAGTTTTACAAAGAGCGTATTGCCTTGGGAGAAAAGTTTTATGTGGCCAGTGAACAACAATTGGTGCGTAATGTGATGCAGGCGTATGACCAAATTAATTATTACAAGGCACAGTTGCGTTTTGCAGACCAATTGGACAGTATTTATGTCAATTTTAAGACTGCTGCCCAACTTCGCTATGATACCGGGGAAACGGGCAAACTGGAATTTATTGCCGCCTCTTCCGAATTTCAACAGATTCAAGTATTAAGGCAACAAGCCTTTGATGATATTGAAATTGCCAAGCGCGCCTTAAAACAATATTTAGGAACCGATGAATCCATTGAGACCATTAGTGAACCATACAAAACATTGGATTTTATGGCGACATTGGATTCCATTTCGGTGGCCAATAACCCAATGTTGCAATATGCATTACAAAATGCCGAAGTAAGTAAAGCAAACGTGGGTGTTGAGAAATCACAATTCCTACCGAAATTCAGTTTTTCCTATGGAAGACAAGTAGTAGATGAAGTGTCAGGCTTCAACACCTATCAGGCAGGTATTAGTATTCCGTTGTGGTTTTTTCCCCAGAAGTCAAGGGTAAAGGCAGCCAAGGCAGACGCAATGGTAGCAGAGAATCAGTATTTGGAGCAAAAGGCGGTTACAGAAAGTCGCGTGTCGCAGTTGGCCAAATCTCTTGAAAAGACAAAGAAGATTTTGCAATATTACGAAGAAGGCGCACTATTGTTGGCAGAACAACAAATTACCACAGCGCAATTGGCATCCAAGGAAGGCGAAATAGATTATGTCAATTACATCACGATTCTCAACAGTGCCATCAGGATAAAACAAAATCATTTACAGTACATCAATCAGTTTAACCAGCAGACCATTGATATGCAATATCAATTGGGCAATTTATAACCTTAAAAAAAGAAAAATGAAGAATATATTATTAGTAAGCACCGTATTATTTACACTTATGTTTATGAGTTGTAATGATGCTCCAAAATCCGAGCTTGGGCATAACGAAACGGAAGGCGTATCAAAAACCGAAGCACCTGGAGAAGATGCGCACGGAGAAGAGGGTCACGACGAAGAAGAAGGTGGCCACGAAGGGGAAGAAGGGGAAGAAGGTGTTGTTGAACTTACAAAACAACAGGCCGAAACCATCGGTCTGGAAACGAAACCTCTGGAGGAACGTAATTTAGGGAACAACATTAAGGTAACAGGAACACTCGAACTCTTCCCACAGGACAGGGCAAACATTAGTCCCTTTATTGGTGGAAATGTTAGCTCGATCAAGGTAGTACCGGGCAACATTGTGCGCAAGGGACAGGTGTTGGCCTATATAGAACACCCGGATATCATCGCCATGCAACAGGAATACCAGGAAAAGAATGACGAACTGGTATTTTTAAAGCAGGATTTTGAGCGCAAAAAGACCCTCTATGACAAAGGGGTTTCCTCTGGCAAGGAATTCCAAATGGCGCAATCCAAATTTCGTTCCACCACTTCCAGTGTAAACGGCCTAAAGTCCAAACTACGCTTGTTGGGACTGGACCCTTCCAAAGTGGCCGAAGGGGAGATCTATTCTGCCATCCCCATTATTACGCCCATTAGTGGCTATGTGGGCGAAGTAATGGTAAGCCTGGGCGATTATGTGGCCCCACAATCCAAAATGTTCTCGATAAGCGATAATTCGAAAATCTATGTCAATTTCAAAGTATATGAAAAGGACATCAAGCAGGTCAAGGAGGGACAACAGATTTATTTTTCAACAGCCTCAAAACCTAATGAATTGTTAAAGGCCACCGTGCGTTCCATAGGGCAGACGTTTGAGAGCGATCCGAAGGCCATAGAGGTATTGGCAGATATCGAGAATAAAGACAAGGACCTTTTGCCCGGAATGTATGTGGAGGGAAGAATTGTACAAGGAGAAAAATCAGGCTTTGCTGTTCCCGAGGAAGCTATTGTCCAGGAAGGTGAACAGTCTTATATCTTCATCATGGATGAGGATGAAGAACCTGTTGAAAATAAAATGAAATATAAACGCATCCCCGTGAGCACGGGGGTCAACGATCTGGGGTTTGTAGAAGTTAACCTGCCTGCAGGAACACCCGAAAATATCAAAATAGTAACAAATGGGGCCTATACTCTTTCTTCAGAAATGGTGAAAGGCGAATTGGAGCACGGACATTAATTCTCTAAAAATCAAGGATTTTGATTCCGAGTTTGTTTATCGACTTAATTTAGTTAGTTAAAAATTAAAGAACAGGCTCGGTTCAAAATCGATTAAAAATTTAAACATTTTAAAAATGAAAGAAATAAAAGCATTTGTTAAACCGAACAGGATACAAAGGGTCATCGAAGCCCTTAGCGATAAAGGTTTTAAAAGTATGACGCTTTCACAGGCGGAGGGTACTGGAGCATTCAAAGCAAAAGGCGCGAAGCCCTCATTGGATTTTCACGTAACCGATAGTCCGGTGGTAAAAGTGGAGCTGGTATGTCAAAATGAAGAAGCACAATCGGCAATCGATATTATTACGGAAAACGGTAAAACGCCCGACCCAGGGGACGGTATCATCTATTTATCGGATATTGAGGATGCCTTCCAGATCAAAACGGGGGAATCCTTAAAACGGTACGACCTCTGACCCATCGCACATGGAAAAAATCGTCAAAAAATTGGAGAGCAAGGGAATACGACCCACCCCGATGCGTCTGTTGACCTATAAAAAGTTACTGGAAAACGAGGTGGCCATCAGTTTGGGCGAATTGGAGAGTTTCTTCGAGAAGTCGGAAAGGAGTACCCTTTTCCGGACGATGAAAACATTTGAGGAAAAAGGCATCGTACATCAAATAGAGGACGGTACGGGCATTATGAAATATGCGCTCTGTGAGGAAGACTGTGAATGTGAGGTGGGCAACGACCTGCACCTGCATTTTCATTGCACCCGGTGCAACGAGACCGTTTGTTTGACCGACCGTAAAATCCCGCAGGTAAACCTGCCCCAAGGATATATGGCAGAGGATATCAATCTGGTCGTAACGGGAGTATGCAATAAATGCAATGGCAATTTGGAGTAACCTTTAAGGACAATAATATCAAAAGAATACGACGATGATAGCAATCTATAAAAAAGACCAAATCTTATATACCATCGCAGATCAAGAGCTGGATGCCGATGATGGGGCGACCTTAGTCAAGGCCCTGAATGAACATTTGAAAAGCAATGAACTGGCCGCTTGGTATATGGAAATGGAGCCTCGCAAAAAAGGAGTGAAGAAAAGCAGCGGTGAGAGGTTGGATATTTCCTTTCCCGAAGAAGCACGGCTTAAGAAAATAGCCTTGGTGGGCGAAAAAACATGGCAAGAACGGTTTACCGAATCGCTATTGCCGTTTAGTGAAGCCCACATAAAATATTTCGGACCTGAAGATGGAAACATGGCCAACAACTGGCTCGAACAAACAAGCAATAGCAATAGTAACTGAAACATGAATCTTTAAATCTAGAAAATTATGATGGACGATTGGTATTTTGGGGGAATGCACTGGATATGGTGGGGGTTATGGATAATCCTCATCTTCTGGATATTCCTGATTCCCTACCCCACACCGGGACAGAAAAACAGAAAGGACAGGGCAATGGAAGCCCTGAGGGAGCGGTACGCCCGCGGCGAAATCGACGAAGAGGAGTTTGAGAAACGCAAGACGTTCCTGTTAAAGGACAAAAAATAACAGTGTTTTGCTTTTGACCGAACGACCATAACACCGTTATCTATGCAAAGAAGAAAAATAGGGATATGGCTTTTGGCAGGCTTTGCCTTTGGGGTCTTTATACTGCAACCCTTGGGCCTATCCCTTTTTCTCTTTGACCGGTCGGGCGATTCCGGTCACTGGCCAAGCTATCTTGGCGAGGCTTTTGAAACCGTATGGGGTTTTACCGATGTTGACCAAGTCCTTAAAAACCTGTTGTTCGGAATATTGGGAAGCAGCCTTGCCTTGATGGTCTTTTTCAGAAAAAAGATTTTTCAACTGAACAGGAAACGGATGGATGGGCAAACCCTGCTGGAACTCATTAAAAAAGGCGAGAATGATTTGGTGGAGTTCAAATCAAGTCTGCGATGGGATTTACGTCAATCCAAAGTGAATAAACAGTTGGAATTTGTAATTATCAAGACCATAGCGGGTTTTATGAACACCAACGGTGGTAATTTGCTTATAGGAGTAGACGATAACGGCAACATCCTCGGTCTAAACCAGGATTTTGACACCTTGAAAAAACCGGGTACAGATGGTTTTGAGCAATACCTGATGCAGTTGATATCTTTAAAATTGGGAACCCATTTATGTACGGCTGTAAATGTATCTTTTTACAGATATGGAGAAAATGACGTGTGCTACATAGAAATAGACCCGGCCAAAACACCAGTCTATCTAAGTCAAGACGGGAGGTCACGGTTTTATATTAGAACGGGCAACGGAACGCGCGAACTCGATTTGCCCGAAGCCATCTTGCACTTAGGAAAAGAGAAGGCGCTTTATAATTAAGAAAAGTAAGTGTAGGCCAATGGATATTTGCACATACAACGCACTAATATTTTAAATAGATTAATATAAAGATATACAAATATGTTACAGATAATAAACTTAGAACAAGAACATCTTATTGCCGCTAAAATCAGCGGGAAACTTACGGAAAAGGATATGGAAAAGATGCATCCGCTTATCCACAACATCATAGAAAAAGGGCATAAAGTGGATTTCTATTTTGAAATGGAAGATTTAAAAGGCTATACCCTTAAAGGCTTTTGGGAAGACCTAAAGATTGATTCGGCTCATTTGGGAGATTATGGCAAGATGGCCTTTGTGGGCAATAAAAAATGGCAGGAATGGGCCGCGAAGGCAACTGATTTTTTCATAAAGTCTGAAGTTAAATTTTTTGATAGTAAAAATAAAGAGCAGGCAATGACCTGGGTCTCAACAAAAGGATGAAAAAGAAAAAACTACAGCTACGGGAGCTAAAAGGGAAACAGTCCACTGTAATTTCAGCAACCGAAAAAAAGCTCAAAACCTATTTACCGGCAATTTTCAGCTTTGTGATGCTCATAGTTGGTATTGCCATTGACTATTTCGATGCCTTTCCTTTCTTTAAGGGATGGGTCAGGATTGTGTGGTACACGGTGGCTTACATCCCTGTTGGCTTTCCCGTCATCAAGGAGGGATGGGAAAGTATTAAAAATGGCGATTTCTTTACAGAATTTTTCCTGATGTCCATCGCAACCTTGGGAGCATTTGCCATAGGCGAATATCCAGAGGGCGTTGCCGTGATGTTGTTCTATGCCGTGGGCGAACTGTTCCAAAATGCTGCCGTAAACCGTGCCAAAGGAAACATTAGGGCACTTCTGGATGCACGACCGGACGAGGCATTGGTCTATCGTAATGGGGACTTCGTTTCCGTCAATCCCGAAACGGTCAATATTGGCGAGAAGATACAGGTACGGGTGGGCGAAAAAATCCCATTGGATGGCAAACTGCTATCAAACAAAGCATCGCTCAATACAGCTGCCATTACTGGCGAAAGCAAACCCGACACCATAACACAGAACGAAAAAGTCTTTGCGGGAAGCATCAATCTCGACGGTGTCATCGAAGTAGAAACCACCAAGAAATTCAAGGACAGTTCCATCGCCCGTATTCTGGAGATGGTACAGAATGCCACGGCCCGGAAATCAAAGACCGAATTATTTATTAGGAAGTTTGCACGGATTTATACGCCCATCGTGGTTTTCCTTGCTATCGGACTCACTTTGTTACCATACTTTTTTGTCGATGAATATGTGTTTAGGGATTGGCTATACCGAGCTTTAATTTTCTTGGTGATTTCCTGCCCTTGTGCCTTGGTCATTTCCATTCCACTGGGCTATTTCGGCGGTCTGGGTGCGGCATCGCGCAACGGAATCCTGTTCAAAGGTGCATCCTTTCTCGATGCAATGACCAAAGTGAATACTGTGGTGATGGACAAAACCGGAACCGTTACCAAAGGGGTCTTTAAGATTAAGGAAGTGATAAATACATCCGCTTTTGCGGAAGTGGAATTTATGAAATACCTGATGGCGATGGAAGAACAATCTACCCACCCCATTGCAAAGGCAATTCTGGAATACAAAGCGGACGGTACTGATTTTAAGGCATCCGAAGTTTCTGAAGTTGCCGGTAAGGGATTAAAGGGCACAGTCAACCATAAGCAGGTCTTGGTCGGCAACAAAGCATTGATGACTTCCAATAGTGTTGATGTTCCACCTGAAACCGATGTGATAGTCGAATCTATAGTGATGGTCGCCATCGATGGAAAATTCGCAGGCTATGTGACCATTGCCGATGAACTTAAGGAAGACGCGCATCACACCATTCAACAGATTCGGGTGGCCGGAATAGCTAAAATCATAATGCTCTCTGGAGACAAGGATTCCATAACCCAACAAGTTGCCAAGGAACTGAATATTGATTGGGCCAAAGGCGGCTTGCTACCCGAAGATAAGCTCAACGAGGTCGAAAAGCTCAAGGAACAACCTGAATCCACGGTAGCATTTATGGGCGACGGCATCAACGATGCACCCGTGCTCGCAGCCAGTGATGTGGGTATTGCAATGGGTGGTTTGGGCAGCGATGTGGCCATAGAGACCGCAGACGTTATCATCCAGACCGACCAGCCGAGCAGGATGGCCCGAGGAATCCAAATTGGACGCTCAACACGCCGTATCGTATGGCAAAATATTGGTCTTACTTTTGGGGTAAAAGGGATTTTTCTCATTTTGGGTGCCATCGGTTTGGCTACGATGTGGGAGGCTGTGTTTGCCGATGTAGGTGTTTCGTTCGTTGCCATTCTCAATGCAATACGTTTGCAAAAAATGAATTGGAAATAGCAAAAATGTTAACCTTTAACAAATTACAAGCCCAAAACTGGATTAAATCTTAATTAACGATAACAAAACCATTAATAATATGAAAGACAAGGAAAAACACAGCAAAGACGATGGCCACAACCACGACCACGGCGGCATCTTCGGCAAAAACACCGAACTCTATTTTGCTATTTTAAGCGGGGTCACACTAATTACGGGTTTCCTATTGGAGAAATTTACCGGGGTTTCAGAAAACATTCCTTTTTGGCTCTATATTGCGGCCTACTTTTTCGGTGGCTATTTTACCTTGAAGGAGGCCATCGTCAAGATTTCCAAGGGCGGATTTGAAATCGATTTCCTGATGCTGGTCGCAGCTGCAGGAGCCGCCTATTTGGGCGAATGGGCAGAAGGTGCCTTGTTGCTGTTCCTGTTTAGTTTGGGTCACGCACTGGAAAACTATGCAATGGGCAAGGCCAAGAAATCCATTGCAGCGTTAACAGACCTTGCGCCTAAAACCGCACTATTAAAGAAGGATGACGATACCGTTGAAGTCGGTATAGAAGAGTTACAGATAGGTGATACTATCGTGGTACGCCCCAACAGTAAAATATCTGCTGATGGTGTTATTGTAAAGGGCAATAGTAGTATAGACCAGTCACCCATTACCGGGGAAAGCGTTCCAGTGGACAAAACACCAATAGAAAATCCCGATAAGGAATATACAGCAAAAAGCGATATTCCCGACGAGAACCGTGTATTTTCAGGAACTATCAATGGCAACAATACCCTCGAAATAAAGGTGATTAAAGAGGCAAAAGATTCTACCCTCAACCGCTTGGTCACTATGGTTCAAGAGGCCCAGGACCAAAAATCGCCCACACAATTATTGACAGACAAGTTTGAGCGGTACTACGTGCCATCGGTAATCTTATTGGTCATAGTATTAAATTTTGCTTTTTTGGTCATCGATGAAACGTGGAATGAAAGCCTGTACCGTTCCCTGGCGGTACTTGTGGCAGCCAGTCCTTGTGCCCTGGCCATTTCTACGCCATCTGCTGTATTGAGTGGTGTGGCAAGAGCAGCACGAGGCGGGGTTTTGATAAAAGGCGGTCGCCCCTTGGAAGACTTAGGGGTACTTACCGCTCTCGCTTTTGACAAAACGGGAACACTTACCGAAGGAAAACCAAAGCTTACCGACGTCGAAAGTTTTGGCAGTATAGATAAAAAGGAACTGTTGGAAATCGCGATTGCGGTTGAGGAACTGAGTGACCATCCCCTGGCAAAGGCTGTTGTAAGGGATGGGATGGAGCGGCTTGGGAAGGACACCAAAATTCCCGATGCCGATGATTTGGAAGCCGTACAGGGCAAGGGCATAAAGGCAAACTATCAAGGGAATTCCATTTACATAGGCAACCTTGAGCTTTTTGAGGATATTGATAAAGGTGTTCCCAGCGATGTATCAGAAAAGGTAAGAGCGCTTGAAGGGGAAGGAAAGACCACGATGCTAATAAAAAGGGGCAATGAATTTATAGGGATGCTGGGGCTAATGGACACGCCACGGGAAAAAGCCAAGGAAACCCTTGCCCAACTAAAGGAAATAGGCATCAAGAAAATGATAATGCTTACCGGCGACAACCAGAAAGTAGCCGACGCTGTAGCCGAGGAAATCGGTTTGACCGAAGCTCGCGGAAGTCTGCTTCCCGAAGAAAAAGTGGAGGCCATCAAAAAACTTGCGGAACAGGAAAATAAACTGGCAATGATAGGTGATGGGGTCAATGATGCCCCTGCTATGGCAAACAGTACCGTTGGTATTGCAATGGGTGCGGCGGGAAGCGACGTGGCTTTAGAGACCGCAGATATAGCACTAATGGCAGACAAACTGGAAACCTTGCCTTTTGCCATCGGTTTGAGCAGAAAAGCGAAGGCGATAATCAAGCAAAACTTATGGGTTAGCTTGGGGGTTGTTGCCCTTTTAATTCCTGCGACCATAATGAGCTGGGCAAGTATCGGCATAGCCGTGGCGGTTCACGAAGGCTCTACGTTGGTAGTGGTGGTCAATGCATTGCGTTTGCTCGCCTATAAAAAATAAATCCAATAAAGGAGATTGCCTTTGAATCAAGATTAAAAAATGAACAAAACGGAAAAAATATTGTCAAGTCACGGTATTCGCCCTACTCAAATGAGGTCCAAGATATACAGGTATCTGAGAAGGAAGCAAAGTGCCGTGTCCTTTTCCGATTTAAAAAAGGTCTTTGCCGAAAAGAGCGAAACCAATAAGACAGCAAACAGAACGACCTTTTATCGCAACCTTAAGATTTTTGAGGAGAAGGGACTTATTCATCAGATTAATGATGGAACCGGAGTGGCAAAATTTGCAATTTCTGATGAAAACGTTAAAGGTAAATATGGTTCGGATTTACATCTGCATTTTCATTGTACCGAATGTAAGAAAACAATCTGTTTGCCAAATAAAATACCGGAAGAAAGTTTACCAAGTGATTATAAAATAAACGATGTCAACTTGGTATTAAAAGGGATATGCGTGAAATGTAAGGAAAAATAACAGGTGGGAGTTCCAGAACTTTGAACCCTTGCGCCCAAGAGTCAAGTTCAAGGTTCTTCCACCTTATTTAACCAAAAAAATACAATTATGGAAAAATATGATATAACAATTATTGGTTCCGGTCCAGGTGGCTACATGTGTGCCATACGTGCTGCACAACTGGGCTTTAAAGTGGCCATAATCGAAAGGTACAGTACCCTTGGCGGCACTTGCCTTAACGTGGGTTGTATCCCTTCAAAAGCCTGGCTGGAAGCATCGGAACATTACCACAAGCTCAAACACCAATTCGAGGATTTCGGCATTGATGTCAAGGAGGCGAATGTAGATATTGTAAAAATGAACCAAAGGGTTCAAGACGTCGTGGGGGAAATCATCAACGGGGTAGCCTACCTGATGAAAAAGAACAAGGTTACCGTTTATGAAGGCCACGGAAACATCAAGGACAAAAACACCATTGAAATTAAGGGCGAGGACAAAACACAAACCATAGAAACCGATAAAATGGTCATCGCCACCGGGTCAAAACCTGCATCCTTGCCCAACATAGAAATAGATAAAAAAAGGATTATTTCCTCTACGGAAGCGCTTGCCCTTAAAGAAATCCCCAAACACTTGATGGTCGTTGGAGGTGGTGTCATTGGGGTCGAGATAGGTTCGGTTTTCGCCAGGTTAGGTTCAAAGGTTTCCATCGTAGAGTATTTTGATGGGCTTATTTATACAATGGACAAATCCGTAGGGCATCAATTGTACAGGTCCCTAAGAAAACAAGATATCGAGTTCTATCTGGAACACAAGGTCACAAAAGCTGTGGCAGCAGATGATAAAGTAACCCTTACGGCACAGAACAGGAAAGACGACAAGGAAATGCAGTTGGAAGGCGACTATTGCCTGATGGCCATTGGGAGAAAACCTTTTACATCAGGCTTGGGCCTTGCAAACGTGGGAGTGGAAACCAACGAAAAAGGACAAATAAAAGTAGACGATAACCTGGAAACCAATGTAAAAGGGGTCTATGCCATTGGAGATGTAGTCCGAGGTGCGATGCTCGCCCATAAGGCCAGTGAAGAAGGTGTTTTTGTGGCCGAACGCATTGCGGGACAAAAGCCGCACATCAATTATTCCCTCATACCAAACATTGTCTATACACAGCCCGAAGTAGCCGGCGTGGGACTTACCGAAGAGGAACTTAAAGAAGCAGGAAGGGCTATAAAAACGGGCACGTTTCCCTTTAAGGCCAATGCACGGGCCAAGATAAGTATGGACACCGATGGCTTTATAAAAGTGATTGCAGACAAGGAAACCGATGAAATTTTGGGCGTTCATATGATAGGTCCGCGCATAGCCGATAGTTATACGGAAGCTGTCGTGGCGATGGAATTCAGGGCAGCGGCAGAGGATATTGCCAGAATGTCCCACGGACACCCCACATTTTCAGAAACCTTTAAGGAAGCCTGCTTGGCTGCTACCGAAGACAGGGCGTTGCATATATAAAATTATAAAAAAAACGAAGATGAAGAAAATTCAAAAACTAACCCAAGAAATCAACGAATTGACCCTAAGGATTGAACACGAATATCCCGAACTCTATCGGTATTTGGATGAGAACCCCATAACGATTCCCGTAGATGATGAAGCAAAACCGACCATTAAATCGTTCGCTGATTATTTGGAGAGCTTAAAATCGATTTTGGAAAAATATATGGAATCCCATAGTAAGTAAAGATTTAAAAGACCAAACGTAGAATTTAATACAGATTATTTAAATGTCCACTATAAACAAAAGCACTTTTAAGGTAAGTCAAATGGATTGCCCTTCAGAAGAACAGATGATACGGATGAAACTGGAGTCAAATCCTCAAATCAAATATCTGGACTTTGACATTCCGAATAGGAAATTAGATGTGTACCATCAAGGGAATGCCCAAGAAATAAACGTGGAATTGGGTGCATTAAAGTTGGGGGAAAAACTTTTGGGAACAGAAAAGGCGGAAGCACCTAATACTGAAGATGAGACCAAACAAAAGAAGATACTCTGGTGGGTCTTGTACATCAATTTTGGTTTTTTTGTTATCGAAATGACTACGGGTTGGATTTCTTCCTCGATGGGTCTAATTGCCGATTCACTGGATATGCTGGCCGATTCCATTGTATATGCATTGAGCCTTTTTGCCGTAGGCGGCGCTATTTCCAGAAAAAAGAAAGTGGCGAAATTCAGTGGCTATTTTCAGATGGCGTTGGCCCTGCTGGGATTTTCGGAAGTCGTGAGAAGGTTTTTGAGTAGTAGCGAAACCCCTTTGTTCCAATGGATGATTATCGTTTCCATTTTCGCCCTTATCGGCAACCTCGTTTCCCTATGGTTGATAAACAAGGCCAAAAGCAAGGAAGCGCATATGCAGGCAAGTGCCATCTTTACCTCAAACGACATTATTGTGAACGGCGGGGTAATACTGGCAGGGGTGCTGGTTTATTTTTTAGACAGTAAATGGCCCGATTTGGTCATAGGCGGTATTGTATTTGCCTTTGTGATGCGTGGGGCCATTAGAATTTTAAAATTGTCCAAATAACGTATTGGGAAGAAAAGAAATAGCAAAAGAAAGATTTTGGAAAGGAATCCAAATGCCATATCCCGAATAGGACTCAAAACTACCCTCGTAGGTATTTTGATCAGTGCATTATTGGCATTGATCAAAGGTTTGGGCGGGGTGTTCGGGCATTCTTATGCCCTTATTGCCGATGCGATCGAATCCGGGGCGGATGTGCTGACATCCGCACTATTATGGGCCGGGTTGAGATGGTCGTCAAGGCCACCGGATGAAAACCATCCCTACGGACACGGTAAGATAGAGGCCCTGGTGGCGGTGGGTATTGCCATAGCCCTAACCATTGCAGGTGGTATAATCATAAGGGACAGCATCGACCATATTCTGGTACCCCACAAAACTCCTGCACCCTTCACACTCTTCATACTGGTATTTGTTGTCCTCACGAAAGAGGCGTTGTATCGCTATGTCATGAAAACAGGTGATGAAATCAATAGTTCGGCCGTCAAGGCCGATGCATTTCACCATAGGAGTGATGCCATTACGTCGATAGCCGCTTTTATAGGGATTTCCATAGCATTGATCGGTGGCGAAGGGTTTGAGATAGCGGATGATTTCGCGGCACTCATTGCAGCGGGCATTATTCTGTTCAATGCCTATAAAATAGCTAGGTCATCGGTAAGGGAGTTGCTGGACGAAGCTGTTGAGCCCGAATTTCGAAATGAGGTTATCCGACTGGCCGAAGCCGTTCCTGAAGTGGTAAGGGTAGAGCGCTGCCATTCCCGAAAGATGGGAACGGCCTTTCATATCGATATGCATATTTGGATCGATGGGGAATTAACTGTGACCGAGGGCCATGATATTGCACACAAAGTAAAGGAGAGATTGTTCAGGTCATATTCCGAGATACTTGACGTGCACATCCATATCGAACCTAGCAAAGAGAGAAATGTTAAAATGACAGAATTATGAACATATGGCCATGGGTACTCGTTTTGGGCCTAGCGGCCTGGGCAGCACACTGGGGTGCGGATCGATTGTTGACTCCTTTAAAGTTGCTCCGCAAGCAATGGGGGCTTACCGCATCCGCTGGAGCCGCTTTTCTTGCCCTTGTAACGGCCAGTCCTGAAGTTGCCATCAATATAACCAGTGCGGCACGGGACGTTTCCGATATTGGCCTGGGCAACTTATTGGGTTCCAATATTATTTCCATTCCCTTGATGGTGACCATAGCTTATTTTGCTTCCAGGAAACAATTCAAGAACAACAAGGAACATCAAGAACATCTTGATAAAAACATTCTGGCGTTGAACAAACGTTCGGTTTCCGTACTGTCCCTTCCTTATCTGGGCATTATCGCCCTTGTGGCCATTTTAACTCTGCCAAAGCCCTGGCGTGGCCTGCAACCTGTGGACGGGTGGATTATGCTGGCGGCCTATGCTGCGTTCTTGACCCACGCAATCATAAAAGGCAAGGAAAAGGGCAAAAAAGTAGAATGGAACAAAAAACAGGTCTGGTTATCGATTGCCGGGGCCTTTGCGATAGCAGTTGGCGCTTTTTTCATAGTGAAGGCGACCGAAAATATTGTTTCTGCCCTAAATATTTCTGAAATCGTGGGAGGCCTTTTCATCACGGGCATAATGACCACGGCACCGGAAATATTCAAGACCTGGAGCGTGGTAAAAGGGGGCGAGGTGACAGCGGGCACCACCAGTGTTATTGCAGACAATGCCGTAACGATGACGGTGGCATTTTTTCCGCTGGCTTTGGTAACCACCCCCATTGAGGACTTTGAACTGTTCTGGGTCAACCTGGCCTTTGTCGGGCTTATGCCACTGCTTTACACACTATTTGTGCATCAAAGCAAGGAACTGCACGGTTTCTCTCGTTGGCAGATTTTTGTATTTGATGCGGCATATATAGTTTATTTACTGGTCATGGTTTTTTACGTGTTGAAACTTTTTTGATAGATGAAAGACGAACTTTTTAAAGATTGCTCGATGAGGCTCAATATGCTGGATGAAAACATCCACAAATTGGCCGTAAAGTATGCTAAAGAATACTATACGACAAACCAATGCTCCAAGGAGGAAGCCCTTGAACGCGGCATTGTAAAAGCAGAGATGGAAGGGCGAAAGCTCTAAAAAAAGTATACAATATGGACTGGACATTTGAAGATTTCAAAACAAAACTTGATGGCCTACAGCCGTCAGTTCGGAAGAAGGCCCTCAAAATTGCACAAGAATTGGTAAAGGAGAATGGGTATTCTCGTGAGAAGGCCATTACGGAGGGAATCAAACGTGCAGAAGAATGGTTTTATGACCTTAGGGGATAGCATTGGTGCGTTGATTTTAGTAAAGCACAGTATAATATGTCACGGGAAAGAAGAAAGCGGAGACTAGAGGAAAAAAAGGGGAATTCAATAAACAGGAAAGTAAGAACCAGAAAGGAGAAAGGGTATTGCTTGTTGGTTTTTGTGGCAATGTTCCTTGCGGTGCTGACAATTGCCTTTTTAGATGCCATTCTATATGGTTTTTACCTGCTTTTCAATTGAATAATTAAACCTAAAAAGAAAGATTAATGAAGTCAAATCAATAAAAACAAAATGATATGAAAGATAAAGGAATTTTAATACCCGTAGATTTCACACAGGTTTCAGAAAATGCGGTGAGCTACGCAATTGGGCTAGCACAAAAATTGAAATCAAAACTGGTTTTTGTCCACGCCTATTCAGTGGCATATCCATCCGGTACGCCCATCGGGATGGCAACTATGGCACACAATGTAACAGATACCACAGCATCACAAGAAAAACTCAATAAAGAAAAATTGGATAAGTTTCTAAGAGGCTTTCCTGAACTGGACAAGTTGGAATTTCAAGCAATTGTCGGTTTCGGGGCAACGGTCGATGTGATTTCTGGCCTGGCTAAGGAAATGAATACCTGTCTTGTCGTTATGGGTACCAAGGGCACGGCTTCGGGATTTGATGAAATTTTTATTGGAACCGTTACCGAAAAGGTGACACAAAAGGCGCCTTGTCCAGTACTGGCCGTACCTGAAGATGCCAGCTATACTGCATATAAGCGTATCGGGGTCGCAGTGGATACGGATAGTATGGATAATAGAATAGATTTTGAAATATTGTCCAGATTATTGCAAAACTATAATGCACAGTTGCACTTTGTACATATAGCGGACAAACAGGAAAGAGTGCCGGAGAAAGCATTTATTCGTGAAAGATTTGGCAAACTTCTTGTACCTAAGCAATGGTTCTTTACAGTTATCGAGGAAGACAAACCCGAAGAGGGTATCGATGAATTTTTGACTGAAACCCCAATAGACCTATTGGTTTTGCTTTACAGGGAACACGGATTTTTTGAGGCACTTTTCAAAAAGGGGCTAAGAAAAAAAATGCTGTATGCCTCCAAGGCCCCACTGCTGATAGTTAAGTAGCTTTTCTACCTATGTGATACTCTAGTAAATATTAGGTATAGCTTACTATGCGAAATTATCGTGCTCATTCTGGGCGCAGGTGGATTGGCTACCATGTGGGAAGCAGTCTTTGCGGATGTGGGCGTGGCGTTATTGGCGATTTTTAATGCGGTGCGGTTGCAGCGGATGAAGTGGGCATAAGCCCATAGTAAATATCGAAATATAAATTTTCATTCTGGCCAACCGACATTTCCCACAGTACGGGATTTACATAATTAAATCAACAAACCCTTTAAGGTTTAACCACTTCTTTATTGAAGAATTTTACATCTATATTTAGACTTATCTAAAAATATATTTTTTTTGGAATAAATATCATTATAGTAATGTCTAAAATCATTCATTTCTTTATTGGCCTGTCTTTAATCGCTCTATTTGGCTGTGAAAATTTGGGTCCGGAAGAACCTATGGAATTTGAGCTGTTGGACGGGCCATTGGACGGATTGTCCTTAAGCGAGCAACAACTGTTTTTAGCAGGGGATATAGCTTTTAACGATGATGTTTTCACGGTTGAAAAAGGTCTTGGCCCCTTGTTTGTTGGCACCAGCTGTGCAAGTTGCCATTCAGGGGATGGCAAGGGTCATCCTTTCAATCAACTAATCAGATTCGGTAACAATGACTTGAACTTACCCTCGATGTTATCCTTCGGTGATGGCAGGAACCAAATTCAAAATAAAGCCATACCGGGTTTTGAACCGGAGACCGTGCCTGAAGGCTTCCCATTTTCCTTCTGGGGATGTTTTTTATGGATTGGGTCCCGGGTAGG
>NZ_VNIK02000002.1:0-212800 GCF_007785775.2 Flagellimonas hadalis
GACCATCCGCAGGAGCGAAAGTTATGGGGCCACCCGATATATGGGTATACCGGACAGTCAGGTGCATTTTTTGGACCTTCCGTTCTATGAGACCGGTACGATCAAGAAGAATCCACTTGTGGAGCAGGACATCCAGATCATGAACGATATCATAGAAAAGATCGAACCACACCAGATTTATGCAGCTGGGGATCTGGCCGACCCCCATGGAACTCACCGTGTATGCTTGGAGGCCCTTTTTGCCTCCTTGGATGCCCTGAAATCAAAATCTTTTATGGAGGAATGTTGGGTTTGGCTCTACCGCGGGGCATGGCACGAGTGGGACACACACGAGATAGAGATGGCCGTCCCGATGAGTCCGGAGCAGGTCTTGAGAAAGCGTAAGGCAATATTTTTTCATCAAACCCAAAAGGATGGAGTTATGTTCCAAGGGGAAGACCTGAGGGAGTTTTGGGTGCGTGCCGAGGACAGGAACAAGGAAACGGCACAACGATACCAATCCCTTGGGTTGGCCAGCTATGCTGCAATGGAGGCTTTTGTACGGTATGATTTCTATAAGAAATAGGGCTATATGATTTTGATTGCGGATAGAGTGGTTCCACCAAATGTGATTGGCTCGGTCATGACTCCAAAGGTGTAAGGATTTTTCAAAAAAGGACCATGGGGGGTGAACCCCATGTTGCTCTCCGATGTTGAAATAGAAACAGTTTTTCAAGAAGTAAAAAAAGATATCCCCCAATGTGTGTCAAAGGTAGAGTTCTTTTGCGCTGGCGGTAATCATGAGGAATCCAAGTCAGGATTGGGGAATTTGTTCCAAAAGCATTTTCCAAAAGCAAAAATTTTTGTTGCCGACGATTTGGAAATGGCCGCGAGGTCTACCCGAGGTTTGCCGGGTGTAGTCTGCATTTTGGGAACAGGTTCCAACAGCTGTTTTTTTGACGGTGTCCAAACCCATAAGCGACTACCAGATCTGGGCTACCACGTGATGGATGAGGGAAGCGGAAATTACTTTGGAAGAGAACTTCTCCGAAGCTATGCTTATAGATATATGCCTGTAGATCTCCGGAAAATTTTTGAAGACCAGTACGATTTACAATACCTTGGTAAAAGAACTCTATCATGGGGACAACCCTAGCCCTTATTTGGCCAACTTTGCCCAATTCATGATACAGCATCAAGACCATCTATTCATGCAAGAGGTGATCAAGGATGGGATTGACAAAGTTTTTGAGCATGTGCTGAGGCCTTACAGGGAAGAAATGGAGTGCTGTCCCATATACTTTGTCGGATCTATTGCCTTTTATTTGCAAGAAGTGATCCAACATGAAGCCCATAAAAAAGGATACAATACGGTCCATTTTATACAAAAGCCCATAGAATATTTGGTCGGGGAATAGATTTGGTCAAACATACTTTTGGTCGAAACATCTGGGTTACTTACATAACGTTGCCATGGAGAGGGGGATTTTAGGCATCTGCAATGGTTTTTTCGCTTACCGGCATGCCGGAATCATAATTGATTTCCGTAAAAGGTTCTTTGATTGCGTTACTAACAACTACCAATCGACTGCCATTGCTGTTTTTTTACTTGTCATCCGAACAATGCCTAAAGGGATTTTCGTTTTGCCATTGGGCTGTTATAATTTCCTTTCTGTGGATACCCCGATCTTTAGGACAAGGTTTTCTACAAAACTTACATGATTATC
Source organism: Flagellimonas hadalis (assembly GCF_007785775.2). Classification (GTDB taxonomy): domain Bacteria; phylum Bacteroidota; class Bacteroidia; order Flavobacteriales; family Flavobacteriaceae; genus Flagellimonas; species Flagellimonas hadalis. The sequence goes on from NZ_VNIK02000002.1 coordinate 1,707, forward strand.
AAGCTGCTCTCCTAAATGGTTGAATGTGGTCCTCATGGTTAGGAATGAAACATATGGATAAAGTCCGTCAATGACCGGAACAGGGGGTTTGGCAACATTATGTTTAAAATTTTAACATATTATTATTACATTGTGTCTTGTTTTGGCAAATTCCAAATCACACCGTGGTTTTGAAGAGGTTCAGAAGAGGAAGTTAAAATTTTTGGGAACTCAAATCAACGCCTACCGAGAAGTGGCGCGAACCATGCCCAAGATTTTTTCAAATAGGTGAAGAACCAATCCAATATTGTTCCATCAGTACTTGCACCATATGAAGCGAATGCTCTCCTTTTTCTTGGTCGTGTTTTTCATGGATGTGGCATTCCCACAGGACACTTTTGACGATTTCACTTTTGTGAATGTCATGAAAGATGTGTCCAAGGCGGGGATATATACCATTTTGCAGGACAATCAAGGTTTTATTTGGGTGGGAACCAGTGGTTCGGGACTCTATCGATATGATGGCATGGATCATGTTTCCTATAAGAATGACATTAGGGACAAAACCTCTATTAGTAGCAGTCTGGTCATTTGTAGCTATCAAGACGCCAAGGGGCGAATATGGATCGGCACTGATGAAGGATTGGATTTATATGACCGCGAACGGGACCAATTCAAAAGAATCAGGCTTTTCAGTGCCGATGGGACCTCTTCGCAAGTATCTGTCAGCAGTCTCAATGAAGACGACAGAGGAAATATGTTGATTGGCACTTATGGACAAGGGTTGTTGCAAATGGACCCAGCAACACATGTGGTGGAATTCGTTGAAGCAAAAGTGCCCGGTGAGGGCGAGTTGACTATCCATGCCATACAGCGGGACAGCAAAGACAGGGTATACGTGGGAACAGACCACGGGTTGTTGAAACTGGATTTTCACGAAAAGGCACTGATTCCGGTTCAGTTGGGCGTTCAATCAGAAGGAATTGGCATAGGCGGTGTCATCAGATCTATGGTCATTGATGGTGATGACCGTATTTGGGCAGGAACTTTTTCCCAAGGACTCTACCGGGTGAACAGAAACTCAAATGGCTTGCTTTCGGGGGCCGATCATTTTCCCATTTCGCAGAACACATTTCTTTCCATGACCAAGCTCTCCGATGGTAGCCTGCTTTGTGGAACGGAAAACGATGGACTTTTCCACATGGACCCCAATGGATCGGTAAGGAGGCGATATTTGTACAGTAAAGAGGATGAAAAAGGAATTCTGTCCAATTCCATTTGGGCTTTACTGGAAGATAGGGACGGCAAAATTTGGATGGGATATTATAATAAGGGGCTGAGTGTCTATGATCCGTTATTTGACAAGTTTCCCGAATTGGAGAGCCTCTATAACAATCCAAACTCCCTACAGGTAAGTTCCGTCACATCCATAGTGGAAGATTCGTCCGGCAAACTCTTTATAGGTATGGATGGTGGTGGCATTGATATCTATGACCCAGACAAAAACCATTTCACGCATATCAATACCAGGACCCATGGGGCTTATTCGGGGCTGACCAGCGACTACATACAGACGATTTTCTTGGACAGCCATCAGAACCTATGGGCCGGGAGTTGGGACAAAGGACTCTTTTTTCTTAAAAAGGGGTCTACCCATTTCATAAATTACAGTCCAAACAACACCAATGGCATTTTTACGGCGAATACGGTGATGAGTATTGACGAAGGCCCCAATGGTGACATTTGGATTGGCTCCTACCGTAACGGACTCTACACATACCGTCCTGGAACAGGGGATTTTGCGCACCATGGGGATATAGTTGGGCAGAATGGTCCCAACGGGTATTTCATATGGAAGATATTGTTCGATAACGATGGTGATCTTTGGATGGGAACTACCAAAGGACTTTATAGGGTCTACAGATCAAAGAACGGGGGACTTTCAGTGAAAGGTTTGCAGGAAGGTATGCAAAAGGAATACGACAACCCTGTTACGGCCAACCATATCCTTTCCCTCTATCAAACTGAAGATGATATACTCTGGATAGGAACAAAAGGAGCAGGCATTTGTAGATACGATAAAACCTCTGACACTTTTGTCTGGTACAATACCTACAAGGGGCAGAAGCAAGAGAATGTTTGTGGAATTATAGGGGACGATAGGGGAAACATATGGTTGGGGGGAAACTCCGGCATCACCAAAATGGAGCTAGGTACCGGAAAATTTACGGACTATTCCATCAACGATGGACTTCTTTCCAATGATTATAATATGAATTCCACCTTTAGGGACAACAAAGGGTATATCTATTTCGGAGGTTACCAAGGCATTGACTATTTCGACCCAGAAGAGATTATCAAAAACACGGACAGACCTTCACTATATCTAAAGGATCTAAAACTGTTCAATCAAAAGGTCACCCCACTGGAAAAAGGGTCCCCCTTGGCAAGGGTCATATCCGAATCCGACAGCATTGTTCTGAACAACAAGCAATCGGTTTTCACCATTGAGTATGCCGGGATAAGCTACACAAGACCGGAGAAGAACAATTATGCCTATTATCTGGAAGGGTACGAAAAAACATGGAACTATGTGGGCAATGCCAAGAGTGCAACATATACCAACCTGGCCCCTGGCAACTATGTCTTCAAACTGAAAGCCTCAAACAATGATGGTGTTTGGAGCGAATCACCCCTTACATTGGCGATCAAAGTGCTTCCGCCTTGGTGGAAGTCAAGTTGGGCCATCATCTTATATGTCATATTGCTGTTGTCCGCCCTTTACCTGCTTAACTGGTTGACGAACATTAGGATACAGGAAAGACAAATGGTATCCAACGAAAGGGAAAAAAGACTACAGGAAGCAGAACTGAACGAAAGGAAGTTCCAATTTTTCACAAACATATCCCATGAGTTTAGGACACCGCTCACACTTATAGCCAATCCGCTAAAGGATATTCTAAAAGATACAGCTCTGCAACTTCCCGAGGACGTTAGGGAAAAACATAGGACGATATACAGGAATACCAATAGGCTCAGCAGATTGGTGGACGAGCTGTTGGATTTTAGAAAATTGGAGATCAATAAAGTGGAGATAAGGGCATCCAAATTGTGCCTTGGTGACTTTATGGTCAGGGTCACCGACCATTTTAAGGAAGAGGCCCGGTCCAGGGGCATACAAATGGACATCACCACACAATGTCAGGTAATAGAACTTTGGGCAGATTCGGATATGTTGGAGAAGATAGCCTTCAACATCCTTTCCAATGCCTTCAAGGTGACGCCAGATGGGGGATCCATCAATATTGAAATGTATCGGTACGAAGAACCCGTGTTATTGCCATTGGTGGATTCGGTCGTTCCGGTCCAGGCAGTGGAATTCAGCATATCGGATACGGGTCCAGGACTCCATGAAGACCAGTTGGAAAAGATATTCGAACGCTTTTATCAAGTGCAGAATCTCAACAACACCTACTATGGCGGGACCGGAATAGGGTTGGAAGTAGTGGAAAGCTTTGTGAAACTGCACAAGGGTAAAGTGACGGTGGACAGCAGATTGGGAGAGGGAACGACCTTTAGGGTCATTTTGCCCGCAGGGAATGCCCACTTCACCGAACAGGAGATTTTGCAGGATCCTACTATACATAAAGAGGCTATGAACCAATATGACAATGTCCAAACAGCAATTGTGCCATCGGATAAGGTCGGCCAAACGGCTTGCCCCCACACACTGCTCATTGTAGAGGATAATGCAGAGCTCAGAAACTATCTCTTTAAAGAGCTTTCGGCCCACTATAGGACAAGGGTCGCAAAAAATGGCAAAGAAGGGCTTATGTTGGCAAAACAGCTGTTGCCCGATGTTATTCTAACCGATGTGATAATGCCCGAAATGGATGGATATGAGCTTTGTAGACGTATAAAGGGAGATATGCGGACAAGCCATATCCCAGTTTTGATGCTTACTGCAAAATCATTGACGGACGACCATATCCAGGGGATAGAACAAGGTGCTGATGAGTACTTGGTGAAACCTTTTGATATGAGATTGTTGCAAAGCAGGCTTTCACAATTGATCACTACTAGACAGCTTATTTTCAACAAATACTTTGGAGAACTCGGCACAAAGGTTGAATTCGGCCATACGGATCCCGTTGACAAGGAATTTATTGAAAAAATACTCGAACATATCCACGCCAATATTGGAGACCCTCTTCTGGGAGTAGAATCCTTGGCCTCAGAGCTTAAACTCAGTCGAAGCCAGTTATATAGAAAAATCAAGACCCTGTCAGGAATGACGGCCTCGGAGTTCATAAGAAGCGTCCGCCTGAAAGTGGCCAAACAGATTCTTGAAAATGGAGGGGAGACCAACATTGGGGAATTGTCCTATAGGGTCGGGTTTTCCTCACCTTCCTATTTCACCAAATGTTTCAAGCACCATTTTGGGGTCATCCCCACCCAATTGGCCGCTCTGAAAAACAGCCCTGAAATATCATAAGGACCCCCATCCTGCAAATCGATCTTTAAAGGTCACAAGCTTTGATGACCGATATGGATTGAGCATTACTATTTCTTGGGGACATACCTAGCGTTTTACGCCCACATTGTGGTCTAGATCTGGACCTGGCATACAAACGACGGAAATATTCCCTGCCTTCCTTCAACTACTTACTCGATTTTTGACTTCTTTTTTCTGGGGAAGTATGACATATCCTACCAAATGACATTGCTCTAGAGGGTAGTGTGCTGAAAAGTTGAAGAAAAAGCGCTAAAACAAATGTGCCATACCCTATAAAATATGAAGCAAAAAGCATTTTTCTTTTGATTCTGCAACATTTGTGTTGATTGCTGGCTCGATTTTGATATTGAGTAATTATTAAAAAATTAACATTTGTTTGATGAAACGAAAATATTTCTATGAAAAATATTGGGAATACGCAGAAATAGTTCTCGTGGTCGTAATTATTGGTCTTTTTATGTTCCTCATCATGTATGTGCTATAGGAATGTTGAAAGGCCCTTTGGTACTCTGTTGAAATACTAACTAAAATTGCTTACATAATGATAAATCCTAAATTACTAATTATTGTTTTGGTGCTATGTTGTCCGATGTTCATGTGGGCACAGACAGTGACCGTGACAGGTTCCGTTGCTGATACAAATGGCATGCCCATACCGGGAGTGTCCGTATTGGTAAAGGGGACAACGAACGGTACAAGCACTGATTTTGATGGAAAGTTTGCCCTCCAAGGGGTAAAGACTACCGATGAACTATTCTTCTCCTATATAGGAATGGAGGCGCAAACAGTGGCCGTGAATGGCAGGACTGCCATTAACATTGTTCTTGAGGAGTCTTTGGAATCCTTGGAAGAAGTCGTGGTTGTGGGTTACGGGGTGCAAAAAAAGGCCTTGACCACAGGAGCGAACCTAAACGTGCGGGGAGACGATATTGAAGGGCTGAACACCGCAACGGCCATGGAGGCCTTACAAGGCATTGCCCCAGGTGTAAGTGTCACGAGAAACAGTGGACAACCGGGAGCAGGAACCAAAGTGACCATCCGTGGACTCGGGACCATTGGCAACTCCTCCCCACTCTACATTGTGGACGGGGTGGCAGTGGGCAACATCGATTACCTCAGTTCTTCCGACATAGAGTCGATGGATGTGCTCAAGGATGCTGCATCTGCGGCAATCTATGGGTCACGGGCGGCCAACGGAGTTATATTGGTCACCACCAGAAAGGGAAGAAGGGGCCGATCTGCCCATGTGAGGTATGATACATATTATGGTTTCCAAAAAATTTATAAGAACGTTTCCCCTTTAAATGCCCAGGAATACATGTATATCATGGACGAAGGAAGGGTGAACGATGGTCTGGAGCCCAACAATTGGGAGGCAATTCTCCAGAACAATGCATGGCTGGACACCAACTATCCGGGCAATCTGGGAACCCAACTGGGTGTCGATATTTGGGACATGCTCCAAAATGGTTGGCAAGGGACCAACTGGATAAATGAAATGAGCACGAGAAATGCGCCGGTCGCCAACCACACCATCAACGTGACCGGAGGAGGGGAAGACAATACATATGCCTTTGGGATGTCCTATTTTGACCAGACAGGTATCCTTGGGGGCAGCTTGACCAATGCAGGTTTCAAACGACTTACTTTGCGGATGAACACGGAGTTCACCCTTTTCAAGAAGGATGAACGTGACCTGATCACCCTTGGGGAAAACCTCACCTACACCAATAGTGAGAACAGGAGCGTGGCCACGGGGAACATCTATTGGAACGACCTCCACAATGCATTGGTACAAAATCCATTGATGCCGGCCTATTGGGACCAATCCCCCGATCAACATGGGTTTACCCCTACCCTGGACGGCCTTTCCAACAATCAGACAAACCCATTGGCCGTGATGTATTATAGGCACAACTATAGCAATTTGGGCAACCGGAACAATACAGTGGTCGGAAACGTGTATCTGGAGATTGAACCCATCGAAAACCTGAAATTAAGGTCATCGTATGGTATCGATGCATGGTTCGGACATAGTCGTTCTTGGGCACCCACTTATGCCCTTGGGGTACTGTACAGCAATACGAACGACCGGGCCGAACAAAGCCAGTACCTTGGGAATAACTGGACCTGGACCAATACCATTTCTTATGATCGTTCCTTTGGGGACCACCAGGTCAATGCGTTAGTGGGGTATGAGATGTACAAAAACCAGATCAACACCAATGTGGGCGGTTCCAAGGCAAACACCCGTTTCGGTTTTCCCGAATACGCCTATTTGGACAATGTGGACAAGACGGATGTCAACTCAATAGACACTTGGGGCAGGGACAACGCCGCAGGTGGTGGTGGACTGCTCTCCTATATTGCACGTGCACAATACAATTATAAGGAAAGATACCTGCTTTCGGCCACCATGCGTGCCGATGGCTCTTCCAATTTTGCCAAAGGGAACAGATGGGGCTATTTCCCATCCCTCTCGGCAGGATGGATCCTTACAGAAGAGAATTTTCTGTCAGGGGCCAAGGAGGTACTTGACTTTGCCAAGCTAAGGGCCAGCTGGGGACAAAACGGAAACCAGTCCATAGATAATTTTATCTATAGCTCCAACATAGCATACCTGAACCCGGGATATTTTTTCGGGGACACAAAGCCCATTTCCCAGCCAACAGCTGTTCCTGCAAGGGTTACAAATCCCGATGTCACTTGGGAGACATCGGAACAATTAAACTTTGGTGTGGACATGAGGCTGCTCCAGTCTAGGCTCGGACTAACCTTCGATTGGTACAAAAAGACCACCAAGGATTGGTTGGTCGTGGCACCCATTCAAGGCACATCGGGTGCCGGTGCCCCCTATGTGAATGGAGGGGATATCGAGAACACAGGATTGGAAGCAATGCTGTCATGGAACGATTCGGCCAATGATTTTAAATATGGGATCACGCTGAGCGGATCGTACAACAAGAATGAAATCACCAGAATTGCAAATGCCGATGGGATCATACATGGCCCCAGTTCGGTACTGGCCCAGGGAACGGCAGAAGTGTCCAGGGCCGAGGTGGGCAAACCCATAGGCTTTTTCTATGGATACCAGACAGATGGAATCTTGCAGACACAGGAGGAAGTGGATGCTTATGTAAAACCTACCGACGGGACACCATATTTTAGTGATCAGCGTCCAGGAGACGTAAGGTTTGTCGATCAAAACCAAGACGGTATTATTGATGAGGCGGACAAGGTGATGTTGGGCGATCCCAACCCCGATTTCCAGTTGGGCATACAGTTGGACATGGAATACAAGGGCTTTTTCACCAACATTACCATGGCAGGAAAGTTTGGTATGCAAGTGATGCAGTCCTACCGGTCCTTTTCGGATAATTTTGACCAAAACTATACGACCGAAATTTTTGATAGATGGCACGGGGCGGGCACATCCAATAGACTGCCGCGCATGAGTTCGGTGTCCAACAGGAACACCAACTTTATCTCTGACATCTATATGCACGATGCCGATTTCCTCAGGATCAATAACCTTACGGTCGGCTTCAAGTTGGGCAGGTATCTTTCGAATATAGACTACATCTCGGAAATAAGGATATATGGTGCAGTGAACAACCTGTACACCTTCACAAAGTACGACGGAATGGATCCGGATGTATCTTTTGGCCATGATGCCAGCTGGGCATCAGGAATAGACCTAGGGCTTTATCCCCTGCCAAGGACAGTGATGTTCGGGCTTAGTATCGACTTTTAACCATATAAAACACACTATGAAAAAATCAATATACCTTTTGTCCTTGACCATCATGTCTGTTATGATAGGTTGTAGTGAGGACTTTTTGGAGACCGACAACCTGTATGAAAAGAGTCTGGATAACTTTTACCAGACGCCACAAGACATTCAAGAGGCCATGTCAGGGGTCTATAATGCCATGTACACGGGCGGGGTACACAGTGATGAGGCCATAGCGGCCAACCTCCTCTCCGACATGATGTTGGGCGGGGGCGGACCCGATGACAAATCGGCAAAGAACGTAGATCAGTTCCAAGACCCGGAAGAAGATACATATCGAGATCTTTGGATTCAGACCTACAATGGGGTCACTAGGGCGAACGCCATTTTGGAAAAAACAGAGGAAGCCGATTTTTCATCCTATTTTGATACAGCGACAGAAGCAGAGACATTCAAGGCCCAAGCCATAGGGGAAGCATATTTCATGAGGGCCTTCTATTATTTCAGGGCGGCCAAGTTCTTTGGTGGTATGCCATTGATACTTAAGATTGACGACCCTCGCGATGCGCCCAGATCATCTTTTACCGAAACTTTTGCCCAGATTGCCGAAGATCTTGTCGCTGCAATCAACACTATGCCATCAGTTCAGTTCCAGCAAATTCCGACTTCTGAGTACGGGCATGCGAACAAATGGGTTGCCGAGGCATACTTGGCAAGGGCATATCTGTTTTATACAGGATATATGACAAACATCGAGGGGCAGGCCACAGATCAGCTTCCATTGGCCTCGGGAGGCACATTGGGGAGCAGTGAGGTACTCGCCTATTTGGATAACTGTATAGATAACAGTGGTTATGGGTTGGCCTCTGACTTTAGGAACCTTTGGCCTTATTCCTACGTCAACCAAAGTGCTGGAGCCGTAGTATTGCCATGGGCCGATGCGGAAGGACTATCATGGGTGGGCCAGGATGGACACTCACCAACCTTTGGTACTGGAAACTACGAGACCATGTTCATGGTTCGGTATGCCTTCGGAAACTGGGATTGGAGCGAGGGTCAAAAATACAACAACAGAATGCCCCTATTCTTTGGAATTAGGGATAACTCCATGGTGCCTTTCGGGCAAGGCTGGGGTTGGGGCACTGTAAATCCGAAGCTCTGGAACCAATGGGACAACGCCGATCCCCGAAAAGAGGGGTCAATTATCGAATTGGGAAATGCAGATCAAGGAACAGATGGATATGAGGCGGACAAAGGTGACCACGAAACAGGGTATTTTAATAAAAAGTATACTACTGTTCAACATGATGGTGCCGATGGAGTGCGGGGCATGTTCTACTATCTCTATGATATGAACCACGGGGATCCCATGCAGCTCTGGGCGGCCCAGGATTATATATTGATGCGGTTTGCCGATGTGCTCTTGATGCACTCGGAGATATCAGGTACCAATACAGGTCTTAACTTGGTCAGACAAAGGGTGGGCCTAGGGCCCGTAGGATACTCTTTGGATGCCATAAAACAAGAGCGAATGCACGAATTGGCATTCGAAGGACTGAGATGGTTTGACTTGGTACGTTGGGGCGATCTGGAATCGGCCTTCGGAGAGACCATCGATGTTAGGAACTCGGGAATAGACGCAAAATATAGTGTGCAGTACAGACCCGAGACCAAGGGATTGGTTCCTATACCAGAAACTGAGGTCAGGCTTTCCAATGGGGTATATCAACAGAATCCTGGTTGGTAGATTAAAACAATAACTCAATTCAACAGAGATGAAAAAAAATAGAATTACGATCATAATGTTGGCGAGCTTGTACGCAGCCATCGCTCTAATGTCCTGTGAGCCTATAGAGGACAGAAGCTATTTAGAGAACAATACCGATGTGGCAGGAGTGGAACTTGTGGCAACTCAAAGTACACAAGGGGGCAATCAGATTGAACTTCACATGACAACACCAGGTGTTACCGGGTATTGGGACTATAACCTCGGAAGAGCCTATACTGATAGGGTCGAATTCATATACCCTATACCGGGAACGGCAACCTTCACCTTCACAGGGACCTTGGGGGCCGAGTTTTTTTCCAAGACCATAGAAGTACAGATTGATCAATTGGATCATTCCCTAGATCAAGATTGGTACGATCTGGTGGGAGAAGAGACCGCTTTGGGGAAGACCTGGGTGTTTGACGGGGGTCCAGACCCCGATGGGGGAATGTGGTGGTATATGTCACCCAACAATGATCCAGCGTCATGGCAGACCGCTTGGTGGAATGCAGCAGGAGATTGTTGTCCACCCGTTGATGCAGCAGGAAGAATGGTATTTGACTTGGATGGTGCCGCCAATTATACCTATTATTCTGGGCCATCGGCGGATCCAGTGGAAGGAAATTTTGTTTTAAGTGTTATAGACCAGACCTTGACAGTGACAGGGGCCAATATTTTAGGGGCTGAAGCACCTAGGGGAAACCCCAATGGAGTGTACACGATTATTTCCCTGACCGAGGATGAAATGATTCTGTATGTGCCCAACAATGAGGGAGGTACGGGATGGACATGGGTTTTCAGGCCGGAGTAATTTTTCTACACCAACAACCGTAATGACATCCAAAAAGGATGAACAGTTAAAACTTATAAGTAGGGAGTTAGTCGTCAAAACCCTTCCAAACGACTGGTCTGGAAGGGTTTTTAGTTTTAACACCACACACCATAAGGGTTGTTTCAACACTTATATCCCTGTAAATCTCTACTTTAACCAAGGTTTTCATGCATTCTGTTCACCCCATCCCATTTCATTTTTACGGATAAAGGGTTGTTATTCAGCGAAACATAGTCCATGCATTCATAATAATTGGTAAATTGAGCCGACTAAGAATATACTAAATGAGCAAATTTTATTTCAACGAGGAACAGGAATCCTATGATGCCATCGTGGTGGGCACGGGCATCAGTGGCGGTTGGGCAGCCAAGGAACTGTGCGAGAAAGGTCTGAAGACCCTGGTCTTGGAACGTGGCCCTATGAAAAAACACCGCGAGGATTACCCAACGGCCAACTTGGACGCTTGGGACCTTCCGCACCGCGGACAATTGACAAGGGAGCAAAAGGCCAGACAGGAAAAGCAATTACGGACGGGCTATTTGGGCAATTCCGCCCATAACTTTTGGTTCGTGGACGATGTGGACCACCCCTACAACGAAACCAAGCGTTTCGATTGGCAGCGGGGATATCACGTGGGAGGCCGCTCCATTATGTGGGGCCGCCAAAGTTACCGCTGGAGCGACATCGACTTCGGGGCCAACAAAAATGATGGTATCGCCGTGGACTGGCCCGTACGCTATAAAGACATTGCCCCTTGGTATGATAAGGTGGAAAGCTATATCGGTGTTTCCGGTGAAGCCTTGGGATTGCCCCAATTGCCAGATGGCATTTTTGAGCCCATGATGGAGCTCAACTGTGTGGAGCAGCATTTCCGCGAAAAAGTGGCCGAAAATTTTGACGGTCGCGTCGTCACCGCAGGACGTACGGCACACATCAACAGTGATAAAAAATTTGAGGGTGACGGCCGTGTGCGTTGCCAATATAGGAACCGTTGCATCCGAGGGTGTCCCTTTGGGGCCTATTTTAGCAGTTTGTCATCTACCTTGCCCGCAGCGGAGAAAACAGGCAACCTTACCCTAAGGCCGGACAGTATCGTTCACGAGGTCATTTATGACCCCAATACCCAAAAGGCAACAGGGGTCAAGGTCATCGATAGGGAAACAAAAGAAGAGTTCGAGTTCAAGGCCAAGGTCATTTTCCTTTGCGCCTCGGCCATAGCTTCAAGCTCCATTTTGATGCAGTCCCGCTCCGATAGGTTCCCCAACGGTCTTGGAAATGACTCGGACCAATTGGGAAGAAACATCATGGACCACCACCTCGGCGTCGGGGCCAGTGGCAAGTTCGATGGCTATGAGGACAAATACTATAAAGGAAGAAAGCCGAACGGCATCTATATCCCAAGGTTCAGGAATTTGGGCGAAGGAACCAATTCCGACAAGTTCATCCGTGGTTATGGATACCAAGGAGGAGCCGGAAGAGGCAACTGGGAACAGACCGTAGCAGAACTTTCCCACGGAAAGGAATATAAGGACGCCATGCTGAATGCCGGTGGATGGACCTTTGGAATGGGAGGTTTCGGTGAGGTACTTCCGTATGAGGACAACCGAATGACCCTTGATTATGACAAAAAGGATCAATGGGGGCTTCCCACCGTCACTTTTGATGCCGAATTTAGGGACAACGAATGGAAGATGCGGGAAGACATGAAAGAACAGGCCGTTCAAATGCTTACCAAAGCAGGTTTGAGGGATGTTCAACCGTTTGACAACCCAGGGGCCCTCGGTCTCGGGATTCACGAAATGGGCACGGCGCGTATGGGACTGGACCCAAAGACCTCTGTGGTCAATGGCTACAATCAAGTACACACCTGTAAGAACGTGTTTGTGACCGATGGCGCCTTTATGGCCTCGGCCAGTTGTGTAAACCCTTCGCTCACCTACATGGCATTCACTGCAAGGGCCGCCGACCATGCCGCCCAAGAACTTAAAAAAGGAAACATATAATGGAAAGAAGATCAGCACTCAAGAACATGGGGATGGCCTTCGGCTACGCCGTGGCAACCCCTACACTGTTAAGCCTGCTCCAAAGCTGCAAGGACAAGCCATCCTATGCCGAATGGGTACCCAGCTTCCTGAGCAAGGAACAAGGACAGGCCTTGGCCCTGACCCTGGACGTGATCCTTCCCAAGACCGATACACCATCGGCCACAGAGGTGAACGTGCACACCTTTATCGACTCCTACATGGATGAGGTGATGCCCTTGGAACAAAGGGATTTCACCATGATGAAGATGGGGAAGTTCTACGATAAGATTTTGGAAAGCTCTGGAAAGGACAACTTGGCGGACCTGGAGGCGGAAGATATCGATTCCGTGTTGACGACCTATCTTCGGAAGCGCACCGACGAAGAAGAGGATGCGCACAGGGAGGCCGTGATGAACTATTTTCAGACCATACAACAAGGGGGCGAGACCACTCTGGATTCGGAAGTGGCGTGCTATACATTTGCCAACGAACTCAGGGATTTGGCCATATGGGCCTACAAGTCTTCCGAGATGGTCGGAGAAGAAGTACTGGCCTACTTGCCCATACCCGGGGAGTATGTTCCCTGTGGAGATTTGCAGGAACTCACAGGCGGAAAGGCTTGGTCCGAATAGATTCGGCTATACAATAGTAAAAGGGCCTCCTATTTGGGAGGCCCTTTGCGTTTAGCCCATAAAGAAAAAAGGCAGTCATGGAATAACTGATTTTTAGTGGTGAGTCGTACATCAACCCAAAAAGCGCAATAGTATGGATAATTCAATCCACATTCGCTTAATTTCCTCCCTACAAATCCTTAATTTTCAACAAAATTCAAACTAATTCAAAAATGATTTCAAAAACCAAGGCACCAAAAGCACTGCTGGCCGCAGTACTTTTATTGGCCTGCGCTTCTTTGGCCGAGGCGCAGAAAGTCCCATCCCCCAAAGATGTATATGGATTTAGGGTGGGAGACGATTACAAACTGGCGGATTATGCCCAGATTGAAGATTACCTGACCCAATTGGACAATGCATCCAACCGCATCAAAAAAATTGAGATAGGCGAAACCGTTTTGGGCCGAAAAATGTACCTGTTGTTCATTTCCTCGGAGAAAAACCTGGCACAACTGGACAAATGGAAGGACATCGGCGCCAAGTTGGCCAGGGCATCGGTGAGCGACCAAGAGGCCGCAAAACTTTCCCAGGAAGGAAAGGCCATTGTTTGGATCGATGGGGGAATGCACTCCACCGAACTCGCACATGGGCAGATGACCTCCGAGCTGGCCTACACCTTGGCCACTTCCGAAACCGCGGAAATGAAGAACATCCGCGAAAACGTCATCACCCTGCTCATGCCCGTAATGAACCCTGATGGATTGGACATTGTGGTGGACTGGTACCGAAAGAACATGGGCACACCCTATGAAACTTCCCGCCCCCCGATACTGTACCATTACTATATGGGCCACGACAACAACCGGGACTGGTTCATGAACAACATGCCGGAAACGTACAATGTCACCAAAATTCTCTACAACGAATGGTACCCACAGATTGTGTACAACCACCACCAATCTTCCCCGGCCTGGACCAAGATTTCCCTTCCGCCCTACGCCGATCCGGTAAACCCCAAGATACATCCGGCGGTCACTGCCGCGGTGAGTGAGGTGGGCTCGGCCATGACCAAGCGTTTTTCATTGGAAAACATGCCTGGGGCCATTGCGGATAACTTCTATACCATGTTCTGGAATGGCGGCGGACGCACCGTTCCCTATTACCACAATATGATAGGCATCCTTACCGAAACAGGCCATACCACACCAACCCCAAGGTTTTATGATCCCGAAAAATTGCCCAAGACCGTTGCCGGAGGAACTCCCACGGACGGGACGGATATTATGTACCCAGACCCATGGAAAGGAGGCGAGTCGCACTTCAGGGATGCTGTGGACTATATGTTGACGGCCACTTGGGCCACATTGGACCTGGCTGCGGACCGAAAGGAGAACTACCTGCACAACATCTATAAAATGGGGAAATCGGCCATTGAAAAAGGCAGGACCGAAGGCCCTTTTGCCTATATCATTGACAAAAACCAATGGGATTCCTTTGAGGCCGTGAATTTGGTAAACGTACTTCTACGTGGAGGCATTGAGGTGGAACAGGCCACAAAAGACTTTACCGTGAACGGCAAAAAATATGAAAAGGGCACCTATGTGATCTATGCAGGCCAAGCCTTCAGGCCGTACCTTCTGGACCTGATGGAAAAGCAGGACTACCCCACACGTTTCCAATATCCTGGAGGTCCGCCGGATACCCCATACGATTTGGCCGGATGGACCTTGCCCATGCAGATGGGAATCGATGTGGACAAGATCAAGGAAGCCTTCAAGGCCCCCACGGAAAAGGTTTCCACCCCACAGGTGAGCTACTATGAAGGAAGTATTGCCAAAAATGGCTCCTTCGGATATGCCCTTAGCGTGAATACCAATGCCTCGGTGGCCGCCACCAACAAAATTTTGAAATCAGGTGGAACGGCCTTCAAGGCCATGACCGAGTTCAAGGCAGGGAAATCAACTTTTCCAGCAGGATCTTTTGTCGTTTCTGGGGACGAAGCCCTAGTGGAGTCCCTTTCCAAAGAATATGGCTTGGAATTTACCGGATTGGCCGCCAAACCAGAAGTCCAATTGACCAAGATCCATCTGCCCAAAGTGGGGCTCTACAAATCGTGGGTGTCCAATATGGATGAAGGGTGGACCCGTTTTGTGATGGATGAGTACGCCTTTGACATGGACACCTTACACGATGTGGACATCAAAACCATGGATCTGTCCAAATATGACGCGATCATTTTACCCTCCCAACGATCCAAATCCATACTCCATGGGAACAGTGTTTTGGACATGCCGGAAAAATTTACCGGGGGAATAGGCTTGGATGGCTCCATGGCCCTGAGCAAGTATGTGAAGGATGGGGGCACCTTGATCGCTTTTGACGAGGCCAGTGATTTTGTCATCGAGCAGTTCGGACTGCCACTGCGCGATGCCACGGAAGGAGCGGACAGCAAGGACTTCTTCATTCCGGGATCGCTTATCAAAACAGGGGTAGACACCTCGCATCCCATTGCTTTTGGCATGAAGGACACTGTTGCCGTTTCTTTTAATAGGAGTAGGGCATTCACGATAGACAAGCAAAGCAAGACCGGTGAGGGAGGAAAAGAGGACATCAAAGATGCCCCGGCCCCCGAAGTAGAGGTGATTGCCACCTATGCCTCCAAGGACCTGCTCATGAGCGGATGGGCTTTGGGGGAGCAAAGGTACATTGCGAAAAAGCCAGCCTTGGTGAAGACCAAATATGGCAAGGGCTCTTGTGTCCTTTTTGCCTTCAGGCCACAGTTCAGGGCACAGCCCAGAGGCACGTACAAGCTCATTTTCAATGCGATTTATGAAGGTGCTTCGGAATAAGGAGAACCTTCTTTGAGTACAAAAGCCCCATCCATTTGGATGGGGCTTTTTATACTTGAAAGTTTTTTCTTATCTAAAAAGAATCGCCACAGCCCCAATGGCCGTCACGATCAGAATAAAACGCTTGTAATTTTTTTCATTGATTTTTTTCACCAGGAAAACACCTAGAAAAAGCCCAACAAAAATGGCGGGGAGCAATTTTAGGTTGATCAACAGGCTTTCCGCGGAAATGGTCTTCCATACAAAAATATGAAAGGGCAGCTTGAACACGTTGGTGATAAAAAACAGCCAGGCCGCAGTGCCCACAAATTCGTTCTTGGGCAGTCGCATTGCCAAAAAGAAAATATTGGTGAAGGCCCCAGCGAGATTTCCGATCATGGTGCAAATACCCGCCAAGATTCCCATGGAACCTGCAAACGCCCAGTGGGAGGGTACCCTTTCAGATTTTCGCCTGTCCCACCACAACAATAGGCCCAAACTGAGAAAAATGACCACCACCATGCCCCACTTGAACTCCCATTCGGGCAGGTCTTTCCCGATAAGCACCCCGATGAGGATGCCCGCAATCATCCAAGGGATAAACTTTAGAATGTATTTCCATTGGGTGTGCCTGTTGTAATAGACCACGGCAAAAATATCGCCCACAATGAGCAAGGGAATAAAAAGACCCGTGGACGCCCTAGATCCAAAAGCGAGTGCCATCAGTGTCACATTGAAGATGGACATGCCCTTGAGCCCCGCCTTGGAAATGCCCATTAGAAAAACGGCAGTAGTGGCCATGACCCAAGCAGCCACGGAAATTTCGGTGAAAGCGGAGAGAAACATGCAGATTTTTTACTCGTTCACAAAAGTAACCCAAAAAAACGACCCCACAACTCGGGGTGTCTTAGGTCAAAACCATCAGTTCTAGCCTAGGACCTGTTCTCGATACCTGCCTACCGCAGGCAGGCAAAATTCCGCTGGAATTTCACACGAACTGACCTATTCCAATTAGAATGAACAACAAGTTATCTGAAATTCTATCTGATCAACCTATGGGAATAATAGGTTCTGGGATCGGGAAAATAACCCAGATCAATTTCGAAGTTCCAGAAGCCTCGCCACATATTTGCCCACCACATCAAACTCCAGGTTCACTGTGGTGCCTACTTTGTAGGTATGGAACCGGGTATGCTCATACGTGTAGGGAATGATGGCCACGCTGAAACGGTCTTTTTGGGAATCCACCACGGTAAGGCTCACTCCATCCACGGTTATTGACCCTTTTTCAATGGTGACGTTGTTCAATTTGGAATCGTATTCAAAGGTGAAGATCCAACTGCCGTCTTTCTGCTCAATGGAAGTGCACACAGCGGTCTGGTCCACATGGCCCTGGACGATATGGCCATCCAATCGGGCACCGAGCACCATGGCGCGTTCCAAGTTCACCTCATTTTCCAAGGTAAGTTCCTCAAGATTGGTCTTGTTCAGGGTCTCCTCTATGGCCGTCACGGTATATTGGTCGTTGTTAAGGGAAACCACGGTCAAGCACACCCCGTTATGGGATACGCTCTGGTCTATTTTCAGTTCCGATGTAATATCCGAAGAAATGGTGAGGTGCAGATTGCCCCCTTCTTTTTCAAGCTTTTCAACTTTCCCCAAAGTCTCTATGATCCCTGTGAACATGTGTCTTATTAATTGACTAGTTTTGTAATGCAAAAGTAGCCATAACGGCAATGATTTTATGGAAGAAAGTCAAAAAATACGGTTGGGGATCTCCATTGGGGACATCAACGGAATTGGGTGCGAAGTGGTGTTGAAAACCTTTGAGGATGCAAGGATGTTGGATTTTTGTACCCCGGTCATTTTCGCATCCAACAAGACCATAACCCAGCAAAAGAACGATTTAGGGATTGACCTGACCTTCAATGGGGTAAGGGATGCCTCCCAAGCCGTTGAGGGTAAGATCAATATCGTGAGCGTGTGGAAGGAAGTTCCCCAAATTGAATATGGCCAGGCCACCAAGGAAGGGGGTGCCTATGCCATTCAATCGCTGAAGGCGGCTGTGCAGGCACTCAAAGAAGGCACCATAGATGTTTTGGTGACGGCCCCGATCAACAAGAACAACATACAGGCCGAGGACTTTAAGTTTCCCGGCCACACTGATTTTCTGGCCCAAGAGCTCAAGGGAGAAAGCCTGATGTTCATGGTGGCCGATTCTTTGCGCGTAGGCTTATTGACAGATCACATTGCGGTGAAGGATGTGGCACAGGCCATAACCCCAAAATTGATCCGCAACAAAGTGGTGACCATGGAAAAATCCCTAAAGATGGACTTTGGCATCCGGAGGCCAAAGATCGCGCTGCTGGGCATCAACCCGCACAGTGGCGATAATGGCACGATTGGCGAAGAGGACGATAAAATCCTGAAACCGACCATCCAAGAACTGTTCAACAAGGGTACACTGGTCTATGGGCCCTACTCGGCCGATAGTTTCTTTGGGTCCAACACCCATAAGAACTTTGATGCGATCTTGGCCGCGTACCACGATCAAGGGTTGATTCCTTTCAAGACCCTTTCCTTTGGAAAAGGAGTGAATTACACAGCTGGACTTGACAAGGTGCGCACCTCGCCGGACCACGGGACCGCCTATGAAATTGCAGGAAAAGGACAGGCGGACGAGAGCTCGTTCAAGGAGGCCGTGTTCACCGCGATACAGGTATTCAGGAACAGGACCGAGTATCTGGAATTGACCAAAAACCCATTGCAAAAGCAAAAGACACGACGGGCAAGCTAAAAAGTTGGCCCTGAAGTGATATTTGTTTGCTGTGGAATTGCAGTTTTGCAAATAAGTAGTATCTTTGCACCCGCCTTTAGAGGCTGGTACACAAACCTTAAGTGTAGAAATGATGAAGCTGAAAGAGTTTAATATCCCTTTTTCAGGTCTGAAGCTGGGAAAACATGAATTTGTGTACGAGATTGAAAATGCGTTCTTTGAATCTTTTGACTACCAAGAGTTTAACGGAGCTTCAATCCAGGTAAAGGCCATCTTGGAAAAGATGGGCACCATGATGGAGCTGAAGATCAAGGC
This sequence comes from Flagellimonas hadalis, assembly GCF_007785775.2. Lineage (GTDB taxonomy): Bacteria > Bacteroidota > Bacteroidia > Flavobacteriales > Flavobacteriaceae > Flagellimonas > Flagellimonas hadalis. The sequence goes on from NZ_VNIK02000002.1 coordinate 21,089, forward strand.
CAAGGGAACGGTGAATGTGGATTGCGACCTGACGGGAGAGCCCTATGACCAGCCCATCAGCTCAGATTTGCAGCTCGTTGTCAAGTTTGGGGAAGAATACAATGATGAGGACGATGAGATCCTGATCATACCCCACGGAGAGCACCAATTCAACATTGCACAATATATATATGAAATGTTGGTGTTGGCCGTTCCTCAAAAAAGGGTACACCCCGGTATTGCGGACGGAACGTTGAAGTCGGATATCTTGGAAAAGCTCGAAGAGCTGCAGCCAAAAGAAAAAAAGAAACCAACGGACAAAACAGATCCCAGATGGGACGATTTAAAAAAGTTACTAACGGACAAATAGGTTTATAATGGCACATCCTAAAAGAAAAACATCGAAGACCAGAAGGGACAAAAGAAGGACCCACTACAAAGCAGTGGCACCCACCATCGCCAAAGATTCTGTAACAGGTGAAATGCACCTCTACCACAGAGCTCATTGGCATGAGGGCAAATTGTACTACAGAGGTCAGGTATTGATCGACAAAACAGAGGAAGAAACTGCGGCCTAACCGTAAACTCCACTACATAAACCAACTCCCGTTACAAGACAGCGGGAGTTTTTTTATGGGTCACTGTTAAATCCAAAAACGGGGCATTTTTGGCGGGAAAGTCATATAAAATGACTAATTTTCACCGCTTTTGGGTCAAATACCATTGTTTTTGACAAAAAAAGAGAGGCTAAAATGAAAAAAACAACAGCAGCGATCACAGCTGTAGGAGGATATGTTCCAGACTTCGTTCTTTCCAATAAAGTGTTGGAAACCATGGTAGATACCAACGATGAGTGGATCACTACGAGAACAGGAATCAAAGAGCGTAGAATCTTAAAAGAGGAGAATGCGGGCACCTCGTTCATGGCCATCAAGGCCGCGGAAGATCTGCTCCAAAAAAGGGGGATAGATGCGTCCGAGATTGATTTTGTACTGGTGGCAACGGCAACTCCCGATCTTCCGGTCGCGTCCACGGCAGCATATGTGGCCTCGGAGATAGGAGCGGTAAACGCTTTCGCCTACGACCTGCAAGCGGCCTGCTCCAGTTTTTTGTACGGAATGTCAACAGCGGCCAGTTATATCGAGTCCGGCAGGTATAAAAAAGTATTGGTGATCGGGGCGGACAAAATGTCCTCCATCATTGATTATACGGACCGTACCACCTGTATTATTTTTGGGGACGGTGCGGGCGCAGCACTTTTTGAACCCAATGAGGAAGGTCTCGGCCTTCAGGACGAATACCTTCGCTCAGATGGTATCGGACGACAGTTTTTGAAGATAGACGCAGGCGGCTCCATATTGCCCGCTTCCGAAGAGACCGTGAAGAACAAACAACATTATGTGTACCAGGACGGCAAGTCCGTTTTCAAGTTTGCCGTTTCCAATATGGCCGATGTTTCCGCATTGATCATGGAGCGCAACAACCTTACCCACGAAGATGTGCAATGGTTGGTACCGCACCAGGCCAATAAAAGGATCATCGATGCCACCGCCAATAGGATGGGTGTGGAGCCCGGTAAGGTCATGATCAACATTGACCGATATGGAAACACGACATCGGCCACACTGCCCTTGTTGTTGTATGACTACGAAAAGCAATTGAAAAAAGGGGACAACCTTATTTTTGCTGCTTTCGGGGGAGGGTTCACTTGGGGATCCATTTATTTGAAATGGGCCTATAATTCATAAATCACGCAACTAACAAATTCATATTCGATGGACATTAAGGAAATTCAGAATTTAATCAAGTTTGTGGCCAAATCGGGTGCCAGTGAGGTAAAGTTGGAAATGGAGGATTTTAAGATCACCATTCGCACCGGAGGAGACTCAAATCATCCCGAAACCACCATTGTACAGCAAATTCCAATGGCCCAGGCCCCGGCAGCAGCCCCAGTGGCCACAGCTCCTGCAGCAAGCGCTCCCGCAGCCCCCGCTTCGGAAGCCACACCCAAGACGGAAGATTCAAAATACATTACCATAAAATCCCCCATCATTGGGACCTTCTACAGAAAACCTTCCCCGGACAAACCTGCTTTTGTTGAGGTAGGTACATCCATTAAAAAGGGAGACGTGCTTTGTGTGATCGAGGCCATGAAACTTTTCAACGATATCGAATCCGAGGTTTCCGGTAAGATTGTCAAAATATTGGTAGATGATTCTTCCCCAGTGGAGTTCGATCAACCATTGTTCCTAGTGGACCCATCATAGATAGTTTTAAATGCTAAATTTTAATTGACTAATTGTTAGTTATTTAAAACCATTTAAAATTTAGAATCCAGAATTTAAAATTGTATTCTATGTTCAAGAAAATATTGATTGCAAACAGGGGGGAAATAGCACTGCGGATCATTCGTACCTGCAAGGAAATGGGGATCAAGACCGTGGCGGTATATTCCAAGGCCGATGAGGAGAGCCTCCACGTGCGCTTTGCGGATGAGGCCGTATGCATCGGTCCCGCGCCAAGTAGCGAGTCCTATTTGAAGATCCCCAACATTATAGCTGCAGCGGAAATCACCAATGCAGATGCCATCCACCCCGGATATGGCTTCCTTTCCGAAAACTCCAAGTTTTCCAAGATCTGTGCCGAGCACGATATCAAGTTCATTGGGGCATCAGGGGAGCAGATAGACAAAATGGGCGACAAGGCCACGGCCAAGGAAACCATGAAGAAAGCCGGTGTACCTACCGTTCCAGGTTCCCAAGGCCTGTTGAAAGATGTGGACCATGCCAAGAAGGAGGCCAAAAAAATGGGTTACCCTGTAATGATCAAGGCCACTGCAGGTGGTGGGGGAAAAGGAATGCGCGCCATTTGGTCCGAAGAAGAAATAGAGAAAAACTTTGAGAGTGCCGTGAAAGAAGCCACTGCTGCCTTTGGCAACGGGGGCATGTACATGGAAAAACTCATCGAAGAGCCCAGACACATCGAGATACAAGTGGTGGGAGACCAGTACGGAAAAGCATGTCACTTGTCCGAAAGGGACTGTTCCGTGCAGCGTAGGCACCAAAAATTGACCGAGGAGACCCCTTCGCCCTTTATGACCGATTCCCTAAGGGAAGAAATGGGAAAAGCAGCGGTAAAGGCTGCGGAATACATCAAATATGAAGGTGCGGGAACCATTGAGTTCTTGGTGGACAAACACCGGAACTTCTACTTTATGGAGATGAACACCCGTATCCAAGTGGAGCACCCGATCACAGAGCAAGTTGTGGACTATGATTTGATCCGAGAGCAGATTTTGGTAGCGGGAGGTGTGCCGATTTCAGGAAAAAACTACTATCCAAAATTGCATTCCATCGAGTGTAGGATCAATGCGGAGGACCCCTATAACGACTTTAGGCCATCCCCGGGAAAAATCACGACCCTACACACTCCAGGTGGGCATGGGGTACGTTTGGACACCCACGTGTATAGCGGTTATATGATTCCGCCCAACTACGATTCCATGATCGCCAAGTTGATTACCACGGCCCAAACAAGGGAAGAGGCCATCAACAAGATGCGCAGGGCCCTGGACGAGTTTGTGATAGAAGGGATAAAGACCACGATTCCGTTCCATCGCCAGTTGATGGACCATCCGGATTATTTGGCGGGTAATTACACCACCAAATTCATGGAAGGGTTCAAGATGGATCCAAAATATCAAGACAATCATTAATAATACAAGCCCCGATCTGATCGGGGTTTTTATTTTATGCAACTCAGCTATTGGGAATATAAATCATGGTTCTCCAATGTGGATTTCACCATCATTGGTAGTGGCATTGTCGGCCTGAGCTGTGCCATTCAGCTTAAGGAAAGGTATCCCAAGAGCAAGATTTTGGTGTTGGAAAAGGGCAGTTTGCCCCAAGGGGCAAGTACCAAAAATGCAGGGTTTGCCTGTTTCGGGAGCATTTCCGAAGTATTGTCCGACCTGAGGTCACATTCCAAGGAAGAGGTGGTGAACCTCGTACAGAAACGCTGGGAGGGCATTCATAACCTTCGGCAACTTTTGGGAGATAAGACCATCGGTTTCGAGCAAAGGGGAGGGCATGAACTTTTTGCGGAAAACAATCCTGAACTCTACGAAAACTGTTTGGAACAAATGGAGCATTTGAACCGACTGCTCCAACCCGTTTTTGGGAAAAACCCGTTTGTGGTCACTGGGAATATCTTTGGATTTGGGCATATTCGCGAAAAATATATCACCCATCAATTTGAGGGACAATTGGATACGGGCAAGATGATGCATGCGCTCATCCAAAAGTGTTTGTCCAAAGGGGTTCCCATTTTAAATGGGATACAAGTGGAGGAGTTGTTGGAACAGGGCAATGGAGCCACTCTTGTAACCCCCGATTTTCAGTTCACGACCAGAAAGGTTTTTGTGGCCACCAATGGTTTTGCTTCCAAATTGTTGAAGACCGAAACCGTAAGGCCGGCACGTGCCCAAGTTTTGATCACGGAACCCATCAAAGATCTAAAGATCAAGGGTACGTTCCATTTTGAGGAGGGGTACTACTACTTTAGGAACATTGATGATCGGATTCTTTTTGGTGGGGGCCGCAACCTCGATTTCAAAACGGAAGAAACCATGGAATTTGGACAGACCCAGACCATACAGGCCAAACTGGAGGAATTGCTCCACAACATCATTTTGCCCCATCAGCCGGTAAAAATAGACCGCAGATGGAGCGGTATCATGGGCGTGGGCGCGCAAAAGACCCCGATGGTCACACAAGTTTCCAATTCGGTTTTCTGCGGGGTGCGTCTCGGCGGAATGGGTGTGGCCCTGGGCAGTTTGGTGGGCAAGGAATTGGCCGAACTAGCAGACTAAAGTAGCAAGTACAAGTATCAAGTTCAAAAGCAAGAGAAATTCCTTGAACTTGATACTTGGGCTTGAACTTTTTTAATCAAATCATCCTTCCATCCAAAAGATTGATGACCCTACTGCCATATTCCGCATTTTTCTCCGAGTGCGTTACTTGGATGATGGTCACCCCGTCATCGTTCAGTTGCTTGAAGATGTCCATAATCTCCTCTCCTTGTTTGGAGTTGAGGTTGCCGGTCGGTTCGTCGGCCAAGATCAATTTTGGATTGGAAATGAGTGCCCGTGCAATCCCCACCAATTGTTGTTGACCACCACTCAATTGTGAGGGGAAAAGATCTTTTTTGCCCACGATGCTGAAACGGTCCAACATATCGGCTACCATGGCCTTTCGTTCCGAACCCTTGAAATTTTTGTAGATGAGGGGCATTTCAAGGTTTTCCTTCACCGTAAGCTCATCCAACAGGTGATAGGACTGGAACACAAATCCAATGTATTCCTTGTACAGGTTGGCCCTGTGCTTTTCTTTGAGTGTATGGACAGACTCGTCCAAAAAGTGGTATTCGCCCTCATCAAAGCCATCCAGCATCCCGATGACGTTGAGCAAAGTGGATTTTCCGGAACCCGAAGGGCCCATGATGGAGATGAATTCCCCTTCCTCTACCTCGAGGTTGATGTCCTTCAATAAAAAAATACGTTGGCCACCGGAGTTGACCCATTTGAACAAGTTGTTGAGTTGTAAAAGCATAGTATGTTGTATTTATTCATCTTTTAATGATTCCACAGGATTGGCGATAGCAGCTTTAAAGCTTTGCCAGCTTACGGTCAGAAAAGTGATCAGAAGTGCAGTTGTTCCCGCTAAGGCGAAAATCCACCAACTGAAATTTGTTCTATAGGTGAATCCTTCCAACCATTGGTTCATCACATATAATGAGCATGGTATGGCAATAAGGAAGGCCAACCCCAACAATTTCGCAAAATCCTTGTTCAATAAGGTCAGTACTTGTGTTATTGTGGCACCATTCACCTTTCTTATGCCTATTTCCTTTTTTCTCAGGACAACGGTATAGGCCGTTAGACCAAAAAGACCCAATGATGCTATGAGAATGGAAAGTATGGTGAAAATCTGAAAGGCTTTTCCAAACGCCTTGTCCTGCTCATATTGGGCCTCAAACTTTTCGTCCAAGAAGGTATAGTCGAATGTGCTTTTCGGAAAAACTTCACGCCATTTGTTTTCAACTTGGTCCAACGCAGATTCCAGTCCGGCAATAGACATGGCAGATTTATCAAGTTTTATCAATAGGTTGCTCATGTTGTCCTGATATCTGATGATCATTGGCAATATCGGGCTTTTCAACCCGAAGTGATAATAGTCCTTGATAATCCCCACAACTTTCCATTCATTGTTCCCCCAGAAACTCACCGTTTTATTCAGTAGTTCCTCTGGAGATGAAATCCCCATGGTTTTTAAAAAGGTCTCGTTTACTACAATCTGATTTCCCTCGAAACCAGAATTCCGGACAAAGGTCCCCCCCGCCAAAAATTCAATGTCCATCAAGTCAAAGTAATCCGGTTGGGCATGATAGGTATAAAAAACATTGGTCTTATCACTTCTCCCGTCGGGCAACCCAATTCCACGACTTGAGGACAGATTATCAAAACTATCCCCGGGATAAGTCTGGGCAATGGCCGTCTTCTCAATAAACGGAAAACCTTCCAATTGCTCTTTCAACACCCTAAAGTCATTGTTGACCAAAGAATCCGACTTGCTGGAAACCACTGTCCCGTGCAGAGCCATGACTTGGCCAACATCGGCACCAATGGGTTGATTGTCCAAAAAATTGATCTGTTTGGTGATAATGAATGTTCCTGTCAATAGGACAATGGTAGCAAAAAACTGTGTGACGATAAGTCCTTTCCGCAACCCAATGCCCTCTGTGGAGGCCTTAACCTTCCCTTTCAACGCTTTGGCCGGCGAATATCTACTGAGCAAGAAGGCAGGGTAAAGCCCTGCCAGGATTATGCCGCCCAAAATAAAAATAAAATAGGGGGCAAATTTCAGGAGAGCTTCCCAATCAAGGTCGAGCTCATTTCCGGTAATGCTGTTATATAGGGGCAGTGAACCAAAAACCAATGATATGGCAATGGTCATGGCGAAAAAGTTGAGCAGTATGGATTCCATTAAGGATTGGACGATGAGCTGCGACCTTTTTGCACCCGCAACTTTTCGAATACCCGCTTCCTTTGCCCTTTCCATAGACTTTGTCGTCGAAAGATTGACATAGTTCAACCAAGAAAGAACAAGGATTATAAAGGCTATGGCCGTTAAGAACTTTATTCTAAGAATGCTACCGTTGGCAGTGACCTCATAAGGCTTATCGGAATACAAATGAATGTCTTCGATCGGTTCTATATTGTGTCTTTCAGTTTCATTTTTTTCAATATCACTGTCAATTATTTTCTGACGTAGCACATCAATATTGGTATTTGGGGCCAACTTCAGATAGGTATAATAGTTGTTCATGTTCCAATTCAGCTCATGGGCCGTGGGGCCAAAATCTGTCAACGTTTTTTCTGTCTCAAAGGAAATAAGGAACGAATTTCTATAATGGGCGGTCTCGGGGACATCTTCCATGACACCTGTCACCGTAAGCTGTGTCTCTTTGCCATCCTCAAAGACGGAAACTGTTTTTCTCAAGGGGTTTTCATTCCCAAAAAGTTTTTGGGCAAATGATTTTGAAAGCACTATGGAATTGGGCTCTGCCAAAACTTTTTTTGAATCCCCTTTTAGCAACGGATAATCAAATATCTCAAAATAGGAAGGGTCTGCCAGAGAGCCAAAAGGCTGCTCCAAAATCTTTTCCCCTACTTTAAAAGTTAATTTTTCAAAATAGTAAAATCGTACATAGTCCACTACTTCGGGAAACATTTCCTTTAAGGCTGGTCCCGAGGAATTGTACGTCATTGCATCACCGGGCACATAAGTATCACCTTCAAGGTAATCCATGTAGGTCCTGTACACATTTTCAGAACCTTCAAATGTATCATAGCTCTTTTCATGGTTCACATAGAGCATTATAAGAACAAATGAAGCTATACCCACGGCCAGACCAAAGATGTTGATGATAGAATACAGTTTGTTCTTAAGAAGATACCTTACGGCAATTTTCAGATAGTTCTTAAGCATGATTTTCTTTTTTTGATTTGTTGGTATATATCCTTAATTCAGTTTGACCTATTCGGTTCGTAAACTTGTTACAGGATTGGCCGATGCGGCCTTTACGGTTCGGGTACCCACCGTGATGAACGCAATGAGGGTTGCCAAAAACCCAGCCCCCATAAAGAACAATGGGCTCAATGTAACATGGAAAGCATAGTTCTGCAACCATTCATTCAAAAAGTACCAGGCAATAGGGGTGGCAATCACAAAGGCAATGCCCACCAACTTTAAAAAATCTTTGGTGAGCAACAGGGCCACGGAGGAAACACTGGCCCCCACTACTTTGCGTACCCCAATTTCCTTGGTACGCTGTGCCACCACCAACATGGAAATGGCAAAGAGACCGATGCAACTCAATAAAATGCCCAGGACACTTCCACTGGAGACAATGGTTGCCATGGTTTTTTCACGCCTGAAGGTACGGTCCACGTTCTCATCAAGGAAAGACCCTAAAAATTCGGCCTGGGGCTCTATTTTCCCCCAAGCGGTCTTTATGGCATCAAAGGATTTTGCAACATTTTTAGGGGCCACTTTCACATAGGCATAGTACAGGTCCCAATCTTTGTTCATGAACAGGGTCAGGGGTTCTATCTGCCTGCTTATTTCTTGAAAATGATAATCCTTGATGACACCGATCACCGAATAGGTCACCGCGCCATCGTCCATGGGAATGCGGATGGAGAGTGGATCCTCGTCCCCAAGTTGTTTTGCCATGGTTTCGTTGATGACCAAACTGAGGCTGTCCGTGGCAAAATCCCTATCGAACGCCCGCCCGGCAACCAACTGAAGGTCCAAAGTCTTTGCATAGTCATAGTCCACGGTCAGGGCATTGGTGATGACGCCCCTTCCTTTATAGTCAAAGCCCATCATGCTACTGGATTGGCTCCCGTCTCGTCCACGGCCTAGATTGTTATCGGCACCCGAAACGCCCAAGATGTCCGGATTGCCCTTAAGCTCGTCACGAAGGAGGTTCACCACACTGTAGCTGTTCTTTTTTCCGTTCAAGGGAATGGAGACCACCTGTTCTTTGTTATAGCCCAGATCCTTATTGCGCATGAATTCTATCTGCCCATGCAGCACCAAGGTTCCGCTGATGAGGATGATGGCAATGACAAATTGAAGAACGATGAGGCTGTTGCGCAGACGGTTCCTTCCCACCTCCAATTTTCCCTTAAGGGCCTTTAATGTGCCCAATTTGCTCATCAATAGGGCAGGATAGCCTCCCGCAATCAGCGTGATGATAAAGAGGGCAAGTACAAAAAGAATGATGACACTGGGTTGGGTAACATCTGAAAATGAGGCCTTGGTTCTAAAAAGGGTCTTGAACGGATTCAAGAGCAGGTTGCTCGCCACCAAACCCAATAGCACGGATGCGGCAAAGACTACGAGACTTTCCATCCAGAACTGGAAGAACAGTTGTTTTTTAATCGCGCCCAAGGTCTTTCGCATCCCAATCTCCTTCAATCGTTTTTCACTGAGCGCAATGCTCATGTTGATGAAATTGGCACTTACAATGAAAATGATCACGAAGGCGATTCCCAAGATCATATAAGGGAAAACACGGTCCACTTTGGCGACACCAGACGTGTAAGAGGCAAAATGTCTATCGGCAATGGGCATCAAATGGAACTGCTTGTACCTCCCATCGGCATCCGGAACTGCACCATCACGCATCTCACTTTCTATACTTCCCTTGTAGTGGAGGGCGGTAAAGGGAATGGTGTTTTCTTCAAACTGAGCCACAGAGACGCCTTTTTCCAGTTGGAGGTATATCGGATGGAACTGGGAGTCCCACACGTCTTTGTTGGACAGGTAATCGGGATGGCTCTCGAACGGCACCACAATTTCAAAGTCAACACTGCTGTTCTTTGGGGTCTCGGCCAGTATCGAGGCAATGGTGAAAGGCTGTTCTTCCCTTCCCATTTTAAGGGAAATGGTCTTGCCGACCACATTGTCGGTGGTTCCAAATATTTTTTGTGCCGTTTCCTCCGAAATTGCGACGGTGTTCTTTTCCGGCAATGGGTTCTCGGTGTTTCCAAAAAGGGTCGGATAGGTAAAGATGTCAAAATACGCTGGATCTACATATTCCGCATCCAAGCTCAACTCCTTGGCATTGTAGGTCACCAACACATCCTCGCTCACCGCCCGTGCAATATGCTTGATACCAGATACCTCCTCTTTTAGAGCAGGGGCCAAGGGCACTGGATTGGAAGTACTGATTTCCGAACCTCTTGGGGTTTGGTTGGAAAGGTAAAGCTGATACGCAGAATCCTTGTTTTCATGGAATTGGTCGAAGGAAAGTTCAAAAAGGGCGGTCATGGTCAAGAGAATGGCCACGGCAAAGGCGCAGCTGAGACCTACAATATTGGCAAGGGAAAAGACCCTGTTCTTGATAAGGTTTCGCCAAGCGATCTTAAAATAGTTCTTCAACATGATTTCCGTTTTTTGGTTTAAAGGTTCCTAAGAACAATTTATTGTGTCTTTAAAGAGTCCGATGGATTGGCCATTGCGGCCCTAATGGACTGAAAGCTGATGGTGGACAACGCTATCAAAATGACCAATAGGGAGGCAATGGCAAACACCTGCCAGCCCAATTGAATCCGATACGGGTAGTATTCCAGCCATTTATTGGCTATGGCCCATGCGACAGGGATGGATATCAACAGGGCGACCAACACCAATTTTATAAAATCCTTGGAAAGGATGGCGACCACATTGTTTATGGAAGCACCCAAAACTTTTCGGATCCCGATTTCCCGGGTCCGTTTCTCGGCGGAGAGCACGGATAGACCGAACAGGCCAATGCAGGAAATAAAAATCGTGAGAATGGCACTGAAGAGCATGATCTGCTTCCACTTGGCCTCGGCCTCATAGCTTTGATAGTTCTGGTCTTCCAGAAATTGGTAACTGTATGGGTCAAAGGGGAACATGTCCCTGAATACTTTTTCAATGTTCGCTATGGATGATGTGGCGCTTCCCGGGGCTATTTTCACGTAAAGCATCCCCAGATCATAGGATGGTTTCATGGTAAAGAGCTGTGGGCGGATGGTCTGACCAAGGGATTCGTAATGATAATCCTTTACCACACCGATCACGGTGTATTTTTCATCATTGTACCAGAAATCCACTGTTTGGCCGATGGGGTCGTTCCACCCAGCTTCCTTCACAAAGGCCTCGTTCACCAAAACGGATTGTGTGGCATCCGAAGGATGGTCCTCGGAAAAGTTCCTGCCTTCCTTTAATTGTATGCCCAAAGTGGGGATGTAGGACTGGTTTACCGTTTCATTGGCAAAATCTATCTGCTTGTCCGCTCCCACTTTGGCAACCGTGAACCAATAACCGGCATTTTTACCTGCAACATTCAATATGTTTCCATGGGAAGCAAGACGGGTTTTGAAGGTGTCAAATTCATCCGGGGTCAAGTTGTTTTTTTGTAACAACACGAGATCAGTATCATCATAACCCAATTCCTGGGTGGTCAAAAAGTTGAACTGTTCGTAAATGACAAAAGTGCATATGATCAACAAGGAGGCCAAGGTAAACTGAAGCACCACCAAGGATTTCTGAAGGTAATTTTTCCCAGAGAGGATAAAACGGCTGTACAAGGTATCCACAGGGCTATATCTGGATAGAACGAGGGCAGGGTAGAACCCGGCCAATAAACCCGTGATAACGAACAATGTTACATACCCCAACACCAATTTGGCATCGAACAAAAAGGAGAGGGCCAATTGTTTGTTGGCCAACCCATTAAAAATGGGCAGGGCCAGTTGTACCAAAAGAACGGCCATTGCAAAGGCAAAAAAGCACAGCAAGAAGGATTCTCCCAAGAACTGAAGAATCAGTTGTTTTCTTTTGCCCCCTACCACTTTTCGGATACCGATTTCTTGTGATCGTCTTACGGAACGGGCCACAGTGAGGTTCACAAAATTGATGCAGGCAATCAACAAAATGAACAAGGCAATGCCCGATAAAACATAGGAAAAAGTGGGATTGCTGGCATCCGTCAAACCATTTTGGGCAGGGAGTTCCTTGTTGAGGTGCATGTCCGTAAAAGGCTGTAGGAAGTGTTTTGGGGGTAATCTATTGTTCCCATACTGCTCTTTGATGATTTTTGCCGTTTCGGAAGTTTGCGCCAAATATAACTCCTGCATTTTGTCATTGACCAAGCTCACATTGGCCCCGGGCCTCAAGGAAACGAAGGTGTTCAAGAAAGAATTGAACCAGTTGAAATTGTTGGCAAGGTCCTTTTCAGTAACATGCAATGGCAGGAGCATGTCAAATTTTATGGAAGAGTTTTGTGGACTTTTCTGGGATACGGCCGTCACGGTATAGGGAACAAAATCCTCATTGTCGCGGAACATCATGGTCTTGCCCACCGCATTGGTGGTGCCAAACTGCTTGAGCGCAAGCTCTTCCGAAATGACCACGGAAAAGGGTTCGGACAAGCAGGTCTTGGGATTTCCTGAGAGTACCGGGAAAGTGAACATGGAAAAGAAGTTGGAATCGGCATAGAACAAATCTCGGGAAACGACCTCCGCCCCAATCTTTACATCCCTTCTGGCATTTTGTATCCTCACATATTCCTTGATGTCCGGAATGTTCTCAGTAAACCTTGGCCCTTGCAGAAAGCCGGTACTGGAGTTTTTGTTTTCCGGGACACCACTTTCGTTATAGTTTTGGCTTACGATGCGGTAAATATGCTCACCGCCTTCATGGAACCTGTCATAACTCACCTCATCCTTTACATATAGAATGATCAGCATCGCACAGGCCAGCCCCAAGCTGAGCCCGGAAATGTTGATGAAGGAATACACCTTGTTCTTGATAAGGTTTCGCCAAGCGATCTTAAAATAGTTCTTCAACATGATTTCTTATTTTTTGGTTGATGGGCTGTGGTCATTCCGTTCTCAAGCTTTCCACAGGATTGATGTTGGCCGCCCTATAGGTCCTTGACCCGATGACGGCCAAGGCCACTATCACCATTCCCAGTCCACTGGAAAGGAAGACCCACCAACTCATGGAAGTCTTGTAGGCAAAACTCTGCATCCATTCATGGATGAGGTACCACGAAATGGGCACGGAAATAATGAAGGCGATACCGACCAACAGTAAGAATTCCTTGCACAGCAAAAGGTTCAGTTGGGCCAAATTGGCACCCAGGACCTTGCGTACCCCGATTTCCTTTACCCTTCGTTCCGTGGTATAGACAGCCAATCCCAAAAGTCCGAGACAACTGATCATAATGGCGAGGCCCGTGGCCCATTTTAACAATTGCATGGTGCTGCGTTCCCTTCTGTAAAAACCTTCCACGGTCTCATCCATGAACTCGACCTCCACCTCTTCGTCGGGAAACACGGAGGCCCATGCCCTTTCAATCTCCGCGATGGATGTTGCCCACTGTCCCGTATCCTTGCCCAAGTCAAAATGGATGCTTCGGAAATTCGAGTATCCGCCATTGCCCCAATCACCCGTAAGCGCCATGGGGTTGATAGTGGACCGTAGGGAGCGTTGGTTAAAATCCTTCATCAAGCCCACAATGGAAATGCTCATGGTGTCCAATTTAACAGTGGCCCCAACTACATCAGGAGCATTTTGGAACCCCAAGGCCTTGGCAAAGGTTTCGTTCACCACATATTCCCGGATACTGTCATTTAATCGCTCCCTTCCGGCCAATAGGGGAATTTGGTATGTTTTTAAATAGGAAAGGTCACCCCACAAGAATTCAGTTTCTTGGTGCATTTCCGCCCCATCCTTGTAATAGGTAAGTATCGAAGAGGAAGTGTTATTGGAAGTAGGCGGGTTGTTGCCCCAGCTTACATTGGAAACACCCTTGATGTCTTTAATTTGATGGAACAAGCGTTCTTTTTTCACATCGGAATTATTGCTCCAAGGCAGGTACACGTAGGCCACCGCATCGGTTTTGATGCCCATGTCCTTGTTCATTACATAGTAGATCTGTTTGCCGACCAATACGGTGGCGATGACAAAGACCTGTGCCACGACAAATTGGAAAACGGTCAATGTTTTTCTAAGTCGAACACCTTTGTCCCCCTTGCTGAACTGACCTTTCAAGACCAGAACTGGCCTGAACTTGGACAGCACAAAAGCAGGATAAAACCCGGAAAGAAGACTGACCACAATGACCAATACCAATATGCCGACTGCACCTTTGGCACTGTAAAGCACCGAAAGATCGATGTCCCCGGGCAAAAAGTCCGTGAACTGGCGCAAGAGTACAGGTGCCAACACTAAGGACAGTACTGCGGCGAGCAACGTCATGATGAAAGTCTCCACCAAGAACTGTCGCACCACCTGTTTCTTTGAACTTCCCAACGTTTTGCGGATGCCGATTTCCTTGGCCCTTGTCAAAGCTTGGGCAGAGGTCAGATTGATGAAGTTGGCACAACCCAACAACAGTAGGAAGAGGGCCACAAAGGCAAGGCTCTTCAAAACGGTCATGCTTGCGACATGGTCTGAATTGTTGAATGGATAGTCGCCATGTTTTCCGCCAAAGTGGATATCGGCCAAGGGCTGGAGAACGAACAACCGCTCGTCGTTGATGGCCCAAGGCTCCGTGCTTTTGTGTTCCAATGCCAAAGCATCCAGTCTGGATTGGATGGCAGGGACGCTGGACACATCCTTTATTCTAATAAAAAGCTGATCTCCAGAGCTTGTACTGTTCCAGGCATCGTTGGAAGCCACATCTTTTCCATCGAACATCTTGGCAGAGGCAAGGGACATGAACTCGGTAAACCTCAAATCGCTTTTCTTTTCGAAGTCGGCGACCACTCCGGTGACCTTCACGGGAATGGAATCATTGTAGATCAGGGTACGCCCCACAACGTTTGCCATTTGGGTATGCGGAAAGTATCTTTCGGCCTTTTCTCGGGAAAGGACCACTTGGCCCGGTTCCGACAGGGCGGATTTGCTTTCCCCTGCCAGCCACTTGTATTGGAACAACTTAAAATAGGCATCATCGGCAAGTATGGCGTTTTCAGCGTTCCTAAAACTCAGGTCAGCCTCCCTGTTCTCAACCTTGAAAAAAGAGGTGTTGAAGAAAGGAGCCGTCAGCTCCACCCCGGGCACGCCCTCTTGAAAGGTGCGCATCAAAGGAACGGACACCCCACGGTTGGAAAACTCCGCATCGTTGGATTTGAACACCGTGGTGATCCTATAGATCCGATCACTGTCGGGATGGAACCGATCAAATGAAAAATCATAGTACACAATGGCCCCAATGACCATGGCGGCGCAAAGTCCAATGGAAAGCCCGATCACATTGATGGTCGAGAAGAGTTTGTTCTTGAGGATGCTTCTCCAGGCGAGTTTTAGGTGGTTCTTGAACATATGTTTTCTTTTTTACTCTGTACGCAAACTTTTTACGGGGTTGGACCTTGCAGCTTTTATGGCCTGAAAGCTCACGGTAATGACCGTGACCAGCATGGCCCCTAGCATGGCAAGACCAAAGATCCACCACTTCAAGATGACACGGTAGGGATACTCCTGCAACCATCCGTTCATAACATAATAGGCAATGGGGACGGCAATGAAACAGGAGATGATGACCAGTTTTAAAAAGTCTTTGGAAAGCATGTTCCAGACATTGAAAATGGAGGCGCCCAAAACCTTGCGGACCCCAATTTCCTTGGTACGCTGTTCCGCCACAAAGGAAGTAAGACCGAAAAGCCCCAAGCAACTGATCAAAATGGCAAGGGCCGTAAAGATGCCGGAGAGGGTGCCAATACGCACCTCAGAAGCAAATTTTTCCCCATATTCCTCGTCCACAAAATCATATTGGAAAGGAATGTTGGGAAAATGTTCCTTGAATACTCGCTCAATGACGGCAATGTTCTGACTGGCACTTTGGTTGGGGTTCAACCTCATGTTGTAATAGGAACCATTGCCATACTTATCGAAAACGTACATACCCTGTTTTACAGGTTCATAGGGCGATTGGGCAATCATGTCCTCCACCACGCCAATGATCTTCATGGGCGTTGCGGGGTCCTCTTCATCATCATCTTTGATGAATTGGCCCACTGGGTTTTTCAGCCCCATGTATTTGACCGCGGTCTCATTGATGAGCACTGCATTGGAATCCGATGGGAACTCCCTGGAAAAATCCCTTCCCTGAACAATCTTCAAGTTAAGGCTTTTGGCATATTCAGGGGAAACCTCGGTCCAAGCAAGATCTTCCTGAAAACCCTCCGGTTTGCCTTCCCAGACAAACCCGCTCCGGTTGGACCAAATATTGGTGGTCGGGGCGCTGGAGGTAGACATCTCCATGACCGCACCAGAAGCGATGAACTCATCCCGCATCAATTCAAACTTGCCCGTGAAATCTTGACTCATGGTCGGAATCTGGATCAGACCTTCTTTATCATACCCAATGGGCCTGTTCTTGGCGTAGTTGATCTGTTGCATCACGATCACGGTGCCGATGATAAAGGCCACCGATACCGTAAATTGGACGACCACTAGGATCTTTCTGGGCAATCCGGAATGCTTCCCGGCCTTGAAGGTGCCTTTCAGCACATCCACGGGCCTAAAGGACGACAGATAAAGGGCGGGATAACTGCCCGCCAGCAAAGCGGTGAACAGAATGAAGACCAACGACACCACCCAAAACCCAATGGAAGCCCATGGGAATGACATTTCTTTCTTGGCAAGGTCGTTGAACCCGTTCAAGGATAGGACAACAATGAGCACGGCAATGCCAAAAGCGAAAAGCACCACCAAAAAGGATTCGCCCAAAAATTGGTTGATCAGTTGACGACGCTGGGAGCCAATGGATTTTCGGATGCCCACTTCCTTGGCCCTTTTCTCGGACCGGGCCGTGCTAAGGTTCATAAAGTTGATGCAGGCCAATAGCAGTACAAAAGCACCGATGATGGCAAAAAGCCAAACATATTTGATGCGTCCGCCAACCTGTTTCCCGTTTTCAAAATTGCCACGCAGATACCAATCCTTCATAGGGAAGAGAAACAATTGCGGGTTGAATTCCTCCGTATTTTTGTTGAGGGTCTTCTTTACATCTTTTATGGTGGAAGTTACCCGTTCCATGGTAGTGTTGTCGGCAATCTGCACGAACATTTGGAAAGAGTTGTTCCCCCATTGGTCCTCGGCATTTTTTATCCATTCATTCACCGAGACATATTTGTCCCAAGGCATGATGAATTGAGCATCGCTAAAAGAATTGTTGAAAGGAATGTCCTCATACACGCCGGTTACCATCATATCATATTGGCTATTGACTTCTATAACCTTACCAATGGGGTCTTCGCTCCCAAAAAGGGCATTGGCTGTCGATTCGTTCAGCATGATGGAGTTGATTTCCCTCACACCGTCCTTTTCGCCTTTGAGGATGTTGAGGTCCAGCATTTCAGGTGCTTCGCGCTGCATAAAGTTGCCATCCCGAGATATGCTGGTTTCCTTATATTTCAAGTATTGGGAATTGTTCCAAGAGGACATCACCAAATGCTCAAAATTGTCCATATAGCCATCCCTAAAAGCTTTTTCCAATGGCCGGGGAATGGCCGGCCCGGTCCCGGTCTGCCCATTAAAGGTCTGTGACTGAAAAATTTGCGCGATTTTGTCCTTGTGGGAAAAGTAGTTGTTATGGCTGAGTTCGTCCCTCACCCACAAGCCTATGATGAGGGTCACGGCCATGCCCAGCGCAAGCCCCCCCACATTGATAACGGTATAGGCCTTGTTCTTGGTAAGGTTCCTCCACGCAATTTTTAGATAGTTCTTGAACATGATTTTTCGTTTTTGATTGATGGGTTATTCGGTTCTCAGACTTTTTACAGGATTGGCCACGGCGGCTTTTATACTTTGATAACTGACCGTCAAGAGAGCAACGCCCACGGCCATGAGGGCAGATAGCGCAAAGATCCACCAAGGGATGTCGATACGGTACGAGAAATCCTGTAGCCAGCGGTCCATGGCATACCAGCCCAAGGGCAGGGCGATGATGACCGACAGCCCAACAAGCCTTAGGAAATCCATGGAAAGTCGGTAAACGATTTGACCCACACCTGCACCCAATACTTTCCGCACGCCGATTTCCTTCACCCTCTTTTGTGCATTGAAGGCCGCCAGACCAAGAAGGCCCAAACAGGCAATGATGATGGAAAGTACCGTAAAGATCATGAAGATCTGGCCCAAACGTTGCTCCGCATCATAACTGGTGTTGAAGGAATCGTCCATAAAATAATGCTCAAAAGGCTGCGCAGGTGCCATATCGTTCCAAATCCCCTCTATTTCCGAAAGGGTTCGGGAAACATCCCCACCATGGAGCTTTATGGCCAAATTGCCGGCAAAGTCCGAGCCGTAGAACAGGCCCAGGGCACTTACTTCGTCCCTGAGGCTCTCGAAATGGAAATCCTTCACGACACCTATGACAGTACCGATGGAGCCATTGTCAAAATCATCGACAAACTGTGAACCTATCACTTCTTCAATGGATTTTCCCAAAACCGCAACGGCCTTTTCATTGAGCAAGATGGCAGAGGAATCGGTGGCAAAATGTTCAATATCAAAATTTCTTCCGGCAACCATGTCCAACCCAATGGTGGAGAGGTAATCCTCGTCCACTCGCCATTGCTGCATGTTCAGGGCTTTTTCCATGCTTTGGTCCTCTGCGCGCAAAAAAGTGCCACTGCTCCTAGCCGAAGGAGTGGGCAAAAAACTGCTCAAAGTGGCCGTGTTGACTTGGCTGAGCTGGGAGACGGCATCTTTGAAAGCCTGTCTTTTACCTTCAAGGGCATTGACTCCTTGAACAATCAGCACTTGGTTTTTGGCATATCCCAAATCTTTACCTTGAATAAATCGCAATTGTTGAAAGACCGTGAGGGTTCCCATGATCAAAAACACCGAAATGGAAAACTGCAGGATAACGAGGACATTCCGCACGCGGCCCCCGCCCACAGATTGGTCTCCCTGTCCCTTGAGCACCTTGGCGGCCACAAAACGGGACATAAAAAGTGCGGGATAGCTTCCGGACAGGAACCCCAATGCCAAAGCAGCCAATAAAAGGATTGACCAAAACAGGGGATTGGATATGGGCAGGGACAGGTCCTTCCCGCTCAAGTCATTATATAAGGGGAGAACGGCCGATGCAATGATCACCGCGACCACGAGGGACCCCAAAGCAATCAATGCCGATTCCGTCAAGAATTGCCCGATAAGGCTTTTGCGCTGTGACCCCAAGGTTTTTCGGATGCCCACTTCCTTTGCCCTTTTGAGGGAATGCGCCGTGGAAAGGTTCATAAAGTTGACACTTGCCAGAACCAATAGGATAAGGGCAATGGCCCCAAGGATATAAACGTTCTTGATGTCGCTCACGGCACTGAACTCCGGACTTCTTCTGGAATACAAATGGATGTCCTCCATAGGGATTGTGGAGTAGCGCATGTAATTTCCCGAATCTATGAACTGCTGCTCCGTAATGCCCGGGAAAAATGTCTGGGCGTAGGGAATGACATATTTGCCCACCATTTCCTGCAATTGTTCATGGATATCCTCGGCCTTGGCGCCTGGGGTCATTTTGATAAGGGTATAATAGTTGTGACTTCCCCATTCGGCCAGTTGGGCATCCTCATATCCTGCCATGGAAAGGAAAAGGCTCCGATCATTGAGAAATGAATTGTTGGGAAGATCTTCCATAACCCCTGTTACCGTAAAGACTTCGTTGTCGTTCAGTACCAGGGTCTTTCCAATAGCTTGATCGATCGGGAAGTGTTTTTCGGCGGCGGTCCTCGTCATCACCAACGTATTGGGTTCCGTCAAGGCGGTCCTTTCGTCCCCATACAACAATTCCACCCCCAGCATCTTAAAAAAAGTGGAATCGGCATAGGTCGACGAGGCTTCGCGTACGTTGCTGAGGGCTTCTTGGGTGCGGACAAATGTACTGCCAATGCCCCTGAACCTAGTGGTGAGTTCCACTTCAGGGATGTCGTTCAGCACAGCTTGGGCCATGGGAGCGGAAACTTCGGCAAGGGCTTCTTCCTTGCCGCCAAATTTCATATCGGCATTGAGCCGATAGATGCGCTCCGAATCGGCAAACATGGTGTCGTGGCTCAGCTCATCATGGATGTAAAGCCCGAGCAAAAGCCCACCAGCCATTCCTATAGCTAATCCAAATGTATTGAGGAAGGTGAGGAATGGCTGTTTTTTCAGGCTTCTCCAGGCTATTTTTAGATTGTTCTTGAACATGGTGGTTCGTTTTTTTGGTTGCTGTTTATTCTGCCCTCAATGTTTTGGCGGGGTTAGTCAATGCGGCACGTATGGATTGAAAACTTACTGTCAATAATGCGATCAACAGGGCCAAAAGCCCGGCCAATAGAAAAGTTCCCCATGAGATATGGACCCTGTATGCAAAATCCTCCAGCCATCGGCCCATCATATACCAACCTATGGGGATGGCGATGATGATCGACAATAGGATCAATTTCATGAAATCCATGGTGAGCAGCTGATAAATGCTTTTGAAGGGAGCTCCAAGAACCAAACGGATACTGATTTCCTTTTTCCGTTGTTCCACCAAGAATGCGGAGAGGGCGAAGAGTCCCAAACAGGCCACAAAAATGGCGAACAGGGCAAAACTGTTGAATATTTTCCCCATACGCTGGACATCGTCGTGCATGTGGGCAAATTCCTGGTCCAGAAAGGTATATTCAAAGGCCTGTTGCGGCACATATTGTTGCCAGATTGCTTGTATGTCACGGATGGCGTTCGCGGCTTCGCTACTGTTCAGTTTGACGGACACCATGCTGGGGCTGTCGCCAATGACCAGGGAAACAGGGGCAATATCCTCTTTAAGGTTCTTGAAATGGAAATCCTCCACCACCCCGATGATGGTCCAGTCCTCCCCGTTGTTGATGCGTTTTCCTATTGGATCCTCAAAACCCAGTTCCTTGGCCATGGTGGAATTGATCACAATAGCGGATGAATCGCTGGCAAAATCCTTCGAAAAGCCGCGTCCCTCCTTCAATTGCAACCCAAGCGTGTTGATGTAATCGTGGTCCACACGCCATATCTGTGCGGGCACTGAAATTTCCTGCCTTCCGTTGGAGATTGCCCCGAAAGTGTTCCCGTTCCGCTTGGTGCCCTCAATGGGAAGGTAATCGCTTATGGAAACCGCCTTCACATCGGACAGCCCAAGAAGCCTTTCTTTGAAGGACTGCGAGTTGTCCTTTAGAAGATTGGTCCCTTTTATGACCAGTACTTGATCTTTGTTGAAGCCCAATTTCTTGTCCAAAATGAAATTCATTTGGTTGTAGATGATCAAGGTGCCGATGATCAACACCACTGAGGTGGTAAATTGGACAACGACCAGACCACTACGGAGTTTGCCGCTTTTGCTCCCGGTGCTCAGGGTGCCCTTGAGCACGTTCACCGGTTTGAAGGCGGAGAGGTAAAAGGCGGGATAAAGACCGGCCATGATCCCAACGAACAAGGCCGCCAGTGCAATGGTGGGCAAGAACCACCAGGCCGACCAGGGCATGACGATGCTTTTGGCCGCAATGGTATTGAAGGTGGGAAGCAACAGCCAAGCCAGAAAAACTCCGATAACAAAGGAAATGAGGCTATAGATGACAGATTCGGTCAGGAACTGGCCCACTAAATGGCTTTTAAAGGCACCAACAGTTTTTTTGAGCCCCACCTCTTTGGCCCTGTTAGCGGATTTTGCAGTGGACAGATTGATGAAATTGATTACCGCCAACAAGAGTACAAACCCGGCAATGGCAGCAAACAACCAAACAAAACGGATGTCGCCATGTTTTAGCCCATCACCCATTTTGGCATCAGATCTTAGGTGAATGTCCGCAATGGGCTGTAGTTTGTATTCCAACGTTTTTAAAACTTCCATGAATTCCTCTCCCCTCATTCTTTCCTTATATGCCGGGATGACATATTGCTCGAGAATGGAACGCATTTTCTTCTCCAAGGCCGCCACATCCGCTTTGTCATCGAGCAACAGATAGGTGAAGTAATTGCTGTTGGACCAGCTCATGTTAGTGTCCTCGATGGCCAGAAGAAAATCGAAATCGAGGTGGGTTTTCTTTGAAAGGTCTTCCTTTATGACCCCGGTCACCGTGTAAGGTCGGGTGGAGTTATCGTCCAAATAGACGGTTTTCCCCACAGCATTGCCCTCTGGGAAATATTTGGCGGCCTTTTTGGCTGTCATCACCACGCTTCCGGGATTGGTCAAAAGGTTCTCCGGCGTGCCCTCGGACAGTTCAAGTTCCAAAATATCGAAAACCTGCTGGTCTGCATAGATGAAGCCTTCCTCAAAATTGTTCTGGGAGGTCCCGGCGGCCCGCAATGGTCTTCTTCCGGCACCAAAAAGCTCGCTGGTGTTTATTTTGCCTGCCTTCAGCACTTCCGGAAAGGTGGCTTCCAAGGTTTCGGCGAACGGGAGTTGAAAATGGACGCTCTTCAATTGCTCGCCTCCCATAACGCCCTGCATCACCACACGGTAAATCCGGTTCTTGTTCCGGTAATGGGTGTCGTAGCTCAGCTCGTTCCCAATAAAAAGGGCAATCAGAAGACAAGCGGCTATACCTACGGCAAAACCACCAATTTTAATGGTGGTAAAAAGCTTGTCCTTTTTGATGTTGCGCCAAGCGATTCGTAAATGGTTTTTAAACATGATGATTGTTTTTTGATGATGTTGATGATGTCAGTTCATTCGGTCCGCAAACTTTTTATGGGATTGGTCAATGCGGCCTTCAATGCTTGATAGATAATGGTAATCAGGGTGATGGCCATCACAACGGCGACCGCCACAACAAAGATCCACCAGCTTATATTGGTACGGTACTCAAAGTTTTCCAGCCATCTGTCCATAAAATACCAAGCCACTGGTGCGGCGATGAGCCCAGCTATGATGATCAGCTTGAAAAAATCCTGGACCACAATGCCCACCAAATGCTGTATGCTGCCCCCCAAAACTTTCCGGATGCCTATTTCCTTGGTCTTTTGAACTATGAAAAATAGGATAAGACCATAAATACCCAAACAACCGATGAAAATGGCAAGTCCCGAGAAAACGCCGATCAGTGATAAAAACCGTTGTTCTGATTCATAAAGCTGCGCGACACGGTCATCTAAAAAGGCATACTCAAAAATATAATCGGGAAAGGCGGCAGACCATTCCCTTTCAATATGTTGCAAGGCACCTTTAGCATTTGCCAAATTGATTTTTATTGCCAAATCTGTATAAAGCATTGGATGTGGAGCAATAAAAATGGGATTGATTTTGGAATGAAAATCTTCATCATGAAAATCAGCGACTACCCCTACAATCCTTCCCTTGACCAAATCACCATTGATGATGATTGACTTGTCCAGGGCTTCTTGTGGATTGGAAAGGCCAACCTTCCGAACAAAATCTTCATTGACGATGACTTCGTACACAGAATCCTTTTCATAAAATTCCCTGCCAGCCACCAATTTCAGGTTGAAGACATCCAAATAATTTTTGTCACCTGCCTTTACCAGAAGATTAAATTCTTCTGATTCAGGGTTATTGTTGAACTTTACACTGGTCCCCCATGAGTTGTTACCAGCTCCTGGGGACGCAAAGCAGGCCGTAACAATTTCCACACCAGAATTTTTTGTAATCCGATCTTTAAGGCCTTGAAGTTTAATGGATTCAATATCATCAGGTATTTCTACCATCACAATGCTCTCCTTTTCAAAACCGAGATCGGAATTGATGGCGTATTTCAATTGTTTTCCTACCACTATGGTACCAATGATCAGCACAATGGAAATGACAAATTGCGTGACCACCAATGTTTTTCGGGTGAGATATCCACCCGCATCGTTTTGGGATATCTTTCTTTTTAGGGCCAAGACGGGAGCTATGCGCGTCAAGATGGCTCCAGGATAACTTCCGGACAAGAATGTGACCAATGCCAAAATGGAAAGGACAAAAACAAAGAACTTGACATTCAAGAGTTCCTTGAAAGAAAGTTCCAGGTCAAAAACAGCATTGAAGGAAGGCAGTGCCAAAAGACATAGGCCAGCGCCCAACACCAAGGCGGAAATGCAAATGATGAAGGTTTCGGCCATGAACTGCCAGAACAACTGTCCCTTAAAACTGCCCAGCACCTTGCGCACCCCGACTTCCTTGGAACGATAGGTGGATTGTGCGGTTGATATGTTGATAAAGTTGATGCTGGCCACGATAAGGATAAAAAGGCCCACAAAGGAAAATATCCAAAGCGTTTTGGGATCCATACCTCCCTCATAGCGTTTGTCGAAATGGACGTCCGATAGCTGCTGCAATTTATAGCGGTGCACATTTTTGTGTACGGGCCTGAATTTTTGGACATATCCTTTGAGTTGTTCCTCGATCTGCGCAATATCTTGGTTTGGGCGCATGAGCACATAACAGTGCAGTGAAGAGTTGATTCCTCCCCAGTTTTCGGATGACGTAAATTCATCATAGCTTTTCAATGTCTCGAAGGACACAAAAATTTGGGATTGGGTCAACGTTGTTTTGGGCAGGTCCTTCAGCACTCCGGTAACACGGATGGTCTCACTGTTCTCCAAAACAAAAGTCTGGTTGATGGGATCGGTATCGCCGAAAATTGTGTTGGCCAGCTGTTCAGTGATCAAGGCCGTGTTGGGTTCCGATATGGGCGCTCCATTGGTGCCATCTATCAAAGGATAGTTGAATATTTCAAAAAATCCAGTTTCGGTGAAGGCCACATCGACCTTGAACTGTTTTTTCCCAGTTCCGTTTTCAGTGGTCACCAGCCAATCATCCTTGGTCACATTCTTGGCCACGATTTCGGCATAATCGTAATCTTGCTTGAATGCATTGGCAAAACCAGGGGGCACGGCCGCTTCGTAATCGATGATGTCCCTGTGCTCTTCTGTATTTACCCTGTAGATGCGCTCAGCGTTAGCATGGAAATTATCGTACCGTAAATGGTGGCTCACAAAAAGAAAAACCAAAATGCTGCAACCAAAGCCGAGGGATAGGCCAAAAATGTTGATAAAGGCAAAGCCCTTCCTTTTGGTAAGGCTTCTCCAGGCGATTTTGAAATGGTTTTTGATCATGATGGTTATTTTTTGATGATGTCAATTCATTCGGTCCGCAAACTTTTTACGGGATTGGTCAATGCAGCCCTAATGGATTGAAAGCTAACGGTCAGTAAAGCTATGCCCAAGGCAATCGTTCCCGCAAGCAGGAACACCCACCATTGTATATCGATTCGATAGGCAAAACCTTCGAGCCAATTTTCCATGGAAAAATAGGCAAGCGGGAATCCTATGAGCAAGGCGATAAGGACCAACTTGGCAAAATCCATGGAAAGCATTTGACTGATCTTGCCCACCGATGCTCCCAACACTTTTCTGATACCGATTTCCTTTCTGCGCTGTTCGGCCGTATAGGCTGCAAGGCCAAAAAGGCCCAAGGCCGCCACAAAAATGGCCAACAGACAGAATACAATGCTGATCTGTCCCGCCCGCTTTTCACGAGCATACATCCTTGCAATATTTTGATCCAAAAAGGAGTAGTTGAAATCCAGATTGGGAACAATTCTGGTGAATGTACTTTTAAGGCCGGCAACCGTATGGCCCAAATTCCCAGATTTGAAACGCACCAGCATGAACGATTTACCTTCACTTTGACTGTTATGGAATGCATAGGCCCCAATGGGCTGGTGCAACGATTCGTAGTTGAAATCATCCACCACCCCAACAATGGTATTGGGAACCCCGATATACACTTCCTTTCCGATGGCCTCTTCTGGGGAGAATCCCAAATAATCGATGGCCTTTTTGTTCAACACCACTTCCACCAACGTATCTTTTTCATTTTTGAACTTGGGCAGGCTACTGCCAGCCAAAAGATGTAGCTTAAGGGCATCCACAATACTTGCATCGGTTACATTGGTCTGAATGTTCAGACCCTGTTCATCCGTGCCTTTTCTCTTAAGTGTCCGTCCGCTCACATCCATACCGGGATATCCTTGGACCATGGATACGGCGGTTACCTCCGAGAGGTTTTTAAACTCCTGTACCAAGGCATCCTTGTTTTCTTCCCCACGCAATCCACCTATGGAAACGGCCATGACGTTGTCCGCCGCAAAACCAAGGTTCTTGTTTTGGATGTATTGGGTTTGCTGGTAGATGACCATCACCCCAACGATCAATGCGGTCGAAGCGGCAAACTGCATCACTACCAAACCTTTACGGATGACCACATTCCCTTTTCCCCTTTTTAAGGAAGGAGATAGGATTTCCTTCGGCATAAAACGGGACAGATACATGGAAGGGTACAATCCAGAAAACAAAGTCGTTACAAGCCAAACCCCCAACGCGGCCAACACAAAGGATGGGTTGAGCAATAGATCTAGGGTCAAGTGTTGATTTGTCAAGGCATTAAAGCTGGGCAACAACAACAGGGTCAGTGCAACTCCCAAGACAATGGAAATAGCGGTGATCAACCCGGTTTCCACATAGAACCTACCCACTAAAGATTCCGAAGAGGCTCCCAAGGTTTTACTGATGCCCACTTCCTTGGAACGCTTTTGGGAACGTGCCGTGGTAAGGTTCATGTAATTGACACACGCAATCAGAAGGATCAAAATGGCCAAATAGGTCAGGTTGCGTACTTCGTTGATGTCCCCAATGCGGGAGGTATAGGAATTTCCGTAAGAGGCGGAATACAGGTGTACCTTGCCCAATGGTTGTAAACCGAAGGAGTACCATTGGTTTTCTTTGGCGAGGTTTGCATCCAGCATTTGATCTATCTGTGTTTGGGTGGCATCTATAGAAACGTTTTCCTTTAATAAGCAATAGGTCTCAAAACTGGCATTACTCCAAGATTTTCGATCGTAAAACCAGTATCCGTTGCTCGAGGCCATGATTTCTGCGTCAAGTGTGCTGTTTTCAGGGAAATCCTTGTATACCCCGGTCACCTCAAGTTCACGTTCGTTATCCACCATAATGGTTTGGCCGACCGGATTTTCCTGGTTGAAATAGGTCTGCGCAGCCGTTTCGGAAAGAATGACCGTTCCGGGCCTGTCCAAAGCTGTGGCCGCATCTCCCTTTACCAGTTCAACATCGAAAATGGTCAACAACTCCTTGTCCACCCAATAAAAGAGGTCCTCGGTGAAGTTTTGGTTGTTTATACGCAAGGATGCGGGTCTGCCAAAATTATGTTTTAACAACCTTGTCGCACTTTCCACATTGGTCACTTCTTCCTTCATGGCCAAAGCGGTTACCGGAGGCACAGTGGCCCAAATTTCAAAGCCGAAGTCACCATCGGTTTTCAAGAGAACCCGTTGGATCCGGTCTTTTTTGGGAAACATGGAGTCGAAACTCCTCTCATGGGAAATAAACAGAAAAAGGAGCATGACGATGGTCAGCCCCATGGAAAGCCCAATGATGTTGATTCCTGAAAACAATTTGTTCGATTTCAGGTTTCTCCAGGCGACTTTTAGATTGTTTTTGAACATAATGGGTTTTTGATTTTTTTTGATTGATGAATAAACCCCTAGACCATGGCTCCCATAGGCTTGTTCTGGCTTTCGGTCACAATTTGTCCGTCGAACAGGTTGATGACCCTGTGCGCATAGTGTGAATCGCGGTCGGAGTGCGTTACCATCACAATGGTGGTGCCCTCTTGATTGAGCTCTGTCAACAGGTTCATTACTTCGATCCCGTTTTTGGAATCCAGGTTACCCGTGGGCTCATCCGCCAGAATCAGTTTTGGATTGGTGACCACGGCGCGGGCAATGGCGACCCTTTGTTGCTGCCCTCCCGAAAGTTGCTGTGGGAAGTGCTTCTCTCTATGGGCAATTTTCATGCGTTCCAGAACTTTCTGTACTTTTTCCTTTCTTTCCGATTTGCTCATTTTAAGGTAGATCAACGGAAGCTCCACGTTTTCAAAAACGGTGAGTTCGTCAATAAGGTTGAAGCTCTGGAACACAAATCCCAGGTTTCCCTTTCGCAATTGGGTCCGTTGGCTCTCCTTCAGCCCGCCCACTTCGTGGCCCGCAAACTTGTAGCTGCCATCCGTGGGGTTGTCCAACATGCCTATGATGTTCAGCAAAGTGGACTTCCCGCACCCGGAAGGGCCCATAATGGCCACAAATTCCCCTTCGGCCACTTTTAGGTTGACCCCGTTCAGGGCCAAGGTTTCCACTTCTTCTGTCCGGAAACTCTTTTTAAGGTTCTGTATCTGTATCATTTTTAAATGGTTGTTTTTTAAAGACTGATAAAATTTGATCGGTGTTACACTTTGCGTTTATTTTAGAACAATCCGTTCCGCATCGCCAAAACTGTCATAGTTGCTGGTAATGACCTGCTCCCCGGGTTGAAGTCCTTCCAGGACCTCATAATATCTCGAATTTTGTTTGCCCAACCGAACGTTCCGCCTGATGGCTTCCTCTCCATTGGGGGACACCACAAACACCCATTGCCCGCCAGTGCTCTGGAAAAATCCGCCCTTGGGCAGTAACAGCGCATCGTTGGACTCGCCCAATTGCAATCGGATGTTATAACTCTGTCCGGCACGGATGGTCTCCGGTTTTTCACCTGTAAAAACGAGGTCCACCCGGAATCTCCCATTTCGTACCTCGGGATACACCTTGCGCAGGCGAAGGCCATATTCGTTCCCGTTGCGTTCCAATGTTGCCGAAAGGTCCCGCTTCACCCGGTCGATGTAATGCTCGTCGATGTCGGCCTCGATCTTAAAGTCGGTGAGTACATTGATCTGTCCTATCCGTTGTCCTTGCGCTATGTTTTGCCCGATCTCCGCGTCCAGAAAGCCCAATTGACCATCTGCGGGGGCACGCACGTTGAGGTGGTCCAACCGCTCATAGACCATGGAAAGGGTCTGGTGCATCCGCGCCAGATCGGCATCCAAGCCTTTTAGGGAAGTCTCACGCAGCTGGTCGTCCTGCTCTGTTTGCAACTTTACGATCTCGAACTGTTTTTGGGCCAGCTCATAATCCGCCTTGGAGAGGAGGTAAGTTTCCTTGGAGATCAACTCATCTTCAAAAAGGGCCTTGTTCTGTTCATAATTACGCTTGAGACGCTCAAGGTCATATTCCGCATTGGCCAAAGATTTTTTCCCCTCGACCTGTCTGGAATCGAAGGTTAGTTTGGTGGAACGGAGGTCGTTCTGCTTTAGTGCCAGATTACTTTCGCTCGCCAAGATCTGCTCATACAGGTTCATGTTCTCCAATTTGAGGATGATATCCCCTTTTTTTACCATGGACCCTTCCTCGATCAATTTTTCAGAAACACGACCGCCTTCGTAGGCATCCATATAGATGGTGGCAATGGGCGCCACGTTTCCGTTGATGGTAATGTAATCATCGAACTTGCCCGCGGTCACGGCGGAGATGGAAAGGCGTTCCTTTTCGGTCCTGAAGGTGGACATGGTAGTGGCAAAGAGCAATTTCCAGCCCACGAACAATAGGAGCAAGCCCAAGGCAATGTATCCGTAATGTTTTGGTTTGAGTCCTTTCTTTTTTTCTAATTGTATATCCATGGTTCGTTTTAGTTGATATTAAAAATGGGCAGTCCGCTATAGAAGTCTATGGTACTTTGGTTGACTTTCAATTTCAGCCCCACCTGTAGGTTTTCATTTTGTGCAACGGCAAAAAGGTTTTTGGCCTGAAAGAGGTCCAAGGCATTGATCAGCCCCTTCTCGTACCTTTTTTGTGCAATGTCAAAGGCCAGTTGCTGAGCCTTCACCTTTTGGTTGCTCTGTTCATATTCGACAGTGAACGAAAGGTTGTCCTGAACTAGCTGTTGCAACAGCCGAAACAGTTCCTGCTCTTGTATCTCAAGGTTGTTCTTTTCTTGCAGATAGGCAATTTTTTGCTGCTTTACCCTGGAGTGGGCAGACCATCCGTTGCTGATGGGAATGTTCAACTGGGCGCCCATGTACTTTGAGGCATTGTCGTTGAACTGGGTCTTGAAGGGAATGATGTTGCCGTTCTCGTCCACATTGGTCTCAAAATAGCTGGTTCCATAGCCAGCGGTCAACGACAGGGAGGGGTACAACGTTCCCCGGGTAGCCTGCAACTGCTTCTTGGCTGCGCTTACCCGGTATTCCTGCGATTTTACAAGCGGCACAAAGCTTCTGGCCGTTTGGTAAAGCGTGTCAAGGGAAATACTGTCCTGGGTCTCTTCGGCAGTGGGGTCCAATGTTTCTTGGAGCACGATGTCGTTTTGATCGATAAGGTTCATCTCCTGCAATAAGACCAGTTTGGCATTGGCCAATTGGTTCCTGTTCTGGGTCACCAGCAGTTTATCGGCCAATAGAGCGGACTCCGCTTCGTATAGGTCGGCTCCGGCCATCATTCCCAGATCCACCTGTTTTTTGACAAGGTCGTAGTTGGCCTGCGAAATTTCCAACTGCTCCAGACTGTTGGCCACAAGGCCCTCGTTGAACTTGATATCATAAAAGGCGTTCATTACCCTAAAGGCCAAAAGGAACTTTTGTTGGAGCACATCCTCTTGGGTGGCCTTGTAGATAAACTTGGACGCCCTGATGGTGTTCATTTTTTGAAAGCCCTGGAACAGATCCAGACTGGCCCCCAATGAATAGTTGTTGCTAAAAAACTCCGTGTTCACATAATCGTTGGTGTTCGGATCCGCAGACCTACCGTAATTGATGGTATAGTTGGTGGATCCGCTTACCGATGGAAGCAGGTCCCTAATGGATTGACGATAGCTTTCTTTGCTCGAATCTTTGTCATAATTGGTGTTCTTCACCTGGAGATTGTGCTCAATGGCATAGGCCACGCATTCATCCAAGTTCCAGGTTTCTTGTGAAAACCCGACCAAGGAGGCCAAGAAGAACAGACTGACAATGTATGTTTTAAGGTTCATAGTTTTATCCTGTGCCAAAAATAGAGACCATTCTTGTGCCAAATATGTATTAAACTGAAAATCAATTAAATATGGCTATTTAAAAATACGTATTTAAAATTTGGTGTAAAAAAATTGTACAAAAAACGTCCAAATATTTTACACCCCATCGGAGTGTATGGTTCCAATTTGTAGCTTTGGATGCTATAAAAGAATCCAAATGGTTGACGCCAAGATCTTGGTCATAGACGATAATAGGAGCGTGTTGAGCGCTTTGGAGATTTTGTTACAGTTTGAGTACAAAAGCGTCCAGACCCTTTTCAACCCGAACCAGATTTCCTCGTTCCCGAACATGGAAGAAATCGATATTGTGCTGCTGGACATGAATTTTTCGGCTGGGGTGAACACGGGCAACGAAGGGTTGTTCTGGCTCAACGAGATCAAAAAGAAATCCCCGAACACCTCCGTCATCATGATGACCGCCTATGGAGCGGTGGACCTGGCGGTGACCGCCATAAAGCAAGGGGCCTCTGACTTTGTACTAAAACCCTGGAACAACGAAAGGTTGATGACCACGGTGAGGTCGGCCTACGAACTCAGGAAGTCGAAGCAGGAAATCCATAACCTCAAAAAGAAGGAGAGCAGTTTGAAACAGGTCATCAATGAGGGGAAGAATTTGATCATAGGCCAATCCAAGGCCCTTGGCTCCGTGTTGGATCTTGCGGCCAAAGTGGCCAAAACGGACGTCAACGTATTGATCACAGGGGAAAACGGTACAGGAAAAGAGCTCATCGCCCGTGAACTGCACCGTTTGTCTGCCAGAAAAGATGAGGTCTTCATTGGGGTGGATATGGGCTCCATTGCGGAAAACCTTTTTGAAAGCGAGCTTTTCGGGCATACCAAGGGATCGTTCACCGATGCCAAGGAAGACCGTGCGGGCAAGTTTGAGGCGGCGCACCAGGGCACTCTTTTTCTGGACGAGATAGGCAACCTTTCCTTGCAGATGCAGGCAAAACTCCTGTCGTCCATCCAGAACCGATCGGTGGTCAGGGTAGGCTCCAACAAGCCTGTCAATGTGGACATCAGATTAATCTGCGCCACAAACTGCAACTTGGAACAAATGGTGGTGGACGGACTTTTCAGGGAAGATTTGCTTTACAGGATCAACACCATCCACATAGAGGTGCCTCCCTTAAGGGAGCGGGGCGAGGATATTTTGGTACTGGCCGAATTTTTCCTCAAAAAATTTGCGCACAAATACGATAAACCTGGGTTGAAGATGAACAACCTGGCCCAGGAAAAGTTGATGGAATACCTCTGGCCGGGCAATGTGCGCGAACTGCAGCACACCATGGAACGGGCCGTGATCTTGTCCGATGGCAACGTGCTCAAACCCACGGATTTTTTGTTGCATGCCAAACCCACACAGTCTTTTGACGGGCAACCATTGACCTTGAACGAGATGGAGCAGCAGATGATCTCCAGGGCATTGGACCAGAACGAAGGGAACTATAGCGCCGCTGCAGAGCAATTGGGCATTTCGCGACAGACCCTCTACAACAAGTTGAAGAAAAAGAACCCCTAATGGCCAGCCGCAACTTTTATTTTCAGCTTATCATCAGGGTAATCCTGATTGCGCTTACGGCACTGGGATTGGCTTTTTCAGTGGCATGGCAGAAGTATCTTGCGCTATCTTTTTGTACCATCCTTTTTGGGGCACAGGTCTATGCGTTGATTTCATTTATCAACAGCACCAACAGAAAGATTGCTTATTTTTTTGACGCCATCCGAAACGAGGATTTTACGCTCCGTTTTCCGGAAAGGGTGGCCATAAAGTCCTTCAAAGAGCTCAACCAAAGCCTGAACCGGGTGAACGGACTTATCCAAGAAGTGCACCTTCAGCTTCAGATCAGGGAACAATACTATCAAGAGATCTTGAAGCAGGCCAGCATAGGGATCATGACCTACAATGAAAAGGGGCATATCCTTTTCTCCAACCCCACACTGGAAAAACTTTTGGACCATTCTCCATTGAACCACATCAAACAATTGATGCAGGTGGATGAAAAACTGTACCACGTTTTCAAGGACTTCCAGCCTTTTGAACGGAAACTGTTCCAACTTTCCAATGAACGTGAACAGACCCAACTGTCATTAAAATCGACACCTTTGACACTGGACGGAAAGTCGCTGCTGTTGGTGGTGGTACAGGACATCCACAAGGAACTGGACGAAAAGGAAACGGAATCCTGGGTGCGGTTGATCCGGGTGCTTACCCACGAGATCATGAACACCATCACGCCCATTGCTTCCATTTCGGATTCCATCATCAGGTATTACCGGAACCATGGCAGGATAACCCCATTGGAAGAATTGGAGGAAAGCCAGATCAAGAACACCCTCAAAGGATTGGAGGTGATCAAGGAACAAGGGGGCAACCTTATGGATTTTGTGCAATCGTACCGAAGCCTGCTGCATGTGCCGGAACCCAACAAGACCATTGTGAGGGGCAAGGAGCTTTTGGACAAGATAGATGTGCTCATGTCCGCCAGGCTGCACGATTCCGAAGTGGATTTTCAAGTGGGCTGCCATCCGGAGGATTTGGAGTTCTTCATTGACGAAAAGCAGATTGCCCAAGTGCTGATCAACCTCGCCAAGAACGCCCTCCAATCCGTGGAAAACATTGAAAAGGGAAAGGTGCGCATCGTAGCAGGACAGGATGGGAACGGCACCAAATATATTGAGGTACAGGACAATGGCCCGGGCATTCCACCAGAGGTGATGGATGAGATCTTCGTGCCTTTCTTTACCACCAAAAGTGAGGGAACCGGTATTGGGTTGAGCCTTTCCAAAAGAGTGGTGCAATTGCACGGAGGGGGCATCCAAGTCAGGTCCTTACCAAATCAAGAAACTATTTTTAGATTGACATTTGTATAATGATATTTGCAGATGGTGATAAAGGAACAACTTTTGAAATTTTGTTGGGATTACGTTGGTGAAAAGTCCCAAAGGCTAAAGAACAGTCATGCAGACCTTCAGGAATCCTTGGACTCCGAGACCAAGAACTCCACAGGGGACAAGCACGAAACAGGCAGGGCCATGGTGCAGCTGGAACAGGAAAAACTGGCCCAGCAGTTCATGGAACTGGAAAAAATAAAGAACACCCTACAACGGGTGGACGTGCGAAAAAGGACAGAAACCATAGGTTTGGGCAGTTTGGTAAGGACCAATGCGGCCGATTATTTCATTGCCATATCAGCAGGAGCTTTTAAGCAAGGAGGGAAGCCGATTTACTGCATTTCCCAGGAAGCGCCCATTGCGCAACTGTTGATGGGCAAGAAAAAGGGCGAAACCTTTGTGTTCAATGGGAATTCCCATACTGTTTTGGAAGTTGGGTGAGGGGTTTTTTAAATGCCCGAAACCCTTTCTTTTTGCCTTGGGTCCAGCTCAATATGAATCCGCTATTTTAAAATAATCGAAGTCTGCGTGGCCGCCTATTTTCTTGGTTCCATAATTGAAGAGCCCAAAACGATACCCCATAAAATGGGGCAAGGTGTAGGACATGTTCAGTTGGCTTCCGAGTTGGGACCACTGTTTTCCATCCAAACTGTAGTAGAACTTGGCCGTGTCCTGGAGGTCGGTGAAATCGCAATCTGCCCTTAAGTAAACCACATTTTGCTGTAAGGGCAGGCTTTCCATTTCTTTGGGTTGATCGTTCTCGGCACTCACCATCACCAATTTTTTTGCGCCATTTTCAATTTTCACCCCAATCTGTCCGTATTTCTTTTGAAGCAATGCCAATCCGGCAAAATCGCCTTCTTTCATGTTTGATACATCCAAAGCGGTTGTTCCCGAACAGACCGGACCAATGGCTCTTTGGGTCAGCGTGTTCCTTGCCTGCACAAAATCTTCATCGATGCGCCCCGTGGTCAATCTTAGATGCCCTTTCCTATCGGTCAAGGACCATAGACTGTCCACAGGGTTATGGTTCCATTGCCAGACCAAGGGCAATTTGGGATCGTTTTCGGTTCTGTTGAATTCATCACTGGCCACAATATTGGGAATAGGTCCCTTACCCGCAGGCAGGGGCAAAGTATCGGGGACCTTGCCCTCAACACCTAAAATAGGCCAGCCATCTTCCCATGTGACCGGGACGAGATACGGTATTCTTCCCACAGAGCCATAATCCCGGAAAAGATAGGCATACCAATCACCATCATGGGTGTCTATCAGCCCACCTTGGGCAATGCCCCTATCCTGTAATGCCACCTTGCCTTCATACGGACCAGTGATCGCATTGGCCCGATGGATCAATACGGTGCGCATGCCGTTGTGGGGCCAGGTAATATTGAACAGGTAATATTTACCATTGACCTTGAACAATTGTGAACCTTCCGCTCCCAACATGATATCGTCACCTGCCAGGGCACTGGCATTCTCGATGAGCACCCTTTCCGTGCCTTCCTTTACGCCCGATAGATCAGGCTTTAGCTCGGCCATCATCAGTTTTCCATTGCCCCAAATCATATAAACCTTGCCATCATCATCAAAATGCACTGTAAGATCATGGTAAGAGGGTTCAAAGGATTTCACCTCCCACGGACCCGTTTCGATATCCTTAGTGGAATACACGTAGGTTTTTCCTGTGGTCGCGGCAAAGGTGAACACGTAAAAAGTGCCCTTGTGATACCTGATACAACTGGCCCAAGACCCTCTCCCATACGCATTTTTTCCATTCTCCAAAGTAAGGGCGTCCACATCGGCCAAGGTGTCGTAGGCATAGTTCATCAATTTCCAATTGACCAAATCCGTGGATTTCATAATGGGAACCCCTGGGCTCATGTGCATGGTGGTACTGCTCATATAGTAATTCTCCCCGACGCGCACCATGGACATATCGGGTACATCAGCGAAAATGATGGGGTTTTGCGCCTTCTTGTTTTGCGCGCTTCCACAACAAAGGATAAAAAGCATAAGAAAAAAGGGCATCGCCCCCTTTTTGGGGACTGTGGAGGGAATGGAATCTTCCTGCTTCCGTAAAAATAATGTTGGGGACATCATCTGAATCATTACGGTAAAATATATCTCATCAACAAAAAGAGCATTTTTTGTCAGACACAATATAAGTGTTTTTTAAACACGTTTTATGATTTGCCTAAAAGATTGTTTTTGTTGATGTGGAGCTGCGTTGTTGATGAACCGATTGTAACAATATGAAAGTGCTAATGATGACATGAAATGGCAAAGCATCATTTTCCAAATCCACCTACAACTACCCCAAATCAGGTGGTTTTCTTTTGGACTTCTTTTCAGCAGCCTTCTTTTTGGACTGCAACCGTTTTTCAATGGAAGATTTGGTGGGTTGGGTAGGTTTCCGCTTTTTGGGGACCTCCAAGGCTTTTTTCAGCACCTCGAAAAAACGCTTCACTACCAACTCCTTGTTTTTGTGCTGGCTCCGTGCCTCGTCACATTGCAGCAATAGGGTGCCATCGTTGGTCAATCGGGAGGACAGCTTAAGCAACAAACGTTCCTTTTCGGCATCGGAGAGTCCTTCGGAGGAAGGGATGTTAAAGGTAAGCTCCACTTTGGAGGAAACCTTGTTCACGTGCTGTCCGCCAGCTCCACTGCTCCGAACGGCCTTGAAGGCCAGTTCGCTATGTACTTGCTGTTTGTTCAACCTGAAGGCGCTTGTTGATGGTCTTCAAAGATATGTTAAGGAAAACAAATTGTCCCTTAGTCTGTTTTTTTGGCGTGTTGAAATACAAAAGGGTCCCATCGTCCGCCCTTCCTTCATTGAGGTAATGCTCCCCCCGAAAGAAAGAATGTTGTACCTCTGCCCGTACCCCGCTCGTGCTTGAGACCTTGAACTCGTGGGGATAGACCAACACCGACCGTTCTATTTTGGCATAAGATTTCAAAAGCTTGATGGGCACCTCGCTCACTTCACCAAAAAGGGAGGCTGTATAATGGTTGGGAGGGTTTTTGTACAGTTTCCTGGTCTTTTGGTTGGCAATGATCTCCCCTTTCTCCAGAACGATGGTCCGTTCCGCATAGGGAAGCACATCGTTGGGATCGTGGCTGGCCGTGAGCACCGTTATCCCTTTTTCCTTCAGATAGGGGAACAATTTTCTACGCAGTGCATTGCGCTTGAAATTATCGATATGGCCAAAGGGTTCGTCCAGCAAGAGAATTTCGGGCTCCTGTGCCAATACCCGGGCGAGGGCCACCCGCTGCTGTTGTCCGCCACTGAGCTGTTGCACCTTGGTCTTGGCAAAAGCCTCCATTTCGATGAGGGCCAAAAGCTCATCGATACGTTTTCGGTGTGTTTCCCTTTCAAAAACGGACAGGAATTGCCCAATGTTCTCCTCCACGGTAATGTAGGGCATCAGGTCAAAATCCTGGGCCAGGTATTTCATATAGGGCTCTCCGGGAACCAGATTGAAGTTGGGACCAAGCGCTTGTTGGTCTCCCCAAAAAATGGAACCGTCCTCTACGTGCAGCATTCCATAGATGATCTTCAGCAAGGTGCTTTTGCCCGAACCGCTTTCACCCATCAATGCCAGATGCTCACCCTTGGCGACTTCAAAGAAAATGTTTTTTAAAATGTCCCGGTCGTTATAACCAAAGGACCCAATATGGACTTTCAGCATACATTTAAATGGAGGCTGTCCAACATTTTGTCCAAAAATATATTGGACAGCCTCTTTATCAATTCTCTAATCCTTAAATTCCTTGAGCACCGCTTGGTTGGGTAGCTCATCATACCCCATGTTGAAGAAGGTAAAGCCGTATATATCGGCATACTGTTCAATGGTCTTGCTCACAGGGGTGCCCGCTCCGTGGCCGGCGTTGGTCTCGATGCGGATCAAGGTCGGGTTGGTCCCAGCCTGTTTTTCCTGGAGTTCCGCTGCAAACTTGAAACTGTGCGCGGGCACTACCCTGTCATCATGATCGCCCGTGGTGACCAAGGTGGCCGGATATTCCGTTCCTTCCTTTACATTGTGCACAGGGGAATAGCCCTTCAAATAATTGAACATTTCCGCATCGTCCTCAGAGGTGCCATAATCGTAGGCCCAACCTGCACCGGCTGTAAAGGTATGGTAGCGGAGCATGTCCATTACACCCACAGCGGGCAATGCAACCTGCATCAAATCCGGGCGCTGGGTCATGGTGGCGCCCACCAATAGACCTCCGTTGGACCCGCCACGGATGGCCAAATATTCTTTGGAGGTGTAGTTGTTCGCGATCAAATATTCGGCAGCCGCAATAAAATCGTCAAAAACGTTCTGTTTTTGGAGTTTGGTCCCGGCTATGTGCCATTCCTTGCCATATTCGCCGCCACCTCTTAGATTGGGAACGGCATATACACCGCCCTGTTCCATCCAAACGGCATTCACTATACTGAAAGATGGTGTAAGGCTGATATTGAACCCGCCATAACCGTACAGCATGGTAGGATTTTTACCGTTGAGCTCCAATCCTTTCTTGTAAGTGATGATCATGGGCACTTTGGTGCCGTCCTTGGAGTTGTAGAACACTTGTTTGGACTCATAATCGTCTGGGTTGAAATCGATTTGCGGCTTCCAATACAGTTCATATTCGCCCGTTTCCACATTGTACTTGTAGAGGGAGCCGGGCGTATTGTAATTGGTGAAGGAGAAGTAGAATTCCTTGTCCTCTTTTTTACCGCCGAAACCACCAGCACTTCCCACACCAGGTAGTTTTACTTCGCGGACCAATTTCCCTTCATAATCATATTGCATCACTTTGGAAATGGCATCGACCATATATTCTGTAAAGAAATAACCTCCACCAGTACCTGGGGTAAGCACGTTCTCGGTCTCAGGGATGAAATCCTCCCAGTGGTCAGGGGTTGGGTTGGCAGCATCCACAACCACCACTTTTTTGTTGGGAGCATCCCTGTCGGTGACCAGATATAACTTGGAGCCCACATTGTCAATTACATAGGTGTCGGAATCCGTATCATCCAAGATGGTGACCAATTTGGCATTCGGGTCGGTGAGGTCCATGAGGTACAATTTGTTGCCCGAAGTGGAAACAGAGGCCGAAATGAACAGGTATTTTTCATCTTCGGAAACGGAACCGCCCACATAGCGGTGCTTTTCTTCTGGAGTACCGCCAAAAATGATCTTGTCCTCGGATTGTGGGGTGCCCACTTTATGATAGTAGAGTTTATGCTGATCCGTTTTTGCGGAAAGTTCGCTGCCTTCGGGCTTGTCATAGCTCGAGTAGAAGAATCCTTCGTTGCCTTTCCAGGAAATGCCACTGAACTTGATATCGACCAAGGTGTCCTCCACAATTTCCTTGGATTCGGCATTGATCACGATTCCTTTCCTCCAATCACTTCCTCCTTCGGAGATGAGATAAGCGGCCAATGAACCATCTTTGGTAAAGCTGAGGCCCATCAACGAAGTGGTGCCGTCCTCGGAGAAGGTATTGGGATCCAAAAAGACCTCTTCCTTACCTTCGCCTTTTTTCCGATAGACCACATATTGGTTCTGCAGTCCGTCGTTCTTGTAGTAATAGGTATAGTCACCTTCCTTGAACGGGGAACCTACCTTTTCGTAGTTCCAGAGCTTTTCCAGACGGTTTTTCAGGTCTTCCCGAAATGGAATCTTGTCAAAATACCCAAAAGTGGCGGCATTTTGTTGTTTTACCCAGGCCTCGGTCTCGGCGCTTCGGTCATCTTCCAGCCAACGGTAAGGGTCTGGCACATCGGTACCGAAGTAGTTGGTCACGGTATCGACTTTTTTGGTAGTGGGATAGTTCACCACAATTGGTTCTCTTTTTGGTGTTTCTTGACAGGCTGCAAACAAAATGGCAGCAGCCAAAAGACTTACGTTTTTCATTTTTTTTCAGATTGATTCTGATAAAAATACCATAAAAACTGACAATCTCTTGGCTGTGGCCCAAGCTTTAACGTATTTTATGAAATCGCTTCGGAAGTATTGGAAACCAGTTGGTTCTCGACCAAATACTCCGCAATCTGCACCGCATTTGTGGCCGCCCCTTTTCGTAGGTTGTCCGCCACGATCCACATATTCAGGGTATTGGGTTGGGTCTCGTCTCGTCTGATGCGTCCCACGAACACTTCATCCTTGCCATTGGCGAACATCGGCATGGGGTAGGTGTTGGTTTGGGGATTGTCCTGCACCACGACACCAGGAGTCTCACTGAGGAGTTTGCGGATCTCCGCAAGGTCAAAATCGTTGTGGAACTCCACGTTCACGGATTCTGAGTGTCCACCAGCAGTTGGGATGCGCACTGCGGTCGCGGTAACGGAAAACGTGCGGTCGTCCAATATTTTTTGTGGCTCGCGGGCCAGTTTCATCTCTTCCTTGGTGTAGCCGTTGTCCAAGAACAC
This sequence comes from Flagellimonas hadalis, assembly GCF_007785775.2. Lineage (GTDB taxonomy): Bacteria > Bacteroidota > Bacteroidia > Flavobacteriales > Flavobacteriaceae > Flagellimonas > Flagellimonas hadalis. Next base: position 61,394 of record NZ_VNIK02000002.1, read on the forward strand.
ATCGCAATGGGGCAATGCGTTACGGTTGATGGGGTATGGATAGGCCATTTCGCCCTCAATGCCGGCAGCCTCGTTCTCCATTTGCTGTACGGCCTTCACACCGGTGCCCGAAACGGATTGGTAAGTGGAAACAATCACCCTCCTCATTTGGTATTTTTTGTGCAAAGGGTTCAGTGCCATCACCAATTGGATGGTGGAGCAGTTGGGGTTGGCGATGATCTTGTCCTCGGGGGTCAAAGTATCCGCATTGATTTCGGGGACCACCAATTTTTTAGTGGGGTCCATGCGCCAAGCAGATGAATTGTCGATGACGGTGGTACCGACCTCTGCAAATTTTGGGGCCCATTCCAAAGAGGTGTCGCCTCCTGCCGAAAAAATGGCAATATCAGGTTGTGCGGCCACGGCATCAGCCAGGCCAATTATGGTGTGTTCTTCGTTCCTATAGTTGAGCTTTTTGCCCACGGAACGCTCCGAAGCGACCAACAACAATTCGGTGATGGGAAAATTGCGTTCCTTCAATACGTTCAACATGACCTCGCCAACCATTCCAGTGGCTCCAACGACTGCTACTTTCATCTTTAAAATAATTTCTTGGGACAAAGGTACTCCAGTCAGGGAGTTATACAAGCATTTTCATTGCCAATAATTAAAAAATAACAAAATGTTATAAATAAAACAACCATCAACATGTCTGCGAAACACATTGATGGTTTTTAGGGTTATTGTGGTATAGCGGTCGTACCGATAATTTCGGCACGTACGATTCTTATTTCTTCAACAAGTCGCGAATCTCTGCCAACAGCTCTTCCTGGGTTGGGCCTTTTGGAGCTTCAGGAGCAGGCTCCTCTTTCTTCTTCATACGGTTTACCCCTTTTACGATCATGAACATCACAAAGGCAACGATCAAAAAGTCGATGACATTGGTGAGGAATTCCCCATAGAGCACCGTTATTTCCCCCACGACCTCTCCGGCATCGTTCACGGTGCCTTCCTTGATCGTGTATTTGAGATCGTTGAAATCCGATTGGAACAAAAGTCCCACCAAAGGGGAAACGATCCCCCCGGTAAATGAAGAGACCACCTTATTGAAAGCAGCGCCCATGACAAAACCTACGGCGATATCCACTAGGTTCCCTTTCATGGCAAATTCCTTAAATTCTTTTAGAAATCCCATTTTTATAGTGTAGTATTGGTTAATGGGAAACAAATTAAGCAAAAAAGGGGTTTTGTTCCATCAAAAAGACGAAAAATCAATGGTCTATGACAATCCTTTTTACTCGTTGCGATATGGCGGTCAGGATTTCGTAGGAAATGGTGCCCGCACCTGAAGCAAAATTTTCGGCCGACCGTTGGGGTCCAAAAACAAGGACTTTGTCCCCTTCCTCACAGTCCACTCCGGTCACATCTACCATGATCATGTCCATGCAGACATTGCCAATCAGGGGAGCTTCTTTTCCATTGATGAGCACCGAAGCCTTTCCCTTGCCATACTGTCTGCCAATACCATCGGCATGGCCAATGGGCAAAGTTGCCGTCTTTGTTGTTCCACCCGTTTTGAATGCCCTGTTGTATCCCACGGTTTCCCCGTCACCTATCTCATGGATTTGGGAGATGATGGTCTTCAAAGTGGCCACGGGCCTTAGATTTGGGTCGATGAGTGCATCGTTCCCATACCCATAAAGTCCGATGCCGCTCCGGACCATTTCAAATTGTGCCTCGCTGGCGTAATTGATGATGCCAGAGGTGTTCAGCATGTGCCTTATGGAAGCATATCCCAGTTTTTGGGCCAAGACATCACTACATTTTTTAAAAGTATCTATTTGGTTCAAACTGAAAGCGCGTTCATTGGGGTCTTCCGAGGCAGCCAAATGGGAAAAAACCGAGACAACCTTTGCTTCTGGGCTTGTCTTGAGCCGCTCTGCGATGAAACCGATCTCATTTTCCTTGAACCCAAGCCGGTTGAGCCCTGTATTGAATTTGATATGTACCGGGTAGGCCACTTGTTTTTTGGCACGGGCCGCCTCAAGGAATTGGGTCAATATGTTTTGGGAATAGAGGCTGGGCTCCAGACAGCGGTCTATCATTTCCTCAAAATTGGAAGCCAAGGGATGAAGAACGAGAATCGGGGTTTTTATGCCCGCATTGCGAAGAAGGACGCCCTCGATCACATAGGCCACAGCGAGGTAATCGGCCCCAAGAAGCTCCAGTTTTTTGGCGATGGCGACCATGTCACTTCCGTAGGCAAATGCCTTGACCACGCCCAAAAATTTGGTGCTGGGGGCTATCTTGGACCGCAGATATGCAAAATTGTGTTCCAGAGCGTTCAAGTCCAGAAACAAGGTGGTTTCACCTACCTTACCCATGGGAGTTTTTCTTTTTGGGATCCACCTCCTCTGCGTCCACATCCAATTGACTTATTTTTTCCCTGAGCATGGCCTTGTAGAAAGCGGCCCGGCTCAACGGTTCGTACTCCTCGGTCTCACCCAGGAGCACGAGTTTGTCATTGCTGGATTTCCGAAAACTGTAATTGGCAAGGTTCCCGGTTCGGGTGCAAACGGCGTGTACCTTGGTGACATATTCCGCGGTGGCCATCAAGGCGGGCATGGGGCCAAAGGGATTGCCCTTGAAATCCATGTCCAGTCCGGCCACCACCACACGCACACCTCGATTGGCAAGGTCGTTGCACACGGTAACAATCTCATCATCAAAGAATTGGGCCTCGTCAATGCCCACAACATCACAGCCATCGGCCAAGATACGGATGTTCGCTGCTGCAGGTACAGGGGTGGATCGTATTTCATTGGCATCATGGGAGACCACCATATCCTCGTGGTATCGGGTGTCCACAATGGGTTTGAAGATCTCCACTTTTTGTTTGGCGAACTGGGCCCGTTTCAGCCTTCGGATGAGTTCTTCGGTCTTTCCCGAAAACATGGAGCCGCAGATGACCTCTATCCATCCAAACTGTTCTTTAGGGTTGACCGTATTTTCGAGAAACATACCGTATTTTTGAACGAAACTTTGTGTTTTTCCGTTATATTGGGACAAGGCACAAAGCTACTAAAAAAATGTGCCCCTGACCGAGGGTTGAAATTTAACCTTTTGTAAGCAGTAGAATTTACAAAATGGCCTTATTTTTATTGTAAAGAGTATAGCTATGATGAAGAAATTAAGGGAAGAACTGGTAAAACTGTCCACAGAGATCATAACAGCAAAGGAAGATGTGGAGCTTGTGGAGCTGTACAACAAGGCTAGGATCATTTATGAGAAATTGGCCGTGCTGAAATTTATCGAGGAAAAACTGAACGATGTCCAGGTAGATGTATCAAAGAACGTAGTGGCATCTCGTTTCGAAAAAGTGGCAAATGCCGTATTGAGCGGAAACACATCGGTACCGGAGAGCAACCCACACGAGGAGGACATCATGACACCGGGAATGGACACCATCAAGGACATTGTGTCCGAAATGCCCACTGAAACCGCCTTGGACCAAATATTTGCCGAATTTGTGGCAAAGCCCGATTTTATGAAGAACGACAAGGAAAACCTTGCCCCATTGAAAGAAGAGGTCAAACAGGGACAGGCCGTGCTTCCAAAATCGTTGAACGATAGGCTGGGCAAGGACTTTCAGATTGGGCTGAACGACAAATTGGCCTTTGTAAAGCACCTTTTCAACAACAGTATGGAAGATTATACCCGGGTCTTGTCGCAGCTCAACACCATCGACACCGAGGAACGTTCCATCGCTTTCATCAACAATATGGTCAAACCCGAGTACAACAACTGGGAGGGTAAGGATGAGTATGAGGCCCGCCTTATCACCTTGATTGGAAGAAGGTTCGCATAATCGCCTTTTATTGATTTCCCGATGATATGATTGAGTGCGTCCAACAGTCACGGGATACGCTCCAGAAGTTAGGGTACTCAGTTATTGGGGTGGTTCGCACCAATCAATAACTCAACAACCCATTAACGGAATAACAGTTATTGCCCTGCAAAACCCAAGGAAAGAGTTTGTTTTAATTCTAGAGAAGAGCGTAACTTTGGTTTATGGGAAAACTATATCTGGTTCCGACACCAATAGGAAATCTTGAAGATATCACGCTTCGCGCCATAAAAGTATTGAAAGAGGTCGATGTGGTTTTGGCCGAGGACACCCGAACCAGTGGCAAACTCCTCAAACACTATGAGATTGCGACCCCATTGCAGAGCCATCACATGCATAATGAGCACAAACAAGTGGAGGCACTTGTGCAAAAGCTAAAAGGAGGGGCCGTTTATGCACTCATTTCGGATGCGGGCACTCCAGCGATTTCAGATCCTGGGTTTTTGCTTACCCGTGCGTGTGTAGAAAATGATATTGAGGTGGAATGCCTGCCCGGTGCTACCGCTTTTGTACCGGCTTTGGTGAACAGTGGCCTGCCCAACGACCGTTTTGTGTTCGAAGGGTTTCTGCCCATAAAGAAAGGTCGCCAGACCAAACTGCAAGAACTGGCCGAAGAGACCCGAACAATGGTCTTTTATGAATCTCCCCATAAATTGTTGAAAACATTGGCGCAGTTTGTGGACTATTTTGGGGCGGATAGACCAATCTCGGTATCGCGAGAACTCACCAAATTGTACGAGGAGACTGTTCGTGGCACCCTTTCCGAGGTTTTGGAGCATTTCACCCAAAAAGCGCCCAAGGGAGAATTTGTCGTCATCGTGGGTGGGAAGAAATAATCCTGTTAGTTGTATCCCTGTTTTTCGACCAAAAAAGAACCATGGAACAATTGCTTTCCCAAATCCGAAGCTGCACCTATTGCAAGGAACATTTGCCCCTGGGACCAAGGCCCATCGTGGTGGCCAACCCAAAAGCAAGGATCCTCATTATTGGGCATGCCCCAGGGACGAAAGTCCACCAAACAGGCATCCCGTGGGACGATCAAAGTGGAAAACAATTGCGGAAATGGATGGGTGTTACGGATGAAGAGTTTTATGATGGGACCAAAATTGCACAAATGCCCATGGGGTTTTGTTATCCTGGAAAGGGAAAAACGGGCGATTTGCCCCCAAGGCCCGAATGTGCCCCCCAATGGCACGCAGCACTTTTGGGGAATATGCCCAATTTGAAATTGACACTGTTGATAGGGCAGTATTCACAGCAATATTACCTGGGGAATAAAAGAGGGAAGAATTTAACGGAGACCGTCAAAAACTACAAAGCGTATTTGCCCCAATATTTTGTCTTGCCCCATCCATCTCCCAGAAACCGGTTTTGGTTGAGCAAAAATCCGTGGTTTGAGGAAAAGGTGCTGCCTAATTTAAAGACCAGGGTGTTGGAAAGCGTGCCCCTGTCATAAGCAACTTGGTCGTGTTGATAATTGGGAGAGGCATTTAAATCGTATTTTTGAATCTACAAGAAATAAAATTGACTTCATGACAAATCATATCACTACCAAATGGTTGGGCGAAATGGCCTTTGAAAGCAACAACCCCTCCGGGCATACCGTCCGAATAGATGCAGGACCGGACGATGGCGGGTCTGGGGCAGGACTGCGCCCCAAGGCATTGATGCTTTCCGCTTTGGCCGGATGTTCCGGACTGGACGTGGCCTCTCTCATCAAAAAAATGAAACTTGAGGTGGAGGACTTCAAAATAGATACCATTGCCAACTTGACCGAGGAACACCCCAAATACTACGATTCCGTGGTGGTGGAATACCACTTTACCGGCTCCAATCTGAATGAGGACAAGCTAAAAAAGGCAGTGGACCTTTCGGTGGAAAAATATTGCGGGGTCATGGAGATGTTCCGAAGGTTCGCCAAATTGGAGATCAAGACAATTTTTCATCATCGGTAAGGTTCAAGAACAAGTCTCAAACTCAAGAAAGAGCAAGTACAAGAGTAAAGTTCAAGCTCAGGGATACAACGTTCCTTTGAACTGGGATAATTCATCTATATTTAGCACTTAGGTCAACCTCAAATCAAATAGAAAATGACCTATGACCCAAAAGAAATTTGATTTAGAGGAGAGGTTTGTCGATTTGGCAGCGGCCACGGCTTTTTTTTGCAAGGACCTACCCAATGATTTTACAGGCCAATATTATGGTAATCAACTGCTCAGATCTGCGGGAAGTGCTGCCTTGAACTTTGGGGAGGCGCAAGGAACCAATACGGATAAGGATTATATCCATGAAGCCACCATATCATTACGGGAACTCAAAGAATCGAGGGTAAACCTTAAAATTCTAAGTAGAATGGACTATGGAAATGAAGCGATTCGCAAAAAATTATTGGACGAGGATGAGCAATTGATCAAAATATTGGCGACCATAATCAAAAGTAAAAAGTAGCCATCCCTGAACCTTGAAATTGAGCTTGAACTTGAATTTTAAAACCATGCGCTGGACCCTAAAACCAAAACCTGCCCAAGAAGACATCGACCGGCTTTCCGCAGAACTCAATGTTGAAAAGTTGATCGCCCAGTTGCTATTGCAAAGGGGCATTTCCGATTACGACGAAGCCAAGGCATTCTTCCGGCCAGAACTGGACCATCTGCACGACCCTTTTTTGATGAAGGACATGGACAAGGCCGTGGCACGCATTGAACAGGCAATAGTTAATGGGGAAAACATTTTGGTCTATGGGGATTATGATGTGGATGGCACTACTTCTGTCTCCCTCATGTCTTCTTTTTTGATGGAGTTTTACCCCAACGTGGCCACCTATATTCCCGATCGTTATTCCGAAGGCTATGGCATTTCCTTTCAGGGAATCGATTTTGCCGAGGACAACGATGTGTCCTTGATCATTGCCCTGGACTGTGGCATAAAGGCTGTTGAAAAAGTAGCCTACGCGAAGAAAAAAGGAATCGACATCATTGTATGCGACCATCACAGGCCAGGGGATATTTTGCCCGAAGCAGTTGCCATTTTGGATCCCAAACAAGAAGATTGTACCTATCCGTACAAAGAACTCTGCGGATGTGGGGTTGGGTTTAAATTGATCCAGGCCTTGGCCTCAAAACAGGGTAGGACCATGGAAGATCTGGTTCCGTATTTGGATCTGGTGGCGACGGCCATTGCGGCGGACATTGTTCCCATCACCGGAGAGAACAGGGTGCTTGCCCATTATGGATTGCAGGTGATCAATTCCTCCCCAAGAATCGGGATTCAGGCCCTTATCGATCAGACCAAGAAACGGGAACTCACCATCACTGATGTTGTTTTTATCATAGCACCACGGATCAATGCTGCGGGAAGGATGAAGCATGGGCACCATGCCGTTGCACTACTCTCAGAGACGGATTTTACCACGGCGCAGCAGTTCGCTTCAGAAATTGAACTCTTCAACACAGAGCGGAGGGGACTGGATCAAGAAATCACGGAAGAAGCTTTGGTGCAGATCCGGGAAAATGAGGAAGAAGGACGTTTCACTTCCGTAGTGTACAATGAAAACTGGCACAAAGGCGTCATAGGCATCGTGGCCTCCCGGCTCACCGAAACCTATTACCGGCCCACACTGGTCTTCACCAAAAGTGGGGATAAATTGGCCGCCTCGGCCCGCTCGGTAAAGGGATTTGACATCTACAATGCGCTGGAAGGCTGTTCAGATTGTTTGGAACAGTTTGGCGGGCACATGTATGCTGCCGGACTCACCCTTTTGGAAGAACAGTACGAAACCTTCAAACAGCAATTTGAAAAAGTGGTCAGGGAGACCATCGACCCAGACCTTTTGCAGCCTGAAATAAGTATTGATGCCCAGATTGGTCTGGAAGAAATCACCCCAAAATTGATGCGTATCCTCAAACAGTTTGCACCGTTCGGCCCCGGTAACATGACCCCGGTCTTTCTGGCCGAAGGAGTAAAGGATTCAGGCTATGCAAGGGGAGTAGGAGATGGAGAAAAACACTTGAAGGCGGCCCTGTCTCAAAATGGGTCAAACCCCATTGGCGCCATTGGCTTTAATTTGGGAGATAAATTGGATGTGGTCAAGCGGATAAAATCTTTCGATGCCGTATTTTCGTTGGATGAAAATGAATGGAACGGAACGGTGAGCCTTCAACTGAAACTAAGAGATATTCGCTAGACATTTATGGATCCCTACGCAGCACTCCGATATAGGGAGTTCAACATTTTTTTATTGGTTCGGTTTGCCATGGTGTTTGCATGGTCCATGCAGTTCATTGTGATCGAGTGGCAGGTATATTCGTTGACCAAAGACCCATTGTCCTTGGGAATCATTGGGTTGATGGAAGTAATTCCTGCTGTGGGCATGGCCCTTTTTGCCGGACATATCGTGGACCAAAAAGAAAAGCGGAACCTTTTGGTCACCTGTATCGCAGGGTTTTCAGTGATCAGCTTGGGTCTGTTTTTGTTGAGTTGGCCCGGACTTGAAGATTCTTGGCCCTCCAACACCATCCTGTATTCCATTTATGCCCTGGTATTTTTGGGCGGCTTTGTCCGTTCATTTTTAGGTCCGACGATTTTCTCGCTGATCGCATTGATCGTTCCCAAGAAAATTTATCCCAATGCAGCCACCTGGAGCAGCTCCACTTGGCAATTGGCTGCAGTTTTGGGGCCTGCTTTGGCAGGATTTTCCATTAGCTGGATAGGCGTGCACTGGAGCATGTGTGTCATCTTCGGGTTCTCGTTGATGGCCCTGCTCTTTTTGCTCCAGATACCCAAAAAGCCCATTTTGAACCCCAAAATTGGCGAGCCTGTTTTTCAAAGCTTGAGGGATGGTCTCCGATTTGTTTTTGGCAGCAAGGCCATTTTTGGAGCATTGACTTTGGATATGATCGCGGTGCTTTTTGGTGGGGCCGTGGCGCTTTTGCCCGTGTATGCCCAGGATATTTTGCATGTGGGTTCCGAAGGATTTGGTATTTTGAGGGCGGCACCGGCAGTGGGTGCATCCATAACCATGTTGGGCTCGACCCGGTTTCCGTTGCACAAGAATGCGGGTAAAAAACTGTTGCTGGCCGTGTTTGCCTTCGGTATCTGCATCATCGTGTTTGGTCTTTCCGAACTGTTCTGGCTATCGGTGGTCGCTCTGTTTCTCAGTGGGGCGGTCGATGGCGTTTCCATGATCATCCGTCAGACCATTTTGCAGTTGAAAACACCCGACAATATGCGGGGGAGGGTCGCTTCGGTAAATTCCATGTTCGTGGGTTCTTCCAATGAGTTGGGCGCTTTTGAAAGCGGACTTGCCGCCAAATTGATGGGAACCGTTACAGCGGTGGTGTTCGGGGGCTGTATGACCTTGCTCACCGTAAGTGCAACGGCCATTGCCTCGCCTACGTTTAGAAAACTGGACCTTCAGAAGGACATTGATGAGCACGAAAAGGATTAACCCTCCAGTTTCTCCAAGCTCAATTTTTTCCCATCAAAAACAGCATAGGTAAAAAAGGAAATCCAATCGCCAAGATTGGTATAGGTGGATGTTTCATTGAGTTGGATCTCCAACGGAAGGTGTCGGTGTCCGAAGATAAAATGGTCGTAATGTTGCTGTTCCAACTTCCGCTTGGCATACAGGATGAGCCATTCCTTGTCCTCTCCCAAGAATTTGGCGTCGGCCTCCCCGGAAATGATCTTGTTGTTCACGGATAGGTGCTGTCCCAGACGAACACCCCAATCAGGATGCAGCCATTTAAAGAACCATTTGGCCACGGGATTGGTGAATACCTTTTTCATCCGCTTGAAACCTTTGTCGTGTGGCCCAAGTCCATCTCCATGCCCGATGAAGAAAGAGGTGCCGTTGATCAAAAACTGTTGCGGTTTGTGATAAACGGGAATATTCAACTCTTCCTCAAAATAGCCGTTCATCCACAGGTCGTGGTTGCCCACAAAATAAGTGATCTGGATACCCATGTCCGAAAGCTCGGCCAGTTTCCCCAAAGTGCGGGTGAAACCTTTGGGCACAACGGTCCTGTATTCGAACCAAAAGTCGAACAGGTCGCCCATCAAGAAAATGGCATGCGCATCGTGTTTGATGGAATCCAGCCAGGCCACGAACTTTTTTTCCCGTGGCAGACTGTCCTTTCGGGTGGGTGCCCCAAGGTGGTTATCGCTGGCGAAATAGACTTTTTTGCCCTCGGGCAAGGTAATATCCTTCATCTATCGTTTGAACTTCCTGTTGTTTCGCATTTTGTTGACAACGTAGATCACGGCTACGACCAAGGCCAAAATGGGGAATATACTTCTCATCTTTTCAACATTTATTTTTTGAACTTTTCCAGTGCCTGTTTGGTGTTTGGTGACAGGGCCAATTTTCCGGAAGCTTCGGCTCGCTCCAAAAGGAGTTTGCTCCAATGCTCCGTACCTTCCCAAAGCACTTTTTTCATTTGTGATAGGGCCTCAGGGTTATAGGTGGCCAACTTTTGAAGGTGGATGTCCAACTCCTTGTCCATTTCGGGGATGGAGTCATAAACCTTGGCAAACAGCCCTTTTTCTTTGGCCCAATAGGCATTTTTCCACTCCGTGGGATAGAGGGAGAGTTCAGCCAATGCCGCCTTGCCCATCTTACGTTCCACGGCCGGGGCAATCACAAAAGGACCGATCCCGATGGAAATCTCCGATAATTTGATGGCGGCCTCCACGGTGGCGTGGACATAATCGCAGGCTGCGGCCAGACCGACACCTCCACCAACCGTCTTCCCCTGTACCCGCCCGATGATGGGCTTGGGACAGTTGCGCATGGCGTTGATCACGTTGGCAAATCCGCTAAAAAATTGTTTGCCTTCTTCCAGATTCGAAATGGCCACCAGTTCATCAAAGGAAGCGCCGGCACAAAAGGCACGGTCGCCTTCGGATTTTAGCACAATGACTGAGACTTCGCTGTTCATGGCCAATTTGTTAAACTCCTTGGTCAAGCGGTCCAACAGTTCCGAAACAAAGGAATTGCTGGCAGGATGGCCAAATTCAATGGTGGCAACCCTGTTTTCTATTTTGGTATATAAACTTCCGTTGACTCTATCTGTGGACATATTTCAATTTACAATGAACAAATTACAATTATCTGATGTCTGATGTCCGACTTCTGATGTTGCTAAATTACAGGTTTTGGACCAAGGGCCTGAATTTTCGATCAAATTTCCAGAGCAGGGCAAATCCACGGATCAACATCCAGACCACAAAGGCCACCCAGATGGCATAGAAACCCCAGCCCAAAAACTTACCGAGGTAGAGGCAGGGTACAAATCCCAAAAAGGTTGCGGTGAGCAACACATTCCGCAAATATTTCATTTCGCCCAACCCCTTGAATAATCCATCGAACACAAAAGCCAACGTATTCATGGGCAGTCCCAAAATCACAATGTAGAATATGCCGTAAAAGGTATCCAACACTAAAGTGTCATTGGAAAACAGATATCCGATGGGGCGATAGAACAGAAAACCGCCCATCATCAAGACCAAACTGACCACCATGCCGTAGAGCACTATTTTTTTGGCCAGTTTCCAAAGTCCATCATAATCGCTGGCCCCTAATAGTTTTCCGCCCATGCTGTTGCCTGCTGCTGCAAACCCATCAATAAAAAAGGCCGCGAACAACCATAGGTTGATGGCGATGGTGTGCGCCCCTATGAAACGATCGCCCAAGGCGGTGGCTTCGCGAACGGCCAGGATCAGGGCGACATTGAGAGCTATGGCCCGCACAAAAAGATTGAGGCTCATAAAAACCACCCGTTTCAGTTCTTTGTTGAGGGGGAGTACCAACCTCATACTGATCTCGGTCTTTTTCAGTAATAGGATGAAGGCCAAAACGGCCATGATGGCCTGGGAAATCAAACTGGCCCAAGCGGCGCCCTCCAGATTCATTGCGGGAATCCATCCATCAATCCCATATACAAGGGCAAAGTCGAACAAAATATTCAGTCCTGCCCCCAGCATGGCAATCACCATGGGGTAGAAGGTGTTCTGCAATCCCCTGAAAATACCGAAAACGGCGAAGGTGAACAAGGTGAGTGGAAAGCCCCAAACCCGTATGGAGTAGTACGAGATGCAATAGTCCAGGATTTTTCCAGAGGCGTTGAACAGTGTAAAGATTTCCTCGACCACAAAAACGGTGGACAATAGCACCACGATACTGAGCAAAATGTTGAAGAAAATGGCCTGTGCGGGCAGGTTTTTCACTTCTTCCAGTTTTCCGGCGCCCAAATATTGCGAGATGATGGCCGAAATGGAGCTTCGGGTCTGCCCCAAGACCCAAATCAGCATGGACAAAAAGGAACCCACAATGCCTGCTGCGGCCAAGGATTCCAAGCTGTCCGTTGGGATGTTGCCCACAATGGCCGTATCCGTGATGGAAAGCAGGGGTTCAGCGATGCCCGATATGGTCGCTGGGACAGCGAGGCGGTTGATGCTCTTGAAATTTATCTGTGTACTCAAACCGGCTGCAAGTTACAGCACCAATTCGTAACAATGAAAGGGATGGATGCTTTGTTTGGGGAAGAAGATGTCCCCCAATTTTTGATAGCCCCTTTGTTCGTAAAACCTTTGGTTTCTTTTGTTCTGTGAAAAAGTGTCCAATCGAACGGACACAAATCGGTGGTTTTTGGAATAGGTTTCGGCAAAATCCATCAATTGTTGCGCCAAGCCTTTGCCCTGATGGTCGGGGTGTACGGAAAGCCGGTGGATATAAGTGCTGTTGCCATTGGGCGTGAACCATTGGATGGGACGGTATTCATCGTCCATGAAGGTGGAAACCACAATAGTGCCCAAAATGGAACCCTTTTCCACAATAACATAAAGTTCTCCACGTTCCACATCATTTACGAAAGCGGCCTCGGAAGGGTAATGCTCGTTCCATTGATGGATGCCATTTTGCTCCATTTTTTGGGCGCATGCCCGGGTGATGGATAAGATATCGGGGATTTCAGATATCTTTGCGGGTCGTATCATTGCTTCATTTCAATTTAATTGTAAATTTAAGGTTTAATCATAATCACCAAACCATGAACAACATCCTTGTACCTATTGGAACTTCACCCGATTCCTCGCACACATTGCAATATGCGATAGACTTTGCCTCCCATTTTGGCGCCAAGATCTTTGTGATGGATGTTTTTTCGGTCATTTCCGCAGTAGGAAGCTTGGCCAATGTTGAGGAAAAAGTCGCCAAGAGCAGTAAGGAACAATTGAAGGAGGTGATAGACAAGGTGGACACCAAGGGCATCGACATCAAGATTGCCACCTATAACGGGGACATTGTGGATGGCTTGAAGAGCATAGATAAAGAGCTCGGCATCGATTTGATGATCATTTCCCCGAAGAGCAATGACATTCAGGAAGAGCTTTATCTGGGGAACACATCTGGGAAGATGATCAAACAGACGGACATTCCCGCACTCATTGTTCCCAAAGGGGCCCAGTTCAAGCCTATCAAAAAAATATTGACCGCTTTTGGATCTGGGATCTTGAAAAGGAACAGTATCTTGAACCCCTTGATCACCATAAAGAACAAGTTCAAATCCGAGGTTAGTCTGTTATTGGTCAAAAGACCGGGTTATTCCGAGGCCGACCTGAAGGTAAACACGGCCCTCATGGACCTGAGCAAGCAACTCACCATCACCGAGAATGCCACGACCTATTTGGGTGTCATGGAACATTTCCAGAATGAACATCCAGACGTGCTGTGCGTCTTCCGGAGGAAAAGAGGGTTCTTCAAAAAACTGTGGGAAAAGAACACCATTCCCAAATCTGAGTTTTACGTGCCAATCCCCGTATTGGTCCTGAGCGTTAAAAAAGACTAAGGAAGGCCCATAAATTTTGATACTTTTGGAAAAAGTGTTTCCTTTGCGCACACTTTTGGGGGATTAGCTCAGTTGGCTAGAGCGCTTGCATGGCATGCAAGAGGCCACCGGTTCGAATCCGGTATTCTCCACCAAAAATGAAAAGCACCTCAAACGGGGTGCTTTTTTTGTGCCTTTGTAGTCAGGGTTAAATGGAACTATTTAATTATTAATGTAGTCATGTAAATCTTGCTCAGGCCATTGTTGCTCCCGTAAATGTATTCCTGGAACTCTGAAACAGAGCCAAAAGCCCTAGGTGCCATATCGTTCCTTCTGCTGGTGAAGTACAAAATCTGGTTTTTCTCATCATAGAACGGGCAGTACTCCATGTATTTGGTGTTAATGGGCGCACCAATGTTTTCCGCTTTTGTCCAGTTGCCATTGGCACCTTTTCTGGAGATATAAAGGTCGCCACTTCCAAGGCCCCCTTCTTCATTGTATTTGGAAAACAGCAGGTAATCTTCTTTTTTTGAAATAAACGCATTGAACTCATAACCAGAGCTGTTGATGTTTTCATCCAACAAAACGGGGGTGGAATAGGTGCCATTTTCCCATCGTGAGAAGTAAATATCATCCTTCCCTAGCCCATCGGGGGATTCCAAGGTGAAGTACAGGTTGTTGTTCTCACTCAGGGTTGGGTAAAATTCGTCCAGGGTTGAGTTGACGGGAGCCCCCAAGTTCTTTGGTTTTGACCATTCCTCTCTTGGGCCATTTCGTTCCACATACCAAATGTCAAAATCTTTTTTCTCTTGGGTAGAATCGTCCAAAGGTCTGTCGGAAACAAAATACAGCCGTTTTCCATCACTGGACAAGAAAGGTTCCAGATCCATGTAAGTGTCAGAAAACGGCAATAGTTCGGGGGCTGTCCACTCATTGTTCTTTTTTGTGATACGGGCAATTTGCGAAATTTCCTGAAACGGGCTCTGGAGGGTAAAATAGGCCTCGTCCCCGCTTTCGGAAATGCAAAAATCACGGACATTCAGAAATTGGTTGAGTGTGCTGCTAAACTGGACAATTTCATTATCGCCTTGGGCCGATATTCCGTTGAACATTAAAAGAAATAGTGCCAACAGTCTGATTTTAAACTTCATATTCTTAAAGTTGGTTTCTGAAAAGATGTTGATAATCCATGCGTTCAAAGAATTTTCATCCAACCTTTCGAGTTGTTATAAATGTAGTGCTTTTCGGCAGGAAACGAATGCGCAGGAATGATCACCGCAAAATTAACCATCCTTTAGGATGGATTTTTTGCTTGGGGCCATTTCATTTCCCAACTTTGATATATAAAAAGAATGATCATGGAACTGAAAGGTAAAGTGGCCTACATCACGGGAGGCACCAAAGGAATAGGATACGGAATTGCGGAAAGTCTTCTGGCGCAGGGCATGAAAGTGGCCATCAGCGGAAGGAGCGCCCAAAGTGTGGACGCGGCCATCAAGAAACTGGGCGATAAGGACCGAGTGATCGGACTTGTGTCGGATGTGTCCCGATTGGAAGACGAGAAAAGGGCCGTGGAGGCCATTATTGCTGCGTGGGGACAGTTAGATGTGGTTATGGCCAATGCTGGGGTCGGACACTTTGCACCGATTGATGAAATGTCGGAGCAAGATTGGCACCAAATGATCGATACCAATCTCAACGGGGTTTTCCATACGCTTAAAGCCTCTGTGGAGGCGTTAAAAAAATCGGAAGGGTACTATATGACCTTGGCCAGTTTGGCGGGCACCAACTTTTTTGCCACTGCTGCGGGCTATAATGCGACCAAGTTTGGCGTGGTCGGTTTCACCCAAGCGGCCATGTTGGACCTCAGACAATACAATATCAAGGTAACGACCATAATGCCCGGTTCCGTGGCCAGTCATTTCAATGACCATGAGCCATCGGAAAAGGATGCCTGGAAGATTCAGCCGGAAGATATTGGAAAACTTGTGGTGGACCTTCTGTTGATGCATCCCCGAACTTTGCCCAGCAAAATTGAGGTGAGGCCCACGCGCCCCGACCTCAAATGATCAGTCCCTTTTTTCGGTCAAGGGCAATTCTGCTTCAAAAATGTCCATGATCAGATTGTTGAGCCGGTTTTCAAAGGAGACAAGTGTATCTTGATTGATAAGGGTATTTTTATCCTCAACAAACGAGAAAAGCCCCTGGCTTAGATTTTTAAAGGAATAGATACCGGCGAATAAAGGAGTTGTTCCATGTTTTTTGTGGAACATATAGGCATAGCAAAGCAATTGAAAGGCCTTGCTCTTGTCATATTCAGTGATGAGCTCTTCCCAATCCGTTATTTTGACGTTTTTGGGTTCCACCTTCCCTGTTTTGTAGTCAATGATCCTAACAGTCCCATCGATTTCATCCACACGGTCCAAAGTGCCTTTCAATATTACGGGAAAATCAAGGCCAGGAATGTTGAGCGAAACCTCATATTTTTCCTCCAAGGCCAGAATTTTGATATTGTGCCTCTTGACTCGTTGCAGTTCCATGTTGATGAAATTCTGTAGGTATTTTATGATCACATTGTAGACCAACAGGAACTTTCCTCTGGAAATGTCCACACCCGCCAGACTTTTTTGAAAATGTTGGGTGACAATCTTCGGAATTAGTGCTTTTAGGGGAGACACATTTTCTGAAGTTAGGACGGAATTGATGAGTGGGGTGTACAATTGTTCCAAACTATCGTGCACAATGGTGCCGAAGGTATTTGCGGCAATGTTTTCCTCAACTTCATCCAGGTCATTGATTTTCAATATGTTCCTTTTGTAGAAATCTATTGGATTCTTGATGTAATTGGCCAGGGACGTGGGAGAAAATCCCTTTGCGGCAAAGGCCTTTAAATCTTCCATCAGCACTGCACCCTTATCGATATGCAAAAGTGGCCTGGCATCTATTTTGATTTCCGGGGCCGCAATGGAGTGCTCCACATAGGGCCGTATGTTCGCATCCGTCAGTAATTGGGTAATAAGCCGGCTTTTTTCCCCGCCTTCCAATACATCTGGTTCTGTGTTATAGATGATGTGCACATTCTTTGCCCGTTGTATGAGCCGATAAAAGTGATAGGTGTAAATGGCGTCTTTTTCCTTGTAGGTGGGCAGGCCATAATCCCGCTTTACATCAAAAGGAATGAAAGAATTGTTGGATTTGCCCGATGGAAGAATGCCCTCATTCACAGAGGTGATGATCACGGTTTCAAAGTCGAGGTTCCTGCTTTCCAACATGCCCATCAGTTGAAGCCCGGTAAGGGGCTCGCCGATAAAATCCAAGGTTTCCACGGATGACAGCTGCTTGAATAGATTTTTGATGGATTTCAGTTCCGCCATGAAGTCCACTTTTTCCAAATATTGCCCCAATTGGTTGAAAAGGGTATGGAAGCGGTAGAGATATTCCAGCTCCAATGCATTTTCTTGGGATTGAAAGATGGTTTTCAGCTGTTGAATGAGCATAAGGCAATGATCTACCCATTCTTTGGGCGAAATGGATTTCTCGGGGAACATCACTGCCAATAGTTCTTTTGAGCCATCATAGGTGGAAAGCATATCTGGTGACACATACAGCCAATTGCCCTCTTTGATATCCTTCGCCAATGCTTTTGCAAAATCGGTTTTTTCGGAAACAGAAAGTACTGACACATACGGATTTGAAATGAATTCCAACACGTTTTTGTAGAACCAGCCCCTTTCTGAAACGTTCAGGCAAAGTTCCAGATAGGTAAGGAAGAACGAATGCAGTACGGTTTTGTGCAGCGGGTAGCCCATGGTAATGTTCACTTCGCGAATGGCTGCCGGAATGGCCTTGAGCATGGGGTCCAACAGGGTTTCATCTGCCAGTACAAGGGCAGTGTTCTTTAGGTCGATCTGCTCGTTGGTTGTCAAATTGTGGAGCAGTTGTCCCACAAACTTTGTTTGTGAGATGTTTTTGGGAACCCCGGTAATGGATATTTTTTTGGGCGACAGGAAACTATCCTGTGTCGTTATTTTGGGTTGGTTTTTGAGATAGGGCCACTCACGTTGGTAATTTCTGATGAAAAGCCCGGCATCGTGGATGGGGTCGTTCAAGAAGTAGGCGTCAATGTCCCAATAGATGTGTGCATTCCCCTGTTCCAGATAATGTTGGATGATTTGGGACTCTGCATTGTTCAGTGCATTGAAACCGACAAAAATGACCGGATTGGCACTGGATGCTTTTGTCTGTTCGGACAAATTTTGAACGGCCATCCTTTGGATGAGACCCTGATAACCCGTTTTTTGATTTAGAAGTGCTGTGGTAAATTTCCCGTAAATGTTCTCCAATTTGCCCCAAAGCTGAAGATAATTCTCAACGAGTTCCGTTTTTTCCTTTTGCAGGGACCAGTGGTTGAGTTCCTTGATGGCAGAAAGGTAGTTGAGGATGTCTTTGGCAGGGATCAGATAGCCATCAATCTCATTGAAATCGTGGAGAAGCGTCTGTCCCCATTTGATAAAGGAGGAGAAATCCTCGTGTTGACGGATATCGGCATCTTTATAAACGGCATATAGGTTGAACAACAGATCCACATTACTGGACTGTGATAGTCCGGTCAGGGCTTCTATGAACTCTTGTATGGATAGGGTCTGTGGACTGAACACACTCTTGGTCAGTCTTTTTGAAATGTGTTTTTTGAGGAAGGTCCCCGAACGTTTGCTGGGCAGCACGAAGATGCATGATGCAATGGCCAATTGCTTTTTCTCTAGGTCGTCCAGAACATGTTCAAGGAATGTAGTGTGCATGTATAAAAGTAAAAAAGGCCCCCGAAAAACGGGAGCCTTTTGAAAAGAAAACTTTGGGTTTCCTTATTATTTTACCAAGTTGATTTCAACTCGTCTGTTTTGCTTTCTACCAGCAGCTGTATTGTTGGTGGCGATAGGCTTGGCCTCACCGTAACCAATAGCGGTCAATCTGCTAGAAGAGATTCCTTTGTCAATCAAGAAGCTTCTTACTGAGTTAGCTCTTTCTTCAGAAAGTTTTTGGTTCAAGCTTTCGCTACCAACGCTGTCAGTATGACCTTCTACAGTGAACTTAGCGTTAGGATACTCGTTCAAGATTTGGATGATGTCAACCATTACAGAAGTAGACTCTGCTTTGATGGAAGATTTACCAGTATCGAACAAGATAGTTCTAGCGTAGTCGTTCAATTGCTTCTGAACTTCTTCAGTTACTTCAGGACAGCCTTTGTTGGCAACAGTACCAGCAACTTCTGGACACTGATCGTCTTTGTCAAGTACACCGTCACCATCGGTATCAGGCCATGGGCAACCTTTGTTGGCAGAAGGACCAGCTTCGTTAGGACAAGCGTCATCTTTATCAGCTACACCGTCACCGTCAGCATCAGGACATCCACCAAGGGCAGGAAGACCAGCTTCGTTAGGACAAGCGTCATCTTTATCAGCTACACCGTCACCGTCAGCATCAGGACATCCACCAAGGGCAGGAAGACCAGCTTCGTTAGGACAAGCGTCATCTTTATCGGCAACACCGTCACCGTCAGCATCAGGACATCCGTTCATTTCTTTGGAACCAGCTTCGTTAGGACAAGCATCTTTGGAATCTTCGATACCATCACCGTCAGAATCAGGACATCCGTTGAAAGCTTCCAAACCAGCTACTTCTGGACAAGCATCGTCTTTGTCATAGATACCGTCACCATCAGTGTCAGTACCACCAAATTTGATGCTAAGACCAGCCAGGTGTTGGAAATGCTTAACCAAGTAATCTTCGAAAGCGTGCTTGTACTGTGTTTGAAGGGTCAAACCGATGTTTTCAGAAAACCAGATGTTCAAACCAACACCTCCGTTTGCAGTACCGGCACCAATTTCATCAACCCAAGTGTAACCACCACCAATTTCAACGAAAGGATCGATGGTTGTGTTCTTGAGGAAGTTATATTTAATGGTACCATCTATAGCGTAGTGTGAAAGGTCATCTACAGAAACATCACCGATTTTTTCGATTCTGTTCAAGGAACCTCTAGCTCCAACAGAGAATCCGTCACCGATGTACTTGGACACACCTACGTAAGATACAGAAGGCAAGATGTTCCAGTGGTCAGAGACGTTGAAGTACTCATCGAACAACGTGGTACTTGAAAACGGGTTGTTTTCATCATTGGTAGGATAAGCATCTATTGCATTCACTCCAATGCTCACTTGCCATGGATTATTCTCGTCTTGCGCTTGTATGTTGTTAAACCCTACAAATACTAGGGCAACAACCAATAATTTGCTAAGATGTTTCATGCTCAAAATTTTAAGTTTAAGTGTTTATCAGCTGCAAATGTAAGTTGTTAAAAACTATTAACAAAATCAAATATTCTTTTTTTTTAACGCATTACATGGAACTTTTATAGCATTTAAACGATTTTTAGGGATTTTCCAACTTTGGTGAATGCATTTATTGCATGGTCCAAATGATGCTTTTCGTGGGCGGCCGATAATTGTACTCGAATCCTTGCCCTTCCTTTGGGGACCACCGGATAGAAGAAACCGATGACGTAGATGCCTTCTTCCAAGAGCATATCGGCCATTTTTTGGGACAATTTGGCGTCGTAGAGCATCACGGGAACAATGGCAGAATCCCCATCAATGATGTCAAACCCCGCTTCCTTCATCCCTTTTTTGAAATATTCCGTATTGCTCTGGAGTTTGTCTCGCAGCGAAGTGTCCTTATCCAACATCTCAAACACCTTAATGGACGCCCCCACTATGGCGGGTGCCAACGAATTGGAGAACAAATAGGGCCTGGAACGCTGACGAAGTAACTCAATGATTTCCTTTTTTCCTGTGGTGTAGCCACCCATGGCACCTCCCAAGGCCTTTCCAAGGGTACCGGTAATAATGTCGATGCGGTCCATGACGCCCTTTTCCTCCAGGGTTCCACGGCCAGTCTCCCCAATAAATCCAGCAGCGTGGCACTCGTCTATCATGACCATGGCATCGTATTTATCGGCAAGGTCACAGATCTTGTCCAATGGCGCCACAAGCCCGTCCATGGAAAAGACACCGTCGGTCACAATGATCTTGAACCGTGCCCCGTCTTTCACACTTTGCTTCAACTGCTCCTCCAGATCGGCCATGTCGTTGTTGGCATACCGGTAGCGCATGGCCTTGCACAACCGTACTCCATCTATGATGGAGGCATGGTTCAGTGAATCGGAAATGATGGCATCCTCCGCGGTCAACAACGGCTCGAACACCCCGCCGTTGGCATCGAATGCCGCTGCATATAATATGGTGTCCTCCGTGCCATAAAAAGCGGCGATTTTTTGCTCCAGTTCCTTGTGTATGTCCTGTGTGCCGCATATGAACCTTACGGACGACATCCCAAAACCGTGCGTGTCCATGGCATCCTTGGCCGCTTGGATCACATCGGGGTGGGAGGACAGCCCCAAATAGTTGTTGGCGCAGAAGTTGATGACCTCCTGCCCCGTGGAGATCTTTACCACGGCCCCTTGTGGCGAGGTAATGATCCGTTCTTTTTTATACAGGCCCGCTTCTTCGATTTCTTTCAACTCTTGGGCCAAATGTTCTTTGATTTTACCGTACATATCTTTAATTCATTTTACACAAAAATAGGTTCTATTTGCTGGTCAATATAAACAATAATGGAATCTTTGATGGAATAGCCCATTCCTTCCAGGATATCCGCATATTGCACGATCTGTTCCTTGTGGGAAGGGGAGGGCTTTCCTGTTTTATAGTCGATGATGGTGGCTTCATTTTTAAAAATGACGATTCTGTCCGGGCGTAGCGAAGGGCCATTTGCCGTGAGGATTTCCTGCTCGTTCCATATTTGGGGACCGTCCTGAAAGAAAACCTGCAACTTGGGATGGTCCACTACGGCCATGATTTTTTGTTTGATGTCAACAACGGCCTCTTTGGAAAAATGCCCTTCCCGCTCCAGTCGCTCCAGAACAGGATCGACATCGGCCGCCGTTCGGATTTGGCTCAATGCATAATGGACAAGGTTCCCCAGTTCAATGGCCTCCACGCGCCCATCGTCCCACATACGGCCCGATTTGGTGGAAATGGTAAATGCCGCATCCGCTTTGGGGCGGGTGATGTAGGGAATATGGTTTTCGTTGGAAATGGCTGGGGTACTGCCCTGTTCCTTTTTTGGAAAAGTTCCGATGGTATATACACCAGAGCGGCTTTCAGGAATGCCCTTTTGCTGGATATACCACAGAAAAAGGTCGGTATATGAAGTGGCAGTGTCAATGGAAGAAGTCGTTTTGGCCGTTTCCGAGATCACGAACAGGCCTTTTACCGGACGGGTCAGGGCCACGTAGAGCACGTTCATCGAGTCCAACAAGGTTTTCTGCTCTTCCTCCACATATTTCAGCTGGGCAATCTCATTGTACTCCAACATATCCTTATTGTTGGTGATGAGAAACTCATCAAGGCCCAAAACCGTTTCATTTTGTGGAACGGGCACCCACGATTTCTTTTTCTTTCGCTTATCGTCCAGTACGGCATTGGCAAAGGGAAAGATGACAAAGGGAAATTCCAGCCCCTTGGCCTTGTGGATGGTCATGATCTTCACCGCATCCACACCATCGGGTGCAGCTATGGACAGGGATTCTTTTTTCACCTCCCAATACTTAAGGAAAGCATAGATGCTGGGACCTTGTCTTTTTTCCAGATCCAGGACCTCGTCCATCAAAAATGAAATATGGGCCACTGAGCCTTCGGCGAGGCCAAAATATACAATGGCCTGCTCCAGGATATTGAAAACGGACGTTCCCTTCAATCGATCGATATGGAAGCCATACCCGTTGGCCAGAAAATGGGCCACATGGTCCAGGTTTTTTGAAATGATCTGGTGTCTTTCCGAATTTTCTTTGGAGAGGTATAATAAAATATGGTATGCCGCTTCCCGGTCCTGTATGTTTTCAAAGATCCGGAGAATGGAGATCAAAAAAGTCACTTTGTCGTTGTTGTCCAGCAACAGGGCGTCCGAGGAAATGATGGGGATGTTCTGTTGCGCCAAGAAATCGGCCAACAACATACCTTTTTTATTGTCCCGAACCAGTACGCAGATGTCTGAAAAAGCATGCCCTTCCAAAGCAATCTTATTGATTGTTCCCAATACTTGGGCACAGTATGCCTCATCCTTGTTTTCCACATCCTTGTCCAAAAAGGACAACTGGACATAACCGCCGGGCCTATGGTTCGTATTTTGGTGGGAGTCGTTCAAGAAGAGGTTTCGATAATCCTCATTGCCAAGAACGGGTGCCACTTCTGTAAAAAAACTATTGTTGAAGTCCACGATTTCATCACAGCTCCTCCAGTTGGTGTCCAGGGAATGGATACTGGGCTCCACGGCAAAAGGATGTGCCTTTCCAGTGAGCAGGTCAAGGAATTGCTCGGCCCTTCCGCCCCGCCATCGGTAAATGGCCTGTTTCACATCGCCCACCAAAAAAAGGGAGCCCCGTTCCTGTCTTTCGGTCTCGCTCTCCAATGCGTTGCCGATCAGTGGCACCAAATTGTCCCATTGCATTTTGGAGGTGTCCTGAAACTCATCAATAAAATAATGCCGATACTTTTCGCCCATCCGTTCATAAATGAATGGCACGGGTTGGTCCTTGATTTCTTTGGAAAGAATTGAATTGAGGGAGGAAATGGGAACAATGTCCCTGTCCAGTTCAATGTTCTTGATCTCTTTGGCGATTTCGTTCAGGACCGTCATGGGGACGATATTGCCATATACATTTTTCAGATAGCTGTGCCGATAGACGAGTTGCTTGATGGTCAGATAGTGCTCCAAAATGAAAGCGGCCAGACCGGACACCTCCCTTTTATCCGCAGCTTTGAGCAATTTGCCATCGATAAGATTGCTTTCCAAGGTTTTACTCGTATAGATGTTTTTGGGGTTGAATTCCCCATCCATCATTTTTTGGAAATGATTGGGCAGTGTCTGTCGGGGAAAATCACCCATATTGAACCCTTGGCGTTCTATTTCCTGAAGTACGTCTTGGGCAAGTTGTTTAATCTTTTCCTCGATGACCTTGGTTTCCGATGCCAATAGTTGTTGGATGTCCTGGAAATCTCCAATGGTTTTGGTGCGCAGTGGGTCAATATGTTCCGCATGGTTTTCCTGGAACAACAATTTCCCGATTTCCACAAGGTCATAGGCAATGTTCCAGCTTTTGTCATCATCGATTTTCTCGAGGGAGAAGGCAATCAGGACCTCGGTCAGTTTTTCATCATCGCCCGCCCGCTCCAGCAATCTCCCCACAGCTTCTTCCAAAAGAAGGGCCAGATTGAGCTCTACCTCAAAATTTTGGGAAATCTGAAGATCACGGGCAAAGGTCTTGATGATCTTGTGGTTGAATTTGTCAATGGTCGATATCTCAAAAAAAGAGTAATTGTGGAGAATGCGCTTCAGGATCAATGAGGCCTTTTTTCGCAATTGGTCTTCGCTCAGGGAAAGCTCATCACAAAGTGAGCGGAACAAGCCTTGCTGTTTTTCGGGCACGGGGTCCTGTCCAAAAGCATAGAGATTATCCAAGATCCGGGTCTTCATTTCGTCCACGGCCTTGTTGGTAAAGGTAATGGCCAAAATTTGACGGAACTTCGAAGGGGAATCATTGGAGAGCAACAATTTGATATATTCCTTGGCCAGGGCATAGGTCTTGCCCGAACCTGCCGACGCACTGTATATTTTAAAATGTGATGCCTCCAAGGAGATTTTTGTTGCAAAATACGGATTCCGAGCTTTAACTTAACAGGGTTTTAGCGGAATATGTTTGTTAAAACCCGTATTTTTACAGGAATTAAGTACTAACATAAAAACACAAATATTATGGCTTTTGAATTACCAAAGTTACCGTACGCGTACGATGCGCTGGAACCACATATAGACGCTAGGACCATGGAGATCCACCATACCAAGCACCACAACGGCTACACGACCAACTTGAACAATGCCATTGCAGGCACCGATCTGGAAGGAAAGGACATCATGGACATTCTGTCCAACTTGGATATGAACAACGGAGCCGTGCGAAACAACGGTGGAGGATTTTACAACCACTCGCTTTTCTGGGAAGTGATGTCCCCGAATGGAGGTGGCACGCCAAGCGGAGACCTTGCCACGGCCATCAATGATGCTTTTGGCTCTTTTGATGCCTTCAAGGAAAAATTTGCCGCAGCTGCCGCAACCCGTTTCGGTTCCGGGTGGGCTTGGCTATGTGTGCACAAGGGTGGAAAATTGGAAATCTGTTCCACACCCAACCAAGACAACCCCATCATGCCCAATGTTGGCTGTGAAGGACAACCCATTTTGGGATTGGATGTCTGGGAGCATGCTTATTATTTGAACTACCAGAACAGAAGGGCAGATTATATTTCGGCCTTTTTCAATGTGGTGAACTGGGATAAGGTTTCAGAAAACTACAAGGCCGCGAAATAGCGGAAAAGCATTCCTTAAAATGAAAAGCCGTGCACTTGTGCACGGCTTTTTTGTTTCCAGGCCATTGGTAAATAGAAAAGGGCGAGGAAGCCCCCGCCCTTTTCGTCCCAAATCTTACCATAAACTTAACCTACTTATGCTATGGCGGGACTAAAATACTGGTATTGTGTAAAATAACAAAGGCTTTTGGGGAAATTTTTGCTTTTTGTGGAAAAAAGAAAATGTGCAGTTCGTCGATGAAATGGATAAATCCTTGGTAGTCAAACATAAAGAAGGCGGAGCATGCTCCGCCTTCTTTCCCCAAATCTTACCATGAACTTAACCTACTTATGCTATGGTCCTCCAAATGTACGCCAAGGGGCAGCCGGCCCGATAAATTTTTGGATGAAACTCTCTTAAATGCGTTGAAGTGTACAACTTTGGTTAATAATTGACATTTGTCAAGAAAAGAAGTGATTTTTCGGATTGGGAAGGGTAGAAAATAAAAAAGGTGGAATCTCTTTCCACCTTTTTTTGACAAGACTTCCATTATGTACCTGTATTGGCCTCTTGTTGCACTAGGAGCTTTGATTTGGCTATCAGTACCAGTTAAATGATGCTTTTTTGAATTCTTTATATTTTCTTCCTACCTGTAATTTATATCATAAGTCGTTTTGCCGACCAATCCACCATTCTCAAAAATTTTCTTAACAATTACGTTCCCTTCGTTATCATATGTATATTCATAACTTTTAAGTATACCAATTGTATGACCGTTTTCGTCAAGAGAGAAGCTCTTAATAACATCCCCCTGGGCATTGTATTGATAAATAGTGGTGTGATCTATGATCTTATTTTGGGTTATGATTTCTGTTTTTGTTATGCGCCCTTTTTTATCATAGTGGTTCCTTAAATAATTTTCATCGTAGTATTCTCTTGAATCACTTGAATGTTCGACGGGAACAGTTTGTATCGTGACAATTCCCTCTTTGTAGTCATATTTATATTCTTCGGTCGAAGTTTTTCCTGATGAAATCCTATGTCTTTTTACTTCAACAGGGTTGTTTTTCTTGTCATATTTTACCGATAGAATAAAAACCAATGTGTCATTTTCGAAATCCCTGGTCTCAATTAAATTCCGCCTTTTATCATATTTGTATTCTTTCCTGTCCCTTCTGCCATATACATTGGATTCAATAGAGGTCAATAATTTATCTTGATAATGGAAATCGGCAACAATGGGTCTTTCCCTTGATTTAGAATACAGATAAAGGTCCATTTGCTTTAAGATCTTATTATTTTTGTTTAAAAGAATAGTGCTTACGGTTCTTAATATCTCTGTATTGCCCGTATTCAGGGAATCACTGTCGTAACCAACATCCGTTATCACCATTTTTTCTACCTTTCCCCTCAAACCAGGAATTGTTTCAAGTTCAAATTCCTTTATATGCAAAGGCTTGCACATGACCATGAGGGCCGCCACTAAAATATAACCTACTGTCTTCATTATTGCTTTATGTCTTATTACCAATTATAGAGTCATTTGGTCTTCTACTAGCTAGCATTGAGTAACGTTGCAATCTGTTGACTCTTTTATCTAAAGCCCATATTCAATTTCCAGTTTTCCTTTGGTTGCCCTATAGGGGTCAAAAGCCCAAATTAAAGTATCCTTCCCATAATAGTCTGCATTCAAAAGTGTATCAATTTCTCCGGGCGGTATCATGTAATGGCCTCCATAATTTACCATCTGGATTTTGATAGTATCGTTGACATTGCCTTTAATTTTAATTATGTAACCCACATAGGTTTTGTTTTCATATGGGATAAGTGTATCTACTCGTTTTTTAGAAAAATCAGTAACAACGAAATTTCTGTGATCTCCGCAATTTTTACAATCACAGGACAAGAATAAGATGGATAAAAGAAAAATAAATAATACCTTTTTCATTTTGTTTAATTTGTTGGGATTAACTGCGATTGGTTGGTTGCCCTTCCACTTGTGCCACTTCCCTGAAGATTTGACAAGTACCTTAACTCACCATTTACCATGGCATCCTGAATGCTTTCCGATAAGGAATCATAACCATCGGACAGCCAGTTTCTTTTATTTCTACCCACTGCATTGTTGAACAGGTCCATTTGTACTTCTTTAAAATAATTGGGGTAATTCGGTGGAGCAGGCTTATCTTCATGGGCGGTTGCCAAGTCCTCTGCCAATGTGGCCCCCAATAGAATAGCATTTAATCCATTAAAGTAGGTATGCCTGAAGGCGTCCCCCTTTCCATTGTAGAGGGAATTTGGATAGAGATTTTCAGACTCCCATGTTGCTTTTTGTGCATTTAGCAGATAACCAAGCTGTTTAAACCTTGTCATGGCATCGAATATTGTTCTTTCAGAAACAGACATTCTCCCTTTGTAGTCTTGTTCAAAATCTTCTAATTCCGCATTGTCAAAATCTATGAATGTCTCAACTGCGTAGTCCTTGGCTTCTGGTGAAGTGTTTATATCTAAAAAGTTATTGATTTCTTCCGCCATATATGGATTCTCTATCAGATAGGACAGTTCTGAGTGACCCATTGAATAATTGAGCCGGTGGTTTAGCACTACCATCTCATCGGCAAGTGTCTTTGCTTGGTCTGAAAAATTGTGTGCATCCAAGAAAGTGGCCATCTGTTTCCTAAAGGTATCGGATGCTGCATAAAACCAAGATCTTTCTGTTAAGGAGAGGGAATACTTCACAAAGTTCTTCAGTTCAAGGGTAAGATCGTCACCAATGGGTGAGTTGTCAAAATCATCCCCAGGGTCGGGTCCTCCGCCCCCGCCTCCTCCACCGCCCCCACCGCCAGGACCTCCTCCACCGTCCCCTCCATCATCGAACCAGACACAATTGGTCTGGTTTACGGTATAGGTGCGGCCATCGTTGGCGGCCAGGCAGGCGGCCCCCGCAATGTGGGTGCCGCCCCAGGAACAATAGGTCACGGTGACGGAATAGCAAAACTGCACCTGTTTGGAGGCGATGTCAAGGCCTTCCGTGTCCAACAAGGGGGTTATCTTTGGGTTGCCCGCATAGGAGAATGAGCTATGAGCCTCCATCAGTTCGGCATAGTCAGTAAGGTATTCGAGCAGGAATGCTTTAGTGGTATTGTTACTGTCTTTGAATACCACAAGGTTCTCGAAGCGTTCCAGATCCAGACTGTCACGCTTTACAAGGAAAATGTAAGTTGTGCGTCCGTTCCTCTCCAGCCTTTTGATTCTTGAGGAATCAATCGTAAAGTTGTATAGTTCCGCTTTGTCAGCAAAACTACCTTTTGTGGGATTCTTGACCTTTTGGAATACTTCCGATATGAGTGACTTGTCGCTTATCTGTCCAAAGTTGATTTCTTCAATAGAGAACTCTTGTTCTTTTGCGGCTTTTTCAGGGATTCCCTCCTCTTTTTCGCAACCGCAAAACATCAGGACCAATAGTATTGCCGATAGTAGGTCTTTTAATTGTTTCATACTTGTCAAGCTTTAAATTAATAATAAGATCTGGGGGAATCTTTAAAGCATCCACGGCAACATGTTGTAAATGAACATTGTGCTCATATACGGTTCTGCTGCACTGGGCAAGTATGGGGATTGTGTGTTGGCACAAGATAATAACTATGCCCCAATCCCCATTGGACAAAAACCTTAAAAAAACCGGGGTTTTCCCGTAATCCTTTGGTGAAAGTTGTATCGGAGTCGGAGGAAACAGAACTGAATGGGGATGGTAGAAAATAAAAAAGGTGGAAGAAATTCCACCTTTTTTGCCCCAAATCTTACCATGAACTTAACCTACTTATGCTATGGCAATACTAAAGTAGGATTGTGTCCTGCCCATCGTATAAAAAGCCGCTAATCTACTCGTTTCATCGATGAAATGCACACTCTTATATGGGCCGATGGATATATAGAATCAATAAGCCCTTTCGTTCTTCCCTTCAAAGAAGTTGATGAAGGCCCGGTTCACCACGCGGTTGCCGCCAGGAGTGGGATAATCCCCTGTGAAATACCAGTCACCCAAATTTTTGGGGCAGGCCTCGTGCAGGCTTTCCACGGTCTGGTAGATGATATCCACTTCGGCCTTTATCCCTTCTGGGCTCAATATCTCGGCAATCTTTTTGGAAATCTGCTCTGGTGTGAACGGGGCATAGAATTCCTTCACATAGTTGACAACATCCTTGTCCTTGGATTTCAACTGCGTAAGGCATTTTTCGTAGATCTCCTTGATCTTATGTGTGGTCCCTTGCTCTTCATGCAAGGCCTGGGCGGCCTTAAAGGCCACAAAGTCTTCCAACTTGGCCATGTCGATACCGTAGCAATCCGGATAACGGATTTGCGGTGCGGAGGAGACGACGATGATTTTCTTGGGCGAGAGCCTGTCCAATATTTTTAGGATACTCCTTTTTAATGTGGTTCCCCTCACGATACTGTCATCTATGATGACGAGGTTGTCGGTCTCCTTCACAGAGCCATAGGAAATGTCGTAAACGTGGGTCACCAGATCGTCCCGGTTGCTATCTTGGGTAATGAAGGTGCGCAGCTTGGCATCCTTTATGGCAACTTTCTCGATCCGTGGCCGTACATCCAAGATTTCATGCAGCTGTTCCCCTGTTATATTGGGGCCCAAAGCCAAGATCTGTTGCTCCTTCTTTTTGTTGAGATAGCTCTGGGCCTCTTTTACCAATCCAAAGAAAGAAGTCTCAGCAGTGTTGGGGATATAGGAGAACACGGTGTTGGGCAGGTCGTCATTTATCGATTTCAGGATTTGGGGGAAGACCAGCTTCCCGAGCATTTTTCGTTCCTGATAGATTTCCTTGTCACTGCCACGGGAAAAATAGATGCGCTCAAAGGAGCAGGCCTTACGCTCCAAAGGTTCCAAAATCTCCTTGATGGAGACGGAGCCGTTTTTCTTCACGATGATGGCATGCCCTGGGTCCAATTCCATGACATCTTCAAACTTTACATTGAAAACGGTCTGGATCACGGGCCGTTCCGAAGCGACCACCACCACTTCATCATCCTTATAATAATAGGCGGGTCGGATACCTGCGGGGTCACGGACCACGAAACCGTCCCCATGGCCCAAAAGCCCACCCATGGTATAGCCGCCGTCCCAGTTTTTGGAAGCTTTTTTCAATATCTTGGCCACGTTCAGGCGTTCCGCGATCAATGGGGAGGCCTCCCTTTTGTTGTACCCTTCCTTTTTGATCTGTTTGTAGAGTTTGGCCACGGCATCGTCCAAAAAGTGACCTATCTTTTCCATAACGGTCACGGTGTCGGCCATTTCCTTGGGATGCTGTCCCAGTTCCACCAGATTGCCAAAAAGCTCGTCAACGTTGGTGAGGTTGAAGTTGCCCGCCACGATAAGGTTACGGTGCATCCAGTTGTTCTGCCTCAAAAACGGGTGAACACTTTCTATACTGTTCTTTCCAAAGGTGCCATAGCGCACATGCCCCATCAAAAGTTCGCCGATGTAGGGGATGTTCTTTTTTTGCCATGGCACATCGTTTACATGCTCTGGGTGCTCTGCCAATGTGGTGTTGATCCTGGCATTGATCTGATCAAAAATATCCTGGATGGGCTGTTGGTTGGCGGAGCGTACCCGGCTCATATAGCGTTCTCCAGGGTTCATGTCCAACTTTATGCTTGCAAAACCGGCACCGTCCTGTCCGCGGTTGTGCTGCTTCTCCATCATCAGGTACATTTTGTTCACTCCATAGAAAGCCGTACCGTACTTTTCCTTGTAGTATTCCAGGGGTTTAAGCAAACGGATCAGTGATATTCCGCATTCGTGCTTAATGGCATCACTCATAACAAACCGAATAAAAAAAGCCCCGAAAATTTCAGGGCGGGTATTTATGTTAATTCAATATTGAACTGTGTCAATTCCTTAAACTGCATCAAACGGGCCTCCACCTCGTGTTTTTTCAGTTCCACCATGCGTTCGGTACCAAAACGTTCCACGCAAAAGGAAGCCAAGTTGGAACCGTGTATGATGGCATTTTTCATGCTCTCGAACGAAATGTTCCCGGCCTGGGTCAAGTAGCCCGCAAAACCACCGGCAAAGGTGTCCCCGGCACCCGTCGGGTCAAAAACCTCTTCCAAAGGAAGAGCGGGGGCAAAGAAAATATTGTTTTCATGGAACAAAAGTGCACCATGCTCCCCTTTTTTGATGACCACATACTTGGGTCCCATCTCTTGGATCTTGGCAGCGGCCTTCACCAGGGAATATTCCTTGGTCATTTGTCGGGCCTCCTCATCATTTATGGTGATGACGTCTATTTTGGCGATAACGTCCATAAGCTCATCCCATGTGTGGTTCATCCAAAAGTTCATGGTGTCCAGTATAATGAGTTTTGGTCGTTCTTCCATCTGATTAATTACACTCAGTTGGATATTGGGGTGGAGATTTCCCAACATGACCACATCCGCATCGGCAAAACCATCGGGAACGATGGGATTGAAGTCGGCCAAGGTGTTGAGTTCGGTCACCAAAGTGTCCCTCGAATTGAGGTCGTTATGGTATTTGCCCTGCCAAAAGAAGGTCTTTCCCCCTTTTACCACTTCTACCCCGGAAAGGTCGATGTCCCTGTCCTTCAAAATATCCATGTATGCTTCGGGAAAATCCTCGCCCACCACGGAGACGATGGCGGACCTTACCTTGAACTGGGTGGCGGCCAGACCGATGAACGTTGCGGCACCTCCCAAGATCTTGCCTGTTTTTCCAAATGGGGTCTCAATGGCATCAAAGGCCATACTTCCCACGATCAGCAATTTGCCCATTCGTTAAAATTTGGTGCAAATATACGTTTTGATATTCCATATTGGAATCATTGGTGAAGGATTTAAGAAAAGAGGGTAGGTACGCGTTCAACCCCAAGCATAAGTTCAAATTCAGTTCAAGGATGTTTTTAAGGACAAGATTTTTCCAAGTCTTATGTCTTACGTCTTTTGTCTCAAGTCTCAAACTTCATTTTCTGCCAAAATCTGCGGGAATCTCACCCCATGCCTTGGTCTCCCATTTCACGATGGGGGTGGTGTATCGGTTTTTTTTCAGCCAGTCTTCGGCGCGTTCGATGAGCTCAAAAAGGTTTGCGTTTTTGGCCGTCTTGTCCAGTTTGGTGCCACATTTGCCCTTTCGGACCCAACCGATGGCAATCCTCGAATCGGAATACAGGATGCGATCGCTTTTTTTCTGCTTTAAAAAAGCAAGACCGTGCACCAATGCCAAAAACTCCCCCACATTACTGGTTCCCTGCTCAAAGGGCCCTTGGTGGAACAGCACCTTTTTGGTCTTGGTGTCCACGCCGCGGTACTCCATTTTGCCCGGATTGCCACTGGAGGCAGCATCCACTGCGATGGAGTTATAGTTGGGGTCACCTATTTTGAGAAGCTCTTGTGGCGAAAGTTCCGATTTGCCTTTTGTGGTACCCTTATAATCCGAGTAGTTGCCGTTATAGGCCTTTTTGGCCTCGGCGAAGGTGGGAAACGATTTGTATTGGGCGCCCTTGAATCCCTCTATCTGTGCCCTGCAATCGGCCCAGGACTCAAAAATACCAGGGTGCTTGCCCTTCCAGACCACATAAAACTTCTTTTTTGCCATTTATATAAGGAGTTTTTCAATCACCTTCGGGAAATGCTCATATTCCAATTGGTGCACTTTTTGGGCAATGCTATCGGGGTTGTCGGAAGGTTCCACGGCAGTTTTTGCCTGGAAGATGATGGCACCTTCGTCATAATGTTCGTTTACATAATGTATGGTAATGCCCGTTTCCGTCTCACCATTTTCTTTTACAGCCTGATGTACCCGTTCCCCATACATGCCCTTTCCCCCGTATTTGGGCAATAGCGCAGGGTGTATGTTGATGATCTGGTTGGGATAGGTGTCTATGATGTTTTGGGGGATCTTCCAAAGGAAGCCGGCAAGCACGACCATATCGGTTCCAATCCCCTTGAGCAATTGGACCACTGTGTTCGATGCCATAAAAGCGGACCTATTGAAGTAAAAAGCAGGAATCTGTAGCCTATCGCACCGCTCCAGCACTTTGGCGGAACTCTTGTTCGTAAGTACGGCAGCCACCTGGATCTTTGGGTTTTCCGTAAAATAAGTGATAATGTTTTCTGCGTTTGAGCCACTGCCCGAAGCCAAGATAACAATTCGTTTCATTGGGTTAGGAATTGACGTGATTTTGGATTAACTTCAAGCGGCTAAAGTAATGTACTGAGCCTTAAGATGTTTAATTTGGGACACAATTTATCGACAAATAGTGTATTTAATCCAAAGTTTTATATTTTTGCCAACGATTAAATTTTTAAAACCACAATAATTATGTCAGACATTGCATCAAGAGTAAAGGCTATTATCGTTGATAAACTGGGCGTTGATGAGAATGAGGTTGTAGCTGAAGCTAGCTTTACCAACGATCTAGGTGCGGATTCCTTGGACACTGTTGAACTTATCATGGAGTTTGAGAAAGAATTTGATATCCAAATACCAGATGATCAAGCAGAGAACATCGCCACTGTTGGTCAGGCCATTAGCTATATAGAAGAAGCTAAATAATTTTATGATATATCGCTAAAGATTTTAAATTATCCATGTGGTGATTATCGCATGGATAATTTTTTTTATAATTTAGGTCTAAAGGGTAAAAAATAGTTCAATGCAGTTAAAGCGAGTTGTGGTTACCGGAATGGGGGCACTTACTCCAATAGGCAACAATTTGGAGGCTTATTGGGAAGGACTACGGACCGGAAAGAGTGGTTCTGCACCCATCACATATTTCGATACCGAGAAGTTCAAGACAAAATTTGCCTGTGAGCTGAAAGGGTATAACCCCGAAGATTATTTTGATCGTAAGGAGGCAAGAAAACTGGACAGGTTTGCACAATATGCCCTTGTCTCTTCGGATGAGGCCATTGCAGACTCTGGAATCGACCTCAATGTAGTGGATAAGTTCAGGGTAGGTGTTGTTTGGGGAGCCGGTATCGGCGGATTGGAAACCTTCCAAAATGAGGTAATCGGGTTTGCCGAGGGAGATGGCACGCCCCGTTTCAACCCCTTCTTCATCCCAAAAATGATCGCGGACATCGCACCAGGGAACATTTCCATCAAGCATGGGTTCATGGGGCCAAACTATACCACCGTTTCGGCCTGTGCATCGGCGGCCAACGCCATGATCGATGCGCTCAATTATATCCGTTTGGGCCATTGCGACGTTATCGTGACCGGAGGAAGTGAAGCTGCCGTTACCATGGCAGGTATGGGTGGTTTCAATGCCATGCATGCCCTTTCCACACGGAACGAAAGCCCCGAAACGGCATCCAGACCTTTTGATGCCACACGTGACGGCTTTGTTCTTGGAGAAGGTGCAGGTGCACTGATCCTGGAAGAATACGAACACGCCAAGGCAAGAGGGGCGAAGATCTATGCCGAAGTACTCGGCGGAGGCCTATCCAGCGACGCTTATCACATGACCGCCCCACACCCAGAAGGTATCGGTGTGGTCAAAGTAATGGAAAACTGTCTACAGAATGCAGGGCTGAAACCTGAGGACGTGGACGCCATCAATACGCACGGAACATCCACCCCACTGGGCGATGTGGCCGAGCTCAAAGCCATTTCCAAGGTGTTTGGCGCACATGCACCCAACATCAACATCAACTCCACCAAATCCATGACCGGTCACTTGCTCGGAGCGGCAGGGGCCATTGAGGCCATTGCCTCCATTTTGGCCATGGAACACGGAATGGTACCACCGACCATCAACCATAGTGTGGTGGACGATCAGATCGATCCTTCGCTCAACCTGACGCTCAACCAGGCGCAGAAGAGGGAAGTAAACGTGGCCATGAGCAATACTTTTGGTTTCGGAGGGCACAATGCGTGTCTGGTATTCAAAAAATTGGGGTAGTTTTGTAACATGAAATTCACCTCCAAAATATTCAATTCCCATCCCAGCTCGGATGGGGATTTTTTTTTGGGAATGAAAAAGATTCTAGGGTTCAAGCCCAAAAATCTGGAGATCTACAAAAAAGCTTTTCTTCACCGTTCCGTCAATAAAAAGGACGCCAACGGCAACCCAATGAACTATGAACGCTTGGAGTTTTTGGGGGATTCCATGTTGGGGACCATCATATCAAAACACCTGTACAATGAGGTGCCCGAAGGGGACGAGGGTTACCTTACCAAAATGCGTTCCAAAGTGGTGAGCCGCAAACATCTGAACGAGCTGGGGAAAGATCTGGGACTTTTGCGCTTTGTGGAGAGCAGGATACCCAAGACCCATTTTGGGGAAAACATCCATGGCAATGTGTTCGAGGCACTCATCGGGGCCATTTATCTGGACAGGGGCTATCCCTATTGCGAAAAATTCATCCATGAAAGGGTCATAGAGCCCTACGTGGACATTGAGCAATTGGAAGGCAAGGTCATCAGTTACAAGAGCCTCGTGATCGAGTGGTGCCAAAAACAGAAGACGCCTTTCAGTTATAATGTCTATGAGGACACTGGCAATGACGAGCTGAAACATTTTGCGGTAAAACTGACCATTGGAGGGCGCATTTTGGCCAAGGCAAGGGCCACATCCAAAAAGAAAGCCGAAGAAAAAGCATCGAAGCGAGCCTATTTTGCCCTACAGAACAAAATGGAAAATCAATAACATTAAAAAAAGGTAAACTCAATCGTTTTCGAAGGGTTTAACAAGTGTATTGTTTTGTATTGACTAGGCATTCAATTGGATTAAGAGTATATTTACATTTCGTGTTAAGGGCATGATGACAACACATAGGATATCGGCAGACTTATATGACGATAGTTTCAGGCTCATCGCCATACACAGTGATTTGGAAGATTATGCAATGACCTATGCCATAAATTCCAAATGCGGATTGTATTTGAAAAGGATGAAAATAGACCTTCATCTGGATGAAAATCTATCTTTTTCTGTGTTTGACTGGGACGATGGGATGAACGATATTTATTGGACGCTGATTTCGAACAAATGTGTGGTCGAGGAAGTTATACCTTCAGGAGGTCTGTTTGAGAACAACGTTTCCGCAAGGACCGATCATCTGATCAAGGAACGAAAAGAGATCGATTATTTCCTAAAAGTGGAGGCGGCCGATGAGGCCACACTTTCCCAAAAACTAAGGGACATCAAAAAGATAGACAGGGTTATAACAGCATACCCTTTGGAAACACAGACATTAAAATCAAAAAGAAACTTAATCTTTTAACAATGCCAACTAGAAAGAAGACTAAAATTGTAGCAACCTTGGGACCTGCCACCAGTAAAAAGGAAACCCTCAAGGCGATGATCGAGGCAGGTGTGGATGTTTTTAGGATAAACTTTTCCCATGCATCTTATGATGATGTAGCGGAAAGGATCAGAATGATAAGGGAACTGAATGAAGAGTTGGAGGTGAACACATCCATCCTGGCAGACCTTCAGGGCCCCAAACTGAGAGTAGGGGTAATGGGGGGCGAGGCCGTTGTGGCCCCAGGTGATGAAGTGGTCTTTGCAACAGGGGAACCTTTCGAGGGAACCGCCCAAAAGGTCTATATGAACTACCAGAACTTCCCCAAGGACGTAAAACCTGGGGAACGTGTCCTATTGGATGATGGTAAACTCATTTTTGAGGTAAAGTCTACCAATGGGGAGAACGAGGTGACGGCTACGGTGATACAGGGAGGTCCCTTAAAGTCAAAAAAAGGGGTGAATCTGCCCAACACCGCTATTTCCTTGCCCGCACTGACCAAGAAAGACATAAAGGATGCCATTTTTGCCATAGAACACAAGGTGGACTGGATGGCTCTTTCCTTTGTACGACATGGGCAGGACCTTATCGACCTTCAAGAACTGATCAAGAAACATTCCGATCATAAAATCCCCATCATTGCCAAGATAGAGAAACCCGAAGCGGTGGAGAACATTGATCAAATCGTTACGCACTGCGACGGACTTATGGTGGCCAGGGGCGATTTGGGTGTGGAAGTGCCCGCCCACGAGGTTCCATTGATCCAGAAAAAACTCGTATTGAGGGCCAAAAAAGGCAGGATACCCGTAATCATTGCGACCCAGATGATGGAGACGATGATCACTAGCCTTACGCCGACCCGTGCCGAGGTGAACGACGTGGCCAATTCGGTCATGGACGGGGCCGATGCCGTGATGTTGTCCGGTGAGACTTCGGTAGGGAACTATCCTGTACAAGTGATCGAAAGAATGGCAAGCATCCTGACCAGTGTGGAAAACTCCAGTTTGATCAAGGTGCCACAGACACCACCACATATCAGGACCAATAGGTTCATCACCAAATCGGTATGTTACCACGCTGCCCTGATGGCAAATGAAATCCAAGCGAAAGCCATTTCCACACTTACGAACAGTGGCTATACGGCCTTTCAGATATCGGCTTGGAGACCCAGTGCCCACATTTTGGTGTTTACCTCCAACAAAAGGATATTGACCCAACTGAATCTGCTTTGGGGGGTCAAGGCTTTTTACTATGATAAGTTTGTATCTACCGACCAGACCATAGAAGATGTGAACCAGATGGCCTGCAAGAAAGGTTTCTTGGAGGTCGGGGACATGTTGGTCAGCTTGGCGGCCATGCCCATCAAGGACAAAGGAATGGTGAACACTCTTAGGGTGACCGAGATCACAAGCTGCAATTTTTAAGTTTACGGTATTCCTTACTATAATAGCGGGACCTTAAGTTTTTTCAAAACTTGGGTCCCGTTTTTTTTACGCCTGTTCCAACTGTAAGTTTGGTCGGGCCGGCAAGACTAATTTTTCAACTGACACCAAACCACACATGAGGTACGAGTACACGGATCAAAAATTAGGGGCCGTTCTGGGTCTTGCCGAGGACTTTAAAAATGATAAAGAACGGTTTTCCGACACCTCGAAGACCATCAAGTTTTTATGGAACAGGAATGAGCAGGCGCTGACCATTGAAGTGGATGGAGTGCCCTTGGAACTTTTGCCCAACCAGTTGATCACGGTCACCTATTTACAGCATGTGTCCCTCGCCAAGACCACGTTACCGCTTTCGGCCATTCTTTTCAACAGGGAGTTCTATTGTGTTTTTGACCATGACAGTGAGGTTTCCTGTAATGGGATTTTGTTTTTTGGTACACAGGATGTGCCCATCATCACTTTGCCCAAGGAGCAACTGTCCAAGTTCAATTTGTTGTACGACATGTTCGTGGAGGAATTTTCCACCCCGGACAATATCCAGGGGGATATGCTTCAGATGCTCTTGAAACGTCTCATCATCATGGGCACCCGATTGGCCAAGGAACAACTTATCGTCCAAACGCTGGACAATGAACAGATCGATACCATCCGGAGGTTCAATTTTTTGGTGGACCTGCACTATAAGACCAAAAGGAGGGTCAGCGATTATGCCGATATGCTCTTTAAGTCGCCTAAGACCCTCTCCAATCTGTTTGCCATCTACAACCAAAAATCCCCACAACAGATCATCTTGGACCGCATTGCCTTGGAAGCAAAACGGCTGATCAACTACACCGATAAGCAAAATCAGGAAATTGC
The DNA here is from genome assembly GCF_007785775.2 of Flagellimonas hadalis. Lineage (GTDB taxonomy): Bacteria > Bacteroidota > Bacteroidia > Flavobacteriales > Flavobacteriaceae > Flagellimonas > Flagellimonas hadalis. Next base: position 100,147 of record NZ_VNIK02000002.1, read on the forward strand.
CTTTGAACTGGGGTTCAACGACCCTGCCCATTTCAGCCGATTTTTTAAGAAAATGACCCAAATGACCCCCTCCGAATACCGCGGAAATCCCGTTTTGGGCACCTAAGGGAAAATTGGGCAAGCCATCGGGAAATTGTTCCTAACCCTTACCCCTTCTTTCGCAGCATCTTTGCCATGTAATTCAAATCAAGGTAAAAGATGAAAGCAATGGACAGACCCATTTTTAATCTCATTGAGATTTTTCGGCAGATGCGCAGAACCGCACCACCAATTGTAAGTGTTGCAGAACACTGTGAGCAAAAATACCATCACGATTACTACTGTGATGCAGAAAAACCCTTCGTACAAAAATCATAATCAGTATAAATAGTTAAAATTTGAAAATCATGAGCACATTCAATGTACCCACAAGAGAAGAAGTAAGTCCGGCCAACCAGACCATTTTTGACAACCTTAAAAAAGCGTTGGGATTTGTCCCCAACCTCTATGCCACCTTTGCCCATTCGGAAAATGCATTGGGAAATTATTTGACCTTTGCCAATGCCAAGACTTCCCTTAGGGCCAAAGAAAAGGAAGTGGTGAACTTGGCAGTGAGCCAGGTGAATGACTGTCTCTATTGTTTGGCAGCGCACACGGCCATTGGTAAAATGAACGGATTTACCGACAGCCAGATCTTGGAACTAAGAGCAGGTAAAGCCTCTTTTGACAACAGATTGGACGCTTTGGCAAAATTGGCCAAGAACATCACCGAGAACAGGGGAATTGCCAGTCCTGAAATTGTGGATAATTTCTTCGCTGCCGGATGGACCAAGGAAAACCTGATCGACACCATAGTTTTGGTGGGCGACAAGACCATCTCCAACTATATCAACAATGTGGTGGACACGCCTATAGATTTTCCCGAAGTACAACCTTTGGAAGAAGTGGAAGCCTAAGAATAGTTGGGACAGCTAAAAAGAAAACCCTTTCATTGTCGTGAGAGGGTTTTTTATTCCAGCTCCGTGAACAAGGAGGGAGCGATGCTCTTCGCCATGTAGATGGGCCAGTCGTTCTTGAACAGATGACTTTCGGTAATAGCACTCTCGTACAGCAAATAAAGCCCTCCCGAGGTCTTTTCCATTTCGGCACGGGACAGATTGGGAATGTTCTCCCCAACAACTTCGCCCAAGAACAACAACAGGTCTTTTTTTTGTTTCTGGATGACGCCAAGTATCTTTTTTTGATGGGGGGACAGTTCCCCAAGGGTTTTTAAGCCCCAACAACCTTGGAAGTTTTCTTCGCGATACATGTCCTGCAAGAGGTCAAAAATGGCCAACAACCGACTTTTCCCCTTCTTTTTTAAGCCAACATAACTCTTTAGGGAGTTCATAAAGGCATCGTGCCGTTGCTCCAGATAGGCCACGCAGATGTCTTCTTTGGATTTGAAGTGTCCGTAGAGCGTCGCCTTGGCAATGTCACACTTCTCAATGATTTCATTGATCCCCGTTGAATTGTAACCCTGTACATAGAACAGGTTGCCCGCTGTGGTAATGATATGTTGGTGCAATTCAGGACGCTGCATGCTTACAAATTTAACAAAAAGGAAGATACCAAAAGAGTTGATGCATGGTTGGTGGGTTGATTGTGCTATAAAAGAGGTTCTCGAGGTCATTCACTTCATTTATAGGGATGCTAACTGATTAAAATCGTGTGGATTGTAAACTATTTCATATCTTGTTGTATTCAATTTTATCAATCAAACAATAAAAACTTTTTCAATGAAAAAATTACTTCTGGCCTTGATCATAGGCCTATTGTTCTGTCCTGCGAACTATGGGCAGAGTTTTCAGTTTAAAGCGGATGACATAGACATCGCTTACAAAAAGTACACTTTGGAGAATGGGCTCACCCTTTTGGTGTATGAAGATCATAAAGCGCCCATAGCGGCCGTGAACGTTTGGTACCACGTAGGGTCCAAAAACGAAAAACCCGGAAAAAGCGGGTTTGCCCATCTATTTGAGCATTTGATGTTCAATGGAAGCGAGAACTACAACACCGATTATTTCCAGGCCTTGGAGAGCATCGGGGGAACCGACCTCAATGGAACCACGAACACGGACAGGACCAACTATTTTCAGAATGTGCCGGTGTCCGCGCTGGACCAAGTACTGTTTTTGGAGTCCGACCGGATGGGGCATTTGCTGGGCGCCATAGATCAAGCAAAACTGGATGAGCAGCGAGGGGTAGTGCAAAACGAAAAAAGACAAGGCGAAAACCAACCCTACGGGATGCAGTGGGATTATTTGACCAAGGCAATGTACCCTAAAGGCCACCCCTATTCCTGGACAGTGATCGGGGAAATGGAAGATCTGAATGCAGCTTCCTTGGAAGATGTACAAGACTGGTTCAAATCGTATTATGGAGCTGCCAATGCCGTGGTTGCTGTCGCAGGAGACATCGATGCGGAGGAAGTCCATCAAAAAGTGATCAAGTATTTCGGGGACATCCCTTCGGGCCCTACTGTGGAACGACAGGAAGTGAACATCCCCAATAAGGTCAATGATTCCCGACAGGTATACGAGGACCGTGTTCCGGAAACCAGGGTACTTTTTGCTTGGAATACCCCTCAGTTCGGATCTAGGGAAGACCTTCATTTTGACCTGATATCCTCCATTCTCTCCAGTGGAAAGAATTCAAGACTTTATCAAAAGTTCATTTACAAAGACCAATCGGCCAGTGCAGCGGTCTCTTTCCAATCGTCCAGTGAAATAGCCAGTGAGTTCATCACGTGGGTGAACGTAAAGCAGGGTCAAGACCCCGCAAAATTGGAAAAGGAACTTTGGGCAGAAATTGATAGGTTCATCAAGGAAGGCCCGACCGAAGAAGAGCTCAAAAGGGCAAAGGCCAGCTATTTTTCGGGTTTCATCAAAGGTATGGAGCGTATAGGAGGATTTGGAGGAATTTCCGATATCCTGGCATCCAACCAAACCTATCACAAAGACCCGGCCTATTATAAAACAACCTTGAAATATGTTGAAGAGGCCACCATTGCCGATCTGAAGAACACAGCAGCCAAATGGCTTTCCAAAGGAAAACATGTCCTGATCTGCAATCCATTTCCAGAATATGGAATTGTGGAATCCTCTGTGGACAGGAGCAAATTGCCGGAATTGGGACCCCAGAAAAGTTCCCAATTCCCGGAATTGCAGCGTACTCAACTTTCCAACGGGCTGAATGTGATTTTGGCCCAACGCAAGGGAGTGCCCACCATTGTGATCAATTTGGTCGCGGATGCAGGGTATAAGACCGATTACCTGTCCAGCCCCGGTACCGCCAAATTGGCCATGAACTTGATGGATGAGGGCACCAAGGACATGGACGCCCTCGAGATCAACGAACAGCTGCAATTGTTGGGCGCCTCGTTGAACACTTTCTCCAGTCAGGACGAATCCAATGTGTATATGACTACCCTGAAACCGAGCTTGGATGCCAGTCTGGACCTCTTTTTGGACGTGGTGCTCAACCCAGTGTTCCCCGAAAAGGAGTTTGAAAGACTACGGGACGAACAGATCAACGATATCAAACAGGAAAAATCACAACCCATCACCATGGCACTGAGGGTCATGAACAAGTATTTGTATGGAGAGGATCATCCGTACAGCAGCCCTTATACCGGAACAGGCTATGAGGACACCGTTTCAAAACTGACCAGGGAAGATGTGGTAAATTTTTACAACACTTGGTTCAAGCCGAACAACTCCACAATCATCGTGACAGGGGATGTGGAGATGAGCGAGTTGAAATCCAAATTGGAAAAAACATTGGGCAAATGGAAGAAGGGGGATGTGCCGAAGATTACCTTCAACGCACCCAAAACCGATTCCAAGAACACCCTTTACCTGATGAACAGGCCAGAATCGCAACAATCGGTGATCTTGGCAGGGCACTTGACCGAAAAGTATGGGGATGTTTCCGAGATTGCCTTGGAGCAAATGGTGAACATCCTTGGAGGTGACTTCACTTCGCGGATCAATATGAACTTGCGGGAAGACAAGCACTGGTCCTACGGCGCAGGAGGCTTCGTGATAGGGTCCAAAGAAGCGCGCCCGTTCATCGTGTATGCCCCCGTGCAGACCGATAAGACCGCGGAATCCGTGACGGAGATCAGAAAGGAAATTTCAGAATTCACCTCTACACGGCCCGCGACCAAGGAAGAGCTTGAAAAAGTGAAGAACAATCAAGTGCTGAAACTCCCCGGACAATGGGAGACCAATAGCTCTGTGAATGGCTCTATCAGGAATTTGGTCCGATACAACCTGCCTGATGATTATTACCAAAAGTACGATCAAAATGTAAGAAATCTTTCTGTGGATGACATCAAGAAAGTGAGCAACCAAGTGGTGAAACCGGAAAAGATCAATTGGTTCATGGTGGGCGACAGGGCCGAGATCATCAACAAACTGGATGCCCTTGGTTTTGACAACATCGTGGAAATCGATGCGGATGGGAATCCCAAGACCCCGACGGTCAAACCGATGGAAAAGGATATTAAAAATTAAAGATCAAAACCTCCCAAACGGGAGGTTTTTTTTTAGAAATCAAACTTGAGCTGTACCGAGACCGTTTCTTTTTGGGTCTCTTCCTTTTTCTTTTTTTCGGTGTTGAGGTTGGCCAGTGAAATGCCCAGCAATCGGACAGAGTTTTCCAAAGCGGATTGGTAGAGGAGTTCTTTGGCCGTTTCAAGGATGAGGTCCTTGCTCGCCACATAGTACGGGAGCGTTTTGCTGCGTGTCTGCAGGGTGAAATCGCTGTATTTGATCTTCAGGGTGACCGTTTTGCCCGCTATTTTGGACTTTTGGAGCCTCCTTTCCAGTTCTTGGGCAATATGATCCAGCTTTTCCAACATAAAGACCTCACTGCTCAGATTTTCAAAGAAAGTGCGCTCGGCTCCCACCGATTTTGGGATGCGGTGCGGTTTCACGGTGCTGTGGTGAATGCCACGGACCACGTTGTAGTAGAATTTTCCACTTTTGCCAAAGTGCCCGTCCAGAAACTCCAGGGACTTTTCTTTGAGGTCCTTTCCCGTGAAAATGCCCAGTTTGTACATTTTTTCGGCAGTGACCTTTCCCACCCCATAGAACTTTCGGATATCGAGCTCCTCCAAAAATTGGATCACCTCTTCGGGGTTCACGGTCTTTTGGCCGTTGGGCTTGTTGTAATCACTGGCCACCTTGGCGATGAACTTGTTGATGGAGATTCCGGCAGAAGCCGTCAAACCTGTTCTGTCCCATATTTTTTGCCGGATTTCCTTGGCGATGAGGGTCGCGGACGGATTCCCGACCTTGTTTTCGGTCACATCCAGATAGGCCTCATCCAAAGAAAGCGGTTCCACGAGATCCGTATATTCCAAAAAAATGCGGCGGATCTGTTTGGAGACCTCCTTGTAGCGGTCAAAGCGGGGTTTGACAAAGATGAGATCCGGACAGTTTCGCTGGGCCAAATAGCCCGACATGGCACTGCGCACCCCAAACTTCCTGGCCTCATAACTGGCGGCAGAGACCACTCCACGAGGCGAGCCCCCGCCAACGGCAACAGGTTTTCCCTTCAGCTCTGGATTGTCCAGCTGTTCCACGGAAGCATAGAACGCATCCATGTCCACATGAATGATTTTTCTGAAGGGAAAATCGAAATCCATACCCAAATTTAGGGTATATTTAGTTTGATGGAACATCTGGAAATAGAACGGAAATTTTTGGTCAGCTCGGATGCCTATAAGCAAGAGGCCACATCCCAGACACGAATAGCACAGGGATTTTTGAACACGGATCCAAGCCGAACTGTACGGGTCAGGATCATGGGGGAAAAGGGTTTTTTGACGGTGAAGGGGGCTTCCAACGATTCGGGCACCACCCGTTTTGAATGGGAAATAGAGATTTCTGTCAAAGAAGCCACGAACCTTATCGATTTATGTGAAAGTGGGATTCTTGAAAAAAATCGGTACGAAGTGCCATCAGGCAAGCACATTTTTGAAGTGGACGAGTTTTTGGGGGAGAACAAAGGCCTCATTGTGGCCGAAGTGGAACTTGAACATGAGGACGAACCTTTTGAAAGACCCGAATGGCTCGGGGAAGAGGTCACGGGCCAACGAAAATATTATAATTCCCAATTGAGCAAAACACCTTTCAAGGAATGGTAACAACACTCAAAAGACCTTTTTTCATCAATCTGCTGTGTCTGGTTTCCGCCAGTTTGGCCATCTATTTTGAGATGGTGGGAAACAGGGAAATCTATGTTTTCCTGAAACCCCTGACTACGATACTGATCATGTCCCATCTCTTTTTTCTTCCCAATACTTCTTTCAGGAGTGGGATTTTGGCCGCGCTGTTTTTCTGCTTGGTGGGCGATGTACTGTTGCTCTTTGAGTCATACTTCGTTTATGGTTTGGCCACTTTTCTGGTAGGGCATGTACTTTTTGCCCTTGCTTTTATCAAGCACAAAGGGTTTTATCTCCATTGGGGCTCTTTTGTGGCCCTATTCGGAATTGCCACCGCCCTGTTTTTTTGGTTGAAACCCGATTTGGGGGCATTCATGGTGCCCGTAGCACTCTATGTGCTTCTGATCTCGTTCATGGCGTGGCAGGGGATAGGAACTTTTTTGCGGGACCGCGCAAAACCCTACCGATGGATTGCCGTGGCGGTGCTGTTGTTCATGTTTTCCGATACGATGATAGCCATAGCAAAGTTCAAATCACCCTTCTACCTGTCCAGCTTGGTCATTTTAGGGACCTATTGGCTCAGTATAGCCCTGATTGCCAATGCCACATACCACGTTGTCACCAAAGAGAAGGGTTAAAAATCAAGCATTCTCCGTTGCCGACTTTAATTTGTACCCGACTATCCTTTGGATAGACCATCTTTTGTTGAGTCCGATACATAGGGGAATGGACAATCCGATGGCGAGCAACAAAAGAGCAACCAACAAGATGGTGTAGGAATGCTCAAAAAAGGAACCACTGTTCAAAACGGCAAGAATGAGCATGGTGGACAAGGGGAACGACAGTGCCAAAACGGCCACTCCAAAACTACTGCTGAAGGTCTTTTTCTGTGGTTCCACTCCCATTTCCATACTGTCCACCGCAGCGATATGGGCATAGGGCCAAAAACTACAGGCACTCAGGCCAAAGGCCAGGATGAGCAATATCTCGTTTTGGGCCTGTATCCCTGAAATCAGGACAAAGGCGCCACAGATGAAGAGGACCAATCCAGCTCTTGTGCAAAGCAGGGAAAAAATCTGAAAAAACTGTTTCCTTTTGATCTTTACGGCCAAGCCGATGAAAAGCAACACCAAAGGGGTCATGATCAAACTGAGTTTCTCCAATGTTTCGCTGAGGAAAAAGGGCAGTGAATCCATGGACATGCCGAAAGCGAGCAATACCAACGCCACTCCAATGAAGATGTTGACCGGTTCGAAGACCATGGCCTTGATCATGGGGACGAGTTTTTTCCCCTCATTTTTTTTGCCGCTGGATTGAATCCCATAATGCCAGTTCATGGCGACCAGATATAGGAAGAAGAGCACAAACACCTTGTTTCCCAGATCGGACATGGCTGCTTTGGCCAGATAGTCTTCTCCCAAAAATTCCAAGATGAACGGAAAGGAGGACAACCCAGGCGCAAGCGACGGGACCAACAATTTTGCCGTCCGGAACTCAGGGGTCCCCATGCCAATGCCCATTACCGGCAATATGAAGGGCATGGCCAAGAACAATAATAGGTTGAGCCCAAGGGCCAACAAGGGCAACACCAAAAGGTGCGGCTCGACCTTTATGCCCAAGAGCGCAATAAAAATAGTGGCGGGGAGGGCCAGGTTGAGGATTATTTTTTTGATGCCCGAAATCTCTTCCTTGGATTTGAACTTGCTCTTGAGCAAGATTCCAATGAAGATGAAAAAAAGAAATACGACAGTTTTTTGAAATCCAATATCCACTATACCAACACTTTATTGAGCGCAGCAGTGAACATTTTCATTTCGTCCATGGTTCCCATGCTCACCCTACACCAATTTTTTCCCATAAACTCAAAGGCCCTTACCCCTACTTTCAATTCGGTCATCTTATCCAAGAACGCCTTACCTTCCATCTCAATGGGGAAAATAAGGAAGCTGGTGTGTGAAGGCACGTATTCAATGCCCATCTGGTCCAAGCTTTGGTAAACATAGTCCCTACACTCTGCATTGAGGTTCCTTGACTTGTCGATAAAAGCCACATCGTCCATGGCAGCGATGGCAGCATAGACGGAAGGGTAGGAAATACCCATACCTCCGCGGGTGATATTTTGGAGCTTGTTCAAGGTGGATTCCTGTGCAACGATATAACCTACGCGAAGACCGGCCATACCATGTATTTTGGAAAAGGTACGGGCAATGATCACATCCTTGCCTTCATTGACAAGGGATACCATACTTTTTTTGGCCCCGTCTTCCAAAAACCACAAATAGGCCTCATCCACAAAAACAGGGACTTTTTGGGAAACCCGGGAACAGAAATCCACAAGTTCTTGATGTTCGGTGATGGTCCCGGTGGGGTTGTTGGGGTTACAGATATAGACCAATTTGGTATCGGCATCAATGGCCTCTTCCATGGCCTTCAGATCATGTGACCAATCGTCTTTAAGTGGAACGGGCTTCCACGTGGCCCCAACTGACTCGGCCACTCGGATGAGCGACATGTAGGCAGGGTCCGCGGAAACCACATTGCCTCCGTTCATGAACAGCACCATGGCCGTTTTCTCCAAAAGATCGGAGGATCCAGGGCCCATCATGATATTCTTGCTCTGGACACCTTCAAAATCAGCAATCTTCCCCACGAGTTGGAACAGTTCCTTCCAAGCGTACCGATTGCCTCCCGCAGCTGCATTTTTGAATGCTTCCAAGGCCATGGGGGATGGCCCATAAGGGTTTTCGTTCGCATTCAGTTTGGCGACAAGGTCGGGCATGCCCGTTTCCAAATTTGGAAGGTATTCCTTAAAAAATGGACTATAGATTGCATTTCCCTTGGCGTCCAATTGTAAGGGCATCCTTGGGGTCTCGGCAAAGCCAAAATAAGGCAGGGCCATGGCCCCACCTGCGGTGAGCATACTTTTTCGTATCCAGTCTCTTCGGTTGATGTTGGTTGTTCCCATTTGAGTTGAGTTTTTAGCTGAACTTAAATTTAGGGGATCATTCCGCTAAAACCTATGCTAAAAACATAAAAATCAACACCTTAAAATATGGCTATTGAAAAATAAGAGGGCTCTTTTTTTCATATTGTCACCACTTTGGGTTTTTGGGAGGGGTTATTTTTCCAAAGGGCAGCAAGTTTGAAGGTAATCCAAGGTCAGGATGCCCCGGAGGTTGTTGATGATGATATGTTCCAACAATTCTTGGATGCTATATTCATCAAACAGGCTGCTGTTGGAGTAAACGGTATCCTCCATCCGGGAAAGAAAGAGCATACAGACCAGTTCAACTTTTACATCTGCCCGAACCTGCCCTATTTTTTGTGCTTTTTTCAACAAAGGGCATACAATGTTCCAAACAATGTCCTTTTTAAAGTCTGAATACAGTTCGGATGCTTTGGGGTAATATTTGTCCAATCCATAAAGAAAGGAAGGGTTCATTTCCTGTAGGACCATCAACCCTTGTTTATAAATGAAGATGATGGTGGACAGTGGTTGGTCCTCGTTGGGGTTTTCAAGCATATAGTTGTCCACATTGCTCCTTATCTTTCCCAAGAAGAACCGAAGGCTTTCGGTAACGAGTTCTTCCTTGCTGCCAAAATGTTTATAGATGGTCTTTTTGGAGATGCCCAGACTTTGGGCCAGCTCGTCCATGGAAAAACGCTTGCTCCCAAACTTGGTGAAGTTTTCTATGGCATATTCCAACAATTCTTTCCTAGACTCCACAATATAAGGGTTTTACCTCCATCCACCGCCAAGGGCCCGGTACAGTTCCACCATGGCATTTAGTTGTCCGTACTGCGAATCCACGTAGCTGAGCTCTGAGTTCAGTGCATTCTGCCTTGCGGTCAATACTTCCAGATAATTCGCAAGACCGTTGTTCAACAGTTCTTCTGAATAATCTTCCGCGGTCGAATATGCTTCAAGCTCTTTGGAGCGGGCCTCCAGTTTTTCGGTCTCCGCGTTATAGGTGTACAGCGCATCGCTTACTTCCCTGCCCGCGGTGAGCAAAGTTTTTTTGTAGGACAACAAGGCCTGCTCCTGTTGGGCCTTAGCCACTTCCATTTGGGTGCGCAACCTTCGTCCGTTGAAGATGGGCTGTGTCAGGGAACCCACCAATTGGGAGAACAGCGAGCTGGCATCCAACCAATTTTCAAACTCCAGACTTTGAAACCCACCGTTGGCTGAAAGGCTCAGGGAAGGGTATAGGCTGCTCTTGGCCACATTGGTCAATTCAAAGGCATTGATAAGACCATATTCTGCCTGCATCACATCGGGACGGTTGGTGAGGAGGAGGTAGGGTACGCCAGTTTTCAGGTCGGTGCCGATGGTCTGGTTATCCAGACTGCCCCTTTCCACTTTGTGGGACGTTTCACCCATCAAGATGCAGAAGGCATTTTCCAACAACTTGATATTGTTTTCCAAGTCGATGAGAATGATCTCTGTGGTATGCACTTGGGCCTCGGTCTGTTTGACAGCCACTTCGGTGACCTGTCCGGCATCCTTCAGGGCCAAAGTGGTTTCCAGACTGCTTTTTCGGGCCTCAAGGGTCTGCTCAGCTATCTGGCGTTGTTTGTCGAGGGCCATAAGTTGATAATAGGTACTGGCGATGGAGGCCACCAAATTGGTCTTTACCGCTTGGTGCGCCGAAACACTTTGCAAATAAGAGGCCCCAAAAGCCCTTTTGTTGCTTCGGATCTTTCCCCAAATGTCGGCCTCCCATGAAAGCGAACCGGAAAGCTCATATTGCTCCAATGGACGGGTAAAGAAACTACCGAACTGGCTGTTACTGGAGTTTTTGGTCCTGGTGAAACTGGCCGTTCCGGAAAGCGTTGGATAATAGCCTGCCTTTCCTTGTTTGAGGTAAGCCTCTGCGGCCACTACATTTTGAAGGGCAATTCGAATATCGAGGTTGTTCTCCAATCCTTGGGCAATATAGGATTTCAATTGCTCATCATTGAACAGTTCCCTCCATGACACGCTGGCCATGGAGATACTGTCTTGGGGCAAATTGTCCGTTCGGTATAAACTTTCGGTCTCCAATTCGGGGCGCGAATAGTCTTTTGCCACAAAGCAGGATTGCAAGAGCAAAGGAGCTGAAAGTAAGAGGAACAGTTTATATGTGGGTTTTATTTTCATGTGTGATAAGTTGTGGTTATGCATTTATTTCTGAGGGTTTGCCCGAAATCCGTTCCTGCAACGCTTGGAACACGACAAAGAGAACCGGCACGACAAAGACACCCAAAATGGTCCCGATGAGCATTCCGCCCACGGCGCTCAATCCTATGGATTGGTTCCCGATGGCACCGATGCCCGATGACAACGCCAGGGGAAGCAGACCAAAGATGAAGGCGAAAGAGGTCATCAAAATAGGACGCAACCTCGCCCGTGCACCATCGGCAGCGGCATCGAACAGGGATAGTCCGGCCCTTCTACGCTGAAGGGCAAACTCCACGATCAAGATCGCGTTCTTGGCCAACAGACCTATCAGCATGATGAGTGCAATCTGGAAATAGATGTTGTTCTGGAGCCCCGCCAAGTTAATAAAGAGAATAGCACCTGCAATTCCCACGGGGAGCGACAACAAAATGGAAAAGGGTAGGATATAACTTTCATACTGTGCGCTCAACAAGAAATAAACGAACACCAAACTCAATATAAAAATGAGGATGGTCTGCGACCCTGCATTGGTCTCTTCACGGGTAAGTCCGGAATAGTCATAGGTATAGGAATTGGGCAGCACTTGGGCGGCCACTTCCTCAATGGCATTGATGGCATCACCCGTACTGTAGCCCGCATTGGGCACCCCGGTGATCTTCACGGAGCTCAACAGATTAAAGCGTTCCACCACTTCCGGGCCGTAGATTTTCCTGAGGTCCACAAACTGGCTCACCGCTACGGATTCGCCATTGGCGTTTCTCACAAAAATATGGTTCAATGAATTTTCATCGGCACGATCTTCGGGCTTGGCCTGGATCATGACACGGTACTGTTTTCCAAACTTGTTGAAATCCGTGGCGTATATTCCTCCATAATACCCTTGCAGTGCATTGAAGATATCTGTCGCTGAGAATCCTGACATTTTTGCCTTTTCGATGTCAATGTCCAGATCATATTGGGGGAATCCTGGGTCGAACTGGGAAATGGCATACTGGATTTCAGGCCTTGCGTTAAGGGCTCCCAAAAATTGGTTCTTCACATCGTTGATGGAAAGCCAATCATCACCGCCTTTGCTCTGCAACTGTACCTCAAAACCGGAACTGGTACCAAAACCTTGTATGCTGGGTGGGGTAAAATAGATGATCTGGGCATCCTTGAACTGGGCCGACATACCATACAATTTTTGCAAAGTGGCCTCAACCGAGAGGGAATCTGCCTTTCTCTCGCCCCAATCCTTCAGTTTCATGATGGAAAATGCATAGGAACCGGCACTTACACGGCTCAGCAAACTGAAACCGGCCACACTCATCCTGGCATCGATGATGTCCATGGATTCATAGATGGAATCGAGCTTCATGATGGTCTCTTCCGTTTTCTCTATGGTCGTTCCGGGGGGCATGCTCAGATTGGCAAAAATGATACCCCTATCCTCATCGGGGACAAAGCCGGATGGAGTGGATTTGAACAGAAAAATGGCAAGTCCGGTGAAGGCCAACAAAAGCACGACCGTGATCCATTTTCTCTTGACCATGTTGCCCACGGCATTGGTGTATTTATTGGTGATTGCCATGAACCCAACATTGAATGCCTTGAAAAAGCGAGTCATTAAATTGGACTTATGTCCTTTTTCGGGATCATGTGGTTTTAGGAACAATGCGGCCAAAGCTGGACTGAGCGTCAACGCGTTGATGGCCGAGATAAGAATGGCCACGGCCAGCGTGATACCGAATTGCTGGTAAAATACCCCTGACGACCCTTGGATAAAGGATACCGGGATGAACACGGCGGACATCACCAAGGTGATGGAGATAATGGCCCCCGAAATTTCGCTCATGGCCTTCTTCGATGCAGTTTTCGCAGAGGTGGCGCCTTCCTCCAACTTGGCGTGGACGGCCTCTACCACTACAATTGCATCATCCACCACGATACCAATGGCCAAGATCATGGCGAAAAGGGTAAGCATGTTGATGGAATACCCAAACAACTGAAGGAAGAAAAAGGTTCCCACAATGGCCACGGGCACGGCAATGGCCGGAATCAATGTGGATCGGAAATCCTGAAGGAACAGGAACACCACGATGAACACCAAGATAAAGGCCTCGATCAATGTCTTGACCACATGGTCTATGGAAGCATCCAGGAAATCCTTGGAGTTGAATGGGATCACATAGTCCATCCCCTTTGGAAATTCGGCCTTGCTCTCTTCCAAAATAAGTTCTATCTGCTCTATGATCTCATTGGCATTGGAACCTGAGGTCTGATAGACCCCAACGGCAACCCCTGGATTACCCATCCCCGAGTTCTTCCTGACGTAGCTGAATGCGCCGAGTTCAATTTCGGCAACATCTTTTAACCTCAGAAACCCTCCATCTTCGGTCGTTTTTAGAATGATGTTCTGGTATTCTTCCACCTCGGAGAGGCGGCCCTTGTATTTCATCACATATTCGAAGATACCATCGGCATTTTCCCCGATCTTACCCGTAGCGGCCTCTCGGTTCTGTTCCCGAAGGGCTGCTTGGATATCGGCAGGCACTAGATTGTAGGCGGCCATTTTGTCCGGGGAGATCCAAATCCGCATGGAATAGTCCTTGGCCCCGAACACGTTTACGTTACCGACTCCCTTGATCCTTTGGAGCTTGGGCACCAGGTTGATCTTTGCGTAGTTCTCCACAAAAGTCCCGTCATAATTTTCATTTTTGGAAAAAATGGAGAAAAAGAGCAAGGCACTGTTCTGCGCTTTCTGGGTATTGACACCCGTTTGGATCACTTCTTGGGGCAAAAGGCTGTTGGCACGGGACACCCTGTTCTGTACGTTAACGGCCGCAATGTCGGGATCGACACCCAATTCAAAATATACGCTGATATTGGCCGCACCGTCATTACTGGCGGAAGAGGTCATGTAGGTCATGCCCTCCACCCCGTTGATCTGTTCTTCGAGGGGGATGACCACACTTTTTAACACGGTTTCAGCACTGGCACCTGTATAGTTGGCGGTGACCTGAACCGTGGGCGGTGCTATTTCTGGATATTGTTCTACGGGGAGAACGCTGAGTCCCAGTACACCCAAGATCAAAATGATGACGGATATGACTGTGGACAGTACGGGACGGTCTATGAATTTTTGGAACATGGGTTGTTTGTTCTAATAAGTTTGACGGTACAATTATTTGATAGGGTTGATGGTCTGTCCATCCCTCAATTTGGAGACACCTTCGGTCACAATGGTCGTTCCCTCTTCAAGGCCTTCGGATACGATGAATTCCGTGGCAGTCTGTGCCACGATATTGATTGGCTTTGTGTTCACGGTATCCCCATTGAGCACATACACCATTTTGGTCCCTTGAAGGTCCACTGTGGCAAATTGGGGAATCACCCACACATCTTTGTATGTGGAAGGAACCCTGATTGTTCCAGTACTCCCAGAACTCAACAACAGATCTGGGTTCTCAAAATCGGCCCGAAGGGAAACGCTTCCCGTGGTGGGGTTGATGATATTGTTGATCATGGCGATTTTCCCTTTGTGGGGATATGTTTGGCCATTGATCATGACCAATTCCACCTCTGGGGTAGAACTGGCAGCACTTTCATTGGCATTTGCTGCCATTTGTGTTTTCATCTGGAGCAATTCTTTTTCGTTCATGGAAAAATAGGCCCTGATGCCACTGATGTCCGAGACCACGGTCAGGGGTTGGGCCATGGTACTGCTCACTAGGGCCCCTACTTTGTAGGGAATCCCCCCAATGTAACCGTTCACGGGGCTCACGATGTTGGAATACCCAATGTTTGCGGTGATGCTGTTGTAATTGCTCTTTGCCTGTTCCAATTGGGCCTTGGCAGTTTCCAACTGTACATTGCTGATGATGCCTTTCTCCACTAAGGGGACCAATTTGTCCACTTCCACTTGGGCCACGTTCACCGAAGCTTTGGCGGCGTTGGCGTCTTGGGACAGGGTCTGGGTCTCCAATTTGAAGAGCAGCTGCCCTTTTTTCACTTTTTGCCCTTCTTCCACATAAATGTTTTGGACAAAACCTGAAACCTTGGGCCAAATCTGTACGTTTTGTACCCCCTCCATCGAAGTGGAGTAGGTATTGTAAACAGTGATATCCTGCTTTTTCAGGGCAGTGGTTTTTAAAGATGGTGGTGGCGGGGCGGATTGCTGCTGGGTTTTGCCTCCACAGGACATTAAAAGAACTATTCCTGCCAGTACAAAGGGTATCTTGATTGTTTTCATGTACGAACTTAATGTGTTAAGGTTTAGATAGTTGGACATTGGATTTTTAATCCAATATGATTTCAAGTTTTTTGATGGATTCTTTTAAAAGGGTCTCGTTCTTATGGATATAGTCAAGGTAAATGCTGGTTCTGGCCTTGCCCTCCTCAAATTTTTTTGGACTGTTTTTTTCATGGTAGCCCATTACCGAGGTGATGATTTTTTTTTCGTTTTCAAGGCGTTTCAGGTTTTCCTGTAATTTGGTAAGGAAGAATGTCTTTTTTTTGGCAAGGGTAAAATACCTTCTTCTGTCGCCCGGTTTGGTGAAATAGGTGACGATGCCCATGTTGAGCAGCAAGTTAAGGGAGGTTGATGTTGAACTTTTGCTGGCCCCACGTTTTTCGAGACAATCCTCAAAGGTCAATCCGTCCTCATTGGTCATGACCAAAATGGCATAGATTCGGGCTGCCAAAGGGGGAAGATTATGTTCACCTTCCAAGTGGAGCCCCAAGGTCTCTATCAACTCATCCTTCGTCTTTACCATATCTGATAATTTGAAGGCGCAAAATTAATATTGGTTCGGAACAAACAAAACCAAACGAACTTAAAGTTGTGTTAAAAGTTCAATGCTTGTTGCCAGATGTTGGATGCTAGAAAATGGACGATAGAAAATAGAAAAGAGATGTTTCTGGGCGCAGTTGTTCGATTACTTTGTTAATTTTCATTGGATTTAATATGGACTTGGGTAACTGCAAACTGCATCCTAAAAACCGGTTCCCAATTCCTGACCCCCGGTCCTTGGCTCCGAGCGATTTACTGGCAGCCGACTCAAGCAGGCATTTCGCGACTAAAGGGCGCTCTTGAACTGTTCCAAAAAGCGGACGTCGTTCTCGCTCAACAGTCTAATGTCAGAAATTTGGTGGAGGAGGAGCGCAATTCGATCTATGCCCATTCCAAAAGCGAACCCGGAATATACTTCGGGGTCGATACCGCAATTTTTGAGGACATTGGGGTCCACCATGCCACAACCCATGATTTCCAACCAACCGGTACCCTTGGTCATGCGATGGTCCGTTTCGGTCTCCAGTCCCCAATACACATCCACTTCAGCACTGGGTTCCGTAAAAGGAAAGTAGGATGGGCGCAGCCTGATCTTGGATTTCCCGAACATTTCAGATGTAAAGTACTGTAGGGTCTGCTTCAGATCGGCGAAGGAGACGTTCTTGTCCACATACAACCCTTCCACTTGGTGGAAAAAGCAGTGGGAGCGTGCCGAAATGGCCTCGTTCCGGTACACCCTTCCCGGGGAAATGGTACGGATGGGTGGTTTGTGGCTTTCCATGTATCGCACTTGTACGGAGGAGGTATGGGTACGCAAGAGGATATCGGGATCGGTCTGGATGAAAAAAGTATCCTGCATGTCGCGTGCCGGATGGTACTCGGGCAGGTTCAATGCCGTAAAATTATGCCAATCGTCCTCTATCTCAGGTCCTTCGGAAACATTGAACCCAATTCTGGAAAAGATGTCGATGATCTGGTTCTTTACGATGGAGATAGGATGTCTTGCCCCGATTTCAATGGGCTCCCCGGGTCGGGTGAGATCACCAAATTTACCTTCGGGCTCCACTTGGTTTTCCAAGGCTTCCTTGAGGGTGTTTACCTTTTCGGTCGCTGCACTCTTCAATTGGTTGATGACCTGCCCAAATTCTTTCTTTTCCCCGTTGGGCACATTTTTGAACTCGGCAAAGAAGGTGTTCAACAAGCCTTTTTTCCCCAAATATTTGATTCGGAAAGTTTCAATTTCATCGCTTGAGGTGGAAGAGAATTTTTCTACTTCGGCCAAGTGTTCCTTTATGGTCTCGATCATGTTTAGTGCTATTGGCGGACAAATTTAGCAAATTGTACCTGAATAAATGGGCAATGGACAAATGTACTGTCCTTACATCAAAAAAATCAAAGGTGGTGGTCAGGTGTCAAGGCGTTCTTTACGGCCGCCCAACCAATTCATGCACAATTTGAAATTGTCAAAAACATGCTCGTTCGGGATCAGACCTGGAACGATATCTATTTTTTGCATCATATATTTTGGCTGCTCCAAAATCTTTACCAACAACACGGTGATCTGTTTTCGTTTCAAGGCATGGAGCACTTCCTCCATGGCATACAGGCCCGATTGGTCCATATAGGGCATGCGGCCCATCCTAATGATGACGATGGTTGCATTCTTTGGGATTTGGTCGGCCAATTCTTGAAATTCATTGGTGGAACCGAAGAAAAGTGGGCCATTGATATGTTTTATGAATACCTCGTCCCTCAATTTTTTTGGAATGTCTTTTTCATCGGGCCAAATTTCTTCATTCAAAGAAGTCACATTTGATCTTTTGGCGGTAATGTCACCAATTTTTTTCATGAACATCAACGAGGCCATGATCAGACCGATCCCTACGGCATAGACGAGGTTCCAAACCGAGGAAAGCACCATGACCACCAGCATCACAATGACCTCAGAACTTAATCTGATGGGCCCGAGGGTAATGTCTTTGGGCATATTGGGAATGGCCTTTAGCCCTTTATAATCCATAACGCCGATCCCAACGGTGACGAGAAGTCCCGCCAATACTGCTGCGGGAATTTGTGAGGCGACAGGCCCCAACGCAAGTAGGATGACCAACAAGAGCAAGCCTGCAATCATGCCCGAAAGCCTTGTTTTCCCCCCGGAATTGATGTTCACCACTGTTCGTATGGTGGCACCCGCACCGGGAATTCCGCCGAACAGGGCTGCTACGCTGTTCCCGATTCCCTGTCCCATCAATTCTTTGTTGGGGTTATGTTTGGTCTGGGTCATATTGTCCGCAACCACGGATGTAAGTAGGGAATCAATGGCCCCGAGCAGGGCCAAGGTGAGTGCGGTAAAGAAATAGGGTGCAATGGCCCCGAGATTGAACTGGGTGAAAATTTCCAAACGGGGAACAGGAAGACCACTGGGGATCTGTTCTATGGGGCGATAGTCCAGACCAAGGGCATAGGCAAGACCGGATACGACCACCAAAGCGACCAAGGTACTGGGCACAGCGGTGGTGATGCGTTTAAACCCATACACTATGAGAATGGTACCCAAAGCCAGTGCCAGTTCCAACCAATCAATATTAGTGAGGGCCCTAGGCAATACCTTGAAAGTGCCGATGACCCCAGAGGCATGCTTTCCTGCCAAACCCTTTGCCTCTTTGTCCATGTCATCGGCAGTGATGTTCCCGGCCCTGTTGATGGTT
Organism: Flagellimonas hadalis; assembly: GCF_007785775.2. Taxonomy (GTDB): domain Bacteria; phylum Bacteroidota; class Bacteroidia; order Flavobacteriales; family Flavobacteriaceae; genus Flagellimonas; species Flagellimonas hadalis. The sequence goes on from NZ_VNIK02000002.1 coordinate 118,980, forward strand.
TCTTCAAAATCTTCAAGGACCAGAATGCCCTTTTCGGTTTCCTCCCTGAGAATGCGGGTCAAGATATTCTCTTCTGCCTTGGGTTTGAAACTGTTTACATAGGAGGTGTCTTCCTTGGGGTAATAACCAATGGCGGGGAGTATTTGGGTGATGAGTATAATGACCCCAATGGCGGTCATAAATCCAGAGACGACAGGATAAGGGATATATTTAATGTATTTTCCCAGACCGATGAGTCCAAGGCCAATTTGCATAAGTCCCGCCAGTAAAAAAACGGTCAGAATGGCCGGGAGGGCTCGATTGATATCTCCATTGTTGAGGGCCAGGATACCTGAGATCATCACCATGCTCACTGCGGTCATGGGAGCAGTTGGTCCAGAAATTTGTGTGTTGGTGCCTCCAAAAAGAGCGGCAAAAAAACCGATGAAAATGGCGCCATACAATCCTGCACTTGGGCCCAGTCCCGAACTTACCCCGAAGGCAAGCGCCAAGGGCAGCGCAACAATCCCTGCAGTGATTCCACCAAAAAGATCTCCTTTAAAATGTTTGAACATGGCTTTCGGTTGTGAGGGTGAAGGTAACAATTCTGGAATAAAAAAAGGGTCGAAGGATTTGATAACCCTTCGACCCTTTGTATGTATGGAACGGTATTTTACAAAAAGACCACCTTGCCATCAGAGAGGTCATACATGGCCCCGACGATGGCTATCTGCTCCTCATCCTCCATTTCTTTTAGGATAGGACTTTGCGATCTAATGTTGTCCAAGGTCATTTCTACGTTCTTTACTGCGACCGCATCCACAAACTCCAAGTTTTTGGAATTTCTCAATGACTCGTCCTTTGGTTCTTTGACAGCATCTACCGCAGGCTCAATCTTGTTGATCAATGTGGTGAGGTTGCCAAGGCGGGCGTGGTCACAAGCACCTTTTACTGCCCCACAGCTGGTGTGGCCCAAGACCACGATCAGTTTTGTGCCGGCCAATTTGCAGGCAAACTCCATACTTCCCAGAATATCCTCGTTGACAAAGTTGCCAGCAATTCTTATACTGAAAATATCTCCAAGTCCTTGATCGAAGACCAGCTCTGCAGACACCCTTGAATCGATACAACTAAGGATGGTGGCAAAGGGAAACTGTCCATCCTTGGTTTCGTTGACCTGTTGCAACAGGTTTCTATTGGCCTTTAGGTTATTTTGGAAACGCTCATTGCCTTCCTTCAAAAATTGGATCGCCTTTTTGGGCGTCATAGTGGCCTGTGTTTCTAGTGTATGTGTTTTCATATTTTTATCTTATGCCGTTTGTTTCGGTCTTAGGTTGAAAAATTTGATGTAACTCTCTGGGTTCTCGACCACACCTCTTTCAGAAATCAGTTTTATGTTGATGTTCTTGCTCTTGGCCTTGCCCGAGAAATCTTCCAAGATCTCAATGATGTCGTTATCAAGATATCTGGTCTTGCGGACATCCAGTTCCAGATAGGAATTTTCTGGAAGGCGATCCAGCTCTTTCAGGATGGCCCCCTTGTTGATGAAGGTCACCTCTTCCGCAAGGGTCATTTTGATCATGTTCTCCCCATTGCCTTTATCCTCGATATGCAGGAAGTGCGAATTTTGGTAACTCTTGATCAGGATCACCACGATACCAACCGCCAGACCCAAGGCAATACCGATGAGAAGGTCGGTAAAGACAAGGCCCACCACGGTGACTATAAAAGGAACGAATTGTTTCCATCCCAATTGGTACATGGTCTTGAACAGGCTGGGCTTGGCCAGTTTGAAACCGACGATGAACAGCACAGCGGCAAGTACGGACAAGGGAATCATGTTGAGCAGTCTGGGAATCAACAACACAGAAATCAGCAATAAAAAGCCATGCACAATGGCCGCCAATTTGGTGCGGCCACCCGACTGGATGTTGGCCGAGCTACGCACGATCACCTGTGTAATGGGCAATCCACCAAGTAGGCCGGATATTGAATTTCCAACGCCTTGTGCGAACAATTCCCTGTTGGCAGGCGTGGTCCTTTTGTAGGGATCCAATTTATCAGTGGCCTCAACACACAACAGCGTCTCCAAACTGGCCACCAATGCAATGGTAAAGGCCGTGATCCAAATTTCAGGGTTGCCGATAACGGAAAAATTAGGGAACTGGAACAGGCTTCCAAAATTGGCGAAGCTTTCCAGGACAGGCACCTGTACAAGATGTTCCGGAGAAATCCCCCAGTTGGAATTCCCTTGGGTAAATATAAAGTAAAGAATGCCCAGTACCACAGCCACCAAAGGGCCTTGGATCAACTGGAATATTTTTGATTTTTTCGTCAGCACCTTGTCCCATAGAATAAGAATGGCAAGTGCAATAACAGCGATCAATGTAGCTCCGGGGCTTATATTGTTCAGTGCTACAAGGATTTCACTAAAAGTGTTTTCACCATCGACCTGGAAAAAGGCCTGATCCCCTTCTGGGTCGGCATCATAGCCAAAAAAGTGGGGAATCTGTTTTAAGATAATGATGATTCCTATCCCGGTAAGCATACCTTTGATCACGGATGAGGGGAAATAATAGGCGATGATACCTCCTTTGAGGACACCGAACAGGATTTGTATGATGCCGCCCAGTACAACCGCTACCAAAAAGTTTTCAAAGCCTCCCAAGGTACCTATGGCAGTGAGCACAATGGCGGCAAGTCCAGCTGCGGGACCACTGACCCCCAATTGGGACCCACTCAATGCGCCTACAACTATACCCCCTACAATCCCAGCAATCAGACCGGAAAAGAGAGGGGCTCCACTGGCCAAGGCAATGCCCAAACAGAGCGGCAATGCCACAAAGAAGACCACAACACTGGCCGGCAAGTCATTTTTGATATACTTGAACATAATTAAAAAAGTTTTGCCTTCAAGCGCTTTTTGGATTGAAGACAGTTAGAAAATTGATTTGAATGTGAATGTTTCAGGGACTAAACCAATTCCCTAGGGGGAGGGTCAAGAATCTCAACGGTGTGTTCCATAACTTGGAATATGTACCGCAACGAGCTTAAATTTTGCTCTTGTTTGAAGGAAGGGTCGACTGAGAAAAAATTGCGGAACACGAAGAACTTGCCGTCAAAGTTTTTGCAGCTTGCTGTTTCGTGGCTGTTGTTCTCCTCTTCTGAGGCCCCAAGTATAAGTGCAGTGCTGTATTCCCTGCCCAGAAGCGGGACAAAGGGGGATGCCATCAAAATGGAAACGAGCATCACCGATACAAAAGGGAGAGCCAATAGTTTCAGCACTATACTTTAATTTTTCCCAAAAATAAGGCGAACTCCCCGATATTTTGTTAAAGAATGTCTAAAAGTCCTTGATGTGTTTGATGTTTTCGCCCAAAAGCCAGCCAGTTTGGCCGTCGGCAATCCTTATTTTCTCCCAACCATCAAGTTCCTCCAATACATTTACCTTGGTGCCTTCATGCAGGGAGAAGATGGTTTCACTGCTCCCATTGGGTTCGGAAGACACCCTGACTTCCTTGCTGAACACAATGGCCGGATTGTCTTTTCTATACTGTTCGTGTTGGAGATAGGACATCAAAATACTCAATAGACCAAGTGTCAATGAGAAAATTCCCGTGATCAAGGAAATACGCTTTTGGTTGGCCGAACGAAGGAAATAATAGGCGAGATAGGCTAGGACAAAAAACAACACCAGTGTCACGGCAATGTAGGCCCATTGATCGGAAGTGAACAGATTGATGACTTTATCATAGGCCTGGGCAATCTCGGTCTTTGGAACTTCTTCTATGGCATCCAACCTCATGTTCTGGGCATAGCCCAAATTGTTTTTTATCTCACTGTCATTGGGAGACAACAGTAGGGCCTTCTCATAATAGTAGATGCTGGGACCGATGGCATTGGTCTTGTAATAGCAATTGCCCAAATTGAAATAGACGGCCGCCGAATGTTGGCCACTCTCCAAGATCTGCTCATAGTTTTCTATGGCCTTGGTGTATTCCCCCTTATTGTACAATTCTGTTGCTTCCGAGAACAGGGTCTCATTTTGGGAGAATCCAAGGGACATGGATAACAGGCCTATCAAAAAAAAGATCTTTTTCATGCTCATAGCTGTTTGTCCAATTTAGAAATCACCTCACTGGCCTTATCGTAATCGTTCTGCATCTGCACATTGGAAAACGGACTGTATCGGGCCATCTCACAGTTTTTCAAAAGCTCGATAAAGGCATTGATGTCCTCCACGGCAACTCCTTTCTTCGTTAGGATATCGGTTATCTTTTCCTTGCTGAATTCCGAGGTCTCTATTTTCAGTTTGGCCTTCAAGTAGTTGTGCAGCCCTTTTTCCAAGGCAACGTAGAAAGCTTCTTTGTTGCCCAATTCCTTTTTGGCCGTGGATAGGTATTTTTTCGCCAACCTATTGGCCTGTTTTATCTTATTGCCCACTACGTCACTGGCAATGGCCTCTCTTTTCTTGAAGAAGAAGATGGCAATGGGGATAAGTAAAAGAGGAATGAAAAGCAGAAGAAAGAAAGTTCGCGAGCCCAAAAAATAGCTGACTTTCTTCGGTCTTAGATCAGGGTCAAGTTTTATAAAATGGAACTGTTTGCCCGTGGCCACTACGGCTTGTTTGTTGACTGACGGTCCAGGAACCGCATTGCCAGAGGAGGCCATGGGGCCCTCCAACACCTCAATGTTGATCTCTTCCGAGTGCAGCGTTACATATTTTTCCGTTTCGGGGTTGAAATAACTGAAAGAGATGCTTGGAATTGGATACTTGCCTCTAAAGGAAGGAACTATGGTGTAGTTGTTGGACACTTTGCCCTCCATTCCCGAACTATAGGTCTGGATGTTCTCTTCATGCTCCGGGTCATAGACTTCCAAGGAACTGGGCAGTTCGGGCTCGGGCAGTTGGAACAACTTGAGGTTCCCCTTTCCTGAGACCTCCACGGTTGCCTGTAACGATTCGGAGGCATTCAATTCTTTTTTGCTGGTGGTCACCGAAAAACCGAAATCACCTACGGCACCGCCAAAGTCTGCTGGTTTTCCTGCTTCTGGGAGGGGCTTAACATTCAAGGTCCTTCTCCCGGCAGAAACCGTTTTGGTGGTCTGGGTATATATCCTGCCCCCAAAGAAATCACGTTTGTTGGTGGGCACGTCCACAAAAATTTCCAAGGAAAGGGGCTCTATTTCCAATTCCCCAGATCTTTGCGGGTAGAGCACTACCCTTTTCAGTACAACAAACCTATAGGGTTTGCCCTCATAGGTGCCGTTTTGGGCCGTGTGCTTGGTAACGGGAATATCCTGGCTCCAGAAATTGTTGTACGTGGGGTTGTCCAACGGGCGGTAGTTGGTCACACTGATATTTGGGCTAACATACAATTTGTAGACCACGGTTACGGCCTCGTTCAGGTATGGGTTGCCCTTGGAGACTTCCGCTACCAGGTGAAGACTTTCGTCTGCGACGTCGTCCACGGTCTTTTGGTCATTGGGTTTGTCCACAGCAGCGGTGACCTCGACTTCCTTGGGTAAGGTTTTGTAGGTTTGCCCACCAATCTCTATGGTTGCCTGTCCAATGGTAAAGTTGCCCCTTCCCGTGGGCATTAAAATATAGGTATAGGTTTTGGAAAAACTACGTTTTCCGTTTATCCAAGAAGAACTGATGGATTGTGAGGGGCCCATGACCACATTGAAACCATCAAAGGGAGGAGGTGTAAAATTGTCGCCGTCCTTGTTCATGGTAAAATCTACCCTGAGCCGTTCGTTGATCCCCAATTTTTCCTTGCTGAGTGCCATATCGAAAGCGACCCCTTCCTCTTCTTGGGCATGGACAAAGTGGCCCCAAAAAAGGACTGCAATCCATAAAAACACAATGTTGCCCCTCAACGCCTTCATCACCAATCCTTTTCGTTCCTGATTTTTTTACCCCGGACCTTTCTGGCCTCCATTTTTTCCTGTACTTTTTTCTCTTCGTTCTCCATGGCCTCCAAGAGGTTCTGGATCTGTTGTTCGGAGAGTTGGTTGGGTCGGGGCTGTTGTTTTTGCTCATTGGGCTGGTCACCCTCGTTGGGCTTTTTCTCCTGTTCCTTTTTCTTGTCCCCGTCCCCTTCTTGGTTCTCCTCGGGTTTGTTCTCTCCCTTATCCCCTTCGTCGCCCTTGTCCTTGTTCTCGTCCTGTTTTCCTTCGTCGTTTTTCTCGTTGTCGCCCCCTTCGTTGTTCTGGTCCTTGTTCTGATCTTGTTCTTGATCCTTCTGGTCCTGTTTGTCCTCGTTGTCCTTGTTCTGGTCGTTCTTTTGCTCGTCTTGTTGTTTTTCAAGCATTTTTTTTGCCAGGGCAAGGTTGTAACGGGTCTCGTCGTCATCCGGATTGCTACGAAGGGCCTGTTTGTAGGCCTCAACGGCCTTTTCATATTCCTTGTTCTTCATGAACACATTGCCCATATTATGGTAGGCCTTGTGTTTTTCAGGTTTTTCGGTTGCCGCTTCACCTGCCTGTTTGAACCGTCCAAAGGCTTCCCCGTAACTTTCACGGTTATAGTAGGCATTGCCCAGATTAAAGGGTGCCGCTACGTTCTGCTTGCTTTTGGAGATGGCCTTCCTGTACTTGGCCTCCGAGTTGACAAAATCGTTGGCGGTAAGTTCGTTGTTGGCCTCCCACGTGATGTTGGTGGATGACCGAAGAGCTTTTTCAGCTTCCTTGTTCTCTTTTTCAGTTGTCTCGTCCTGTGCCTGTACAAAACCAAAACAAAGCAGCAGGACAAACATCAATCTTATCTTATTCATCGTCATGTTCATTAAAAAGATTCAGTTTTTTCAGCCATTGTGTTTTTCTGTCCAAAACGAAGATGTCCAAAAATAAAAATAAAAAGCCAGCAGCAAGAAACCATTGGAACTGGTCCTTATATTCTGCAAATTGCTTAGCTTCAAACTCGGTCTTGTCCATCCGGTCCAACTGTTCCTTGATGTATTCCACAGCTTTTTCGGTACTGGAGCCATCAATATACTCCCCATTGCCCCTTTCGGCAATTTCGATGAGGATGGGTTCGTTCAATTTGGTGATGACCACTTCCCCCTCATTGTCTTTTTTAAGACTTTCCACAATTCCGTTTCTTTTGATCGGAATCGGGGCTCCTTTTTCCTTCCCTACGCCAATGGTAAAGATGCGTATGCCGTTTTGTGTGGCCTTCTCCACTGCTGCTGCCGTGGAACTTTCGGAATGGTCTTCCCCGTCGGAAACGATAAAAAGGATCCTGTTGGTCTGTTGGGTATCATCATAATAGGTGCTGGCCAGATCTATGGCGGCGTCTATGGCGGTTCCCTGGGAGGATAACATGTCGGTGTTCATGCTCTGCAGGAACATTTTTGCCGCACCGTAGTCCGTGGTGATGGGAAGTTGCGGATAGGCCTGGCCCGCGTACGCGATGATACCGATACGGTCACTGGCCAATTGGTTGATGATCTCCGATACGATGCGTTTCCCTTTTTCCAATCGGTTGGGGGCAATATCTTCGGCCAACATACTTTTGGAAACGTCCAGGGCAAAGACAATGTCCACCCCTTCCCGTTTCACGGTCTCCAGTTTGGTGCCGATCTTGGGATTGACGAGTCCGAGCACAAGGAACGAAAGCCCGAGCAAAAGAAAGATCAGTTTTAGGGTAGATTTAAAACTGGACCTGTCCGGGGCCAAACGCTTCAACAGTTTGGAGTCTGCAAATCGGCGTTGTGTCTTTTTCTTCCAGATTTGGAGCATAAGGAAAGCCAGGACCATTACGGGAACAATGGCCAACAGATAGAAATATATTTTTTCGTCGAACTGAATCATTTCCTAAATAAAACTTTTAAACACGGAATTGCGCAATACCCATTCCAACAACAGCAAAGCCCCTGCCAAAAATATCAATGGCCGGAACTTCTCATCATACTTGTAATATTTGAACTCCTCTATCTCCGTTTTTTCCAATTTGTTGATCTCGTCATAGATTTCCCCCAAGGATTCGTTGTCGGTGGCACGGAAATATTTTCCGCCGGTGACTTCTGCGATTTCCTTTAGGAGGCCCTCATCTATTTCCACCTTTTGCATTCCATATCTAAATGAACCATCTCGGGTGTATCCAATGGGCGTCAACGCATTTCCGTTGGTGCCCAGCCCGATGGTATAGGTCTTTATGTCAAATTCCGTGGCAAGGTCAGCGGCTGTTTTGGGTTCAATGAACCCGGAATTGTTCACCCCATCGGTCAATAAAATGATGACCTTGCTGATGGCCTTGCTTTCCTTCAGGCGGTTTACCGCGGTGGCAAGCCCCATCCCGATGGCGGTCCCATCTTCCAACTCACCATAGGTGATTTCGTTGAGCGCGTTCAGGACGATGGCCTTATCGCTGGTGATCGGGGTCTTGGTATAGCTTTCCCCGGCGTAGCCCACGATGCCGATGCGGTCGTTGGGGCGCTGTTCGATAAAGTCGGCAGCCACCTCTTTCAGGGCAGTAAGACGGTTGGGTTTCAGGTCGCGGGCCAGCATACTTGATGATACGTCTATGGCCATGACAATGTCGATGCCCTTTGTGGTCTTGGTCTTGGTCGAAATATCCTCGGTCTGTGGTCGTGCCAATGCAGTGATGATGGCCGCCAAGGTCAAGATGCGCAAAATAAAAAGTATGGGCTTGGCCTTTGAGGCCCAACTGCTGATGGTGAATCCTTTGATGCTTGAAATGCGAAGGGAGGCGGTTTCCTTTTTCCGTTTGAAAAAATACCATAGCAAAGCCAATGGCAGCAACAGGAGCAGCCAGAAAAATTCAGGATTTGCAAATTCTATATTCTCAAACATTTATGCCTGTGTTTTTACGTCCAAACTGTTCAGTATTCGGTCCACGATCTGTTCCGCATATTCGTCCCCCTCTTCCCATGTGATGATTACCTGCTGCATGAAGCCCTTTCCGCCAAAGGAAAGGATATTGTACTTGGCCCTTTTGGAATCACCGGTCGTCGGGTTTTCAAAAGTTCCCGTTCCATAGGTTTTGATACCCTTGACACCCGAAGTGGTTGTAAATTCTTCCTGTTTGGTGATGATGTTTTTCAGGCCCAGTTGTTCAAAACCGGTCAAAACGGAACCTACCGCAGTCTCAAAATCGGGATCGGACTGCTCCTTATAGGTCACGGAACTGGCGCTTACCGAAAAAATGCCCACATAACTGCCATACGAAAAGGCCTGTAGTTCTTTGATGAGCTCTTGGGTCTCTTTGGGCAGCTCCACCTCCTGTCGGACCAGTACGTCCGGTGTTTCCAGTTCAATCGGAGGGAAACCGTAGGAACTCGATACCCACTCGTTTTCCAGAAGTTCTTTGGTGGGATAGCCAAAAACAGTGTCCTTGACTTGTTTGAAACCAAAATAGACCACCGAGAAAACACCTCCGAGAAACAATATCCCGATGAAGATGGCAGCGGCCCAATAGATGCGTTTCCGTTGTTTTTTCTTGGCCAGTTCATCCAAATACTCCTCGTTCCGCAAGAGTTCTTCCTCAGTGGGTTCGGGGATGGCTTCGTGGGTCTTTACCACGATGTGTTCCACCAGTTTTCTGTCCTGTTCCGCAACGGAGGTTGCCGGTTTTGATTTGGCGAACTTCACCAAATCGGCCGTTTCCAGAATCTGTTGGAACTGTTTGATGGTGTCGTCGTCCAGCTTGAGCTCACCGGCGTCCTTCAACAGTTCCAGTTTGGCGATCAACTGCCCGGTGGTACTTTCCATGGCGGTCACATGTACCTCGTCTTCCAGATACGAACGCACAATATCGGTAAGCTCGGAGTAATATTCTTTGTATTGGTCTTGGATGAGGTATTTGGAGTTTTCCAGGTTTTTAAGTTCCAATAACGCCCGGTCATAAGGGGGCAGCAAGGCCACTTTTTCTTCCTCGGTCAAAGGTTTCTTCCTTAGGAAGAACCAATAGACCAGCCCACCGACTATGATAAGTCCCAATAGCACCCAGAGCACTATTTTTAGGAGCTTGGCACGACTGCGCTCCACTTGGATAAGGGGCTTGATGTCGTACATCTTTTGCTTGGTGGTGTCCACGGCCACATCTGCCACTTTGATGCGGAAGGAATCCGTGAAAAATTGTTTCTCGTTGACGGTGACAATTTGTGGGGGCACGGTGTACGCGCCGCTGTCAAATTGGGTCAGGGCATAGATCCGCTGCAGGGTGACCCTGTTTTTGTTCTTTATGGTATCGCCTATGATGGCTTCCACGGTTTCCAATGGGGAGAAGGACTGTCCTTCGGGGAAATGGACCACATTGGTGGAATCCGTTTCAACAGTAATCTTATAATGGATCTGTTCCCCAATTTTGATGGAAAGGGTGTCCACCTCCGTGGAGATTTTGGGTTCCGTTTGGGAAAAACCTATGTTGGGCAAAAGAAAAAGACACAGCAGTGTCATCAACACAAATGGTGTTGGGACATTTTGAATTTTCAATTTTGAATTTTCAACTTGCATTATCCCCTTCGTTTAAAATATCCCAATAGTTTTTTTACGTAGCTTTCATCCACCCGACAATTGATGACCCCGCAGCCCGATTTGGTAAACGAATCCATAAAATAGGCCACCTTTTGTTTGTGGAATTCGCCATAGGCGTAGCGTACTTTTTTGGATTGGGTGTTCACCAGTTGCAGGGTCCCGGTCTCCGCATCCTGCATCTGCACCATGCCCAGATTGGGGATGGATTCTTCCTTTTCGTCAAATATTCGGATGCCGGTCACGTCATGTTTGTTGCCCACAATTCGCAGCGTGTTGTCATAATCATCGGCAATGAAATCCGAGAGTACGAAGACAATGGCTTTTTTCTTCATCACATTGGTGAGGAACTTCAAGGCCTCTGCAATGTTGGTCCTGCTGCTCTTTGGGGTGAATTCCAACAGTTCCCGGATGATCCGCAAAACATGGCTCTTTCCTTTTTTGGGCGGGATGTAGAGTTCCACTTCATCGGAAAAAAGGATGACGCCCACTTTGTCGTTGTTTTGCATGGCCGAGAAGGCAAGTGTGGCAGAGATTTCCGTGATGACCTCTTTCTTGAACTGATCGGCGGTGCCAAAAAGCTCCGATCCGCTCACGTCCACCATCAGCATCATGGTAAGTTCCCTTTCTTCTTCAAATACCTTAACAAAAGGTTCGTTGTACCGGGCTGTCACGTTCCAGTCAATGCTCCTTACATCGTCCCCGAACTGGTATTGCCGTACCTCGCTGAAAGTCATTCCCCTACCTTTGAACGTAGAATGGTATTCCCCACCAAAAATATGGTCGGAAAGACGCCGGGTCTTTATTTCAATCTTACGTACTTTTTTAAGTAGTTCTTTTGTATCCATTTGGTTCAAGAGATAGGTTTTCGGGTTGGCTAAAAAGTATTGCTACTTCGACCGAGAAACATTGAACCGTTACGGCACTTCTACCTCGTTAACAATCTTGTTGATGATCTCTTCGGAAGTGATGTTTTCCGCTTCGGCCTCGTAAGTGATCCCGATCCTGTGGCGGAGAACGTCGTGCACCACGGCCCGTACATCCTCTGGCACCACGTAGCCCCTTCGCTTGATGAAGGCATAGCATTTGGAGGCATTGGCCAAATTGATACTTCCCCTTGGCGAAGCACCAAAACTGATCAGGGGTTTGAGGTCCCCCAAGTTATATTTTTCTGGATACCTGGTGGCAAAGATGAGATCCAGGATGTATTTTTCTATTTTTTCGTCCATGTAGACCTCGCGGACCGCATCCTGTGCGCTCAAGATCTGTTTAAGGGACACAACGGGCTTTACTTCCTCGATGTCACCCCGGAGGTTTTGTCTGATGATGAGCTGCTCCTCGTTGAGTTTTGGATAGTCGATCACGGTCTTCAACATGAAACGGTCCACCTGTGCTTCGGGAAGGGGGTAGGTACCTTCCTGCTCCACAGGGTTCTGGGTGGCCATGACCAAAAAGGGAGGCGCCAGTTTAAAGGTCTCGTCCCCAATGGTGACCTGCTTTTCCTGCATGGCCTCAAGAAGGGCGGACTGTACTTTGGCGGGTGCACGGTTGATCTCGTCCGCCAATACGAAATTGGCAAAAATGGGCCCTTTCTTGATGGAAAAATCATTTTCCTTGATGTTGTATATGAGCGTCCCGACCACATCGGCGGGCAAAAGATCGGGAGTAAACTGAATCCGACTGAAACTTCCCTTGACGGCTTTGGCCAAAGTGTTGATGGCCAATGTCTTTGCGAGTCCGGGAACCCCTTCGAGCAGGATGTGTCCCTTTCCCAACAGGCCGATGAGCAAACGCTCCACCATGTGGTTCTGGCCCACAATGGCCTTGTTCATCTCAACCTTTAGAAGATCAATAAAAGCACTCTCTTGGGCAATTTTCTCATTCACAGCACTAATATCGATAGTAGTGTTTTCTTCCATTATAACTTCTATTGTTAGGTATTACTGTCAGTGATTTTACTAGGGTGTGCAAAATGAAAATTTATTTAAAATCCACCTGTTAATTAATGGTTAAAATAAAAGGTAAACCCCTAGTTTTATGAAGGATTTAAGGGTTTAATTTTATACTTTCATCCCATATGCGAAAGATAGACAAATTTTCCAGAATCGTATCTGGAACCATGACATGGGGAAGTTGGGGCAAGAAACTTTCCCAAAAAGAAATGGTGGAATTGATGCACCATTGTATCGAAAACGGATTGACCACCTTTGACCACGCCGACATTTATGGGAGTTATTCCACCGAAGCGGATTTTGGCAACGCCTTTGCCGATAGTGGGATAAAAAGGGAGGACATCCAATTGGTCTCCAAGTGTGGCATCCAGTTGACCCGGGGTAGGGACAACAAGATCAACCATTACCAATACGATAAGGATTACATCATCTGGTCGGCCGAGCAAAGCCTGAAAAAGCTCCAAACGGAATATTTGGATTTGCTGCTTTTGCATCGCCCAAGTCCATTGATGGAACCTTTTGAAATGGCCGAAGCGCTTCAGCAATTGATCGATAGCGGAAAGGTAAAACAAGTTGGGGTTTCCAACTTTACGCCCTCGCAAGTGGCTCTATTGGAAAAGGCCATTCCGGTTACCGCAAACCAAGTGGAATTTTCACTGACGCATGATGAACCCATGTACGACGGGACCTTTGACGATTGCATTGCCAACAAAAGATTGGCGATGGCATGGAGCCCTTTGGGTAATTTCTTTCGGGAAAAGAATGATCGGACAAAACGCATCAAAAAGGTGATGGGGCCATTGATGGAAAAATATGGGGCAGATGAAAGCCAATTGCTTCTGGCCTGGATTTTAAGGCATCCGGCCAACATCTATCCGGTGATAGGGACCACGAGCAAAGAAAGGATAACCCTCTCGGCAAAAGCCGCGGAGATGAAACTGGAACTTCAGGATTGGTTTGCCCTTTTGGTGGCCAGCCAAGGGCATGATGTTCCTTAAAGAGCAAAAGAGATGACAACAACAGCATTGATCACTGGGGCCACCAGTGGCATAGGCAGGGCAACGGCCGAACTTTTTGCAAAGCAAGGGTTCAACCTTGTTCTGTGTGGTCGCAGGAAGGAACGATTGGATGAGATCAAGAAAGACTTGGAAAAATGGACGGGGGTGCACCTTCTCCATTTTGATGTAAGGGACCGAAAAGCAGTTTTTGCTGCCATTGAAGGACTGCCCATGGGGTATTCCCAAATCGATATTTTAGTGAACAATGCGGGAAATGCCCATGGATTGGACCCTATTGACAAGGGAAACCCGGATGATTGGGACGCCATGTTGGACATCAATGTGAAAGGACTGCTGTACATGTCAAAGGCCATATTGCCAAAGATGGTGGAGCGAAAATCAGGGCATATCATCAACATTGGATCTATAGCGGGGAAGGAGGTCTATCCGAACGGGAACGTGTATTGTGCCAGTAAGCACGCCGTGGATGCCATCAACCAAGGCATGCGCATAGACCTGAACGCACATGGTATCCGTGTGGGTGCTGTGAACCCAGGTTTGGTGGAGACCGAGTTCAGTGATGTGAGGTTCAAAGGGGACACCGAACGTGCCTCAAATGTGTACCGAGGCTATCAACCCCTAAAACCGGAGGACATTGCGGACATCATTCTTTTTATGGTGACACGGCCCTACCATGTCAACATTGCAGATCTGACAGTCTTTCCCACGGCCCAAGCAAGCGGCACAATTGTGAACAAAGCATAGTTGCGGGATTTGTGTTTCGGGTTTAACGTTTGAAACAAGCAAGATGAACAGTTTTGAAGACTTGGAAATATATGGCTAGACCGGGTTTTTTCAAAGACCATCATAGAAGGCAAAAAAATAGGGGCATTTATGGCATATCTCAAGAAATCTAAAAGAAAAGGGGCAAAATATGATTAAAAAACAAGCTTTTTGCCCTCAACGCGAATCTCGAAACCTGATGTCATGATCAACAAACGCCTACTGGTAAAAAATCTTTTAGCGCATAATGATGAGAACAGTTTTTATGACAAAAAGCGTTTTATATCCATAGGTGAAAAGGAGGGAAAGGCAAAATTTCTAAAGCATGTCTGTGCCTTGGCCAACAGCAATCCCAAGAACAATTCCTTCATCGTGATAGGCGTGGAGGATGCAGACAATGATATCGTCGGGGTCGATTTCTTTGATGACAGCAAGATCCAAAACCTGGTCAATGCCTATCTGGACAATCCCCCCATTATTTCCTACGAGAACATCCCGTTCCCACACCTGCCCGAAGGGAAAGTGGTCGGCTTGGTCACCATCCGTTCCAACGGAAAGGTCTGTGCCCTTCGGAAAAACATCTGGAAATACTATGGAGGTTCGGTATTCTTCAGGGAAGGGAGCATCAGCCTTCCCAAGGCTTATGGCATAGAGTTGAAGGACATCAATTCCGAAAAGGTCGCGACCATTGAGCAACATGCCAGGAACAACATAGAACTCACCTTGGATGCCGTGATCAATTTCATGAATACCCGTCACCCCGACCTTACCAGCAATTACAAGGTCTTTAAGGAACAGTTCGTGGTCTGCTGGGCAGGCATCAAAAAGAAAATAAAGAACAAGACCTATTATTCCCGAGTGGACATTGAGCTCATCAATGAGCAGGTGAAACTGTTTTATTCCGCTTTGGATGAAATTACCATCGACTATGACAATGATTCCTTTGCCACTTTGGAGTATGTCCAACTGGGACTGGGGTCCGAACAGAAATATTATCCTTTGGAAGAAATGGTGATCACATTTTCGGAGAACGGAAAATATACCATCAACAGCAAGCTGGTCTTTGAGCCGCCACAGTACGATAAGAAAACGCTCTACCATGTGTACAACACCAACAATGCGCTCTTGAAAAAAGTGGAGAACAGGATTCCCTTGACCGAATCGGAACAGCGGGACCTGACCCATCTTCCCGCCACCTATCTCATCTGCTATCTGAATGGTTTTGAAGAGGCCAAGGAGCAGATGGACCGTTCCAGGCCCATCCTAAAGTCCTATGACAGTGGCATCTATCAATCCCTGAAAGAATCGCAACGCGTACTGAGGAAGGTTCGGTACAGCTAAATGAATTGAAAGTGAACTGTTGAGCGGATGTCAGGTCGAGCCTGCCTTTGTCGGCAGACAGGCGCAGTCGAGACCTTTTCACAAATAAATCATTTTATAAGGACTTCTCGACTTCGCTCGAAGTGACAAGTTGGATTTATTGTTTGAAATACTTGTAAGGAATTATAAAACTTAGCCCCTTTTTAACCAGATCATTTGATAGGGCAAGATTTCCAATAGTCCACTTTTCACGGAGATTTGCTGGTCCGACACCAGATCTAGAGGTTCACCTTTGGTGAAATAGCCCATTTTTTTGATCCACCCCGTTTCGATCACTTGGGGCTTTTCGTCAAAATTGCAAAGGACCAATAACCCTTGCTTGCTTTCATTGCTCCGCCCAAAGGCAAGGATGTGGTCGTTGCCCGTATGGTACAGTTCCAGATCATTGTTGTCCGCGAACAACGGATTTTCCTTCCGGATCTGGATCAGTTTCTGTAAAGCATGGAAAATCCGGGATTGTGGCGAAGGTTCTTTCCCTATGCGTGAAATGGTTTCCCAATCCTGTTGCGGTCGGTTCACCCATCGGCTGTCTCCTTTTTTGGCATCATCATTTCGGAAGGAATAATCGTTGAGGGTACCGATCTCATCCCCGGCATAGATCAATGGAATGCCCCCAAAGGCAAAAGTGATGCCATGCAGCATAATGATTTTGGCAATAGATTGATCGATGAGTTCCTTATCCTTCAGCAAGATGCCCTTTTCCAATCCCAAAAGTGATGCCGCACTCCCCGTGATGCGCCCATCGCCCGTTTTTGGGTTGTACATGAAAAGCAACCCCATGGCCGGCGACCAGTCCAGTTTTTGGCAATAGTAGTCCAACAAAAACTTACGGTGGAGTTCGGGCGACCAGCCCAGTTCCCATATCAACTGGTTCTCATAGCCCAGCCCAATATCGTCATGGCAGCGGATGTAGTTGATCCAAGTGCAGTCTTTTGGTTTTTCGGGGACGTGCGCCAGGCTTTTGTAGAGCAGATTGGTTTTCTTGGTGGCAATGGAGTTCCAGAGCAGGGCCATCAACGAGGCATTATAGGCCACTTCACATTCATTGCCCAGTGTTTGTCCCTGTCCAAAATACTTTACGATATCCGTTGGGGCCACAATGGCCTCGGCCAAAAGGATAACACCGGGAGCGACCACTTGGAGGCACATCCGGAACAAGGAAACAAGGGCATGGGCCTCGGGAAGGTTTTGGGAGATGGATCCTATCTTCTTCCAAAGGAAGGCCAGCGCATCAAACCGCACCACATCCACACCCATGTCCGCCAACTTTGCCAAATTGATGAGCATTTCCAAAAACACTTCCGGATTGGTGTAGTTGAGGTCCCATTGGTAGCTGTTGAAGACCGTCATTACCCATTTTTCCATTTCGGGAATGTAGGTAAAGTTGCCCGGAGAGGTTTCCGGGAACACCTCAGGTAGGGTCTTTTCAAATTCATCCGGAATGGTGCGGTCGTCAAACGTATAGTAGTATCCCTGGTATTTTTTATCGCCCTTGATGGCTTTTTTGGCCCATGGGAATTCGTTGGAAGTGTGGTTCACCACAAAATCCAACATCAAATAGATGCCCTCCTTTCTGAATTCGGAGGTGAGTGCGAGCAGGTCCTCCTTGGTTCCATATCTTTTGTCCACCTGAAGATAGCTGTTCACGGCATAGCCCCCATCATTTTCGCCCATGGGTCTGGAGGTGATGGGCATCAGGTGCAGAAAGTTCACCCCCAATTCTTTCAGATAAGGGATTTTTTGGCGCAGCCCGTTCAGGTCTTTGTTGAAATGCTCCACATACATCTGCATGCCCAACATTTTTTCGGATTGGTACCAGTTCCCGGCGTTCAATCGGAGAAGGTCCTGTTCCTTCAGGTCTGTTGGCCTGGAAGCAAACAGTTTGGGAAGTAGGTCCAGCAGTTTTTTGAAATGTGCTTGGTGTTGATTTTCAGGATAAAGTGAAAAAAACAACTGTTGTATAAGGGTCAGGTTGGTGGCCAATCGAAGTTCGAAGAGCGCTGTGCCATCCTTTTCCTTTGACTGTTGGGCCACGAGCCGATGTAACTGAGCCTGGTTCATTTAGATTCCGATCTGGTCTTTTGTGGGAAGGGCGGCGATGGCGCCGTAGTTGGTCGTGGTAATGGCCCCGGCCACATTGGCTTTGGCGACCATCTTTTCCAAAAGTGCAAAGTCTTCAAAAACGGGATCAAAATTGCCAAGGCCCGAAATCTGGTACAGCAGGCAACCGATAAAAGCATCCCCGGCCCCAGTGGTATCAACAGGGGAAACCTCGATGCTCGGGATGGTTTTTTTGGTCCCACCCATGCTCAGCAGGGTCCCTTCCTTGCCCATGGTGACGGTAATGATCTTGGTTCCCACGTCATGGAGCACGTCGCAGGCCTCGCTTGGGTCGGTTTTTCCAGACAAGAGCTGTGCTTCCTCCAGGCTGAATTTGCACAAATGCGATTTTTCAATGAAGGGCGTACACTTTTTTATAAAAGTGTCCTCGTCCCCTCTCCAGAGATCTCCCCTAAAATTGGGATCAAAGCTGATGAACATTTCCTTGGTGAGCGCATCGAATAGGTATTTGCCATAGGCCTTTTCCAACGAACCGCCCAAAAGCGCGGTGGCAGCACCCAGATGAAGGATATTGCCGTGGAGGATTTTCCGAAGGGTGGGGTCATATTCCAGTGCTTTGTCTGCTCCCCGACAGAACACAAAATCGCGTTCCCCGTCCTCGGCCAGAGACACAAAGGCAAGTGTAGTAAATGTTTTGGACCGTTGTGCCAAAGAGATATCGACCCCCTCTTTTTTAAGGACATCCAAAAGAAATGTTCCGAAGGGGTCGTTGCCCACACAGCCCAGAAAAATGCCCCGGCCACCCAACTTGGCAATGGCGCAGGCCACATTGGCCGGAGCTCCACCCGCTTTCTTCGTAAAATCCGTGGCTTTGGAAAGGTCGTTCCCCTGTTTTTCAGCAACAAAATCAATCAACAGTTCGCCGACACAGAATACTTTTTTCATAGTTCTCGAAATATCCTAAGGTACATAGAAAATCATACCACGACCAAAAATGGATGTCCCTTTTTTTGAGGGAAATGCTTTGGATCGGTTGATAAACTTTGCCTTAATTTCATAGGTGCCCGATCATTTGTGTGTAATATTGCGAAAAACTTTTTTTATGCGCACGCTGGTTGTGGGAGATGTCCATTCCGGGATAAGGGCCTTGGAACAACTCATGGACAGGGCCAATGTTTCACCGGAGGACCACATTATTTTTTTGGGAGATTATGTAGATGGCTGGAGCACGGCCGTTGAGACCATCGATTTTTTGATACAGATAAAGGACACACACAATTGTACCTTCATACGGGGCAACCACGATGAGCTTTGTAGGGAATGGCTCCTTACCCAAAGGGAAAATCCACAATGGCTCGCACATGGCGGAACGGCCACCCGGCAGTCGTATTTGGACGCCAATAAGGATAAGTGGGCACTTCATCTGGATTTTTACGCAGGGTTGGAGAACTATCATCTGGCCAATGACAACCGATTGTATCTCCATGCTGGCTACACCAACCTCAAGGGCATCGATTTTGAATATTTTGAACAATCCTTCTACTGGGACCGAACCTTGTGGGAATTGGCAACGGCGCTGAGCCCCGATTTGGAACCCACAGACCCTAGATTCCCCAAACGATTGACCCACTACAAAGAAGTCTTCATTGGGCATACCCCCATTTCCAAGATCAAAGCGGTTCCCCCGCAGAATGCAGCCAATGTCTGGAACGTGGATACAGGCGCCGCGTTCATGGGCAAGCTGACCATGATGGATGCCAACACCAAGGAATTTTGGCAAAGCGATCCCGTCCATACGTTTTATCCCGGCGAGCGGGGAAGAAATTAGCATTATTCCATCCATAATAGAATTTTAATCGAGACCTTTGTAAAAAGCAGCTATATGTCGATTAAAAATGTACGATTGGAGGTGATGCAGGCCATAGAACCTAAGGTTGAGGGGTTTATGGAAGAATTTTTGGTACCCATTGAGAAAATATGGCAACCTACCGACTTTTTGCCGGATTCCCAGAGTGATGATTTTTTTGATCAAGTGGAGCAGATCCGTGGCGAAGCGAAGGAACTCGGCTATGATTTTTGGGTGACCCTCGTGGCAGATACCATTACCGAAGAAGCACTTCCCACTTATGAATCCTGGTTGATGGATGTTGAAGGAATAGATCAACACAGTGGAAAGGACAATGGATGGAGCAAATGGGTAAGGGCGTGGACCGCCGAAGAGAACAGGCACGGGGATGTGCTGAACAAATACCTTTACCTGTCCGGGCGCGTGAACATGCGTGAGGTGGAGATCACCACCCAGCACTTGATCGCTGATGGTTTTGATATTGGAACGGACAGGGACCCCTACAAGAACTTCGTTTATACCACTTTTCAGGAACTGGCCACCAACATTTCACATAAACGGGTCGGAAAAATGGCGAGGCAGAAAGGCAATGGATTGTTGGCAAAGATGTGCACCATCATTGCAGGGGACGAAATGCGGCACCATTTGGCCTATCGCGAGTTTGTAAAGACCATTATGGGTCAGGACCCGGATGGTATGGTACTTGCCTTTGCCGATATGATGAAGAAAAAAATTGTGATGCCTGCCCACTTTTTGAGGGAATCAGGGGGAAGTATCGGTGAAGCTTTCGAGCAGTTCTCCAACTGTGCACAACGATTGGGGGTCTATACGGCCCAAGACTATATCGAAATTTTGAAAAAGCTGAACGATTATTGGGAAATAGGACAATTGGGCGGACTCACCGATCAAGCGGAAAAGGCCAGGGATTACCTGATGAAACTCCCCGATAGATTGCAGCGCATAGCCGAACGGATGCAGTTTTCCCAAAAGCAGCAGACCTTCAAATGGGTCGAGGCCAATGGAATGATATAGAAAGACTGGTCAGTCCGGCTAGTATTTGCCCGCTCTGTGCTTTTCCTGCCATTCCGCCAGCTGTTTCCAGTGGCCCTCATAGGCCATTTTCGCCTGCATGGGCCATGAGGCCGGGTCATGGATTCGGTATCTTTTGCCCCCGGAATTGAGCACTTTCTGGCAGGTGTCCGCGGAGGTTTCCGAAAGTGCTTTCCATGTTTTGATGTCGAAATTATGGAAAAGCTCCTCGATTTTGGGGCCAATGCCTTCCACTATTTTCAAGTCGTCCTCTTTGATGCTCTTCCCGAAGGCCAATTTTGCCTCATATGGACGAAATAATGGAGTGTTTTTTTGATGGACAACAAGGGGAACAGCAATACTTTCCTTAGGTGTTTTTGTGGTCGATAATCTCTTTTTACAAGTATCCAGATCTGCTTTCAGTTTGGCATTTTGAATTTCCAATAAATTGATTTCAAATGAATTATCTGGATTCTGCGTTGCGTTGACCCTTCCAAAAAGATAACCGATCAACCCAGAGATGATACCAGTGACGCCCAAGATGATGCAAAACCATAATGTTGAAATTTCCAGGCTCATGTTGAGGTTGATTAGGTTGGTGAAACAGTATATCCAAAATATTAAAAAAATCTTAAATTTTTAAATATAATCCATACAATTTGAGCTATTTAGAAAAAGTATGAAGAGAGGTTGGAAAAATCAAAAACAGGAAACAGGTTAAAAATAACCAACCATACACTTTTTTTGACCACTTGTAAGATACCCTGTGGAAACCAGTTAAAATAGTTGGAAATTGGGGTGGAATATTAGGTAAACAACCCTATTTCTCCCGACAAAGATCCGGCATTGGAGTAGGGTTTTAAATTAAGTTTGAGTTAGTTAAGTTGGTTTTAAAGACTGCCCATTTAGTGTTCATCCTAAATGGGCGGCTTTTTTATAGGTCAAACTTAATGCCTTGCGCCAAAGGAAGTTTCGTGGTGTAGTTGATGGTGTTGGTCTGTCGGCGCATATACACTTTCCAAGCATCGGAGCCACTTTCACGACCGCCTCCGGTTTCTTTTTCCCCACCAAAGGCACCCCCGATTTCGGCGCCGGAGGTTCCAATGTTTACATTCGCGATTCCGCAATCACTGCCTGCAGCCGATAAAAAGTGTTCGGCCTCCCGTAAACTGTTGGTCATTATCGCAGAGGAAAGCCCCTGTACCACTCCGTTCTGTTGCTCAATGGCATTTTCGACCCCTCCGGAATATTTCAAAAGATAAAGGATTGGGGCAAAGGTCTCTTCCTGCACGATCTTGAAGCTGTTCTGGGCTTCCACGATGGCCGGTTTTACATAGCAACCGCTGGCATATCCCCCGCCTTCCAGCACACCGCCTTCCACCAATATGTTACCGCCCTCCTTTTTGGCCTTTTCCAAGGCACTGAGGTACATTTTCACGGCATCGGTATCGATCAAAGGGCCAACATGGTTGGATTGGTCCAATGGGTTGCCGATTTTCAATTGTTTGTAGGCTTCTGTGATGGCATCTTTTACCTTATCGTAAACAGATTCGTGCACGATCAATCTTCTAGTGGATGTGCAGCGCTGACCTGCGGTGCCAACGGCTCCGAACACGGCCCCGATCACTGTCATTTTAATGTCGGCATCGGGCGAAACGATGATGGCATTGTTGCCCCCGAGTTCCAAAAGCGATTTGCCCAATCTGGCCGCTACGGCCTGGGCCACTATTTTTCCCATTCGGATGGATCCCGTGGCCGAGACCAATGGAATGCGCTTGTCCTGTGTCATGAGTTCGCCCACCTTGTAATCCCCATTGATGAGACAGGAAATGCCTTCGGGAAGGTTGTTTTTCTTCAGTACTTCAGCAATGATATTTTGACAGGCAATACCGCAAAGCGGTGTCTTTTCAGAAGGTTTCCACACACAGACATCGCCGCAGACCCATGCAAGGGCAGTGTTCCATGCCCAAACGGCAACGGGGAAGTTAAAGGCAGATATGATGCCCACCACGCCAAGGGGATGGTACTGCTCGTACATGCGGTGCCCGGGCCTTTCCGAGTGCATGGTCAACCCGTGTAATTGTCGGGACAGTCCCACGGCAAAATCGCAGATATCGATCATTTCCTGGACCTCGCCCAGACCTTCCTGATAGGATTTTCCCATTTCGTAGGAGACCAATTTGCCCAAGGGTTCCTTGAGTTCGCGCAATCTATCGCCAAACTGCCTGACGATTTCTCCACGCTGCGGTGCGGGGACCATACGCCATTCCTTGAAAGCGGAAGTGGCGGCGGCCATTACTTTTTCATAATCGGCTGGGGAGGTGGTCTTTATTTTTCCGATGAGCGCTCCATCTACCGGGGAAAAGGACGAGATAATGTCTCCCGAACCAAAATTTTCCGATCCTGTTGAAGTTCCATGGTTGGTTTCTTGAAGACCAAGTTGTTTCAAGGCTTCGTCTATTCCAAAAGCAGCAGCTGTTTTTGACATTTATAACTTTTTATATGTGAATTGTTATATTTTGACGAAAATACAAATAATACTTCACAAGAAAAATGATGTTTTTCAAAGCATTTGATGGATCAATAGCAATGCGATTCCCAAGAGAGCGGGCAAGGCCTGGACGGTGAAGATTTTTTTGGAAACGGTCAGTGCCCCATAAATCCCGGCAACGGCCACACAGCCCAAAAAGAACAAAGCGACATATACCTGCCAGTTGGGGTCTTGGATGATGAGGGACCACACCAGCCCCGCGGCCAGGAAACCATTGTACAGCCCTTGGTTCGCCGCCAAGGTCTTGGTGGGCTCGAAAAGGTCTTCGGGAAACTTCCGGAACACCTTTTTTGCCTTGGTGGTCCATGCGAACATCTCCAACCATAAGAAGTAGAAATGGAGCAAGGCCACAACGGCGATGATGATCTTTGCGACGAACAGTATCATTTCTCTTTGGCTACAAAACGTTCATCAACAGGCATAACAGTTCCACAGTCGTCGCAGGTGCGCAGTTCCTCGGAACCATAAAAGTGCTTGAAGTGGGCCAAAAAGTCCTTCTCGATATCGTTGAGGGTAAAATAGGCCTCATAAAGTTTGTGGTTGCAGTTGTCACAAAACCACAACAGCCCATCGTCCACATTCATATCGGCCCTTTTTCGTTCCACCACCAGCCCGATGGAGCCTTCATGGCGCACTGGGGAATGGGGCACCTTGGCAGGGTGGAGGTACATATCACCGGGACCCAGTTTCATGGTCCTTTTCTTCCCATCTTCCTGGATGTGCACCTCAATGTTGCCCTCCAACTGATAGAACAGTTCCTCTGTTTCGTTGTAGTGGTAGTCTTTGCGGGCATTGGGTCCGGCAACGACCATGACAATATAGTCCCCCGACTCTTTATAAAGGTTTCTGTTGCCCACGGGGGGTTTGAGGGTGTCTCGGTTTTCCTCGACCCATTTGTTGAGGTTGAAGGGTGCCTGTATCGCCATGATCAAAGATTTTACGAAAGGTAAAAAAAACCTCGGTGGCAACATAGGGAATAACAAAAAAGACCCACACTCATTGCGGGTCTTTTTTATATGGTCAGATGGTTCGTTATTCCACTTTTATGAAAATCTGGGTAAAGTAAGGTCTGCCTTCCTTGTCCAATTGAACGCTGAGCGTAGTGTGGGTGTAATCCCCCTCCATGGCTTTTTTGTGGGAGGAACTATTGAGCCACCCCTCCACGGTTTTTTGTGCCGTAGTATAATATCTCGCTACATTTTCCGAAACACTTATGGCCTGGGTCTCCTGTGCTATTTTGGTGGCGCGTGATTCAAAATTGTCATGGCTCAACTTGTTTTTGGAAATCATGTAGTCGTTGTGCTCCTCGGCATATTTGTATGAAACGGGATTGTCTTGGAGAGGGCCCAACCCGATGGAATTTCGATGTTGGTTCACTAGGTTTACGATTTCATCTTCCAGGGTCACGGGATCTATGGTCACCTTTTCATTTCCGAGTTGGGCCTCGGTATATTCCTGCTCTTCTTCGGGGGAGGTTGTACTGCATTGACCACATACAAATAGCAATGCCATGGCCATCAGCGGGACATATATTTTTTTCATTTTCGGGGTATTTCCAGGAGTGTTCTACGCTCCTTAGTGTTCTGTTCGCTAAGCTAATGGAGTACAGGTCCTTTGCCATAAAATTTCCACATGAGGGCAGATTCTTACGTTGAATGGCAAAAAAATGGGATTTGATGGGTTTTGGGCGATGGATTACGCTCCATTAATCGGAAAAAAGCGACCTTTTATATGGTCTGTGCCTGTGGCTCTTCGGGTACTTCAGGCTCCTTTTCCTCATCATCCAACACATAGGAGAAAACAAGGGCGCCGATTTCCTTTATGGGTTCATAGAAAACGGATTCCTCTTTGGTCTCTTCATTGATCAGGCCCAGCGGTTCGGCAAACCTTTCGAAGAAAATCAACAAGGCCCCGAGGATAATGGCGATCTTCAACATGCCGAAGATGGCCCCTGCAATCTTGTTCAACAGTCCCAACATGGCAAAATCCGCAATCTTGGTCAAAAACTTGCCCGCAAGGTTCACCACGATGATGATGGCAAAAAAGGTGATGAGAAATGCGGCCAACTTAAGGTATTGCTCGCTCCAATCAAATTGTTGGGCAAGATATTCCCCGGTGATGTGTGAAAAATGGATGGCGCCATATATCCCGGCAATGAGGGCGACCAAGGAGGCCACTTCCACAAACAGGCCATTTTTGAGGCCTTTGTAGAGGCCCCAGACCAAAAGAATCCCGATGATGATGTCCAAAAAGCTCATATCTGATTTTAACAAATATAGCATATTGATTTGTACCTTTGGAATCATAGTTAGAACAGATGTCCAGAGACGAAAAATTAAAGGAACGATGGGAGCATTTGGTGGAGAAACTGTCGGGACAGTTTTCCGATGGGGACCCCTTGGAATTGGACGGTATCATCTATTTGGTGGGCGTACAGGAACTCGGCAATTACCATCGAAAGTTCAAAAAAGACGAAAAAGTAAACCTGATGCACATTGCCATTTGTAGGCTGTTGGAACCCTACGGCTATTACGATTTTGATTTTTTTGATGATGAGGGCTGGCCACATTACAAAGTAAAGGAACAATTGCCGCCACTCAAGGCCGGGGAGCAGACCGTTTTGATGAAGGAGGCCCTGGTCAATTATTTTTTGGAGAAAGACTATATCACATAAAATATGGAACTCGACAAACCGTATTATGCCGTAATTTTTAGCAGTCTAAGGACAGAGGGTGATGATGGCTATGGGCAAATGGCCCAAGAAATGGAAGAACTGGCCCAACAGCAACCCGGTTTCTTGGGAGTGGAAAGTGCCCGCGACGGTCTGGGCATCACCGTAAGCTATTGGGAAAGCCTGGAGGCCATTGCCAACTGGAAGGCGAACATGGATCACAGGCAGGCCCAAAGGAACGGGATCAAAAAATGGTATTCCTGGTATAAAGTCAGGATCTGTCGGGTGGAACGGGAATACGAGTTCAACAAGTAAACACTATGGGCGAAAACATAGCTTTTTCAAACACAGACCGAAAAAACAGTCTTCAAACCTTGGCCAAGGGGACTTATGACCTTGTGGTGATCGGTGGGGGCATTACGGGAGCGGGTATCGCCCTGGATGCATCTGCCCGTGGGTTGAAAGTGCTGCTGCTCGAAAAGGGTGACTTTGCATCGGGCACCAGCAGCAAATCCACCAAACTCATTCATGGCGGGCTCCGCTATTTGAAGCAGTTCGATTTTTGGTTGGTGAAGGAAGTGGGTTCTGAAAGGGCCATTGTGCATAAGTTGGCACCCCATCTGGTGATTCCCGAGAAAATGTTGCTTCCCTTGATCGAGGGGGGATCCTACGGAAAATGGCTGACCTCCATCGGGCTGAAGGTGTACGATATCCTTGCCCAAGTGGAAGGGGAGGACAAAAGGCAGATGCTGGAAAAGAAGGAGGCCCTGAAACTGGAGCCCCTTTTGCCCAAAAAGATATTGAACGGGGCGGGCTATTATGCCGAATACCGCACCGACGATGCCCGACTTACCCTGGAAAACATAAAGACCAGCCTCCAATTTGGGGCAAAGGCAGTGAACTATGCCAAGGTCATCGATTTTGTGTATGAAAATGAGCGTGTGGCCGGAGTCACGTTTAGGGACGAGATATTTGGGGGCGAATACAGTATATCCTCCAAATATGTCATCAATGCTGCGGGACCTTGGGTAGATGAACTTCGCACCTTGAACCAGTCCAAAAAGGGAAAACGCCTGCATTTGACCAAAGGGGTGCATCTGGTGTTCCCAAGGGAAAAGTTGCCGGTACAACAGTCCGTGTATTTTGATATTCCGGATGGCAGGATGATGTTTGCCATTCCCCGTGGAAAGGTGACTTACATCGGTACCACCGATACCAATTTCAATGCGGACAAGGACCATGTCACCACGGACATTGCCGATGCCATCTATCTGATCTCGGCAGTGAACCATATGTTCCCGGACATCCATCTGGAACTGTCGGATATTATCTCCTCATGGGCTGGGTTGCGCCCCTTGATCCATGAAGAAGGGAAATCGGCATCGGAACTTTCCCGTAAGGATGAGATCTTTACTTCGGACACGGGATTGATCAGCATTGCCGGGGGCAAGCTCACGGGGTACAGAAAAATGGCGGAACGGGTGGTGAACCGCATTGCCAGGAATATGGAGGAAGACCATGATATCCACCTAAAACCTTGCACTACGGATAAGATTCCCCTTTGTGGCAACGATTTCAAGAAATTCAAACACGTCAAAAAATACATTGCCACGGTCTTTGACCGACTGCACGACAGTGGCTTTTCAGAATACGATGCGTGGTACTTGGTGACCACCTATGGCAAACAGACCGAGACCATCTTGGAGCTATATGCCCAGACCAAGGCCGGAGATCCGCTGGAAAGAATGGTCAGGGCCGAGGCCCAGTTCACCATAGCATACGAAATGGCACTCACCCCTTTGGATTTTTTCATCAGAAGGACGGGACGGTTGTATTTTGATATTGACAGCGTCCGTAACCACATGGTCCCAGTTTTGGAAGAGTTCCAAAAAGCATATAACTATTCCGCTGAGGAAGTGGATGCTTTTCAAAAGGAACTGGAAAAGGAGTTGGACCACCATTCCAATTTTTCGTTGGATAGGCACTAATCCAACTTCTCCGTCAGTTTCTCAAAGACTTTTTTCGGGCTCTTGTTTTTGTAAAGCACTTGATAGACCGCATTGATGATGGGCGTTTTGGACTTTTTCTCCAATTTCTCCATCAGCAAATGCGCACTTTTGGTAGCGTAATACCCTTCGGCCACCATGTTCATTTCCATCATGGCACTTTTTACGGTATAGCCCTTGCCAATCATGTTTCCGAACATTCGATTCCTGCTGAAGGTCGAGTAGCCTGTTACCAATAGATCACCCAGATAGGCGGATGCATTGATGTTCCGTTTCATTTTGTACACCCGGTCGATGAACCGTTTCATCTCCCGAATGGCGTTGCTCATGAGCACGCTCTGAAAGTTGTCGCCATACCCCAATCCATGGGCAATGCCCGCGGCAATGGCATAGATGTTCTTCAGCATGGCCGCATACTCCGTGCCGATGATGTCGTCCGAGATCTTGGTGCGGATGTATTCGCTTTTCACGTGTTTGGCCACCAGTTTTGCCTTTTCGGCATCCGCACAGGCAATGGTGAGGTAAGACAGACGCTCCAGTGCCACCTCTTCCGCATGGCAGGGTCCCGTCAGTACACCAATGTTCTCGAACGGAATGCCGTAATGTTCATGGAAATGTTCCCCTACGATGAGCCCCGTCTCGGGAACAATGCCTTTGATGGCCGAAAAAACAATCTTGTCCTTCAAGGAAAGGGTCAGTTTACTGAGCTCGCTCTCCAAAAAAGCCGAGGGGATGGCAAATATGAGCACATCCGAAGCTGCCACAATCTCATTGATATCGTGGCTGAGGTGCAATTGCTCCACTTCAAACTCCACAGAGCCCAAATAGTTGGGGTTGTGCCCCTCTTTTTTGATATGCCGTATGGCCGAATCACTCCGCATGTACCACCCCACACTGTCCAAATTTTCCAACAACATCTTCACAATGGCGGTTCCCCAGCTTCCCCCTCCAAAAACTCCAAATCTCAATTTTTCTTCCATAAGGCAAAATTACGCCGTAAAACCGAATAATAAAATTGACCGTTCATCAAATACTGATTATCAATTGTTTAAAAAATTTGGCACAAAGATTGGTCTGCCATCATTGAACCTTAAAATCCACGATTATGAAAAATGGAAAACTACTCTTGGGAATTTTGATGATAGGTCTTTTGGCCAGCTCTTGCTACACCGAGGTTATCGTGGAGGATGATTTCATTGAGGAATCGCCGATCAACACCGCCTTGGTATTGGAAAACTACGACATCTGGTATGTGGACATCAACGCAACAACGGGAAATGGCGAAGTGCCGTTTTTGCAACGCGCCTTTACCCTATCTTTTGACCGTGGGGTGGTGTATGCCAACAACAATTTGGTGGGAATCGGTAAAACGGGCAACGGATTGGGAGTGGATGTGGGCACGTATGGCACCTACAGCGGCGCGGTGGAAGTGGACCATGATGTGGACGGTCTTTGGCTTTTGGATGTGTATGCCGTCAACAACAATACCTTGGAACTTTACGACCCCAGCTCCAATACGTCCTATGTGTTGAGGGGATATTACAGGAACTCCTTCGATTATGATATGGTCTTTTATGACAACATCCACTATTTCTTGCAGGAATATCAGGTTTGGGAAAAGACCTATACCAGTGAGTATGGAGCCCTGAACGAGTTTGATGAGGAAAACTACCTTCAGTTCTTTTCTGATGGCGGCGGGTATTTTAGATCATCCATTGATGGAAATGGAATCCCGCTTTCCAACATCCAATGGGACTATCAGGGTGATTATGAGGTATATGATGTGGCCAATGATGCTTCCCTGAAAACTTTAACACTGGATTATGACTTCTTGGGCAATGATTATTTTGAACTGTACGTTATCAATGATAGTACAATAGAGTTGTACCATGTGTCCAGCGGAACGGTATATGAGTTTACAGGAAGAGGATACATGCAGTTTTTGAAATCTGGAGATACGGGCAAAAAACGTTCCAAGGTGACCAACCCACAAATGAACGTGACCCGACAACGAAATATGTAAGGAAAAACAAAGTTGTTCGACTATACAAACAAGTTTTTTTGGTTGGTTATTTAGTTAAGAACCGCCTTGGGCAATAAAGTCCAGGGCGGTTTTTTTTGTTGGCTACTCTTTACCATCTATCAAGGCATTTGAGGAAATACTGACAGATTTTCAACGATTTAGCATGTGATTGCCATATTCCCAATTCTTTTTCAGGAGGAGGACAAACCCATAATAAGTGGTACTTTTGCCCCCTTAAAATCGAAAGATGAAAAAATACCTCAACCTTTTTGATTTTTCCCAAAAGGTAAACTACCGAACAGAGATCTTGTCAGGCCTTACCGTGGCCTTGGCACTCGTGCCCGAAGCCATCGCTTTTGCCTTCATTGCCGGTCTGTCCCCATTGACCGGATTGTACGCCGCCTTTGTGATGGGATTGGTCACCTCGATTTTAGGTGGCAGACCGGGAATGATTTCCGGGGCCACAGGTGCCGTTGCGGTGGTGATTGTGAGCCTGGCCCAGCAATATGGCGTGGAATACGTGTTTGCGACCGTGGTTTTGGCTGGTATTTTACAGCTATTGGCGGGCATCCTTCGATTGGGCAAGTTGATGCGCTTGGTGCCCCACCCCGTAATTTTTGGATTTGTGAACGGCCTGGCCATCATCATTTTTATGTCGCAGTTGACACAGTTCAAGACTCCGGAAGGGCATTGGTTAACGGGTAGCACGCTCTTCATTTTCTTGGGATTGGTGTTGTTGACGATGTTGATCATTTGGGGATTGCCCAAATTGACCAAAGTGGTTCCTGCCTCCTTGGCTGCTATTTTGGTGGTGTTCGGCATTGTCTTTTTCATGGGATTGGATACCCGGACCATTGGCGATATTGCTTCCATTCAAGGAACGTTCCCCCCATTTCATATCCCCAACCTGCCTTTGACTTGGGAGACGTTGCAAATCATTTTTCCCTTTGCGGCCATTGTGGCCGGAGTGGGGTTGATAGAGAGTCTGTTGACGCTCAATATTGTGGATGAAATCACTGAAACCCGAGGTAGGGGCAACAAGGAAGCCGTGGCCCAGGGAACGGCCAATATCTTATCCGGATTTTTCTCGGGGATGGGCGGTTGTGCCATGATCGGGCAAAGTTTGATCAACACCTCCAACGGGGCAAGGGCAAGACTATCAGGAATTTTTGCCGCCTTGATGCTCTTGGTGTTCATCATGTTCGGTTCCAGTTTGATTGAAAAAGTACCCATGGCCGCCCTCACCGGGTTGATGATCATGGTGGCACTGGGCACCTTTGAGTGGGCCAGTTTAAAAACCTTTCGCCGCATGCCCAAATCGGATGTATTGGTGATGGTACTCGTGACCTTGGTGACCGTGTTCCTGCACAATTTGGCCTTGGCCGTATTGGTAGGGGTGATCATTTCCGCCTTAGTGTTCGCTTGGGACAATGCAAAGCGGATCAGGGCGAGAAAGTATGTGGATGA
Organism: Flagellimonas hadalis; assembly: GCF_007785775.2. Taxonomy (GTDB): domain Bacteria; phylum Bacteroidota; class Bacteroidia; order Flavobacteriales; family Flavobacteriaceae; genus Flagellimonas; species Flagellimonas hadalis. Next base: position 150,226 of record NZ_VNIK02000002.1, read on the forward strand.
GAAAGGTGTTAAGCATTACGAGATCTATGGGCCGCTTTTCTTTGGCAGCACCACCCTTTTTGCCGAAAAGTTTGATGTGCTGAACGATCCCGAAGAAGTCATCATCGACTTTAAGGAAAGCCGTTTGGTGGATATGTCCGCCATTGAAGCCGTAAACAAGATCACGGAACGTTACCGCAAAGTGGGCAAAAAACTCCATCTGAAACATTTGAGCAAGGACTGTCAACGCCTTTTGGCCAATGCAGACGATATTATCGAAGTGAACGTTTTGGAAGACCCAACCTATAAGGTTGTGGTCGATAAGATTGAGTAGGTGCTGCTAACTCGAAAAAAGATAATAAAGAACAACCCCCAGAACAATTAGGATAACGAGCGCAATACAATAGTTTTGGATTTCTTCCAATCTATCCATTTTGGCTTGTTGAATGATCTTGTCACGGATTTTCTTTTGCTCAAAGGGAGTTAGGTCCTTGAACTTCAGTTCGGTATCGCCCACATAGCCTTCGTAAGCTTCTCGAATTTCTTTGAAACTACGCCGCTTTCGCAACAAAGCACGATTGGCTTTGACCACTAACATTGGTTGACTTGCAGAACCCATAGACCAGATATTTATATATTGGTAATGGATTTTCAAGAAATGTTACAAACAACTGGGGTTACTCGGTTTTCGTTTGCCCCAAAAACGGGTTCACATTGGGGTTTTGTGGGTTGCCACTCGCCCTTCGCATGAGTGTGATCTGCCCGGTGTGGTAGATGCAATCCGAGATCATGCCATTGATGAGGTTCCAAAAGGCAAACTCCGATTGTTGCTCCCCTCTTTTAAAAATGACCTTGAATTTTTCCATCTCCTCGGCACTTTTTCCCAACATTTTGGCGCTGGCCGCTTTCAAATTTTGAAGGGTCTGGGCCCGTAACTCGGCATACGAAGCTGGTGTTGGGTAGAGGGACTTTTCAAAAGGCTGGGCATCCGGGGCCAACAAAATGTTGTTGGACATGGTGTTGATGTGCGCCATGGTTTCCAAAATGCTCCTGCCGTCCTCGGAAGGTCTGTAGGCGAGGTCCTTTTCGGTAAGGCCTTCGGTGGCCCAATAAAACCGATAACCCAGACCATCAATCATACGGGCAACCAAGTTTCCAGGGGTATATGCTTCGGGATGGGCGGGTATTTCTTTATAGGGGAGTTCCATGTTTTGTGCATTCACATTCTCCATCTGGCCAACACTGAAGAGGGTGATAATTATAAGGTACGGGAAGTTTCTCATTGATATAGATCAATCCATGATCGATTTTTTGGCCAGAGTAGGGGCAATTTCATTGATTGCCATGAGTGCTGCGGAGCCGTACCACTCTTTGAGTTCCATGACCAAGCTACCCGCTTTTATGGCAGGGTCGGTCTCGGTAAGTTCCTTGGCCTCTTCCAGGGTTTCCACATTAAAAATGTAGATGCCGCGAAGGTCATCATTTCCAAAAAAAGGACCTGCCAGCACCAATTTCCCTTCCTTGGCCAACCTTCCGATGTTCTCGAGGTGGGCTGTTTGCAATTTGGCCGCTTCCTCCTTGTCCGACGTGCGGTTTGGGCCACGCTTCAGAAAGGCAAAGATGTACTTTTTCATGCCATAGTCATCAGCGCCGTACTTTGCCGCTTTTTCGGCATCGTACAGGACTTCGTCAGATTTCTTCACGGCTGTATCTTCCGATGTGGATTGCGCCGTGCCCGCAAAGCCACTGATCAAAAAGACAAGGAAAATGATTCTTGGGTACATATTGATGGTTTTTAAGTTAAAAATAACCATTTGAAAGCCACCCTCGGCCATTTTTTGGCAAAAAGAGGAACCAAGATCAGCTTGTTCATTCAATGCACCCTTTATAAAAACGTTACATAGGGGTGTTGTTAGTTCCGTTGTTTTTTCCAATGTTCCATCCCATAGGTCAAATCTCCTTGGGCCTCCATTTCGTTCACCTGTTCCCCCATTCCCAAAAAGTCATTGAACAATGCCATGTTTATCGAGCAATTTTCTTTGTCCAAATGTAGTATTTGAAGTCCATTGATGATGGTTTGTCCCATACTGAAAGGGACCAGACGATAGTCCTTGAATTCTTCGGTGATATAGTTTTCCATTTTCTCAAAATAATCTTTGTACGCTCCCATGGGAGAAACCATGATTTCTTTAAGATTTTGGATTTGATAGGGAATCAAGTCGTTTTCGTAACTCAAAACTGATTTTTCGAGGCCATACACCTGAAAATACTTTCCCAAATGGCTGACCGCAAAATGGAGCTCCTTGTAGTTCCATCTATTTCCAGTGCCATTGGAGTCCAATGTCAAATAACCGCTATAACTGGGTACGAAACCAAAAGTTGTTCCTTGGGTACTTTTTCCCAATTCGGCACTGACCCTCTTTAGGAATGCCCCCCAATTTTTTTCATACGTCTTCTTGTCGACAATTTTTTCATTGAGCAATTTTTCCAGTTCCTGTATGCCGAGGTACTGTCGGTAAATATCAAACTCCTGGTGTTTTTTGATCCCGATGGGGTAATACCTTAGGATGGAATGGTATAAGGGCCAAAAATCATATTCGTCATAATTGAATGAAAAGCTATTGTCCATCGAACAAACTGATTTTTAGGGTCATCATTTTACCGGTTCAACTCCTTTATTTTTAGTGAAGCGTTGGCATTGTCCGGTTCCAGGCCAAGGACTTTTTTATAGTTTTCGATTGCTTTTTGGGTGTCTCCCAGCGTCTCATAGGCCTCTGCCAAGCTATCGTATGCATTGGGCGACTTAGGGAAGTTTTCCACATTCAACAGGAAAAACTCCAATGCTTTGGGTCTGTCCTCCGCATTTCTGCTTTGCAGTAGGGCATAACCCAGTTGGTTCACCAGGTGTTCGGGGGGCGGAAAATCCCAGGAGAGCCGCTCCGAAATTTCCTGAAAATGCTCCGTGAGCTGCTCTTTGGCAGCGATGTCCCGATAGGAAATTCCGTAGCCTTCAAAAATTGCGGAGATTCCGTTGTGAAAGGCAATGATGGGGACCGAGCTATGGTTTTCATGCTCGAAGTATTCCAATTTGGCGGGCAGCGTACCGCGGTATTTGCTGTTCAATGCCTCATACAACCTTACATGGCGATCCCGGTTCCGGATATTTCTTTTGCCCCAATTTGCCGTGGCCATGTAAAGAAACCTTTTAAAGGAAGCATCGGTTATTGCGTCCAGTTTATGGTCCATGGTTTCTGAATCCCAAGTTCCAAAACTCGGGTCGACCGCAAGGAATGCATTGAAAAGTGTTTTTTCTTTCATGTAGGCATGGGCGGCCAAGAGACCTCCCAACGAATGTCCAAAAAGGATTCGATAGGGCACCGTTCTATACTTCTGGTCCAAGTCCGGCAAAAGTTCGTCTTCCAAAAATTGAAGGAAGTGGTCCCCTCCGCCGGAAGTGTTCGCTCTAGTGGTAATGATTTTGTCCGGGGTGTAGTCCCTTCTCCGATCCACATTTTGGATGGCGACCACGATCATCTCCGGGATTTTTTGGTTTCTGTAAGCGTCGGCGCTCATGTAGTTTACCATTCCCGCTATGGGCTTGAAGTGAACATTTCCATCGAGTACGATGAGCACGGGATACCTTTTATAGGTCGGTCCTTTATCATGATAGGACTCGGGAAGGCTGATCCAATAGTCCCTGTCTTCCTCCAAAATGGTGGACCTAAGGGTGTGTTTTGTGCCGAGGACAATTTGTTCCCCAGTTTGTGATTGCATCGGACAGGCCCCTATCACCAAAAACAGGATGGCCATAAAAGGTTTATGGATAAGGTTGATTTTCATAGGATTGGTAACAGTTTTGGTTATGGTTTCGTGTCGTTGAGGATTGGTATGACGAAACGATTCCCTTGGTTGTTTACTTTTATTAAAAGTAGGGAATTTAGTTAAAGGGAGATGAAAGCAATGTTTTTGAAGCAGTTAGTTTTATTGAGCCAAAATTCCTATTGATATTCCAAATATTTTACCGACCTTATTTTCCGATTCTACCATTCCATTGAAAAAGTTTTTCTCTTGTGACAGTTTGCGTTTATAAGCTTCCCCTAGATAGAACTGCTTATTTTTCTATAACTTCATCATTGTACAACGGTTGCCAGTGTTGGCAACTGGTTTTTAATACAAGAATGTACATTTTCCTTTTCCATTTTTAATTTCTAGTACTTCATTAGAATCCGAAAGTAAAGTACAGTTAAAAGAATATGTTAGTTCAATTCCAAAAGAAGGATTTTCTATTTCTCTAATGTTTTCAATTTGAAAATTATTTTCATCAAACGGGGGTTTTCCAAAATCTGTTGATAGATATCTTAGAGCAGAATTATTTATTAATTGTGAATAATCAATATGTAATATTCTGACTTGAGGTGTCAAATTTTTATAATTGTCAACTTCCCAATATTCAAGTTCATTTCTGTTGAAAAAAGTATAAAAGTTATTGTATTCATCATATCGATAATGAGTATTTGGATCAAGTTTATTGATTGATTCATATGCTATAAATTCAATGAAGGGCGTTTTTAATTCTTCACTATTCGATATTTTATATGAATAATGAAATTTAATAGAAACAGAATCTTTTAATAGATTGCCAACACTGCACCCATATGTAAATGGCTCGGTGCTAACTAAAACTTCTCCGTTAAACTCTCCAATAAAGTAATTGTCATAATTAACTAATGAATCTAAAGCAGTTTGATAATGGTCATTATGAATTGGTTGGAAATCTACAGGTTCATTATTACAAGATGCGAGTAAAAGTATCAATGATATTAAAAAAAGTATGTTTTTCATAATCATGTTTTTAACTTGTTTATATAGATGTAAAATACATCCATATACACCCAATATGGTATAAAATCGATGTATTTGATCCTTTTCTAACTCGTATTACAGTTTAGTCATGTTCACAATCCGTTTTGGACAACGGCATGGACGAACTGAAACTGAGGGTAGCTGGATCCTGAAAGGCGGTGCCGGTCTCGTCCAGTGCACCAAAACCTTCGATCAACTGGCCCTCCTTCACCAAAAAGGCCACCTCGCGGGTGCTTTCCGTGCCTTCGGACATAAAGGTGTAACTGCCGAGGAGCACACTGTCCTTCAACACGCCGGCAAAGGTTCCCTTGTTGGCATCCTTTTCCTTGAGGGCATAGTCCAGGTTCCCGAGAACAGATCCGTTCATTTCGGTGATCTCCAGCACAATGTGGTTGCCGTTGGCGTCATAGGTGTAACAACCTTCCTCCAAAGCAGGAACAGGCTGGGGCGGGGCCACGGTTACGGGTTCTTGAGGGACGCTGTCCACCTCTTTGGATTCCTTGGTCTTGCAACTGGCCACTACGGAGAGGGCGAAGCAGACAAAAAGTAGTTTTTTCATGATCAGTCTATTTTTTTGAATATGAGCAGGTTTTCTTCGCTACCGTTGGAAAGGTAGAGTCTATTGTTTTCCACTTTATAGTTGGTGCTGCTTTGCAGGGCCTTCAAAAACTCGGATTCCCTGTCCATCTTGGGGCAGGCCATTTGGGTGGAGGCAATCTGGGCAAATCGCAGCAGGTCCTTTTCGTAGAAGAGACTTCCTGTCATTCGGTTGCAGCCCGAAAAACCTGAAAAGCGATTGTCCTCGGTATAGATTTCCATATAGGGTACATCCTTCCCGTTGAAATCCTCTTTGGAGACCTTTTGGGACATCATTTCCTCCAACACCCAAATGTCATTGAGCCTATAATCGGTCACGTAGGAGCCGCAACCTTCCAGGGCATGGGTTTCTTCCTCCCCGGTCTTTTTATAGGAAATGGTCACGGAATACGGGGAAACCTCTCCGGACATGGCATTGGTACATTCTTTTTGGGAGATGATGACATCCATGGCCGTGGCCTCGGTCTGCGCGCGGTACATTTTGATGTTCGCATCCTGCACCCTGATGGGTTCGGTATGGGGCACAATGATGGTGTCCCCTTCCATCGTGGTCAGCTCCACCTTGTCCCCATAGATCTTAAGTCCCCAGAACGGCTCTGTCCCTGTGGCCTTGAAATAGTTCTCGGCGTGTGCTACGGCAAGGGCCCTTGTGTTTTCTTCGTCTTTGATGGTGTCCGTCTGTTCTTCGGTGGCTTCTTTCTGCTCCTCATCCTGCTTTTTTCTTTCCACACAGTTGGAAAGGAGTACTAGGAAGCAGACGGCCATAACGTTTTTTTTCATGATCCTACTTTTTTAAAGCGCATCATCGGGACTTCGCCCATCAGCAGGTTGAGTTTTCCATCTTCATCAAAGGAAAAACCGTCGATTTTCTTCATCATTTCCAAAAATTGGCGCTCGCTGCCACCACAGAACATCATGGTGGTGGGGCCAGGCTCGCCAAAGGAAATGGAGCTTCCTTCCAGAACATAGTCAGCGGAATAACCGTTACAGCTATCCGTACCGGAAACTTTGGAGGATTCCTTGTCGAAAGTGATCTGTGGTTTTTTTTCAGGGAACAGCCCTTCAAAGGCAATCCTTGGGCCAGTGATGTAATCCAGTTCCCAAGTAGGGCCATAGAGTGCCTCGGCGCTGGATTTGGAATTGCTGCAAGAATCTGCCAAGGCTATGGCAAAGAAAAACAATAGGATAGAGGTTTTCATTTTTTACAGAAATTAATGGTTAATGTTTAGGAAAAATACTAAAAAATAAATCAAACATTGCCCCCCGTAACCTGAAATGACTTTTACTCCGTTCGTCTGCTCCAGACTTCGTATATGGGCTGTCCTTTGCTGCTCAATCCGGAATGGTGCCAATCCCCATCTTCCAGACTGTAATCAAATTGCAAACTGGCACCTACCCTGGAATCGTCCCGGGAAAAGAAGCCGATGGTCTCCGTGTATTTTCCATCCACGGTGGTGTAGGTTCCACCGCCCGTGCCCATGAACTCCTTGGTCTCCGTATTGTAGGCGATCCATTGGAAACGGGTGCCGGACAAGATCTTCATGGTCTTGCGTGGGCCCGATGTATCTCGCTTTACGATCTCGCCATCCTGCTTCCTTCCGGATATGAGCCAAGCGCCGGACAGGTCTCCGGGTGTACCATCATCGATTTTGGTCCAGGCCACATCGCCCAAATGGAGTTTGCCGTCCACAAATTCGTAAGGAACGCTTTTTTGGGTTCCCACCAGGTCGGGGTTCAATGAGGCATATTCGAACAGATACGTAAAATTTTGACCGTCTGCTTTGTAACTCCCACCTTTGGTGCCGATGAACTTTCCGGTCTCCTTCTCAAAAAAGGCCTTGGAGATATAGTCCCCTGCTATGATGGCAATGTGCTGTACCTCGGTCCCCTGCCCATCGTTCTGGGTCATTTCCCAAGCCCCTTGCAGGTCTTGCGCGGTCATTGCGGTCGCGCACAGGCAACCGAGTAAGGTAAAAAGAAATTGTCTCATGTTTGTTTAGTTTATAGAACGCAAAATGCTGTTGCTTTACTTAAAAACAACAGCATTTCAAAGAATTTATGGGCGGGACTTTTACAGTGTCCTGAGGTATTCCGCCAAGTCCCTGGCCTCTTCCTCGGTCAGGTTCTGGTTCAGCATGATGGCATTGTTGTATTCTTTCAACAAAGCTTTGGCTATCGGGTCTTCCTTGAGCATCCCATCAGGGTTCAGGATCATGTTCATCACCCATTCCGGACTCCTTCTGTCATAGACGCCTTTCATGGCAGGTCCTATCATACGTTGGTCCACCATGTGGCAAGCCACACATACGGCATCAAACTTGGCCTGTCCGCGAGCGGCCATTTCTTGGTCGATCTCATCAGGGAAATCCAAGTTCTTGATGGGTCCCACACCTTTATTGTCCAGATCCACGGGGACTCCCCCGCCAGTTTCGGCTTTTTTCTCTTCTGTTTTCGTACGGCTTACTTCAAAACCGTCCTTTTTCTCTTCTTTTTTCCCGCCACAACTTGCCATAAAGGCTCCCAAGGCCAAGAACAGGATTGCTTTTTTCATTGTTTACGTTCTATTGAAGTTTGTTTGTGCAAATAGAGCTACTAAGATAGGCAATTAGGGACGAATAATTCATCGGTTTTTTGTTTTCCAAAGCCATAAAACCCACTACAACGTTTTCTTTGGCCATGAATTAAAGAAATGCAAGGCCCTGTTTTCGGTATAGGTGATGTTGTTTTTGCCCCAAAAGCCAACATGTCCACCGTGATGGGGAGTTTCCAGAAAGAGGTGGGGGTTTTTTTCCGTTTCCGCAAAAGGATAGCATTCGGGTCCCAGGAATGAATCGTTTTTGGCATTGATGATGAGGCTTGGCACAGTGATGTTGGGCAAGAACTGAAGGGAACTGCATTTGGCATAATAGTCCTCGGCATCCGTAAAATGGTGCGCCCGGCTCGTATAGATATCGTCAAAATCCTTTAATGTTTTGATGCGCTTGATGTCGGCATCGGGGATGAGGTCGGGAAAAAGAAGCTGCTTTTGTCGCAATTTGTCCAACAGGTTCTTCTTAAAACGTTGGGCATAGAGGATGTTCTTTGCGCTGAGCAGTTGCCTGCACGAACTGTGGAGGTCACAGGGCACCGATACGGCCACCGCACCTTTGATTTCCTTTGGAACCGCATTTCCTTCCCCGAGGTATTTCAGCAAGAGGTTGCCTCCCAGACTGAATCCTTTCAGGTAGATTTCCGCATAGTCCCTTGTATTGAGGACATGGTCAATGACCTCGACCAGGTCCTCTGTGGCCCCGGAATGATAGGAGCGATAAAGTTTGTTGGGTTCCCCGCTGCAACTTCTAAAGTTTACGGCACAGGTGTCGAACCCGTTTTGGTTCAGGATCTTGGCACTGCCGGTAATGTAGGGGCGTTGGGCATCTCCCTCCAGACCATGGAGCAACACGACCAACTTTTGGGTCGGGGAATTGGCCTCGCTCCAGTCCAGATCCAAAAAATCACCATCCAAAAGTGCAATACGCTCCCTTTTTTGGACCACCCCATTTACCGAACGGATGATGCCAGAGTAAATAGTGGACAAATGGCCGCTCTTGAAGAACAGTGGGGGGCTATAACTGGAAGTAACTTGGGGCATGGGTCTTAAGGTTGATATCAATCCTTGGGGAAAACCGCCAAAAGTTTGGCCTGTTCCTCAATGGCGGATCTAAATTCTTTTTTTAGGGTCTGGACCAATTCTGAAACCGGGAGCACATTGTCAATGGAAGTCACTCCCTGCCCTGCCGACCAAATGGTCTTCCAGGCCTTGGCCTCGGTGTTCAGCTCTTTGCCAAAATCGATTTTGGTGTCCTTTTTCAGGTCTTCTTCCGTGATTCCGGCAGCTTTGAGGCTGGCAGCCAAGAAATTGGCATGTACCCCGGAAATGGAAGCCGTATAGATTACGTCACTGGCCCCAGCATCAACGATCATTTTTCGATATTCGTCAGTGGCCTGGCTTTCTTCCGTGTTGATGAAACGGGTGCCCATATAGGCAAGATCGGCCCCCATCTGCATGGCAGCCGCGATATCCCTTCCCGTACTGATACAGCCCGAAAGGATAATGGTCTTGTCAAAGAATTTTTTGACCTCTGTGATGAGGCTCATCGGGTTGATGGTGCCACCGTGTCCACCTGCTCCCGCTGATACTAGGATGAGTCCGTCCACACCTGCCTCGGCAGCCTTTTCCGCATGGCGTTTTTTGATAATGTCGTGGAACACCAGCCCGCCATAGCTGTGAATGGCATCCACCACCATGCTCACGGCACCAAGGGAGGTGATCACCAAGGGGACTTTGTGCTTCATGCAGAGTTTTACATCGGCCTCCAACCGCGGATTGGTGGGGTGCACCACTAGGTTGACCCCAAATGGAGCGGGCTTTTTCCCTGTTTCCTTTTCAAACTGTTCCAGCTCCGACTTGATTTGGATAAGCCATTCTTCAAAACCTTCACTGGTGCGTTGGTTCAATGCAGGAAACGTTCCGACAATACCGTTCTTGCAGCACTCAATGACCAATTTGGGTCCGGAGATCAAGAACATGGGAGCGGCGATGACGGGTAGGGAAAGGTTTTTGGCAAATTCTGCTTTTTGGCTCATGGGATCGGTGTTAAACTATGTTTAAAAATAGGATTAATTCTGTTGACCCATTGGGCCCAGTTCTCAAAACTATGGTATTTTTACAATTATTATGCACGCATAACAAAATAACCCGCTATGTTTTTTAAGGAATTTGAGATCCGTTGGAGCGATCTGGATGCCAATAGGCACATGGCCAACTCGGCCTATATCAACTTTATGAGCCACACCCGAATGGCCTATTTGGGACAGTTGGGATTCAACCAGGTGAGCATGGCCATCCACAATATCGGCCCTGTGGTCTTTTATGAACATGTCTATTATTTCAAGGAGGCCTTTCCGGGCAGACCTGTGAAAGTTTCCTTGGAGTTGGTGGGCATGAGCGAGGATGGAATGTTCTTTGAATTCAGACACAATTTTTATGACATCAAGGGCAAGAATTTTGCGCGTTGTGAGATGATGGGTGCTTGGATCGATCTGAAAGAACGGAAATTGACCGCTCTCCCCACTGAATTTTTGGAAGCCTTCCAGGCCATGGAAAAATCCAAGGATTTCAAGACGTTGACCAAGGCCGACACCCGAAAGTTTGTGCAGGTTCCGAGGGATTTGGAGGGTTAATCGTTCTTTAGCCCTGCCTTTGCCCGTTTACTGGCCAGATACACGCCCACCAACACAAAGGCCGTGGCCACGACCTTGACCAAGGTAAGATGGTCCTTCCCCGAAAAAAGGGCGAACAGAATGCCCACCAAAGGCTGCATATATACAAAGGCCCCAACAGTGGACGCCTTGAGTTCGGTGAGGGCAAACACATTGAACAGATAGGTCATAAAGGTAGTGCCAATGACCACAAAAGCTATCGAACCATAGGCCCAAAGTGGCATGGTGGACCATTGTATCTCCATGACCTCAGGCAAGGTGATGGGCAGATTGATGATGACTGCAATGGTAAAAAGCCACTTCATCAAGGTAAAGGGATGGTATTTTTCAATGAGGGTCTTCACCACGGTAAGGTATGCGCCATACGAAGTGGCGTTCAGCACAAACAAAAAATTGCCGAGGGGAATGTTGGGGGCATCTTGCCGAACTTCCGCTCCAAAAAGGATGAGCCCCAAAGCCCCGGCAAAGCCCAAGAAAACCCCAAGCCCTTTGTTCAGGGTGATCCGTTCGCTCAAAAAGAAGGCGGACAAGATCACAACAATAATTGGGGTAATCGTCACCAAGACCGCACTGTTGATCGGGGTGGAAAGCTGGAGTCCCTTGAAAAAGGAAAGCATGTTGATGACCATGCCCAAAATGGAACACACCAAAATCCGCAGCCAGTCCCTCTTCTCGATTTTTTCCTTGGGACCGAACAGGGAGATGATCCAAAACAGCAAGGCCGCCCCGGCAACCCGCAACATGATGAACCCATACGGCTTCACATAGGTGGGCATGACCCCTTTGGCAACAGTATGGTTTATGCCATAAATGGTAGTGGCACCAATAGCGGCCAAAATGGCCAAGGTCCTTCTGCTCATGCGTGCAGGGCCTCTTTAGCGGCCTCGACCACTTTTTTGGAGTTCCCGACAAAGATCTGTCCATCAACAAGGATCACGGGCCGTTTTAAAAAGGTATAGTGTTCCAGGATCAGGTTTTTATAATCGTTTTCAGAGAGTTCCTTTTCGTGGAGCCCCCTTTGGCGGAACAGCATGGCTCTTTTACTGAAAAGGGATTCGTAGTTGCCAGAAAGGGCTGCCATTTCTTCCAATTGTTCGGGAGTAATGGGTTCCGATTTGATCTCTTGCAATTCAACTCCGTCCAAAGGCTGCAATTCCTTTATGATCCGCTGACAAGTAGTGCAGGTGCCCAAGTGGTATATTTTTTTCATGATAAATGGTGCTGTATTGCAAAGGAAGGGAAATTTCCATCAATTCATATTAAGATAGTGCAAATTCAACAGCTTTTCGAAAGGTTGTTCCAATTATAAAGAAGAAGTGATTTTATGTGTTTTTCATAGATCCGTTTCATATTTTAAAACTAGTTTTACGTCAGAAGAAGATTGCTTTTTGAAAAATAAGGTTATGGAAAAGTTGTTTGATATAGTGCTGAAGAACAGAAAAATTCTACATGATCATTTGCAGAACACCCCAAAAGAGGACCTGTTCAGGATCCCAAAGGGGTTCAACAACAATATTTGGTGGAACATAGCCCATGTGGTGGTAACCCCGCAATTGCTGTTGTACGGCCTGAGCGGTCTTGACTTTACCATTGAAAAGGAACTGATCGACAAGTACCGAAAAGGAACTTTTCCTGATGGGGAACCTTCCAAACAAGAAGTGGAAAAGATATCCGCCTACCTTTTTAGTACCGTAAAGCTGATCCAATTGGATTATTCACACGGAAAGTTCAAAACGTTCAAGGAGTACATGACGACCCCTAAGATAGGCTTGGCCAGCGCTGAGGATGCCATCGCGTTCAACGTCTTCCACGAAGGGCTCCACCTAGGAGCCATCGGGGCATTGAAAAAAACCTTGGAAACAGACCGTTGAAAGGCCTCTTTTTCATCTCAAAACTATATGTTCGGACGATGGTCCAGGCCCAATTTTCCTTCCCAAATCCAGATAAATCGGTGAAAAGCAAAACACACTGAAAATCAGTTATATTTGCTGTTGATTTATTGTAAGACCCAAATCTTATCAAAATGAAAAACTTCCAATTATGCTGGGGGCTCTTTTGCTTGCTATTTACCTTGGTATGCGAGCAGGGCTTTTCCCAACGAAGCTACTTATCCATTGGCGCGGTGCCCACCTACAAAACAGATGGCTACGGTATTCAGCTCAACTCGAACTATTACCACAATGCCACGGATTATTTTCAGGTATCCTTGGCGGCAACTTTTTCCAAGGAAACCCCCAATTCAGGGGTAGAATTTCCGTATGAGGATTATTTTTTTAACCTGGGCTATTTTACCACGGTGCTGACCTCTCCCAAACGAGGGATCTCTTTTTATTTTGGTGGCGGGCCCTCCTTGGGATACAAGTACATCAATAATGGGGACACCTTTTTCCCCTTTGATGCCATAGAGGCCGAGAGCAGTTTCATTTATGGCGGCTACGCTTCCTTTGAAATGGATTTCTTCCTATCGGATGCATTTTCCGTGATCGTCCCCATCAATGGATTTTACCATTTTAACAGTGACCTTCACGATTCCACCCTCTTATTGGGGGCCGGTCTTCGTTATTATTTCAAATAGTTGTCTGTGCTGTGATGCGACATAGAGACCTATCAAAGGGTTACTTTTCTTTTTAAATAAGGATTGACCTTATCGTAGGGCAGGGTCAGTACGATTGGCCCGTCGGCATACGACGCCACTTCGTATGGGTTATAGATGAGCTGGATACCGTCCGGGGTGTAGCCCACATTATAGGGGAGATGAAAAGCATCCCCTTCGAACATAAAACCCGTAGCGTTGATGTTTTGGCCTTCCGGTACCTTTTCTTGGGCACGGAATTGGGCCTCGGCAAATTTTTCAAACCCTTCCATATCATCAAAAAGGTCGGGAGTGTCCAGTTCAATCCCTTTGGTTTTGTCAAAGTTCAAAAAGGAAGTGGAGGCATAGCCATGGGCACCCCCGGTAAAGGAATAGGAATTGACCGCCACGGTCACGATATTGAGGTCCTCATAGATCACATCCCCATTTATTTTTGCTTCCCAAGCCACTTCATCGGGAAATTTGGACTTCAGTTCCTTATAACTATTGGTGAAAGAGGCGATGGCCTTATCGGCCGTGTCGATGTCCTCCTGTCCCTCACTAAAGGAAAGAAGGCTGATGATCTCTTCGCTCAATGATCGGTTGATGGCCGTTGCCACCGATGACCCATCGATTGCTTTGGGTATATTGATCTCAACATTGGGGCAAGTGGCACAAGTTTCCCCATTGAGCAACAACGGCTCAAAAGTCAATCGGGATTCACTTTCACAGCCCAAAACGAACCATAGGAATAAGACAGGGACAAGGATTTTTTTCATAAAAGAGGTTTTTGGGTCTTCAAAAATAAGACTTCATTGAATACTCCGAAAGATAGCGATACATTTGTAAGTAGATCGGAACAGGATGAAAAAAGACCTAAAGTTCAACAGCAAGACCATCCATGGAGGGCAACAACCCGATAAGGCCTATGGGGCGGTGATGCCCCCCATCTATCAAACTTCTACCTATGCCCAATCCACCCCCGGTGGACACAAAGGGTATGAATATTCCAGAAGTGCCAACCCGACCAGGACTGCCTTGGAACAGGCTCTGGCAAGCATAGAGAATGGAAGCTACGGAATGGCGTTTGCCAGTGGACTTGCCGCCATCGATGCCGTGCTTAAACTATTGTCCCCAGGGAATGAAGTCATTTGCACTAGTGACCTGTATGGGGGCAGTTACCGACTTTTCAAAAGAATATTCGAAAAATACGGGATCCATTTCCACTTTGTGGAGATGGACAATGTGGAGACAATCGAAGCGCATATCAACCCGAACACCAAAATGGTCTGGGTGGAGACCCCCACCAATCCCATGATGAACATTATCGATATCAAGGCAGTGTCCGAGCTTACCAAAAAGCATGGGCTGCTGTTGGCCGTGGACAATACCTTTGCCACACCCTATCTGCAACAACCGTTGGATTTGGGAGCCGATATCGTGATGCATTCTGCCACAAAATATTTGGGCGGACACAGCGATGTAGTGGTCGGCGGATTAGTGGTGAAGGACAAATCGCTTGCCGATCAACTGTATTTTATCCAAAATGCAAGTGGTGCTGTGTGTGGCCCCATGGACAGTTTCCTGACTCTCCGCGGAATCAAGACACTGCATGTGCGGATGCAACGGCATTGTGAGAACGGGGCGGCCATTGCGAAATATCTGGTGGCCCATCCAAAGATTGAAAAGGTCTATTGGCCCGGTTTCGAGACACATCCCAACCACAAGGTGGCCATGGCGCAGATGAAGGGTTTTGGGGGAATGATTTCCTTTGTGCCCAAAGGGAATTATGGAGATGCCATAAAAATTGTGGAAAACCTGAAACTATTTACCCTTGCCGAATCGTTGGGAGGAGTGGAAAGTCTGGCAGGACATCCTGCCAGCATGACCCATGCCAGCATCCCGAAAGAAGAACGTGAGAAAAGTGGGGTGGTCGATGCGTTGATCAGGCTCAGTGTCGGCATTGAGGATGTGGAAGACCTGATAGCCGATTTGGAACAGGCCCTTACACAATGATTTTGAAAAATTTTCAAAAAACCAGTATTTGAAATATTGAAATAGTATAATTTTGCCCTCAAATTCATAATTCAATAAAAATAACCCCAAGCTAAGTCGAGGGGACAATTAATCTTAATCCGTTTATGGAAGCAAAAATAAAAGCATTTATGGACGAGGTGAAGGCCAGGAACGGCCATGAACCTGAATTCATACAAGCGGTACAAGAGGTGGCGGAAACGGTAATACCCTATATTGCCAAGCACGACATCTATAATGGAAAGAACATCCTCCTGAGAATGGTCGAGCCGGAACGATTGATCTCGTTCCGTGTGGCGTGGGTCGATGACGAAGGGGAAATCCATGTGAACCGCGGATACCGCATTCAAATGAACTCGGCCATAGGCCCCTACAAAGGAGGGCTCCGATTTCACCCCACAGTAAATGCCAGCGTACTGAAATTCTTGGCATTTGAACAAGTATTCAAAAACAGTCTTACCACTTTGCCCATGGGCGGAGGAAAGGGAGGTTCCGATTTTGACCCAAAAGGCAAGTCGGACGATGAGGTGATGCGCTTTTGCCATGCCTTCATGACAGAGCTTTGCCGACACATTGGCCCGAACACCGACGTTCCCGCAGGAGACATTGGCGTAGGTGCCCGCGAGATAGGGTTCCTTTTTGGGATGTACAAAAAAATACGCAACGAGTTCACCGGCGTATTGACCGGGAAGGGACTTTCATGGGGAGGATCATTGATCCGTCCCGAAGCGACCGGATACGGCACCGTTTACTTTGCCGATAGCATGCTCAAGACCCAAGGAAAATCTTTTGAAGGCAAGAAAGTAGTGATATCAGGATCTGGGAACGTGGCCCAATACGCTGCCGAAAAGGTCCTCCAATTGGGAGGAAAAGTATTGACCCTTTCAGATTCGGGCGGTTACATCTATGACAAGGACGGAATAAACGAGGAAAAACTTGCCTATGTGATGGACTTGAAGAACAACCGTAGGGGAAGGATCTCGGATTATGTTGCCAAGTATCCTTCGGCAGAGTTCCGCAAAGGGGAGACCCCATGGAAAGTGGCGTGCGACATTGCATTGCCCTGTGCCACCCAGAACGAGTTGAACGGTGACGATGCCGCTCAATTGATTAAAAATGGCTGTATCGCCGTGGCCGAAGGAGCGAATATGCCCTCCACCCCGGAAGCCATCCATGCCTTCCACGATGCCAAGATCTTGTTTGCACCAGGCAAGGCTTCCAATGCAGGGGGTGTGGCCACTTCAGGTCTGGAAATGTCCCAAAACTCACTCAGGATCAGTTGGACACGTGAAGAGGTGGACCAGCGATTGAAAGGGATCATGTCCGATATCCACGATGCCTGTATCGAATATGGAAAAGAAGACGGTGGATACTGCAACTATGTAAAAGGAGCCAATATTGCCGGCTTCGTAAAAGTTGCGGATGCCATGTTGGCCCAAGGGGTCATTTAGGCCGTTTGACCTAAAATAGTTTTTGATTGGCAGTTACCGGAAGGAGTGCTTATTTTTACACTTCTGGTAACTGCTTCTTTTTTTTTGGCCCATGCAAATCACCACAAAGGCAATCGTTCTTTCCTCATTGAAGTATGGAGACACCAGTCTCATCGTCAGGGCATTTACCGAATCCGATGGATTGAAATCCTATTTGTTGAAAGGGGTGTTTTCTTCTGGAAAGGGAAAACTGAAACCAGCCTATTTTCTTCCTTTGATGCAATTGGAGGTTGTGGCCAGCCACAGGAACAAAGGCACTTTGGAAGGCATCCGGGAAGTGAAGGTGGCAACGCCTTACCGTACCGTCCACACAGACATCCTAAAAAATAGCGTGGTGCTTTTTCTCGCGGAAATGTTGGGCAGCAGCATCCACGAACAAGAGCAGGACCAAGGACTCTTCAACTATTTGGAGCATGCCCTGCTATGGTTGGATGAACATGCCCTTTCCCCCAATTTCCATATCCTCTTTTTATTGAACCTAACCAAATATCTGGGCTTCTACCCGGACACTTCCTTGGAAGAAGCTCCTTTCTTTGACCTTCAAGAAGGGGAATTCTGTGAAACACCATCACTTAACCCGTTGATACAGAGTGAAAACCTAATCGGTTTTAAGAAATTTTTGGGCATGGATTTTGATGCACTTCAGACTGTACAACTAACTAAATTCCAAAGGCGGGAACTTTTGAAAACGGTGATCTTGTATTTCCGGTTGCATGTGCACGGATTCAGGGAACCAAAGTCGCTTGCCGTACTAAATGAAGTATTCCATTGAAATGCAAAACCAAAAACTAGCCTCGGCCCTCATTTTTTTACTTTTCTCCTTCACGTTTTATGCCCAACAGATAACCGTTTTGGACGCCGATAGCGGAATACCTGTGGATAATGTGGCCCTGTTCAACAAGGACCAGAGCAAAACAACTATTACGGATTCCCGAGGTAATACCGATCTGGGCATTTTTGGGGAAGATGAGAAAATCACCTTTCGGCATATTGGTTATGAGACCTACACGGCCACCAAATCGCAGATCGGTAGAAGGGGCCATCGGGTGTACCTCCAGACAAAGGCTGAAGAACTACAGGAAGTGGTCATGTCCGTTTCCAAGTGGGAGCAGCAGAAAAAACGGATTCCCCAAAAAGTGGAGACCCTCGGCGCGCGGGACATTTACTTTACCTCACCCCAAACCTCTGCCGATCTTTTGCAGAACAGTGGGAAGGTATTTGTGCAGAAAAGCCAATTGGGCGGAGGAAGCCCAATGATACGCGGTTTTGCCACCAACAGGCTCCTGCTTTCCGTGGATGGCGTTCGGATGAACAATGCCATTTTCAGGGGTGGCAACCTTCAAAATGTGATATCCATAGACCCGTTTTCCATAGCAAAGACCGAGATCACCTTCGGACCAGGTTCCGTGATCTATGGTAGTGATGCCATTGGAGGGGTCATGAACTTCTATACGGAGAGACCCCGTTTTTCATATACAGACAGTCTTGCCTTTTCGGGTCATGCAACCTATCGCTACGCCACGGCGAACAATGAGAACACGGCCCATGTGGATTTTAATTTTGGGCAACGGAAATGGGCATCCTACACCAGTTTCACCTACAATGATTTTGATGATTTGAAGATGGGAAAGCATGGCCCCGATTCCTATTTGCGGAACAATTATGTGGTGCGGCAGAACGGCACCGATGTTTTGGTGGAAAATGATGATCCCAGAAAGCAAGTGACCTCCGGATATGATCAGTTCAATTTTCTCCAGAAGTTCGCCTACAGGCCCAATACTTCGTGGAACTATGATTTGGGGCTGTACTATTCGGAAACATCGGACTATTCCAGATACGATAGGTTGATACGCCCCACCGGCGATGGTTTGGGACTTCGTTCCGCAGAATGGTACTACGGTCCCCAAAAATGGTTCATGGGGAATTTTCAGGTCACCCAAAAGGGGAAGAACAAGTTTTATGACGGCGTCAAGTTGACGACGGCCTATCAATTTTTTGAAGAAAGCAGACACGATCGTGGATTTGGAGATGTAGAGCTCTATTCCACACGGGAAAAGGTGGACGCCATTTCTATGAATTTGGATTTTGAGAACAAAAAAATGGGCAACCTGAACCTCTTTTATGGTGCGGAGTACATTTTCAACAAGGTCCACTCGGAAGGAAGTGTGAAAGATATTGAGACGGATGAGCGGGAGTTGACCGCCTCCCGATATCCCGATGGGGCCACATGGCAGACTTTTGCCGGGTACATCAATGGAGAATATCAAGTGAAGCCCAACCTCACCGTGCTGTCGGGAATACGGTATAGCCAGGTTTGGGTGGATGCCCAATTTGAAAACACCTTTTATCCTTTCCCGTTTGAAGAGGCCGATATTGTGACCGGGGCACTCACGGGCAGTTTGGGGGTCAGTTGGTTCCCATGGTCGGATTTTCAGGTCACCTTGAACGGTTCCACAGGGTTTAGGGCGCCTAATATTGACGATATTGGGAAGATTTTCGACTCGGAACCCGGCTCCGTGGTGGTGCCCAACCCAGATCTGGAACCCGAATATGCCTATAACGGGGAACTGGGCATCAAGAAGAATTTTGATGATGTGGTGGTGTTCAAAGGGGCTGCCTATTACACCTATTTAGTGGATGCTTTGGTCCGAAGGGACTTTACCTTCAATGGGCAGCGCGAGATTGAATACAATGGCGAACTGAGCAATGTGCAGGCCATCCAAAATGCGGCCAAGGCCTATGTCTATGGATTTGAATTCGGGCTGGAAGCCTATTTTGATGAACATTGGTCGCTGTTGTCCAACCTCACCCTCACGGAAGGTACGGAAGAAGATGACAGCGGTACGGATACTCCTGCCCGACATGCCGCCCCGACGTTTGGTGACGTGCACCTGATCTGGCAGAACCAAAAACTAAAGGCGGATGTGTTCGTGAACTACAATGGGGAAATCAGTAACAAGGGGTTGTCCCTTTCTGAACAAAGCAAGGATTATATCTATGCCAGTGATCGTAATGGAAATCCGTATTCGCCTTCGTGGTACACCTTGAATTTCAGGTCGCAATACCAGATTTCCAATGCCCTCAAAGCGACCATGGCCTTGGAAAACATGACGAACCAACGTTACAGGACCTATTCGTCTGGGATAGTGGCACCGGGGACCAATTTGATTCTGGGAGTAGGTTATGTGTTTTAGAAGAAAAAAGACTGTCTAAAAAGTGATTAAATTGTCATTTTGAGCTGTCACCCTGAGCGCAGTCGAAGGGAGAGGCGAAAAATCTCTATTATCAGATAATTGAATTTTAAAAGATTCTTCATTTCATTCAGAATGACACTTTTTAGACAGCCTTGGTTTGATAAAAATGGCTTCTAGATGCTATCAATGGCCTTTTTGGCGGCCTCTTTCATCTCTTTGCCAGCCTTTTCAAGACTGTCAATGGCTTTTTCACCCAATTCCTTGGCGTCCTCGCCCACTTCTTTTGCCGTGTCGATGGCATCGTTGGTAGCTTCTTTCAGGTCTTTACCAGCTTCTTCAAGGGCTTCACCAGCCTCCTCGGAAGCCTCTTTTGCTTTTTCAGGCGCATCCTTGCAAGAGGTCATTACCGACAGGGATAGCGATAGGGCCATTACGGCGATACATACTTTTTTCATTTCAAATAATGGATTAGTGTTAATGTAGAATCAAAATAACAAAAATTTACTTGAAATAGGGATTGTTCCCTTATCATATTTACATTAAGGAGATTAAGGAAATTCTAATAGACGATGGGTAGGCCATAATTCCATCTAAATTTATAATTTTGCAAACTTGAATTCTAGAAGAAGTAGCAGTTTATGAAGTTTGCGGAATATAAGGGATTGGATTTGCCCAAGGTATCGGAAGAAGTTCTGGACTTTTGGAAGGACAAACAGATTTTTGAAAAGAGTGTTTCCACCAAGGAGGGCAAGGAAAGCTACGTCTTCTATGAAGGCCCCCCATCTGCAAATGGCATGCCCGGCATCCATCACGTGATGGCCCGCACCATCAAGGATATTTTCCCAAGATACAAGACCATGAAGGGCTTTCAAGTGAAGCGAAAGGCCGGTTGGGACACCCATGGACTGCCCATAGAGATAGGGGTGGAGAAGGAACTCGGCATCACCAAGGAAGATATCGGCAAGAAAATATCGGTAGAGGAGTACAACGCCGCCTGTAAAAAAGCGGTGATGCGCTACACGGACGTTTGGAACGAAATGACCGAAAAGATCGGGTACTGGGTGGATATGGATGACCCCTACATCACCTACAAACCCAAGTACATGGAGTCCGTCTGGTGGTTGCTGAAACAGATCTACGATAAAGGACTTCTATATAAAGGGTATACCATACAGCCCTATTCGCCAAAGGCGGGGACAGGTTTGAGCTCGCACGAGCTGAACCAACCCGGCACCTATCAAGATGTGACGGATACCACGGTAACGGCACAGTTCAAGAGTCTCCTGCCCACCAATGGTGGAAAATCTGTGTGGGATGCTTTTAAAATTTCCCCTCCACCGGAGGGGTCGGGGGAGGCCTATTTCTTGGCTTGGACCACCACTCCTTGGACCCTTCCTTCCAACACCGCTTTGACCGTCGGGCCAAAAATTGAATACGTATTGGTGAAAACCTTCAACCAATATACCTTCGAACCCATCCAAGTGATATTGGCCAAAAACCTGGTCAGCTATAATTTTTCAGGGAAGTTTGCCAAGGTCGAGACCGCCGAAGAATTGTCCAATTTCAAAGAAGGGGACAAAAAAATCCCATACTGGGTAGGCCAGAGCTGTTTGGGAAAAGATTTGGTCGGAATTCGGTATGAGCAGCTTCTTCCGTACACATTGCCCAACGACAACCCCGAAAATGCCTTTAGGGTCATTGCTGGGGATTTCGTGACCACGGAAGATGGTACCGGGATCGTGCACACGGCACCCACCTTTGGTGCGGATGATGCCTTGGTGGCCAAACAGGCAGAGCCAGAGGTCCCGCCCATGCTCGTAAAAGATGAGAACGACAACTTGGTGCCCTTGGTGGACCTACAGGGACGTTTCCGTCCAGAAATGGGCGAATTGGCAGGGAAATATGTCAAAAACGAATATTATGACGATGGCCAGGCCCCCGAAAAATCGGTGGATGTCGAGATTGCCATCAAACTAAAGGAAGAGAACAAGGCCTTCAAGGTCGAAAAGTATGTCCACAGCTACCCAAACTGCTGGCGAACCGATAAACCCATTTTGTACTATCCACTGAATTCATGGTTTATCAAAGTGACCGATGTGAAGGATCGGATGTTCGAACTCAACCAGACCATCAATTGGAAGCCAAAGGCAACCGGAGAAGGTCGATTTGGCAACTGGTTGGCCAATGCCAACGATTGGAACCTTTCCCGATCCAGATATTGGGGCATTCCGTTGCCTATCTGGAGAACGGACGATGGCAAGGAGGAACTGATCATTGGCTCCGTGGAAGAGCTCAAGGCGGAAATGGCCAAGGCCGTTGAAGCTGGGGTTCTGGAAAAAGATGTGTTTGCCGATTTTGTGGTGGGCGATATGGGCGAGGACAATTACGACAAGATCGACCTGCACAAAAATATTGTGGATGGCATCACCTTGGTATCGCCAAGTGGTCAACCCATGAAAAGGGAATCGGACCTTATCGATGTTTGGTTCGATAGTGGCTCCATGCCCTATGCCCAATGGCACTACCCTTTTGAAAACAAAGAATTGATTGACGATGGGGTTGCCTTTCCGGCCAATTTCATCGCCGAAGGGGTGGACCAGACCCGCGGATGGTTCTATACCCTCCATGCCATTGCCACCATGGTGTTTGATGGTATTGCCTATCAAAATGTGGTCTCCAACGGATTGGTGCTCGACAAGGAAGGCAAAAAAATGTCCAAGCGTTTGGGCAATGCGGTAGATCCCTTTGAAGTCTTGCCAGAGCACGGACCCGATGCCACCCGTTGGTACATGATCTCCAATGCCAACCCTTGGGACAACCTTAAATTTGATATTGAAGGAGTGGTCGAGGTAAAGCGAAAGTTCTTCGGAACGCTCTACAATACCTATTCCTTCATGGCACTCTATGCCAATATTGATGGGTTCAGCTATGCTGAGGACGAGATTCCTTTGGCGGATAGGCCAGAGATAGACCAATGGATCTTGTCCGAGCTGAATTCCCTGATCCAAAATGTGGATGAGGCCTATGAAGATTATGAAGCGACCAAGGCTTCACGGATGATTTCGGATTTTGTACAGGAAAACCTGAGCAACTGGTATGTGCGTTTGTGCAGAAGACGTTTCTGGAAGGGTGAATATGGGCAGGACAAGATTTCTGCGTACCAGACCCTTTACACCTGTTTGGTGACCGTTGCCAAGCTTTCCGCACCAGTGGCGCCTTTCTTTATGGACCGATTGTACAAAGATTTGGATGCAGTCACCGGTAAGGAAGGTTTTGAAAGTGTGCATTTGGCTGAATTTCCAAAGTACGACGCCTCCATGGTCAATGAAAAATTGGAGCGAAAGATGCAGTTGGCACAGAAAATATCGTCTTTGGTGCTTTCCATCCGTCAGAAGGAAAAGATAAAAGTACGCCAACCCCTGCAAAAGATCATGATCCCGATCTTGAACGCAGAACAGAAAAAGGACATCGAAGCGGTATCCGGGTTGATCAAATCCGAGGTGAACGTAAAGGAAATCCAATTGCTGGATGATGCTTCGGGCGTTCTGGTAAAACAGATAAAACCCAATTTCAAGGTTTTGGGCCCGAAATTTGGTAAGGACATGAAGGCCATAGCGGGAGCAGTGAACCAATTGGGGCAGGACGACATCCAAAAAATGGAACAAGAAGGAGAATTAACACTCCAATTGGAAAATAAAACCGTTAATTTACAGTTAGCCGATGTAGAGATCAGTTCCCAGGACATCGAAGGGTGGCTGGTGGCCAGTTCAGGACCGCTTACGGTGGCGCTTGACGTAACCATTGACGAGGCCCTTAAAAAGGAAGGGATCGCAAGGGAATTGGTCAATAGGATCCAGAACATCCGAAAGGATTCCGGGTTTGAGGTGACCGACAAGATCGACATCAAAATATTGAAGGACGGCCTTGTGGAAAATGCGGTTTCCAGTAATGAGGAATACATCAAGACGGAGACGCTTACCGCAGTGCTGAACTTTGAGGAAAAATTGGATGAGGGCATAGCGATTGCCTTCGACGAGGTGAATACAAAATTGTTTATTCAAAAGCATTAGACATGGCAGAAGATTTAAAAGTAAGATACTCCGATAAGGACCTGGAGGAATTCAGGACCTTGATAGAGGAAAAAATGGAAAAGGCAAAAAGCCATTTGGAACTTTTGAAGAGTTCCTATATGAACGATGGAAACAACGGTACGGACGATACTTCACCCACCTTCAAGGCTTTTGAGGAAGGTTCGGAGACCATGTCCAAGGAAGCCAATACGCAGTTGGCCATCCGTCAGGAGAAATTCATCCGCGACCTGAAGAACGCCCTTATGCGGATCGAGAACAAGACCTATGGTATCTGCCGTGTGACCGGAAAGCTCATCAACAAAGAGCGGTTGAAGCTGGTTCCCCATGCCACCTTGAGCATAGAGGCGAAGAACATGCAAAAATGATAAAAACGCCCTAGGGCGTTTTTTGTTATGAAGACCTTATTGTTTTTACCGGCCCTTTTTTTCCTTGTACACCTACAGGGTCAAAAATTGGTAAAGAAAGCTTTCATTGGACCCAGGACCGAGTCCATCCAGATAGATGCCCAATATTGCTATCGGATAGACCTTACTACTTCGCCGACCGATGAGGTACAGGTATCTGCGAGCATTGAGGGCGAGTATGCCAAGGATTTGTTGGTCTCCATAGAGGAAAAGGGGACAACGGTGCTGGTCAGTGCCGGGTTCCAGCCCATTTTCATCAACCCCAACGACAAGCTCAGTGCCCACAAGGTGGTTTCCATAGCGTTGCAGATCAGCGTGCCGGAATATAAGGAGGTCTCCGTTTTTGGAACGAACAGCAATGTGAATGCCACGGGCAAGTATAAAAATCTGCACATCACCCTTTCCGATGGGATATGTATGTTGGAGAACGTTTCCGAAACGGTTGAGGTGGCCACCCAAAAAGGGGATATATGGCTCACTGCGCCCAGCGGGCACATCCTGGCCGAAAGTGCCTACGGGAAGGTGGATCAGGAAACCATACCCTTCGGGGACAACCAATTTATACTGAAGACGGTGGAAGGTCAAATCCATCTCAAGAAAACAAAATAATATCCATATTTTTGCAACCTCTTTAGTAGAAGCATGAGTTTAAAGAAATCCCTGTTGATCATTGTTCTGATTTTGCTTGTTGACCAAATAAGCAAAGTCTATATCAAGACCAGTTTTATTTTGGGGGAGTCCCATGATGTCTTCGGTTGGTTCAAGATACTTTTCATTGAGAACGAAGGCGCGGCTTGGGGGACCAAATTGAGCGACCTTATGCCCATTTCGGAACCCACAGGAAAACTGGTGCTGACCATTTTTAGGATCTTTGCCGTGCTCGGGATTGGCTATTGGCTTTGGGACATTGTAAAAAAGCAATCCCCAAAAACCTTGATCTTGGCCGTTTCACTCATTTTTGCCGGTGCGGTGGGCAACATCATCGACTCGGTTTTTTACGGGTTGATCTTTGATCACAGCAATGGCCAGGTGGCCACCCTCTTTTCCGATAACCCATATGGAAGCCTGTTCCATGGCAAGGTGGTGGACATGCTCTATTTTCCATTGATAGATACCACATGGCCCGATTGGGTCCCCTCGGTGGGGAGCAATCGTTTCCGGTTCTTTGAACCTGTGTTCAATATCGCCGATACGGCCATCAGTACAGGGGTGGGTATTTTGATCGTTTTCAACAAGAAGGCATTTCCCAAGCAAGCGGAAAAAAAGGAAGAGGTCGCCGATCAGAATGCATAGACCTTCTCTGGGGTAATGCAGTAATCCAGTTTCACGTCGTTTTCATGCACATCGGTTATGGGCTCTTCTTCGGCACCGAAAAAGGATAGCCCGATTTTGAGGGTATCTTTTCTGCATTTGTCCAAAAAGATATCATAAAACCCTTTTCCATAGCCCACACGGTTGCCCAAGGCATCAAAGGCCAAGAGAGGGATGAAGACCACATCGATCTTTTCTTCGGGAACCGTTATGCCGTCCACGGGTTCCGGAATGCCCCATTTGTTTTTTCTGAAGGCAGTGCCGTCGGTCAATAAATAGTTGTCCATGGAATTTTCACCGCTCACCTTAGGTACGACCACGTTTTTGTCCTTCCCTTGTAGCAGGGTGATGATAGGGAGGGTGTCCACTTCGTTCTGCTCCTCGATACTCAAAAAGATATGGTAATAAAAAAAATCCCAGATTGGGATTTGAAGTACATGGTTTGCTAAAATCAAACTGAAGTCTGAGGCTTGTGATGGGCTGATTCCTGCTCTCAGATTCTTGTATTTTTTTCTTAGTTCATGTTTCAACATCTAGGTGTTGAAGATTTAGAGGTTGTTCTGGGGGCACTATGGTCTTATTCTCCCTTGCTTGTTGAAACAGAGAAGAATATCTTGAAGAAAAGCATCAAGATCAAGTACATTCCCAAAACGATGACATAGTTTTCCATAGGATTGTATTTATACCGTTAAATGTAGGTAAAAGAATTTTAAAATCTACCACGAAATGCACTTTTTATCGGTGAAATGCATCATTTTTTGCAACAGTTTAACACTTTTTAATTGTCCATTAGGGATTTTCCATAGTTTTTTTAGAGGAAAACCCCAGTTTTTGGTGTCATGCTTCAAAAAGGGGAAAGAATTGAAATTGATGCCGTTGTCATTTCCATGGATCCAAACCGGGCAGATATCAATGCAAAAGGGCAAAGAATCAAGTTTAACAGAAAACACGGTAATTAAAATATAACTTTGTTGTAAAGTCGAACAGGGTAATTTTTCCAAAAACCGTATGTCCAACCCACCATCCATCAATGTACAGATAAGCACCTTGCCCGATAACCCCGGGGTGTACCAGTTTTATGATGCTGCAGGGAAAATTCTATATGTGGGCAAGGCCAAGAACCTTAAAAAGAGGGTGTCGTCCTATTTCAACAAGAAACAGGAGTATGGCAAGACCCGGGTGTTGGTAAAAAAGATCCATACCATAAAACATATTGTGGTCTCTACGGAGTCGGATGCCCTTTTGTTGGAGAACAATCTCATCAAAAAACTGTTGCCGCGCTACAATGTGCTGCTCAAGGATGACAAGTCCTACCCTTGGATCTGCATAAAAAATGAACGCTTTCCGAGAATTTTCCCCACACGTAAACTCATCAAGGACGGATCGGAATATTATGGTCCCTACACCAGCATGAAAACGGTGAGGACCCTTTTGGAACTCGTGAAAAGTCTTTATCCCCTCCGGACCTGCAACTATGACCTTTCCGAAGAAAAGATCGAGGCCGGCAAGTATAAGGTATGTCTGGAATACCACTTGGGCAACTGTTTGGGCCCTTGTGAAGGGCTTCAAGGGGAGAAGGAATACAACGGCCAGATAGAGGACATCCGGCAGATCATCAAAGGAAATCTGAAGAGTTCCCTGCATTCGTTCCGGCAGCAGATGAAGGAACTGGCCGACAAAATGGAATTTGAAAAGGCACAGCGGGTAAAGGACAAGATAGATATTCTGGAAAATTACCAAGCGAAGTCCACGGTGGTGAACCCCA
The DNA here is from genome assembly GCF_007785775.2 of Flagellimonas hadalis. Lineage (GTDB taxonomy): Bacteria > Bacteroidota > Bacteroidia > Flavobacteriales > Flavobacteriaceae > Flagellimonas > Flagellimonas hadalis. The sequence goes on from NZ_VNIK02000002.1 coordinate 177,788, forward strand.
AGATCAACAATGTGGATGTCTTTTCCATTATTTCGGATGAGACCCATGCCTATGTGAACTTCTTGCAATTATCACACGGGGCCATCATCAGGTCGCACACCCTGGAGATCAAAAAGAAATTGGATGAGACGGACGAGGAACTCCTCCAATTGGCCATTACCGAGATCCGACAACGGTTCCATTCCCGGACGAAGGAAATCTACCTGCCGTTCCCTGTGACGGTGGAGGAAGATGTGAAGGTCACCTTGCCCAAATTGGGCGACAAGCGCAGGATCTTGGAACTGTCCGAGCGTAATGCCCGTTTCTACAGACAGGACAAGATGAAACAGATCAAGATCACCGATCCGGACAGGCATACCAAACGAATCATGGCCCAGATGAAGGCTGACCTTCGGCTTTCGGTGGAACCCACCCATATTGAATGTTTTGACAATTCCAACATCCAGGGAAGCAACCCTGTGGCCGCCTGTGTTGTCTTTAAGGACGGTAAGCCGTCCAAGAAGGACTATAGGCATTTCAACATCAAGACCGTGGAGGGCCCTGACGATTTTGCAAGCATGGAAGAAGTGGTTTTCAGAAGGTACAAAAGATTGCTCAACGAGGATGAACCCCTGCCCCAACTGATAGTGATCGATGGAGGGAAAGGGCAATTGTCGTCGGCCCTCAAAAGTTTGGAAGCCTTGGATCTTCGAGGAAAGATAGCCATCATTGGCATTGCCAAAAGGTTGGAGGAGATCTATTTTCCCGAAGACCCCGTACCTTTATATCTGGACAAGAGGTCGGAAACATTGAAGATCATCCAACAATTGCGGAACGAGGCCCACAGGTTCGGGATCACGCACCACAGGAACAAGCGGAGCAAGGGAGCCATAGGCACTGAGCTGGTGGGCATTGAGGGAATCGGGGAGAAAACGGCGGAACAACTGCTGAAGAGTTTCAAATCCGTAAAGCGGATAAAAGAAGCCTCTGTGGAGAGCCTCGCGGAATCTGTGGGGATGGCAAAGGCAAAAAAAATTTATAAATCCTTTCATTAGTGAACCATGCACAATAAGCGTATAAAGATCACCTTGGTGTTTGTTTTGTTGGGCCTTCTGGGGATGGCCCAAGACCAGAGCAACGACCCGCCCCCCAAAGTGGGACTTGTGCTAAGTGGGGGCGGCGCGAAGGGTTTGGCCCACATCGGGGCACTGAAGGTCATCGAGGAGGCCGGGGTGAAAGTGGATTATATTGGAGGGACCAGCATGGGGGCCATAGTCGGGGCGCTCTATGCATCGGGATATTCTGCCAAGGAGCTGGACTCCATTTTCAGGGTGACGGACTTTACGGAGCTTATCCAGGACAATGTGCCCAGGGGAGCCAAGACTTTCTACGAAAAGGAAAATTCGGAGAAATATGCACTTAGCCTACCGTTCACCAATTTTAAGGTGAGCTTTCCCCAGGCCATTTCCGGAGGGCAAAACATCTATAATGAACTGGTTCGGTTGCTCTTCCATGTCAAGGATGTGAACGATTTCAATAAACTGCCGATTCCGTTTCTCTGCATGGCCACCAACGTGGAGACCGGTGAGCAGGTATTGTTGGACCACGGCTATCTTCCCGAAGCCATTGTGGCAAGTGGCACCTTCCCGTCCCTTTTTGAACCTTCGGAAATAGAAGAGGCCATTTTGATCGATGGTGGGGTGGTGAACAATTATCCCATAGAAAGGGTCAGGGCCATGGGCGCAGACTTTATCATTGGGGTGGACGTGCAGCACGATCTGGCCACACGCGAATCCCTCTCCTCGGCCACAGAGATATTGTTGCAGATCAACAACTATCGCACGGTGAACGACATGAAGAAGAAATCGGAAGAAACAGACATCTACATCAGGCCGGCCATCGATGAATTCTCTGTGATCGATTTTGGTCGGAGCAAGGATATTGTCAAGAGCGGGGAGGAGGCGGCCAAGGCCAAAATAGAGGAGTTAAAGAAAATTGCGGAGGCCCAGAAATATGCCCCTGACCCCAGAAAACGGATACAGGGAATGGACAGTTTGGTCGTTAATAGAATGATCATAAGGGGGAACGATCAGTACACCAGAGGGTACATCAAGGGGAAATTGAGGTTCAATCTGGCCGAGAAAATTGCATTTGACGACCTAAAGCAGGGAATCAACAACCTTTCGGCTACCGGAAACTTCAGGGCCATCAGATATGAACTGGTGTCCAATGGCTTGGGCACGGACCTGATCTTGAAATTGAAGGAGAACCCCACCAAGATGTTCATCAAAATGTCCGCACACTATGATGACCTCTATAAAAGTGCGGCACTCATCAACCTGACCAAGAAGAATTTTTTGATGAAGGACGATGTGGCCTCTTTTGATTTTATCCTCGGTGACCACATTCGGTACAACATGCAGTATTATCTGGACAAAGGCTACTATTGGAGTTTAGGGATCAATTCCAAGTTCACGGACTTTGATTCGGAAATCGACTTTTCCCTGATCCAGGGAAATTTTAACGTGCCTACCGACCCCAACATCCGCACAATCAGTCTTGATGTCACCGATCTGACCAATCAGATCTATTTACAGACGGTGCTACGGGAAGAATTTGCCTTTACCATAGGTGCGGAGCACAAACTCTTGAAGTATAGTACAAGGACGCTCAACCAGTTGGGGGAGGACCTTGAGGCGACACCCACCTCGGAGAGGACCTATTTTGAAAATTCCAATTATTTCAGTGGTTTTGGGAAGATTACCTTGGACACTTATGATGACAAATATTTCCCCACAAAGGGACTGCTTTTCGATAGCGATTACCACGTTTACCTGTTCTCTTCGGATTTCAATGACAATTTCAGGGAGTTTTCCATTGCCAAGGGCCGCTTGGGCACCGTGATTCCCTTGGTGAACAGACTGATTCTGAACGTTGAAGCATCGGGCGGCGTAAAACTGGGTACCTCCGAGGTGACTTCCTTTGATTTTGTGCTGGGAGGTTTCGGGAATGATTTTGTGAACAATTTTGTGCCCTTTTTCGGATATGATTTTTTAAGCATACCCGGGAACAGTTTTGTGAAGGCATTCGGCAGATTGGACTATAACTTTGCACCCAAGAACCATATCCTTTTCTCGGCCAATTTTGCCAATGTCGCGGATGATCTTTTTAGGACCGGGGACTGGTTCACCCAACCCAATTATTCCGGTTATGGATTGGGCTATGGGTTTGAGTCGTTTTTGGGTCCGGTACAGGTTTACTATTCGTGGTCGCCAGAGATAAAAAATGACAGTATTTTCTTTAGTGTGGGATTTTGGTTCTAGTGTTAAGAATTTATCAAAACCCCCAATATTCTTAATATTTTGTCAAAAAAATAGTCTTTGGCCATCAAAAAAGGAGGAGTATAGTTAAAGTCCGTTAAAAACTCATTTTCCTACAAAAGCTTGGCGTATATTTGTTCCCGATAAGGGGTGGTTCCCTTATAACTTTAAGTATTGGTTTTTCATAATTTAAAGTTTGGTTGGTTATTTAGGAAAAGCCCAGTTTTAAGACTGGGCTTTTTTTGTACATACTATTTTGGAACAAGTTTTGTTTAAGTATATGTAAACCAAATGCCCCGAACACTGATTTTGTTAATTTTATATCCATAAAAAAACCTATGAAAAAAATACTGCCCCTACTTTTCCTGCTCATGGCCGTCCCTCTGATGGGGCAAAAGTTCCAGCCTGCATTCAAGTCGGGGGAATGGCTGAAGTTCAGGATACATTATGGCTTGCTCAATGCCAGCTATGCCACGTTGCACCTGAGCTCCGAGACCCTCGACAGCATTCCCGTGTACCATGTGGTGGGCACTGGGAAGACTACGGGTTTTGCCAGCATATTCTTCAAGGTGGACGACACCTATGAGAGCTATTTTGGCCGCAGGAACGGAAAACCCTATAAATTTATCCGTAAGATCGATGAGGGAGGATATACCAAGGACATAGAGATCAACTTTGACTACAACGAGAAAAAGGCCGTCCTAAAGGACCATAAGAACAGTACTCAAATGGATATTCCCGTACACGACCAGATCCAGGACCTGATCTCAGCTTCCTATTATTTAAGGAACAATTACAATCTGGAGACGTTTGAAGAAGGACAGTCCATCAATTTGGACATGCTCTTTGACGATGATGGTGTATTCCAGTTCAAATTGAAATATTTGGGAAAAGAAGTCATCAGAACCAAGTTTGGAAAAGTGGAATGTCTTAAATTTAGGCCTTATGTTCAATCAGGCCGTGTTTTCAAGGAAAAGGAGAGTCTTACCCTTTGGATATCCAATGACTTGAACAAGATTCCCATCCGGATCAAGGCAGATTTGGCCGTTGGGTCACTGAAAGCGGACTTGGAGGCATATAATGGGTTAAGGAACCAGTTTAAAATTATAATGAATTAGTAGATCGGCATTGATGAAGAATGGTGAAAAAATCCAGTCCCAGATCAACAAACTTGAAGAAAAGTACAAAAATTCGGGCCAGGACCTGAGTTCCTATCTGGACGGGCTCCTCTACCAAAGATACCTTACCTATTGGGACTACATCCACCTGGACACCCTTTTGAGCATCCAAGTGCCCCGCACCCACTTCCCCGATGAGGAAATCTTCATCATGTACCACCAGATCACGGAGCTCTATTTCAAGCTCATCCTCCATGAACAAAAACAGATTGTGGAGGACAAATCCCAAGATGTTCCGTTCTTCATAGAAAAAGTGAACAGGACCAACAACTATTTCAAGGCATTGATCTCCTCGTTCAGCATCATGATCAAGGGAATGGAGCGCGAGCAGTTCCTTCGCTACCGTATGGCCCTGCTCCCGGCCAGTGGTTTCCAGTCCGCCCAATATCGGATGATCGAACTTTACGCGACCCCTTTGGAACACTTGGTGCACCACTCAGAGAGGGATTCGTTTTCGTCCCAGGATAGTATTGAGGAGCTTTTTGAACAGATTTATTGGAAAAAAGGAGCGACCGATTTGGCCACGGGGCAAAAAACATTGACCTTGAAACAATTCGAGATCCGATACACCCCAAGACTTCTGCGGATAGCCAACCAAGTGAAGGACAATACCATATACCACAAATACCTTCAACTTCCCGATGCGTCCAAGAACAATGAAGAACTGAAAAAAGCGTTAAAGGAATTGGACCTGAACGCCAATGTGAACTGGCCATTGATGCACATGGGCTCTGCCTACCGATATTTGGCAAGGGAGGGCAAAGAAGTGGAGGCCACGGGAGGTACCAATTGGAAGGAGTTTTTGCCTCCGAGTTTTCAGAAAATAATATTTTTCCCAAATTTGTATTCCGAAGAGGAATTGGAGACATGGGGAAAACAATGGGTAGATCATATTTTTAACCCAGCAAATAAAGAATACAAGGAATATTAGAATAGTGATGCAAAAATGTATTGGGGCAATCTTGACACTGATGGTACTGGTGTCGTGCAAACAGGCCAAGGAACCGGTCGATGAAGTGGCAATAGTGGAAACGATCGAAAAACCTCCCGTCCTGCATTATGGGTTCAATTTGGAGGAGTTCAACGTGGTCCGCGATACCGTAAGATCGGGCGACAGCTTTGGCGAGCTCATGCTCCGAAACAAAGTGGACTACCCCAAGATTGCTGCCATTTCCGAAAACTACAGGGACACTTTCGATGTACGGAAGATCAAAATTGGCAACCCCTATCTTATCCTCAAATCCAGGGACACTTCCGAAGTGGCCAAAGTGTTCATCTACCAAGACGACAGGATCAACTATACCGTGGTGGACCTTCGGGACAGTGCCGTGGCCTACAAGAGCAAACGAAAAGTGAAATTGGTGGAAAGGGAAGTGGGTGGCATCATCGACAACAACCTTTCCTTGACCATGGACAATTTGGGTGTGGATTACAGCGTCACCATCGGACTTTCGGAAATCTATGCCTGGACCATCGACTTTTTCAAACTGGAAAAGGGAGACAAATTCAAGGTCATCTTTGATGAGCGATACATCAACGACAGCATCTATGCTGGCCGTGGCCGTATAAAAGCAGCCTATTTTGAGCACAAGGGCAGGCCCATTTACGCCTTTCCCTATGTGACCGATTCTGTCAACAATATTTTGGACTACTATGATCAGGAGGCCAATAACCTGAGGAGCACTTTCCTTAGGGCGCCGATTAAGTTTGGGTACAGGCTGTCATCAAGGTACAACCTAAATCGAAGGATAGCCTATTACGGATACAAAGTGCGTCCCCACAAAGGAACGGACTATGCGGCTCCGATAGGCACACCCATCATTGCCACGGCAGATGGGACAGTGACCGAATCTACCCGAAGGGGTGGCAACGGAAAATATGTAAAGATCAAACACAACAGCATCTACAGTACCCAATACCTCCATATGAAGGCCCAGAATGTGAAAAAGGGCGATTTTGTGCGCCAAGGGGACGTCATTGGTTGGATAGGGATGACCGGCAATACGGGAGGCCCCCACGTATGCTATCGTTTTTGGAAGAACGACAGGCAAGTGGATCCCCTGAGGGAAGAACTCCCCACGGCAGAACCCATTGTCGATTCGCTCCGCACACAATATATGGAACACATAGAGCCCCTAAGAACACAATTGGACTGCATAGAATTTATGGAACCCGCCCCAGAACCTGAAGAAACCCTCATAACCTATAACCAGTAATGGCATTACCCAAAATAGACCCCACTACCACCAAGGCCTGGAACAAACTTTTAGCGCATTACGAACAACATAAGGACACACAGATAAAAGAACTGTTTGCTGCGGACAAGGACCGCGGTAAAAACCTGATGCTGTCCTGGAACGATTTTTTGGTGGACTATTCAAAGAATAGGATCACCGAAGAAACCCTGTCGTTGCTTTTTGAGCTTGCCGAAGAGGTGGGACTGAAAGGGGCCATCAAAAGCTATTTTGAAGGGGACCTTATCAACCAGACCGAAGGAAGGGCCGTACTCCATACTGCCCTTAGGGCAAAAAAAGGGGACAAAATTTTTGTGGACGGGGAGAACATCGTGGATGAGGTCTTCGAGGTCAGGGAAAAAATCAAATCCTTTTCCGAAGAGGTCATTTCCGGAAAGAGAAAGGGATTTACGGGCAAGGCCTTTACCGATGTGGTCAATATCGGCATCGGGGGGTCCGACCTTGGACCTGTAATGGTCACCGAGGCCCTGAAATTCTACAAGAATCATCTTAAGATGCATTTTGTGAGCAATGTGGATGGAGACCACGTACATGAAGTGCTGAAGGAACTCGACCCAGAGACCACCCTTTTTGTGATCGTTTCCAAAACATTCACCACACAGGAGACCCTAACCAACGCACTTACCATTAAGAAATGGTTTTTGAAGAGTGCCGCTGAGAAAGATGTGGCCCTTCATTTTGCGGCAGTTTCCACCAATCTGGAAAAAATCGGGGAATTTGGCATTGCCGATGAAAATGTATTCCCCATGTGGGACTGGGTAGGAGGCCGCTTTTCCCTTTGGAGTGCCGTAGGGCTTTCCATTGCGCTATCCGTGGGATACGAAAATTTCGAGGAATTGTTGGACGGGGCACACGAAATGGACCTTCATTTCAAAGAAATCCCATTCCAGAAGAACATTCCCGTTGTTTTGGCGCTGATCAGTGTTTGGTACAATAACTTTTTTGGTGCCGAAACGGAAGCCATCATTCCCTATACACAATACCTGCATCGCTTTTCGGCCTATCTGCAACAGGGCATCATGGAGAGCAATGGCAAGAGTGTGGACCGGAACGGGAACAGGGTTTCCCACCAGACCGGGACCATTATATGGGGAGAGCCCGGCACCAATTCACAACATGCGTTCTTCCAACTGATCCACCAAGGGACCAAACTGATCCCCACGGATTTTATTGGTTTCAAGGAATCGCTTTATGGCGATAAGGACCACCACGACAAACTAATGGCCAACTTCTTTGCCCAGACCGAGGCACTGATGAACGGAAAGACTGCGGAAGAGGCCAAGGCAGAATTGAAAAAGCTTCCCGAAGACCAACTTCAGGCACTTTATCCCTTTAAAGTGTTCGAGGGCAACAAGCCCACCAATACCATCTTGATCAAAAAACTCACCCCCAAGAGTTTGGGTGCCCTGATTGCCCTTTACGAGCATAAAATATTCGTTCAGGGCATCGTGTGGAACATCTTCAGTTATGACCAATGGGGGGTGGAATTGGGAAAACAATTGGCCAATACCATCCTTTCCGAGATGGGGAATTCAGAAATCGGCAAGCACGATAGCTCCACGCTACATCTTCTGCAATTTTTTAAGGAGTAGGCTGCGAGGTTCTTATTTGTGAATAAAAACCATAAACAATTGTTTGTCAGCTAACTTTGTTTGTTAATTTTGTGTTAATCAAAACGTTCTTTTTTAACCTTGGCTTAATCGCGGTGTGTCAAAAATAAATCACATTTGCAGGGCTAATTAATTACTTAAAAACACTGAATTAAATGAAAAGAATCTACTTGGCTTTTGCGGCTGTTTTGATGTCCGCAATGGCATTTTCACAAGGAACTCTTACTGGTACGGTCACAGACGGGGAACTGGGCGGTCCGCTTCCAGGGGCAACTGTGATGGTGAAGGGAACCAGCACAGGTACATCAACTGATTTTGATGGAAACTTTACTTTGGAAGTCAACCAAAGTTCCGGGACCCTGCTCATTTCCTATATCGGATTTGTGAGCAAAAGTGTTCCTTTTACTACTACAGGCAGTGTTGGCACCATTGCCCTACAGCCTGATGCCGAGGAATTGGAAGGTGTCGTTGTAGTAGGGTCTGGTATCATTGACCTTGCGACAGACAGAAGAACTCCTATTGCGGTTTCTTCAGTTCCGATCAAAGTAATCCAAGAAAAAATTGGTACACAGGATGTTACCATGACCTTGGTCAACACCCCATCTGTATATGTTTCAGGACAAGCAGGAGGTTTTGGTGACACCAACATGAGGGTCAGGGGTTTTGAACAGGACAACACCGCATTCCTTTTGAACGGTCAGCCCATCAATGGTATGGAAGATGGTTTGATGTATTGGTCAAACTGGTCCGGGATGAACGATATCGCCAACGGTATCCAGATCCAGCGTGGTCTCGGATCTTCCAAATTGGCCATTTCTTCTGTGGGTGGTACCGTGAACTTTGTGACCAAGGCCACTGAAATGAACGAAGGAGGTTTTGGTTATGCCACTGTGGCGAACAACAACTATTTGAAAACTTCTGCAGGATATAATACAGGAATCTCCGAAAAAGGATGGGGTATGAGCGTTATGCTTTCCCACTGGCAAGGAGATGGGTACAATGAAGGAAACTTTGGTGAGGGACAGACCTACTTCATTTCTGTAGGATATAGGCCCAACGATACCCACGGATTCAACTTTTTGATCACAGGAGCTCCACAGTTCCACGATCAAAACTTTACCAAATCCATATCAAGCTACTTGGAGTATGGTCTCCGCTACAACAATAACTGGGGGGTCTATAATGGTCAGTACATGACCGAAAGAAGAAACTTCTACCACAAACCGGTCGCCAACTTGAACTGGGACTGGAACATCAGTGAGACATCCCAACTTTCTACCGTATTGTATGCCTCTTGGGGCCGTGGTGGTGGAACAGGGAACTTGGGTCGTCGAATCAGGACTGCTGAGGGCCGTATCGATTATGACGCCATTTATGCCCAAAATGCAGCAGTCACAGGAGGTATTGGTTATAACAACTCAGGATTCGATCCTGCCTACATCACCCGTTCTTCCATGAACTTGCACAGCTGGTACGGTTTGGTTTCAAACTTTGAGAAAAAATTCTCCGAAAACCTTACTTGGAACGTGGGTGTGGATTTAAGGACATATTATGGTGAGCACTTTAGGGTGGTTGCCGATTTCCATGGCTTGGATGGCTGGAGAGAAAATATCAGGTTGGTCGACCAAAACAACGACCACCAACCTTACGGTGATTCTGGTGAATATAAATATTCATTGGCGACAGAGAGCTACAAACCCAGTGCTTGGGGAAATACCTTTAGAAGTTTCTCTGAACTTCAAAAGACAGATTATAGTAATGATGAGCGTATTTCCTACGGAGGTGTCTTTACCCAGTTAGAGTATGCTACCGATGATTTCTCTGCTTTCTTCCAAGGCGCATTGTCCAATCAGTACCACCAAAGGTTCGATCACTATCAGTATGCCGATCAATCCCTTATCAATGGAACTTCTGAGCAAGGCACCGGAACAGCTTTGCCTGCAGGGATAACTCCAGGAGTGGATTCTGAAAAAGTGAACAACATTGGGTATAACGTTAAGGGAGGTCTTAGCTATAACCCAACCAGTCAGCACAGTTTTTATGCCAATGCAGGTTACTATAGTCGTCAACCTTACCATGATAACATCTACTTGAACTTTACCAATGCCATCAATCCATTGACCGAGAATGAAAAAATCCTTGGATTGGAAGCTGGTTACGGTTACTCAAGTACCATGTTCTCTGCCAATTTGAACTTGTACAGAACGTCATGGAAGGACAGGGTGGTTACCAGTTCAAACATAGTTGATGATGTATTGACCTATACGTCCAACTTCGGAACAGAACAATTGCACTCTGGAGTAGAGGTGGACTTTAAAGTAAAACCAACACAAGGACTTACTTTCAATGGTTTTGCCTCCGTTGGAAATTGGGAGTACAAAGGAGATGCAGTGACCCAGATTACCAATGAGGACCGTGTTGTAATCAGCACAGAAAACATTGACTATGATGGTGGTAAAGTAGGAGGGGCTGCCCAACTTTCAGGAGGTTTGGGAGTGGCCTACAGGATCAACAGCATGTTCTCTGTGGATTCAGATTGGAGATATTACGACAAATTATATGCTGATGTTGGTGCCATCAAGGAAAACTTGGAATTGCCCTCATTCAGCTTGTTGGATGCCGGTGTGACCTTCACCATGCCTTTGGGAATCGACAAATCAAAAGCTTTGAAGATCAGGGCCAACATGAACAATGTTCTGGATAAGGAGTACCTTTCTGAGCTTACCACGGCCAACTTTGTGGAGCCTGGAGACGAAACTTATGACGGTATAAACGTGACCAACCAAGGATATTTTGGTTTGGGAAGAACTTGGAACGTTACTTTGCGTTACGATTTCTAATAAGTCGACCCAACCCATAATAAATTAAAACCCTGCCGCCCGGCAGGGTTTTTTTATACATAAATTCCGTATTTTTAGACCACACAAACTACACCGATGGAAGTTATCAAGAACCTTCACTCTTACATGGCCTACGTTGTACTGGCCGTACTTGTTTTTGCAGTCGTCAACGCCCTGATGGGTTGGTTGGGCAAAAAGGATTTTACCATGCACAAGGATTTGCGCATTAGTCTCTTTGCATTGATCCTGAGCCACATCCAACTGTTGGTGGGCCTGTTGCTGTACTTTGTTTCGGCCAATGGCCTAAAGGCCATCCAAACCTTGGGTATGGGTGGGTTGAATGCCCCTGCGCGTCTCTTGGCCTTGGAGCACCCTTTCATCAACATCATTGCCCTCGCGTTGATCACCATTGGGTGGTCCAGGCACAAAAAGTTTATGGAGAGTGACAAAAAGTTCAAGACCATCTCCATTTTTTATGGCCTAGGTTTATTGCTCATCTTGAGCCGTATCCCTTGGGGCCAGTGGTTCGCTTAATTGTCATTCCCGTGAACCTGCCTGTCGGCAGACAGGGGCGGGAATCTCAATCCAATTTACTTTGTAATTGTCCTTACATTAAATGGCAACATAGTTTGTTTCCGTAATGATGATATGGTCCAGTAGCTCTATTTTCATTATGGCTGCCGCTTTTTCCATCCGCTCCGTAAACAGGATATCAGCCTCACTGGGCTCCAAGTTTCCCGAGGGGTGGTTGTGACAGAGAATTATCTTTTTACATTTTTTGGATACAGGCATGCTTAATACGTCCACAGGATCAACAATATTTCGATTGCTGGTGCCAATGGTCACTAGTTAGATATATTCAATATCATTAGCAGCATTAAGTCCTACAGTCCAAAAATATTCCTTTTGTCTGTGTAGCTTATTCTGTCGCCACAGCACCTTTTGCATAATACGAGCAATATCACTTGTGCCAGAAATGTGTTTGTCTTCGTCTTTTGGGATTCTTATTGTCATTTTTTTCAAATTGAAAATTGGAAACCAGTTAAGAATGATTTCACCTAATATTCAAATATGGGAAATAATCATTATTTTAATCAATAAAAGGATTAAAAAATGGGTGTTCGTGGTTATAAACCAACTCAAAAAGAAATATATAATATTTCGACCACGAATAATGATGTCTATTTGCAATTATGGCAAGAGTTGCAAATGCTCAGATATTTAAGAGGGGGCAAGGCACCGTATGGAAAAAAAGTAACAGCCCCCTATATTGATCAAGCAAAGACCTATTTTAATGACGCAGTTAAATCAAATTGGAAATCGTCAGGACTTATCTATTACTATAGCTTTTTAAATTTGGCAAAAGCATTGATTGTGTCTAAAAGATATTTGTCGGGCACGTATTTAGCTTCAACTAATGTTTATCATGGATTATCCGCTCAAACACAGTCAATTAATAACCTTCTAGATTTTGAAATCGAGATTCATCCTAAGGTCTCCAGGGGTAAGAAAAATATATTCGCAATTTTTTACAAAGCAGTAACTGGGGTTGAATGGCCTTTCAATCATAATGTTAAAGTTACTGTAGGTGATATAATATCATATTGCCAAGATATTGAACATGAGTCAACAAATTTCTATGGGATAGATAAAAAAGTGCTTCCAGTTTATTCGACAATAAGATACTCTAATAAGGAAGCTTGGTTTGAAATTTTATGTAATGATGAATATTTAAATAATCTATTAAATGATTTGCCTTTTGAATTATATTCTTTAGTTCACAAAAAATTTGTATCGAGATTTGATTTTTCTGATTGGAAATCAGAATACAATGTTCATTCTAGTCAGTTTTCAAGAAATACTTTAATCAATTTTAAGCCATTAAGTTTGAATGGGTCCAGTTTGCAGGTCAGAATACAAGAAATTTCTAGGGAAGCACAGATTGCTCTAGCAGGTTTTTTTGTCTATCCTTCTCACCAAAACCTACAAGAAAATTACTGGTACTTTATTACAAAGTTAGATGTAGGTGCAAGGCGTTTAGTCTGGCGACCTATTTTGTCAAATTATTTATTTGCCTTTGTTCTAAGTACAATTCTACGGTATTATCCATTTTTATTTTATTCTGATTCTCAGGATTCTTTTATATCTGAAGCTTGGTGTAACCAGTCTCCAGAAACGACTTTGAGACAACTTTTAATGGAATTTACCAATCCCTCCATAAGATTAAATTAGAAGATAATTAGCAATATTTCAGAATTTATCGACCCGGACAACAACGCAGGGGCACGTTTTGTGGAACTCTACAATTCGGCCCCGGAGCCTTTGGACCTGAACCTCTGGACGCTTCGAAGATATACCAACGAAAATACGGAGATCAGTTCCACCATCGATTTGTCGGGATTGATCATAGGAGCAGAAAGCACACTCGTGATTTCCCCAAATGCTCCAGAGTTTGAACTGGTCTATGGCTTTCCTCCAAATCTTGGTGTCTCCACCAATAGCCCTGCGGACTCCAACGGGGACGACAATCTGGAACTGGTGGACCCTTTTGGTACCGTAATCGATGTCTTTGGAAGAATCCGCGAGGACGGTTCCGGCACCGACCACGAGTTTGAGGATGGCCGTGCAGTGCGGAACAGCAATATTACCGAAGGAAATGTGGTCTATACCTTCTCGGAATGGACCATATTTAATGATACCGGTGATGCGGGGACCATCAACCAGCCCCAAAATGCCCCACAGGATTTTACACCGGGGCAGCGGGATTAAAAATTAAATTAAAACGCTTTGTACCCAAACTTCTGTCCGCCTACCGAGGCATCGGCCATCAAGCCGGCCTTGGGCAGGGCAAACACGGCCACGCCATCCTTATATTTGGCATTGAAGGCCACGCCAGATTTCAGGGCCACGGCAGAGGTTTCTGCTGCAAATTGGAACTCACCGCCCTTAAAGCGTTCCAGGTCCACATCGGTCTCAAAAAAGATGACCTCGATGATGGCCTGTCCACCGGCCTGTAGCCCCACGTTCAATTTTTTAAGGTCGGCCATGCCCACGGCAGTACCGTCTTCATAAACGACCCCGTTCCCAGAGGCCCCGCCAATGATGAAGCCTCCCTTGCCCACATTGGGGAAGAGGGCATAACCTGCCGAATCCTCAAAAAAATCTTCCAGTCCCGGTTGGGCATTCAAAAGGGTCTGTTTAGCCTTTTGCGCATCGTCCATTATTTTTTGATCTTTTTTGCTCTGGGCCAAGACACTAACTCCAAACAGCAGCGTCATAGCCAGTGCAATTGATTTTGCGATTTTCATAATACGTGTGTTTTAGTGTTTCACCAAAGGTAAAAAACGAACCCCTTCCATTTTGGAAAGGGTTTGCCAATTAATGTTAATGAAATGGTATTGTTTGGCCGCCTATTTGGGAAAATCGGGATGGGCCATGACCTCCTCCATTTGCAATACATGGCGCTCAGTATGGGCAGCAGTGAATATAATAAGTTGCAATGCATCCACCGTACCAAATGGGAAATCGCTGTTGAAGCGGTTTCTCAGGTCGTCATCAGTGGTTTTTACATAATCCATGAGTTCGCTGCGCTTCTCCAAAAAAGCTTGTAATGTTTCCTCGTGGGAACCAAATTTACCACTGGGCTCAAAAGCTTCGGAGGTTTTCACTTTGCTGCTCCTGTCCGTTACCATGGGCACGATCTGTTCATCTTTGAACACCAAGGAATCCTTTAAGGCCGGGTTGGGGCCATCGGCCACGGACTTGTGCACCAAATCCCCAAAGGTGGTTTCCAGAATAGCAAGGTGTTCCACTCCTTCTGCAATGGACCAAGAGCCATCACCTGGTTTAAAGTTCAATTGCTCATCGGTAAGGCCGTCCAAAACGTTCAACATATGGTCCCGGGTTTCGGCCAAATGTTGGTTTGCCATCCTGCGCTCTTCCTCTGTAAGCTTTCCCGTATCTCTGCTAAAGCCGAAGAGGACCAACGCCAACATGGGTAGCATCATTTTTTTCATTTCTACAGTGTTTTAGGTTGTTGTGATTGTGTTTTTGGATTGCTCAATGTAATCCAATATAAAGATATGGTAAATATTCACCCCCAAGAGGGTTAAATGCGCCAAATTGAGGGTTTCGTCCATCCAAAATGGAAAAATCTATGAAACCACTTGTTGAAATAGGTTTAATCTATGATTTTATAATATTTTAATATGAATTGTCTATGCTGAAGAACGGCATTTTTGTAATTTTATGGAGGCGAAAAATCTAATTAAAACAACATACAATCATGAGTAAAGAATTGGCGAATGGGGCTGACGAAGGAATGTGCCCTTTTTTAAACGGTGAACTGAGCCAGGTAGCTGGTGGAGGTACGACCAACAAAGATTGGTGGCCCAACCAACTGAAGTTGGAACTTTTGAGCCAACATTCGGAAAAATCAAATCCGTTTGGGGAGAAATTCAACTATGCCGAAGAGTTCAAGAAATTGGACTACACTGCGCTCAAGAAAGACCTTTTGGATGTCATGACCGATTCGCAGGATTGGTGGCCAGCCGATTTTGGCAGCTATGCCGGCCTGTTCATCCGGATGGCATGGCACAGTGCCGGTACCTATCGCGTGCAAGATGGCCGTGGAGGTGGTGGCCGTGGGCAACAACGTTTTGCACCCCTTAACTCTTGGCCAGATAACGTGAGCTTGGACAAGGCCCGTCGTCTGTTGTGGCCCATCAAACAAAAATATGGCCAGAAAATTTCGTGGGCTGATCTTATGATCTTGGCCGGTAACGTGGCCTTGGAATCCACAGGGTTCCGCACTTTTGGTTTTGCTGGAGGTCGTGAGGACGTTTGGGAACCAGACCAAGATGTATACTGGGGTAATGAAACTGAATGGTTGGCTACTAGCGATACCCCGAACAGTCGTTATCAGCATAATAAAGAGGAACGAGAGATCGAGAACCCATTGGCAGCTGTTCAAATGGGATTGATTTACGTGAACCCAGAAGGACCGGACGGTAACCCTGATCCAGTGGCTGCTGCACATGATATCCGCGAAACTTTTGAACGTATGGCCATGAACGATGAAGAAACCGTAGCATTGATTGCTGGAGGTCACACCATCGGAAAAACGCATGGTAATGGAGTTGGCGATAAAGTAATGATGGATGCAGATCCGGAATCAGCAGATTTGGCTTCACAAGGCTTTGGATGGGAGAATAAAAATGGTTCGGGAAAAGGTTCCGATGCCTTTACCTCTGGTTTGGAAGTGATCTGGACCTCCACCCCGGTACAATGGAGCAATGATTTCTTCAAATTCTTGTTCAGGTACGAATGGGAATTGACCAAAAGTCCGGCAGGGGCGCACCAATGGGTGGCCAAGGATGCCGAGGCCATCATCCCCGATCCGTTTGGAGGCCCCAACAGGAAGCCAACGATGTTGACGACCGACTTGTCTTTGCGCTTTGATCCCGCATACGAAAAGGTTTCCCGTAAATTCTTGAACGACCCCCAGGCCTTTGCCGATGCTTACGCCCGTGCGTGGTTCAAGCTGACCCACCGAGATATGGGACCAATTTCCCGTTACTTGGGTCCAGAAGTGCCCAAAGAAGAATTGATTTGGCAAGATCCTATCCCAGCCGTGGATTATACCTTGGTGGATGCCACTGATGTAAAAGCATTGAAATCCAAAGTGTTGGAATCCGGTCTTTCCGTTTCTGATTTGGTATATACTGCATGGTCGTCCGCAGCCACATTCCGTGGTGGTGATAAGCGTGGAGGTGCCAATGGGGCGCGTATCAACTTGGAGCCCATGAAGAGTTGGGAAGTGAACAAAGGCACGGATAAAACCGTCCAGGTTCTTGAAGGAATCAAAGATGAATTCAACAGCAAAGCAAGTGGTGGCAAGAAAATCTCTTTGGCAGATTTGATTGTTCTGGCTGGAAGTGCAGCCGTTGAAAAAGCTGCTGGTGAAGCAGGTGTTGTTACAGAAGTACCCTTTACTCCAGGGCGTAACGATGCAGGCCAAGAACAGACCGAGATTGATTCCGTAAATTATTTGAACACTCCGTTTGACGGTTTCCGAAATTATGTGAAGGAGGGACTAAAAGTACCAGCAGAGCATTTGTTGGTGGACAAGGCCCAGTTGTTGACCCTAACAGCGCCAGAAATGACCGCTTTGGTCGGCGGTTTGCGCGTATTGGGAGCCAACTTTGATGGTTCAAGACATGGTGTCCTTACCGATACTATCGGTGTATTGAGCAACGATTTCTTTGTGAACTTGCTCGATATGGGTACCGAATGGAAGGCTACCAACGAAGAAAAATCACTATATGAAGGGCGTGACCGCAAAACAGGAGATTTTAAATGGACCGGTACCCGAGTGGACTTGGTGTTTGGTTCCAATTCCATTTTGCGAGCCTTGGCCGAAGTATATGCTTCAGAAGATGGCAAGGCGAAATTTGTGAAGGACTTTGTGGCCGCTTGGACCAAAGTGATGAACCTAGATCGTTTCGATTTGGCCTAATTCTGGCAAATGATCTAAGTCTATAGAAAAAGAAAAGAAACTGCAAAAGACTGCCATGACCGATTTAGGTTGTGGCAGTTTTTTTATAACTTTCAAATTAATATGAGCAGTAACGAAGATTTTTTCAACCATATCCGAAACGGACATGTGGATGCCGTTGAATCCCAGTTGCAGGCCGCCCCCAAACTCTTGGAGACCCAAGATCAAAGAGGCTCTACCCCGCTCTTGCTGGCCGCCTATTACGGCCATGGGGATGTGGTGGAACTCTTATTGGAAAAAGGGGCCAAGGTAGATGCCAAGGACGGGTCCGGCAACACCGCCTTGATGGGGGTCTGTTTCAAGGGTTATGTGGACATTGCAAAGCAATTGATCCAAGCTGGGGCCAATGTGAACCACAAAAATGCCATGGGAGCCACTTGTTTGATCTATGCGGTGACCTTCAATCGGGAAGATATAGCGGAACTGCTTTTGGCACATGGGGCCGATGTCTCCATCAAAGATGCCAAAGGAAAATCCGCTTTGGACCATGCCAAGGAACTGGGCATACAACCATTGGTGAAACTTTTGGAAAACAAATGATGGCCCAAATTCTACGCATAGCACTCATACAGTCACATCTTCATTGGGAGAACCCGGAACAAAACAGAAAAATGTTCGGGGAAAAAATCGATACCATTTCGGAGGATGTGGATTTGGTCGTGCTTCCCGAAATGTTCACCAGTGGGTTCACCATGGAACCAGGGCATATTGACCCATCCGAAGGAAAGAAAACGGTGGAATGGATGCAACGATTGGCCAAACAAAAGAACACGGCCGTAATAGGGAGTATCGTCTTTCAGGAAAATGGAAACCAATTCAATCGCCTTTTCTTTGTGGAACCTAGCGGAAAATACAGTACCTATGATAAAAAACACACCTTCACCTTGGCAGGAGAGGACAAGGTATATGAGGCTGGGAAACAAAAACTGATCGTAGAGTACAGGGGTTTTAAGATCTGCCCGCTGATCTGTTACGATCTTCGCTTTCCGGTCTGGGCCAGAAATGTGGAAGATTATGATGTGCTGATCTATGTGGCCAATTGGCCAAAACCCAGAATAGAGGCTTGGGATACCCTGTTAAAAGCCCGCGCCATTGAGAACATGGCCTACTGCATCGGGGTAAACCGAACCGGTCTGGACGATTTACAACATGAATATCCCGGACATTCGGCCGTTTATGATGAGTTGGGAAAACAGATTGCCTACTCCGATCAAGAGGAAATCCTATATGTCACATTGGACAAGAATCAAATAGAATCTACCCGAAAAAAACTTCGTTTTTTAGAAGATAGGGACAATTTTAGTTGGAAAGAATAAAACTTTCTTCCTTTTCCCAATTGGCCCGAATTTCGATCAAACCCGGATAGTAACTGATGCGTT
This sequence comes from Flagellimonas hadalis, assembly GCF_007785775.2. GTDB lineage: Bacteria > Bacteroidota > Bacteroidia > Flavobacteriales > Flavobacteriaceae > Flagellimonas > Flagellimonas hadalis. The sequence continues at coordinate 196,905 of NZ_VNIK02000002.1, forward strand.
CAGGCTGTATTTTGTTGAGGTAGCTTCCCGTATCCCATTTCCCGTTTCCGTTCTCGTCAAAAATAACACGGGCCACATAGTTGGACGGCTCAAGGCTGTTGAACTCAAAAACTTGGGGTTCCGTGGCAATGATCTCACGTATCACATCCCCTTTTTCATTGGTCAATTGTACAATCACAGGATAGGTCACACTACCGCCGAGGTTCATGCGAAGAACGCCATAATCCGTTAGGCTACTGGTGGAGAAACTATAGTCAAGTGTATCGTTCTGCATCCCAAAAAAATCGGTAATGGCCCCTGGAAGAAACGAGAAGCGGTATTTTTGGTTGGGTTCCACCTCAAAATCAAAATCTACTTTGTTCCCCAAGGTGTCCAGGGCATGGGTATATGGAATGGGGATGGAATCACTGACCATCAGCCCAAACTTGCTGGTATCGACTTCGGTGATGGGCGTATTGGCGAGCAGGCTAAAAGTGTCTTCCAGATTGAACTTCCCACTGGCAGTGGTGGACACCTTCAGGGAATCCAAAGGCAGTTTTCGGGTCTTTACGGTGAAGGTGTCGATCATTTTCATCTTATCGTTGGCCACCGTAAAAATAATGGAATCCAAGTCGGTGGGGGTCAGCCAATAGTTGAGGGTGTCCTTGCCCCGCTCCTTTTGGATGGTGGTCCTTACGGAATCGGGCAAAACGGTCAATGGTTCGATTTTCATGTCCCTGTGGTCACCCTGAAAGCCAAAGATGACCTTGTTCTTGGCCACATAACTGGGCACGGAAGCAACATAATCGGGGATTTCCTTAAAAAGGCTCAACACGTAGGTGGAGTCTGTGGGTATGGTGATCGTATCTTGTACAAAACCGATCTTGTCCTGCTTCTGGTCAAACATGTTGTTCTTGTTCACATCTTTGAGCGCTATGAGGGCATATTTTCCTGCTTTCAGGTTTTTGAGCTCGAACAACGGAAGACTGTCCCCGGTATTGGAAATATATAGCGGGGGACTTTTGTAGATAGTGGAATCGGAATAGGTGCTGTCCATTTCATAGAGCATCACACTGATGAATTCTTCTGCTTTTCGGTCATAGGCATCCTTTACGGCACCTGAAACGGAAAGGGAATCAATGTAATCACCAGTGGAAAAAACATAGGTCAAAAACCGATTGGGGTTGCCCTCGTTGTTGTCCACGATGCTCTGCCCAAAATTGATGGTATAGGTGGTATTTTCCCGAAGGGTGTCCTTTATGGTCAGTTCGATGTACTTGCTCGGAATACCCTGGGGCATGATCTGTGCCGCATTTTTAAATGGAGGGGAAACCACCAGTTGGTTCTGTACATCTTCCAGTTTGATGAGTTCATCAAAATAAAGCCTGATCTTTTTTGCCTTGAAATTGATGCTGAAGTTTTCAGGCTCCGTGCGCACCAGTTTTGGGGGTGTTATGTCCTTGGGCCCACCGCTCGGGGATCCTCTTTTGGCACATTGCCAAAGCGCCAGAACGATGAAGGCGAAGAAAAGAAAACCCAACACTTTTTTTAAGTACACCATGCCTAAAACCAATGTGGGGCAAAGAAACAACTAATTTGAAAACTGGGGCAAGGGATTCACAAATTTTAACCCTGCTGCACCACGGCCATGCTCAACAGGGAAACTTCCACCTCTTCAAGTTGTAATAGGGCTCTTGTACAGGATTCCATGGTGGAACCCGTGGTGATCACGTCATCAACCAAAAGCACATGCCTGAAATTGGCATTGCAGTCGGGGTTCAGTCGAAAAGCCTCCTTGGAACTTTCCCAACGCAGATGCCTATCTTTTTTGGTCTGCGATGTTATGTTCACGCCCTTTACGAGGATGTCATCCCTATACTCGGCCTGAAGGCTCTCCACTATTTTTTGTGCAAAGAGCGACACTTGGTTGTAGCCCCTTTTTTTCTGTTTTTTAGGGTGCAATGGAACAGGGACCACCACATCTATTTTTTCAAGTCCGGCATCATTTTGTAGATGGGCGCCGCACCAATCTCCCAAAAAGCTTCCGATCTCCTCTTGGTTTTTGTATTTTAACCAATGGATCAAGTTTTTTACCAGCCCATTTTTTGGAAAATAAATGAACGAAGCAGCCTTTTTTATCGGGATTCTTCCATAAAACATACGGTCTACTGCGTTTTCTTCCAGAAAGTTATGATCGGTGAGTGGCACATCATGTCGACAAACTGCACACAAAATGTGTTCTCCCCTAAATAATTGGGCATTACATCCAAAACATGCCCTCGGCAATAGGATGTTGTTAATCTCGTTTATTATCTTAGCCAACCTTTTTGGTGTCAAATCTTATACGCGTTAGAGTAGTCTGTCAACCCATGAACCCCCAAGATAACAATTTCAACTACAAGATTATCTTTGCTGCGCTTGTTGCGGTCATTGTGGGTATTTTGATAGCCTTCTATTACAGTTATGCACAATCCAAGAACCAAATGTCCTTCTTGGAGCAGGAAAAATCCCTTTTGGTGAAGGATCTTACCTTGATGAAGGCCGAAGTGGACCGCTTGTCGGGACTCAATGAGGTGAACGACATCGAACTGCAGACCTCAAGGTTCAAGGTACAGCAATTGTTGGATTCCGTAGGCCGATTGAACTTCAGCATCACCAAATTGAAGGAGACCCGGAAAGAGCTTCTCAAATTGGAGAACCGATTTGACAGTCTAAAGCTCAAGAACAATTTTCTTAGGTATAACAACAGTCTTCTGGCCAACAGGTACGAAGAGACCCGCAAACAGCTTGAGGACTTGAGGGGCAGGGCCAGCAACATGGAGCGGACAGAGTCCCTGCTGCGGGAAACCAACAAGGAACTCACACGGGAACTCAAGATCAAAAGTTATTTGAAACTACAGGACGCCGAGGGAAGTGGTTTCCGATTGAGGGCAGGCAGGCCCATCAAGACCAACAAGGCCTCCACGATTGAAAAATTGCGGGGATGTGTCACCATTTTGAGCGACGCCAATGAAAAAGGCGACATCAAGGTGCTGTACCTCCAATTTTTGGACCCGAACATGGCCGTTATCGAGGACAATGCCAACACTATTTCCGTGAGCGGGAACACCTACAGTAAGAAAGTGGAGATTGTGTACACCGGAAAGGAAATCAGTATTTGCGACGCTATAACCGTCCCCGAAGCATCATTGGTGGAGGGAATCTATACCTTGAATGTGTTTGAGGACGAAAGATTGCTCGCCTCCACTGAATTTCAGTTGAAATAGCGCATTTCTTTTTAGGTAAAATTCTATTTTTGCCCAATGGCAAATCAGGAAGACATTTTTAAGAAGGTAATCTCCCATGCGAAGGAATACGGGTACGTGTTCCAATCCAGTGAGATTTATGATGGACTCAGCGCAGTTTATGACTACGGACAGAACGGGGCCGAGCTAAAGAAAAACATTCGCGAATATTGGTGGAAGGCCATGGTGCAACTCAACGAGAACATCGTGGGCATCGATGCCGCCATTTTTATGCACCCCACCACTTGGAAGGCCTCTGGTCACGTGGATGCCTTCAACGACCCCTTGATCGACAACAAGGATTCCAAAAAAAGATACCGTGCCGACGTTTTGATCGAGGACCATGTGGCCAAGATCGAAGCGAAGATCGATAAAGAAGTGGCCAAGGCAGAAAAGCGTTTTGGTGACAGCTTTGATAAAGAACAATTTTTGTCCACCAACCAGCGTGTCGTGGAATATCAGGCCCAGGCCGATACCATCCTGAAACGCATGGCAAGGTCCTTGGAAAAAGAGGATCTCGCCGATGTGAAGGCCCTGATCGAAGAGTTGGAAATCGTTTGTCCCATTTCCGGTTCCAAGAACTGGACGGATGTAAAACAGTTCAACCTGATGTTCGGCACCAAATTGGGTGCCTCTGCCGATAGTGCCATGGACCTTTACCTTAGGCCGGAGACCGCACAAGGTATTTTTGTCAACTTTTTGAACGTTCAGAAAAGTGGGCGAATGAAGATTCCCTTCGGGATTGCCCAAACAGGGAAAGCCTTCCGTAACGAGATCGTGGCCCGTCAGTTCATTTTCCGTATGCGGGAGTTTGAACAGATGGAAATGCAGTTCTTCATCAAGCCGGGCACCCAAATGGAGTGGTACGAGGCATGGAAGGAAAAACGTATGAAGTGGCACCTTTCTTTAGGTATGGGGGCCGACAATTATCGTTTCCATGACCATGAAAAATTGGCCCACTACGCCGATGCGGCCGCCGATATCGAATTCAAGTTCCCATTCGGGTTCAAGGAGTTGGAGGGAATCCACTCCCGTACAGATTTTGATTTGGGCAATCATGAAAAATATTCCGGTAAAAAACTGCAATACTTCGACCCGGAACTGAACGAAAGCTACGTGCCTTACGTGCTGGAGACCTCCATTGGTCTGGACCGTATGTTCCTGGCCGTGTTCTCCAATTCGTTGCAAGAAGAGGAACTCGAGAACGGTACCACTCGTACCGTTTTGAAAATTCCTGCCGTGTTGGCGCCCAACAAAGTGGCCGTTCTTCCGTTGCTGAAACGGGACGGACTTCCAGAAGTCGCCCAAAAACTGGTGGACGAACTGAAATGGGATTTCAATGTGGACTATGATGAAAAAGATGCCGTGGGTCGTCGTTACCGTCGTCAAGATGCCGCAGGAACGCCATTCTGTGTCACCGTGGACCATCAAACCTTGGAAGATGATACCGTTACCATCCGCCATCGGGATACCATGGAACAAAATCGGGTGAAATTGTCCGAAGTGAAGGACATCATCGCCAAGGAAGTGGACATGCGCTACTGGTTGCAGAAAATATAAAACCAAGTTTTCAACATCTTTCCACTGGTCGACAGACTTTTTCACAAGTGAAATTGAACTGATAGTTTTTTCAGATCAAGTTGAGCTGTCATCCTGAGCGCAGTCGAAGGAGACAGGCCCTGCCGTTATTTGGTTTCCTTTTGTCTTTTGTACAAGAGATAGGAATATATTATGGGAACCAGTGCCAAGATTGTGGTAATGGACATGAAGGTGATAAAATTGGTTTTCTGGTCCAAGATCAGACTAAAAAGTACCACCAAAATACCTCCAACGAACCAGAGTTTGCCCGCCATTTTATGGGTTTCCTTCCAAACGGACTCACTCTCCAGTGTCCAGGGGGTGCGGATGCCGATAAAATAATTGGCCTTTATGGTCTTAAAATAATTTCCCAAAATGATGAAAAGCACACCCATCATCAGCAGGATATAGCTGGGATTGTACCACGATTGGTTCTTCGCCGTGTAGAGGATGACCAGCGCCAGTATGGACATGAAAACGGTCAGCAACAGTTTTAGCGTGTAGTATTTGTTGCCCATTTTGTGCAATTGCTTTTTGGGGTCGATGTAGGGTACCACCAAGAAGATCACGTAGATGAGCAAGGGCAGCATGATGGGAATCATGATGAGTTCCGATTTGTCGCCATAGCGGTCCACTTCGCCCTTGATGTTGTAGTGCAAGGGCACCTGTTCGGGCAGTTGGTTCCATATATAGGCCAGGTACAGAAAGGGGAGCAACACAATGCCGATCAAGGGCAGTTCTTTGGTCAGTTTCATGGTCATTTCTTTAAAGTTAGTATCCAATTGAGCAAATCTTCCAAGATGGTGGTGTTGAGGGAGTATTCCACAAACTGTCCCTTTTTTTCGCTGGTCACCAAGTTGGCCTGGCGCAAAATGTCCAAGTGGTGCGAAATGCTGGGCTTGGAAATATTGAACCGTTCGGCAATCTCCCCTGCGTTCATGTCCCTTTCCTTGAGCAATTCCACGATCTGTCGTCGGGTTTCATCGTTCAGGGCCTTGAAGAGGGAATTCATTTCATTAGTTATTTAGATAAATATCTAAATATTAAATGAGATTTCAAAACAACTTGAATTTTTTTAAACGGTTGACCAAAAGAATTTTAAAATCAACCTTCCCCCACCATCTCCACCAACTTGTTGATGGTGTTCAGGTTTCTGGCCGTCATGGTCACGCCTGGCAAGGCCTTACCCATTTTGTCCACCAATTTGGAACGACCGATGCCTTCCGGCGCGTAGAGGTAAAATACCCTTTCGATTAGGATGTACCGCTCGCTGTCAGCTCTCAAGGAATCCAAAAGTGCCTCATCAAAAATCTTGGGTTCCTTGTCCAGAAAAAAATAATGGATGGTTTTCCCTTGGTCGCTTTCATAGGGACAATTGGCCACGGCACCCATGAGTTCGTCCCTATCCAAAACAAAATGTAGGGCATGAACCCAAACTGCTGCTCTATCAGTTGCCCAATTTTGTCCAGAGGCCTTTGCGGGCTTTCAAAAACCACATTGCCACTTTGGATATAGGTCCTGACATTGGAAAATCCGTTGGATTCCATCAACTGTTTCAGTTCCTTCATGGGGATGATGTGATTTCCACCAACATTGATGCCTCGTAGCAGCGCAATTCAAGTTTTCATAAAATATTTTATTTAAAATTGGAAAAAATGAAAAGATAAAGAATTTTACAGACTCTTCAAGAACGTGTCCGTATCCATGATCTGGGCAAATTCATCCTTCAGGTTGGCCAGTTCGGTGTGGTAGATGAGGTCGGCCCCATACACTTGTCCGTTCACGCCCACTTTGTCAAAGGCCGCAGTGGCATCGGAGATCAAAACAACAGCAAAACCCATATTGGCCGCCATCCGCACCGAAGTGGAGATGCAGTGTTCCACGGTAAGTCCAACCATTACAAGTTCCGAAATACCCATTGCCCTGAGTTGGGCCTCAAGGTCGGTGCCGATAAAGGCACTGTTCACATTTTTGGCAAAAATGGGCTCACCCTCAATGGGTTGCACCAACGGATGTATCGCATTCCCTTTTTTGGAAGGATGCAGGGGAGAATCCGGATTGGTGGAATCGTGCTTCACATGGAACACGGGCCATTGTTTTTCCCGAAAAGCCAACAGGATTTTCTGACAATTCTCCTCGGCCATGGGATTATTGCGCTCTGTGCCATAAAAGGCCATTTCCTGAAGGCCAAGTTGGATATCGATGAGAACAAGTGCCGTCATTGGGTAGTGTTTGGACTTAAAATTACGACAAAAGGAACAGCAATCTGATTTTGAAATAGGACCATTGTTAAATTCAATTTTAAGAAGAAGCCTACAATAGCTATTTTTAGGAAAAATTTGAAAGATGAAGATCGTCTCCTACAATGTGAACGGCATCAGGGCCGCACTCAACAAAGGTTTTGTGGAATGGCTGCAGACTGTAGATCCCGATGTGGTCTGCCTACAGGAAACCAAGGCCATGGTGGACCAAGTGGACACCACTGTTTTTGAAGAAGCGGGATACCCACACCATTATTGGTTCAGTGCCCAAAAGAAGGGATATAGCGGCGTGGCCTTACTTTGTAAGGAACGGCCGGACCATGTGGAATATGGTACAGGAATCGATTATATGGACTTTGAAGGGCGCAACCTGCGTGTGGATTATGGAGACCTATCCATCATGAGCATGTATTTGCCCTCGGGGACCAACCTGGCCCGGTTGGACCATAAGCTGATGTACATGGCCGATTTTCAAAAATATGCCGATGAACTTCGGAAAGAGCGTCCCAACCTGATTGTGTGCGGGGACTACAACATCTGTCACGAGGCCATCGACATCCACGACCCCGTTCGGAACAAGAATGTTTCCGGCTTTCTGCCCGTGGAGCGGGAATGGATAGGCAGTTTTATCAACAGTGGGTTTATTGACAGCTTCCGACATTTCAACAAAGAGCCCGACAATTATACCTGGTGGAGCTATAGGGCCAATGCCAGGGCCAATAACAAGGGTTGGCGTTTGGACTACGGCATGGTGGCAGAGCCCTTGGAAAATAGGTTGAAACGTTCGGTGATTCTGTCCGAGGCCATGCACAGTGACCATTGCCCCATTCTGTTGGAAGTGGAAAGATAACCTTGGCTTAAAGGTCAATATTTTGGTTTAGTTACCTTTGACCGTCCTAATTTTGATATGATGAAATATACCAGAATCCCACATACCGACATCCGAATAAGCAAAATATGCCTCGGCACCATGACCTGGGGCAGGCAGAACACCGAGGAAGAGGCCCATGAACAGATGGATTATGCCTTGGACCAAGGCGTGAATTTTTTTGATACGGCGGAACTGTATCCCATTCCCGCAAAGAAGGAACTTTATGCGGTGACCGAGGAATTTATCGGGAACTGGTTCAAAAAGACAGGGAACAGGGACAAAGTGGTATTGGGATCCAAAATTGCGGGGAAAGGACATGCCGCTACACACATCAGAAATACCGGGTTCAGCAAGGAATCCATCATAAGTGCAGTGGAGGGAAGTTTGCAGCGGCTCCAAACAGATTATATCGACCTGTACCAACTGCACTGGCCCGAACGGAACACCAATTATTTTGGGCAAAGGGGATTCAATGCCCATATCATTGATGGTTGGGAGGACAATATCCACCAAGTCCTGGAAACCCTTCGCGACCTGATCGCCGAAGGAAAGATCAGGCACGTGGGGCTTTCCAACGAAACCCCTTGGGGAACCATGCGGTTTTTGGAGGAGAGCAAAGTACACCGGACCCTCCCACGGATGTTGACCATCCAAAATCCTTACAACCTTTTGAACCGTTTGTTCGAGGTAGGGCTTTCCGAAATATCGACCCGTGAAAAAATAGGGCTGTTGGCCTATTCGCCCATGGCATTTGGGGTACTCAGTGGAAAATATTTGACAGAGATCCCCCCAAGAAAGGCCAGGGTCTCCCTTTTCCCCAATTACAACAGGTACAGTGGGGAAACGGCCACCCAAGCCACGGAGAAATATGCCCAATTGGCCCAAGAACATGGGTTGAGCTTGGCGCAGATGTCGTTGGCCTTTGTGAATACGCGCCCTTTTTTAACGAGCAATATTATTGGTGCGACGACCATGGAACAGTTGGAGGAAAACATCGAAAGCATTGATGTGGACCTTTCGGATGAGGTGTTGGAAGGAATCGAGGCCATCCATAATGCTATTCCGAATCCGGCTCCTTAATCTAAAGCATAGGCCCGGTATTCATCCCCGGAGGCCGTTCCCATTTTGCCACCACCACAGGCAATGACAATGTATTGCTTACCATCAATTTCATAGGTGATGGGCGTGGCGTATCCTCCTGCTGGCAATTGGTCTTCCCATAACATTTTACCAGTTCGCATGCTAAAGGCCCGTATTTTTTCATCCTTGGTGGCAGCAATGAAAAGCACTCCACCTTTGGTGACCACGGGTCCGCCGTAATTTTCAAGCCCGGAAACAGGCACATTGGGGTCGTTCAGACTTTCCTCATGGCCCAAAGGGACTTTCCAAAGAAATTCCCCTGTGTTCAGGTCGATGGCGTTCAAGGTGCCCCAAGGTGGTTTGACCACAGGATAACCTCTATCATCCTTGAAACGGGCAAAACTGGCCACAGAATAGGGCACATCGATTTTGATCTTTTCCACCCGATGGTCCTTTGCTTCTTCCATATCGGTCAAAAACTCGGTAATCGCATCAATTTCAGCTTCGGAAAGATTGGGCATGCCGGGCATGGCACCCCTTCCTTTTTGAATGATGGTCTTGATGGAATCGGGCTGCAAGCGCAATTTCACCTTTTGGAGTTCTGGAATTCCAGCAAGTCCCTCCAGCGCTCCGCCATGGCAACGCGCACAATGGATCTGGGCCAAGGATTGTCCCATACTCGAACCACCATCTCCGCCCACTTCCTTCATTCTGATGATCCAAGCCATTTCATTGCCGTTCACGTACATGATACCGTTTCTTGGGTCGATGGCGGCACCGCCCCATTCTGCACCTCCATCAGCTCCTGGATATAAAAGAACCCCCGTAGTGTCCATCGGAACAAATTGCCCATTGGAAGTGATGGATTTGAATTTTTCAAGAACGATTGGCGCATCATGATTTGTATTGCCCTTTACCAAATCATCCACAAAAGCTTTTTCGTTGGGGGCATACAAATCATTTTCAGTTAAAATTTGACGTGCAAAGGGTTCCGGTTTCAAGGGAAGTGGTTGTGTGGGATAGGCTTTTTCGCCAATAAGTTTGGAACTCGGATAGGCTTTTTCCTCAATGGGAAACAGTGGCTCCCCCGTTTCCCGATTGAACACAAAAACGTGTCCACTTTTGGTCACTTGTGCCACGGCAGGAATGGTTTTTCCGTCTCTTTTCACTTCCAATAAGTTGGGTGGGGCTGGTGGGTCGCGGTCCCAAATGTCGTGGTGCACCATTTGAAAATGCCAGATGCGCTCCCCAGTTTTGGCGTTAAGTGCCAAAAGGGAATTGGCAAATAAATTGGCCCCTTCCCGATCTCCTCCATACCAATCAAAGGCCGCCGACCCCGTAGGAATATAAACGATGCCCCTTTCGTTGTCCAAGGCCATCCCTGGCCAATTATTGGCACCCCCGACCGTTTTGTAGGCTTCGGCGGGCCAAGTATCGTGCCCGAATTCGCCGGGTTGTGGAATGGTGTGGAAGGGCCATACAATCTTTCCCGTGAGCACATCGTAGGCCCGAATATGCCCAGGTGAAGCGCCAGGTCCTTCCCCAACACGGGTGCCCTGGATCAATATATTTTCAAAAATGGCCCCAGGGGTATTGGAAACCACGGATTGTTTTTCGGGATCCCGGCCCAGGCCATCCCGTAGGTCGATACTGCCATTATTTCCAAAGGAAAGAATCGGTTTACCTGTTTCTATGTCAATGGCGTAGAGACGAGGTCCCGAACTGAAAAAGATACGGCTGGGTCCATCGCCGTTCGATTTCCAGTAATTCAACCCTCGGTTCATGCCCAATCCCGACTCGTCTTTGGTAACGGGTTTGAATTTCCAGATTTCCTTGCCCGTAGCCGCATCAATGGCAAAGAGTTCAATGGCGGCATTTACCCCATAAAGCACATTGCCGATCATCAACGGGCTGGTCTGGATTTGGGTGGTCCTTCCTTCATGAAGCCCACCACTTTTATAGCTCCAGGCCAATTTTAATTGACCAACGTTGGCAGTATCGATTTGGTCGAGATTGGAGTAGTGGGTGCGTTCGGGATCACCTAAATAATGTTCCCAAGTAGTAAAATAGTCTTTGTCGGAAGATGTTGTTTTTTCATTGGAACAGGAAGCCAATACGGCAACCCACAGGAAAAGTAAAAATCGTTTCATGTGCAAGGGAAGGTTTCCTAAATATAGGTTTTAAAAAGCAAGGATATAGAAAAGCAGCTTAAAAAAGGAAGTGCACCACATCCTCGATTTTGGAAACCTTGCGGATTTGGATGCCCGTGTTCTTCAGACCGATTTTATTGTTTTTGGAAACAAAAATGGTGGAGAAGCCCAGTTTTTCAGCCTCCAAAATGCGTTGGTCCACCCGCTGTACCGGACGGATTTCCCCGGCGAGGCCCACTTCCGCAGCAAAACAGATGCCCTTTTCAATGGAGATGTCCGCATTGCTCGACAATATGGCGGCCATAACGGCAAGGTCGATGGCAGGATCATCCACCGAAATGCCCCCGGTGATGTTCAAAAAGACATCCTTGGCGGCCAATTTAAATCCTGCCCGTTTCTCGAGAACGGCCAAGAGCATGTTCAAGCGTTTGGCATTGAACCCGGTTGCGGAACGCTGCGGTGTGCCATAAACGGCAGTACTAACCAAGGCTTGGATTTCAATCAGCAAAGGGCGCATGCCTTCGACGGTGGCGGCTATGGCAGTACCGCTGAGGTCATCCTCATTTTTGGAGATCAATACTTCGGATGGGTTGTTCACTTCGCGGAGCCCACTGCCCTGCATTTCGTAAATACCCAATTCGGCAGTGGAGCCGAATCGGTTTTTTAGTGAACGAAGAATGCGGTACACATAATTACGGTCACCTTCAAACTGAAGTACTGTATCTACCATGTGTTCCAAAATTTTGGGGCCGGCTATGGTCCCGTCTTTGGTGATGTGGCCCACCAAAATTACGGGAGTGTGACTTTCCTTGGCAAATTTGATGAGTTCCGCGGCACATTCACGGATTTGTGAAATGCTTCCGGCAGCGGATTCGATATAATCGGTGTGCAAGGTCTGTATGGAATCGATAACCACCAGATCGGGTTCCAAGGCAGCAATCTGCTGAAAGATGTTCTGGGTCTTTGTCTCGGTGAGGATGTAGCAATTGTCACTGCTGGGCAGAATCCGGTCCGCCCGCATCTTGATCTGCCGTTGGCTTTCCTCTCCCGAAACATATAATGTTTTATAAGGCAGTTTTAGGGCAATCTGAAGCAAGAGGGTGCTTTTTCCAATCCCAGGCTCTCCTCCCAACAAAGTAAGGGAGCCTGGGACCAATCCCCCGCCCAGAACGCGGTTGAACTCTTGATCCAATGTGTCCAATCGAAGCTCTTTCTCATGGGTGATCTCAGAAACGCGAAGGGGTTTGCTGGCCTGTTTGACCGAGGTCGTGTCCGTTTTCCAACTTCTTTTTTCTTCCTTCTGTACCACCTCTTCCACAACGGTGTTCCATTCCTTGCAGGAGGAACATTGGCCTACCCATTTGGCATATTGGGTGCCGCAGTTTTGGCAAAAAAAAGCAGTTTTCGTCTTGGCCATTTCCTATTTTTCTGGATTCGGCTAAGATACAAAGTCTCTTTTATCACATGGGGATAAGTGAAAAATCATTTGGTCAATTCTTCGTATGTTGGGGCCGGAAAAAGCTCAAGGCTATCTTCGTCGTTGAGTTCCTCGGCAGTCCCGATATCCAGTGTATCCTCCAGAGCACTTTCCCAATCGCCATCGTACTCGCTCAGAATTTGGTCTATGTAATGATCCGTTTCGCTCCCTTCGCCATCCCATTCGTCAAAATCGCTTTTTTCAGGTAGCACATAATAATCATTGCATGGGACGATGATTCCTTGCTTGTATAGCTCATAGGCATCTTCAATAGGGAGGAACCTTAATTTTTCATCCAACATTTTTTGGGCAAACTGTTCTTTTAAGTCCATAATTGTTCTTGTTTGGGATTGTTCATAATGGTTTGATCTGAATCTACACGATCAATTTGTTAATTCTAAAGAATGAGTGAACGAAAGCCGTTGAGGTTATTGACTTTCCCTAATCTTTTGTGCTATCCTATTGGGCCAGTAGAATTATCAGAGGTCATAGGAGTTGTATGACTCTTTTCAAATTCAGTCCAATAAGATGTCGATGAGGTTGTGTATGCGATGTGCTAAATGTAGATTATTTTTTAAATCCATTTATACAAGAGTGCAAAAAAAACTGGACAAGGATTGTTCACGGGTGTCACTCATCTATAATTTATTCTTCGGAACAGGTATAAGCCCTCCATAAAACTTAAAAATTTGTTAAAAAACCATAGTGCTGTTTTGATCTTAAATATTTTGGCAGCACCTAAATCCTTAAAAATTAACCAAATGAATGCAATCCCAGTTGCGCATTCGTCAGACGAAACTATTGTGGTTCCTCACAACAGTAGCGGGCAAATTGATCCGTATGAATTTCCCTTTCAGGCAGAACTCGCAAAAAAACTTAGAATTTTATTTAATCATCTCAGCAATTTTCTGAGAACACCCAAACCCTTAAAACTTAACCAAATGAATGCAATCCAAATCGCGTACTCGCCAGACGAGACCATCGTGGCCTTAGGCCATAAACAAGGACGAATCGACCTGCATGAGGTCAGCAAAAAGTCCAAAGGCAAACCGGAAAAATCAATCTGTACCATCAATCGTCACGAAGAGGCCATTGTCCATTTGCGCATTACTTCGGATGGCCATGTCATTTCTGTCGATGAAGATGGTAAATGGGCCTATCATTCGATTTCCGGGGAACTCGTCCGCAAGGGAAAGTCAAAGATGTCCTGCGTTTTGGCCCACTCGGATGTAAAGGGTAAGGTCATTTATATGGGGAGTGTGACTGATGATGGCGTTGAGCTTGTGAAAATCGATATCAGTTCCGGGAACAAGGTCCATGCCCCAAAAGAGGCTACGCATGGCATAGAGCCGGAATTTGTCGATTGGGGCTGCAGACCTATCGCCTTGGATGAAAACAGGGCGGCATTCTACATCCAGTTGGCAACGCAGCAATTGATCATCGTTGATTTTGAAAAACAGACCTTTGAAACCATTCCGTTGAAGTACAGACAACTGACCCCAGAGAACTTGGTCTCCGATCCGATCATAGACATCAGTACTACATTGGATATTGGGGTCCGGTTGGACGATCACCCACTGCAAAAAAATGAAGATGGGGATTACCAGCTTTCGGCTGAAGTATTCCGGTTGAGCACTGGGGAACGGCAATATAGCATTCCCTGCGATGCCATACCCAAAGACCATGTGGACCCTGTCCTTATCGATGGAGACCAAGGATCTGAAGAATATAGGGAAGTACGTGACAATTTTGCAAAACGACTTACGAACATACGCATAGAAGAAAATGGCAAGAGGGTTTGGCTGTCCGCAAGATTTCACAAACCAGGAGTCCTGTGTTTTGATCTGGAAGCGAAGAAACATGTGGGAATGGTTTTTTCAGGCAATGAACCGGAACCAAAGACATTCAATCTGGATAATGCGTTTGAATTGGACCAAACCTTTAAGGTGTTGGGAGTGAGCCCATCGGGAAGTTATATTGGTTTTGGCCTCCCAAACAACTGGGCCAATCCTGATTTTGGCGATACATTCAAAGTGATAGAACTGGAGAGTGACCAAAAGCGATCCAAAAATGGTGGAAAACAACCGCAACATATGAAAAAGGCTTTTCTGGTAAGTGATGAGTGGGCGGTGGTCAATTCGGGGTCAGAGTGTTTTTTGATAGATATTCACACAGGCGAAACACTAAAACATTTCAGAACAGAATACTTGACGATAAAGAATGGCGCCCTATCGCCCGACAAAAAACATATTGCTTTGGGTTGTGAGGGGGAATGCGGATTTTTGTGGAACCTGGAAAGTGGGGAGGTGAGCGAGCTCTACTATCTGACCATCGGCGGTCCGGTGCTGGGCTGGTTGGATGACAAAAGGGTAGTTTTTACTTCCGGCCAAGGTGGTATCATAGAGGTGGATATAAAATTGTTCAAGGAAGAGGGATATGAAGACTCGGGGCATTATGGATTGAAGCTCGACGGGGATGATGAATTGGAAGATCATGAAATCATGGAAATGCAGGTTGATGCTTCCACAAGTGATATGTTCTCTTTAGAGGACAAAAGTATGGTACTGGAGATATTGGGTTATATTGGAGGAGGGGTCGGAGAAAAATTTTGGTTCAATAAGTATGTTTTTAAAGGTTCCAAGATCAAAACAGGTTCCATAAAGGCAAAATGGGATGGCTCTTATGAACCTGTTGATTTGATGGCTTGTGGCAATAAGGCAATCGTAAAGGGAGAGAAAAATGTGTTCGTCTATGAAGCCAAAACCGGTGAGAGGTTGAACCACTTTGTTTTGGATAAAAAGCAAGACCAGTTTTTTGTGAACATGGAAAAAAATAAGGCCTACATCTATACGGATATGAGCAGCCTTTGTGAACTTGATGTGGAAAACAGCAATAGAAAAACCATTCTGGACATGCCAAGAGTGAAAGGGTTTTCCATTACCAAGAACATCCTATTGGCCCAAAAAGAAGACCATACCATTGAAGTGATGGATGTGGGCTCAGGAAAAAGTTTGGTGAAGGCTGCTGTCGTAAAAGGAAAAGAGAACAGTCTGGTGGTCGAAAAAATAGGATGATGGCCAGAATAGAACACTGACAACGTATTATTCGATTCCGAGAAACACGAAAAAGGGTGGACTTTATCCAAGGCCCCCCCTTTTTTATGGATTTTTCAAATTGTTGAATTGTACTAGCCACTACTTAACCTGACAGTTGTGG